>NZ_JBVHZI010000016.1:39428-120524 GCF_055574495.1 Streptomyces sp. NPDC029836 | reverse complement strand
AACGTGATTTGTTGGCGCGCGGTGCCGCCCGGCAAACGAAGCTGCGGACAGGGCGCCATAAATCATGCCCGCCCCGGACGACACCCCACCCCGGCCCCGGCCCCGACCCACCCGCAGCCGCCGCCCCACCCGGCCCCGCCCCACCGGCCCCACCCGGCCCCGCCCCCCTACCCCAGCGCCAAGCGCCACTCCGCCACCGCCGCCGCCGAGACCGGCCCGTCCCAGCCCGCAGGCCGCGCCGCGCCGCCGATGTGGAAGGCGTCGATGCCCGCCGCCCGAAGCTCCGGCAGGTGCCGCAGCGCCAGCCCGCCGCCGACCAGGATCCGCGCCCCGTACCCCGGCTCACCCGCCCGCGCCGCCTCCGCGAGCAGCACCGGCAGCCCCTCGTCGACCCCGGCCGCCGACCCGGCGGTGAGGTACGTGTCCAGACCGGGCAGCTCCGCGAGCGCCTTCCGCAGCTGGTCCCGATCCGGCGCCCGGTCGATCGCCCGGTGGAACGTCCACCGGCACCCGGCGAGCTCCGCCACCACGGCCTCGACGGCGCCCAGGTCCGGCCCGCCCTCCGCGTCCAGGAACCCGAGCACGAACTCGTCCGCCCCCTCCGCCCGCAGCCCCCGCGCCGTCTCCACCAGACCGGCCAGGTCCCCGGCGGCGAACCCGTCCGCCCTGCGGAGCATCACGCGCAGCGGGATGTCGACCGCCGCCCTGATCGCCGCGAACGTCTCGCGCGACGGGGAGAGCCCGTCGGCGGCGATGTCGGCGACCATTTCGAGTCGGTCCGCCCCACCGGCCTGGGCGGCGACCGCGTCCTCCACGTCGAGGGCGATCACCTCCAGGAGCGCACGGTTGCTCATGTCGTCCCATCCTTCGGAATTCGGAAATCGGAAAACTGCGCGTATGGCCCGGGCCGGACCGATATGGAAAATAGGTCTAGTCCAATATGCAGGGTACGGGGCCCCACCCTCGCTCCACCAGCACAATCACGCCACCCCCACAATGTGCGCATGAACACAGACCCCGAGCACGCCGACACCACGAGCGGCACCACCACCTCCCCGCCCCCCACGGCCGGCGCCGCCGCCCCCGACACCACCGCCCCCGACACCACCACCCGCGACACCGACCTCCGCGCCCGCTGGCAGGCGACCCTCACCGCCGCCGGCGCGGACCCCACCATCGACCCCGCCCCCTACGCCGACCGCCTCCTCGCCGCCTGGGCCGAACCGCAGCGCCGCTACCACACCACCGCCCACCTGGCCGACGTCCTGGCCCGGATCGACGTACTCACCGACGCCGACCCGGCGACGCCCCCCACCGACGCCGCCACCGACCCCACCGACCCCGCCGCCGTCGAGCTCGCGGCCTGGTTCCACGACGCCGTCTACCGCCCCGACCGCTCCGAGAACGAGGAGCGCAGCGCTGCCCTCGCCGAGCGCGCCCTCCCCGAGCTCGGCGTAGACGCCGCCCGGACCGCCGAGACAGCCCGCCTGGTCCGGCTCACCGTCACCCACGACCCGGCCCCCGGCGACACCAACGGCGAGGTCCTCTGCGACGCCGACCTCGGCGTCCTCGCCGGCGCCCCGGCCGCGTACGACGCCTACGCCGCCGCCGTCCGCGCCGAGTACGGCTTCGTCCCGGAGGACGCCTTCCGCGCAGGACGCGCCGCCGTGCTGCGGCAGCTCCTGAGCCTGCCCCGCCTCTTCCGCACCCCGTACGGCGCCGGCCACTGGGAGGCCCCCGCCCGCGCCAACCTGACCCGCGAACTGGCGACCCTGACCTGACATACACACCGTCATACGGGAATGCGGCCCGCTACGACCTGGTTTGTGTATGTCATGCCCGCAGCCTCATCAGCGCCCGTCCCCGCGGCGTCGTCCCCCGACGCCACCGCCCCCACCACCCCCACCGCCCGCGCCCCGCGCACCCGCATGCCCGTGGCCGTGTACGTCCTCGGCCTGTCCGTCTTCGCGCTCGGCACCAGCGAGTTCATGCTCTCGGGGCTCCTGCCGCCGATCGCCGAGGACATGGGCGTCACGATCCCGCAGGCGGGCCTGCTCATATCCGCCTTCGCGATCGGCATGGTCGTCGGCGCCCCGCTGCTGGCCGTGGCCACCCTGCGGTTGCCGCGCCGCACCACCCTGATCGCGCTGATCATCCTGTTCGGCCTCGGGCAGGTGGCGGGCGCGCTGGCCCCCTCGTACGGGCTGCTCTTCGCCTCCCGCGTGGTGTCGGCGCTCGCCTGCGCCGGGTTCTGGGCCGTCGGCGCGGCCGTCGCCATCGCCATGGTCGACAAGGACCAGCGGGCCCGCGCGATGGCCGTCATGATCGGCGGACTGTCCATCGCCAACGTCCTCGGCGTCCCCGCCGGCGCCTTCCTCGGGGAGCACCTGGGCTGGCGCTCCGCGTTCTGGTCGGTCGGCGCGGCCTCCGCGGTCGCCCTGGTCGGCATCCTCGCGCTGATCCCACGGATCCCGCTGCCCGCCGAGAAGCCCCGCCTCGGCCGTGAGCTGCGCATCTACCGCGACCGTCAGGTGTGGCTGTCGATCGGCGTGACGGCGCTGGCCGCCGGCGGCATCTTCTGCGCCTTCAGCTACCTGTCGCCGCTGCTCACGGACGTGGCCGGGCTGGATTCGAAGTGGGTCCCGTGGATCCTCGGCCTGTTCGGCGTGGGCGCGCTGATCGGCACGACCATCGGCGGGCGGGTCGCCGACGCGCACCTCTTCGGGGTGCTGATCTGGGGCATCACCGCCTCGACGGTGTTCCTGACGGCGCTGGCCCTGCTGGCCTCCGTGCAGGTCGCGGCCGTGGCGCTGTCGTTCCTGATGGGCGTCTCGGCGTTCTTCACCGCGCCCGCGCTCAACGCCCGCATGTTCAACGTCGCCGGCGCCGCCCCCACCCTGGCCGGCGCCACCACCACCGCCGCGTTCAACCTGGGCAACACGGGCGGACCGTGGCTCGGCGGCACCGTCATCGACGCCGGCCTCGGCTTCGCCGCGACCGCCTGGGCGGGCGCGGCCATGACGCTCACCGCGATCGGCCTGACCCTGATCTCCCTGCGCCTGCACCGCCGCACCCCGCCGCACGGCGCACACGGCACCCGCGTGGTCGGCGGCTCCCGCCCCGCCACCAGCCCGGCGCCCACCGAGACCGCCGGCGCCGTCCGCGGCTGATCCCGCACCCGACCGGGCCCGCCGCCCGGCACGACGCACCGTACGACCCTCGGTCCGACCCTCAGTACGGCCGGCCCTTCGGGCGGCGCAGGCCGGCGTCCGTGAGGCGGCGGACCAGTTCCTTGCTCCCGATCTCCACCGCGCCCGCCCCGACCGCGTCGGCGTAGCGGTGCGAGGGCACGTCGTAGTGGTCGCGTTCGAAGCCGCGGGCCGGGCAGCCGATGGACGCCGCGAAGGCGTGCAGTTCCTCGTACGAGACGTCGCTGACCAGGTGCGACCACATGCGGCCGTGCCCGGGCCAGACCGGCGGGTCGATGTACACCGTCACGGGCGGCTCACCGGCCCGGGTGCAGGACGGGGCCGAGGCCGCCCACCGCCGACACCCGTACTCCGGCCTCCGAGCACACCCAGTGCGGGTCGGGTCCCAGCTCCGGATCCACGTCCAGGGCGTGCGGGTCGCCGTGTCCGCAGACGGGGCACAGCGGCCAGCGTCCGTACTTCTCCAGCAGGGCGTCCTTCACGTCCTGCGCGACGAGTCCGGCGAGGTAATCGACGCCCTCCGGCCACTGCTCCACCCACCACCGGCGGTGCGTGACCGAGTCCTCGACGAGGGAGACGACGTCGGCGTCGGCGACCTCGGCTGCGGCGAGATCGGCGAGAACGAGTGCGCGGGCGACGTGCAGCGCCTGCTCCAGGGGGGTCGGGGTGTCCATGGGCTCATTGTGGACCCGTGCACCCCCGGCGGCGAAGGTCCCTTTTCCCGGGGCCGAAGGTCTCGCGGGACACGGCCCCATGGCGCCTTGACCGACCGCCCCGCCCGAAAATAGATTTCAGACGTGAGCAAGAACGCGAAAGAAACTTTCAGCGACGCGGGTCACGCGGCCGACGTGAAACCGGGCGCGCCCACCGGAACCGCCACCGGAACCGGCAACGGAACCGCCCCCGTACCGGCTCCGGCCCCCGCCCCCGCCGCCCTCCGGGCCCGCGTGCGCAGCCTCGGGCCGTCGATGACCCGCTCCGTGCAGGCCGTCGCCGAAGCCGTGGCCTCCGATCCCGCCGGCTGCGCCCAGCTCACCGTCTCCGCCCTCGCCGAGCACACCGGCACCAGCGAGGCCACCGTCGTCCGCACCGCCCGCCTCCTCGGCTACCCCGGCTACCGCGACCTGCGCCTCGCCCTCGCCGCGCTCGCCGCGCAGCAGGAGTCGGGCGCGGCCCCCGCCGTGACCGTCGACATAGCCGTCGACGACCCGCTCGCCGACGTCGTCGCCAAGCTGGCGCACGAGGAGGCGCAGACCCTCGCCGACACCGCCGCCGGACTCGACCTGACCCAGCTGTCCGGCGCCGTCGGCGCCCTCGCCGGCGCCCGCCGCGTCGACATCTACGGAGTCGGCGCCTCCGGGCTCGTCGGCCAGGACCTGGCGCAGAAGCTGCTGCGCATCGGACTGATCGCGCACGCCCACAACGACCCGCACCTCGCCGTCACCAACGCCGTCCTGCTGCGCCCCGGGGACGTCGCGGTCGCCGTCACCCACTCCGGCAGCACCGGCGACGTCATCGAGCCGCTGCGGCACGCCTTCGAGCGCGGCGCGACGACCATCGCCGTCACCGGCCGCCCGGGCAGCCCCGTCGCCCACTGGGCCGACTTCGTCCTGGCCACCTCCGCCGCCCGCGAGACCCAGCTGCGCCCGGCCGCCATGTCGAGCCGGACCAGCCAGCTGCTCGTCGTCGACTGCCTGTTCGTCGGCGTCGCGCAGCGGACGTACGAGACCGCCGCGCCGGCCCTGGCCTCCTCCTACGAGGCCCTCGCCCCCCGGCACTCCGCCACCGCCCCCACCAGCAAGCGCACGACCCGCCAGGAGCCCCGCCCATGACCGCGTACGCCGCCCTCCGCGCCCAGCTCGACACGCTCACCACCGAGGCGTTCCGCCCCGAGCTGGCGGAGATCGATCGGCTGTCCACCCTGGAGATCACCCGCCTCATGAACGCCGAGGACGCCACCGTCCCGGACGCCGTCGCGGGGCAGCTGGAGACGATCGCCGCCGCCGTCGACGGGATCGCCGTACGCATGGCCCGCGGCGGCCGGCTCGTCTACGCGGGCGCCGGCACCGCCGGCCGGATGGGCGTGCTGGACGCCAGCGAGTGCCCGCCCACCTTCAACACCGACCCGGCGCGGGTCGTCGGCCTCATCGCGGGCGGCCCCTCCGCCATGGTCAAGGCCGTCGAGGGCGCGGAGGACTCCGCGGAACCGGCCGCCGAGGACCTCGCCGCGCTGGGCATCGGCCCCGACGACACCGTCATCGGCATCTCCGCCTCCGGCCGCACCCCGTACGCGATCGGCGCCGTCGA
Source organism: Streptomyces sp. NPDC029836 (assembly GCF_055574495.1). Taxonomy (NCBI): domain Bacteria; kingdom Bacillati; phylum Actinomycetota; class Actinomycetes; order Kitasatosporales; family Streptomycetaceae; genus Streptomyces; species Streptomyces sp. NPDC029836. The sequence continues at coordinate 115,008 of NZ_JBVHZI010000016.1, read as the reverse complement.
GGCCGCCCGCGCCCGTGGCGCGCTCACCGTCGGGCTGTCCTGCAACGCCGGTTCCGCGCTGGCCGCCGCGGCCGAGCACGGCATCGAGGTCGTCGTCGGCCCCGAGCTGCTGACCGGCTCGACCCGGCTGAAGGCGGGCACCGCGCAGAAGCTCGTACTGAACCTCATCTCGACGGTGACGATGATCCGGCTCGGCAAGACGTACGGGAACCTCATGGTCGACGTCCGCGCCTCCAACGAGAAGCTGCGCGCCCGCTCCCGCCGCATCGTCGCCCTCGCCACCGGCGCCCCCGACACGGAGATCGAGGCCGCGCTCACCGCCACCGGCGGCGAGGTGAAGGACGCCATCCTCGTGATCCTCGGCGGCGTCGACGGCCCCACCGCGGCCCGCCTGCTCACCGCCTCCGACGGCCACCTCCGCGCCGCCCTCGCCGAAGCGCCGACCGGAGCACCGACGGGAGCGCCGACCGGAGCCGCCACCGGTGCCCCGACCGATGCCCCCGCCGCCCCCGGCTCCCACTGACCCGCCCGCACCCCCCTACGCAAGGCGACACCACCATGTCCACTGACAAGAACCGCGCCACAGCCGCCGCGATCCTTCCTCTGGTCGGCGGTCCGGACAACATCACCTCCATCGCGCACTGCATGACCCGCCTGCGGATCGGCCTGCGCGACCGCACCCTCGTGCAGGAGGAGGCCCTCAAGGCGGTCCCCGCGGTCATGGGCGTCGTCGAGGACGACACGTACCAGATCGTCCTCGGCCCGGGCACCGTCGCCCGCGTCACGCCCGAGTTCGAGGCCCTCGTCGAGGAAGGGCGCTCGGCGGCGCCGAAGGCGGTCACCGCCGAGGAAATCGCGGCGCAGGGAGCGGCCCTCAAGGACGCCCGGAAGGCGAAGAACTCCACCCCCTTCAAGCTGTTCCTGCGGCGCATCGCGAACATCTTCGTCCCGCTGATCCCCGCGCTCATCGGCTGCGGCATCATCGCCGGACTCAACGGCATGCTCACCAACCTGGGCTGGCTGCCCGCGCTCGTCCCGGCTCTCGCCGCGATGGCCTCCGGGTTCATGTCCCTGATCGCCGTGTTCGTCGGCTACAACACCGCGAAGGAATTCGGCGGCACGGCGATCCTCGGCGGCGCGGTCGCCGCGATCATCGTCTTCCCCGGCGTCGCGAAGATCGACGCGTTCGGACAGCAGCTGTCCCCCGGCCAGGGCGGCGTCCTCGGCGCGCTCGCCGCGGCCCTGCTCGCCGTCCAGGTCGAGAAGTGGTGCCGCAAGTGGGTCCCCGAGGCGCTAGACGTCCTCGTCACCCCCACCCTCACCGTGCTCGTCTCCGGCCTCGTCACCCTCTTCGGCCTGATGTTCATCGCCGGTGAGGTCTCCACCGCCATCGGCACCTTCGCCAACTGGCTGCTCGCCACCGGCGGCGCCTTCGCCGGACTCGTCCTCGGCGGACTGTTCCTCCCACTCGTCATGCTGGGCCTCCACCAGGCCCTCATCCCGATCCACACCACCTTGATCGAACAGTCCGGCCACACGGTCCTGCTGCCCATCCTCGCCATGGCCGGCGCGGGCCAGGTCGGCGCGGCCATCGCCGTCCACCTGCGGCTCCCCCGCAACGGCTCGCTGCGCGCCACCATCAAGTCCGCGCTGCCCGCCGGCTTCCTGGGCGTCGGCGAACCGCTGATCTACGGCGTCTCCCTGCCGCTGGGCCGCCCCTTCATCACCGCCTGCGCGGGCGGCGCGGCCGGCGGGGCGTTCGTCGGACTCTTCAGCCAGCTCGGCGTCGGCGTCGGCTCCACCGCGATCGGCCCGTCGGGCTGGGCCCTGTTCCCGCTGCTCGACGGCAAGGCGGGCATGGGCGCCACCCTCGCCGTCTACGCGGGCGGCCTGGCCGTCGGCTACCTGGCCGGCTTCCTCGCCACGTACTTCTTCGGCTTCACGAAGCGGATGCTGACCGAACTCAACACCGACCCGAACCCGCCCGCCCCGACCTCCGCGACCGGCCCGGAGAAGGAACCCGCCCTGGCCTGAGCGCCCGCCGGGACAGGAACGGCGGTGGGGGGCGGGTACGCACGACGCGTACCCGCCCCCCACCCCCGTCACGTGCCGGGTGCCGGGCGCCGCTGGGCCCGGCGGGGCTCAGAAGTGTTCGACGAGCCGGGCTACGAGGACCACGCACGCGCCGAGCAGCAGGGCGATGACGGCGAGCGCGAGCAGCACCCGCCGACCCCGCCGCAGGCTGCGGACGGCCGACGCGATCCCGAACGCGGCGACCGCGACCCCCAGGACGCCGATCACCGCCGCGATCCAGTACGCCCAGGCGTGCTCGCCGAGGAAGCGCAGCAACAGGTTGGCGGCCAGGAGCACCACCGTGCCCGGCACGGAGTCACCGTAGGAGACCTCCCGCTCGGGGGCGGCGTGCGCCTCGGCGCCGTCCCGCTCCCGCTCCGACTCCGACTGCGTCACCGGCTCGGACATCCCCCGCCACCTCCCGTACCGACCGATCGTCGATCGCCCGCACCGACCCTACCGGCCCGCCCGGGTCAGAAGCTCGGACAGATGTTCTTGTGCGCCACGTCGAGGATCTTCGCGGCCTTGGCGGCGCCGTGGCCCTCCGGGTGGGTGGGGCTGGTCCACCGCCGCTCGGTCTGCTCGACCTGCTTGGCCCGGTTCCCCGGGTGGCTCTTGATGGCGGAGCAGGTGTCGATGCCACGGCTGATCGCCTTGTCCTCCTTGCCGTGGACGATGTCCCGATCGATCGCGTTGAGGCCGTCGAAGTAGGCCTGTCGGGCCGCGCCCTTGGGCGCCGGCGGCAGGCCGACGGCCGCCCGGAGGGCGTCCGGGTCGGGCGTCGCGGACGAGGGCGCCACCGCCGGCTTCGCGGTGGACGGTAACGCCGCCGGCTTCGACTCGGCCGGGGTGACCTCGGCGCAGCCGGTGAGCACGAGGAGCCCGGCGGCGGCGACGGTCAGGGTGAGGGGGATGTGGTGGGTGCGCATCGGGCCATCGTGGCGGCCCGGGGAGCCTCGTGCGCCCTCTGTGACGGGTCCGTTACGCGCGGGGCCCCGCGCGGGGCGGGGGTCCACGGGTCCGAGCTCCCCGGAAGCGGCTGGTCAGACTCCGGCGGCCTCCTTCAGGAAGCCGGCCGGGTCGGGCACCCCGTAGCCGAGCTTCGGGCCCCGCTCGACGGCCATCGGCAACAACTGCCCGACGATCTCGGCGCCCCAGCCGTCCGTCCCGTCCTCGGACCACTCCCACAGCTCGTCGATGCCGAGCCCGGTCATCAGCAACCCGTGCCCGGTACGGATCTCCGCGCACAACTCCGCGACCGCGTCCAGCAGCCGCCCGCCCGGCCGTTCGTCGGGGCGTAGAGGTCGAGGCACGGGCCCCAGTTGGAGAAGTCGGTCCCCTCGTCGAAGCGGTTCGTCGCGCCGACCGTCACCACGCGGGCGGCGGAGCGGGCGAGACCTGACAGGCGTCACGGTTGTCGCAGCCCAGCACGCGGACGCTGACCAGGGTCGCCTAGCGCGCCACCCCGTACGTCGTGCCGCCGACCGTGTCCGGGACGTGCGGGCGCCCGACGTCGGCACGGCCCCGCGAAGTTCACGTGTACGGGGGACCGGTGGGGGCACCTGTACGGGCACCTCTTACTCCCGGACGCCGGCCCGCCCTCCCCGGCTCCCCCCTGCTCTCCCCCGCTCGTCCGCCCTCCCCCGCCCGCTCGGAGACCGCTCAGAGGCCGCCGGTGAACAGCAGCCGGTTCGGGCTGCCGTCGCCGAGGCCGGTCAGGACGTCCTTCGTGGACGCGGCGACGAGGAACTCCGCGACCTCCGCCGGCAGCGCCTCGGGGTGCTCGGCCAGGTAGAGCGCGGCGACGCCGGTGACGTGCGGTGCGGCCATCGACGTACCGTCGTGGGCCACGCTCCCGCCGCCCAGCCGGGCCGAGACGATGTCCGTGCCGGGCGCGTACAGGCTCACGCACGGGCCGGAGTTGGTGAAGGCGGGCTGCTCGTCCCGCTCGTCCGACGCGGCGACCGTCACCACCTTCGCGGCGGAGGCGGGCGAGAACGCGCAGGCGTCCCGGGTGGCGTTGCCGGCGGCGACGACGGGCAGGACGCCCGCGTCGGCCAGCGCGGTCGCCGCGTTGTTGACGGTCTCCGACCGGTCCCCGGCCAGCGAGGCGTTCAGCACGGCCGGGCGGACGGCGTTGCGGGCCACCCAGTCCAACCCGGCGACGATCCCCGAGTACGTGCCGGTGCCGTCGCAGCGCAGGACCCGGACGCTCACCAGGCCCGCTTCCTTCGCCACCCCGTACGTCCGGCCGGCCACCGTGCCCGCGACGTGCGTGCCGTGGCCCTGGCAGTCCTCCCCCTCGCGGCCGTCGTCGACGGCGTCGAAGCCGGACGAGGCCCGGCCGCCGAACTCCTCGTGGCCCCGCTCGATGCCGGTGTCGAGTACGTAGACGGTCACCCCGGCGCCGGTGCCGCGGACGGTGTAGTCGTCGTCCAACGGCAGCCGCTCCTGGTCGATCCGGTCCAGACCCCACGAGCCAGCCGGCGCCCGCGATCCGGGGGCGGCGGAGGGCCGCGGCACGGACCACACCTCGGCGTCCTCCTCCACCGAGCGCACACCCGGGCTGTCGCGGACCGCCGCCAGCTGGAGCGGGGTCAGCGCCGCCGCGAAACCGTTCAGCGCCGAGGTGTAGAGGAACGACGGCTCCAGGCCCAGGCCCCGGGCCGCCCGCTCCGCGTCCACCCCCTGCTCCAGGGTCACGAGGTACCGGCCGGGCACCGCGTCGGCGGCGGTGAACAGCGGCGCCGGGGTCGGCTCCGGCGTCGCGGCGGAGGCCGTACCGGCCATCGCGGGGGTCACGGCGAGGAGCGCGGCGGTGGCCACGCGGGCGAGCAGGCGCATGAAGGGAACTCCCTGACGGGGTCGGAGATCGGCACGGTCGGCCGTCCCCACCGCGACGGGTGCCTCCGCGGGGCCGGCTCCCTCCCATCCGTGCCCCCGCGCGGCCCGCCCGGCCTCCGACCGCCACCCGAAGACCACCCGTACGGCCGCGCCGCCGGCGGGCGGCCGCGCCGAGCCGGGACCGTCGCCGGGGCGGGCATCCGGTCGCGGGGTCGACCCCCCGGGTCCGGCCCGGCGGGGCCGCTACAGGCCCGCGCCGCCCGTGGCGTCGACCACGCGGCCGGTGACCCAGCGGGCCGCGTCCGAGGCGAGGAAGCCGACGACGTCGGCGATGTCCTCCGGCCGGCCCACCCGGCCGAGCGCCGCGAGGGAGGCGGCGTGCGCCTCGGCCTCCGGGTTGCCGCGCAGCCAACCGGCGTTGACGTCGGTGTCGACGATGCCGGGCGCGACGGAGTTGACGGTGATCCCGCGCGGGCCCAGCTCCTTGGCCAGGTTCAGGGTCAGGTTGTCGAGCGCGCCCTTGGTGGCCCCGTAGGCGAGGATCTCCGGCATCGCGAGGCGCGCGGCGCCACTGGAGACGTTGATGACGCGGCCGCCGTCGCGCAGCCGGCCGAGGCCCTCCTGCACGACGAAGAACGGCGCGCGGACGTTCACGGCGAAGACCCGGTCGAAGTCCGCCTCGGTGACCTGCCCGAGGGGAAGCGGCAGTCCGATGCCCGCGTTGTTGACGATGATGTCGACCCCGCCCGGCTCCAGCGCGTCGTACGCCTCCCAGAGGGCGGCCGCGTCCCCGTGGCGCCCGAACTCCGCGCGCAGCGCGCGGGCCCGACCGCCCGCCGCGGTGATCTTCCCGACGGTCTCCCGGGCCGCCGCCCCATCGCTGGCGTACGTGAGCACGACGCTCACGCCGTCCGCCGCGAGCCGCTCGGCGACGGCCCGCCCGATACCCCTACTGCCACCCGTGACCAGCGCGTTCTTCTCCATGACGGATCCCCCTGGATTCAATAGCGATCACTACAGAATGAACGTAGCACGACATCTATAACGATCGCTACGGAATCTTTCGCCGGGGCGCGCGCCCCGGCCCGGCCGGAGCCGGGCGAACGGCGGTCAGCTTCCGGCCCGGGCCGCCGCGACGAAGGCACGGATCAGCTGCGGGGACTTGATCCCGCGCTCGCTCTCGACCCCGCTGGAGACGTCCACGCCCCACGCGCCCGTCGCCGCGAGGGCCTCCGCGACGTTGGCGGGGGTGAGTCCGCCGGCCAGCAGCCACCGCCCCTCGGGCGCCACGAACCCCGCCGAGCCCCAGTTCCAGGGCTTGCCGGAGCCCGGGTCCGGGGCGTCGAGCAGCAACAGGTCCTCCCCCAGCTCCCCGCACCGGCGCACGTGCTCGGCGGTGGCCCGGACCAGCGTCCGGCCGGGGGCGCGCAGGTCCTCGTAGTACTCCGGGCCCTCGTCCCCGTGGAGCTGCACGGCGCGCACCCCGCTCTCCTGCGTGAGCCGGCGCACCTCCGCCACCGACTGCCCCCGGAACACCCCGACGGTGAGCACCCCGTCCGGCACCGCCGCCGCGAGCACCCGCGCCGCGCCGGCGTCGACCGTACGGGGGCTGCCGGGGGCGAAGACGAAGCCGACGGCGTCCGCCCCGGCGGCCACGGCCACCTCGACGTCGCGGGCGGTCTTCAGACCACAGATCTTGACGAAGGGCACGCTGCGTTCGCTCATACCCCGATCCAACCAAACCGCCCCACCCGAAAGCGACCCGTCCCAAGCACCGGGCACGCCGGCCCGTACCCCCGCGTCACGGTCTCCTTCGGCGAGCCGCTCCACGCCCCGCCCCCCTTCGCCTACCCGCTCGACACCACCGGCTCCTGATGTCCCGCGCTCCGGAAACCGTTCGGCGCGGGCCGCCCGGCCGCCCAGAATGGGCCCATGAACGACAACGGGGTGGACGTCACCACAGGCGGCGCGGACGCGGAGCTCGACGCGCGGCTGAGCAAGGAACTGGACGCCTTCAACCAGGCGGCGACGGCGGGGCACGCGCAGTCGGAGTTCACCGTACGGATCACCGACGCGGACGGTGAGCTGGTCGCGGGGCTCTCCGGCTGGAGCTGGGGCGACCGCGCGGGCATCGGCATGACCTGGGTCCGCGAGGACCAACGGGGCTCCGGCCGGGGCGCCGAACTGCTGTTGACGGCCGAGGAGGAGGCCCGCCGACGGGGCTGCGTGAGCATCCTGGTCTCCTCGTTCACCTTCCAGGCCCCGGCCTTCTACGCCCGCCACGGCTACCGCGAGGTCGCCCGCGTCCCCGGCTTCCCGGCGTCCCACGAGGACGTCTGGCTCCTCAAGCCCCTCACCTGACCCGGTTCCGGAACCCGCAACGCCCCCACAACGCCCGAGGGCGGCACCCCCGTGGGGTGCCGCCCTCGTTCGAGAACAGCCGATCAGCCAGGGGCCGATCAGAAGTCCATGTCACCGCCCGGCATGCCGCCGCCCGCGGGGGCACCGGCCTTCTCGGGCTTGTCGGCGATGACGGCCTCGGTGGTGAGGAACAGCGCGGCGATCGACGCGGCGTTCTGCAGCGCGGAGCGCGTGACCTTCGCCGGGTCGATGATGCCCTCGGCGATCATGTCGACGTACTCGCCGGTCGCGGCGTTCAGGCCCCAACCGATCTGCAGGTTGCGCACCTTCTCGACGACGACGCCACCCTCGAGACCACCGTTGACGGCGATCTGCTTGAGCGGGGCCTCCAGCGCGAGCTTCACGGCGTTGGCGCCGGTCGCCTCGTCACCGGTGAGCTCCAGCTTCTCGAAGACCGAGGAGGCCTGGAGCAGGGCCACGCCACCGCCGGCGACGATGCCCTCTTCGACGGCCGCCTTCGCGTTGCGAACGGCGTCCTCGATGCGGTGCTTGCGCTCCTTGAGCTCGACCTCGGTCGCGGCACCGGCCTTGATGACGGCCACGCCGCCGGCCAGCTTCGCGAGGCGCTCCTGGAGCTTCTCACGGTCGTAGTCCGAGTCGGAGTTCTCGATCTCGGCGCGGATCTGGTTGACGCGACCCTGAACCTGGTCGCTGTCACCGGCACCGTCGACGATGGTGGTCTCGTCCTTGGTGATGACGACCTTGCGGGCGCGGCCGAGCAGGTCGAGACCGGCGTTCTCCAGCTTGAGGCCGACCTCCTCGGAGATGACCGTGCCGCCCGTGAGGATGGCGATGTCACCGAGCATGGCCTTGCGGCGGTCGCCGAAGCCCGGGGCCTTGACGGCGACGGACTTGAAGGTGCCGCGGATCTTGTTGACGACCAGGGTCGACAGGGCCTCGCCCTCGACGTCCTCGGCGATGATCAGCAGCGGCTTGCCGGACTGCATGACCTTCTCCAGGAGCGGCAGCAGGTCCTTGACCGAGCCGATCTTGGAGTTGACGATCAGGATGTACGGGTCGTCGAGGGACGACTCCATGCGCTCCATGTCGGTGGCGAAGTACGCCGAGATGTAGCCCTTGTCGAAGCGCATGCCCTCGGTGAGCTCAAGCTCCAGGCCGAAGGTCTGCGACTCCTCGACCGTGATGACGCCTTCCTTGCCGACCTTGTCCATCGCCTCGGCGATGAGCTCGCCGATCTGGGTGTCGGCGGCGGAGATGGAGGCCGTCGAAGCGATCTGCTCCTTGGTCTCGACATCCTTGGCCTGCGACAGCAGGGCGGCGGAGACGGCCTCGACGGCCTTCTCGATTCCGCGCTTGAGAGCCATCGGGTTGGCGCCGGCGGCTACGTTGCGCAGACCCTCGCGCACGAGGGCCTGGGCGAGCACGGTGGCGGTGGTCGTACCGTCGCCGGCGACGTCGTCCGTCTTCTTGGCGACTTCCTTGACCAGCTCGGCGCCGATCTTCTCGTACGGGTCCTCGAGCTCGATCTCCTTGGCGATGGAGACACCATCGTTGGTGATCGTGGGGGCGCCCCACTTCTTCTCAAGGACGACGTTGCGACCCTTGGGGCCAAGGGTGACCTTGACGGCGTCGGCGAGCTGGTTCATCCCACGCTCAAGGCCGCGCCGGGCCTCCTCGTTGAACGCAATGATCTTGGCCATCTGAAGTGGTCCTCCCGGACAGGGGTGGATTGCTCCGGACCGCGCCCGCGCCCGCGACGGACGGCCTGCGGATTCGGCGGTTCCTTCCCGCCGGACCCTGCGGGCCTCACCGGCCCGGTCCTCGTCTTAGTAGCACTCTCACCTGGAGAGTGCTAACGCCAATGATTAGCACTCGACCCCCGCGAGTGCAAGCGGCTTCGAGCAATGTCCGCCCCGCGCCGGGCCCGCCGGCGGCTCGGGGGCCGGGCTCCGCAAGGGCCCCGGGGCCGACACGCACGAGGGGCCCGCATCCCCGTGTCCGGGATGTGGGCCCCTCGTGTGTGAGTGCGTCGGTGGTCGATCGCGCTTCGGGACTCAGCCGGCAGCGAGCTTGACCATGTCCGCCTGCGGGCCCTTCTGGCCCTGCGAGATTTCGAACTCGACCCGCTGACCCTCTTCAAGGGTGCGGTACCCGTCCATCTGGATGGCGCTGTAGTGGACGAACACATCCGCGCCACCGTCGACCGCGATGAAGCCGTAGCCCTTCTCCGCGTTGAACCACTTGACGGTGCCCTGAGCCATGCCTAACTCCCCTATTACTGGCCCTTGCGCAGGTCCGCGCTTCGCGAACCCGGGTCAGAACTTGCGCCGGAACGCCTCGACCGGGGCTGAATGTATCCGCACCGCTGCTGTCTGCAACAGGTCAATCCGACGAGAATTCCGGACACGCGAAAACATTGAAATAGAGTGAAAATTTGGCATATTCTCGGGCAACTCGGGCCTGACAATCCACGCCAAAGCCCCATAGCGCGCACTCATGTTGACTCAATGTCAACCCTCCCCGGCCCCGCTCATATGCGGCGGGCAAGAACAGCGGAGGGGACTTCCCCAACTCTACCGCTATCAATCAAGCAGAATTGCCCCCTCCACTTATTGGCGGAGAGGGCAATTCGGAAATCGACGGGCGGCGCCGGCCGCCCGGGGAGGGCGAGCGGGCGAACGATCAGCCGCCGGCGACGGCCGGGATGATCGAGACGCCGGCGCCGTCGGGCGTCGCCGTCTGCAGCCCGCCCTCGAAGCGCACGTCGTCGTCGTTGACGTAGACGTTCACGAAGCGGCGCAGCTTGCCCTGGTCGTCCAGGACGCGCGCGGCGATGCCCGGGTGGCTCTTCTCCAGGGAGTCGATGACCTCGGCCAGGGTCGCGCCCTCGGCCGGAACCTCGGCGACGCCGCCGGTGTAGGTGCGCAGGATGGTGGGGATGCGGACGTTGACGCTCATGGCGCTACCGCCTTTCCGGGTGTCGTGGGGAGGATCAGGCAAGGCCGGCGGCGCGGAAGGCTTCCAGGCTCGGGCGGATGGTGGCGGTCTGACCGCTGTCGGCGGCCACCGCCTCCAGGGTCTTGAGGCCGTCGCCGGTGTTCAGGATCACGGTGGTCAGCGTCGGGTCGAGCTGCCCGTTCTCGATGAGCTTCTTCGTCACGCCGACGGTGACGCCGCCCGCGGTCTCGGCGAAGATGCCCTCGGTCTGCGCGAGGATCTTGATGGCCTCGACGACCTGGGTGTCGTTGACGTCCTCGACGTATCCGCCGGTGCGCCGCGCGATGTCCAGGACGTACGGGCCGTCGGCCGGGTTGCCGATCGCGAGGGACTTGGCGATGGTGTTCGGCTTCTGCGGGCGGACCACGTCGTGACCGGCCTTGAAGGCGGTGGACACCGGGGAGCAGCCCTCGGCCTGGGCGCCGAAGATCTTGTACGGCTTGTCCTCGACGAGGCCGAGCTTGATCAGCTCCTGCAGACCCTTGTCGATCTTCGTGAGCTGGGAGCCGGACGCGATCGGGATGACGATCTGGTCGGGCAGCCGCCAGCCGAGCTGCTCGCAGATCTCGTACGCCAGGGTCTTGGAGCCCTCGCCGTAGTACGGGCGCAGGTTGACGTTGACGAAGCCCCAGCCCTCGCCCAGCGGGTCGCCGATGAGCTCGGAGCAGAAGCGGTTGACGTCGTCGTAGTTGCCCTCGATGCCGACGAGGTCGCCACCGTAGACACCGGCCATGACGACCTTGCCCTGCTCCAGGTCGTGCGGGATGAACACGCAGGAACGGAAGCCGGCGCGGGCGGCGGCGGCGCCGACGGCGCCGGCCAGGTTGCCGGTGGAGGAGCAGGACAGGGTGGTGAAGCCGAAGGCGCGGGCGGCCTCGACGGCGATGGCCACGACGCGGTCCTTGAAGGAGTGCGTCGGGTTGCCGGAGTCGTCCTTGACGTACAGCTTGCCGGTGACGCCCAGTTCCTTGGCCAGGTTGGCGGCGTCGACCAGCTTGGTGAAGCCGGGGTTCAGGTTCGGCTTGGAGGCCACGTTCGCCGGGACGGGCAGCAGCGGGGCGTAGCGCCAGATGTTGTCGGGGCCGGCCTCGATGGCGGCGCGCAGGGCCTCGGGGTCGCCGAGGGGCAGGTCGTAGGAGACTTCCAGCGGTCCGAAACACTCGACGCAGGCGAAAATGGGACCGAGCTCGAAGCGGGTTCCGCACTCGCGGCAGGAAAGGCCGGTGGCGGGTCCGAGATCAACGGACGCCTGCTCGGCAGAGGTGGCGACGGTCTGTGCAGCCATGATGGCGAGGCCCTTTCTCCTCATCTTCCCCATGGCGCACTTCGCCATGAGACGGAATTGGCACCTTCCCTAGTCGGGGACCTCGCGGGAGTGCGTCGTGGACGCCTCGCGAGAACCGACTGGAGGGTTGCCGGGGCTTCAACGGGCCGTATCCCTCTGCCCCTCTGGATGAGCGGTATGGCACCGGACGGCGCGCTCCATGGCGTGTCCGGGCGTTTGTGCGCGGGACCCCCGGCATGCGGTGGGCCATCGCGTTGTTCAAGACTGTAACCGAAGGTCCGGGTGGTTGAGACAGCCGTCCGAACCGCGAGATGGATCACTTTTCGGTCCAAACCACCGACGCAGCAGGGAGTCCCGAGAGTGCTGGAAGAGGTGGAGCGCTGGCTGGCCGCCCGCTCCTGGTCCGCCGCCGACCGACCGCTCGACCAGCTCCTCGACCGGAAACGGGCGACGGGCACGACGGTCAGCGTGGTGCTGCCCGCCCTCGACGAGGAGGCCACCGTCGGACGGATCGTCGAGGTGATCCGGCGCGATCTGATCGACGGCCCGGCCATCGCGCTGGTCGACGAACTCGTGGTGATCGACTCGGGTTCCTCGGACGGGACGGCGAAGGTCGCCGCCGCCGCCGGCGCCCGGGTCGTGCACCGTGACGAGCTCCTCCCCCGCATTCCGGCGCTGCCCGGCAAGGGCGAGGTGCTGTGGCGCTCGCTGCTGGCGACGACCGGCGAGGTCGTCTGCTTCGTCGACGCCGACCTGCGGGACTTCGACTCCGCGTTCGTGTCCGGGATCGTGGGTCCGCTGCTGACCGATCCGCAGGTGCAGTTCGTCAAGGCGATGTACGACCGCCCCCTGGGCGACGCCCCCGGTCAGGGCGGCCGGGTCACCGAGCTGGTCGCCCGGCCGCTGCTGAACCTGCACTGGCCGCAGCTGGCCGGCTTCGTGCAGCCGCTGGGCGGCGAGTACGCCGTACGCCGCTCGCTGCTGGAGCGGCTGCCGTTCCCCGTCGGGTACGGGGTCGAGCTGGGCCTGCTCGTGGACGCGTTGCACACCGTCGGACTGGACGCGCTGGCCCAGGTCGACGTGGGCGTCCGGCTGCACCGCCACCAGGACGGGCAGGCGCTCGGTCGGATGGCCGCGGCGATCTACCGCACGGCGCAGCTGCGGCTCTCGCGCGGGCACCTCGTACGGCCGGAGCTGACGCAGTTCGAGCGGGGGCCGGCCGGTTTCGTGCCGCGCACGCACCCGGTGGACACCGAGGAGCGGCCGCCGATGGCGGGCATCGAGGAGTACGCGGGCCGTCGCGTGGCGTAATCCTCCGCGGGCCCTCGGCGTACGGGCGTTTGACCGGGGGCGGGCCTGGCTAGGTTGGCCGCATGGCTTCTCAGGTACTCGTCGCCGCGAACCGCGGCCCGCTCTCGTACGCCCTCGATCAGGACGGCACCCTCAGTGCCCGGCGCGGTGGGGGCGGTCTCGTCTCCGGTCTCTCCGCGGCCCTCGCCCGGCAGCCGGAGGCCGTGTGGATCTGCGCGGCCCTGTCCGACGCCGACCGGGAGGCGGTGCGCCGGGGCGTCGCCGAGCCGGGCGTGCGGATGCTCGACATCGACCCCGCGGTGTACGACGACGCGTACAACGGCATCGCCAACTCGGTGCTCTGGTTCACCCACCACCACCTGTACGACGTCCCCCGCGAGCCGGTCTTCGACGCGGCCTTCCGGCGGCAGTGGGCCTCGTACACCGCCTACAACCGGGCGTTCGCCGAGGCGCTGGCGCAGGAGGCCGCGCCGGGCGCCCGCGTGCTGGTGCAGGACTACCACCTGGCGCTGGTCCCCGGTCAGCTGCGCGAGCTGCGACCGGACCTGCGGATCGGGCACTTCACCCACACGCCGTGGGCGTCGCCCGAGTACCTGCGCATGCTCCCCGACGACATCCGCTCGGAGCTGGTGTGGGGCATGCTCGGCGCGGACGTGGTCGGTTTCCACACCTGGGCGTGGGCCGACGGCTTCATGGCAGGCGCCCACCTGGACGACGAGCGGGGCACCGCCCGGCCGATGTCCCCGGCGGGCGTCGAGCCGTCCGGGGCGCGCTGGGTGGACAAGAGCCCGTCGGGGCCGGTGCGCCACCGGCGCACGGACGTGGCGGTTTTCGCGCTGGGCGTGGACGGGGACGACCTGCGGGCCCTGGCCCACCGGCCGGAGGTCGACGACAAGCTGGCGGCGCTGCGGACCGAGGTCGCGGGCCGCAAGGCGATCGTCCGGGTGGACCGCACCGAGCTGTCGAAGAACATCCTGCGCGGGCTGCTCGCCTACCGGGAGCTGCTCACCACGCACCCCGAGTGGCGGGGCGAGGTGGTGCACCTGGCCTCCGCGTACCCGTCCCGGCAGGACCTGGCGGCGTACCGGTCGTACACGCAGGCGGTGCGGGACCTGGCGGCGGAGATCAACACCGAGTTCGGTACCGAGGACTGGCAGCCGGTGCTGGTGTCCGTCGAGGACGACTTCGCGCGGTCGCTGGCCGCCTACCGGCTGGCGGACGTGGCGCTGGTCAACCCGGTGCGCGACGGCATGAACCTGGTGGCCAAGGAGATCCCGGTGGTGTCGGAGGCGGGCGTCGCGCTGGTCCTGTCCACGGGGGCCGGGGCGTACGAGGAGCTGCGGGAGGACGCGCTGGTGGTCAGCCCGTACGACGTGACGCGGACGGCCGAGGCCCTGCACGCGGCGCTGTCCATGCCGGCCGCGGAGCGGGCGGAGCGTACGAAGCGGCTGGCGGCGGCGGCCACGGCACTGCCCCCGGCGGCCTGGTTCACGGCCCAGCTGGACCGCTTGGAGCCCGGGGCCTGACCCGGAGCGCGCCGTACCGGGGCGGATCCCGGTACGGCGCGGGCGCCGGTCAGGCGCGCAGGGCCTCGGCGAGCGCGGCGAGGAAGGCGGTGACGGCGGCCGGTCCCGGCAGGACCAGGTCGGCGCGGGCGGCCAGCTCGGGCACCTCCGCCGAGCCGCTGCACACCAGCAGTCCGGGCAGTCCGTCGGCTCGGCGCTTCTCGACGGCGGAGAAGGCGGCGAGGTCGCCCAGGTCGTCGCCCGCGTACAGGACGGCCTCGGCGTCGCGTTCGGCGAGGAACTCCGTCAGGGCGACGCCCTTGTCCATGCCGGGCGGCCGCAGTTCCAGGACGGCCCGGCCGGGCTCGACCATCAGCCCGTGCCGCGCGGCCAGCTCGGCGAGCGGCTCCCGCAGGGCGGCGAAGGCCTGTTCGGGGTCGGCGGCGCGGCGGGTGTGGACGGCCAGCGCGCGGCCCTTCTCCTCGATCCAGGTGCCGCGCCAGGCACCGATGGAGTCGAGGAAGCCGGGCAGCTCGGCCCGTACGGCCGCGACGCCCGGGTGCTCGGCGGGCGCGTGGACGATGCCGGTGACGGCGTCCCAGCGCTCGGCGCCGTAGTGGCCGAGGACCACCATGTGTTCCAGTCCCGGGACCCCGGCGAACCCGCCGTACCGCACGGCGACCCCGGCGGGGCGGCCGGTGACGACGGCGACGGCGGCGACCTCGGGCGCGAGCGCGGCGAGCGCCGGGACGGCGTCGGCGTGGGCGCGGGCCTGGTCGGGGTCGGGAACGATGTCGGCGAGGGTGCCGTCGAAGTCGAGGGCGACGACGGCCCTGCGGGGTGCGCGGAGGAGGGCTTGGAGGCCCTCGCGTCCGGCGGCGGTGACGGGCTCGGGCATCGGCAGGTCGTGCGGGCGGCTCCCCATACCGATGACCCTACCGGCGTAATCCGCCCTCCGCCCAGACCGCCTCCGGACCGGGACCGCCGCCGACCCGAACCGTCGGGCGCGCGGCGCCGGCGGATGACCATCGGATCGCGGGCGGATCATCGTCGGGCGCGCTGGGCCTCGCGGACGCGGCGGAGCCGGTGGACGGTGCCCGGGGCGTGCTCCAGGGCGCGCGGGTCGTCCATGAGGGCGTTGAGCAGCTGGTAGTAGCGCACGGGGGTCAGCCCGAGGGCCTCGCGTATCGCCCGCTCCTTGGCGCCCGGCCCCGGCCAGCTGCGCCCCTCGTAGGCGAGTACGGCGGCCTCGGTGTCGGTCAGCCGGGTCGCCGGCCGCCGCTCCGCCTGCCCGTCGTCCGTCATACGGCCAGATTAACGGCGGCCACCGACACCTGCGGCGTGGCGAGTGTCGGTGGCGCCGCGGGTCGGTGGCCGGCGTGGTGCCCGGGGCGGCGGGGTCAGCGGTCGCCGTCGGCCTTGCTCGCGGACGTCGCGATGTCCTCCAGGACCTTCGCGGGCTGTCCGCCGGGCTGCACGACCTTGCCGATGTTCTCCTTCACGTCCTCGCTGACCCCGGCCCAGGACTTCTTGCCGACGGGGTAGAGCTTGGCGTTGGGCAGGGCCGTCAGGAAGGTCTTCAGCTGGGCGGCGGAGCCGCCGGTGCTCGCCTCCATGGCCCGGTAGCCGCTGGTGGTGACGGGCAGCAGGTCGTACTGGTTGGTGAAGGTCGTCACGTTCTTCGCCGAGTACAGGTGGTCCAGGAACTTCCCGGACTCCTTCTTGTGGCCGTTCTTGAAGGCCATGACCCAGTCGGCGACGCCCATCGTGGAGTGGTCGGTGCCGTCGACGGTCGGCATCTGCACCATGCCGAACTTCACGCCCTTGCCCGTGGCCTGCTTGAGCAGGGTGGGGTGGCCGTTGAGCATGCCGACCTCGCCCCGGTTGAAGGCGTCGAAGGCGGCCTGGCGGTCGAGCTTGCCCGGTTCGACGGAGCCGGTCAGGCCCTGGCCGACCATCTTGTCGCGGAGGAACTCGAAGGCCTTGACGTTCTCCGGGGAGTCGATCTGGTAGCCCTCCTCGTTGTCGGTGTAGCCACCGCCGCCGGAGAGCATCCACATCATCGACTCGGCCTGGGCCTCCTCGCGGCCGAGCGGCACGGCCATCGGGGTGGGGACGTTCGCGGCCTTGAGCTTCTTGGCCGCGGCCTCCAGGTCGGCCCAGCTCTTGGGCTGCCAGGGGGTCGCGCCGTCCTTGGGGATGACGCCGGCGTCGCCGAGGAGCTTGGTGTTGTAGAAGAGCAGCCGGGTGCTGGCCACGAACGGCATGCCGTACTGGACCCGCTTGACCTTGCCGGCGTCGGCGAGGGGGGCCAGGAAGTCGGCCTCGGTCTTCACCGAGAGCAGTTCGTCGACGGTGTAGAGCTTGTCCGCCTCCGCGTAGTCGGCGTAGGCGCCGATCTGCGCGATGTCGGGGGCCTTGCCCGCCTTGACCATCTCGGCGACCTTCGCGTCGACCTCCGACCAGGAGTAGACGCTGACCTCGACCCGGACGTTCGGGTTGTCCTTCTCGAAGGCCGCGGCGAGGTCCTTCCAGTAGCCCGTCGAGGAGTTCTGCGGACTGTCGCCGTAGTCGGCCGCCACGACCCGCAGGGTCACCTCGTTGTCCCCGGTGAGGCTTTCCAGGCTGCCGCAGCCGGTCAGCGTCACGGCGGTCAGGCACAGCACGGCGCCGGACGCGGCCAGGCTCAGGTAACGGCCCTTCACGGTTCTCGATCCACCCCTTGTCGTACGTACGATTCGACGTAAGGTCTACACCACTTTGGCGGCTCCCTCACACCCCCCGCGCACGCGGCGCCCGGACTGTGTCCGGACCGTAGCCGGACCAAGCTCCCGAATTTGTATGGCCACTCAACAATCCCACCCAATGGACTAGACCTTTGCCCGCCGAGCACGCGAGACTGTCACCTGTGAAACCCGTGAAACACGTCATCGCCCTCGATGTGGGCGGCACCGGGATGAAAGCCGCCCTCATCGCCGAGGACGGCACCCTGCTGCACGAGGCGCGCCGCGCCACCGGCCGCGAGCGGGGCCCCGAGGCCGTCGTCGAGACGATCCTGGACTTCGCGTCCGAGCTGCTGGTGCTGGGCCGGGAACGGTTCGGCGCCGCCGCCTCGGCCGCCGGCGTCGCCGTCCCCGGCATCGTCGACGCCGACCGGGGAATCGCCGTGTACGCGGCGAACCTGGGCTGGCGCGACGTACCGATGCGCGAGCTCCTCGGCAGACGGCTCGGCGGCATCCCGGTGGCCCTGGGCCACGACGTGCGCACGGGCGGCCTCGCCGAGGGGCGCATCGGCGCGGGCCACGGCGCCGACCGCTTCCTGTTCGTCCCCCTCGGCACCGGCATCGCCGGGGCCATCGGCATCGCCGGGGTCATCGAGGCCGGCGCACACGGCTACGCGGGCGAGATCGGTCACATCGTGGTGCGGCCCGGCGGACCCGCCTGCGGCTGCGGCCAGCACGGCTGCCTGGAGACCCTGGCCTCCGCCGCCGCCGTCAGCCGCGCCTGGGCGGCCGCGTCCGGCGACCCCGAGGCGGACGCCGCGGACTGCGCGAAGGCCGTCCAGTCCGGTGACGCGCGCGCCCGCGAGGTCTGGCTGTCCGCGATCGGCGCCCTCGCCGACGGGCTCGTCACCGCGATCACCCTGCTCGACCCGCGCACGCTGATCATCGGTGGCGGGCTGGCGGAGGCGGGAGAAACCTTGTTCACACCGCTTCGGACGGCCGTCGAGGAACGCGTGACGTTCCAGCGGCTGCCCGAGATCGTTCCGGCGGCCCTCGGGGACACCGCCGGATGCCTGGGCGCAGGGCTGCTCGCCTGGGACCTACTCGCCACGGAGGTACCTGCCTGATGTCCGGAAGCGCACACAGCACCGTTCTCTCCGGCGCCAGGGTGGTGCTGCCGACCGGCACCGTGGCGGGCGGCCGGGTCATCGTCTCCGGAGACCGCATCGCGGGCAGCGCCGACGAGGGCGCGCGGCACGTCGACCTGTCCGGGCACTGGCTCGTCCCCGGCTTCGTGGACATGCACAACCACGGCGGCGGCGGCGCCTCCTTCACCTCCGGGACCGCCGAGGACGTCCTCAAGGGCGTCCGCACCCACCGCGAGCACGGCACGACGACCCTCGTCGCGTCCACGGTCACCGGCGACCTCACCGAACTGGCCCGGCGCGCCGGACTGCTGGCCGAGCTCACCCAGCAGGGCGAGATCGCGGGCATCCACTTCGAGGGGCCGTTCATCAACCCCTGCCGCAAGGGCGCGCACAAGGAGGAACTCCTGCGCGACCCCGACCCGGCCGAGGTCCGCAAGCTGATCGACGCCGCGCACGGCGCGGCCCGCATGTTCACCCTGGCGACCGAGCTGCCGGGCGGGCTGGACTCCGTACGGCTGCTGGCCGAGCACGGGGTCATCGCCGCGATCGGCCACACGGACTCCACGTACGACCAGACCCGGCAGGCGATCGACGCGGGCGCCACCGTAGCCACCCACCTGTACAACGCGATGCCGGGGCTGGAGCACCGCGCCCCGGGCCCCATCGCGGCGCTGCTGGAGGACGAGCGGGTCACCGTCGAGTTGATCAACGACGGGACCCACCTGCACCCGGCGATGCTGGAGCTGGCCTTCCACCACGCGGGCGCCCACCGCGTCGCGCTGATCACCGACGCCATGGACGCGGCCGGCTTCGGCGACGGCACCTACCACCTCGGTCCGCTGGAGGTCGAGGTCAAGGACGGTGTCGCCCGGCTCGTGGAGGGCGGCTCCATCGCCGGCTCCACCCTCACCCTGGACACCGCGTTCAAGCGGTCGGTGACGTTGGACCGGCTCCCAGTCGAATCCGTCGTCCAGGCGATCTCCGCCAACCCGGCCAAGCTGCTCGGCCTGTACGACCGGGTCGGCTCGCTGGACCCGGGCAAGTACGCCGACCTCGTCGTCCTGGACGCCGAGTTCGACGTCAAGGGCGTCATGCGGCGCGGCGAATGGATCGTCAACCCGCTCGGCTGAACGGGGCGTTGCGGGCGGGGGGCTGCCGCGCCCCGTTCGGGTGGGGGCGGTGCGGGCCCGGAGCCCGGGGGACTGGGCCGACCGGCCTCCGTTTGGCATGATCCCGGCACACACCGAAACCGGGACCGGTCATGATCCTCACCGTGACGCTCAACACCGCGCTCGACATCACCCACCGGGTGCCGAGGCTGCGTCCGCACGCCTCCCACCGGGTCACCGCCGTCGCCGAACGCCCCGGCGGCAAGGGCCTGAACGTGGCCCGGGTGCTCGCCGCCCTCGGCCACGAGGTCACGGCGACGGGCTTCGCGGGCGGCCCGACCGGCGAGGTCGTCCGCACGCTGCTGGCCGCCTCGCCCGGGGTGGTCGACGCCCTGCTCCCCTGCGCGGGCACCACCCGCCGCACCCTGGCCGTCGTCGACGAGGCCACCGGCGACACCACGCAGTTCAACGAACCCGGACCGCAGATCACCGCCGTCGAGTGGGCGGCGTTCCAGGCGCACTACGCCGAACTCGTCGCCGGGGCGCGGGCGGTGGCCCTGTGCGGCAGCCTGCCGCCGGGCGTGCCGGTGGGCGCGTACGCCGCCCTCGTACGGGCGGCCCGCGCGGCCGGCGTCCCCGTACTCCTGGACACCAGCGGTGAGGCGCTGCGCCGGGGGGTCGCCGCCCGGCCGGAGATGATCAAGCCGAACGCCGCCGAGCTCGCCGAGCTGACGGGCTCCCACGACGCGCTCCCCGCCACCCGCGACGCCCGCCGCCGGGGCGCCCACGCGGTGGTCACCTCGCTCGGCCCGGCGGGCCTCCTCGCCGCCACCGCGCACGGCACATGGCGGGCCGCCCCGCCCCGCGCCCTGAGCGGCAACCCGACCGGCGCGGGCGACTCCGCGGTGGCCGGCCTGCTGTCCGCCCTCACCGAGGGCCTCGACTGGCCGGCCCGCCTCACCCGCGCGGTGGCCCTCTCGGCCGCCACGGTCCACGCCCGGACGGCGGGCGAGTTCGACCCGGCGTCGTACGCGTCCCTCACCGGATCCGTCACCGTGACCGCCGTCTAGCGCTGTGGCCGGGACGACTCGACCCCCGCACCGCGGACGGGTGTGGGGGTCGGTGCGGGGCAGGGCCGGCGGCGGGGCCGGGTCGGATCAGCCCTGTTCGAGCCAGAGCTGGTCGATGTTGATCTCGCAGAGGTTTCCCTGCTCGCAGGAGACCTTGATCGTGTTGGTGCCCTTCTTCAGCTGCACCAGCGAGTACGTGTGCGTCCAGCCCTTGTCCCACTCGCCCGGCTTGGCGAGGGAGTAGTTCTTCATGTTGATCGGACGGGACTGGGCGTCGCCGTTCACGGTCAGCGTGCTGTTCGCGTCCTTGCCGGGCACCCCGTAGGTGATCTTCACCTTGTACTGGCCGTTCTTGGGCACGTCCAGGGTCCAGGTGACGGCCGCGCCGACCTGGTTGAAGTTGCCGACGTACTGGCCGTCCGCGCTCTTCGCCCCCGGCACCGCCTTCATCAGGGTCGCACCGCCCGTCAGGGCCATGCCCGACCCCGAGGCGTCCGCCTTCGGCAGCGGGGTCGGCGACGGCGCCGGGGAGCCGCTCGGCTTCGGGGCGTCGGAGTTGTTCGGCGGGGCCGCCGACTGGGCCGGGCCCGGGTCCGCCTGGTTCTTCTTGTCGTCGTCCTTGCCGAAGGCCAGCGCCGCGCCGATGCCGATGGCCACCGCCGCGACGACCGCGACCGCCGCGATGAGCAGGCCCTTGCGGCTGGAGCCGCCGCCGTTGCCGCGGCCGGCGCCGCCGCCCTGCGGCTGGATCGTCCGGGTCCGGTCCTGCGGTGACGGCTGCTGCGGAACGCCGTAACCGCCGGCCTGCAGCGCCTCCGGCGCCTGGTACTGGGCCTGGTAGGGCTGCTGCTGGGCGGGCACGGGGCCGCGCTGGCCGCCGTACGTCCGCTCACCGACCGTGCGCACCTGGTTGTACGAGGTACGGGGGACGCCGGGCTGCACGCCGGGCTGACCGCCGACCGCGGGACCGGGGTAGCCGTACCCACCACCCGAACCGGGCGGGGTGGCTCCGGCGGCCTGGCCGTCCGCGTAGAGGTAGCCGAACGGATCGTCGTCCTCGGGCTGGTTCGCCCCACCGTGCGGGCCGTTGTTCGCGGGCGTCGTCATCGCAGGTCACTCCTTTCGACCCACGGGAGCCTACCCCGAACACGTGCGCCCAGGAGCGGCCGATCCACTCAGCCGGCCCTGCGGTGGGCCTTGGAACGGGACCGCTTCTCGATGTACATCCGCTGGTCGGCGGAGCGCAACACCTCGTCCGCGGACATCCCGCAGCCGGCCCAGCCGATCCCGAAACTCGCTCCCACGCGCACCGCCCGCCCGTCCACCCGGATCGGCGGGATGATCGCGTTGCGCAGTCGAACGGCGAGGTCGGCGGCGTCGGCGGCGCCCAGTCCGTCCGCGAGGACGACGAATTCGTCACCACCGAGCCGGGCCACCGTGTCCCCGTCCCGGACCCCGGTCGTCAGCCTCCGCGCCACCTCGATCAGGACGGCGTCCCCGGTGTGGTGCCCGAAGCGGTCGTTGATCGACTTGAAGCCGTCGAGGTCGCAGAAGAGCACCGCGAGCCCCTTCGTCCCGTCGTCGACGTCCGTGGCGGGGGCGACGGTGTGCACGTGGTGGTCGTACGGGCCCTCCGGGCGCCCACCCGTCGCGCCGGGGAAGTCCGGGAACTCGGGGTAGTCGACGGGGCCGGCCCCGGGGTAGCCGTGGGGGGCCTCCGGCTGAAAGCCGTGCTCGACGGCACCACCCGCCCCGGGCCTCGACTCGTAGGCCGCGTCGAGCGCCTCCACGGCCGTGGCCAGCACCGACTGCGGCCGCCGGCACAGCCGGGCGCCGAGCCGCGAGCGCAGCTCGGCGCTGTTGGGCAGGCCGGTCAGGGAGTCGTGGCTGGCCCGGTGCGCGAGCTGGAGCTCGTGCCGCTTGCGCTCCTCGATGTCCTCGACGTGGGTGAGGAGGAAGCGGGGCCCGTCGGCGGCGTCCGCGACGACGGAGTTGCGCAGCGAGACCCAGACGTACGTGCCGTCGCGCCGGCCGAGGCGCAGCTCCGCGCGGCCGCCCTCGGCCGAGGTGCGCAGCAGGGTCCCGATGTCCTCGGGGTGGACGAGGTCGGAGAAGGAGTAGCGGCGCAGGACGGAGGCGGGCCGACCGAGCAGGCGACAGAGCGCGTCGTTGGTGCGGAGCAGCCGGCCGTGCTGGTCGCCGCCCATTTCGGCGATGGCCATGCCGCTGGGCGCGTACTCGAAGGCCTGGCGGAAGGATTCCTCACTGGCGCGCAGGGCCTGCTGTTCCCGTTCGAGCCGGACGAGGGCCCGCTGCATGTTCGCTCGGAGCCTCGCGTTGCTGATCGCGATGGCCGCTTGGAAGGCGTACATCTGGAGCGCTTCGCGGCCCCACGCGCCGGGTCGGCGCCCGTTGCGGGGTCTGTCCACCGAGATGACGCCGAGCAGTTCCCCGCCGGTCGCGTACATGGGGGCGTAGAGCCGGTCCTCGGGATGCCATTCGTCCTCGAACCGCGGGTCGGGGCCGTCGGTGTGCCACTGGGGGACGTCGTCCTCCAGCAGGACCCAGCCCTCGGTGTGCGGGATGAAGCGCAGGCCGTCCCAGTCCTCGCCCATGGTCAGGCGCCGGTCCCAGGACGGGCGGGAGCCGACGCGACCGGTGATCAGGGCTTCCGCGGCGGGGTCCCCGGCGAAGGCGGCGACGACCAGGTCCCCGTCAGGTCGAACGAGGTTGACACAGGCGAGCTCGTAGCCGAGGCCGACGACGATGCCGTCCACGACGGTCTGCAGGGTGTCCGCCAGGCTCCGGGCCGTATTGAGCTCGGCCACCACCTGGTGCAGCTGCCGCAGGGTCGCAAGACGGACGTACGGCTCCGACTCGGTCTCCATTGCTCGCTCTCCCCGAGACCTCGACAGCAACTCCAGGTTTGTCATCGGCGTTTCGTTGCGGTGTCCCGTCCACTGAATCACAGTGAGCTGTGCGGCAGGTACACAGGGTCAACAAATCTTGCTCTCTGTGACTCAAGTCACATGAGATGAACAACAGACCGGGAGACAGCCCCTGTTGGGTGGGAGCGCTCCCCGCCCTTCCCCGGAGCAAACGATACGTCGGGGCCTAGGCCCCGGGGCGGGGACGCGGCTCGGACCAGCGCCCGATGTGCGCCGTACGGTCGCCGCACTAGCGTTCCCCACGTGCCGAAGACGAGCCCGAGCCCGACCCCCGTACCCCTGACCGCGCCGGAAGGCGGCACCCCCCATCCTGAGGGGGTGAGCAACGACGAGTTCCGGGCGGCCATGTCCCGGCTGGCGGCGGGCGTGTGCCTGATCACCGCACACGAACCGGCCCTGACCGCCGACGGACCGCGCGGGGAGGACGTCGGCATGACGGCCACGGCCTTCATGTCGGTGTCCCTGGACCCGCCGCTGGTCCTGGTGAGCCTGCGCGAAGGCTCCAGGATGGACGACCTGCTGGCGGAGCAGCCGCTGTGGGCGGTGTCCGTCCTCGCCGACTCCCAGCTCCGGATCGCGAGCCGGTTCGCCATGAAGGGCCGGATCAGCGACCGGCTGCTGTTCGAGGGCGTGCCGTGGGAGCGGGGCGCCGTCTCCGGATCGCCGTTGCTGACGGGCGCGCTCGCCACGCTGGAGTGCCGTACGGAGTCCCGGGTCGAGGCGGGCGACCACACCCTGGTCATCGGCCGCGTCCTGACCGCCGCCCTGCCGGCGCCGGACGCACCGCCCCTGACGTACTTCCGGGGCCGCTACCGGCACCTCGCGCCGTAGCGGGCGTGAGGGCACGCGCGTCCGGAAGGGCTCGCGCGTCCGAAGGGGTCGCGCGTCCGAAAGGGCTCACGCGTCCGAAGGGGCACGCGCGTCCGAAGGGGCTCGCGCTCCTACCAGTCGCGGCCGGTGCGGCCGCGCTTCGTCTCGCCGCGGGCCTTCTTCTCCCGCAGGCGCCGCTCGTTGATGCCGCGCGGGATCCTCGTCGCCCGGCGGGCCTTCGGCGGCGGGGCCGTGGCCTCCGCCAGCAGCGCGGCCAGCCGGACCAGCGCCATCTCCCGGTTGCGCAGCTGGGAGCGGTGCTCGGAGGCCCGTACGGTCACCACGCCGTCGACGAGGCGGGACGCGAGCCGCTCCAGCGCCCGTTCCTTCCACACGTCCGGCAGGGCCTTGGTGGCGGCCACGTCGAACAACAGCTCCACCCGGGAGTCCGAGGTGTTCACGTGCTGCCCGCCCGGCCCGGAGGAACGCGAGAACCGCCAGGCGAGCTCCGACTCGGGGAGCACGACAGAACCGCGGATGACATAGGGACCAGGCATGCCCCCCATGATCCGTGCCCGCGGCCGGTCCGTCACTCATATTTCACGGAGGAAGACGCGCGGGAACCCCGCGGGTACCCGGGCGCGTTAGAGGAGTCAGCGGTACTTTGACCGCCTGTACGTGCGTGCTGGATGAGGAAAGGGACAATCCCATGGCTGTCAGCCTGTCCAAGGGCGGCAACGTCTCGCTCTCGAAGGAGGCCCCCGGCCTCGCTGCCGTCACGGTCGGCCTCGGCTGGGACACCCGCACCACCACCGGTGTGGACTTCGACCTCGATGCCTCGGCCATCGCGGTGAACGCGACGGGCAAGGTCGTCTCCGACGGTCACTTCGTCTTCTTCAACAACAAGTCCACCCCGGACCAGACCATCGTCCACACCGGCGACAACCGCACCGGCGAGGGCGCGGGCGACGACGAGGCCATCAACGTCAACCTCGCGGGCCTCCCCGCCGACGTCGACAAGATCGTCTTCCCGGTGTCCATCTACGACGCCGAGTCCCGCAGCCAGAACTTCGGCCAGGTCCGCAACGCGTACATCCGCGTCGTGAACCAGGCCGGCGGCACCGAGATCGCGCGCTACGACCTCTCCGAGGACGCGGCCACCGAGACCGCCATGGTCTTCGGCGAGCTCTACCGCAGCGGCGCCGAGTGGAAGTTCCGCGCGGTGGGCCAGGGCTACGCCTCGGGCCTCACCGGCATCGCCCAGGACTTCGGCGTCAACGTCTGACGGTCGGCGTCCGCCGATCCGGAGTCCGTTCGCAGGTCGTGATCCGACTCCGGTCCACGGCATAGCCGCTGGTGAAGCTCCCGCCCCGTCGTACGGCGGGGCGGGAGCTTCGCTACCGTTCCCCAAGTGATCCTCCAACCGCTCGTCCCCGTGGACGGCGCCCTGCCCGGGCCGGTCCTCACCGAAATCGCCACGCTCTACGCGACGAACCACGCGTTCTTCGAAATCAGCGGCGACTTTCCCGATCCCGCCCGCATCACCGTCGAACAGGTCGCGGCCTCCCTCGCCGACGAACTCGCCCACGACGGCGCCGAAGTGCTGCTGGCCCGCTCCGCCGGCCGCCTCGT
The DNA here is from genome assembly GCF_055574495.1 of Streptomyces sp. NPDC029836. Classification (NCBI taxonomy): domain Bacteria; kingdom Bacillati; phylum Actinomycetota; class Actinomycetes; order Kitasatosporales; family Streptomycetaceae; genus Streptomyces; species Streptomyces sp. NPDC029836. Next base: position 89,171 of record NZ_JBVHZI010000016.1, on the reverse strand, counting down.
CGGCCTGGCCGTGACCCTCGACCGGCACCCCGATCCGGCGTCCGAGGACCCGGACCCGTGGATCGGCCTGCTGCTCATCGACTCCACCGCGCACCGCGAGGGCTACGGCCGCTCCGTCGCCGGCGCCGTCGAGGACCGCTTCCGTGCCGCGGGACGGACCGGCGTACGACTCGCCGTACTCGAAGCCAACGCCAACGCGCTCGCCTTCTGGCAGGCCCAGGGCTACACGGCCCTGCGCCAGGCCAAGGACCGCGAACTGGGCCGTCCCTGCACGGTGATGCGCAAGGCGCTGACACCGGAGGCGGGGGTGGACGCGGGGGCGTGACCGGGCGGGTGACCGGGCGGGTGACCGGGGCGTGAACCGGGGCTGACAGGGGCGCGCCCCGGGTGCCCCGCGTGTCACGGGGCCTTCGGGCGGTCCTCCCCGTACAGCCACACGTCCCAGACCTTCTTCAGGTCGTGGCCCGTGTGCCGCTGCGCGTACGCCGTGAAGTCCGCGGTGCTCGCGTTCCCGTGCCGGTGGTCGGTGGCCCAACCGCGCAGCAGGGCGAAGAACTTCTCGTCGCCGACCTCCTGCCGGATCCGGTGCAGCACCATCGCGCCCCGCACGTACACCGGGTCACCCGAGATGTGCTCCGGTCCGGGCGGGGCCGCCGGCGGGAAGGCGTCCCACTCCGAGTCGGCGGCCTGGTCCACGGTCGTGTCACCGTCGACGATGGCCTCGAAGCGGCGCTGCGCCGTCGGACCGTCGTGCTCCTCGGCCCACAGCCACTCGGCGTACGTGGCGAAGCCCTCGTTCAGCCACATGTCCTTCCAGGACTTCGGCGACACCGAGTTGCCGAACCACTGGTGGGCCAGTTCGTGGAGGATGAGGTTCTCGTCGGGGGCGCCGGGATAGACGGGCTTGGTCTGCGTCTCCAGCGCGTACCCGAGGGTCCCGCCCGGCAGCACGATCGTGCCGACCGTGTCGAAGGGGTACGGGCCGAACTTGGCGCTGCCCCACTCCACGATCTCCGGCAGCCGCTCCAGCGCGGGCGCGCTCTTCGCCGATTCGGCGGGCGTCACCGCGTTGTAGAGGGGGATGCCGGAAGGGGTCCGGCCGGTCGTCACGTCGAACTTCCCGATGGCGGCGGTCGCCAGATAGCTCGCCATCGGCTCGGCGCTGTGCCAGGCGAACTCCGTCCGCCCGTCGGCGACGTCCGTACGCGATCGCAACGCCCCGTTGGAGACCGCCTCGTACCCCTTGGGGACGGTCAACTTGATGTCGTACGTCGCCTTGTCGGAGGGGTGGTGGTTCCCCGGGAACCAGCCCATCGACCCGACGGGCTCCCCGACGCCGACCGCTCCGTCGGCCGTGGCGATCCAGCCCTCCTCGGAGCCGTCGGGGTCGACCACGGGCTTGGGCCGGCCGGAGTAGTCGATCTCCGTACGGAAGACCTCGCCCTTCTTGAGGTCCTTCGCGGGCCGCACCGTCAGCTCGGTGCCGCTCCGGTTGTGGCGGGCGCCGGCGCCCTGCACCTCCACGCCCTCGACCTTGAGGCCGCTGAGGTCGAGGTTGAAGGAGCTGAGCCCCTGCTCGGCGCGGGCGGTGATGACGGCCGTGCCGTGCAGTCGCCCGTCGGCGGGGTCGTAGGCGAGGTCCAGGTCGTAGTGGTCGACCTGGTAGCCGCCGTTGCCGGCGCGCGGGAAGTACGGATCGCGGACCCCGGACGCGCCGGGCCGCCCCTGCACCGTGGAGCCCGTACACCCCGTGGCCAGGACGGCGACGGAGAGGACGGCCGAGACGGTGGGGGCGGCGAGGCGGGTGAGCCTGGTGGTGCGCCTGGTGCGCCGGATGATCCGGGGATGTTCCACGGAGTCGATCCTAAGCGGGGGCGCGGGGCCCGACCCGGAGCGGTGGAGTGCTTGCGGGGCGCCGGCCGGTTGCGGGGCGCCGGCCGGTGCGGGGCTCGGGCGGGTTGCGGGGCTCGGGCCTCGGGCTGCCCGCGGGCCCTGGACTACTTGCCGAGGGCGTCGACACCCGCCTTGGCGAACTTCTCGTCCAGGTCGCCGCTCGGGGCGCCGGCCACACCGATGCCGGCGACGGGGGCGCCCTTGAACTGGACCGGGGTGCCGCCGCCGAGGAACAGGGTGCCCGGGATGTCCTTCAGGTTCGGGGTCTGCGCGAGGCGGCCCGCGAGGACGGAGGTCGGGGCGTTCCAGGACACGGCGGTGTAGGCCTTGCGCTGCGCCGACTCGTAGGACTGCGGGCCCGCGCCGTCGCCGCGCAGGGTGACGATGGTGTTGCCGTTGCGGTCGACCACGGCGACCGTCACCTTCTGGTTCTCCTTCGCGGCGGCCTGCAGCGCGGCCTGGGCGGCGCGGGACGCGGCGTCGACGGTGAGGTGCGTCGAGGTGGTGAAGTTCTTGTCGTCGTCCTTCTTCGCGGCCGGCGCGGCGGCCTCCGCTGCGGCGGGGGCGGACGCGGGGGTGGCGCTCGCGCTGACGGCACCGAACGTCCCGGCGCCGAGGGCGAGGGCGAGGGCGGTACCGGTGAGGACGCGGGTGCGGGTGTTCATCTCTGCTCCTGGTGGTGGGAGGGGCGGTCGCCGACTGGCTCGTTCACCGCTGCTCCAAGCCTCGGCCCGCAACCACCCCGCCCCCGTCGCCGTACCGGCTCCCAACGACCACCGCACCGGCTGACCCAGGGGTCAACCGATCGGCCGATGCGCGGCCCGGCCGGCACGGGTTCTCCTGATCGGTACGCACGGATCGGTACGGAGCAGCGCGCACGCGCCGGCCGGCACGGAACGGCGCGCACGCGCGAGTCGAGACGGAACGGCACGCACGCGAGCCGGAACGGAACGGCGCGCACCCGAGCCGGTACCCCGCTGGGGCGCCGGCGGGCCGGCCGTCACCCCGCCCACCCGGGGCAGAGCAGGACCGATCCCCCCTCGCCCCCGCCCGGCCAGGGCAGGGGCGCCCACCCGTCCCCCGCCCGGCCAGGGCAGGGGCAAGATGGATACCACCCTCAGCCCCAGGAGCCCCCGCCGTGAGCCACATCCCGCGGCCGCACCCCTCGACCGACCCCGACACCCGCACCCTGGCCACCGTCATGCACGCGGCGTTCTTCCTGCTCCTCGGCGCGTCGGTGGCCCGCTTCCTCCTGCGTCACCCCGGCGAGCCCCGCACCCCCTGGGTCCTCGCCCTGAGCATCGCGCTGGCGCTGCTGTACGTCCTCGGCCCCGTCGTCGGAGCCACCACGGCCGCCCCCGCCCACCGCGGCACCACCCGTACCGGCCCCGGCAGCGGGACAGCTACCGCTGCCCGCCCGCCCGGTCGGGGCCGGCGGGCCACCGGTCCGACCCTGCGCCGGCGGGCGTGGCTCGGGTTGGTGGTCGCCACCTGGGTGGTGCTCGTCGTCCTCGCGCCGAGCTTCGCCTGGTGCGCCGTACCGCTCTTCTTCACCGCCCTGCGCACCCTCCCCCCGCGTGCCGCGATCGTCCTGGTCGCCCTGCTCACGGTGTTCGTCGTCGCCGCCCAGGTGCGGCTGTCCACCGCCTTCGACCCGAACCTGTTCCTCGCGCCGCCCGCCGTCGCCGCCCTCGCCACCGCCGTCTTCGTCCACATGGAGCGTCAGACGCAGGCCCAGCGCGCGCTCATCGACGACCTGATCCGGACCCGCCGCGAGCTCGCCGCCACCGAACGCCGCGAGGGCACCCTCGCCGAGCGGCAGCGGCTGTCCATGGAGATCCACGACACCCTGGCGCAGCACCTGTCCAGCCAGCAGATGCTGCTCCAGGCGGCCGACCGCACCTGGGAGAGCGACCCGGGCACCGCCCGCGCGCACGTCCGTACCGCCACCGGCATCGCCGCGCGCGGCCTGGCCGAGGCGCGGCGCCTCGTGCACGACCTCGCCCCGGCCGAGCTGGCGAACGGCGCCGGCCTCGCCGACGCCCTGCGCGCGCTGGACGCCGGCCCGGACATCACCGTCCGCTTCCACCTGGAGGGCACCTCGGCCCCGCTCCCGGACCGCGCCGAGTCGGCGCTGCTGCGCATCGCGCAGGGCGCCCTGTCCAACATCCGCGAGCACTCGGGTGCGCGTACGGCCGCCCTCACCCTGAGCTTCCTCGGCGACCAGGTCGTCCTGGACATCGCCGACGACGGCGACGGCTTCACGCAACCCCGCAGCGCCGGCCCCGACCGGGGCCACGGCCTCCCGGCGATCCGCGCCCGCGTGCGCCAGCTCGGCGGAACCCTCACCATCGAATCGACCCCGGGCGAGGGCACCGTCCTCTCGGCCTCGATCCCCCTGGAGCCCACAGGATGACGACGATCCTCCTCTGCGACGACCACGTCGTGGTCCGCGCCGGCCTCCTCGCCCTGCTGGGCAGCGAGCCGGACATCGAGGTGCTCGGCGAAGCCGGCAGCGGGGAGGAGGCGGTGGCGCTGGCCGCGAAACTCCGCCCGGACGTCGTCCTGATGGACCTGCAACTGGGCGAGGGCATCGACGGCGTCGAAGCCACGCGCCGCATCACGGCCCTGCCCGACCCCCCGTACGTCCTGGTCCTCACCACGTACGACACGGACGCCGACATCACCCGCGCCATCGGCGCCGGTGCCACCTGCTACCTCCTGAAGGCGGAACGGCCCGAGGAACTCTTCGCCGCCATCCACTCGGCGGCGGCGGGCCGTACGACGCTCTCCGCGCCCGTGGCGAGCCGGGTCATGGCCCACATGCGCGGCTCCCGCCCCACCCTCACGGACCGGGAACTGGACATCCTGGGCCAACTGGCGCGCGGCCTCGGCAACCGCGACATCGCCCGCGCGCTGTTCATCAGCGAGGCCACCGTCAAGACCCACCTGGGCCGCATCTACGACAAACTCGGCGTCGACACCCGCGCGGGCGCCGTAGCGGTGGCAAAGGAACAACGCCTCCTGCCGTCGTGAGGGGGGTTGGGGTGTTGTCGGGGCGGGGGCGGGTCGGTTTTGGGGGCGGGGTCGGGGGCGGCGGAACCACCCCGCCCAGCAGCGCCCACCCCACCCCCGACCCCACCCCACCACCCCCACCCGCGCGTCAGGGGAGTCGGAGCCGTGACACCATCGGGTACGTGCTCGACATCGGCTACTCCCTCTCCCGGCGCTTCCCGGACCCCCCGCAGACCGACTACCGGTCGGCGGACATCCGTACCCTGCGCCACGACCTCTTCTGCGGTGACGTCTACCTCGCCGACACCGACAAGGACCGGGAAGTATCCACAGCCTGGGGATGGGTTCCCGTCCTGGACTTCGCCTGGGCGCTCTGCGACATCGTCGAGAAGCTCGACGAGGACCCGCGCGGCAGCCGCTCCGCCCACCGTCAGTACGCCGAGCTCGACTTCACCGAGTCGGCGGACCGGATGCTCTTCGAGCGCCGCTTCGGCTGGGTCGACATCGAGGCCGACTGGATGCCGGCCGAAGAGGACCCGATCACCTTCAGCCACCGCCTGCTGCGTCGCGAGGCCCGCGATTTCCTGCACGACCTGATCGCCGACCTCGTCGACATGCACGACGGACTCGCCGACAACCCGGTCATCTGGACCCTCCAGGCCCGCTTCCCCCGCGTCCCGGCCTGACCGGCCCGTACGCCGACCCGTACGCAGCCCCCTACCCCACCACCCGCAGCCCCAGCTGCGCCGCCAGGGCCGGGGCGAGGTCGAACAGTTGCGCCGGGCTGATCACCGCTCCGGCCAGCGCCTCCACCCCGCGCGCGATCCCCAGTTCGGCGGCGTCCCGCAGGTCGACGTCCTTCATCCGGGCCGCGCTGAAGTCGGCCCCGCGCAGCGTGCAGTCACGGAAGCCGACCCGTTCCAGCACCGCGCCCCCGAAGTCCGGCTCGACGAGCACGCAGCCCTCGAACACCACGTCCTTGAGCCGTGCCTTCCGCAGGTTCAGGTAGTCGATCTTCCCGCCCCGTACGAGGACCCGCTCCAGCACCGCCCCGTGCAGCTGCACCCCGCCCAGCCGGGCGTCCAGCAGCTCCACGTCCCGCAACGCAGCCTCCGACAGGTCGGTGCCCACGCCCCGGACGCCGTCCAGCACCGTGTCCATGAACCGCGCCTTCGCCAGCCCGGCCTCGTCCAGCGCGCACCGTCGCAGCGCGCAGTCCATGAACCGCGCGCCGGAGCCTTCCTGGCCCGCCAGGTCGAGGTCGGCGAACTCCAGACCGTCGTAGTCGCCGTCCGGCTCCAGCGGGCCGCCGTCCCACGCCGTCAGCTCGGGCAACCTCACCTCCGGCCGCCGCGCCGCCTTGACCGTCCCGTGCTGCTGCCCACCACTGCGTGCCATCCCCTCATCCTGACCCACCCCACCGACATCCGACCGCCGCCGCGTCACCCGCCCCGGCGGACCCCCGCCCCCGAAGCCCCCAGCGCCGTGAGCGCGTCCTCCGTCAGTCGGTGGACCGACCACTCGTCCTGCGGGCGCGCGCCCAGGGACTCGTAGAACGCGATCGTCGGCGCGTTCCACTTCAGGACCGACCACTCCAGGCGCGCGTACCCGCGCTCCACGCACGTGCGCGCCAGTTCCGCGAGCAGGGCCTTGCCGTGGCCGCCGCCGCGCGCGGAGGGGCGTACGTACAGGTCTTCCAGGTAGATGCCGTGGACCCCGCGCCACGTCGAGAAGCAGAGGAACCACACCGCGAAGCCGACGGGTTCCCCGTCCTCCGCTTCCGCGATGTGCGCGAAGGCCGCCGGCCGTGCCCCGAAGAGGGCCTCACGCAGTTGCTCCTCGGACGCGCGTGCCTCGTGCGGGACCTTCTCGTACGCGGCGAGCTCACGGATCATGGCGTGGATGACGGGGACATCGGCGATTTCGGCGTCACGGATCATGCGGTCACCCTAGGTCGCCCGCCTCGGCGTCGATCCGGGCAGGCCCGTCGGTCGGGGGGCAACCGGTGTCACCCGGTTCGCCCGCCACCTCGGCGACCGCCGCCGCGCAGCCCAGCGGCGGCCGCCGGTCCCGCGGCTCGGCCAACAGGGCCGCCGCCCGGGGCGCCTCGTCCAGCATCCGCGCCGCGACCGCGTCCAGGCCGCGCAGTCCGGCGGGGGCGGGTACGGACGTCAGCCGACCCGGGAGTTCCCCGATGGCCCGCACCCGCCCCGACCCCAGGCCCGGCCCGCGCGGCGCCTCAGCCGCCGATGCCCGCCGCCGCCAACGTGCGCGCGAAGGCCGCCGCGTCGAACATCGAGCCGTCCTTCGCGCCGATCGACTTCCCGTCGACCAGCACCGCCGGGGTCCCCCGCACGCCCGTCGCCTCGCACGCCCCGTACGCCCCGCACCACGTATGCCCACGACCGAACCTCTCCGCATCGGCCCCGGCGCGCGCACGTCGATCCCCCACGCACCAAGGGCACAAACATCAGCAAACTCCGCAAACCACCCACCGGACCTTACGATCCCTCCCACCCCACCCGCATGGGTCATTCGGCCCGGAAACACGTCCCGAATCACGACACCGCGGCCCTGGACACCCCACCGACAGCCCGTGTACCAACTCCCCCATGACGATCAACGGCGGCATCTCCTTCTGGTACGCGACGGACACCACCGCCCCCCAACCGGCCCGCGCCCCCCTCACCCGCGACGCCACGGCCGACGTCGTCATCGTCGGCGGCGGCTACACCGGCCTGTGGACGGCCTACTACCTGAAGGCGTCCGCGCCCGACCTGCGCGTCACCGTCCTGGAGCAGAAGTTCTGCGGCTACGGCGCCTCCGGCCGCAACGGCGGCTGGCTCTACAACGGCATCGCCGGCCGCGACCGGTACGCCGAACTGCACGGCCACCCGGCGGCGCTCCGCCTCCAGCAGGCCATGAACGACACCGTCACGGAGGTCATCGACGTCGCCGCCAAGGAGGGCATCGACGCGGACGTCCACCGCGGCGGCGTCCTCGAAGTCGCCCGCAGCCCCGCCCAGCTGAGCCGCCTCAGGGCGTTCCACACCGCCGAGCTCGGCTTCGGCGAGACCGACCGCACGTTCCACGACGCCCCCGCGACCCGGGCACGCGTCGACATCGCCGACGCCGTCGGCTCCAGTTGGACCCCGCACGGCGCCCGCGTCCACCCGCTGAAGTTGGTCAAGGGCCTCGCCGCCGCCTGCGAACGCCTGGGGGTCGTCATCCACGAGTCGACCCCCGTCACGGAGATCGCGCCCCGCCGCGCCGTCACCCCGTACGGCACGGTCCGTGCCCCGTTCGTCCTGCGCTGCACGGAGGGCTTCACGGCGGCCCTCAAGGGTCAGAAGCGCACCTGGCTCCCGATGAACTCCTCGATGATCGCCACGGCCCCGCTACCGGCGGAGGTGTGGGACTCCCTCGGCTGGTCGGGCCACGAGGTGATCGGTGACATGGCCCATGCGTACATGTACGCCCAACGCACCGCCGACGACCGCATCGCGATCGGCGGCCGCGGGGTCCCCTACCGCTACGGCTCGCGCACCGACCACGACGGCCGCACCCAACCGGCCACGATCACCGCCCTGACCTCGCTGCTCACGTCCTTCTTCCCCCAGCTCACCGGGACGGAGATCACCCACGCCTGGTCCGGCGTCCTGGGCGTGCCCCGCGACTGGTGCGCCACCGTCTCCCTGGACCGCACCACCGGCCTCGGCCTGGCCGGCGGCTACGTCGGCTCCGGCGTCGCCACCGCCAACCTCGCCGCCCGCACCCTGCGCGACCTGATCCTGGAGAACCCGACGGACCTGACCTCGCTCCCCTGGGTCGACCACCGCGTCCGACGCTGGGAACCGGAACCCTTCCGCTGGCTCGGCGTCCAGGCCCTGTACGCCGCCTACCGCGAAGCGGACCGCCACGAAACGGCCACCCACCGCCCCACGACAACCCCCCTGGCCCGCCTGGCCGACCGCGTCTCGGGCCGCCACTGAGCGCCCGGCCGCCCGCTCCATACGACGAAACCCCGACTCAGAACGGATCTGAGCCGGGGTTTCCGCAGGGCCCCCTGTCGGATTCGAACCGACGACCTACGCATTCAGCGGCGCACCTGGAAGCAGACGTAGCCCTTGTGCGCCCGGCAGTCGGCCGGGCACGGCTCGAATCGGTGCAGCCTGCCCCCGCAGGCCCGCAGGTCCTTGCACCCGTAGGCCGGAATCAGCGACCGCCGCCAGCACGACGGGAGCCGTCAAACGGCGGGGACGATCCTCAACGAATTGGGGGTGGACATGCCCACGATCATGCAGATCCTCCGCCACACCCAGATCGGCCAGACCCGCCGGTATGTGAAGGGCCGCTCCGAGCTGTCCCGGGAGGGCGATGCGGCGGATGGGCGATGCGTTCATGCCCCGCCAGGCGGTGCCCGCCGAAACCCGAACCGACGCTGAGCGCAGTCGTGCGGCGCGTGCGCGGGCGCCGTCGCAAGATTCGCTGAAGATCCAGCTCAGAACCCTGGCGAGCGGTGACATCGCACGCGCTCGTTAGGTGACGTTACGTCGAACCGCAGGGGACCTCACCTACTACTCGCACGTAACTAGCATTTGTACGCGCCATTCATTGTTGCCTACGTGAGAAATCTTGCGTAGCCTCACTTCCATCGGACGTATTCAGCGTCCGCAAATGAAGGGACCCCCGCGATGGAAGAAGCGACTGACAGCAGCAGCGCCGCCACTACGCCGCCTTCCCGACCGAAGATCAATTACGGGCAGGTGGCTTACCCGGGCATCGGCTACAAGATGGGCAGCCGGCAGATGGTCACGACGGTAATGAACCCCGTCACCTACGTCGGGACCGTCGGTGACCGCGAGAACTGGGACCCGCTGCAAGGAACCGGGACCAACCGCAAGGAGGACAAGAACCACCGACAGGCCATCGCCAAGTACATCGAAGAGACAGAGGACTACGTCCTCAACTCGGTTCTCGTGTACTACAGCCTCGACGACGCCGAGTTCGTGCCGGATGACCCCGAGGCTCCGATCAGCATGGGAACCCTTTACGTCCGGCCCGGCGCGAAGGCGAAGGTAGGCGACGGCGGTCACCGCACCTCCGCCTATGGAGACGTCATCGAGGCCCACCGGCACGGCGATGACGTGCTCCACCGACTGCAGGCCAACGGCCAGCCGGTGATCGTGGTACTGGACGACGACCAGGCGCGCCGAGCACAGGACTTCACCGACCTGCAGCAGAACGCCAAGCCTCTCAACGCCTCGATCGCGCAGTCCATGGACCGCCGTCAGGCGATCAACAAGATGCTCCTGGAAGAAGTGGTCAAGGGCGACCGGGTGCCGCTCTTCGAGGGCGGCAAGCGGGTCGAGTTCCTCACCGACTCACCCGGCAAGCTCTCGCCGAAGCTGACGGGGTTCAAGACCCTGCGGTACGCCACCGGCACGCTCCTGGTCGGAACCGGACCTCGTTCGTCACGGGCCTGGGACGAAGCCGTCGCCGTCAACATCGCCACGACACGGCACGACGAAGCTCTCCAGAACATGATTGATTTCTGGAATGGCTTCGGCGCCTTGCCTGACGTGGCCACCGCCCTCTCCGTCCCCAGCGGCATGGTCAAGCTGCGCGAGACCACCTGGCTGACCAGCGCGAACGTCCTCTACGCGCTCGCGGCAGCTGTGCGTGAGGTCACCAATGGCACCGGTGTGAGCATCGCGGAGGCGATGAAGGCCGCCTCCGCGATCGACTTCACTCGGGCGGGGAGCACCTTCCACGGCACCCTCGTCGAGCCGGCCAAATACGACACGGACGGCAATCTGACGGCCAAGGAGAAGGCCCTGACCGGCCGCGACGCGTGGGAGGGCGCAGCCGAGAAGCTGGCCGCCATCATGCGTCAGCACTGACGCGGGCAGTCCACCAAACTGCTCCTGCCATTGAGTGGGACCCCCGGAATTGAGGTCCGGGGGTCCCACGTCAGTCTGCAACACGCCGATGCAGTCCCGCACGCGGAGGCGGCTGCCCCGGGCCCGACATCCGCTGCGGACCTAGCCCCGGGCCCTTGTCCGAGACCAGAACTGAGACCGAGAGCACCCGTGCGGCCCGGGCCCGGCGCCGCCGCAAACCCGCTGAAAGACGAAAGCCCAGCTCAGAGAACACCTGAGCTGGGCTTTTCACAGGGCCCCCTGTCGGATTCGAACCGACGACCTACGCATTACAAGTGCGTTGCTCTGGCCGGACTGAGCTAAGGAGGCAGGGCCGCACTCACTCTACACAGCAGCCGATTCGCCGAGCCATCACCTTTCCGCCGCCACCGGCGCCGCCCCGACGACGGCCGTACGAAGGCCGTACGACGGCCGTACGACGGCCGTACGAAGGCCCGGCGAACCGGCGGCGCCTCCGCCGACGCGCGCTCCGCCCGGACCCGGTGGACCGCCGCCGCGTCGGTTCCGCCGTCCGAACGGCCCGCTCCGACAGATCGCACGGAGTACGAAGTCACCGCACACGGGTGCTGACAGGAAGCGCGGCGCCAGGTAGCGTCGGGCGGAGTCCAGGGCACTGGACTAGACCTTCCACTCGGATCGTCCGGCACGTTCCTGCCGGTAGAAGGGATTCATCACCATGGCTTCTGTCACTTTCGACAAGGCGACCCGTCTGTACCCCGGCGGCGACAAGCCCGCCGTCGACCAGCTGGAGCTGGAGATCGAGGACGGCGAGTTCCTCGTCCTCGTCGGCCCCTCCGGCTGCGGCAAGTCCACCTCCCTGCGCATGCTCGCGGGCCTGGAGGACGTCAACGGCGGCGCCATCCGCATCGGTGACCGCGACGTCACGCACCTGCCGCCCAAGGACCGGGACATCGCGATGGTGTTCCAGAACTACGCGCTGTACCCGCACATGACCGTCGCCGACAACATGGGCTTCGCGCTCAAGATCGCCGGCGAGGACAAGGCGACCATCCGCCGCAAGGTCGAGGACGCGGCGAAGATGCTCGACCTCACCAGCTACCTCGACCGCAAGCCGAAGGCCCTCTCCGGCGGCCAGCGCCAGCGCGTCGCCATGGGCCGCGCGATCGTCCGCAAGCCGCAGGTCTTCCTCATGGACGAGCCCCTGTCGAACCTCGACGCCAAGCTCCGCGTGTCGACCCGTACGCAGATCGCCGCGCTCCAGCGCGACCTCGGCATCACCACGGTCTACGTCACCCACGACCAGGTCGAGGCCATGACGATGGGCGACCGCGTCGCGGTCCTCAAGGACGGTCTGCTCCAGCAGGTCGACACCCCGCGCAACATGTACGACCGCCCCGCGAACCTCTTCGTCGCCGGGTTCATCGGCTCGCCCGCCATGAACCTCGTCGAGGTCCCGATCGCCGACGGCGGCGTGAAGTTCGGCGACAGCATCGTCCCGGTGTCGCGCGAGGCGCTGTCCGCCGCCGCCGACGCGGGCGACCGCACCGTCACCGTCGGCGTGCGTCCCGAGCACTTCGACATCGGTGACACCGGCGGCCTGACCATCACCGTGAACGTCGTCGAGGAACTCGGCGCCGACGGCTACGTCTACGGCAGCGCCGCGGTCGGCGCCGACAAGGCGAAGGACATCGTCGTCCGCGTCGGCGGCCGGCAGGTCCCGGAGAAGGGTTCGACGCTGCAGATCGTGCCGCGCGCCGACGAGATCCACGTGTTCTCGACGTCCTCGGGAGCCCGCCTCTCGGGCTGACACCCGTCGCCGCGACCGAAACCCGAAGGGGCGCCCCATCAAGGGGCGCCCCTTCTTCGGCAGTTGCCGCCGTCCCCCCGCCAACCCCGCGCCAAACCCCGGCAGACCGGGCCATTCGGCCGCATCCGTCAACCCCATATTCGAAAAGCCACGTCGAACCATCCCCCGACAGGGTGACTAAATGTCGCCAATTCTTCACCGAGCGCTAATCTCGCCCTCGTGACCCACACTGCCCGCCGTATCGGCCGTTCCCTCGCCCTGGTCCTGCCCGTCGTCCTGGTCCTGTCCGGGACCCTCGCGGTCACGATGGTCCCCTGGGCGGACAACACCCCTTCCCAGATCCTCACCGCCTCCGCCGAGGACGTGTCCGTACCCGCCAAGCCGCGCGCCGCCCAGGACCTCCTGCGCGACAAGCTGCTCAGCGAGCTCCAGCAGGGCCAGGAGCCGGGCGCCGTCCTCACGCACCTCCAGCAGGAGGTGGACCGCAGGCCGTCGCTCGCCGCGCACTGCGTGGGCATCGCGCGCGCCCTGGGCCGGGCCGCGGTGGACGCGTACGGACCCACGAAGGCCCAGTCCTTCGCGCGTCCCGTCTGCGACACCTCGTACGCGACCGGCGTCGCCTCCATGGGCTGACACCGGCCGCCCCCGCGCTCCTCGCCGGCTCCGCCGCGCCTGCCCCCGCCGGGGCAGGGGCCGTCCCTACGCTGACGGCCATGAGCGACGCCTCCCCCGTACCTCCCCGATCCACCGACCTCGCGGCCGCGTCCCCGGCCCCACCCACCCAGGCGGTCGTCCTGGCGGGCGGCCAGGGTTCGCGGCTGCGGCCGTACACGGACGACCGGCCGAAGCCGATGGTCGAGATCCCGGGGACGGGCCTGCCGATCATCGGACACCAACTCGCCTGGCTCGCGGCGGAAGGGGTCACCGACGCCGTCGTCTCCTGCGGGCACCTCGCCCACGTGCTCCAGGAATGGCTGGCGCAGGCCCCGTTGCCGCTGCGCGTGACCACCGTCGTCGAGGAACAACCACTGGGACGCGGCGGCGGCCTCAAGTACGCCGCCCGCCGGCTCCCGCACGCCGATCGCCCCTGGTACGCCACCAACGGCGACGTGTGGACCCGCTTCCCGCTGCGCGACATGGCCGCCTTCCACGCCGAACGCGACGCCGTGGCCACCCTGGCGCTCGCCCGGCCGCGGATCCCGTGGGGGGTCGTGGAGACCAACGCGTACGGGCAGGTGCTGGACTTCATCGAGGCGCCGCCGTCGCCCTACCCGGTCAACGCCGGGGTGTACGTCTTCTCCCCCGAATTCACCGCGCTGCTACCCGACTTGGGCGACCACGAGCGGACGACGTTCCCGCGCCTCGCCCGCGAACGCCGCCTCGCGGGCTACCCGCTGCCCCAGGGGGCCTACTGGCGGGCGATCGACACCGTCAAGGACCTCACCGAGGCCGCACGCGAGCTGGCCGCCCAGAACGCCCCCTGAGCCCCCGCACGCCCCGGACCCCCAACTCGGCCGCGAGCACGAGCCCGTACGCCTCCCCCGGCGCGCCGAAGGGCCCGGTGCGCTCCTCGCGCACCGGGCCCCGGGAGCCGGGAGCCAAACCGGCGGAACCCGATCGGGCCGGGCGGTCAGCCCAGCAGGCCGCCCACCAACCCCGGCTTCTTCGTCGGGGTGTCGCCGCCACCGCCGCTGCCGCTCTCGGGGCGGTTCCCCGAGGACGTGGTCGGCGGCTTCTGCGGGGTGGACTGCTTCGGGACGCTGCTGCGCGGGGACTGCCCGCTGCCCGTGCCGCCGCCCTTGGTGGCGGAGGGGGTGCCGGCGCCCGTACCGGCGCTCTCGCGCACCGGCGCTCCGCTGCTGCCGTTCCGGGCCGACTTCGAGGGCGCCACCGAAGGCGCCGCGGACGGCGACGCGGCCTGCTTCGACGGCTGCTGCCCCCGCGCCGGCTCGGACTGCTTGACCGAGGCCTTCGGCAGCGGCGTACCGGGCAGGTAGTTGCTCGGCGCCTGACCCGGCCCGGGCACGGTGACGACCGTGGAGGACCGGACGGCCCCTCCGAGCAGGGAGCCGACGAGCAGGGTGAGCCCGCACACGACGGTGGCCATGACGGCTCCGCGCCGCAGGACCCGGCGTCGCAGCCGCCATACCTCCGAACGCGGGCCCAGCGTGCGCCACGCCTCGCCCGCGAGCCGCCCGTCGAGGGAGTAGACGGGCGCGCCCGCGATGATCAGCGGGCTCCAGGCGGCCAGGTAGATGATGTCGGGCGCGTCGTAGGCGGGGACGGTCTTCCAGCTCACCGTCATCAACAGCGCGGCGGACAGCAGCGCCCCGATGCAGGCGGCGAACCGCTGCCACAACCCGAAGACCGTCAGGACGCCCACGATCACCTGGAGGAACGCCACGCTCAGCCCCGCGCCCACCGGGTGCGCCAGCGCGAAGTCGCGCAGCGGCTCGGCCAGCGCCCAGGGGTGCAGCGTCCGGAGCCAGGTGACCATGGAGCCGCGCTCGCCGCCGTCGAAGTAGACGGGGTCGCACAGCTTGCCCATGCCGGCGTAGATGCAGATGAACCCGAGGAAGACGCGCAGCGGGAGCAGCACCACGCCGAGGTTCATCCGGCGGCCGGGGTAGTAGGAGGCCTGGCCGCGGGAGTCGCCGACCCGTCGGGAGTCGCCGTCCGGATCGCCGCCGGGGTACTGGGCCCCGTACGGCTCGCGCGGCAGGTCCCGTACGGCGGCCAGCGGGCGGGTCTCCTCGGGGTCCCCGTAGCTGCGCTGACCGATGACGGTCGGGGTGGCGAGGGTGTCCTCGGCGAGGTCGTGGTCCAGGTCCACGCGCGGGATGACCTGGGTGGCGCCGCCGTCGTACTCGTCGTGGCCGCGGCCGGACTCGCGTACGGCCTGGAGCAGGCCGCCCGTCGCGGCGGCGTCGCCGGGGTCGGACCTGCCGCTCCACACGACGGGGGCCCGGCGGCGGCGGGCTCCGGCGGCGGCGGCCGCGGCGACGCCGAGGACGGGCGCGCGGCCGGGGGCATTCGCGGGCTTGGAACGCGCGCTCGGGCTCGGTGCGAGCCGCACGCGGAAGCTGGCGTGGTTGACGATGACCTGTGCGGGGTCGCACGGCACCTTGACCATGCTCAGCGCGGGCTGGTCGTCGAACCCTGACGTTCTGGTGTCCACACTCATCTAACCGAGTGATCCGTGTTTAGGACACTGCCTTGACATCAGGGATCTGTCCGAGACCCGTCAAGATCAAGTCGCCCCGCCCGGATCGGGCGGGGCGACACGCTCACGGGTCACTTCCGTGAGCCAAGTGGATCAAGCCGGGCGGACGGGTCCGGTCCACCCGGCGCTCAGCCCCGACCCGCGATCAGGCGCGGCTGCGGTCGGCGCGGCGACGGGCCGCCTCGTAGAGGACGACGCCCGCGGCGACGCCGGCGTTCAGCGACTCGGCGCCGCCCGGCATCGGGATGCGCACCAGGTAGTCGCAGTTCTCGCCGACGAGGCGGCCGAGGCCCTTGCCCTCGGAGCCGACGACGATGACGACGGGGCCGGCGAGCTGCTCCAGGTCGTTGACCGTGTGCGTGCCCTCGGCGGCCAGGCCGACGACGGTGATGCCGGCCTTCTTGTAGTCCTGGAGGGCGCGGGTCAGGTTGGTGACGCGGGAGACCGGGGTACGGGCGGCGGTGCCGGCCGAGGACTTCCAGGCACCGGCGGTCATGCCGGCGGCGCGACGCTCGGGGATGACCACGCCGTGGCCGCCGAAGGCGGAGACGGAGCGGACGATGGCGCCGAGGTTGCGCGGGTCGGTGACCCCGTCGAGGGCGACGATCAGCGGGTCCTCGCCGTTGTCGTACGCGGCGGCCGTGAGGTCCTCCGGGTGCGCGTACTCGTACGGCGGGACCTGCAGGACCAGGCCCTGGTGGTTGAGCCCGTTGGTCATCCGGTCGAGCTCGGGGCGCGGGGCTTCCATCAGGTTGATGTTGCCGCGCGCGGCGGCGAGCTGGAGGGCCTCGCGCACGCGCTCGTCGTTGTCGATGAACTGCTGGACGTAGAGGGTGGTGGCGGGGACGCCGTCGCGCAGCGCCTCGAAGACCGGGTTGCGACCGACGACCATCTCGCTGGTGCCCTTGGGGCCGCCGCGGCGCGGGGCCGGGCGGCGCTTGGCGGCCTGGCGGGCGATGGCGTTGCTGATCCGATTCGCCTTGTGCTTCTTGCGGTCCTCGGCCTTGGGCGTGGGGCCCTTGCCTTCGAGGCCCCGGCGCCGCTGGCCACCGCTACCGACCGTGGCGCCCTTCTTGTTGGACGTGCGGCGGTTCCTGCGCTGGCTGTTCCCGGCCATGACCTCTACCTGTTTTCGTTGATGCTGCGATATGTACGTATGAAGAGTGTGCCGCCCGGAGCGCCGGGCGGCACAGTCGGGCCGCTCCGGCTCAGCGGGGGCCGAGCGTCCAGCGCGGACCGGTCGGGCTGTCCTCGACGACCAGACCGGACTGCTGGAGCTGGTCGCGGATGGCGTCGGCGGTCGCCCAGTCCTTGCGGGCCCGGGCGGATTCCCGCTGCTCCAGGACGAGGCGTACGAGGGTGTCCACGGCGCCGTGGAGGTCCTCGCCGCGGTCGGACTCGCCGGCCCAGTGCGGGTCGAGCGGGTCCAGGCCGAGCACGGTCAGCATGGCCCGCACCTCCGACAGGCGCGCGATCGCCGCGTCCTTGTCGTCGGCGGCGAGCGCGCTGTTGCCCTGGCGGACGGTGGTGTGCACGATGGCGAGCGCCTGCGGGACGCCCAGGTCGTCGTCCATCGCCTCGGCGAAGGCCGGCGGCACCTCGGCCGCGGCCTCGACGGGACCGCCCGCCTTCTCGATGACGCGCTGGTAGAAGCCCTCGATGCGGGCGAAGGCGGACTCCGCCTCGCGCAGCGCTTCCTCGCTGTACTCGATCATCGACCGGTAGTGCGGGGTGCCCAGGTAGTAGCGCAGCACGATCGGGCGCCACTGCTTGACCATCTCGGAGACGAGGACCGAGTTCCCGAGGGACTTGGACATCTTCTCGCCCGACATCGTGACCCAGGCGTTGTGGACCCAGTAGTGCGCGAACTCGTCGCCGAAGGCCTTGGCCTGGGCGATCTCGTTCTCGTGGTGCGGGAAGATCAGGTCCAGGCCGCCGCCGTGGATGTCGAAGGCCTCGCCGAGGTACTTGTGCGCCATGGCGGAGCATTCGAGGTGCCAGCCGGGACGGCCGCGGCCCCAGGGCGTCTCCCAGGACGGCTCGCCGGGCTTGACGGACTTCCACATGGCGAAGTCGCGCGCGTCGCGCTTGCCGGTCTCGCCGGTGCTCTCCGGCTGACGGATGTTGTCGAGTTCCTGGCGGGACAGCGAGAGGTAGCCCGGGAAGGACTTCACGTCGAAGTAGACGTTGCCCTCTGACTCGTAGGCGTGGCCGCGCTCGATGAGCCCGCGCATCATCTCGACCATCTCGGTGACGTGTCCGGTCGCGCGGGGCTCGTAGGTGGGCGGGAGGCAGCCGAGGGCGGAGTAGCCGTCGTTGAAGGCGCGCTCGTTCTCGTAGCCGATGGACCACCAGGGGCGGCGCTGCTCGGCGGACTTCGCGATGATCTTGTCGTCGATGTCCGTGACGTTGCGGATGAAGGTCACGTCGTAGCCGCGGTACGCGAACCAACGGCGCATCATGTCGAAGTTCAGGCCCGACCTGATGTGGCCGATGTGCGGAGCGGCCTGCACGGTCGCGCCACAGAGGTAGATCGAGACGCAGCCCGGAACGAGCGGGGTGAAGTCACGGATCTGCCGGGCGCTGGTGTCGTACAGGCGAATAGTCACGGCATCCAGGGTAGTGCGCCTCTAGCAGTGCCCCGCGACCCTTTGGGGACCCGGGGGCGGGGTTTGTCGGCGCGGCGGTGCGAAGGGGGCGCGCACGGAGTCCCGTACGGGCGGTTTTCCCGGTTGGTGCCGACCCCGCTCCGTCGCCGCGCGGCCACGGCACCGGCCGGACACCCGCCCGGGCGGGGCCCGGACTCAGGCCGGGCTCGTCCGGTGGACGAGGGCGGTGGCGATGGCGGCGAGCCCCTCGGCCCGACCGGTGAGGCCGAGGCCGTCGGTGGTGGTGCCGGACACCGAGACGGGGGCGCCCGCGGCGGCCGAGAGCGCCTTCTGCGCTTCTTCGCGCCGCTTGCCGATCTTCGGGCGGACACCGATCACCTGGACGGCGATGTTGCCGATCTCGAAGCCCTCGGCCCGCACGATGCGCGCGGCTTCCGCCAGAAGGGTGACGCCGGAGGCGCCGGACCACTGCGGACGGGAGGTGCCGAAGTGCGCGCCGAGGTCGCCGACGCCGGCGGCGGAGAACAGGGCGTCACAGGCGGCGTGCGCGGCGACGTCCCCGTCGGAGTGCCCGGCGAGGCCGTCCTCGCCCTCCCACAGCAGACCGGCGCACCACAGTTCCCGGCCCGCCTCGAAGGCGTGCACGTCGGTGCCGATGCCGACGAGCGGCATCACGGGCGCGGCGGCGGGATCAGTAGGCATCGGTGGCCCTCCTGCGGGCGAGTACGGCCTCGGCGAGGACGAGGTCGAGCGGACGGGTGACCTTGAAGGCCTCGTCGTGGCCGGGGACGGTCACGACGGTGACTCCGAGGCGCTCCACCATGCCGGCGTCGTCGGTGGCGCCCTCGCCGAGGACGGCGATCTCCCGGTGCGCGCGCAGCAGGGTCGCCAGGTCGAAGCCCTGGGGGGTCTGGACGGCGCGCAGCCGGGCGCGCTCGGGCGTGGCGACGACCGGCTCGGGCTCGCCGGGCTCGCCCGGCTCGACCTCCTTGACGGTGTCGGCCAGCGGCAGCGCGGGGACGACGGCGGGCGCGCCGTCGCGCAGGGCGTCGATGACGGCGTCCACGGTGTCGACGGGGACGAGCGGGCGGGCCGCGTCGTGGATGAGTACGGAGGTGACGTCCTGCGGCAGCGCGTCCAGGCCGGCGCGCACGGACTCCTGTCGGGTCTCCCCGCCGGGGACGACCAGGACCTCGGTACGGTCGGGCAGCGCGTGCTCGTCGAGCAGCCGGCGCACATCGGCGGCCCCGTCGGAGGGGGCGACCACCACGACGAGGGACACGGCGCGGGAGCGGGCCATGGCACGGACGGCGTGGATGAGCATGGGCGTCCCGCCGAGGGCCCGCAGGGCCTTGGGGGCACCGGGACCGAGGCGTACCCCGCGGCCGGCGGCCGGGATCACCGCGGCCGTGCGGTGCGGACGCGTTTCGTCAGACATCAGTAGCTCCGAGCCAGGTTTGTGACTTCGGCCGACATGGGTATGGCCTGAAGCGTGCCGGGTGCGATGCCCCTCGCCCCTTCCGTGAAGACCGGTCGAGCAGGGCTGCCCGAACTCGGCACGCCAGGAAAAAGCAATGGGTACGAAAAAGGCGTGGGTACAGACATGCCGCAGCGCCCGGCAACAGCTCCCTCGTGGAGGAGGGAGCTTGTCATCGGGCACCGCGGCACAACTGTGTACGGTTTTCGCGTCAGGACGCGAGAACCTCGTCGAGGAGGGCCTCGGCCTTGTCCTCGTTGGTGTTCTCCGCGAGCGCGAGCTCGCTGACGAGAATCTGGCGAGCCTTCGCGAGCATGCGCTTCTCACCCGCGGAGAGTCCGCGCTCACGCTCACGACGCCACAGGTCGCGCACCACTTCGGCGACCTTGATGACATCGCCAGAAGCGAGCTTCTCCAGATTTGCCTTGTAGCGCCGGGACCAGTTCGTCGGCTCTTCTGCATACGGTGCGCGGAGCACCTCGAAGACCCGGTCCAGCCCGTCCTGGCCGACTACGTCGCGAACGCCGACGAACTCCGCATTGTCCGCAGGCACACGAACCGTCAGGTCGCCCTGGGCGACCTTGAGCACCAAGTAGGTCTTGTCCACGCCTTTGATCTGGCGAGTTTCGATGGCCTCGATCAGCGCGGCCCCGTGATGGGGATAGACCACGGTGTCGCCAACCTTGAACGTCATGTGACAGGTACCCCTTCCGTGGCTATCCAGGGTAACACGAGAACTGACTGTTATGAATGGCGTTTTCGCAGGTCAGGGCACATCTCGGGGCTTGACAACAGCGACACGAACGTGCTGCGAAGGGGTTGCGGAAGGGGGTATTCGCAGGTCGGAGGTGTTGTGCGGACCGGGCGAAACGGCCACGTTACACCTGGCGGACGAGTCCACGGGAGTGACGTACGTCCCGTTTTGCCGGGTTCGGGAGTCGGAAACCGAAGTACTCCGTTCGACTGGCGGCCGCCCGTACGGAGCGGGTTCCGGCCCAATCCGAAATTGATCACGGAGCCACGTTCGACGGAATCCCGGAATTGATCATCGGGCGGCCCCGGCGGCGATATCCCGAATGCAAGATCGCCGAGGCCGTCCAGGGCCGTGCGTCCGCTGCGGAGGGTCGGGTGCGGGGGCGGGGCGGCGGCTCGGTAACCTAAGCGCGCTGACACACCCTTAGGGCGGCTTTACCTCGGCCGTCCCGAGCGTCCACCCTTCCGTCCGTACGTCCTAGGAGTTGCCGCCGCCGTGAGCCGCAGCCTTCGACGCGGCGCCCTCGCCGCTTCTGCCGTCGTGTTCTCGATCGCTTCGCTCGCCGCGTGCGGTGCGGGCAACGACGCGCAGACTCTCCAGATCAAGCCGGACAACGCCGCCGTCACCAAGGGCGACATCCAGATCCAGAACGCCTTGGTGATCACCCAGGCGGAGAAGGAAAAGAAGGGCCCGGCCGTCGTCTCGGCGACCGTCTTCAACAACGGTACGAAGCCGCAGACCCTGGAGGGCATCACCCTCAAGGGTGGCAAGTCCAAGGTCGTCCTGAAGGCCGCCGAGGGCTCCGGCAAGATCACCGTGCCGGCCGGCGGCTCCGTGGTGCTGGGCGGCCAGGGCAACGCCTCCGCCGTGATCGAGGGCGGCCGCACCGCCGTCGTGGACGGCGACGTGCAGGAGGTCGTCTTCGACCTGAGCAGCACCGGCGACGTCGCCCTCCAGGCCTTCATCGTGCCCGCCTCCGGCATGTACGCCGGCTACGGGCCCACCGCGGCCCCGGGCGAGCCTTCCACCAGCCCGTCCGGGTCCCCGTCGGGCACGCCCTCCGGGACGCCCGCGCCCTCGGGCGCGCCGTCCGGTTCGCCGTCGGGCGCCGCGGGCGCGCCGTCGGGCAAGCCGTCCGGCTCCGCCTCGCACGGCGCCGGCCACTGAGGCCCGGCCGCGCGAAGCGGCCTACGTACACGGGGAAGGCCCCCAGCCGATGTGGCTGGGGGCCTTCCCCGTGGTCGTGCGGGCCGCCGGACCCGACCGCCGCTCACGGCTGTGCGCATGTGCCGCCTCGCGGCTGCGCGGCGCCGCGGTCTACGGCTCGAACTTGTAGCCCAGGCCGCGGACCGTCACCAGGTAGCGCGGCGCGCCCGGGTCGGGCTCGATCTTCGCGCGCAGGCGCTTGACGTGGACGTCGAGGGTCTTGGTGTCGCCGACGTAGTCGGCGCCCCAGACCCGGTCGATGAGCTGCATGCGGGTCAGCACGCGGCCCGCGTTGCGCAGCAGCATCTCCAGCAGGTCGAACTCCTTCAGCGGGAGGTCCACCTTGCCGCCGCCGACGGTGACCACGTGCCGGTCGACGTCCATCCGTACCGGGCCGGCCTCCAGGGCCGCCGGGGTGACCTCCTCCGGCTCGCCGCGGCGGCGCAGGACCGCGCGGATGCGGGCGACCAGCTCCCGCGAGGAGAAGGGCTTGGTGACGTAGTCGTCTGCTCCTATCTCCAGCCCGACGACCTTGTCGATCTCGCTGTCCTTGGCGGTCACCATGATCACGGGAACGTTGGAACGGCCGCGCAGCTGCCGGCAGACCTCGGTGCCGGGCAGGCCGGGCAGCATCAGGTCGAGGAGGACGAGGTCGGCGCCGTTGCGCTCGAACTCGTCGAGCCCGTCGGGCCCGGTCGCCGCGATCGCGACCTCGAAGCCTTCCTTGCGGAGCATGTAGGACAGGGCGTCGCTGAAGGATTCCTCATCCTCGACGACGAGCACTCGGGTCACGGAAGGACCTCCGGGGCAGGGATGACTGGTTCTGGTTGGGGCAGGGGTCGGACGGGTGCGGGGGCCGGCGCGGGCGCCGGTGCGGGTGCCTCGGGGAGCCGCAGGGTGAACGTGGAGCCCTGGCCCTCCGAGCTCCAGACCGACACCTCCCCGCCGTGCGAGGCGGCGACGTGCTTCACGATCGCGAGGCCGAGGCCGGTGCCTCCCGTGGCGCGGGAGCGGGCCGGGTCCACGCGGTAGAAGCGTTCGAAGACGCGCTCGCGGTCCTTTTCCGGGATGCCGATGCCCTGGTCGGTCACGGCTATCTCGATCAAGTCTCCACCCGGCGCGGTCACCCGGCGCGCGGCGATGCCGACGCGGGTGCGGGCCGGGCTGTAGTTGACGGCGTTCTCCACCAGGTTGCCGAGGGCCGCGGCGAGCTGCCCCCGGTGTCCCCAAACCCGCAGGTCGGCGGTGCCGCCGGCGGCCATGGTGATCTGCTTGGAGGTGGCGGTGTGGCGGCAGCGGTCGATGGCCTCGGCCACCAGCGTGTCCACGCGTACGGGCTCGGCGTCCTCCAGGGCCTCGTCGTTCTGCACCCGGGAGAGGTCGATCAGCTCCTGTACGAGGTTGATCAGGCGGGCGGACTCGATCTGCATGCGGCCCGCGAAGCGGCTGACCGCCTCCGGGTCGTCGGAGGCGTCCATGACCGCTTCCGAGAGCAGGGAGATCGCTCCGACGGGGGTCTTCAGCTCGTGCGACACGTTCGCGACGAAGTCACGGCGGACCGCCTCGATGCGGCGGGCCTCCGTGAGGTCCTCGACGAGCAGCAGCACGAGCCGCGAGCCCAGCGGGGCGACGCGCGCCGAGACCGCGAGGGCCTCGCCGCGGCCGGTGCCGCGCCTGGGGAGGTCGAGTTCGATCTGGCGTATCTCTCCGTCCCTGCGGGTGTCGCGGGCCATGTGGAGCATCGGTTCCACGGCGAGCTTCCCGCCGCGGACCAGGCCGAGGGCGTACGCCGCCGAGCTGGCCTTGACGACCGCGTCCCCCTCGTCGAGGACGACGGCGGAGGAGCGGAGCACGGAGAGGACCGTGTCCACACCGGGCGGGAGTACCGCGTTGATGTCGGGGCGCATGGAGCTCCTGGTGGGGCGGGCTTGGTCGCGCTCGCTCCAGCGGAACGCCAGCATGGCGATCACACCGGTGCACAAACCGGCGATCGCTGCAGCTGCGGCGACCGCCGCGTTCACGTCCATGCATCCAGGTTAAGCAGGCACGACGGCAGTTCCACAGCCGTTCGGGTGGCACCTCGAACACTCGTCGCCCAGAGTTCACCCTGGCGACGGGGTTGATTCACTTGTGATGTCGGAGTCGGACGCGTTCAGGGCCGAACGTGTCAACGTGGGCAAGAAGCCACGCAGCAGTAGCGAGTCGGCGAGAGAGGGACACCAATGCGGGACGCGTACCACGAGGAACTGGACTCGATCGGAGAAAGCCTGGTCGAGATGGCCCGGCTCGTCGGTTCCGCGATCGGGCGGGCCACCACCTCCATGCTCGACGCCGATCTGAAGCTCGCGGAGAGCGTCATCGCCGCCGACCAGAAGGTGGACGACCTCCAGCACGACCTGGAGGCCCGCGCCATCGCGTTGCTGGCCCGCCAGCAGCCGGTCGCCACCGACCTGCGCATCGTCGTCACCTCACTGCGGATGAGCGCCGACCTGGAGCGCTCGGGCGACCTCGCCCAGCACGTGGCGAAGCTGGCGCGGCTGCGCTTCCCGGACCGCGCGGTGCCGCGCGACCTGCACGCGACCATCCTGGAGATGGGTCAGCTGGCGCAGCGCCTGATGGCGAAGGCGGCCGAGGTCATCATCACGAAGGACGTCGACCTGGCGCTCCAGCTGGAGCAGGACGACGACGAGATGGACCAGCTGCACCGCACGCTGTTCCAGCACCTGATGGACGACCGCTGGAAGCACGGCATCGAGACGGCGGTCGACGTGACGCTGCTGGGCCGCTACTACGAGCGCTTCGCGGACCACGCGGTGTCGGTCGCCAAGCGCGTCGTGTACCTGGTGACGGGCGAGCACGCGGACGAGCTCCAGCAGCCGACGCAGGTCGACGGGGTCTGAGGACCGCCGCGCGGGGGCGGGCGGGTCCGTCGCCCCCGCGTGCGGCGGCTCGCTCCAATGCGCCGTTGACGCGCCGGTGCGGCTGGGCATGAATGAGGGCGAAGGCGACCGCGTACGCGTACGACCTGCCGTGTGTGCCCCCACGAGGAGGATCCATGTCCGATTCCCCCGTCCCCATCACCCCGGAACAGGAGCAGCCGCCACGGCCGGAGCCGCTGCGCCTGCCCCTACTCGCGGCCTGCGGCTGCGGATCGGGCTGCGGCTGCGGCTGCCAGTCCGGTGCGCCCTGCCAGTGCGGCGGCTGAACCCCGACCGACCCCGACCGACCCTGAAGGGCCCCTTCCCGCTTCGCGGGCGGGGGCCCTTCGCCTCGTCGCGGGCCCGCTACGGGGGTCAACCGTGGGCCCATGGCAAAAGAGTGCCCCCGACCCGCACCGTGTGCGGGTCGGGGGCATGGTCACTCTTCCTGCTACTTCTTCTTGCCCTGGTTCTTGACCGCCTCGATGGCCGCCGCGGCGGCGTCCGGGTCGAGGTAGGTGCCGCCCGGGTTCAGGGGCTTGAAGGCGGCGTCCAGTTCGTAGGCCAGCGGGATGCCGGTCGGGATGTTCAGGCCGGCGATGGCCTCGTCGGAGATGCCGTCCAGGTGCTTGACCAGGGCGCGCAGGCTGTTGCCGTGGGCGGCGACCAGGACGGTGCGGCCCGCGAGGAGGTCCGGGACGATGCCGTCGTACCAGTACGGCAGCATGCGGACGACGACGTCCTTGAGGCACTCGGTGCGCGGGCGCAGCTCCGGCGGGATCGTCGCGTAGCGCGGGTCGCCGGACTGGGAGAACTCCGTGCCGTCCTCGAGGGCCGGCGGCGGGGTGTCGTACGAGCGGCGCCACAGCATGAACTGCTCCTCGCCGAACTCGGCGAGGGTCTGGGCCTTGTCCTTGCCCTGGAGGGCGCCGTAGTGGCGCTCGTTCAGGCGCCAGGAGCGGTGCACGGGGATCCAGTGGCGGTCGGCGGCCTCCAGCGCGAGCTGGGAGGTGCGGATGGCGCGCTTCTGGAGCGAGGTGTGCACCACGTCGGGGAGCAGGCCGGCGTCCTTGAGCAACTCACCGCCGCGGACCGCCTCCTTCTCGCCCTTTTCGTTGAGATTGACGTCCACCCAGCCGGTGAACAGGTTCTTCGCGTTCCACTCGCTCTCGCCGTGACGGAGCAGGATCAGCTTGTACGGTGCGTCGGCCATGCGTACGAGCCTAATGGACTGCCCGGGGCGCCCGCGCGCGGTGTGGACGGCCGTCGATTGACGGATGGTGACAATTCAGTGGCCGTCCGGGGATCTTGGATCGTAATGTGCGGAGCTCAGTAGGGACACTTACACATCCCCGGGGGGACCCTTATGTCCGTTGAGAGTCTGAGGCGGGCTGCCCGGGAGAGCGTCTCGGGTCTGCCGAGGGCGTTCTGGTGGCTGTGGGCGAGCACCCTGGTCAATCGGCTCGGGGCCTTCGTCGCCACTTTCATGACCTTGTACCTGACGTTGGACCGGGGCTACTCGGCCACCTTCGCGGGCCTCGTCGTCGCCCTGCACGGGCTCGGCGGCGTCATCTCGTCACTGGTGGCGGGGGTGATGACCGACCGGCTGGGTCGGCGTCCGACGCTGCTGGTGGCGCAGGCGTCGACCGCGTTCTCGGTGGCGCTGCTGGGGTTCATGGAGCGCCCGGCGGCGATCGCGGCGGTGGCCCTGCTGGTCGGGATGACGTCGAACGCCTCGCGGCCGGCGGTCTCGGCGATGATGGCGGACATCGTCCGACCCGAGGACCGGGCACGGGCCTTCGCGCTGAACTACTGGGCGATCAACCTCGGCTTCGGGATCAGCGCCGCGGTGGCGGGGCTGATCGCGCAGTACAGCTACCTGGCGGGCTTCCTGGGCGAGGCGGCGCTGACGCTGGCGTGCGCGGTGCTGGTGTACGCGAAGCTGCCGGAGTCGCGGCCGGAGCGGGCGCGGCGGCCCGGGTCGGACGCCGACGGCGAGGGGTTCGTCCCCGAGCCGGAGGTGGGGCTGGGGACGGTGCTGCGGGACGGGCGGTTCATGGGGGTCGTCGGGCTGTCGTTCGTCATCTCGCTGATCTTCATGCAGGGCTCGGTGGGGCTGCCGGCGGCGATGGGCGCGGCCGGGTTCTCGCCGGCCGAGTACGGCCTGGTCATCGCGGTCAACGGGCTGCTGATCGTGATCCTGCAGATCCCGGTGACGCGGTTCATCGAGCACCGGGACCCGCGCAAGCTGCTGGTGGTCTCGGCGCTGCTGGCCGGGTACGGGTTCGCGATGACGGCGTTCGCCGGGCCGCTGTGGGCGTACGCGCTGACGGTGTGCGTGTGGACGCTGGCGGAGATCGTGAACTCGCCGACCCAGATGGGACTCGTCGTCCGGTTGTCGCCGGTGCACGGGCGGGGGCGCTACCAGGGGATGTACACGATGTCCTGGGCGGTGGCCTCGCTGGTGGCCCCGCTGATGGCCGGGATCGTCCTGGACCGGCTGGGCGCGCACTGGCTGTGGGGGTCGACCGGGGTGCTCGGCACGGTGGCCGCGGCGGGGTACTGGCTACTGATGCGGAACCTGCCGGACGACGCGGACGCGGAATCCGGCGGCGGCACGGACGGGCGGGCCGGCGCGGTCGAGACCGTGGCGGTCGAGGTCGCGGGTACGGGGGCGTCCGGCGCGAAGCCGATCGCGACGGCGCCGGCGGCGTAGCCGGTCGGGGCGGCGCCGGCGGCGTAGCCGGTCAGGGCGGCGCCCCCGCCGTCACCCCTCGCGGGACGGCCGGGTCAGGTGCTTGAAGGCGTCCAGGTTGCGGGTCGACTCGCCGCGCGAGACGCGCCACTCGTACTCGCGGCGGATCGCGCCCGCGAAGCCCAGCTCCAGCAGGGTGTTGAAGGCGCCGTCGGCGGCCTCCAGGACGGTGCCCAGCAGCCGGTCGAGGTCGTCCGGGGTGATCACGGACAGCGGGAGGCGGGCCGTCAGGTAGACGTCGCCGAGCGGGTCGACCGCGTAGGCCATCCCGTACAGCTTGAGGTTGCGCTCCAGCAGCCAGCGGTGGACGCCGGCCTCGTTCTCGTCCGGGTGGCGTATCACGAAGGCGTTGACGGAGAGGGAGTGCTTGCCCAGGCGCAGCGAGCAGGTGGTGCTCAGCTTGCGCGTGCCGGGGAGCCGGACGACGTACGAGCCCGGTTGCGGGCTCTCCCAGCTCAGCTCGGCGTCGGTCAGGACGCTCTCGATGATCGCGGCGGTGTCAGCCATGGTGGGAGCGTACGCGACGCCGATGATCATGCATGGCGGCGGTGTAGACGTCGGCGGTGCCACTGGCGGCGGTGTCCCAGCCGAAGAACTGCGCGTGCCGCGCGGCCTGCCCGCCCAGGCGGTCGGCCAGCCCCGGGTCGTCGATGAAGCGGCGCAGCTCACGGGCGTAGTCGACCGGGTCGTGGCCGGGGACGAGGATGCCCGTGACCCCGTCGTTGACGGCGACGGGCAGTCCGCCGACGGCCGCCGCGAGGACCGGCGTACCGGTGGCCTGGGCTTCGAGGGCGACGAGCCCGAAGGACTCGTTGTAGGACGGCATGACCAGCACGGACGCGGCGCGGAACCAGTCGGCGAGCCGGTCCTGGTCGACGGGCGGGTGGAAGTGCACGAGGTCGGTGATGCCGAGTTTCGCGGCCAGCTTCTGCAGCCCCTCCGGCTTGGCGAGACCGCTGCCGGAGGGCCCGCCGACGACGGGGACGAACAGTCGGCGGCGCAGGGACGGGTCCTGGGCGACCAGTTCCGCGACGGCCCGCAGCAGGACGTCCGGGGCCTTCAGCGGCTGGATGCGGCCGGCGAACAGGGGGATCACGGCGTCCTGCGGCAGGCCGAGGCGGGCGCGGGCGGCGGCCCGGCCGTCGCCGACGGTGAAGCGGTCGAGGTTGACGCCGGGGTGGACGACGGCGACCTTGCCGGGATCGGCCTCGTAGTGCCGTACGAGTTCGTCGGCCTCCTCGGCGGTGTTCGCGACGAGGCGGTCGGCGGCGGAGACGATCTGGGTCTCGCCGATGACGCGGGCGGCGGGCTCGGGGGTGTCGCCGACGGCGAGCGCGGCGTTCTTGACCTTGGCCATGGTGTGCATGGCGTGCACGAGGGGGACGCCCCAGCGTTCGGCGGCGAGCCAGCCGACGTGGCCGGAGAGCCAGTAGTGGGAGTGGACGAGGTCGTAGTAGCCGGGTCGGTGACCGGCCCAGGCCTGCATGACGCCGTGGGTGAAGGCGCAGAGCTGGGCGGGCAGCTCCTCCTTGGCGAGGCCTTCGTACGGACCCGCGTCGACGTGCCGTACGAGGACGCCGGGGGCCAGCTCGACGGCCGGCGGCAGGCCGCCGGTGGTGGCCCGGGTGAAGATCTCGACCTCGATGTTGATCGCGGCGAGGCGCTTGGCCAGCTCGACGATGTACACGTTCATGCCGCCGGCGTCGCCGGTGCCGGGCTGGTGCAGCGGTGAGGTGTGCACGCTGAGCATGGCGACGCGGCGCGGCTTGCGGTGGTGGCCGACGGCCGGCAGGCGCAGTCGCGGCGCGTCGCTGCGGGTGCCGCGCGCGGCGGCGAGGCGTCCGCTGATGCTGCCGCCGAGACGGGACACGTACTGGCTCAAGGGAGCAGTTCCTCTCGCTCGGACGACGCGCGGGGACGACGCGCACGGACGGTGGTGGCGGACCGGGCGGGGCCCGGAGGGACGGTCCGCCCCGTGGGGCGGCATGGCTGCGGGGGCGCTGTGGGGCGCCTTGCAAGGAGTGCAACCCGGACGGGCGCCGCCCGCATTCCGGGGCGGGCCGACTTTCCGTCGCTGTTTGCCGGTTTTTTATCCGGCGAGGGCCCTCCGCTTAGGCTCGGCGCATGGCTTCCCGCAGCACTCCACCACCCCCGAGGCGCCCTGTGGGCACCGTGACGCGGGGGACGACGAACCCGAACCGGCTGCGCCGCATGGACCGCTGGATCGCGGCGTCGCACGGGGCCGCGCTGCGCCGCGCGGACGCGCCGGTGGCGGTGGACCTCGGCTACGGGGCGGCCCCCTGGACGGCGGTGGAGCTGCTGGCGCGGCTGCGGGAGGCGGCGCCGGCGGTGCGGGTGGTCGGCATCGAGATCGAGCCCGCGCGGGTGGCGGGGGCCAAGCCGTACGAGCGGGACGGGCTGAGCTTCCGGCACGGCGGCTTCGAGGTGCCGCTGGACGGGGACGAGCGCCCGGCGCTGATCCGCGCGGCGAACGTGCTGCGCCAGTACGACGAGGAGCAGGTCGCCCGGGTGTGGGAGCGGCTCCGCGCGCGGTTGGCCCCGGGCGGGCTGCTCGTGGAGGGGACGTGCGACGAGATCGGCCGGCGGCACGTGTGGGTGGCGTTGGGGCCGGAGGGGCCGCGCACGGTGACCTTCGCTACGCGGCTGGGCTCCCTGGAGCGTCCGTCGGACCTGGCGGAGCGGCTGCCGAAGGCGCTGATCCACCGGAACGTGCCGGGCGAGCCGGTGCACGCGTTCCTGCGGGACTTCGACCGGGCGTGGGCGGCGGCGGCCCCGTACGCCTCGTACGGGGCGCGGCAGCGGTGGATCCGGACGGCGCGGGCGCTGTCCGGGGACTGGCCGCTGGCGGACGGCCCGGTGCGCTGGCGGCAGGGGGAACTGACGGTGCGGTGGGAGGCGCTGCGCCCGGTGGGGTGACGCGCACGCGATGGGGTGAACCTCGTACGACGGGGAACCGGCTCCGTGGGCGGCCCGTTGAGTCGGCAGGGGTGGGCGGGGCGTGGCCGGTCATGATCGGACCGTGACCCGCAAGGGTGTTGGAATTCACCGAGTCGTGGCACCATCCCGGAGACAGTGACAAGTTACTGATGAAT
This sequence comes from Streptomyces sp. NPDC029836, assembly GCF_055574495.1. Classification (NCBI taxonomy): domain Bacteria; kingdom Bacillati; phylum Actinomycetota; class Actinomycetes; order Kitasatosporales; family Streptomycetaceae; genus Streptomyces; species Streptomyces sp. NPDC029836. The sequence goes on along the minus strand of NZ_JBVHZI010000016.1, from coordinate 58,498 downwards.
AGTCAGATCTGATGTCGGGTGAGGCACCTGTCGTCCGGTCGGACTCGGGGCGCCTGGGGGAGCCATGGGGACCGCGAAGCGAGCGTCGCGTCGGCACGGGGCATCGACCCTGACACTGCTGTGCGCGATGGCGATACTGACGGCCCCCGCGATCGCGGGGGGCACCGCGTACGCGGCCCCGGCCGCGCCGGTCCCGTCCCCGGCGCCGCCCGCGCCGGGTGCGACGCCCGGGTCGCCCGTGGCACCGACGCCGGCGCCCGGGGCGAAGTCGCTGGAGCAGACCCGCAAGGACATAGAGGGGCTGTACCGGCAGGCCGGCAGCGCGACGGACGCGTACAACCTCGCGGAGAGCGAGACCAAGGCCCAGTCCGAGCGGATCGTGGAGATCGCGAAGCTGGTCGTGGCGGGCCAGGACCGGATCTCCGGCCTGAAGGCCCGCGCGGGCGCCGCGGCGCGCGCCCAGTACCGCTCGGGCGGCCTGCCGCCGGGCGCGCAGCTGGCGTTGAGCGACAGCCCGGGCCAGTTCCTCGACGGGGCGAACCGGTTGCGGCAGGGTGAGAAGGCCACCACCGACCTGTTGTCCGAACTCAACCGCACGCAGAGCGGCTTGGAGCGGTACGCGAAGGACGCGGGCGCGCTCTGGCAGAAGATGGAGGAGAACCGGGCCAAGCAGGAGGCCGCCAAGAAGGAGATCGAGGGGAAGATCAAGGCGGCGGAGGAGCTGGAGAACAAGCTGGAGGCCGAGGAGAAGGCCCGGCTGATCCAGCTGGAGCAGGAAGCCCAGTACAAGGCGCAGACGCAGTGGCTGTCGACGGGCGCGCTGAAGGAAGCGAAGGGGTCGGCGACGGACGCCGGCAAGCGGGCGGTGCAGTTCGCGACGGCGCAGATGGGCAAGCCGTACGTGTGGGGCGCCACCGGGCCGAACTCATACGACTGCTCCGGCCTGACCTCGCAGGCCTGGCTGGCGGCCGGCAAGGCCATCCCGCGCACCTCGCAGGAGCAGTTGCGGCTGCTGCCGAAGGTGGCGATGAAGGACATACGACCGGGTGACCTGATCATCTACTGGGACGACGCGAGCCACGTCGCGATGTACGTCGGGGACGGCGCGATGGTCCACTCGCCCCGCCCCGGCCGGAGCGTGACGATGGCGGGCGTCGGCTCGATGCCGATCAAGGCCGTGGTCCGCCCCGACGCGTAGGCCCCGGCCGGGCGGATTCGGGTCCCGGGCGGGGCCGCGGGCGGGCTCGGGTCGTGGGGGCGGAGTCACCGCGGCCCACACGCGGCCGTCGGCGGCGCCGGACCGGAGAAGCCCGCGGGCGCGGCCCGGCGGGGCGGAGGTGTGCAGCGTCACGTGGGACGGCGGTGGGGCGGGGGCGGGGGCGGGGTGCGCGACGTCACGTACAGGGGTCCGGCACGGGCTTCGGCGGTGGGGCGCGGGGTCCCGGTGAGCGGGACCGGGTTGTGGGGGTTCCGTGACGTTGGTCATCCATCGGCCCGCTTATCCCCCGCGATAACGGCATATGACGGAGGCCCTCCCCCCAACCGGCATTCCGTTCGTCGCCACCCTCCCGCTAGGGTCGGCCCATGAGCGCACCCTCGGGGGGAGGGAAGGAACCGGAGACGATGTCCGTACCCGTACCGCGGCAGCGGGACACCCCGCCCGTGGAGAGCGGTCCGGCGGTTCTTTCCGTCACCCCCGCGACACCCGGACCGGGCCCCGCCCCCGTTCCGGCCACCGCATCCGTACCCGCACCCGCCCCGGCACCCCAGACGTCACTGACCCTGCTGGTGATCGAGGACGACCCCGCGGGCGGCCTCACCGTTCCCGAGATCCTCGACGCCGACGGCCACCGCATCCGGCTGCGCAGCGCCCGCAACCTCACCGAGGCCGCGCGACTGCTCACCCCCGACGTGCACTGCGTCCTGCTCGACCTCTCCCTCCCCGGCGCGGGCACGGGCACGGGCGCCGACACCGAGGACGGTCTCGCGACCCTGCGCCAGGTGCTGCGGCTGGCCCCGCGCCACGCGGTCCTCGTACTGACCTCGGAGTCCGACGCCGAACGCGCCGCCGAGGCGGTCCGCGTCGGCGCCCAGGACTTCCTCTTCCGCGACGAGCTCGACGGCCGGCTGCTCAGCCGCGCCATCCGCTACGCCGTGGAGAGAAAGCGGGCGGACATCGCCCAGTACAAACTTGCAGAATCGAAACTGCGGGCCCAGGAGAACGCCCGCCTGGAACGCGGTCTGCTCCCCACGCCCCTCCTGGAGGGCTCGGACCTCCGCTTCGCCGCCCGCTACCGACCGGGCCGCAGTCGGGCCCTGCTCGGCGGGGACTTCTACGACACGGTCCGCACCCCCGACGGCACCGTCCACGCGATGATCGGCGACGTCTGCGGCCACGGCCCGGACGAGGCGGCCCTCGGCGTCGAGCTGCGCATCGCCTGGCGCGCCCTGACCCTGGCCGGCCTGTGCGGGGACGACCTGCTCTCCACGCTCCAGGAAGTGCTCGAAGTCGAGCGCCCCTGCGAGGAGATCTTCGCGACGCTGTGCACGGTCGACATCGCCCCGGACGGCCGCCGCGCCGGCCTGTGCCTGGCCGGGCACCCGGCCCCGCTGATATCCCGGCCGGGCCAACCGGCGCGGCTCCTGCCGTACGAGAACAGCGGCCCGGCGCTCGGCCTGCTGCCCCGGGCCCGCTGGCCCCGCCGCCAGGTCGAACTGGGCGGCACCTGGAGCCTGATGCTCTACACCGACGGCCTGATCGAGGGCCACATCGGCGAGGGCAAGGAGCGCCTCGGGCAGGACGGCATGGTCGAGATGATCAACCGTCACCTGGACCGGGGACTGACCGGCGAGGCACTCCTGGAGGCTTCCGTCACGGAGGCCCGCCGCCTCAACGGCGGCGAACTCACCGACGACGTCGCCGTGGTCCTGCTCTCCCGCAACGCGGGCTGAGCCGGAACCCGGCCGGCGACGCCCGCCGGCCGGTGCCCACCACTCGGGACTACCGGCCGCCGTTGTAGGGCCCGTACGGGCCGTCGCTGCTGCTGCCGCGGCGCTTGCCGCCGCCGCCCGTGATCTGCTTGAGCGCCGGCCGGACGTCGACGAAGAAGACGATGGTGGCCACCAGGCCCGCGATCTGCAGGAACAGCATCGCGAGGAAGAAGTCCACCACCACGGTGACGCCGAGGATGACCAGCCAGAAGGTCTTGGTCTGCTTGTCGGCCGCCGTGTAGGCCTGCGCGCTCGGCACCGCGGCCATGACGAACGCCACGACGGCGAGCGCCAGCATGGCGTAGCCGAACAGCGGGAGCACCCCGTTGTCGAACCCCTGCATCAGCATCGTCTCAACCGCCCTCTGTCCCGTCCGGCACGCCTGTCTCCACGCTACCGCCGGAGCCGTCTTCCCAAACGAGAACGAACCGGGCACCGCTCAGGTGCCCGGTCCGATCCGTCGATCAGGCCTCGCCGCCGGTCGTGGCGGCGGCCTTCTTGGCCGTGCTCTTGCGCGCCGTGGTCTTCCGCGCCGCCGGCTTCGCCTCGGCGGAACCATCCGCGGCCTCGGCGGCCGCCGCGTCGGTGGCCTGGGCGTCGGAGGCAGCGGCCTCGGTGGCCCCGGCGCCGGACTCCTGGGCGGGCTTCGGCTTCGGGTCGGGCTCCACGACGTCGGCCAGGTCCACGATGTCGTCGGAGATCTCGCCGCGCCACGCCCGTACGGCCTGCTCGCCGTGCTCGGCGACCTTGTCGTAGGTCTCCTTGGCGCGCACCGCGTACTCGGCGGCCACGCCGACGCCGCGCAGCGCCAGGTCCTGGGCGGTCTCGCCCAGCTTCTTCGGGTCGATCGACCCGAGGACCTCGGCGACCTTGGCGGTGACCGCCTCCTGCGCCTCCTTGGCCTTCCCCTGGACGACCTTGGGGTCGGTGTTCACGACGGCGTCGATCCGCGCGGGGGCCTCGGCGCGCAGCTGCTCGATGAGGCCGGGCACCTTCTTGGCCTGCTGTACGGCCAGGTCGGCGGTGCCCGCGGCGAAGTAGAGGGGGGTCGGGTCGGTGAGGGTCTTCTTCAGGTCATCGGCGATGGCCATGTGCTGGTCCTCCCGGATCACAGTCGGTTCGTAGGGGGCAGGTCCCCGTCGTCGGCAATGGCACCGGAGTCCGCGGTCGGGCCGGGGGCGGCGTCGGCGGCCGCCTCGGCGTCCAGCGCGTTCTCCTTGCGGAACGAGTCGTAGATCTGGAGCAGCACCTGCTTCTGCCGCTCGTTGATCGACGGGTCGGAGAGGATGGCGGCACGCGTCTCCACCTCGTCGCGATCCCGCTCGTCCAGGATTCCGGCCTGCACGTACAGCGTCTCCGCGGAGATCCGCAGCGCCTTGGCCAGCTGCTGGAGGATGTCCGCGCTCGGCTTGCGCAGCCCGCGCTCGATCTGGCTCAGGTACGGATTCGACACCCCCGCCGCGTCGGCCAGCTGCCGCAGGGACAGTTGAGCCTGCCGCCGCTGGTCGCGGAGGTATTCGCCGAGGTTTCCGACGTTGAGCGATGCCATGCCCCGATCCTGCCGCACCCTGCTAACTTTTGCAAGCAACCGCTTGCAAAAGCGCGCACCCCCGGCCGGCGCAGGGTTCGTGGCATGCCGCCCGTGGGATGCTGGGGGCGTGAACCTGGAGGATCTCGTACGGCTGCGGCGGGCTCGGGACGCGATGGACCGGGACTACGCGCGGCCGCTCGACGTGCCGGCGCTGGCGCGGGTCGCCCTGATGTCCTCCGGGCACTTCTCCCGCAGCTTTCGGGCCGCCTACGGGGAGACGCCGTACGGGTACCTGATGACGCGCCGCATCGAGCGGGCGAAGGCGCTGCTGCGGCGCGGGGACCTGAACGTGACGGAGGTCTGCTTCGAGGTCGGCTGCACCTCGCTCGGGTCGTTCAGCTCGCGCTTCACCGAGCTGGTCGGCGAGACGCCGAGCGCGTACCGGGCCCGCTGCCACGCGGCGGGCGCCGCGATCCCCGCCTGCGTGGCCAAGGTGTCCACCCGTCCGCTCAGGAAACCGGAACCGATCGGGAAACCGGAACCGGTCAGCAAACCGGAACCGGTCAGCAAACCGGAACCGGTCAGGAACGGAGAAGCGGGAACGGGCGACGGCTCGTAACGTCGAGGGCATGACCATCAAGCTCTCGCAGTGCTTCATCGCCGTCGACGACCACGACAAGGCGCTCGCCTTCTACCGTGACGTCCTCGGCATGGAGGTCCGCAACGACGTCGGCTTCGAGGGAATGCGGTGGGTGACCGTCGGGTCCCCCGCGCAGCCGGACGTGGAGATCGTCCTCGAACCGCCGCTCGCCGATCCCAACGCCTCCGCCACCGACAAGCAGGCCATGGCGGAGCTGCTGGCCAAGGGCATGCTGCGGGGCGTCATCTTCGCCACCGACGACGTCGACGCCACCTTCGAACGGGTCCGGGCCGCCGGCGGCGAGGTGCTCCAGGAGCCGGTCGACCAGCCGTACGGGGTCCGCGACTGCGCCTTCCGCGACCCGGCCGGCAACATGCTCCGCTTCAACCAGCCCCGCACGCGGTAACCGACCCGCGATCCCACCGGCGACGGCCCTTCCCCAGGGGGCCGTCCGCCGGGTGCGCCGGTTGCGCCGCCACCCGGAGCCGGGGCGTCCTGACCGCCGACACCCCCGACCGGGCCCGGGACACCGCGCGGTGGGCGGAGCGGCACGGCGTCCGCCACCTGGACGGGGCGGTCATGACGCCGAACGCCACCATCGGCACGGACCACGCGGTGTTCCTGCACGGCGGCCCGCAGGACCTGTACGAGGAACTGCGCCCGGTGCTCGACACGTTGGGTGGCGCCCACACCCACCTCGGAGCGGACACCGGCCGCGCGGCGGCGTACGACATCGCGCTGCTGGACGTCTTCTGGACGGCCACGGCCGGCTGGGCGCACGCCCTGGCGGTCGCCCGGGCCGAGGGCATGGCCCGCCGCACGGTCGGGCCGGGCCACGGGACGGACGGGTTCGTCCGGATCGCCGAGGTCCTGGGCCGCCGCTGAGGAACCGCCGGGGGCACCCCCGACGCCGAGCCCACCGCCGCCGCGTCCGGAAGCGGACGCGGCGGCGGGCCCCGGTCGGCTCGGCGCGCTACCCCACCGGCGCCCGCCCGATCACCACCGTCGCGTACAGCTCCTCCGAGGTGACCGCCCGGACCGCGAGGCCGCCCGCCGTCAGGGCGGAGGCCGTCACCGGCGACTGCCGGGCGCTGGTCTCGATCAGCAGGTGTCCGCCCGGGGCCAGCCACCGCACGGCCTCGGCGGCGACCCGCCGGTGGACGTCCAGGCCGTCCGCGCCCCCGTCGAGGGAGACGAGCGGCTCGTGGTCGCGGGCCTCCGGCGGCATGAAGCCGATCTCCTCCGTCGGCACGTACGGGGCGTTGACCACCAGCACGTCCACCCGCCCGCGCAGCTCCGCCGGGAGCGCCGCGTACAGGTCGCCCTGCCAGACCGAGCCCCCGTACGGGGCCACGTTGCGCCGCGCGTACTCCAGCGCGGCCGGGTCGATGTCGGCGGCGTGCAGTTCGACGCCGCCGTGGACCTGGGAGGCCACCGCCGCGCCGAGGGCGCCGACCCCGCAGCACAGGTCCAGTACGACCGCTCCGGGCCGGGTCAGCCCGACCGCCTCCCGCACCAGGAACTCGGTGCGCCGGCGCGGCACGAAAGCCCCCGCGCCGACCCACACGCGCAGCCCGCCGAACTCCGCCCAGCCCACGACGTGCTCCAGCGGTTCCCCGGCGACCCGGCGGGCGACCATGCCGGCCAGGTGTCCGTCGTCGGTGGCGGCCGAGACCAGCAGGTCCGCCTCCTCCTCCGCGAAGACGCAGCCGGCCGCGCGCAGGCGTTCCACGATCGATGCCACGGGTGATTCGGTCCTCTTCGGTCGTCAGCAGTCGGAGATCGGTGGTCGGTGGTCGGCAGTCGGTGGGGACGGGCGACGCGCCCCGGGCCGTCAGAAGACGTCCGGGCACCACGGCCGCCGCGCGGTGCGGAACACCGTGTCGGCGAGGGCCACCGCCCCGGGCCGCAGTTCGCTCACCCCGCCCAGCGCCGCCAGCCGTACCGCCGAGGCGTCGCCGAGGTAGAGGGCGCCGAGCGCGGCCGCGTCGAGCCGCAGGTCGGCGGGCTCCTCCGTACGGGAACAGGTGCCGGCGCCCGCGTCGAGGCGGTAGCGGCCCTCCGCCGGGCCGTCGGGGTCGGTGACCTCCAGGACGAACGCGCCGGGGACCTCGTACGTCCGCGCGGCCAGCGCCCGTGCGACGTCCAGCACCCGCACCCACAGGAAGTCGGATGCGGTCACCAGCGCGGCCGCGCGCGGGTCGGGCAGCAGCTGCGGGAGGAGGTCGTCGGGGGCGCGGTAGCCGGTGCGGACCTTGGTGACCCAGTCGACGGAACACAGGAAGTGCCACAGCGCCCGCTCGGCCCCGGGGGTCAGCGCGATCAGGTCGCGCACGCGCAGGGTGTTCTGCGGGGTCTTCGCGTCGGTCCAGTGCTCGTCGACGCCGTAGATCACCAGACCGGCGGTCTCACCGTCGGCGCTGCGGTACACCGCGTGGAACTTGTCCTTGTACGGGGAGTGCGACATCGCCCGCACGCCCGTCGCCACGTCCCACCAGCGCGCGTCCCGGTCGACCAGGCCGGGCACGACGGCCCGCAGCCGCTCGTGCAGCGCGGGGCCGATCCGCCGGACCTCGGCGGCGTCCACCAGGTCTATCCGGCCGCCGTCGGCGGGGACCGGCCGGCGGCGGTCGAGGCCGGTGCGCGGCACGTCGATCTCCCACTCGGCGAGGGAGGTCGCGGGGCCGAAGCCGTAGCGCCCGTAGATCGGGTACTCGGCGGCGATCAGGGTGGCCAGGACGTCACCGCGCTCCCGGGAGGCCGCCAGCTCGGCGGCCATCATCCGGGTCAGCAGGCCCTGGCGGCGGTGGGTGGGCAGTACGGCGACGGAGGAGACCGCACTGCACGCGACGAGGGCCCCGCCGGGGACGGTCAGCTCCTGCGTGAAGGACCGGAAGCTCGCGACGCAGCGGCCGGTGTCCGGGTCGAAGGCGCCCTGAAGGCGGGCGAGGTCGCTGCCCTCGGTCCGTTGGGCCACGTCGGAGTCCGTGACCGGGGTCGCGGTCAGGAAGCCGGTGTTCAGGGCCCGCATCCAGTCGGGGATCTCGGACTCGGTGATCGGGCGGACGTCAGCGCTCATAACGGCTCACGCTAATCGTCCGTACGGCCCTGGTCGCCCGATTTTCCCGCCGCCCGCGATCGCTGCCCGCGCACCCCGTCCGGCAGCGGGTCGCTAGGCCAGCAGGTCGTCCACCTGTGCCTCGCCCTCCCGGTAGCGGCGGGTGATCTCCGCGCTGGAGTCGTCCGCCAGCCGCTGGAGCTGCTGCCGGCGCCGCGAGACCTGCTGCTCGTAGCGGACCAGCCGGCCCATCGCGTCGTGCAGTTCCGCGTCGGTGCGGGCGTCCAGGTCGGACAGTTCGACCTCGGAGAGCATCTCGGCGGCCAGCAGCCGGAACTCCTCGTTGTGCGGGGTCCCGAGGGTGACGTGGCGGGCGGAGGGCCTGCGGCTGGACGGCGCGTCGGCGAGGATCTCGGAGAGCCGGTCCACCACCGGCGCCTCGGGGTCCGTGCGGCGGGCGAGTTCGGCGCGCAGGATGTCGATGCGGCCCTGCAGGAGTCTGCGTACGTAGCTCAGGTCGGCCTCGTCGCGCTGCGCGTCGCGGCGCAGCGCGCGCAGCTCCGGCAGGCCGAGGGCGGTGGCCGCGCCGGCCAGCGGGCCCGGGCCCGGGGCTTCGCCGGTGCGCTGTGCGGGCGGGCGCCCGGTGGCGGGTGACGCGGGTGACGCGGGTGCAGGTGCGGAGGTACCAGAGGTGTTCATCGTTCGTATCCGTCCCCTCGACCGGTGCTGGGGGCACCGCCTGCGTGCATCGTGCCACTCTCCGTGGCGTCGACGCAGTCCCACTGCACCCGATCGGCCCCGGACGGGTGCACGCCTGGTACACAGGTGGTATGCGAGCAGTGGTGCAGAGGGTGGACGGCGCGAGCGTGGTCGTGGCCGGTGAGACGGTCGGCGAGATCGTCGGCGAGGGACTGTGCGTCCTGGTGGGGGTGACCCACGACGACACTCCGGAGAAGGCGGCGCTGCTGGCGCGCAAACTGTGGTCCGTACGGATCCTGGAGGCGGAGAAGTCGTGCAGCGACATCGGCGCCCCACTGTTGGTGATCTCCCAGTTCACGCTCTACGGGGACGCCCGCAAGGGCCGCCGCCCCACCTGGAACGCGGCCGCGCCCGGCCCGGTCGCCGAGCCGCTGGTCGACGAGGTCGTGGCGCAACTGCGGTCGCTGGGCGCGACGGTGGAGACGGGCCGGTTCGGCGCGGACATGCGCGTCTCGCTCACCAACCACGGCCCGTTCACCATCGTCATCGACATCTAGGACGTCCCGCCCGATCGGCGCCGGAACGCTACGGCGCCACGACGACCTCCTGCGCGGCGGCGGTGGTCCCCACCAGCAGCGGCGCGTCCACGGGGACGTTCCGCTTGACCAGGGCGAGGGCGATCGGCCCCAGTTCGTGGTGGCGCACGGCGGTGGTCACGAAGCCGAGCCGACGGCCCTCCTCCCCGTCCGCGGCGAGCCGTACGGGCGTGCCGTGCGCGGGGAGCAGCACCTCGGAGCCGTCCAGGTGCAGGAAGACCAGCCGGCGCGGCGGCTTCCCCAGGTTGTGGACGCGGGCGACGGTCTCCTGTCCCCGGTAGCAGCCCTTCTGCAGGTGGACGGCGGTGCCGATCCAGCCCAGTTCGTGCGGGATGGTGCGGTGGTCGGTCTCCAGGCCGACGCGCGGGCGGTGCGCCTCGACGCGCAGGGCCTCGTAGGCGAGCAGGCCGGCGGCCGGGCCGTGCGCGGCGGCGAAGGCCTCCAGCTCGGCGCGGGGGAGGAACACCTCGCGGCCGTACGGGGTCTCGCGCACGGCGAGGTCCTTGGCGACCTCGGCGATCGAACCGGCCGGGAGGTGGACGACGGCGAAGTCGGCGGTGCGGTCGGCGACTTCGACGCGGTAGAAGAACTTCATCGCCTCCAGGTAGCCGATCAGGGCCTCCTGGGTGCCGGGCTCGACGTGCGCCCAGACCGTCTCCCCGTCGTCGACGAGGTAGAGGGCGTGCTCGATGTGCCCGTTCGCGGAGAGGATCAGCGCCTCGGTGGCCTGTCCGGCGGGGAGGTCGGCGACGTGCTGGGTGATCAGCAGGTGCAGCCAGCCGAGCCGGTCCGCCCCGGTGACGGTGACGACACCGCGGTGGGAGAGGTCGACGAAGCCTCGGCCGTCGGCGAGGGAGCGCTGTTCGCCGTAGAGCTCTCCGTAGTGGGCGGCGACGCCCTCGTCACGGCCTTCGGCCTGTACGGCGCCGGGGAGATGGAGCAAGGGGCTGCTGGTCATGCCACCAAGCGTACGACCCCGGCGGCGCGGCCCCCGGGGCGCTCCCCCGGGTCAGGGCAGCTCGGGGCGGGTGTCCGCCGCGCGGCGGGCGGCGCACTCCGCGCACAGCCCGAAGATCGCGAAGTGCTTCATGTCGGTCTCGAAGCCGAAGTCGGCCCGCAGCTTCGCCGTGAACTCGGCGGCGACGTCCAGGTCGGCCTCGATGACCTCGGTGCAGTCCCGGCACACCAAGTGGATGTGGTGGTGCCGGTCGGCGAGGTGGTAGGTGGGGGCGCCGTGCCCGAGGTGCGCGTGCGAGACCAGGCCCAGCTCCTCCAGGAGCTCCAGGGTCCGGTAGACCGTCGAGATGTTCACCCCGGAGGCCGTCCTGCGCACCTCGACGAGGATCTCGTCGGGGGTGGCGTGCTCCAGGGCGTCGACCGCCTCCAGCACAAGCTGTCGCTGCGGTGTCAGCCGGTATCCGCGCTGCCGCAGGTCGCTCTTCCAGTCGGTGCTCACCACCCGGCCAGTGTAAGCGCGCGAAGGGGACCGCGGTCGAGTCCGCGGTCCCCTTCGTTTCGTACGACCGTCCGCCCGGCCCTCGGCCCGGCGGAGCTGCCCCGTCGGCTCGGCGGTGGCCGGCCGGTCGGCTCAGCGGAAGAAGGCGATGCCGTCCTCCGGGAGCTCCGGCAGGTTGCGCGCCATGTCGGCGATCTCCTCCGGGGTGACGACCTTCTTGAGCTGGGCCGACATGTACGGGCGCAGCTCGACGTCGGGCGTGGCCTTCTCGCCGACCCACATGAGGTCGCTCTTCACGTACCCGTAGAGGCGCTTGCCGCCGCTGTACGGGCCGGAAGCGGCCGTGCGGGCCACCGCGTCGGTGACGACGTCGATCTGCGGCTTCTGGTGCGCGAGGTCGCCGTACCAGACCTCGACGACGCCCTGGTCACGGACCATGACGATCTCGACCTTGCGGTCCGCGTCGATGCGCCAGTAGCCCGACTCGGACTCCAGCGGGCGCACCTTGTTGCCCTCGGCGTCGAGGACCCACGTGTGGGAGGTGTACTCCAGGAAGTCCCGGCCGTCGTGGCTGAAGACGACTTCCTGGCCGAAGTTGCACTTCTCCTCGCCGGGGAAGTCGAAGACGCCCGCGCCCTCCCAGTTTCCGAGGAGGAAGGCGAGGGGGACGAGGCCGGGGTTCAGGTCGGAGGGGATCTGGATCATGGTTGGCTGCTCAGGCGATCTGTTCGAGGGGGTCCGGGGTGGTCGACTGCGCGGAAGCTCAGCGCTGACCCTGGTACAGCTTCTTGACGGCCAGGACCGTGAAGGCCATGACGCCGACGCAGACCAGGACCAGCAGGGAGGTGAAGACTGCCTCAAGCACGGGGTGCTCCTCGGGAGGATTCGATGGCGGGGTACGGGCCGGTCCCCAAGCCTACTGGCCCGGGGACCGGCGCACTCTGCGAGGTGGGCCGTACGCCGTCCGGCGGGTCAGCCGAGCAGCTGGTGCTGGAGGATCACCGTCTGGTGGAGCGGGACGGCTGGCACCGCTCCCTTGCGGGTCTGCAGGATCACGGCCTGGACGTCACCGGACTGCACGCAGGCGGCCCGGACCTGTTCGTCGCCGACCGGGGCGGATTCCTCCATCACGGTCACACCGGTGGTGTCGGGTGCCTTCTGGTCGACCTTGACCTTGCCCCAGACCTCGTCCACCTCGATGCGGTTGACGCCGTTCAGGTTCATGTCGGCGCCGCAGCCCTCGAAGGTGTCCGCGAAGCCCGAGGAGTGGAACCGCAGCAGGTAGACGCGGGTGCGGGTGCCGTCGGGGGTGGTCCAGCCGCGGCCCACGATCTGGCGCAGGCCCTCGTTGACCAGCCCCTCCTTCAGCTTCGCGCGCGCGGTGCCCTCGTACTCCTCCATGAGGGTGTCCACGGTGACGACGGAGTCCTTCTCCAGCTTCAGCCCGGGGTCCGGTACGGAGCCCTTCGGCGGGGGCAGCAGCAGCTGGGTCAGGCCGGCGTAGTGGGTGCCGTCCTCGTTGTCCTTGGCGAAGGGCAGCGGGGCACCCGGCGGCAGGGTGGGCCGGGCCGGCGCCGGGTACTCCCAGCGGCCGTCGTCGAGGGTGGCGAGCCCGGGGAGATCGGTGCGCTCGGGCTGGAGGAGCGCGTACGCGGCCCCCGATCCGGCGGCCGCGAACACGAGGACGGCGGCGCTCCACCGCAGCACCGCGAACAGCTTGCGGCGGTCCTTGGGGGGCGCGGGGGGCGCGTCCGTCGGGGTCGGGGCCACGGGGGCGGCGGGCGCCGGGGCGGGCTGCGGGGACGTTTCCGCCGGGGCGGTGTGCTGCTCGGTCACGCGGACTCCCCCGGGGACTTGAGGTGGCGCAGCTGGTTCTTGAGGAGGTCGACCGCGTCGGTGGCGTAGAAGCCGGACTTGGGACCGTAGGCGCGCAAGTCGACCATCACGTCGCCCTCGACCGCGACGCAGTACAGGGACTCGATCTTTTCCTTCTTCTCCTCGCCGACGGCCACCAGCGCGCACTTGGCGTCCGGGTAACCGTCCACCTTCGGCGCCTCTCGCTTGTCGGCGACGAACTCCAGGAAGGACTTCGAGGCCCCGGCGAAGGAGTTCACGGCCTTCGGGTCGGCCTGCAGGATCCTGACCTCCACGACCAGGTTCCCGGCCCACTTCGTGTAGGTGCGTCCCGCCTGGCCCTTGAGGTCGAGTTCGGCCAGCGCCTCGTCGCGCTTCTTGCGCTCCGAGGTGGACAGGCCCTTGCGGATCTCCTTGAGCCCCTCGACGGCCTTGTCCCCGGACACGACGAAGTCGTTGCCCTCGGCCCCGAGGTCCGGGCCGAGTTCGAAGCTCGCGGGCACCGGGAGCAGCTTGGCGGACACCGCGTTGGCGGGCACGTTCGGCGGCTCGGGTACCTCCTGCGGCTCCTCGCCGGCGGCCGCCCAGTAGGCGGTGGGCGCGCTGCGGTCGGCGTCGTCGACGGTGGCGGACGCCCAGACCCCTGAGCCCACCAGAACGGCCAGGCTGAGCACGCCGACCACCAGCGGGCCCACCTGGACGCGACTCCCGGCCGGGGCGTCGGGGGCGGCCACCGTGGCCGGGGCCGGTCCGGGCTCCGTCGCCGCGGGGGCGGCGGGGCCGGCCGGGACCGTCGTCGTGTCGTTCGTCGGCTCGGTCACAGTCGCTCCAGCTGTCGCTTGGCCAGGTCGACGACGTTCGATTCGGCGATGTTCCCGCCCCGGTTGTCGTCGTAGAAGATCTCCAGGAGCACGTCACCGCGCCGCACGAGGGCGCGCGAGCTGCGGTACGGCTCGTAGCCGGGCTCCTGCTGCGCCTTCGAGTCCACCCAGGCGTGACCGAGGTCGTCGGGCACTCCGGGAATGGACACACCGGGATTGCCGGCTCGCCTCGCGCTCGGCATGCCCGCGCTGTAACCCTGCTGGTACTCGTCCGCGCCTTCGCGATCCCTGAACTGGATGAGCCGGACGGTGACGTGGTAACGGTCGTTCGTGGACCACGAGGTCAGCGCGATTCTGCGGAGGCCGCCCGTGACGAAATCCCGCAGGGCCTCTTCCGGGTTGTCGTGGTCGGCCGCGAAGAAGTCGAGCGACTCGTAGCCCGGCGATTCCTCGACCTTCGCGCCCGGCGGCGGCTCCAGGAGCAGCTCCGTCAGGTCGCCGTCGGTCTTGTGCCAGCGGTTGGCGTTGACGGACTTGAGCGTCGTCGCGCCGTCCGCGGCCAGCGGCTTCGGGGTGTTCACCTGCCGCAGGGCCAGCGGGGGCAGGGGGGTCGGTTCGCGGTGGTACTGGATCGCGTAACCGGTGACCGTGCCGGCCAGGGTACCGAGGACGACGGCGGCGGCGATCAGGAGCGTCGTGCGCCCGCGCCGCCGACGAATCGGGGCGATCTCGGCGCGAGCGGCATCCGATGTCACGGCCGGAAATTCCGCAGTGCCCGATTCCGGCGTCTTCTCCGCCGGTATGGGCGGCTCAGGCACGGTCTGTTCTTTTTCCAAGGGAGGTCCCCCCCGCAGGACTGGAGGCGCCGGGTGGTGCACCCACGCACAGCCAAGACGGACCCCGACCGGAAGTAGTTGTACCGAACCCTTATTACGTTTTTATATAGGCGGGTTTCCTTCGTCCCGGCGCCGCTTTCCGTCCAATTCGTCCCACCATTCGTCCGACTTCCGATCGCCGGAGGGATCGTCCCACCAGCGGTCGTCGGGTCCGCGCCGGTTGGCGACCATCGCGGCGATCGGCGGGATCACCATGGCGACCACGCAGAGGGCCACCGCGGCCTCCACCGACCACAGGCGCACGAAGGACCAGGCGGAGACGAACAGGAACAGGCATCCGCCCATGAGCAGGAAGTAGGCGCGTCGGCGCCGGGCGTACATACCTCCAGGGTAGGTCCGCGCCGACCCGCACGACCCCGAACGACCCCGACCGGACGCTCCGGACGGCGCGAAGGGCCGCACCCCGTTCCAGTGGCGTCCAACCCCCGGGGGTGCGGCCCTTCGGCCGGTCAATCGTCGCTGCGGTGTGCGGTGCTCAGACCGCGATCGCCACGTCCGTCACGCCGCCGGCCTCGGCGACCACGACGTCGCGGTCGGCCGTGCCGCCCGGCACGAGCGCGCGCAGGGTCCAGGAGCCGGTGGCCGCGTAGAAGCGGAACTGGCCGGTCGCCGAGGTCGGGACCTCGGCGGTGAACTCGCCGGTCGAGTCCAGCAGGCGGACGTAGCCGGACACCGGCTCGCCGCCCTGGGTGATCTGGCCCTGGATGGCCGTCTCACCGGGCTTCAGCGTCGCGAGGTCGGGCCCGCCGATCTGTGCTCCACACATGTTCTCTGTCCTGTCCTGGAGAGGTCGTACTGCTACTGGCTACGGGTGCCCCTGCGTGCCCGGCAGGGTTGCCGACCGGCCGGCCGCCGGCCGGCCGGGCTACTTGTTGGGGCCGAGCTCGATCGGCACGCCGACCAGCGAGCCGTACTCGGTCCACGAGCCGTCGTAGTTCTTGACGTTCTCCTGGCCGAGGAGCTCGTGCAGCACGAACCACGTGAGGGCGGAGCGCTCACCGATGCGGCAGTAGGCGATGGTGTCCTTCGCCAGATCGACCTGCTCGGCCTGGTAGAGGGCGGTCAGCTCCTCGTCCGACTTGAAGGTGCCGTCGTCGTTGGCGTTCTTCGACCACGGGATGTTGCGGGCGCTCGGGATGTGGCCCGGGCGCTGCGACTGCTCCTGCGGGAGGTGCGCCGGCGCGAGCAGCTTGCCGGAGAACTCGTCGGGCGAGCGGACGTCGACCAGGTTCTTCGTGCCGATCGCGGCGACGGCGTCGTCACGGAAGGCA
Organism: Streptomyces sp. NPDC029836; assembly: GCF_055574495.1. Lineage (NCBI taxonomy): Bacteria > Bacillati > Actinomycetota > Actinomycetes > Kitasatosporales > Streptomycetaceae > Streptomyces > Streptomyces sp. NPDC029836. The sequence goes on along the minus strand of NZ_JBVHZI010000016.1, from coordinate 42,685 downwards.
CGGATGGAGGTGTCCTGGGCCTTGGCCTTGTAGGAGGTGGCCGGGCGGTTGGGGACGTCCTTGCCGTCGACCAGGTCGCGGGAGTCGAGCTCCCACTTCTTGCGGCCGCCGTCGAGCAGGCGGACGTCCTGGTGGCCGTAGAGCTTGAAGTACCAGTAGGCGTAGGACGCGAACCAGTTGTTGTTGCCGCCGTAGAGGACGACGGTGTCGTCGTTGGAGATGCCCTTGGCGGAGAGGAGCTTCTCGAAGCCCTCCTGGTCCACGAAGTCACGGCGGACCGGGTCCTGGAGGTCGCTCTTCCAGTCGATCCGGACGGCGTTGGTGATGTGGTTCTTGTCGTAGGCGGACGTGTCCTCGTCCACCTCGACGATGACGACGTCGGCGTCGTTCAGGTGGGCCTCGACCCAGTCGGCGTCTACGAGGACGTCGCTGCGGCTCATGATGTTCTCCTCCGGGGCAGTGTGCGGCGGGGTGGTGCGGGTGCTGCTGCGGGGCTGGCAGTGCGGGTGCGCGCCGTTCCGGGTGTCACGCCCGGACCCTGCGCGGGGAGGCGTCAGGGGGCGGGAGGCAGGTGCGGTCACGCGACTGAAGGGCCGTCGTCCGGCCGGTGGAGCGGAAGGCTCACACCGCTACATGGAGCGACAGAGCATGGCGGCGACGCGACACAGGTCTACTGCCCGCCGCTTCGTGAGGTCCGCCTGCTGATGCTTCATAGGTAGGGATCGTAGGGACGAATCGGCCGCCCTGTCACCGGTGTGTCATATGTCGAGACAGGATCGTCCGAATGATGGGACGAGAGAGCCCCGGCGGGCCGCCGCGCGGCCCCCGGGGCTCCTCGTACGACCCGTTCATCTGCGGATCGGACCGGGCTGTCTCACGATCCGGCCAGCGACACGTTCGTGCCGGTCAGCGTGAGGTGCACACCGGCCTCGTCGGCGGTCAGCGCGGACAGGCCGAGCCCGGCGGGCAGGCCTCCGTCCACGGTCCGGTCGAAGTCGGTGCGCTTGCGGACCTCGCGCTCGATCCCGGGGATCCCCTCGCCGGGGACCTCGTCGGCGCGCACCCGGACGATCTTGCCCTTGCCGTCCTTCGCGTCGACGAGGGTCACGGTCGACACCACGTGCCGGGTCAGGGACTGGCCGAGGAACTCCAGCGTCGCGGTGACCTTGACCTTGCCGGGGGTTCCGCCGTAGGTCAGGACCACGCCGTTCTGGGAGGCCTGGGTGAGGTCCGCCCAGGAGGTCAGCGCGGTGCCCTCGGCCCGGCGGGCGGTGCCGCCGGTGTAGTCCCCGTTCAGCTTCACCTCGTGGAAGCTCGCGTCGATCTGCGAGAGGCGCGTCTTGCGGCCGTCCGCGGTGGCCTCGACGCCGGTCAGCTTCAGGTTGACCCGCTCCAGGTCGTGGCTGAGGGCCTGCGTCAGGAACGGGAAGCCCTCTATCTCGACCTCCGCCTTGCCGCCGGCCCCCTGCCGCGCCTGGATGCGCTCGGCCAGCCGCTCCTCGGCGTAGCCGACCGCCCAGCGGTCCGCGCCCACGAACAAGGCCCCCAGGACCACTCCGATGATCAAGACGACGCGCAGGAAACGCACGTGCCCTCCCCCTACTAGTCGGTACGTGCGTTCTAGTGGACCATGACCGGCCGCGGGGGCCGTGTGCGAGCGCCCCCGGGCCGGTGGTCGGCCCCGGCCGGTCAGCCCACGACCCGGCCGATCAGGTAGACGGCGGGCGCCGCGACGGCCAGCGGCAGCGCGACACCGGCCGTCATGTGGACGAACTTCGACGGGTAGTCGTACGCCGCCACCCGCAGGCCGATCAGCGCACAGACCCCGGCGACCAGGCCGATCAGGGCCCCGCCCGCGCCGGTGCCGGTGACGGTGCCGACCGCGATGCCGGCGCCCGCGGCCGCGCCCAGCGACACGGCGACGGAGGGCAGGGTGGGCAGCGGCAGCGCGCGCGTGAACACGGCCACGGCGACGGCCGCGGCGCCCACGCCGACGGCCTCGCCGTCGGCCGCGAGGAAGCCCGCGCAGGCGATGGCCAGGGCGGCGGAGGCCACCGACGCCATCAGCCCGTACATCCGCTCGTCGGGGTCCGCGTGGCTGCGCAGCTGGAGGACCAGCGTGAGCAGCACCCAGGCGCCGAGGGTGCCGATGATCGCGCCGGGCCCGTACGTGCTGTCGACGGCGAGCACCGCCGCGTCCGCGACGAGGGCTCCGAGGAAGGCGAGGGCGATGCCCTGACGGGCGGGCCACATGCCGTTCAGGCGGAACCAACCGGCCGCGGTGAGGGCCTGGAGGGCGATCAGCGGGAGCAGCAGGGCGAAGTCCCCGAACGCGGCGGCCACGGCCAGCAGCAGCCCGAGGGCGGCGGTCAGTACGGCCGGCTGCGGACCGGGGTCGATGATCGGCGAACGGCCCTCGGCGCGGGCCTGGGCGGGGTCGACGGCGCGGATGGTGTTGCCGCCCAGGGTCGGGGGGGAGTAGTCGGCGGCGGGCCCCCCGGCCGCCGGTACGGGCCCGGCCGCGGGAGCCGCGGGAGCCGCCCCGGCGGCCCCGGGCCCCGGGTAGGGCGGCAGGTACGCCGTCTGCTCGGCGGCACCCTCACGAACCGGCGGCAGATACGCCGTCTGCTCAGCGGCACCCTCACGAACCGGCGGCAGGTACGCCGTCTGCTCCGCGGCACCCTCACGAACCGGCGGCAGGTACGCCGTCTGCTCCGCGGCGGCGTCGGGGGCCGGTGCGGGGGGCTGGGGCGGGAGGTACGCGGTGGACTCGGCGTCCCAGGGCTGCGGCTCCGCCGGCCGGGGCTGCGCATGGCGCGGCCCGGCGTGCCGGGGCTGCTGCGGGGCGGCCGCGGGGGCGGCCTCCTCGCGGAACCACCCATCGGGCGCGACCGGCTGCGCCTGTTGCTGCTGCTGCGCCCGGGGGTCGGCCGGCCCCGGGTACGGGGGCAGGTACGCCGTCTGCTCGGCGGCGGCCCCGTCACCACCGGAGCCCCCACCGGCGCCGAAGCCGGTCCCGCCGGACGTGCGCGGGTCGGCGGCCCACGGAGCGGCCTGCGGGGCGCCCCAGTCCTGCTGCGACTGTTGCCGCTCGGCGGGCGCGGGCGCCGGCGCGGCCTCCTCGCGGAACCACCCATCGGGCGCGACCGGCTGCGCCTGCTGCTGCTGCTGCGCCCGGGGGTCGGCCGGCCCCGGGTACGGGGGCAGGTACGCCGTCTGCTCGGCGGCGGCCCCGTCACCACCGGAGCCCCCACCGG
>NZ_JBVHZI010000016.1:0-39331 GCF_055574495.1 Streptomyces sp. NPDC029836 | reverse complement strand
GGCCCACGGAGCGGCCTGCGGGGCGCCCCAGTCCTGCTGCGACTGTTGCCGCTCGGCGGGCGCGGGCGCCGGCGCGGCCTCCTCGCGGAACCACCCGTCGGGCGCGACCGGCTGCGCCTGCTGCTGCTGCGCCCGCGGGTCGGCCGGCCCCGGGTAGGGCGGCAGGTACGCCGTCTGCTCGGCGACGGGCTCCGAGGGCCACGGCGTGCCGGAGGCCTGCGGCACGCCCCAGTCCTGCTGCGGCTGCTCCTGGTACGGCGGCTGCGGCTGCTGCTCCTGCGCGGCGGCCTCCTCGCGGAACCACCCCTGCGGCGCCGCCTGCTGCCCGGGCACCGTGCCCAGCGGCGGCTGCACCGGCTGGTAGCTGGTGTCCCAGGTCTCGCCCTGCCAGGTCTGGGTCCACGGATCCTGCGGGGAGGCGCCGTCCTGCTGCTGCGGCGGCTGTTGCTGCTGTTGCTGTTGATGCCGCCGCTGCTGTTCTTCCGGAGTGCTCATCGGTTCCCGTTCACCCGCCCGCGAAGGGCGGGAGCACCTCTACGGTGCCCCCCTCGGTCAGCGGGACGCCGTCGTGGGGACGCTTGCCCACGGGCTCTTCGTTCACGAGGAAGGAGCAGCGCAGCAGGACCCGTGTCAGCTCTCCCGGGTGGCGTTCCCGCACGGCGTCGAGCGCCTCGGCCAGTGTGCGTGCCGAGTACGGCTCCTCCGCCGTCCCGGCCGCGGCCTTGGCCGCCGCCCAGTAGCGGATGGTTCCGGTTGCCACTGCAGCTCCTATCGTCGCCCCGTCGGCTCTCTACCGTCGGCCTCCATGATGACCCCTACGGCCGTGACCCCCGGCGTACCCCGACGCGCCCCGTGCGCGCCCCGGTTCCCGTGCGGGGGTCCACCGATCCGGTGAAACCGGGGCATACGAGGGAGGAAGGCGTGGCGGGAACCACAGAAGGCGGTGTGCGGGATGCCTCGGCCCCGAAAGGGGCGGTGGGCTATTCTGGCGGCGTAGAGGATCCGGGCAACGTAGCCCCCGGGTCCTTTTGTGCTTCCAGCACGTTGAACGGACCGAGAACAGTGGTATCCATCCGGACCCCGGGGCGCGGGGGCGGACGGGCGCCAGGCAGACGTACGAAGCAGTACCACGCACGTCCTCGACGGGACCGAGGAGGAACCGACGTGATGGACCAGCGAACCGTGCACGTGCACGACCACCGGAGCTGGGCAGGTGGTCGAGCATGAGTTCCCTCCTGCTGCTGACCAACGCCCTGCAGCCGTCGTCCGAGGTGCTGCCCGCACTCGGCCTGCTGCTGCACAACGTCCGGGTCGCACCGGCCGAGGGCCCCGCCCTGGTGGACACCCCCGGGGCCGACGTGATCCTCGTCGACGGCCGCCGCGACCTCCCGCAGGTGAGGTCGTTGTGCCAGCTCCTGCGCTCGACCGGACCGGGCTGTCCGTTGATCCTCGTCGTCACGGAGGGCGGCCTCGCGGCCGTCACCGCCGACTGGGGCATCGACGACGTCCTCCTCGACACCGCCGGACCCGCCGAGGTCGAGGCCCGGCTGCGGCTGGCCACCGGGCGCCGGCAGCTGGGCTCGGACGACTCCCCGATGGAGATCCGCAACGGCGACCTGTCGGTCGACGAGGCGACGTACAGCGCGAAGCTGAAGGGTCGGGTCCTGGACCTGACCTTCAAGGAGTTCGAGCTGCTGAAGTACCTCGCCCAGCACCCGGGCCGGGTCTTCACCCGGGCCCAGTTGCTCCAGGAGGTGTGGGGGTACGACTACTTCGGCGGCACCCGCACCGTCGACGTCCACGTACGGCGGCTGCGCGCCAAGCTCGGGCCCGAGCACGAGTCGCTGATCGGGACGGTCCGCAACGTCGGCTACCGCTTCGTCACCCCCGAGAAGGTCGAGCGGGCGGCGGCGGAGGCCGCGGCCAAGGCGGCCGCCGGACCGGGCTCCGCGAAGGACCCGGTCGAGCGGCCGGACCTCCCCCGGACGGCGGAACCGGCTGTGAGCATCCACTCGGCAGGACGGCCTGCCCAGAGGTAGGTCACCCCGCGTAGACTGCCGCGCGTGGCCAAGGTGACGCGGGATGACGTGGCGCGACTTGCGGGTACCTCTACCGCCGTCGTGAGCTACGTCATCAACAACGGACCCCGGCCGGTTGCCCCGGCCACGCGCGAGCGTGTCCTCGCCGCGATCAAGGACCTGGGCTACCGCCCGGACCGGGTCGCGCAGGCGATGGCGTCCCGGCGCACCGACCTCATAGGCATGATCGTGCCGGACGCGCGCCAGCCGTTCTTCGCGGAGATGGCGCACGCGGTCGAGCAGGCCGCCGCCGAGCGCGGAAAGATGGTGCTGGTCGGCAACTCCGACTACCGCGACGAGCGCGAGGTCCACTACCTGCGGGCCTTCCTCGGAATGCGGGTCTCCGGGCTGATCCTGGTCAGCCAGGGCATGAGCGAGCGCGCGGCCTCCGAGATCGAGGCGTGGGACGCGCGGATCGTGCTGCTGCACGAGCGCCCCGAGGCCATCGACGACGTCGCCGTGGTCACCGACGACATCGGCGGCGCGCAGCTCGCCACCCGTCACCTGCTGGAGCACGGGCACCCGTACGTCGCCTGCCTGGGCGGGGTGGAGAACACCCCCGAGGTCGGTGACCCGGTGGCCGACCACGTCGAGGGCTGGCGCCGGGCCATGCTCGAATCCGGCCGCTCCGTGGAGGGCCGGCTGTTCCAGGCCCCGTACAACCGCTACGACGCCTATCAGGTCGCCCTGGAGGTCCTGTCGGGGCCGGACCGCCCGCCGGCGATCTTCTGCGCCACCGACGACCAGGCGATCGGCGTCCTGCGGGCCGCCCGTGAGCTGCGCATCGACGTGCCCGGGGAGCTGGCGGTCGCCGGCTTCGACGACGTGAAGGAGGCGGCGCTGACGGACCCGCCGCTGACCACGATCGCCTCGGACCGGCCGGCGATGGCCCGCGCGGCGGTCGACCTCGTCCTGGACGACGCGTTGCGCGTGACCGGCTCGCGCCGCGAGCGGCTGAAGCAGTTCCCCTCGGCGCTGGTCGTGCGCCGCTCCTGCGGCTGTCGCTGAGCGCCGTCGCGGCCGGGTCGCCCCCGGCCTCGGCCCTGCCCCGCGCCGGTCCTTATATCGGGCATACGAGGTTCTGTCGGGCTTCTCAGCCGGGACTCAGGAAGCTCTCATGATCCGCGGGGACAGTCGAAGACATGACCGACAGCTTCCGCCGCGAAGGCGAGTACCCGCAGGAGAACCGCCCGGGCCAGCACCCGCCGTTCGGCGAGGACTGGCAGCGGGGTCGTGAGCGCATGGCGCAGGACGTCGGCGCGGGCGGCTACCCGCCGCCGCCCGCGTACCCGCCGCCCGGCGCGCCCGGTTGGCACGAGGCGCACCAGCCGCCGGTGATCCAGGGCGAGACGGTGCCGCCGACCGCCGGCCGGGCCGTCCGGGAGGACGCCCCCCAGGACGGTCCCGCGCACGCCGCCCGCGCCAGGCGGCCGGTCGCGCTGCTGGTCGCCGTCGCCCTGGCGGCGGCCGTGGTCGGCGGCGGGACGGCCACCGTCGTGCAGCAGTTCCTGGTCGGGGGCGGCGCCGGCGGCGGCGGGGTGAACGCCTCCAACGTGTCGCGGTCCAACACCGGCACCGTCACCGGGGTCGCCGAGCAGGTCAGCCCGTCCGTCGTACGGATCGACACCCGTACCGGGTCGGGGCAGGGCACCGGCTCCGGCATCGTGATCACCGCGGACGGCGAGATCGTCACCAACAACCACGTCATCGACGGCGCCTCGGAGATCCAGGTGACGATGAGCGACGGCAAGAAGTACACCGCCCGGACCGTCGGCACGGATCCCGACAAGGACCTCGCGCTGATCGAGCTCCAGGGCGCGAGCGGCCTCAAGCCCGCCTCGCTCGGCAACTCCGACCGGCTGAAGGTCGGCGACGAGGTCGTCGCCATCGGGTCCCCCGACCGGCTGACCGGCACCGTCACCAGCGGGATCGTTTCCGCGCTGGGGCGCGAGGTGAACGTCCCGAAGTCCGAGCGGCAGCAGTCCCCGCAGCGCGGGCAGGGCGGCTGGCCGTTCTCGTACGACGGTCAGCAGTTCAACGGGGACCCCGGCTCGAACACCACCTCGTACAAGGCCATCCAGACGGACGCCTCGCTGAACCCGGGCAACTCCGGCGGCGCGCTGGTCAACATGAACGGCGAGATCGTCGGCATGCCGTCCGCGATCTACTCCCCCTCCTCGGACAGTTCGAGCGCCGGCAGCGTCGGCCTGGGCTTCGCGATCCCGGTCAACACCATCAAGGCCGACCTCGACTCGCTGCGCGCCGGCGGCAGCGGAAACAGCTCGGGCGGCAACGGGACCGGCAACGGTTCGGGCGACAACGGCAACGGCAGCGGCACCGGCACGGACGGCTTCGGCACCTCCTTCTGAGCCCGTCACACGACGGCCCCCGACGGCCATCGATCGGCCGTCGGTCTCCTGAGACCTCCACCGGCCGGCCCGTGCGACGCTGGGAAGCGCCGTCACGCACCGCATGCCATGGCCGACCACCGCACCCTTGGGGGACCCGAGATGAACGCCGCCGAAGGCGACCAGCAGCGCATCCTCGTCGTCGACGACGAGCCGGCCGTGCGCGAGGCCCTGCGCCGCAGCCTCGCCTTCGAGGGGTACGACGTCCGGACCGCGGTGGACGGCCTCGACGCGCTGGAGCGGGCCGACTCCTACGCCCCGGACCTGATCGTCCTGGACATCCAGATGCCCCGCATGGACGGACTGACGGCGGCCCGCCGGCTGCGCGCCGCCGGCGCCGTCACGCCGATCCTGATGCTCACCGCCCGCGACACCGTCGGCGACCGCGTCACCGGCCTCGACGCGGGCGCCGACGACTACCTCGTCAAGCCGTTCGAGCTGGACGAGCTCTTCGCCCGCGTCCGCGCCCTGCTGCGCCGCAGCGCCTACGCCGCGCCGCGGCCGGGCGGGGGCGGCGACCACGAGGACACGCTGGCCTTCGGCGACCTGCGCATGGACCTCGCGACCCGCGAGGTCGTCCGGGGCGGGCGGCCGGTGGAGCTGACCCGTACCGAGTTCACCCTGCTGGAGATGTTCCTCGCGCACCCGCGCCAGGTCCTGACCCGCGAGCAGATCCTCAAGACCGTCTGGGGCTTCGACTTCGAGCCCAGCTCCAACTCCCTGGACGTGTACGTGATGTACCTGCGCCGCAAGACCGAGGCGGGCGGCGAGCCCCGCCTGGTGCACACCGTGCGCGGGGTGGGCTACGTGCTGCGCCAGGGCGACGGCGGTCCCGAGTGACGCCGGCCGCCCGGTTCCGCGCCCTGCCGCTACGCTCACGGATCGCGCTGCTGGTGACGGTCGCGGTGGCGGTGGCCGTCGCGGCCGTCGCCGGTGTGTCCTGGGTGATGGTGAAGTCGCAGCTCAGCGAGCAGCTCGACCGGTCGCTGATGGCGACGGACGTGAGCGCCGAGGTGGGCCGGACGCTGCGCGACGGCTGCGTGACCCGGGTGCGGCAACCGGAGCAGCAGGTCGCCGAGAACCTGGGCGCGACCGTACAGCTCGTGCTGGCCGACGGCACGCGCTGCTGGGTGAGCGGACGGACCGGACTGCCGGTCACCGCCGTGGACAAGGAGATCGCGGCGGGCGTGCGGGAGGAGACCCTGCACGACGTGCGGACCGGTGACGGCGTCGAGATGCGCGTCCTGACGCTGAAGCGGCAGACGCCCGCCGGCCAGTACTTCGGGATCTCCATCGCCAAGCCGGCCGCGGACGTGGACGATCCGCTGTCGACGCTGGCCTGGATCCTGCTCGTGGTGTCGGGCATCGGCATCGTGGGCGCGGGCGCGGCCGGCCTGTGGGTGGCCCGCACGGGGCTGCGGCCGGTCGACGAGCTGACCGCGGCCGTCGAGCACGTCGCCCGGACCGAGGACCTCACCGTACGGATCCCCGACGAGGGAGACGACGAGATCGCCCGGCTGTCGCGGTCCTTCAACTCGATGACGGCGGCGCTGGCCTCCTCCCAGGAGCGGCAGGCCCAGTTGATCGCCGACGCCGGGCACGAGCTGCGCACGCCGCTGACCTCGCTGCGCACGAACATCGAGCTGCTGGCCCGCAGCGAGGACACCGGCCGGGCCATCCCGCCCGAGGACCGGCGGGAGCTGCTGGCCTCGGTGAAGGCGCAGATGACGGAGCTGGCCGCGCTGATCGGGGACCTCCAGGAACTGTCCCGGCCTGACGCTGCCCCGCACGCCCCGCTCGGGGTGGTGGCCCTGCACGACATCGCCGGTACCGCGCTGTCCCGGGCCCGGCTGCGCGGTCCGGAGCTGCGGTTCGGCTCCGACCTGGAGCCCTGGTACGTCCGGGGCGAGGCGGCGGCGCTGGAGCGGGCGGTGGTCAACGTGCTGGACAACGCGGTGAAGTTCAGCCCGCCCGGCGGCGCCGTCGAGGTGTCGCTGCGGGCGGGCGTGCTGACGGTGCGCGACCACGGACCGGGCATCCCGGCGGAGGACCTGCCCCACGTCTTCGAACGGTTCTGGCGCTCCCCCTCGGCCCGCGCGCTGCCCGGCAGCGGCCTGGGCCTGTCGATCGTGGCCCGTACGGTCCACCGCGCCGGCGGCACCGCCGAGTTGCGGGCGGCGGCCGACGGCGGACCCGGTACGGAGGCGGTGCTCCGCGTCCCGGGGGCGCCGGTGCCGCCGCCCGAGGGGTCAGTTGTGCCGGATCAGTGATTCGACCAGGCCGGACCGGGTGTTGGGGAAGTCCATCGGAACGATTCCGAGGCCGGTCCGGCCGGCCAGTTCGCCGCCGTCCACGAAGCCGTGGACCTGCGGGTTCAGCCGGTCGGAGTTCCAGCGCGGCGGCATGTACGCCGCGGTGCTGACGTAGTTCACGAACAGCTTGCCGGGCTGTTGCACGGCCCGCCGGAAGTGGTTCTCGATCCTGCCGCGCTTGGCGAAGGGTTCGGCGTTCCAGTCGTCCTGGACGTCGAAGACGTTGCCGTCGGCGTACCGCAGGCCGGGCAGGCCGCCGTTGTCGGCGAGGAGCACCACCTTGCCGCGGGCGGCGCCGAGCGAGGACGGCAGCGCGTCGGCGATCCGGAACAGCGGCCGCCAACCGCGCTGGTCGAGGTAGTCGTCGAAGACCGCGCGGAAGGTGGCGTCGCTCTCGCCGGAGTACTCCTGCTTGACCCGCATCAGGACGGTCTCGGAGGGGTGCGCGGCGAGGAAGTTCCAGCAGGCGACGAGCACGTCACCGAACATCAGGTCCTGGAAGAACGATCCGTGGTGGATGGCGAACGACCCGCCCGTGACCCGACATCGGACGTCGAGGAAGCGGATGCCGGCGTCGAGCTGTTGGGCGATCGAGGTGTTCTGGCAGGCGACGTAGAGGCCGCCCTTGCGGGCGCCGGAGTCGTGCGTGCCGGGGATGGTCATCCGCTGGAGCGGGGTGGAGTCGGCGAGGCCGGCCATCCAGTCCGAGGTGCCGAGGGCGCGGGCGGAGGCGGGCGCTGCCGTCCCCAGTCCCACGGCGGTCACGGCCGCCAGGGCTCCCGCCCCGGTCAGGAAGGTCCGCCGGTCCAGTGCCACGCCCATGTCCACCCCTTTGTCGACCCGGTGATGGGACGGGATTATGGCGTGCCGGCGGCGCGTTTGCTACCCGTCGGTAGAAACGGGTTCGTCGAGCAACTCGGCCATCCTGCGCAGGCCTTGGGCGAGCGCGCGGCCGTCGGGCGCGCGTTCCGGGTCGGTGAGGGCCTGCACCATCACCCCGCTGAGCAGTGCGAGGTGCACCGAGCCGAGGCCGCGTACGTCCTCCTCCGTGACGGCCTCCTCGGCCACCCCGGCCAGCGCCGCGGCCACCATCCGCCGGGAGCGGCGCTGGCCCTCGGCGAGCGCGGCCAGCAGTTCGGGCGAGGACTGGGCGTGCACGAAGGCCTCGATGTTGGCGATCCACAGCCAGCGCAGCTCGCCGAAGTCCCGGATCTTGCGGTCCCAGGTGTCGACGTACCGGGCCTCGGCGGTGTCGCCCTCGCCGGCGAGCCGGCCGGAGCCGGCCGCCCAGTCGTCCATGGCGGCGAAGAGGGCCTGGTTGAGCAGGGCCTCGCGGGATCCGTAGTGGTAGCCGATCGCGGCCATGCTCACCTGCGCCGCCGAGGCGATGTCGCGCACGGTCGTGCGCAGGTAGCCCTTCTCCTCCAGGCAGCGCCGGGCTCCGGCCAGCAGGTCCTCGCGATTTCCCATGCCGGGATGGTAGCCGCGTCCCGATTTGGGCAACCGCCCTACACGTACGTATTGCGCACCTGCCCAATTCCTGGCAGGCTGCGGACATCGAAAGATCCACCGGCCCCGGAAGGCACCGACCATGCGTCACGAGCTGAAGATCGACGACCGCACCCTCTCCTACCGGGACTTCGGCGGCCCCGGCCGCCCGCTGCTCGCCCTGCACGGCGGGATGTCCGAAGGGATCGCCTTCAAGGCCCTCGCCGAGGAGCTCGGGGACCGCTGGCGGGTCATCGCCCCCGACCAGCGCGGCCACGGCGACTCCGACCGGGCCCCGGCGTACGACCGCGAGGGCTACGTGGCCGACGCCGTCGCCCTCCTCGACCACCTCGGCCTGGACGAGCCCGTGGCCCTGCTCGGCTACTCGCTGGGCGGGTACAACGCCTGTTACCTGGCCGCCCGTCACCCCACCCGGATCCACACCCTCATCAACGTCGACGCCGCCGTCGAGGTCCGCCCCGGCGAGGCGAACTGGTTCTCCTTCCTCGACGGCCTGCCCTACACCGCGCCGACCACCGGGGAACTGCTGGCCGCGGCCGGGCCGGTGGGCGGCCAAATCGTCGGCGCCGCCCTGCGCAAGCTGCCCGACGGCTCCGGCTGGCGGATGCCGTTCCACCCCCGGGACCAGCTCGACTCGATCGCGGGGTGCGCCGGCGACCACTGGGACGCCTGGCTCGGCAGCCGTTGCCCGGCGCTCCTCATCCACGCCGCGCAGAGTCAGGCGCTGCCCCAGGAGCAGGCCGACGCCATGGTGGCCCGGCGGCCGGGGACCTCGTACACCCGGCTGGACGGCGACCACTTCGTCCCCTTCAGCGACCCGAAGGGCTTCCACCGGGCCGTCGCGGAGTACCTGGACGGGCGGCGCTGACCCCTCGGGGCCCGCGGTGCCTCGTACGGGCCGCGGTGACCTCGTACGCGCCGCGGTGACGCCGGAGGGGCCGCGGTAACGCCGGAGGGGCGGCGGGCCATCGGCCCACCGCCCCTCACTGGCGCCCGCGTACGGGAGTTACTTGATGACGGTGATCCGGTTCGCCGCCGGCGGGGCGATCGGGGCCGCCTCCGAGGAGTTGTTCGCCAGGTAGGCGTTGAAGCAGTCCAGGTCGGACGCGCCCACCAGCTTGTTCTTGTGCTCCTTCAGGACGGTGAAGCCGTCACCGCCGCCCGCGAGGAACTCGTTCATCGCGACCCGGTAGGTGCGGGCCGGGTCGATCGGCGCACCGTTCAGCCGCACCGAGTCGACGACGATGCGGTCCGCGCCCGCCTTCGTCATGTCGAGGGTGTAGGTGAAGCCCTTCGAGACCTGGAGGATCTTCGGGTTCGGGCCGTTGACCGCTCCGGTGACCTGCTGCTGGAGCGCGGTGACGAGCTGCGCGCCGGTCAGGTCGACCACGTTCATCATGTTGGTGAACGGCTGGACCGTGAAGGACTCCCCGTAGGTCACCACGCCGTCGCCCTCGGCCCCGGAGGCCTTGTGGGCGAGGTCGGCGCGGATGCCGCCCGGGTTCATGATCGCCAGCTCCGCGCCGCCCTTGTCGGCGGGGGCCAGCGCCTCCAGCTGCGCGTCGGCGATCAGGTCACCGAGCGGCTTCTCGAACTCCGGCGAACCGCGGCCCGGGATGTCCGCCGAGATGAAGCCCTGCGGACGGTTGGCGACCGGGGCCGCCAGCTCGTTCCAGCGCCGGATCAGCTCGGTCATGTCGGCGGCCTTGGGCTGCTCACGGGTGACGAGCTTGTTGACCGGCTTCGGCGCCGCGACCGGCGTGCGGACGATGTCCTTGGTCTGCCGGTCGTAGGTGAGCGTGGTGTCCGTGTACAGCCGGCCGAGCGAGGCGGCCGAGGTGACCGTGCGCGGGTTGCCCGCCGGGTCCGGGATGGTGCAGCTGTAGGCCTGGTGCGTGTGGCCGGTCACCAGCGCGTCGACCTTCGCGTCGACGTTCTTGGCGATGTCGACGATGGCACCCGAGATGCCGGCGCCGGCGCCCGGAGCGTCGCAGTCGTAGTTGTACGCGCCGTTCGCGGGCAGACCGCCCTCGTGGATCAGCGCGACGATCGACTTCACGCCCTGCTTGTTCAGCTCGGCGGCGTACTTGTTGATCGTCTCGACCTCGTCGCCGAACGTCAGGCCCTTGACGCCCTCGGCGGTGACGACGTCCGGCGTGCCCTCCAGGGTGACGCCGATGAAGCCGATCTTCACGTCCCCCTTCTTCCACACGAAGGTGGGGGACATCATCGGACGCTTGGTCCTGTCGTCCGTCACATTGGCCGCGAGGTACTGGAATTGCGCTCCGGTGAACGTCTTGCCGTACTCGAAGCAGCCCTCGACCGGGTGGCAGCCGCCGTACGACATGCGGCGCAGCTCGGTGCGGCCCTCGTCGAACTCGTGGTTGCCGACGCTGGACACGTCCAGGCCGATCTTGTTCAGCGCCTCGATGCTCGGCTCGTCGTGGAAGAGCCCCGACAGCATCGGGCTGCCGCCGATCATGTCACCGGCCGCGGCCGTGACCGAGTACTCGTGCCCCTTGCGGGCTTCGCGCAGGCTGGTCGCGAGGTACTCCACGCCGCCTGCCGGTATGGCCTTGGTGGTGCCGTCGGCCTGTCGCTCGCTCACCGTGCCCGAGGAGCCCTGCGGGGGCTCCAGCGTGCCGTGGAAGTCGTTGAACGACAGCATCTGCACGTCGACGGTCCGGCTCTTGGCCGCACCGCCACCACTCGCGGCTCCGGCCGGCAGCGCCGCGGCGACCATGGCTCCGGCACCGGCCGTGAGGGCGAGTGCGGTGAGGGTCAACCGGCGGGCCGTGCGGGGCCGTTGTGGCGTCGCTGACATGTAGTCCCCTTTGTGGACAGCGAGACAAGTTGGGAGGTCCGCCGCAGCTTATTGTCAACGCGCGTAGCACGACAGGGGGTAACGGGTTGCGAGCTGGTTACGCAGGCGTTCCGGCACCGGTGGGACCCCGGTCCGGACCTGCGGGACACGCAACCGCGGGCCGCGGTCGTAGGCTCGTCGCATGACTGACGCAGCAGCGGCCCTGGAGCCGGGACGGCAGATTCAGACCCTCGACGAGCTGACGGAGGAACAAGCCGACTCCGTGCTGGAGCTGATCGCGGAAGCGGCCCGCACCGACGGCACCACCGCGGTGTCCGAGCAAGGGCGGATCCAGCTGCGCGGCGGACCGCGCGAGGGCATCCGGCACTTCCTCCTGAGCGACGGCACCCGGCTCGCCGCGTACGGGCAGTTGGAGGACACCGACCCGGTGGAGGCACCCGCCGCCGAGCTCGTCGTGCACCCCGCGCTGCGCGGCCGCGGCCACGGCCGGGCCCTCGGCTCGGCCCTCCTGAACGCCTCCGGCAAGCGGATCCGGGTATGGGCCCACGGCGGCAAGTCCGCCGCCCGGCACCTGGCCCAGGTGCTCGGACTGACCCTCTTCCGCGAGCTGCGCCAACTCCGGCGCCCCCTGACCACCGGCGACCCGCTGCCCGATCCGGCCCTGCCGGCCGGCGTGACGGTGCGCGGCTTCGTCCCGGGCACGGACGACGCGGCCTGGCTCGCCGTGAACGCGGCGGCCTTCGCCCACCACCCCGAGCAGGGGTCACTGACGCAGCGGGACCTGGACGACCGGATCGCGCAGCCGTGGTTCGACCCGAAGGGCTTCTTCCTCGCCGAGCGCGACGGTGAGCTGGTCGGCTTCCACTGGACGAAGGTGCACGAGGCGGAGCGGCTCGGCGAGGTCTACGTCGTCGGGGTCCGGCCGGGCGCGCAGGGCGGCGGCCTGGGCAAGGCCCTGACCGCCATCGGCCTGCGCCACCTCGCGGCGTCCGGCCTGCCCACCGCGATGCTCTACGTCGACGCCGACAACCCGGCGGCCCTGGCCGTGTACGAGGGCCTCGGCTTCACCACCCACGAGGTCGACCTGATGTACCGCACCGAGAGCTGACCGGACGGGCCGCCGGCGCCCCTGGACGGGATCCGGCGGCCCGGGACACCGCCCCTCACGGCCCGGTGCGCCGGGCCGTGAGCCCCTCGAACGGCCCAAGGCGGCTCCGGAAAGAGACTGGAAGCCATACGCCATTAACCGGGCATTCAAACGCGCTTGCCAGTCTCCGGTCATGCAGCCCCGACTCCGACTGACAGCAGACGCTTCCGACGCGCCTGTCCTGCCTCGTGCGCGGAAGAATGGAGGCATGAGCCAGAAGCCCAGCGCAGGCCCCAGCGAGGTCCCCGCCCAGCACCCCTCCCACCCGTCCGCGAACAGCGCCGCCGCGGTGAAGGCACGCCTGGGCTCCATCGCCGCCCACCGCCCCGGCGGCCTGGATCCGGACCTGGACGCCGACCTCGACGCGTACGAGGACAAGGACGGTACGGGCGAGCTGCCCGCCAACCGGTTCCTCGACCGGGAGCGCAGCTGGCTGGCCTTCAACGAACGCGTCCTGGAGCTCGCGGAGGACCCGAACACCCCGCTCCTGGAGCGCGCGAACTTCCTGGCGATCTTCGCGAGCAACCTCGACGAGTTCTTCATGGTCCGCGTCGCCGGCCTGAAGCGCCGCATCGCGACGGGCGTCGCCACCCGTTCGGCCTCGGGCCTGCAACCCCGCGAGGTCCTGGACCTGA
This sequence comes from Streptomyces sp. NPDC029836, assembly GCF_055574495.1. Taxonomy (NCBI): domain Bacteria; kingdom Bacillati; phylum Actinomycetota; class Actinomycetes; order Kitasatosporales; family Streptomycetaceae; genus Streptomyces; species Streptomyces sp. NPDC029836. The sequence continues at coordinate 26,418 of NZ_JBVHZI010000016.1, read as the reverse complement.
TCTGGACCCGCTCGCGCGAGCTCATGGCCCGGCACGCCGCCTGCTACCAGCAGGACATAGCCCCGCAGCTCGCCGAGGAGGGCGTCCACCTCATCCGGTGGCCCGACCTCACCGAGAAGGAGCAGGCCCGCCTCTTCACACTGTTCCGCAACCACATCTTCCCGGTGCTCACGCCGCTGGCCGTGGACCCCGCGCACCCCTTCCCGTACATCTCCGGCCTCTCCCTGAACCTGGCCGTCGTCGTCCGCAACCCGGTCAGCGGCCACCGCCACTTCGCCCGGGTCAAGGTCCCGCCGCTCCTCGCCCGCTTCCTGGAGGCCTCCCCGCAGCGCTACGTCCCGCTGGAGGACGTCATCGCCGCGCACCTGGAGGAGCTGTTCCCCGGCATGGAGGTGCTCGCGCACCACATGTTCCGGGTGACCCGCAACGAGGACCTGGAGGTCGAGGAGGACGACGCCGAGAACCTCCTCCAGGCCCTGGAGAAGGAGCTCATGCGGCGCCGCTTCGGGCCGGGCGTGCGCCTGGAGGTCGAGGAGTCCATCGACCCCGGCGTGCTGGACCTGCTCGTCCAGGAGCTCAAGGTGTCCGCCGCCGAGGTGTACCCGCTGCCCGGGCCGCTGGACCTGACCGCCCTCTTCGGGATCTCCTCCCTGGACCGGCCGGAGCTGAAGTACCCGAAGTTCGTCGCGGGCACGCACCGCGACCTCGCCGAGGTCGAGTCGGCGTCCGCGCCGGACATCTTCGCCGCGCTGCGCGAGCGGGACGTCCTGCTGCACCACCCGTACGACTCCTTCTCCACGTCCGTGCAGGCCTTCCTGGAACAGGCCGCCGCCGACCCGGACGTCCTGGCGATCAAGCAGACGCTGTACCGGACCTCGGGCGACTCCCCGATCGTCGACGCCCTGATCGACGCGGCCGAATCCGGCAAGCAGGTCCTCGTCCTCGTCGAGATCAAGGCCCGCTTCGACGAACAGGCCAACATCAAGTGGGCGCGCAAGCTGGAGGAGTCCGGCTGCCACGTCGTCTACGGCCTCGTCGGGCTCAAGACCCACTGCAAGCTCTCCCTCGTGGTCCGCCAGGAGGGCGACAACCTGCGCCGCTACGCGCACGTCGGCACCGGCAACTACCACCCCAAGACCGCCCGGCTGTACGAGGACCTCGGCCTGCTCACCGCCGACCCGCAGGTCGGCGCCGACCTCTCCGACCTGTTCAACCGGCTGTCCGGCTACTCGCGCCGCGAGACCTACCGCCGGCTGCTGACCGCCCCGAAGTCGCTGCGCGACGGACTGATCTCGCGCATCGACAAGGAGGCCGACCACCACCGCGCCGGCCGGCCCGCGTACGTCCGGCTGAAGATGAACTCGATCGTCGACGAGGCCCTCATCGACTCCCTCTACCGGGCCGCCCGGGCCGGTGTCCCCGTCGACATCTGGGTCCGCGGCATCTGCGCGGTGCGTCCCGGCGTCCCGGGACTGTCGGAGAACATCCGGGTCCGCTCGATCCTCGGCCGCTTCCTGGAGCACTCCCGCGTCTTCGCCTTCGCCAACGGCGGCGAACCGGAGGTGTGGATCGGCAGCGCCGACATGATGCACCGCAACCTCGACCGCCGCATCGAGGCCCTGGTGCGGGTCATCGACCCCGCACACCGCGCGGCACTGGACCGGATGCTGGAGACCGGCATGTCCGACGCCACCTCCTCCTGGCACCTGGGTCCGGACGGCGAATGGACCCGGCACAGCACCGACGCCGAGGGCCAGCCGCTTCAGCACGTCCAGGAGATGCTCATAGACGCCCGGAGGCGCCGGCGTGGCTCAGCCAAACCATGACCCGACCGCGGGGGACGTACTCGCCCCGTACCTGCGCTCCCAGGCCACCGCGTTCCTGCGCGCCCTGCGCCTGCACGAGGAGAGCACCGGGAGCGGCCCGGACTCCGCGGAGAGCGGGCAGGCGGCGCGCGGCCTTCGGGGGGCCGCGCGCCGCATCGCCGGCTCCCTGAGCACCTTCCGGGTGGTGACCGAGCCCGGCTGGGCCGACGGGCTGCGCACCGAGCTGGTGTGGCTGTCCTCGACCCTGGCCGACGAGCACGCGTACGCCGCCCGGCTGTCGCGCCTGCTGGACGCCCTCCAGCGGCTCTCGGCGGCCCCCGAGGTACCGGCGCCGCGCGGCGGCGTCGCCACGTCGGGGGCGCTCACGGTGGGCTCGGCGCGGGCGGGCGCCCTGCTGGAGCGCCAGCTCACGCTGGCGCGCACCCGCGCCCACTCCACCACCCTCCAGGCGCTCGGCTCGGCCCGCTTCCACGCGGTCGCCGACGCCGTCGCGGTGCTCGCCTCGGAGGTGCCGCTGGACCCGGTGGCGGCCCGCGGCCGGGTGACGGAGGTACTGGTCCCGCTGGCTGCGGTCACCGAGGGCCGGCTCGACGCGGCCGTCACCGCCCTGCCGGCCACGCCGCAGACCCCGTACTCGGCCCACGAGGACGGCGCCTGGCACGAGGTGCGCCGCCTGCTGCGGGTCCACCGGTACGCCCGGGAGGCCCTCGGTGACGACGTGGCCCGGCTGGTGGCGGCGGGCGCCGCCCTGGACGTGCACCGCGACGCCTCCGACGCGGCCACCGCCTCGGCGACGGCCGCCCGCACCCCCCGGATCGCCCCGGCGACGGCGTACGCCCTGGGGGTGCTGCACGCCGACCAGCGGCACGCGGCCCTGGCGGCCCGCCACACCTTCCACGCCGCCTGGCACCCCCTGCCGGCCTGAACCGGCCGCCCCGCGCCCCCTCGCCCCGCCCGACGAAATCCGTCGGGCGGCGGCGTTTTCCCGGGGTCGGCGGCGTCCGACCGCCCCTTTCCGGCCACCCACCCCGGTCCGACCGCGTTGACGCGCCGGCGAAAGTCACGGCAGGATAACGGGCGGATAACGTCCCGTTACGTCCGGGTACAAACCACCCCATCCGCACCGGCCCGCCCGCCACGGTTCACTCGCCGTTCACCAAGCGCCGTCGACGGCTTCACCTGTTCTGCCTAGTTTCGGTACTGCAAGGTGCGAGCCGGACGGAAAACCGCGGCGGCCGCGTCGGGCGAACCCGTAGTCCTCCTCGCACGCCGCCCCGACACAGAAAGCGGCCGGCGGCTCCCCGGAAGGAACACCCGAAACAGTGAAGCTTCAGCGCAAGAACATGCTTCGTGCCTCCGCCCTCGGCGCGCTTGTCGTGTCCGGCGCCCTGGTCCTCACGGCGTGCGGCTCGGACGACAACACGAAGACCGGCACCGACGGCTCCTCGCGGGCCGCGGCGCCCGCGCCGGGCGACGTCAAGTGCGACGGGGCCAAGGGGAAGCTCCTGGCATCCGGCTCCTCCGCGCAGAAGAACGCGGTCGACCTGTGGGTCAAGAACTACATGGCCGCCTGCTCCGGCGTCGAGGTGAACTACAAGTCCTCCTCCTCCGGTGAGGGCATCGTGGCCTTCAACCAGGGCACCGTCGGCTTCGCCGGTTCGGACTCGGCGCTCAAGCCCGACCAGCTCGAGGAGTCGAAGAAGATCTGCACCGGCGGCCAGGGCGTCAACCTGCCGATGGTCGGTGGCCCGATCGCGCTCGGCTTCAACGTCGCCGGCGTCGACAAGCTGAACCTCGACGCCGCCACGATCGCCAACATCTTCAACGACAAGATCAAGAAGTGGGACGACGAGGCGATCAAGAAGCTGAACCCCGGCGTCACGCTTCCCTCCACCGCCATCCAGGCCTTCCACCGCTCCGAGGACTCGGGCACCACCGAGAACCTGGGCAAGTACCTCAAGGCCGCCGCCCCCGACGCCTGGTCCTACGAGGCCTCGAAGAAGTGGCCGGCCCCCGGTGGCCAGGCCGCCTCCGGCTCGGCCGGCGTCGCCTCCCAGGTCAAGGCCGTCGACGGCGCGATCGGCTACTTCGAGCTCTCCTACGCCAGCTCGCAGAGCATCAAGACGGTCGACGTGAACACCGGCGCCGGCACCCCGGTCAAGGCCACCGGCGAGAACGCCTCCAAGGCCATCGCCGCCGCCAAGATCGCCGGCACCGGCTCCGACCTGGCGCTGAAGCTCGACTACACCACCAAGGCCGAGAGCGCGTACCCGATCGTCCTGGTCACGTACGAGGTCGTCTGCGACAAGGGCAACAAGCCCGAGACGCTCGGCACCGTGAAGTCCTTCCTGGAGTACACCGCCTCGGACGCGGGCCAGAAGGTCCTCACCGAGAACGGCTACGCGCCGATCCCGGCCGAGATCAACACCAAGGTCCGCGAAGTCATCAAGTCGCTGGCCTAGTCCTGACCCCCGCGATGCCGGGTGGATCCCGTCCGATCCGCCCGGCGTCCGGGGACCTTCCCCCTTCCACCCGGGGGGATCCGGTGCACCGCCGCCAGGGGGCCTGCCCCCACTCAGACCGGAAAGACCATGGCTTCCACCACACCCACCCAGATAGACACGGCTCCGCCTGTCTCCAAGAGCGGAAGGTCCACCGGCCGCGCCGGTGACAAGATCTTCGCCGGGCTCTCCAAGGGCTCCGGGATCCTGCTCCTGGTGATCATGGCGTCGATCGCCATCTTCCTCACCTACCGCGCCGGCATCGCACTGTCGAAGAACGAGGGCAACTTCCTCACCACCTTCGACTGGAACGCGTCCGCCAACCCGCCCGTCTTCGGCATCGCCGTCCTGCTCTTCGGCACCGTCGTCAGCTCGATCATCGCGATGGTCATCGCGGTTCCGATCGCCGTCGGCATCGCCCTGTTCATCTCGCACTACGCGCCGCGCAAGCTGGCCGCGCCCCTCGCCTACGTGGTCGACCTGCTGGCCGCCGTGCCGTCGATCGTCTACGGCATCTGGGGCGCCCTGTTCCTGGTGCCGCAACTGGGCGGGCTGAACCTCTGGCTCGACGAGTTCCTGGGCTGGACCTACCTCTTCGACAAGACCCAGGTCGGCGTCGCCCGCTCGCTCTTCACCGTCGGCATCCTGCTCGCGATCATGATCCTGCCGATCGTGACCAGCGTCAGCCGCGAGGTCTTCCTCCAGGTCCCGCGCATGAACGAGGAAGCCGCCCTGGCCCTCGGCGCGACCCGCTGGGAGGTCATCCGCATGTCGGTGCTGCCCTTCGGCCGCTCCGGCGTCATCTCCGCCTCGATGCTCGGCCTCGGCCGCGCGCTCGGCGAGACCATGGCCGTGGCCACCGTCCTCTCCCCGAGCTTCCTGATCTCGTTCCACGTCCTGAACCCGGGCGGCGGCACCTTCGCGCAGAACATCGCCGCGAAGTTCGACGAGGCCAACGAGTTCGGCCGGGACGCGCTGATCGCCTCCGGTCTGGTCCTCTTCCTGCTCACCCTGCTGGTCAACGGCGCCGCGCGCATCATCATCGCCCGCCGCAAGGAGTTCTCGGGGGCGAACGCCTGATGAGCCACGCACTGCAGGACCCGCGTCCCGTACGGGACCGCAAGTCCGCCGCACCCGCCTCCCTCACCCGGGGCGGCCTGCCCCGCTGGTCCCCGGCCGGCATCGCCGTCCTGTCGGCCGTCCTCGGTTCCGGCACCGGTCTGGTCTTCGACCTGCACAGCAAGGTCCAGTGGGGCCTGATCGCGGCCCTCCTGTTCGTGGCCATCACGTACACGGCCAGCGCGATCGTCGAGAACCGCCGCCAGGCCAAGGACCGCGTCGCCACCTCCGTCGTCTGGGTCTGCTTCATCCTGGCCGTCATCCCGCTGCTCTCACTGCTGTGGACCACGATCAGCCGCGGCATCGGCATCCTCGACGCGGACTTCCTCGGCCACTCCATGAACGGCGTGACCAGCTTCGAGGAGGGCGGCGGCGTCTACCACGCGCTGCTCGGCACCATCGAGCAGGTCGGCCTGGCCACCCTGATCGCCGCGCCCGTCGGTCTGCTGACCGCCGTCTACCTGGTCGAGTACGGCCGGGGCTCGCTCGCCAAGGCCGTCACCTTCTTCGTCGACGTGATGACCGGCATCCCCTCCATCGTCGCGGGTCTGTTCATCCTGACGACCTGGAACCTGATGCTCGGCTTCGGCCCCTCCGGCTTCGCCGGCGCCATGGCGCTGTCGATCCTGATGATGCCGGTCGTGGTCCGCTCCACCGAGGAGATGCTCAAGCTCGTCCCGAACGAGCTGCGCGAGGCCGCGCTGGCCCTCGGCGTGCCGAAGTGGCGCATGATCCTCAAGGTCGTGCTCCCCACCGCGATCGGCGGCATCTCGACGGGTGTCATGCTGGCAGTGGCACGCATCGCCGGCGAGACCGCCCCGATCATGTTGCTGGTGTTCGGCTCCCAGCTGATCAACGGCAACCCCTTCGAAGGCGCCCAGTCCTCGCTCCCGCTCTACATCTGGGAGCAGTACAAGGTCGGCAGTGAAGCCTCCTACGACCGGGCATGGGCCGCAGCGCTCGTCCTGATCGCCTTCGTCATGATCCTCAATCTGGTGGCCCGCGGCATCGCCCGCTGGAAGGCCCCGAAGACCGGTCGCTAAAAGCGAGCCCGTTGTGCGGCTCCGCCGCTCGTGACCACCTGAAAGCGAAGTGACCCCTCATGGCGAAGCGAATCGACGTCAGCGGACTGTCCGCCTTCTACGGCACCCACAAGGCCATCGACGACATCTCGATGACCGTCGAACCCCGCTCGGTGACGGCCTTCATCGGCCCCTCCGGCTGCGGCAAGTCCACCTTCCTGCGGACCCTGAACCGGATGCACGAGGTCACCCCCGGTGGCCGCGTCGAGGGCAAGGTCCTGCTGGACGACGAGAACCTCTACGGCGCCGGCGTCGACCCGGTCGCGGTCCGGCGCACCGTCGGCATGGTCTTCCAGCGCCCGAACCCCTTCCCCACCATGTCGATCTTCGACAACGTGGCGGCGGGCCTGCGCCTGAACGGCTCGTTCAAGAAGTCCGAACTCGCCGAGATCGTCGAGAAGTCCCTCCAGGGCGCCAACCTCTGGAACGAGGTCAAGGACCGCCTGAACAAGCCCGGCTCCGGCCTCTCCGGCGGTCAGCAGCAGCGCCTGTGCATCGCCCGCGCCATCGCGGTCGAGCCCCAGGTCCTGCTGATGGACGAGCCCTGCTCCGCCCTCGACCCGATCTCCACCCTCGCCATCGAGGACCTGATCGGCGAGCTGAAGGAGCGCTTCACGATCGTCATCGTGACGCACAACATGCAGCAGGCGGCCCGCGTCTCGGACCGCACCGCCTTCTTCAACCTCTCCGCCGTCGGTCAGCCGGGCAAGCTCATCGAGATCGACGACACGGACCGGATCTTCTCCAACCCGTCCGTCCAGGCGACCGAGGACTACATCTCGGGCCGCTTCGGCTAGACACGGGATGGACGAAACGTCCTGCGGTGCTGCATGGCGGTGCCACCGCAAGGCGAAAGGAAAAGGGCCGACTCCCCCTGGGTGGGGGGAGCCGGCCCGCTTTCGTACCGGGACGCCGACGGCCGAAGGCCTAGCCGACGAAGGCCAGGTTCACGATCCAGAAGCTGACCGCGGCGACCAGGGCCGCGGCCGGCATGGTGATGAACCAGCCGAGGATGATGTTCTTCGCGACACCCCAGCGGACCGCGTTGATCCGCTTGGTCGCGCCCACACCCATGATCGCCGAGGTGATCACGTGCGTGGTGGAGATCGGCGCGTGGAAGAGGAACGCCGAGCCGAACATGATCGAGGCGCCGGTGGTCTCCGCCGCGAAGCCCTGCGGCGGATCCAGCTCGATGATCTTGCGGCCGAGCGTGCGCATGATGCGCCAGCCACCCGCGTACGTACCGAGCGACAGCATCACCGCGCACGCGATCTTGACCCAGATCGGGATCGCGTCGCCCGCGCCCTGCACATCGGCGATGACCAGGGCCATCATCACGATGCCCATCGTCTTCTGGGCGTCCTGGAGGCCGTGGCCCAGGGCCATGCCGGCCGCGGACACCGTCTGCGCGATGCGGAAGCCGCGCTTGGCCTTGTGCGGGTTGGACCGGCGGAACATCCACAGGATGGCCACCATGACCAGGTAACCGACGACGAGACCGACGACCGGCGAGATGAACATCGGGATGACGACCTTGTCGACCACCCCGGACCAGATCACCTCGGTGCCGCCGGCCAGGGCCGCGCCCACCATGCCGCCGAACAGCGCGTGCGAGGAGGACGAGGGCAGGCCGAAGTACCAGGTGATCAGGTTCCAGACGATCGCGCCGACCAGCGCCGCGAAGAGGATCCACATGCCCCGGTTGCCGTGGGGCGTCTCGATGAGACCCTCACTGACCGTCTTGGCCACGCCGCTGCCGAGGAAGGCGCCCGCCAGGTTCATCACCGCGGCCATCGCGAGCGCCGCGCGCGGGGTCAGGGCCCGCGTCGAGACGGAGGTGGCGATGGCGTTCGCGGAGTCGTGGAAGCCGTTGGTGTAGGTGAAGCCGAGCGCGACACCGATGGTCACGATCAGCGCAAAGGTGTCCACGTGGTTCAGGACTCCTTGACCGCGATGGTCTCCACCGTGTTCGCAACGTGCTCGAACGCGTCGGCCGCCTCTTCGAGCACGTCGACGATCTGCTTGAGCTTCAGCACCTCCATGGCGTCGTACTTGCCGTTGAAGAGCTGGGCGAGCAGCTTGCGGTGGATCTGGTCCGCCTGGTTCTCAAGGCGGTTGACCTCGATCCAGTACTCGGTCAGGTTCTCCATGGTCCGCAGGTGCGGCATGGCCTCGGCCGTCAGCTCGGCGGCCCGCGCCAGGACCTCGATCTGCTGCTCGACGCCCTTGGGGAGCTCCTCCACGTTGTAGAGGACGACCAGGTCGACCGCCTCTTCCATGAAGTCCATGATGTCGTCGAGGCACGACGCGAGGTTGTAGATGTCCTCGCGGTCGAACGGCGTGATGAAGGAGGAGTTCAGTTGGTGGAAGATCGCGTGCGTCGCGTCGTCCCCCGCGTGTTCCGCCGCCCGCATCCGTTCCGCGATCTCGGCCCGGGCGGAGGGATCCGCTCCGAGCAGTTCCATCAGGAGCTTGGAGCCCGTGACGATGTTGTCCGCGGAGGCGGCGAACATGTCGTAGAAGCTCGTCTCCCTGGGGGTCAGACGAAATCGCACGTGAGGTCCTCGGGGTGCATTGGGTTCGGTCAGGCTGATGCTAGGCGCATCCCCCGGCCACGGCTAACCGGCCGTTCCCCAGTGTCCTCCATCAGGCACAGTGGGCCGCACGGACCCCCGCCCCGCCGGCCGGGGCCCAGTACCCTATACCCATGAGGGGTATACACCCCTCGATCCGGACCACGGGAGGACGCATGACGACCATCGAGGCGGAAGGTTCCGGAGCCGACACCGGCGCCGCCGCTGTCCCGGCCGTGCACGGGTACCACCACCAGAAGGACGAGCACCTCAAGCGGCTGCGACGCATCGAAGGCCAGATCAGGGGCCTGCAACGGCTCGTCGACGAGGACGTCTACTGCATCGACATACTCACCCAGGTCTCCGCGAGCACCAAGGCCCTGCAGTCCTTCGCCCTCCAACTGCTGGAGGAACACCTGCGCCACTGCGTCGCGGACGCGGCCGTCAAGGGCGGGGAAGGCATCGACGCCAAGGTCGAGGAGGCCACGAAGGCCATCGCCCGCCTCCTGCGCACCTGAGACGCCGCCACACGCCCGCCCGCCGTCCACCGGCCCCGCCCCCGGTCCCACCCGGGCGGGGCCCGGCAGGCCCGGCACGGGCGGATCGCGTCGGCCGCGCGCCCGGAATCGACCAGGGGCCCTTGTGGAGCGGCGCTCAGAACCCGATCAGGGCCCTCGGAGCGCGCTCAGAACCCGATGCCCATCAGGACCTCGTCGATCCGGTCCTGGCTCAGCCGGTCCTCCGCTGCGGCGGACGCCGCGATGATCAACTCACCGCACAGCTCGATCTCGGCGAGCGCCACGTGGTCCTGCACCGTCGTACCGCCTGCAGGAGTCACGCGTGTCACCTCTTTCTGCCGTCATCGCCCGTCGACGCCGGGCCTCCCAGCGTAGGGATCGCACCCCGTTGCGCGCATGACACGGATGGACCATTTCCGGATAGGGGGCCATGGCCCGGACGCACCGGTCCGGGCCGCCCGGCCGGTTACTCGGCGATCTTCCCGGCGAAAATGTCCCCGCTTGCGGGCAATGCCACGGTGACCGGGGTGCCGAACCCGTAGAGCATCGTGGTCGAGGAGACATCGATCACGCCATTCTTGACGTACGTGAAACGGTGCCTGACCTTGCGCAGCAGCCCCTCCTCGTCGAGGTAGACGTCGAAGGGGACGCTGTCCTTGCCGAACCCTTTCGCCGCCGCTTCCAGGGCTTCCCTCACCCCGGGCGAGGCACTGCGCGCCGCCGCGCCGATGTCCGTCGTCCCCTGGTAGTGCCACACCTTGGTGCCCGCGACCTCGTCCTCACCGACGTACGTGACGCCCTGCGCGGCGCGCAGCAGCTCGACGGCGGTCAGCGGATCCGTGGCTCCGCCGGTGACGAGGTTCCCGTCGGAGAGGGCGGTGGTGTCGACCCGGACCCACTTGTCGTCGGGGACGCCCGCGCCGCGGTTCTTCATGTAGAGGGCGCCGGGGACGAGGAGTTCGGTGATGGGTCGGTGCTCGGCCTTGCCCGTCACGTCCGCCGGGAGCATCACCAGGAGCTGGCCCATCCGCTTGCGGAAGTCGACGCCGCCCTCGCCCCGGATGGTGACCCGGGTGCCGCCGGTGGCCATCTCCATCGCCGTACGGGCCCGCGCGCTGCCGGCGCCGGCCAGTGCGTCGACGGCCCCGCGGATCGCCGCGGCCGGGTCGCGCGGCGCCCGGGCGTCGTCGCCCGCGGCGATCTCGCCGGATCCGCCGCCCCCGCACGCGCCCAGCGCGGCCACGGTCACCGCCATGCCGACCGCGACCACCGCCTCACCCGCACGCCCGCGCCGCCGCCTGTGCTGGTGCACCACCATCGCCTGCCAACCCCCAACGCATGAACCCTGCTTGCCCGAGGCCCCCACCCGCTCCGGTTAACGAGGTCCGGGGTTTCCCGTCACGGGCCGCCGACCGCCGGGGCCCGTACCGGACGGGGGCGCGCCCGGGTACCGTGGAGACGTGGATCCGCACACCAAGGCGACCCTGGCCCCTCCGTTTACCGCAGTGCCGCTGCCGCGTCACCCCGCGGTCCCCGCACAGCCACCCCTCGGCCACACCACGAGCACCGCGGAACGCGGCTCGTTCTGTCTGGCCGTCTGCAGCTGCGGTTGGACGGGCCCCGCCCGCCGCTCCCGTGACCTGGCCAGACGGGACGCCACCCGGCACACCGCGGGGTAGCCGCCCCGGCCCCGTACCCGCGCGCGTCGCCCGTTCGGACGGCCCGGGTGGCCGGGCGGGGCGCGAGCGGATGCCCTGGTCCCATGCCAGGAACCGCTCCCCGCGTCGCGGCCCTCCTCTGGGCCCTGATCATCGCGCTCACCCCGGGCGCGGCCTGGGCCCGCCCCGTGGGCTCGGCGGACGGGCCGGCCGATGTGGCGCTGGCCGTCGGGGTCACCACCGCCGCGGCCGTGGCCACCGGGCTGTGGCTGCGTTCCCGCTACCGCCGCGAGGAGCCGACCCGGGACGACGGCCCGGACCCCGGCGGCGACCGGTGACCCCACGCCCCCGTCCGGCGGCGGTCCGGCTCTGCTTCGGCGCGGCGGGGCTCTGCCTGCTGTTGGCGGGGCTGCTCGCGGTGTGGAACTCGTACGCGGGCTGACGTCACGGCGACTCGTACGCGGGCCGGGGTCAGGGCGCGGTCGGACCCGGCCGGCTCACGGCATCAGGCCGCGAGGTCGCTCTCCGCCGACCGCTGGGCCAGTTCCACCGGCCGGGGCACCACCCGTTCCCGGGCCCGGACGAGCCGGCCGAGGCGGGGCGTGCGGGCCACCGTGCGGACCACCGGGGTCAGCAGGGCCATGGCGAGCGGCGCGAGGAGCAGCACGGCGGCCGTGCCCAGGGCGAAGCCGCCGATGACGTCGGTCGGGTAGTGCACGCCCATGTAGACGCGGCACAGGCCCTCGGTGAGGGCCAGGCCGATGCCGATCAGGCCGAGCCTGCGGTGCGCGAGGAACACGCCGACCGCGAGGGCCATCGTCAACGTGGCGTGGCCGCTGACGAAGGAGAAGCCGGCGCCCTGCCCCTGGCCGAGGGCGAACACGTCGAGGCCCTCGTGCTGGACGAACGGGCGCGGCCGGGCGACGAATTCGCGCAGCGGGACGTTCACGACCAGGGCGAGGGCCGCGGCGAGCGGGGCCCAGACGAGCGCGGCGAACGATTCGACGGCGGTGGCCTCGTCCTGGTTCCGGGCACCGTGCCAGCACCACAGGACCAACAGGACGAGCGCGAGCGGAAGTCCGTACTCCGCGAGGAGGCCCACGGCCCGATCGACCCCCTCGGGGACGTGCCGGGCAAGGCCGTTGACCTCGTACAACAGGCCGACATCCACATTCGGCCCACCACTTGTGAGTCCAGCCATGCGACGCGGCCCCTTGCCTAGGTCCCCAGCGGGCACGCTGCGCCGCGCACCCTTTTCAACCCCCGTCGATCAACCCCCGTGTCCATGGAACGCCCGTTCTGACAGGTCCGTTCCACTCTCCACCGAATGATCACTCCAACGTTATCGAAGAGTGACTCATCGTCGCAGCTCAAGGCCTTCGGTTCACGGAGAGTTGCCGGCGGCGGGGGCGGCGGGCGTACGCTCCGGAAGGGCCTCCGCGCCGTCCTTGGTGACCCGCGTCGCACCGAAGTAGTCCGGGGTGTCGATCTTGTCGAAGCGGATGACCGCCCCGGTGAACGGGGCGTTGATCATGTAGCCGCCGCCGACGTACATGCCGACGTGCCGGATCTCACGGGAATTCGTCAGATCGTCGGAGAAGAAGACCAGATCACCGGGGAGCAACTCCGCGCGCGACGGGTGCGATCCGGCGTTGTACTGGTCGTTCGCCACGCGCGGCAGCTCGATCCCCACCGTCTCGTACGCCGCCTTGGTGAGGCCGGAGCAGTCGAAGCGGCCGTCCTGGTCGGGGGTGCCGTTGCCGCCCCACAGGTAGGGGGTGCCGAGCTGCTTCTGCGCGAAGTAGATGGCGCCGGCGGCCTGCTGGGAGGGCGCGACCCGGCCGAGGGGGCGCGCGAAGCTCTTCTCCAGGGACCGGATGGCCTTCACGTAGCCCTGCGTCTCGCTGATCGGCGGCACGCCGCCCGCCTTGATCACGCGGTAGGGACCGGCGTTGTACGCGGCGAGCATGTTGTCGGACAAGTTGCCCGGCACCTTCGCGACGTCCTTGGCGAGTTGACAGTCGTACGTCGCCGCCGCCGGGATGGCGTCCTTCGGGTCCCAGATGTCCTTGTCGCCGTCACCGTCTCCGTCGACCCCGTACATGGCCCACGTGCCCGGGATGAACTGGGCGATGCCCCGCGCGTCGGCGTGGCTCACCACGTCGGGCTTCCAGCCGCTCTCGGTGTACAACTGCGCCGCCAACAGGGCCGGATTCAGTGCGGGGCAGAGGTTTCCCCACTTCTCCACCAGCGGCTGGTAGATCGCCGGGACCGCCCCTTTGACCAGTCCCACGGCGCCCTGCTTGCCGCCGTTCATGATGCCGGCCGCCGCCGAGTACGTGCCCACGACGAGCAGCGCGATGAAGCTCAGGCACACGCCGATGCCGATCCCGCTTGCCATCCAGAACTTGCGCACCCGTCAACACTGCCTCATGGCAAGAGCCCTGACAGGGCATTCGTCGCACTGTGTTCGCATTATTTCACCGGAAAGCCGGTGCAGAAGATGCTGGTGTACTCCGTGAGGCCCCTGACGCGGTAGAACACCACCGTCCAGCCGCCCGGATCGTTGGCGACCGGAATGGCGGCCAGGCTCCGCGACTTCCCCTGACCGTCGATGAACTCCTCGGCGAAGTCATCGGGATAGGTGAGCGCGACGCTGCCGCCCGCGGCGGCCTTCGCCGCCAGGTCCACGGGCTTGCTGGTGTAGCCGATGCCCTTGTTCTCCGAAAGGACGTCGGCGAAGGGCCGCCCCGTCACCGGGTCGATCTCGTGCGGCGGCTTGATCCCGACCGCGACGAGGTACGGCCCCTTCTCCTGGTGGTACGGCTTCAGCATCACGTTGATCTTGGCTTTGCCCGTGACCGCGCCCGGCGCCGCGTCCGGGGCGTCGGCGTCCACCACCGAGGCCACCAGGTAGCGGGACTGCTCCTCTGCGGGCAGGTTGCACTGCCCCTTCCCCGCGGCCGTACCGGTCCACAGGTCCCGCGACGGGTTCGTCGCCCGGATGCGGCCGGGAACCGCCCCCGTACCCTCGGCACCCGTCGCCGGGGCGGACGCCGATCCCGACGCGGACGGGCTCGACCCCCCGGCGGGCCGCTGCCCGGCCGGGGCGGAGGCGGACGGCGCGCCCGCCCCTCCCCCGTCCGCCGCGGCCCCGCCGCCCTCGTCCCGCAGCCGGAGGTACCCGCCCGCGGCGAGCCCGCCGACCGCGACGCAGGCGGTGAGCACCACGGCCCAGCGCGGCGGACGCCGACGGCCCGACGGCGCCGCTCCGGGCGCGCCGACCGGCAGCGGGGGCACGTACGTCGGCACGTAGCCGCCCGGTCCCCGGAGGAGCCCCGGCCCGGCGGTGGCGGGAAGCCCCCCGGGCAGCCCGACCGGCAGCCCCCGAGCCGGCTCGGCGCCCGCCGCCAGGAACGTCGCGTACACCGGATCGTCGACCAGCGCCGCGTCCACGGCGCAGCGTCGGATAACCTCGGCGAGGGCGGGCCGCGCCCCCGGTTCCACCGCCGCGCACGCCCCGATGAGGGCGGCGAGGCCGGGCTCCACACCCGTCACGTCGATCTCGCCGTGCACCGCGCGGAAGTTGACCGCGGTCGGCTCGCCCGTACCGAACGGCGCCCGGCCCGTCGCCGCGTACGCGATCGTCGCGCCCAGCGCGAAGACGTCCGCCGCGTCCGCGACCTCACCGCGCAACAGCACCTCGGGAGCCGTGTACCCGGGCGTGCCCGGGGCCGTGCCGAACTGGGTCAGGGCCGTCTGCGCCGCCGCCCTGGCAATGCCGAAGTCGATGAGCTGCGGACCCTGCACGCCCAGGATCACGTTCTGCGGCTTGAGGTCCCGGTGCGTCACCCCGTACGCGTGGACGCTCGCGAGGCCCTCCGCCAGCGCGGCGAACAGTCTGCGGCAGGTGTCGGCCGGCAACGCCCCGCGCTCGCGCACGGCGTCGGCGAGGGTGGGCCCGGCGACGTACTCGGTCGCCAGCCAGTACGGCGGCGCCGTGAGCGAGGCGTCGATCAGGTTCGCCGTGTACGCGGAACGCACCGCCCGGACCGTCCCGACCTCGCGGCGGAACCGTGCGAGCGCCTCCGGATGCCCGGTGATCTCGTCCCTGATCACTTTGATGGCGACGAGCCGGCCGCCGGGCGAGCGGCCCAGGTACACCTGCCCCATGCCGCCGGCCCCGATCCGGGCCAGCAGGGTGTGCGCCCCGATGTGAGGGGGGTCGGTGTCTCTCAGCGCCTCCATCCGGCCGAGACTGCCACACCGACTTCCGTGCGCGACAAGCGGGTTGACGCCGGCGGCCGGCTATCCGCGCGGAGCGACGAACAGGCTCTGCGCGCCGCGGCCGATGGGACCCTTCTCGTCGTGCAGGCGGGAGTCGGCGAGCCCGATCCCCGCCGCGTCCACGCTCGTACGGGCCTCGACGCAGACCCATTCGCCGACCGGGTGGCGGTGCAGGTGGACGCTGAGGTCACCGTTGACGAAGACGTACCGGCCGAAATCCACCGCCGACCCGATCCCGTTCCCGGAATCCGCGGCGACCAGCACCCGGTCCAGCGGCCGGACCTCCTCCCCCGCCACGAGCGGCACCTTCATCCGCATCCAGCAGGTCCCCGGCCCGAGCTCGGTGAAGGCCCCGTCGGTGAACCGGCTCTCCATCGCCGAGTGGTAGCCGATCTCCCACGGCACCGGGAAGAACGGCGTCACCGCCACCTCCCCGGGCGGCGGCAGCAGCGCCCCCGGGGCCACCGCCGGCACCGACTCCCCGGCGATCCGGATCCGCAGCGCCCGCGCCAGCATCACCGGCGCGTCGGCGCCCTCCGGTACGAGGGCCGCCTCGACCACCTCGGTGCCGCGGCCGGCCCGCAACACGCTCGTGATGACCTCCAGCGCGCCGATCGGGACCGGCCGCAGGATCTCGTACGTGATCCGCGCGATCCGCATGTCCGTGCGCCCGCCCGGCCGCTCCTCGACCGCCCGCCCGAGCAGCGCGGCCGGCGGGCCGGCGTGCTGCGAGCCCACGTCCCACGGCCCGCGCGTGGCCTCGCCCGCCCGGAACCGCCCGGTGTCGACCCGCTCGTAGAACCCGTCGCCCACATCCATGCCACGGCACGCTACCGACAGGTAACCCGGGGCACCACCCACCCCACCGCGGCGACCGGCACGGCGGGCCCGGTCAGCGGGCGAGGCCGAGCCCGACGCCCAACCCCACCAGCACCGAACCGATCACCCGGTTCAGGGCCTTCTGCGCCCTCAGCATCCGCTCGCGCAACCGCGCGTCCGAGAAGAACAGCGCCACCGCCCCGAACCACACCAGGTGCGCCGCCGCCATGAACAACCCGTACCCGGCCTGCTGCCACGTCGACGTACCCGGGTTCACGACCTGCGTGAACGTCGACACCACGAACAGCGTGGTCTTCGGATTCAGCACGTTCGTCAAGAACCCCGACCGCAACGCCCCGAGCGGCGTCAGCCCCGGCTTCGACTCCAGGTCCACGGTCAGCTCGGCCCGCGCCCGGAAGGTACGGATCCCGATCCACACCAGGTACGCGGCGCCCGCCAGCTTGATCGCCGTGAACAGCGCGGTGGAGGAGGCGATCAGCAGGCCGACGCCGAGCATCGTGTACGAGACGTGCACCAACACCCCCGCCGCGACCCCGACGGCCGCGAACAGCCCCGTCGGACGCCCGTACAGATAGCTGTTCCTGACCACCATGGCGAAGTCCGCGCCGGGACTGATCACGGCGAGCAGGGTGATGACGGCGACTGCGATCACTTCTGTCATGTACGGATGCTCACCGCTCTCCCCACGCCGGATCAAGACGTTCCGCCCGCCCGCCGAGACCCGACCGCCCGCACCCGCGCCGTCCCGCCGCACCCGCCCCCCGCCCGCCCGCGCCCGTTCCCGCCGGCACCCCGCACCCGACCGCTCGTCGGACCCCGCCCGCTCCGGGGACAATGGCCGGGTGTCCACCACCGCTCTTCCCGTCCTCCAGGCCGACTGCTCCCGCTGCTTCGCGCTCTGCTGCGTCGCCCTGCCGTTCGCGAAGTCGACCGACTTCGCGGTGAACAAGCCGGCCGGCACCCCCTGCACCAACCTCCGGCAGGACTTCCGCTGCGGCATCCACACCGCCCTGCGCGACGAGGGCTTCCAGGGCTGCACCGTCTTCGACTGCTTCGGAGCCGGCCAGCAGGTCTCCCAGGTCACCTTCGGCGGCCGGGACTGGCGCGCCCACCCCGACACCAGGACCCCGATGTTCGAGGTCCTCCCGGTGATGCGGCAGCTCCACGAGCTGCTCTTCTACCTCGCCGAGTCGCTGACCCGCCCGGAAGCCGCCCCCGCCCACCCGGACCTGCGCCGCGCCCTGACCCGGACCGAGGCCCTGACCCGCTCGGACGCCGCCACCCTGGCCGCCCTCGACGTCGGCGCCCTCCGCCAGGACATCAACGTCCTCCTCCTGCGCACCAGCGAACTCGTCCGCGCCACGCTGCCCGGCCGCAAGAAGAACCACCGCGGCGCCGACCTGATGGGCGCCCGCCTCACCGGCGCCGACCTGCGCGGAGCGAACCTGCGCGGCGCCTACCTGATCGCCGCCGACCTCCACCGAGCCGACCTGCGGGGCGCCGACCTGATCGGCGCGGACCTGCGCGACACCAACCTCCGCGACGCCGACCTGCGCGACGCACTCTTCCTCACCCAACCCCAGCTGAACGCCGCCCGGGGCAACCCGGCCACCCGCATCCCCCCGACCCTCACCCGCCCGCCCCACTGGACGTAGCCGGCCCGGGGCCGCCCGGCAGTGGCCCCAACGCCCGCGCCACCCGCCTGACACCGGACCGACCACTGACACCGGACCGACCGCGCAGCGCCCGCCCCCGCACACGCGCCCCTCATGCCCCCGCGCGCCCCCGTGCCGGCCCCGCTCCCCGACCCGACACCCCGTCAGGACGGGCGCACAGGACCGCCGCAGAACGATGAACCGATGGCCGGACCATCGGACGACGCCAACGACCCGGCCGAACGGTTCGCCCCCACGACGCGCGGCATCGCCCAGGGCGGCGACACACGACCGCGACACCCAGCCGCGACACACGACACCGATGCGCCGATTGGCCGCCCCTCACCCGGCCCACCGCACGGCGAACGGCCAATCATTGCCCGAGGTCACCCCCCGTGATACACAGAGTGACCATACGTTCTTTCGCATGCACCCCACCCCCGCCCAGGTCAGAGCGCACGGGCGGGGCGCGGGCCGGGAGATCGGGTAAAGAGAGCCACCAAGTCGACGACGACGGCGGTTTCATCAGGGAAGATAGTGCGTGACCCCTGCCGACGGGCACGGGCTACCGGAACTACCCATACAGGGGCGGTGAGTTACATGATCCTGGCAGCGGAAAAGGGCGACATCACCACCATCATCGGCGGAATCGCCCCGAATTGGGGGCCGTTCGGCAGTCTCGGCAACGAAGCGAAGGTCATGATCGAAGTGGTCATGGCCATTGCGATCCTCCTCTGCCTCGGCATCGCCATCTGGGGCGCCGCCAAACAGCGCATCGGCGCGACCGCCCTGCGCGACACCTTCAGCGCGGAACAGGGCAAGGGCCTGATCGTCGCCGGCCTCACGGGCGTCTTCATCATCGGCTCCCTCGGCACCCTCTTCACGATCGTCTACGGAATGGCCGTCTAGCCGTGCAGCCCGGCGGCCGTCGTCCCTGATGGCGAATCACCACACCGCGTCCGCGCGGGAACGAGCGCTACCGTCGTACGAGGCGGAGGGGGCGGACACGGAATGAGCAACGACGACCAGTACGGCGGCGGCGGAAGCCACGGCGAGGTCGGCGGCACGGGCCAGACCCGCACCCGCCTCCCGGACTCCCCCTCCGACTCCTACGGCACCCCCCGCCGCACCCCCCGCGCCTCCCGCGGCCTGGTCACGGTGGTCGGCGTGGTGGTCCTCCTCATCGCCGCCATCGCCTTCGCGAACCAGTCCCAGGACCCCCCACCCACCGAAGCCTCGAACAAACCCCCGACGGACAACGCCACCTCCGCGACAGGCGTCCCGCCCGTCACCACTCCCAAGGGCCAGATCCCCAAGGGCTTCACCCAAGACGAACAAGGCGCCCAATCAGCGGCGGCGAACTTCGCGGTGGCCCTCGGCTCGGACGCGATGTTCAAAAAGGAAACCCGGCACGCCCTCGTCGACGGCATCTTCACACCGGACGCCGCAGCCCGACTGAAGGGCCCCCAGGACGAGGCGTACTCATCCGCCTTCCTCACCAGACTCGGGCTCGACGCCAACGGCAACGCACCTCAAGGCAGCACGTTCGTCACCCGCACCGTCCCGGTCGGAACCCGCATCGAGAACTACTCCGCGGGCGCCACGAAGGTCGCCGTCTGGTGCACTGGCCTGATCGGCATGTCCGGGACCAAGTCCATCGATCCCGTTCACACCACGTGGGCAACCTGGACCTTCGAGCTCATCTGGACCGGCGGGGACTGGAAGGTCGTCTCCGAAGGGCAACAGAGCGGCCCCGCACCGGTCCCCGGCGACGTAGCCGCCTCCTCGTCCGACGACATCAGCAAAGCAGTCAAGGAGTTCGGAGGCTTCACCTATGCCCGCTAGCCTCCTGCGCCGAACGGCGGTCGTTGCCTCCGTCCACTTGGTTGTGGTGACCCTCGCATCGCGCGCCTACGCAGCTCCCACGCCATCCCCCACGCCTTCACCGCAAACCAGCACCGACCCGTGCGCGGCACTCAGCGGAGCCTCCAAGCAGTACTGCGAGCTCGGGGACCCTGCCACCCCCGGCAGCTCTCCCGGTGCGGGCCTCCCCTCCAACAGTCCCGCCGGCGCCCTGGACCCCCTCTCCTCCCTCGCCCGCGGCTGCGCCGACGCCGCCGCCTGGATCGTCGGCAAACTCAGCGAAGCCGTCAAAGGCACCGCCAACGTCGACTTCACCAACCCCGCCTTCCTCCAGCAGTACGCGGTGGTCTTCGCCGCCTCCACCATCCTCACCCTCGTCCTGTGGCTCCTCGCCGTCGCCAAGCGAGCCGTCCGCGGCGTCCCCCTCACCACCGCCCTCTCCGAGGCCATCGGCTTCCTCTGGCTGACCGTCCTCGCCTCCGCCTTCACCCCCCTGATCCTCTACACCGTCGTCTCGGCCACCGACGGCGTCACCGAGGTCATCGCCGCCGCCACCGGCAGCCAGACCGACGTCTTCTTCGGCTCCTTCACCGAAGCCCTCAAGAAGGGCGAGGACATCGGCGGCGGCCCGATCATGCTGATCGTCGTCTCCCTCGTCACGGTCCTCGCCGCCGGCATCCTGTGGCTGGAACTCGTCATCCGGGCCGCCCTCCTCTACGTCGGCGCCCTCCTCGGCACCGTCGTCTACGCGGGCCTCGTCGACCGCAACATGTGGGGCCACGTACGCCGCTGGGCGGGCATCATGATCGCCGTCATCCTCGTGAAGCCGGTCATCGTGATCGTCCTCGGCCTCGCCGGCGCCCTCGCCGGCGACAAGGGCCCCGACGCCTTCTCCGCCGTCGTCTCCGGACTCGCGATCATCCTCCTCGCGATCTTCGCGTCCGCGATGATCTACCGCTTCGTCCCCGGCTTCGGCGACGAGATCGCCTCCGCCCGCACCAACCGCTCCAAGGCCACCGACGGCGCCCAGGCCGCCGCCGTCATCAGCTCCCCGGCCTCCCTCGTCTCCCAGGGCATCAAAACCCACAGCAGCCGCGGCGGCGGCGCCCACCGCGCCGACAGCGGCAGCGGCGGGAGCGGCGGCGGCAACCAGATCTCCGGAGGCATGGCCGCCCACAGCAGCCGCGGCTCCGGCGGCGGATCCGTCCCCCCCGCCGCACCCCCGCCCCGCACCGGCTCCAGCACGACGAGGAACACAGGAGGTGACGGGCGTTGACGACCCAGTCCCACCAGCTCCACCCGATCACGCCCCGCCGCACCTATCTCATCGGCCGCGCCCGGCCGAACGCGATCGTCGGCAAGAACCGCGAGACGGGCGAGATCGCCCTGATCATCACCGGCGCCTTCTTCGGCATGATGAGCGGCCTGCTCGTCCCCGACCTCACCCTGCGCATCGTCGCGCTCGTCGGCTTCCCGATCCTCGCCCTCGCCGTCGTGTACGTCCCCTACAAGGGCCGCACCTTCTACCGCTGGTTCGAGATCAGCCGCAGCTACAAGCGCATCCTGCGCCGCGGCGCCACCTACCGCTCCTCCGCCGTCGAAGCGGGCACCCGCGCCGCCGACGGCCGCGAGGTCGAGGTCGGCCCGCCCCCCGGCATCGGCCGCATCAACTGGCTCGCCGCACCCTTCGGCCCCGACGAGATCGCCGTCCTCCTGCACGCCGACCGCCGCACCGTCACCGCCGCCATCGAGATCGAGGGCCCCGGCGTCGGCCTGCGCGACAGCGAGGACCAGGAAGCCCTCGTCGACCGCTTCGGCACCCTCCTCAAGCACGTGGCGAACGGCGACGGCTTCGTCACCCGCCTCCAAATGCTCGCCCGCACCCTCCCCGCCGACCCGGACGCCCACGCCAAGGACGTCGCCCAGCGCGGCGACACCCACGCCCCCGTCTGGCTCCGCGACTCCTACGACCAACTCCAGTCGATGGTGTCGACGTCCTCCGAGCAGCACCGCGCCTACCTCGTGGCCTGCATGCACTACACCCGCGACCTGGCCGCCGAAGCCGTCACCATCGCCCGCGCCTCCAGCCCCCAGAAGGGCCGCAAGCTCGACCGCGACTCCGGCCTCGCCATCGTCATGGCCCGCGAGCTCACCGACATCTGCGCCCGCCTCGCCGAAGCCGACATCCGCGTCCGCCAGCCCCTCGGCCAGGGCCGCCTCGCCTCCCTCGTGCACTCCATGTACGACCCGGACCACCCCATCGACCACATCCAGGCCATGACCAAGCGCAACGCCTGGCCCGCCGAACTCGACGCCGTGGAACCCACCTACCTCCAGGCCAAGACCCGCGAGTCCTCCACCCGCGCCCCCTGGTGCCACGCCACCGCCTGGGTCAAGGAATGGCCGATGACCCCGGTCGGCGTGAACTTCCTCGCCCCGCTCCTGGTCCACACCCCCGACGTCATCCGCACCGTCGCCGTCACCATGGACCTCGAACCCACCGAGATCGCCATCGAGCGCATGCTCACCGAGAAGACGAACGACGAGGCCGACGCCTCCCGCGCCGCCAAGATGAACCGCACCGTCGACCCCCGCGACATCGCCGCCCACGGCCGGCTGGACCAAAGGGGTGAAGATCTGGCCAGCGGCGCTGCCGGAGTCAACCTGGTCGGGTACATCACGGTGTCCTCGCGATCCCCGGAAGCCCTCGCCCGCGACAAGCGCACCATCCGCGCCTCCGCCGGCAAGTCCTACCTGAAGCTGGAGTGGTGCGACCGCGAGCACCACCGCGCCTTCGTCAACACCCTGCCGTTCGCCACCGGCATCCGACGCTAGCTGGAGGGAAGTGCCGCCCATGCGTGATCCGATGACCGCTCTGACGGACGCCTTCACCAGCTTCCTCTTCGGCAAGGTCGAAAGCACCCGCCTGCCCGTACGCACCTCCACCGGTCAGGCGCAAGCCGTCTACCTGCCCACCGCCGCCCCCGGCCTCGGCGACTCCGGCGTCATCATCGGCCGCGAGGTCTACAGCGGCAAGGGCTACATCTACGACCCCTTCCAGCTCTACGGCCAACAGCTCCCGGCCCCCCACTGGCTGGTGCTGGGCGAATCCGGAAACGGAAAGTCGGCGCTGGAGAAGACCTACGTCCTGCGCCAGCTCCGCTTCCGCGACCGTCAGGTCGTCGTCCTCGACGCGCAGGGCGAGGACGGCGTCGGCGAGTGGAACCTGATCGCCCAGCAGCTGGGAATAACCCCCATCCGCCTGGACCCCATCGCCGCCAACGACGACGGGATCCGCCTCAACCCCCTCGACCCGGCGATCACCACGACCGGCCAGCTCGCGCTGCTCCGAACCATCATCGAAGTCGCCATGGGCCACGGCCTCGACGAACGCTCCGGCTTCGCCCTCAAGGTCGCGCACGCCTACGTCGTCGCCACCATCCAGGACCGCCAGCCCGTCCTCACCGACATCGTGGACCAGCTCCGCCACCCCGAAGCCGAGTCCGCGGAAGCCATGAACGTCGACATAGACGACGTCCGGGCCTGGGGCCTCGACGTGGCGCTCGTCCTCGACCGCCTCGTCGACGGCGACCTGCGCGGCATGTTCGACGGCCCCACCACCGTCGGCATCGACCTCGACGCCCCGCTGATCGTCTTCGACCTCTCCCACATCGACCGCAACTCCATCGCCATGCCGATCCTCATGGCGATCGTCGGCGTCTGGCTGGAACACACCTGGATCCGCCCCGACCGGAAGAAGCGCATCTTCCTCGTCGAGGAGGCCTGGCACATCATCAACAGCCCCTTCGTGGCGCAACTCTTCCAGCGCCTGCTGAAGTTCGGCCGGCGCCTCGGCCTATCCTTCGTCGCCGTCGTCCACCACCTCTCCGACGTCGTCGACGGAGCGGCCGCCCGAGAAGCCGCGGCCATCCTCAAGATGGCCTCCACCCGCACCATCTACGCCCAGAAGGCCGACGAGGCCCGCGCCACCGGCCTCGTACTCGGCCTGCCCCGCTGGGCCGTGGAGATCATCCCGACCCTCACCCCCGGCATCGCCGTCTGGGACGTCAACGGCAACGTCCAGGTCGTCAAACACCTGATCACCGAAGCCGAACGCCCCCTCGTCTACACGGACCGCGCGATGACGGAGTCCTCCGGACCGCAGCTCCCCGACGAACTCCTCGCAGCCGAACTCGAAGCGGAGGAAAGGGCCCTGTACATGGAACGCCACCGTCACGGCGGCCCCGGTTCAGCGACCACGGTGGCCTGACCATGCGCCAACCCGGACGTACGGAGCCGCCGGCGCGAGCCGGCGGCGTCCCCGACGGACTCCTCGTCGGCCTGCTGGCCTTCCTCCTCGGGCTCGCCGTCCTGGTCTGGTCGGCCACCGGCCTCGCCGCCCTCTTCTCGAAGGGCGCCTGGCCGGACACCGTCACCTTCCGCAGCACCCCGGAGGCCGTCCGCGCCCTGATAGCGGAGCCGCACGACATCGCCGCGGCCTGGCCCACCACCGCCCCCTCCGCGCTCCCCGGCTGGGGCCTGTTCTGGGGCCTGTTCATCGGCCAGCTCCTCGTCCTGCTGGTCCTGACGATCTTCACTCTGGGCGTGGTGGCCCGCACCAAGGCCCGCCGCGCGGCACCCCACCCCCGCCCGGCCGCACCGCCGCCCGCCGCGACCCCGATGCCCCACCCGACCCCGGCCCCGGCCCCGACCCCGGCTCCGGCCCCGGCCCCGGCTCCTGAGCCCGCACCCACCGCCCTCCCCGTCCCGGCACCCACACCGGCGCCCGCCGCTCCCCTGCCACCACGCCCCTCCCCGGTGGACGAGGCCTACCGCTACGGTTTCGGCTACGCCCCGACCCCCACGCCGGCGACGCCCGCGGCCACCACCGCGACGACCCGCACCCCGACCCGTCTGGCCTACGACGCTCCGACCACCCGCCACCAACTCGCAGCGGACGCCATCACGGCAGCCGAAGGCGCCCTCCTGGTGGTCACGTCCTCCCCGGCGCTCTGGTCGGAAACCAAGGACGCCCGCGCCAAACTCGGCCCGGTCCTCCTCTACGACCCCTCGCACCTGTGCGACACCCCGGCCCGGATGCACTGGAACCCCGCAGAGGGCTGCGCCGACCGCGACACGGCCGCTGCCCGGGCCGTGGCCCTGCTGGCCCCCGTGCGCCCCCAGGCCCGCATCGACTCCGCACTCGCGGACACCGCGGAAACCCTCCTGCGCAGCTGGCTCCAGGCGGCCGCGCTCGAAGAGCGCCCGTTCAAACAGCTCCACCGCTGGGCCCAGGGCACCTCCGCCCAGGACCCCGTACGCATCCTCCGCACGCACCCCCGAGCCGCCCCGGGCACCGCGGGCGAGCTGGAAAGCGCCCTCACCTCCCACCCGGAACGCCGCGAACAAGCCCTCCAGCTGACGGCCCGCGCCCTGAGTTCCCTCACGTCGATCCACATCCGTGAGGCGTGCAACCCGAACCGAACCGACTCGCTCACCCTGGCTTCGTTCGTGACCGAGGGGGGCAGCCTCTACGTAGTGGGAGAACCCCTCGAAGACCCCCGCTCCCACCCGGGTGCGATGCCGTTTCTGACCGCCCTCACCTCCAGCGTGGTCGAGCACGGCCGGCGCATGGCCGCACGGTCATCCCACGGTCGGCTCGACCCACCACTGACCCTGGTCCTGGAGGACGTCGCGGCCGTCGCCCCGATCCCGGAGCTCCCGGAGCTCCTCGACGACGACACGCTCCCCCTCCTCGCCCTGTGCCGCAGCCGCGAGCAGGCCCGAGCCCGCTGGCCCCGGGCCTCCTTCGACCTGCCCTAACCGGTCCGCCGCACCAGGTACTCGTGCTCTTCCTGCCCCGAGTCCAGCACCACGGTCCACCCACTCGCGGTGAACCCGCACCGCCGGTAGAAGGCGGCGGCCCGCGCGTTGTCCCGATGCACGAAGAGCCGCACGCGTTCCAGCACCGGTTCCTCCAACGCCCACGCCCACTCCACCGCGGCCGCCAGCAACGCCTCGGCCAGCCCGCTGCCGCGCTGCTCCGCCCGCACGAACACCCCCACCAGGTGCCCCTGCCCCTGCTCGACGGCCTGCCCGAAGAGATCGACGCTCCCGGCCTCCTCGACGAGCACGGTCACGCCCCCGTCCCACACCCCGTCCGACCCCTCGGCAACGAACTGCCGGGCACGTCGCCCGTGCGAAGCCCCCTCGGCCCGCCGCTGCCAAAAGAGATCGGGGTGCGACTCCGCTTGCTCCACCGTCTCCAGGAATGCCACGGGCGCCGCCGGATCCCGAAGCGCGGCGATCCGCAGCTCCTTCACCTGCCGCCACTCGCCGGCCCGTACGGGACGCATCACATGCTGATCCATGACCCGAAATCCTCAATGCCAATTGACCCCGAACGCAGAAAAGCCCCGCACCGAACCCTGAAGGGCTGGTGCGGGGCTTTCCCACAATGATTGTTCGGCGGCGTCCTACTCTCCCACAGGGTCCC
>NZ_JBVHZI010000015.1:0-126051 GCF_055574495.1 Streptomyces sp. NPDC029836 | reverse complement strand
CTGCCGACCTCGCGGGCGACGCGGGTGACCTCGTCGGCGAAGGAGGACAGCTGGTCGACCATCGTGTTGACGGTGTCCTTCAGCTCCAGGATCTCCCCCCGGGCCGCGACATCGATCTTCTGCGACAGATCACCGCGCGCCACCGCCGTGGCCACCTGCGCGATGTCACGGACCTGGGTGGTCAGGTTGCCGGCCATCGCGTTGACCGAATCCGTCAGATCGGCCCAGGTCCCGGAGACACCGGGGACTTCGGCCTGACCCCCCAGGGTTCCCTCGGTCCCGACCTCCCGGGCGACGCGGGTCACCTCCGACGTGAACACGGAGAGTTGATCGACCATGCCATTGAAGACGGTGGCGATCTCCCCCAGAAGCCCGTCGGTCTCATCCGGCAAACGCGTGCCGAAATCACCGTCACGAACGGACGTCAGCCCAGCGAGCAACTGGCGGAGCTGCTGCTCGTCCACCGCCCCCGACCCCTTGGGAATCGTCACGGCGTCCCCCGGCTTGGTCATCCCTGCCTCACTATCCGATCGCGCTGGTCTCGACAACTTCGGACACACTCCGGACAGACTAAAGCAGCGCTATCACTGACTGTGGCGGGATGAGCGGGGACGACCAGACAACCAGGCCTGCGGCCGCCCCCACCTCCGCGGTCCAGCCCCGGCCGGCCGTCTCGCGATGCCCGTGGTGCTCCAGCTCGCCGAGCAGACTGTGTCCCACGCCCTGGTCAGGGGGGCTCAGGCTTCGTCATCGATCGCCGTTATTCGCGCCGAACGTGTTGGTCGTGGTGCCCGCGACCGCGCCGCCACCGTCCGTGGCGGTGGCGGTGCCGGTGTCGAAGTTTGCCGTGTACGTCTTGGACCGTTCGCGGCTCTCGGCGTCGGTGGCCTTATTCACCCGGCCCGATTTGTCGTCGGTCACTCGTAGGTGGTGTGCGGGACCGCTTGGTGGCTGGGCCTGGTCGGTGTTGGGGGAGGCCATGACCGTCTTGGCAGGATCCGCGTAGGACAGGCGGGTGATCGAGTCGCCCGGGGAGCCGGCGGCCTTGTTCTCTGACCGCGATCACCAACCCAGGCGGAGGGAGTGACCCACCTCCTTCTCCTAAACCGCCCATCCACTGAGAACCCCTGTCTACGCCTCCGCGGTCGGCCTTTCCCGCAGCGGAGAGCCACGACCGCCTCAGGAGCAGATTCGGCGGCTCCCGGGGGTCGTCGACTCCGCCTCGGCACGTACACCTGCAAGTAGCACATCAGGAGCCTGGTACCGGTCGTGAGTGAGGAACTGCGCCCCCAGCGGGCTCATCGCCTCGGCGTCGCCCACGCGGTCGCACCCCACAGCAATCCCTATACAAGGAAGTAGGGGGGCCAGAGCAGCAGGTCCATCCGGGACAGATGACGCGCGATCTCGATGTCGGCCGGGCCCCACGTGTACGTTTCCCGTCAACACCCTGGCGTCACCGACGAAGCCGAACCCAGCGCGCCGCACGCTCGCAGAACCATGAGGCATCCGGTGATTCACATCGGCACGGTCAAGAACCGGTGTGGCACTACCCGTCCCCAAGGCCGCACGGTGGCGAGCGCCGCCAGGGCCCCCAGGAGGACCAGGCCGACCGCTATCCGTGGCGGCGAGTGAAGATCCAGGTCACTGCCAGCCATAGTCCTAGGCTCGCGGACCCCTATACGGCAGCCCACGGCGACCACCCGCCCGGGCCGAAATCGAAGAGGGCTTCCCCGGCGACATGGAACTGGCCGGCCGCCGCCGGGACGAGCGTTCCCCATCCGCCCTGGAGCCCGGACACCTTGGTCCGGCACCCCAACATGCCCTCAGGAGACCTCCCTGCAGCGACCCAATGCCCCTTCCAGAGCAACGTGATTAAGCACTAACGGGCGCTACTGACCGCAGTCCGCCGAGACCCGAAACGGCATGGCCTTGACGGCTCCTACGCTACGACGACGACTTTCGTCCTCGGCCTCGACGCTGGCAGCTCGTGGAGCATGCTCACCGGCTTCCAGGAATGGCTCATCGTCCGACTCGGCAAGGGACACGACCTGCCCTGGCCCGTTCTCGTCCGCCACCTCACTCCTGGAGGCTGGACCCACCCGATCTCCGCGCAAACCGACGTTGCCGCGGTGACCACGCTCTACCGGTTCATCGGGGAGTACTTCACCGCACGAGAGCAGCCGGAGGGTCTCGCCCGGATCTTCCGGACCTACCAGTCCTGGGCGATCACCCAGGACTGGTACCGCCTCGCGGAGGCGGCCGACCAGGACTGATCGCTTGACACCCAACCCAGTCGCCCCAGGCCAGGGCAACGCACCGGACTAACGCGAGCCCTACCACGTCGGCGGAGAATCATTTGGCCAGTGCTCGGCGGAGAGATCATCATGTGGCAGTGTCTGAGAACCGATCTTCTGTGGCGCCCCAGTGATGCAGCTCCCCCAGTACACCAAGGCGGACCAGGAAGAGATCCTTGGCAACAGCCATGATCCCTTCGGGGGTCGCCTCGACCGGTCTGACCTGGCTGCCGAAAGAAGAACACTTCGGCATCAGGCAAGAAGGCCGGCTCGTGGCACACGCCGGCCTTCTGCGACTGCCTGTCGCGATCGGCGGCGCCGTCACAGAGGTGGTGGGCGTCGGCGGGGTGGCCGTCGCACCCAGCATGCGAGGCCATGGCCTGGCTCGGCTCGTCGTCAAAGCTGCCCTTGAGCACGCCCGCACGATGGGTCCTGAGCACGCACTCCTGTTCTGCCGGCCGCCTCTCGTGTCGCTCTACAAGCGCCTCGGATGGCACCCGCTCGACAACGACGTACTCGTCGAACAACCCGAAGGCCGCCTGGTGACCATGCCGCTGCGGACCATGGTGACGCCCCTGCGCGACGATGCCCGCCGGCCCTCAGGGCCAGTACGGCTGTTCTCGCTCCCTATGTGACCTTACGAACCCAACCCGCCTCACCTGATCGTTTGCCAACCAATCCAGTCGCCGCAGGTCAACGAGAACAGAACGACTAACTTCACTGTCAAAGGACACCCAGGGAACCCCACATGACCGACTACACCACCCCCGATGCCGATGCCCTGTGCCAAACCATCGAAATGGCGAGCGTCGCCTACTTCAGGGTGTGCCCGAAATACGCGCCAAGGGGGCAACCGGATGGTCTTGAAGCCCTGAGATGTTCGGTTCGTCCGCAGTGGCGGGATCGCGTCCGGTGAATGTCGTATGAGTGCGTCCATACTTGGGGCGGGCGTATTGCTCCCGGGTTCGGGGGTAGGCCGCCGAGAGCTGGGCTTACAGTGTTCGAAGGTTTCTTCCAGCGGGCTGGTGCCGCTGGCGCGAAGCAGGATGCGCCGGGGCCGGTGGGGACAGGGAGTGGTGAAGGCTGTGAGTTTCAGGTGATCACGCAGGCGGACAGGGAGCGTCGGGTCCAGGACATGGGCCATGGTGATCACTTGTGTCTGGCGTTCGCCGATGACGCCGAGCAGCGCCGGGTGGTCACCGCATATGTTTCGGATGGTCTGGTGCGCGGGGAGCGGGTGATGTACTTCGCCGATCAGTGTGCTCCGCAGGAGGTGCTGGGCTGGCTGAGTGCGGCCGGGGTGGATCCGGGGCCGGCGCTGGCCAGTGGCCAGTTGCAGGTGACCACTGCCGATGAGGGTTACCTGGCGGCCGGTTCGTTCGATGCCGATGCCATGGTCGTCGCCCTCCAGCAGGAGGTGCGGGACTCTCTGGCGGCCGGTTACGCCGGTTTCCGGGTCAGCGGTGAGATGGGCTGGGCGCTGCGTGAGGTGCCGGGCGCCGATCAGCTGGCGCAGTACGAGACGAAGGTGAACGCGGTGTTCGCCGGGCGGCCGGCCTCGGCGGTGTGCCAGTACGACGCCCGGCGTTTCGACGCCGCCGGACTGGAGACCTTCGACCGGTGCCACCCGGGGGCGGTGCAGCTGGAGGATTTGTATGCCGACGGCGTGCTGCGGCTGGTGCCGTCCTTCCGGGCGGGGCAGCGGGCGCTGCGGGTGGTGGGCACGGTCGACTACCGCACCACCGACGCCTTGGCCCAAGCGCTGGAGAGCGCGCTGGGGTGGTCCGGAGACGTGTGGGTGGACATGAGCGAGCTGGAGTTCATCGACCTGGCCGGGGTGCGGGCGCTGGCCCACGCCGCAGGCCGGCTGGAGGCGGGGCGGCGGTTGCACGTGGTGGACCTGGCGCCGCTGCTGTGCCAGGTGATCAGCGTGGTCGGCTGGGACGACATAACGTCCCTGACCGTCAGTGCCCGGGAGGTGCAGGCGTGAGCAGCGCCCTTGCCTCTCCGGAAGCGGGTCTGATCCATCAGGGGCTGGTCTACGGCAGTGACGAGGAGTTCCTGGCCGCGACCGTGCCGTTCTGTCTGGACGGCCTGCACGCCGACGACGCGGTCCTGGCGGTGACCACCGAGGCCAATATCGATCTGCTGCGCCAGGGGCTGGGCGATGCGGCCTCCGAGGTGGAGTTCGTCTCGGCCGACACCTGGTACGAGGCCCCGGGCCGCACGCTGGGCGCCTATTACCGCTACGTCGACGAGCGCACCGCCAGGGGCCGGCACCGGCAGGTGCGGGTGATCGGCGAGCCGGTGTGGCACGGCCGCGACCCGGTGGAGACGGCGGAGTGGACCCGCTACGAGTCGGCGATCAACATCGCCTTCGCCCCCTGTCCGGCGTGGATCGTGTGCCCCTACGACACCCGGACCCTGCCCGAGAAGGTGGTCGCCGATGCCCGGCGCACCCACCCGCAGCTGGTGAGCGGCCCGGCCGCGCACGCCAGTGACCACTACCTCCCCCCCACCGCACCATGCGGGGCCTGGGAGCGGGAGCCGGCCCCGGGCCCGGCGAACGGCAAGGAGGCCGTGATGCGTTTCGGAGCCGACTTGGGACAGGCGCGGGCCTTCGTGGCCGACGCTGCCGCTTCGCTTGGCATGTCCCCCGCCGGGGCGCAGCGGCTGGTGTTCGCCGTCAACGAGGTCGCCACCAACGCCCTCCAGCACGGCGGCGGCGCCGGAAAGGTGGCCTTGACGCGCACCGGGCACCGCATCCTGTGCGACATCACCGACCCCGGGCAGAGCCCGGCCGACTGGTACGCGGGTTACCTCCCGCCGGACCCCGCGCAGCAGCACGGGCACGGCCTGTGGGCGGTGCGCCAGCTGTGCGACCTGATGGAGGTACACACCCGCCCCGACGGCACCACCGTGCGCCTCCACCTAAACCTGGGATAAGCACTCACCACCAGCGGCGTGCGGCGTGCGGCGGGGGTCGCGTTCGGCTGCGGCGCGCAGGCCGTCCAGCCTGGCTGCAGCGTTCGCGTCGAGGGCCGCCTCAGACACCTCCGGGTTCTCGTGAACAGAGCCGCCTGGGCGTCGAAGAGGCGGCCAACGTACTGCGGGGGCAGGGCCACCGTCTGGTGACATAGGCGGGCGTCGTGGGCGGTGCCGGGTGCGGCGGAGGATCCGAAGCGGGCGCGGGTGTTGAGGATCAGGCCCGTCGACGTGGCCGCGGCGCGCTTCGCCTTCGGCGGATCTGGGGCTGCCAGCGGCGGGCACCCTCCCCCGCCAAGCGGCCGGCCAGGTCCACGCGCGGCTTCTTCATCTGATCGTTAACGTACCACCCGAAGGTGCGCTGCGAGATGCCGAGCGCGGCCGCGGCCGCGCGGGTTCCCTTCAGCTGCTTGACCAGGTAGCACATCTGCGCGGGCGCCGTCTTGGGGGCGGGGCGAGTGAACGCCTTTTGCACGGCCGGGTCGAGACCGCCGCCGACTGCCGTCATGGGGTCCTGCGTTGTTGTCCCGGCCGGGGGACCGGGTGACCGTCTGGGCGGCCGCCTGCGGGCCTAACGGGGCTCACGTGGTCCGAGAGGCGCGGCGGGTGGGGATCGGCGCTCTCCAGTTCAGCGGCCTGGTCGGAATTCCGACCAGAGCGTTCCTGGGTCCGCAGCACGTCTCGCTACAGCTCTCCCGCCCGCTCGTCGTCGGCGGCCTCGTCGATCGCCTTCAGCAGCCGCATCGAGCGTCCTGGTCACCACACCGTCCACAGGTGATCCGGGCGACTCGTTCGTCCGGGTTCATGATGGACCCAGCTCTCCCACCGTGGGACCAATGTGTTCGCACTGGGACAGGTGGCCGCGTACGCCGCCATGGGTGGTGGATCGGCTGTGCACTCATCTCGGCTCCCTGCGTCGAATGCTGTTGCGAGTCTGCCCCTTCACAGCGCCTGGCGGCGATCCTCGCTGTGGCAACAGGAACGGCATCAAGTGGCCGGCCGGTGTGGCCGGATCCGACTCTGCTTCGGTCCCTGGAAAAGGCCCAGCTCAGAGCACATATAAGAGCGACAGGGGCTGAAGGGACTGAATCAGGCAACTGTTTCGCTGGCTGCGAGTCCTCGCTGGGAGCGTGGGGTTTTGAGGCCGACTTTGCGGGGCTCGATCGTGCGTGGGTCCACGGCCTCGCCCGGGGCGCCTTCCTTGTAGAGGCCGTTGGGCTCGGCGTCCCGGTCGTGCGGGAGGAGGTAAAAGACTCGACGCTTTTGCAGTCCGCTGTCGGGGTCGGCCTCCGCCGTGTCGCCGAGTTCGGTGAAGCCGATCATGCGACCGTCCCGGTAGTAGCGGGGCTTGCCCCGTCGGCGGGGTGTCTTGTCGAGGGCCTGGCGTACGTAGTCGAGTTCGTCGGGGTCCTCCAGCCACACCACATTGTTCTCGTGGGCGAGATCGCTCCGTTCGAGTAGCGAGCTCATGGCTTTCGTCCCTCCTCGGTCTTGCGTTCCTGCCCGGTAGGGCAGGCGGCCCTGTGCGCGGCAGGCATCCGTGTACCGGCTATGGGGCGCCGGGCTTGGGTCATGGTTTCTTCCGTCCATCGTAGAGGGCTGGGATTGCTGCGGACAGTACGCCGGAGTGGGTTCACGCGCGGGCTGCGGAACCATAGGCGGATAGTTGCTGCGGTGACGGAGCCCGGCGGGGGTGCCGCTCCCTTCGCCGGTCTGTGCGGGAAAGGCGACCGTGGTCGCGGCCCGGCGTTGTCCCGACATGGACATGAACGATGAGGACTTTCTCAGCGTGTTCCTGGACGCCGCCACCGACACCCACCTGAAACTGCTCACCGGCGACGAAGCCACAGCGCAACGGATCCCCAGTGCCGAGGGAAAACAAGCCTCCATCAGCGGCTGCGCCGGAACTCGCCGGCAGCGTTGTGCGGGCTACGCCCGACGGATCTTGATCGACCTGCGGTCCGCCGCGTTGGGGTGTCGGGGCGAAGGGGGCATGCTGTCACGCGAGGGCGCCAGGGATAAAGATCCGCAGGACTCTCGTGACAGCGATGATCAGTACGGCTCCCCAGCCTGAGCAGGAACACCAATCCCGTCCTGGCGGACGCCCATCCCGTGCCACCACCGCCCCCATTCACACACTGAAATCTCAGCGCCCAGCATCACCTGGCCGGCTCGACGGAGGACTGCTCCCCCGCCTACGGGGTGATGGTCGTCTGAAGGCCGCCGACCGTGGCTGCCCGGCGGTGGGCCGGAAGGCACTTCACTGCATGGTCCACCCCGCAGAACAGGTCGGACACCGGGATGCCGTAGTGCGCGGACAGTCGGTCGAGGTCGGCCAGCGTCCACGACGACCCGCCGGACTCCCCCGACTGCTTGCGGGAAACCTGCCCCTGACTGAGCCTTAGTCCCTGGCCGAGATCGGCCTGCGACTCCCCCGTCGCGTACATCAGTGCCGCAACCGTCAACCGCAACAGAGCCTCTGAACTCGCCATATGGGTAACTCCCATCAAAGATGCACTGGTTGCATACAGGATAGCCGGTCCGGGACCCGAGGGGCCGGAGCCGACCGGCTCCCGGATGCCGCCCGGGACGCTTGGGGGGTGATCGAACGTCGCCGCGCCCTGGGTACTGCCCCGGGTACCCCACTTGCTCTGCTTCAGCCATCGGGCGCGGCGCCGGCCGTCATGGTCGTGACGGCTGATGCCTTCGTCCGTGTATGCCGAGATCGGCCCGCACCTCACCGTCGTGGGGCAGGAGCTGACCGATCGGTTGGAGCGCCACGGCGAGCGCGAGAGCTACGAATGGGCGGGCCCACTCACCGTGCGGCTCACCGCGGCCGAACACGTCCCCAACGGCGGCTACAAGGTCCACTGTGCCCCCATGGCACACATCACCTCCGCACCACTGACCGCTCTGAACGCGTAACCCGACGGCCCTACCGCCCCCATGGCTGCGCTCTTGTCACCTGTGCCGTCCAGGAGTCCAAGGACGGCGGCCGCACCTGGA
Source organism: Streptomyces sp. NPDC029836 (assembly GCF_055574495.1). Taxonomy (NCBI): domain Bacteria; kingdom Bacillati; phylum Actinomycetota; class Actinomycetes; order Kitasatosporales; family Streptomycetaceae; genus Streptomyces; species Streptomyces sp. NPDC029836. The sequence continues at coordinate 117,766 of NZ_JBVHZI010000015.1, read as the reverse complement.
CCACCGGCCACCAGCCATACCACGACACCACAGGACACTGACCTGCCCAGCCGCCGACATCAGCTCCTGTCGGACCGGCACCCGGCACGAGGCGGCCCCAAAGCAGGCGTCGGCGTAAGACCCTGGTGCCGAGGGCTACGCCGTCGGCGGCTGCCCGGCGCCGCCGAGCAAAACGGCCAGCAGCCGTCGCGTGGTCGCCTTCGCACCCTCGCCCTGTCCCGGAACGCGTGTCATCAGCAGGTGGTGAACCGTGCCGACCAGCGCGAGCGCGATGGTGGCAGTGTCTGCGCCGGCGGGCAGCCGGCCGCCGCGCTGCTCGGCCTGCAGGTAGGCGGTGAAGGCGTGCTGGATCGCATCGAAGGCGGGCGCGCCGGACTGGAATCCCTCCCGGGTGTGGCGTGCGGCTGCCGGTCGAGTCATCGCCAGCCCCACCACCGCCGCAGGGAGCGCCTCCAGCAGGTCGAGGACGACCTCTTGGAGGTTGCCGGCGACCGTGCCTTCGCCCACCTTGGCCTCCAGCGCCTCGGCCTGAGAGGCGCTGTGCGCGAACCGGTCCAGGAGCAGCTCGGCGACGAACTCGTCCAGGCCGGTGAAATGCGTGTGCAGGACGCCCTTGGCGCAGTCTGCCTCTGCGGTGATCGCGCGGCTGGTCAGAGCCGCCGCGCCGTCGCGGGCCACCACCCGCTCAGCGGCCGCGAACAACCGCTCGCGCAAATCCGGAATGGCCACTCCACGAGGTGACACAACCGCCCCTTCCCTCAGCCCCATTGCAACTATGGGCATCCGCCCATACTGTTTGGGCACTTGCCCATACTAGGGCCGGGGTGCCGTGCTGCGCCCCGGTGGGAGGGAGCCGGTTATGGCTCATTTCGCCAACACCGCCCAGGCCGAGGCGTGGAACGGATACGAGGGCGAGCAGTGGGCCCGCAGCCAGGACCGCTGGGACTCCGTCAACGACGGCTTCAACCAGCCCCTCCTGGACGCCGCGGGCATCACGGAAACCGATTGCGTACTGGACGTCGGCTGCGGGGCCGGCCGCACCACCCGCCTCGCGGCCCGGCGCACCCGCCGCGGACAGGCACTGGGGCTGGACTTGTCCGGCCCGATGCTGGCGAAGGCCCGCGAGAGCGCCGTACGGGAGCGGGTGGAGAACGTCGCCTTCGTCCAGGGCGACGCACAAGTCCACACGTTCGACGCCGAGGGCTTCGGTGCGGTCATCAGCCGATACGGCATGACCTTCTTCGCCGATCCCGTCGCCGCGTTCGCCAACCTCCACCGCGCACTGCGCCCCGGCGGGCGGCTGGCCTTCATCTGCGCGGCCGAAGCCGAGGCCAACCAGTGGCTCGAGGCGCTGGCCTCGCTGGAGGCCATCGTGCCGCTCGGCGGCTTCGGCAAGGCCGGAGACCCAGGCATGTTTTCGCTCACAGACCCCGACCGCATCCGCGCCGTGGTCACCGCGGGCGGGTTCTCCGATGTCGACGTACAGCGCATCGAGGTGCCGGGGAAATGGGGGGCCGACGCGGAAGACGCTGCGGCGTTCCTGCTGGACTCCGGCCCCGGACGCCACCTGCTCGACCGGGTCGGCCGCCGGCAGCAGACCCAGGCTCGCCAGGCGCTGACGGCCACCCTGAGCCGCCATGAGACGGATGGCGCGGTGTGGCTGCGCAGCAGCTCCTGGCTGGTCACCGCCGTACGCGGCGAGGCCACGCGGCGCTGACAGTCGCCCCGACCGACCTGCGGCTGCTTCAGGAGCGGACCATGCGGGCGATCACCTGGGCCGCGGGACCGTCCGAGTCCTTCGTCGGGGCGGTGGTGCCGGGGCGTTGTCCTTTTTTCGGAACGCGTGGCTTCTTCTTCCGGGCGCCGGCAGGGTGCTGGTGGGCACGGCAGGACGTCGAGTCGACGCTGACCATGCTCCAGTCGATCCGGCCGGCGAGGTCGGCGTCGCCCTGGACGGCACGCAGGATCCCGTCCCAAGTGCCGTCCGCCGGCCAGCGTCGGTACCGTTCGTAGATGGTCTTACAGCTGCCGAAACGCTCGGGAAGGTCCCGCCACGGTATGCCGGTTCGCACCCGGCACAAGATCCCATTGATCACCTTGCGGTGATGGTTCCACCGTCCGCCACACTGTCCCGAAGCCGGCAAGTGCGGCTCAGTCGCCTGACGCGCACCGGGTACCTAAAGACACCGCCCCAATCCACCGCCCCGCCCCAACGGGCCGTGGCCTGCCCACAGGTGGGGGTGCGAGACCTGCCGCACCCAGCGCAAAACCGCGCCCGCGCTCCCCTGCCGGGTCGCTTGTGACCCGGGAATTTGACGGGGCGGGGCGCTTCCTTCGCCCCTGTAGGGGTCGGACCCGGCGCGAAGCGCCTTGAAGGGGCCCGGCGCGCAGCGCCCTGCCCGAAGGGCAGGAGCTTGTTGTCCGCCCGTGCCCGAAGGGCACAGCAGGGGCGGACCAGCCCGCAGGGCTGTCCATCGGACACGCGTCAGTGAGCTCTTTCCAACCTCACGTTGGGCGTGGCGCAAGACGAGGACAGCCTTCACGATGGCGGCGATTCGGTTGGTGCTGCAGCGAAGTTTGCGCGGCAGGCGCGAGTTCTTGAGGGTGGCCATGGCGCACTCACGCAGGCAGCGGGTCTTGGCATGGGTGGTGTTATGACGCCGCTTCTACTCCTTGAGTCGGCGGTCCGGAACGGGACTCGGATGGGGCGGCCGGCGCCCTGGTACGCCTGGTCCGCCCAGCATGTCAGCGGAAGGTAATCTCAGTGGGTCGGGCGCTGCGGGGTGCTGGCCACCCCTGCCTCCCGGCCGCTGAGCGCGGCGTCCAGAGTCTCCTGGGCCGTGCGCATCGCCTCGGCGTACTTCGGCTCGGACATTCGCTGCCAGGCAAGGTCCGGTGCGATGTGCTCGACCCGGCTCATCACCCACCAAATGTTGCCGAACGGGTCCCGCACCCTGCCGCCGCGATCCCCCCACGCACTGTCAGCAACCTCGGTGATCACCTGCGCCCCGTGCGAAACGGCAGCGGCCATGGCGGCGTCTGCGTCCGGGACGTAGACCCGCAACAGCGAGGGCAGCACCGGCCAGTCGGGCCGTCGGTCGAAGGCCAGCACGACAGTGTCGCCGACTCCGATCTCGCCGTGGCCGATGGTGCCGTCCTCGACCTGCACCCGTGCAATCTCCTCGCCATCCAACGCGAGGGTGATGAAATCGAGCAGCGCGCCGGTGTCGTCGGTGACCACCCACGGCGCAACGCTGGTGTAGCCCTCGGGTGCAGTGTGACTCATCGGTCGTCCCCTCCTGTGGTTCTTCGGATGTGATGACACTAGAACTCAAATAGGACAGTTATGGTCCTGGATCAAGCATGAAACCAGCGTCTGAACCGCACCGTGGGCAGCACACTCCCGGCTCCGGCTCCCAGACCGTGTACCCCAGCAGCCCCTCAGCAGAGACAGCCCACTCCTGGCCCGGGGCGAGGACGAGCTCCCGCACATCGACAGGGTTGGCGCAGGCGAGGCAGGCGAACCGGGCATCCGGGCAAGCACTTCGTCAAGGACCGCCTCGACAGCCTGGGCGACGGCTCCAAGGGGCCCGTCAGCGAACTCCAGCCCGGCGAGGGCACCGTCGTCCGCGCGGGCGGCAAGCCCTGCGCCGTCCACCGCCACGACGAAGGTGAACTGCACGTGGTATCCGCGGTCTGCACCCACATGGGCTGCCTCGTCGCGTTCAACAACGCCGAGCGGAGCGGGGAGTGCCCCTGCCACGGCTCCCGCTTCGGCATCGACGGCGTCGTCCTCCAGGGGCCGGCCCTGGAGCCGTTCGAAAGGCGGACACCCGACGGCTTCTGACCTCCCCCACGGCGCGGTCGTTGGTGGTGCCTGACCCTCGCCGCAGGACGCACGCGGCTGCTGGAGCTCCTGGATTCCCCACCAGCGCCGGAGTGATTCCCGCGGGTGCTTGAGTCGACGCTTCGGGGGCCGACGGCGCTCGACGAGCCGTGGCGTGCCGCGGCTGGTTTGCCGTGACACGCCGGTCCGTGCGGTAGCCGGCAGGTCACACGCTTTGCGGGTGTGGCTGCCTGGTGGGTGTCAGTGGCCGTGGTGGTGGCCGCGGCGGCCCCAGGACTCGGTGTCGATGACGTTGCCGCGGTTGTCTCGGAGGGTGGCGGTGTCGCGCTCGTCCCAGATCTGGTGTCGGCGGTCCTGGTAGACGTCGCGGTGGGTGTCGCGGCCCTGGCCGGTGTGGACCTTGACGCTGGAGCGGCCCTGCAGGCGGAGGTTGTTGAAGCGGTAGTGGTTGCCCTGCTTGTCGGTGAGGGTGAAGCCGCGCAGCTCCACGCTGTGGCGGCCGGTGTTCTTCACCTCGACCCACTCGCTGTTCAGGGCGCGGTTGTCGCGCCCGCGGGCGGCGTTCTCGACGTCACCGATGACGATGGAGGAATGCGGGCCGCGCTGGTCGCGCCGGTGGTCGTCGGCGGCGGCCGGCACCGCCGCGGCACCGATCAGCGCTCCGGCGGCCAGGAGTCCGGCGAGGGTGCGGCGGGTGACGAGAGAAGCAGACATATGGAAGGCTCCTTCAACAGACAGTCCGGCCCGGACTCATGCAAGCCGGGCGGACTTCGAACAGGTCCCGGCGTCCTGCCGAGGAGCCACACACTGGACCCGTACCACACCCGAAACCCATGAAAACATCCGACGTTACCCAATGCAGACATTTCTGTAACTCTCGCCGGCATACGGCATGCGTCAAGACCACGTTGACCCCCGACCGCTACAGCTCCGATACACGCCCAGGAGGCTCATGGACCGCAGTACCTCAGCCCACCGACCATCGGCCTCGCTGCCATCAGCGGCCCCTGCGCCGAACGGGTGCAAGGCCCCGTAACAGCCGCACCTTCGCGGACCGGCACGTCACTCGGACAGCGTCCCCGATCGCCTACGAGAACGACTTCCAACCAACAGCAACTACCCTGACCCAAGCCGCATGGACGTGTTCAAATCCGGGGTCAAGGCCCGGCTGTCATCGCGGCGCGGTGAGCCACTATTGGCTCGGGTGACCAGGGGTCTTGGGGAGCCAGGGATCTCAGGGCGGGTGAGCGGCGGCCCAGGCGGTGATCAGTCCAAGGATCAGGGCGAGGGTGTCCGCTGCGGCGACGCTGCTGGTGACGATGTCCTGTCCAGCAGCCCTGTGCACCTGGTCCGGCATTCAGCTCTGAGGGCCGCCTCCCCGGCTTGGGGAGGCGGCCCTCAGTCGGCAGGCCTACCATCGGGCCGCATGCCGCTTCCGGACGAGCCCGCAGCGTGAGTCGCGCGCCGCAAGGAGCACCGTGCTACTTCCGAGTGTGGTCGTCAGCCCGGGCACTTCAGGCCGGTCCGGGCGGACTTCACCGCGCTGTCCAGCATCTGGGCCTGCGGCTTCAGCTTGGTGGCGGCCGCAGCGCCGGTGGTGTCGTCCGGCAGGTCGTCCCAGGTCTTCTTCAGCCCGTCCGCCGCGGACTTGACGGCTTCCTTCTGGGCCGCATTCCACGTCGCCATGGACTTCCCGACCGTGTCCCAGCCGTCCCTGACATCGTTGTATGCGTCCTTGACCTGGTCCTTCGTCGCCGAGGCCGGATTCAGTCCGGACAGCGCCGTCGTGTCAGAACGGAGCTTGTTCAGGTCGGTGCACAACTGTGCAGCCGCCGCACTGGGGTTGGGACTCGGATCGGCTGCGAAGGCGGGAGCAGCTGCGCCGACGGACAGGAGCAGCGCTGCGGCCGCGCTCACGGCAGTACTCGGAACGTGCCTCATGGGTTTCCCCTCGTTCGGGATTCCTCGGGTCGTCTCCGCCCCTGACATCCCCGAGCTTCCGGCTCACCACGCTGACACAGTCCACCGGACCCCGCAATCCGCGGCTGCCACGCCCTTGCCGTGCAGGATCTGACCGGCTTGGCACGTCGCCGGCAGGGCAGGACCAGCGCGCGAACGGCTCGTATCTGCGAGGGCGGCTGTCGGGCAGCCGGAAGCCGACACGGGCGATCGCCGAACGGCCCGGCGACGTCGCGCACGCCGACACCGTGCTCCGCCGAACGAGTGAAGCCCGGCCAACAAGGACCTCGCGCTGGGCGACATCAAGGGCATGGCCCTTCCCCATGGTGCAGGGCGGCCCGGCGCCCGCAGTGAACCAGCAGCAGGAACTCTGCGCTGCCGACCCCAACGGGGCCAGCCATGACGCCGTTCCCCACCCCGCCCACACACCAGGTACTCGGCAAGTCGGCTCACGGAGCCCGGCCGCCGCCCGTGCGGGGCACGGCCGGCGAGGTCGCTGCGGCCGACCGCCCCGGGCGCACGCACCGCAGGGCGGACACCAAACCGGCACCACCGCGGCGACGCCGGGCCGGAGCGCCCGCGCCCCGCGCGGTACCCGTCCGCGCATCAGGCAGCGCAGTAAGCAGCAGGGCGGCCCGCCCGCCCCTTATGGGCGGCTTCTCCGATCGCCTGCTATAAGCCCGGACCGGGCCGAACGCTAGGGCCCGGCCGGGCCGGCGGCGCCGGGGCTGCCGAGCACGCCCCGCGCCCTTGGCCAGTGCGGCCTGCCGCCGGTGAGCGGGGAACGCGGCTTCCGTCGGGGCGGCCCCCCGCCCACCACCGCCCAGGCCGCGGCCGTCGTGCCGGAGGTCCTGCCGATCGGAGTCGCGGTCTCCGCGCTGCGGATCGCGGACGAGTCCCGGGCCGGCTACGACCGCGATGCGTTCAAGCATGACCACCGCGTGCCGCGTTGTGCCCGCCGCCACTTCGACTTCGAAGCCGGTCAGCACCCGCCGGTACGGCTCTCCGTCCGCAGTCCGGGCCGCCGCACCCGGGCCTGCCGCTTGGAGGTATGGCGCGACCTGGGCGGCGAGCCAGGGCCAGTGGGCCCCGGGTACCACGGTGGTGGGCCACGGGGAGAGCCACGTCGGGCGCTCCGGGTCGGGCCGTACCGGGCCGGCGGGCTCCATGACCCCGCCGGCACCGACATGGACACCGTCCAGCAACACCTGGCAGATCAAGGCGTCTCCGTCATCCGCACCATCTTGATCACCACCCGCCTCCTCGGCGACCACCCTGACGGACCGCGGGCGGCACGAGAGATCGTCGAATGCGGGCCCGCTCGCACGCCCGACAACACACTCAGCAGCCCAAGGACCCAGGCAGCCTGGTAACGCGCAGGCCGCTCCAGAAGCCTGTCCCCACGTCGGATGCCTCGCGGTTCCGGTGCTCGGTGCGCGCCGAGTCGGGCGGCGACGCAAACGCTGCCCCCGGGCGGTGGCCGGCGCCGGGTGACGGCTGCCGACCCTGTCCACGGCCGACGGCACAGCGGGGCAGGGAGCACCCTCCGGGCCGACACCCGAACGCAGTGCTCCGCGGCGAGCCAGCTGCCTTCTGCGGCCGGGGCCCGGTGTTGGTCGGCAGGACCATGGAGGAGCGATCCGAAAAGGGCGACCTCATAGTGGGATTCTCGCTACCGGGACGCGACGACGACATCAGCGGCCTCAGACCTGTTGCGCCTGGCAATGGACGGTTTTTACCAGGCCCGCGCACGCCTGACCGAGTCCCTCAGCACGGGCACCAATCCACGGGCGGCAGCGATCCCCGCGACGGAAGCGGCCTACTGGGCGCGCGCCGTCGACGAACAGCTGATGCCTACGTGACGACGCGAGGCTGCCCGGAGGGGGATGTGATGCGCGGCCTGAAGTGGGTACGCAACCGCGCCGCACACGGTCTGCCCCTGACGGTCCGCAAGACGGGGGGCCTCAGCCTTCCGCTACGCATGCCGCTCACCATCGAGCCCAGTGCCGTGCTATGGCTCCATGGCGATCAGCTGCCCTCCGAGCCACCGAAGCACGCCGACCCCAAAGGCCGTGCGGCGTACAACCAAACCTTCGCCGACCGGCCCGTCGACGAGCCCTTCGACGACATCGCCCAGTGGTTCGCGAACGAACGCGGTCGGCCGGTATCACTCCTCCACCGCACCTGAACCAGCTCCCTGCCTCAGGTGACGGAGACGCGCAGCACATGGGGCTCGCCACCACTGATCGCTTGGCCCTGCTCCCGCAGGTCTGCCCGGAAGAAGCCGAGGAGCGCCCGGTCCCCGGCGTCCTCCAGCGTCGGCAGGATCTCGGCGGCGGGCCCGACCTCGGTGGGTCCGTGCAAGGTCCATCAACGGCTGCAGGCCACGGGTTTCAGGGGTCGCTGATGCATTGCGCAGTGCAGTCGCCGGCTGCCGCACTCAAGATCATCCCAAAGATGAAGAGAGCCAGGACGATCCAAGCCACATGGGCGAACGAATGGTCCTTGTCAGGCGGGCATTTCCGAGCGCTGTTCTGCGGGACCGCATTGCGGCTGTCCGACTCGCCACCGGGTTCGTCGTGTCCCTCTGCCACCATCGCGTCATCCCCCGTCGCGGTATGTCCTCTCATGGCACGACGCCAGACCTCGCCCGTCAAGACTTACGGCGGTCATATAGCTGTCATACCGTCAGGTGAGACTGGCGGCAGGCAAGTCGATGACCCGGGGGCGGGAATGCAATGGGCGTTCGATCGGTTCTCGAAAGGCTCGGACGAGCTTCGGGAGGCCTGCGCCGCCACCTCCTGAGTGGCTGATAGAGCACGGGATCGGCACCTACCGGCCGGCCGCCCGCGTGCACACCGGGCAGTGCTGGGACACCCGTACCCGCTGCAAGCCCGCCACCCGCGACGCGGCCCGGCAGGCTTTCGCCGAGGGGATCCCCGCGTGCCCGCACTGTCGCCCGGACACTGCCCTCGGGGTGCTGGAGTGACCGTCCGCGCCCAGGGTGGAAACATGGCCCCCGAGCTGCGCGTGATCGTCCACCCGCCCGACGAGCAGGGCGGGCGGCGGGTCCGCTGCGACGGCGAGATCCTCGGCCGAGCCTTCGGCCCGTCCGACATCCTGGGATTTCTCCGCCGGGTCGGCTTCGACCCCGACGAGGTCGCCCCGTACGGCGACGCCTCATCGAGTGGCGCGGCGGCGGCCCGGCCGTATGGAGTTCGGACACTGGCGAAGCTGAACGCGGTGCGGGCCGCCACCGGGCCAGGGTGGCGGCCCGCATTGTTGCGTCGAGTCAGACGGTGGGCGAGGCGGTGTATTCGTGGCGCCCGTCGCCGTGCCAGTCCAGGAACAGGATCGAGTCGGCCAGGGCTCGGGGCCGGCCCGGTGGCTGATCATCGGTGTGCGGTAGCGACCGTCGTAGTTGGCGTTCGACGTGCTGTCCTCCAGCCGATCCTCGATCGCGGTGAAGTCCCTTTCGATCACCACGGGGTCGGTGCCGTCGCGGGACTGCTTGATCTGCAACCGCAGCTTGGCCCCGTCGAAAATCGTCACATCGTCCACCCCACGGAACGCGGTGCTCCCGACCCGTAAAGCCGGGCCACTGGCCGCGTGGCTGGTCCGCCACCCCGGCGTGGAGATCATCTGCCGGGACCGGGCGGGCGCCTAAAGGCTGTCCCGCAACGGACTTGGAGGGACAGGCGGCTTGAGTTCGGCGGGGCTGGTGCGGGCGGATACTGTGGAATGGATCATCGGAGTGGCGGTCTTTGGGGGGGACGAGTGGGACGCAGCAGGCTGCCTGTGGAGAACGCAGGCAATGGCGATCTCTGTCTCTTCATCGAGCCGTACGGTGAAGACTTCTATCTGAAGCCCGGGGAGGTCTTCACGGTCGTACCTGAAGCCGAGGGGATCGATGTCTGGTTCTCCACCCTCATCTGGGAGGGAGGCATCACGGTGTGGCCTTATGAGGACGGCGACCCGACCAAGATTGTCCTGGAGTACACAGTGACGGACGCCAACGGAACCCGGCTGGCATGCGGTCACCAGAGGCCTCCGAAGCCTGCTGGCTCTGACGTGGCTGAGCTGGGTTGACCCTCGCGGTCACTGGGTCAGGGCGAGATTCTGCAGCTGGGCGATGCCCAGCATGGCGTGGTGGACGCCGTCACCTCTGAGACGGCAGTCACGGAGGATCTTCCACGTCTTCATAAGGGCGAAGACGTGCTCGACGCGGGCGCGGACCTGCTTATGAGATCTGTTGTGCTCTTCCTTCCAGGGCGTGAGTTCGGACTGCCCGGGCTCGCGGCGGTGGGGGATCACGAGGCCGGTCCCTGGATAGCCGCCATCGGCAATCGTGAGTGCGCGACCGACGGCGGCCTTGGCGCCCGACTCCTCCCAGGCCTTGCAGTCGTTGCGGTTCCCGGGCAGCGGCCGGCCGACAATCACGACCCGGCGGGTGTCCGCGTCGATGACGACTTGGTGGTTGGTGGAGTACCAGTAGTTCTTGGACTGCGCGGCAATGGTGTGGTCCCGGGTGGGGACCAGGGTGCCGTCCACGATGAGCACGGTGTCCTTCGCGAACCGCTTGCGGGGCTGGAGCGCGAGCATCGGCCCGAGGTGGTCGATGATGCGGTCCGCCGCCGACTTGGACACCCCGAACAATGGAGCGAGCTGCCGCATGGTCAGGTTCGTGCGCCAGTAGGCCGCGACCAACAGGGCCCGGTCCTCCAGCGGAAGACTCCACTGCCGGCCCCTGCGGACCGAGTCCGCCCCCTCGCGCCGCAGCACCGTCACCAGCTTCCCGAACTGCCGCGGGCTCAGCCCGGTGAACGGGGATATCCAAGACGGCTCCGACGCCGTGATCACACCAGCCACAGCAAGATCATCCCAGTTGCCCGCCTGCCGGCCGGGTCCTGCCCTCAGCACGGAAAACAAGCGACCGGGCCTGGCGCATCATCCAGGATGACCCCATGAGCCAAGACCTTGTGACGTTCCTCCACGCACGACTGGACGAGGAGGCAGCCCTGGCCCGACGCTGCGACGGTGACGACTGCGGGAAGTGGACCGCTCACGGGCGCACCGTCGACTTCTGCCAAATAGAACTCTCCGGCTTCCATCCCACGATCGCCCTGCACGTCGCGCTGCACGACCCGGCTCGCATCCTGCGGGAGGTCGAAGCCAAGCGGCGCGTGCTCGCCCGCCATGCACTCAGTCCTGCCACGGGCGACCCCGAACTACCGTGGGACAACCGCGATGACTGCCAGTACGACGGCGAGACCTGGCCATGCGACGACCTGCTCGACCTCGCGTCACCTTACGGCGATCACCCTGACTACCCCGTCACCCCTGAGACGTAGATCGTTTTACGGGACAACCCTTACGAGCTGGTGCGTGATTGCGTTGGAGACATGGGTGCCTGACCTGGGGGCTTTGTCAGCCGCTGGTGTTGCGGTCGGAGACGAGGCCTGCGATGGCCCGGTAGGTGGCGGGCAGGTTCTCTCGGCGGTGGGTCCAGCGGACCAATTGCTTCCAGCGTTTGTGGTCGGCGAGGGCGTGTTCGACGGTGATGCGCATCGAGGAGTGGCGGTGCCGGGCTCGTAGGCGGGCTTCGATGACCTCGGGCGGGCTGATCTTGTTTCCCTTCCTGGGCGGGGTCACCGCTTGGCCGGGATGATCGCGACGGAGTCCGAGGTAGCCGTCGTCCAGAAGCACTTCCACGTCGGAGAAGTGCTGGAAACAGGTACCGATGCCTTCGTTGCGTGCGGCGGTCGCCTCATGCATCCGGCCTGTTCGCAGGGCATCTGTCCAAAGCGTGCGGCCCTCATGGTCGGCGACGACAGTGGCCTTCATCGTGTTCTGCTTATTCTTCCCCGAGACAAAAGCACGGCGTCCGCCGCGGCCAGCCGGGGGCCGGCGGACCTGGACCTCGGTGGCGTCCAGCCGCAGCTCGATGCCTTCGGCCTGGGCGTATGCGAACACATCCGCCAGGGTCCGCAGCCGCAGGCCGGGCCGTTCTGGGACCGCGCATCCCCGCTCTGCCAGCAGCCCTCGTATCTCGCCGATCGCACGGGTGATGGTGGAGCGGTCGACGCCGAACAGCAGCCCCAACGCCGCATGCGGCAGATCGTGCCGCAAGTGAATCAACGTGGCCACGAGCCGGTCGACGAATACCAGCCGATGCTGGACACCGGCTCCTGCCCCACGCTTCCTGGCCCCGCCGCGAGCTTCGTGACGACGCCCCTCCACCACGGCCTGCCACGGACCGGCCAACTCTTCGACCAGGGCCGCGAGATGCCCCCGCGAGACTCCCGTGAACACCTGATGCGCGAGAACCGTCCGACTGACCATGATCGCCACATCCGGATCATGACACCCATCAGCAAGACACGTCACCCGCAATCACGCACCAGCTCGTTACTGATCGTTTCAGAATGAGATTCGTTGAGGGGCTTGGCAGTTGGGTGTGCTGTCGGCAGGATCTGGGGTGTGTCTGCTGGTCTCGTGCCTGATGGCCTGTGGGAACGTGTGGCCCCGTTGTTGCCGGGGCGGCCGCCCAGGCGGTTTCGGTATCCCGGGCGGCTGCCGGTGGATGACCGTGCCGCCTTGAGGGCCATCGTTTACGTGCTGTGCAAGGGCGTGAGCCGGCGGGACGTTCCCGCCGAGCGGATCGGCTGCAGCGGTGTGACGGCCTGGCGGCGGCTTCGGGACTGGACCGAGGCCGGCGTGTGGCCCCGCCTCCACGAAGTCCTGCTGACCGAGCTGCGGACCTCCGGGCTGTTGGACATGGATGACGCCGCGATCGACGCCTCGCACGTCAGAGCTCTCAAAGGGGGGCTCACACCGGACCTTCGCCAGTCGACCGCGCCCGTCCGGGGAGCAAGCACCACCTCATCGTCGACCGACACGGAACCCCACTCGTGTGGTGCTCCTTTCCATGCCCTCAGGGTACGGGTACGGGTACGTACCCGTACCCGTACTCCGATCTGCATGATCGCGGATGCGCCGACTGGAGCCGCCGATCAATTCTGTGCTGTGGATCATGAACGGTTCACGTCTGGTGAGGCGGGGGGCGTGGGTACCTTGGCCGCGGGAGACGGACGCGGTGCCGCGTCGGTCGGCGAGGCTGGGAGTTGCGGTGGAACAGCTGGTACAGGTCCTGCCCGACGAGGACGGTGTCCGCGTGATCGTGTGCGGGGGCGAGTTCGACCAGGACAGCCTCGGCCCCCTGAAGGAGGCTGGCACGGCGGCTGCGAACGATCCGGATGTACCTTCGCGGACTCCTCCATGCTCAACCTGATGCTGCTCCTGCTGCGTACCGGCCGTCTGGTCCTGGCGGGCCCGGTACCAGAGCGGCTGGTCCGACTGTTGGACATCACCGAGGCCCGCGCTCTGTTCACCACGACAAACGGCACCGAAGAGGCCCGCGCGCTGTGACGCCGTCACCGGCCACCCCGCCGACACCGGCGACGTAGTCACCGGGACCCCGGCAACTACGCCTCCTCACCGACGAGGAGGACGGGCACGGCCGGTGGATCGCCGTCATGTCCTACGACTGACCGAATCACCGATCACGCGCTGCGCTGCGGCTTCCGCCGCACAGCCATCTTCCTCGCGGAGCCAGCCGCAGGCCTCACAACCTTCGTCGCGGCCTTCTTGCCCGTGGGGAGGTCGTGGACGGAGGCGTCGACTCTCCTGCCGCGCGGCACGTGCGTCCTCGACTGACTTCTGGAGCGCGGCCATCAGGTCGACGACCTCCCCCGACAGTGCCGGCTCGCCCGCGGCCGCCACCGGGCGGCCGGACTCCTTCGAGGCGATCACCTCCTCGACGGCGGCACGGTAGGCGTCGCGCTGCTCCGACAGCTCGAACCCGCCGGTGGCCAACGCGGCCGCCAGGTCCACTGCGGCCTGAATCTCCGTATCGGTGACGTCCACGGCGGCCGGCGCCGGGACCGCGCCGGGCGGGCGCACCTCGTCCGGCCACCGCATCTGGTGCAGGGCGATCACGTCGCCGGTCGGGGACGGTGGTCGCCGCCAACCTGCTCGGTGTGGTCGTCCGAGTCCCGTACCGAGACAGCCTCCATGACGACGCTCCACGGGGGATCCCCGCACCGATCCATGCCATCGAGATCCCCCCTGCTCCACGTCGAGCCGGGAGCGTGGGCCCCTCCGCTCCGCCGTGGTTCGAACGCGACTGCGGGCCGCCGTCGGGCGGGTGCTCGACGGAGGCGCCAGGCCCCTCGCCCAGGCTGCGGCGGGGCCTTGTACCGGGCGGTGCGCCCGGTCGCGACGTCCAAGGCGAAGCGCAGGTCGCTGAGACGGCGGGCCACCCGCCCGAACCGCCCACCCGCCCGCCCGAACCGCCCATCAGCCGGAGCCGGCGACGCAGGGCGGTTTCCAGGGGCTCGCCCCCGTGCAGCTGCCCCGCAATACACCTTCGCCGGCTGCGATCTGACAGGTACTTCGCGACGTGGAGCGTCCTGCGGATCACACCACACTGCACCCCTCCGAGGGAGGGGGATCTCGCCCGGTCCCGGATCCGCCGCGGAGAGAGAGGGCGGAGCGCCGCAGGAAGCCCGCGCAGGCCGGAACAGGTCAGGGCCCCTTTCGGCCGGCTGGTTTCCCTTCCCCCACCCCCGCGGTGCGCCGAGAGTAGTGATCGCCGCCGGGAGCGAAACGCGAACCCGGTCGGCGCCACCGGAGAACACGACATCGCAGTCGTGGTTCCCGAGTCCGAAACGGCACACCCGGTGCGGACCACCGACCATGACAGCCCGTCAGGCCGGGAGCACGTCCTGGTCGGGATCAGCGCAAGAGAAGGGAGTCGTGATGGCATCACGTTCACGACAGCTCAGCAGACGTCAGATAATCACCGCCTTCGCCGGGGTGGCGGCCGGTTGTGCGTTGTCCAATTGCACGGTGCTCAGTCGGTCCGCGTACGCGGCGGGTCCGGTCGGGTCCGCCGCGGTGCCCGAGGGGGCCGGCCTGCCGGACACCGAACGCGGCAGGGTCGTCTGGGCGTACCGGACGGGCGGCCGAGCCGTTCGCGTCGCTGCCGCCGCGGCCCTGGTGGGGAACGCGGCGGACGTGAAGGCGTTCCTCGACGAGAAGCTGGCCTCGGCCCGGGCCGAGGACAACAGGTTCACCCTCACGCAGTCGCTGGTCATGGCGGGTAAGGCGACTCGCGAAGGCATCGGCATGGCGCTGTCGGGGGGCACGGCGGCGGTCGAGGCCTTCCTCAAGGGCGGGTTCCAGACCGCGGTGCGCGAGGACCTGAAGGTGGCCGTGACCACGGTCATGGCCCGCGGTGGCCGTGCCGTCAAGCGTGACGCGTCCGCCGCGCTGGAGGCCGATTCGGACTTCGCGTTGCGCGCCTTCCTCAGCGGCGGACAGTTCACCGCTCACGAGGAGGACGACCGGGTGCAGGTGACGTCGATCCTCGTGACGGCGTCACCGCAGGTGAGGGTGTACGCGCAGCGGGCACTGGACGACGGGACGCCGAGGGCGATCCGGTGGTTCCTCGAAACGGGCCAGTACATCGCCCGTGCCCGTGACGAGGAGACCGCGACGATCCAGCAGCTGGTCAAGGTCGTGGAGGCGGAGGGGCAGCGCGCCGGCCGGAAGACCGACGAGGCCGTCGAGCTGTCCCAGCAGGCCGTGAAGGCCGCCGAGAAGGCGAAGGAGGCGGCGCTGGAGGCCAAGGCCGAGGCCGAGGCCGCCAATCAGGACGTCCAGCGTTCCGCGAGGGCCGCGAACAAGGCGGCGCAGGCAGCCCGGGGTGCGGCGGCCGCCGCGTCGACCGCGGTGTCGGCTTCACGGACGGCGCAGGCCGCCGCGCAGCGTTCGGTGGCGGCCGCGCACGCCGCCGCGGCAGCGGCCGCGTCGGCGGGACGGGCGGCGACCCGGGCGTACCAGGCCGCGATCGGGGCTTCCAAGGACGCGGGGATGGCAGACGCGGCCCGAGCGGCGGCGCAGGCCGCCACGGCCATGGTCAGGTTCGTCCGCGCCGTGGCGGAGAAGGCCGATCTCGCGGCCAAGTCCGCCGAAGCGGCGGACGCCGCGGGTGCGGCAGCCGCCGGCTCGGCCCTCAACGCCGCCGCCGCGGCTCGGGCGTCGGCCGACGCGGCCGTGGCCTCCGGCGCCGCGCAGTCCGAGGCCGCCGTGGCGCAGCGGGAGGCCGCCGTGGCCGAGGCCGCCGCGGGCAGGGCGACGCGGGCCGCGAGCAAGTCGCGGACCTTGGCCGGGCAGGCGGCGACGGCCGCCCGTGCGGCGCGCGACGCGGCCAACAGTGCCGCCGATCATGCCGAGAAGGCGGCAGCGGCCGCCCTGGAGGCGGCGAACCACGCGGGCCAGGCGGTCGACTACGCCAACCGGTCGACGGCAGCCGCCAACGCGGCCGTCGAGGCGGCGAACAAGGCCGCCGACGCCGTCGACAAGGCACGTGCGGTCGAACAGACGGCCCGTGAGGCCGAAACCGCCCGACTGGCCGAGGAGACCTCCGAGGCGATCGAGCGGGCGCGGCTGGAGGCGAGCGCGGAAACGAATCAGCTCGAACGGTACAACCGGGAGCGGACCCAGGAAGCGCGCCTGTCGCAGGAGCTGCTCGGGCTCATCGGTTCCGCGGAGTCGGCGCTGAAGGCCGGCAGGACCGCGGACGCCGTGGTGGCCGGACGCAAGGCGGCGATCCAGCTCATTGGGCGGGCGGGAACGTGGACCCATCGGGCCGCGGAGTTCGCGTTGGCCGGCTCGGACGAGGACGTCGTCCACTGGATCGACGCCGACCGGCTGATCGCCCTGCGGCAGGACAACGTCGAGAACGTCGCGGCCATGGCCGCGATCTCGACCAAGAACGTGGCCCTGGCGGCCGTGGCCGTGCTCAGGACCGAGGACCCCACGAAAGTGCGGACGTTCCTCGAAAGCGGAGCACTTGAGGCGGCCAAGGAGGACAACCGGGTCGAGGCCACGACGATCCTGGCCGACGACAACACCGGCCCGGCCGAGCGCCGTGCGGCCGTGGCCGCGCTGGAGAAGGGCACCGCCCAGGCCCTGCACGTCTTCCTGCACGTCGAGCGTGCCGCGGCCGTCCGCGAGGACGACCGCGTGAAGGCGACCACCCTCCTGGCGAACGGAGGTCCCTACGTCAAGGCCGCCGCCAAGATCGCGCTTGAGGGCGACACCCACATGCTGCGCCGCTTCATCGGCACCACGCAGCACGAGTTCGCGCGGATCGACCATGACCACGCCACGCACATCAGCGCGATCCGGGCGATGATCGCGGGCGCTGCCAAGGTGGCCCAGGAGGCGCAGGAGAACGCGGCACGGGCTTCCGAGGCGGCAGCCCTCGCACGTGACGCGGCCGCCAAGGCGGTCGAGTGGGCCGACCGTGCCAAGGGTTACGCCGCGGCCGCCAAGCTGTCCGCCGAGGAGGCGCGCAAGAACGCGGCGTCCGCCGAGGCGTCCGCTGCCTCCGCGGCACGCTCCGCCGAGACCGCGCGTCAGGCGGCCGTGGCGGCGCGCAGGGCGAGCAGCGTGGCGCGGAGCGCGGCGACCCGCGCCGTACGGTCCGCCACCGAGGCCGCTTCCTACGCCGCTGACGCCGCGGCCTCGGCCGCCGCGGCCCGCAAGGCTTCGCTCGCGGCCGGGGCGAGCGCCGGCGCGGCCTCCCAGGCCGCGGCGGAGGCCAAGCACCTCGTCATCGAGGCCGCGATGCGCGAGGCGATCCAGAAGGCCCTGGACAACTCGAAGGTCCCCATCGTCCCCGGCAAGAACGGCCTCCCCGAAGGCGCCGAGAGCTGCCTGACGCCGTTCGGCACGCCCATCGAGTCCAGCAACAACACCAATCCGTGGGAACTGGGAGTGGATTGGCTCACCGGAAAGGGACCCCGGTCGCAGTGCTTCGGTCCGAATGACGAACTCACCCGCGTCTACCGTGAGCACGAGCACACGCAGAAGGCCCTGGCCTTCTTCGCCGACCGTACGCGGAACGGGAACTTCGAACTGGGCCACCCCTATCTGTACGACTACTCGCTCAGCGGCTTCGACGGTGCGGGGAAGTACCTGAAGGACTACGGGACGCTCTCCACAGCCGGCCTCACGGGGAACCTCGCGTACACGTTCCTGGGCTCGCACTTGGTCCGGATGACCCCCACCCGCAAGAACGCGGACGGCTCCGTCGTGTGGCGGTACACCGCGTACAACGAGTCGGACATCGAGTCCGCGACCCACCCCCCGGTCATCGGATACACGGACTGGTGGAGCAACAGCGTGGGCGCGCTCATCAACAAGATCGTCGGTGATTCCGGTCCGATGTCGCCCAAGACCCAGGTCATCGAGTTCGACGTCACGCTGAAGCCGTGACGGACGGCACGACGAGCGGGAGCGGGCTCAATGCTCCCACGGCGTCCCAATCCTGACGGGCCGCCTTCTCCGAACCTCGCCGAAGTGGCGGCGCCGCCCACACTGCGCGCCGCCGCCCCTCCGGCATCACCCCCTGATCAATGCCTACAGCTAGGACTGTCATGAAGTCACGCAACGCATGGAAGCGCATTCTTGGAACCGCTGCCACGGCCGGTGTTCTGGCCTGGGCCGTGACGGCCGGGGGCGGTCAGCCGTCCGACGTCACCGCCGGACCTGTCGCCGAAACGGGGCCGGGATACGCCATCGAGGATTACAACTACCCGAACGCCGACAAGGTCCTGGCCGAGCAGGGCATCGTCCTCAAGCGGGGTGATGGCCACATCGTGCTCGCCGACTGCCGCAGCGAGGAGAACCTCCTCAAGTTCCTGGCCCGTGATCGGGCGGACGTGTGTTTCAAGGTCATCGGCGATGAGGGCTTCCTGACCTTGGAACTCAAGTCGGTGCACGGGGTGCGGACCGACGATTCCGGCAACACCCACCTCGCGATGACCGCCGAGAACGACCGCGTCGAGTACAACATCCCCGCGAAGACCTGGGAGGGCGTCGGCGAGTCCGTGGACGGTCGGGACCACGTCCTGGTCGAGATCCGCGTCACCAAGTAGTCCGCGCCGCCCTACGGAGAGATTGCGATCCGGGCGCCACTCGTGCCCGCCCTGGGTCGCCCGACCGGCGCCCCAGCCATCTGCCACAGTTCTCGGAAAGATCGAAGGAAAACCATGTCCCGCATACGTCCGCGCACGATGTGGTCGGCCACGGCCATGACCATCGCAAGCGCCACCGCGCTCATTCCCGCAGGTACGGCTCTGGCCGCTGCCGGCACTCCCGCCGCCGCCGGCACCTACACCCACACCGCCCGGCTGACCATCGGGGACGAGTCCAACGGCCGAGCCTGCTCGGCGGTCCTCGTCGACGAGAGCTGGGTCCTGAGCGCGGTCAGCTGCTTCGCGAAGACGCCTGGGGCGTCGGTTGCCGCGGGCAAGCCGGAGCTGAAGGCCACCGCGAGGATCGGCACGACCACGCTCGACGTGGTGAGCATCGTTCCTCGCAGTGACCGGGACGTGGTGCTCGCGAGGCTGTCCGCCCCCGTCACCGGGATCACCCCCATCAAGCTCGCCGCCGCGCAGCCCGCCGTGAACGCCGCCGTGTCGGCGGCAGGCTTCGGCCGGACCAAGACGGAGTGGGTGCAGGACAAGGTCCACACCGCCGCGTTCGGTGTCTCTTCCGCCGATGCGACGACGCTGGCCCTCACGGCCAAGGGCGCCGACGCGATCTGCCAGGGCGATGCCGGGGGGCCGCTCGTCAACGGCAAGGGCGAACTGGCCGGCATCAACAGCCGTTCCTGGCGGGGAGGATGTCTGGGAACCCCCGCCACCGAAACCCGCACCAACGCGATCGCCGCACGGGCGGATGACCTCCGCGGCTGGATGCAGCAGGAAATTCTGCCGCAGACCCCCGGTTGGAAGACCCAGGCCCTGGTGCAATCCGGCAGCGGCCTTTACCAGGCCACCCGCGGCAACGACGGCTCCTGGACCGCTTTTAACGACGTCCAGAGCCGGACCGGCGCGGTCCCCGGCGGGCTTCGCAACTCGGCGGCCGTCGGTATGAACGGCGACACCCACGTCCTGGCCGTGAGCAACGACAGCAAGTTGTTCCACACCATCCGCAAGCAGGACGGCACCTGGGGCACCTTCGGCAACGTTTTCGAGGTCGCCGGCACCCTGGGCAACCTCACCAGCGTCACCGCGACGAACATCGGCTGGGACCTCCACGTCGTCGCCGTCGCCGACGGCAAGGCCCTGCACACCGTTCGCAACGCCACCGGCCACTGGACGCCCTTCAAGGACATCACCACCGGCAAGGTCGCCAACGTGACCGGCGCCGCCACCGCCGTCGTCCGCGGTGAACTCCAGGTCACCACCCTCAGCGGCGGCAAGGCCTACCACACCATCCGCCAGACCAACGGCAACTGGCTCAACTGGGGCGACGTGGCCGGCGCCGCCGGCGCCACCGGACCCATCACCTCCCTCAGCACGATCGGCGCCGGAGACGAGACCCACATCGTCATCGCCACCGACAACGGCAGCCGCCAATACCACGCCGTACGCAACTTCAACGGCACCTGGACCCCGCTGACCGAGATCAAGTCCATCCTCGGCACGGTCACCGCCAAGTCCGTGGCCACCGCCAACATCGCCGGCGAGGTCCAAGTGGCCGTTACGACCACCGACGGGAAGCTCCTGCACACCACGCGCCACACCGACCGCACCTGGGCCCCCACCACGACCGTCCCCACCCCGGGCCTGCCGGGCGCCCCCGGTCACCTCGCCCTCACCGGTACCTGGAACGGCTGACCCACCCTCGCGACCCGGCGCCGATCACACCAGTGACACCGGCCCGACGATGAGCCGGACGGCGCCGGTCACCAGGACTCGGATCCAGGTGACCGGCGCCGCCACAGCCACCCGGCACACACCCGGCACCGGCATCGGCGCAGGCGCCGGCCACCGGTCCGGCACACGGCACACGGCACACGGCACACCCGAACTTCGACGCACACCTCACCCCATCCCGTTCTTGAAGGAACCCGCTCATGTCTGCATTCCGTCCGCGCACCGCGCGGATATCGGGCCTGCTCGTCATCGCCACCGCGGTCGCCGCGGGCATCGTTCCCGCCGGTTCCGCCCAAGCCGTCTCCGGCCCGGAGGTGACGGCCGGCCAGCACGCCTCCGTCGTCAGGCTGAACATCGGCGACGAGGCGAACGGCCGCGGATGTACCGGCTCCATCGTCGACGTCTCCTGGGTCCTGACCGCAGCCAGCTGCTTCGCCGCGACGTCCGGTACCGCGGTGCCGGCCGGTGCGCCGGCGCTCAAGACCACCGTGACCCTGGGCGACGGCCGACGCGTCGACGTTTCCGAGCTCGTCCCCCGCACGGACCGGGACGTCGTCCTGGCCCGCCTCGCCACTCCTTCCGGCGGGACCGCGCGCATCAAGCAGGCGGGCACCGCCCCGGCGGCCGGCGCCGACCTGACCGCCGTGGGCTTCGGGCGGACCAAGACCGAGTGGGCACCCGACAAGGCCCACACCGGCGCGTTCACCCTCAATACCTCCAACGCCACCACCCTGACCATCACGGGCAAGGGCACCGACGCCATCTGCAAGGGCGACACCGGCGGTCCGCTGCTGAACGCCGCCGGCGAGCTGGTCGCAGTCAACAGCCGTTCCTGGCAGGGTGGCTGCCTCGGCACCGCCCCCACGGAGTCCCGCACCGGCGCCGTTTCGGTACGCGCCGACGACCTCGGCGGCTGGATCGAGGAGACGGTACGACGTTCCATCGCACCGCGTGACGTGAACGGTGACGGCCGCTCCGACGCGGTCATGGTCTACCACCACGCCAACGGCTCCGTCGGTTTCCACAGCTCCCTGGCCAAGACCGACGGCGGTTTCGGTGAGTACAACGCCGGCTACACCGCCCCCGCCAGTGGCGGCTGGGACCGCAACGCGATGAAGCTGATCACGGGTGACTTCAACGGCGACCGCCGTACCGACATGGGCATGATGTACCGCCAGGCCGACGGCACCATGAAGATGTACACCGGCCTCGCCGACAACGCCGGTCTCATCCAGCCCTTCACCAGCAGCTACGCCACCCCCGCCAACGCGAACTGGGACTGGAACGCCATCCAGCTCCACTCCGGCGACGTGAACGGTGACGGCCGCTCCGACGCGGTCATGGTCTACCACCACGCCAACGGCTCCGTCGGTTTCTACAGCTCCCTGGCCAAGACCGACGGTGGTTTCGGTGAGTACAACGCCGGTTACACCGTTCCCGCCAGTGGCGGCTGGGACCGCAACGCGATGAAGCTGATCACGGGTGACTTCAACGGCGACCGCCGTACCGACATGGGCATGATGTACCGCCAGGCCGACGGCACCGTGAAGATGTACACCGGCCTCGCCGACAACGCCGGTCTCATCCAGCCCTTCACCAGCAGCTACGCCACCCCCGCCAACGCGAACTGGGACTGGAACGCCATCCAGCTCCACTCCGGCGACGTGAACGGTGACGGCCGCTCCGACGCGGTCATGGTCTACCACCACGCCAACGGCTCCGTCGGTTTCTACAGCTCCCTGGCCAAGACCGACGGTGGTTTCGGTGAGTACAACGTCGGCTACACCGTCGCCGCCAGTGGCGGTTGGGACCGCAACGCGATGAAGCTGATCACGGGTGACTTCAACGGCGACCGCCGTACCGACATGGGCATGTTGTACCGCCAGGCCGACGGCACCATGAAGATGTACACCGGCCTCGCCGACAACGCCGGTCTCATCCAGCCCTTCACCAGCAGCTACGCCACCCCCGCCAACGCGAACTGGGACTGGAACGCCATCCGGCTCCACTGACCCTCTTGCCGGACGCGGTGCAACCACCCCCATCCCCCGCCTACCGTCTCCCGCCTCGGCGCCCCCTCGGCAGCCGGGGCGGGACGGGTCGTGCTCACGATGAGGGGGCTGCCGACAGTTCCCTGACGGGTGGCTGACGGAGCATCGGTTTTGCCCTCACGGGAAGCGAGCGCGCTCCGCGCGCCGTCCCCGTGTACGTCCGGCCGCGTACGGATCGATCAGGAATCGAGAAGTGCGGGGCACGGAGCCAGCTCTAGCCTGCTCACCAGGGACATCACCATTCACACGACCTCCCTGCCGCACGACGACCCGGACGCGTCGCTCGCCTTCTACCGCGACATCCTCGGTTTCGAGGTCCGCAGCGATGTCGAGCAGAGCAGGATGCGCTGGATCACGGTCGGCCCGGCCGGTCAGCCGGGCACGTCGATCCTTCTGACGCCCCCCGTCGCCGATCCCGGCATCACCGAAGGCCGAGCGCCGGACGATCACCGAGGTGATGGCCTAGGGCACCCATGGCTGGATCCTGCTGGCCACCCCGGACCTCAAGCGCCACGTTCGAGAAGGCGCAGGCCGGCGACACCGAGGTCGTCCAGGAGCCGACCGAGCAGCCGTACAGCGTCCGCGACTGCGCGTAGCTGCTGTCGACCACGGCTGTCCCCGTCCCGCCCGGACGGTTGATCACGTCCGATGAAGGTGACGAGGCGCGCAGGCCCTCAAGCTGAAGCACGGCGCCGTATCCGCAGGGTTTGTGGACGCGGATTCACGACGAGCATCCCCGCTCAGGCGTCTGGCCCCTGCTTCTCGACTCGAGAAACCCCGAAGACAGCGACTTCCGTCCCTGGGGCACCGGCGAGCTCTTCCCCAAGCAGATGTCATCACCCGACGACCACGACCCGAGCGAGCTGTTCACAAGGTGGTGGGCGACGTACACCGCGATCGATGACGACGACGGCATGTCGCCCGACAAACGGCCGGCCGTCATGGCCCCCTTCGGACAGACCTGGCCGGGCCTCGCACCCCGCCGTGAAGACGCGGCGGACTCCAGCCCTGGCCGCTGAGCACGCAGAACTTTTCGTTCTGAGTCGGCCGCGGTCATGTCCGGGCCTGGTCGCCGCGCCTTCCGGCGCCGACGCCCTCGCCCTCGTCGGCTGGGACGGACCCGCCAACTGGGACAACGACACCGCCACGTTCTCCGCCGTGGAGCAACTGGGAACAACGCTTCGGTGCATGCGTCGTCGCCCTTGGATCCGACACCCCCCACGTGAGCGTCGCCACACCCCCGACGAGCAGGGAAGACGCCCTGCTCGTCGCGGCCGAACACTTCGCCTTCTGTCCCGACAACATCTGGCAGCGACCCCGCCCCCAGACCCTGGACGCATACGCCGACCACCTCATCGACACGCACTGCCGGGAATGCTGGTGGGACTGATCCCGGCCCGTCGAGGCTGGATGAGCTTGTCGGCGCTCGGGCGCTTACGCCTCGCCGTGGACTTGGTCCGCCACGTCTTTGCCGAGCACACTGACTTGAGTTCCACCACTCGAGTCGATCCGTCCGCGATGCCCCCTGCGGACTGGTTTGAGGGGTTGCTGCGATACCCTCGCCGCCGACCTGCCCGGCGACTCCCTCGCCCGGGTACTGGGCGTCCACATCCAAGTCGCCGTCCAATGGCAGAAGACATCAGCCGGCAACTGGGCCCCTTTCGCCGCCGATGTCAGCCGCCGTGTCCCGGAGAACCAATGAAGCTACCCATCGCCATCCACCAAGCACGGCTCGGATCGACGGAGTTCAAGGTCATCCGACCAGCCCGGCCCCTGGTCCACGCCGTGCTCATCGACCATGATCGGCACCTGGACACCTACCTCGATCAGGACGCCGCCCAGCGAATCGGTGGGCTATGGAAGCTCGCCGCCTCTTCGCCGCGCTCGCTGGTC
This sequence comes from Streptomyces sp. NPDC029836, assembly GCF_055574495.1. Taxonomy (NCBI): domain Bacteria; kingdom Bacillati; phylum Actinomycetota; class Actinomycetes; order Kitasatosporales; family Streptomycetaceae; genus Streptomyces; species Streptomyces sp. NPDC029836. The sequence continues at coordinate 93,218 of NZ_JBVHZI010000015.1, read as the reverse complement.
CACCTGCCGATGCGGGGGAACCGTGGCCCCTCCCGCGAGTTGCCAGAAGACGGCACACGGCAGCTTGATCTCGTGCTGCTGCACCACTCGCTCCAGTTCGCCCCCTCACGCTGGAAGGAAATACGAGGACGGCTCGGCCCAGGGCGTCCGCAGACCGTGACGATGCCTGGTGCAGGACACACCGACGAAGTCGTGATTGATCACGAGGCACGGCATTACCAGGAGAACCGGGATCTGTTCCACCAGCATCTCCACGCCGAGACCCTTTTCATGACCGGCAGCGCGAAGGTATTCGGGGACACCGCCCGGCACTTCTTCGACGTCGCCCGAAACGGCCCCGGATACGTCCCCGTCCATCCGAGCTACCCGCACTTCTGCACCGAGCTCCACTCCAACGACGGCATTCTCGGCAACGCGCGCGAGATCCACATCGAGTACTGCGACCAGTGGGACGAATGAAACCCAGGCCCAACGCCACATTCAGAACGCCCCTGACCGGGCAGAAGCCCAGCAGCCGCAGCCCTCGATACGGGCGGCGTCATCGAAAGCGAACAGCCTCCCGGCTGCAATTACCAGTGCGGGAAAGGCTGCGGCTGTCAGCCCTGGGGACGGGCGTCGTGAACCCACGCGCTGACGCACCGATTCGCCCCGCTCGATCGGCCGCTCCCGCAGGCGTCGCGACGGCCGGGCCCCTCCTACCTCGCCGAGATGTCCAGCCACTCCCCCACCACACCGGCTGTCAGTCCGCCCCCGCACCGGTGCCGCTGAGGACGTCGCGCATCGCCTCACGGATGTCATCGACGGGTTCGCGGGCGGCGGCGCGTACGAGGGCCTCCTGCAACTCCACCGGGACCGCAGCGCGCGGCCAGTCGGCCACGGCGTACGCCGCCATCCGGCGGTTGCGTTCGCAGCGGGTGGCGAGTGCCGTCCGCAACAACCTTACGCCGTGGCCGGGATGGGCGCCCAGCCGGCTGACGATCAGGTCCAGGATCCGGTCGGCGGCGTACTCCGACCCGAAGAAGATGTCCGGTTCGGGGTTCGCGAGGAGCTCGTCGAGTGGAAGGAGGCGTTCGGCGGCCGCGACCACGCCGGCGATCTCGTCGGTCGGGCAGTCCTCCGTCAGCAAGTACCAAGCGGTCGAGTCCAGGGGCGCCGCCCCGATGCGGCGCAGCACGGTATCCCGGTAGGGCAGGCCGAGGGCGCGGGCGGCCCAGGGCGCTTGGTGAGCGTGCGGATCGTCGTCATCGGCCAAGGCCTCGATCACCGTTCGGCGGGACTCCGGACGGTCGATGATGGCGGTGATCTCCGCTCCGGCTCGCGCCAGTTCGCCCTCGGGTGGCTTGCCGAGGGCGAACCAGTCCCGGATGCCTGTGAGGGCGAGGAGGTCCTGCGGAGTCACGGGGGTGGCCGTCAGGTGGCGCAGGTAGTGCCGCAGGGCGGGTGCGGCGTCCTCGTACGCGTCGAGGGAGGCTCCGGGGCCGTCCGTGTCGGTGAGTGCGTGGATCAGTCGGGTGGCGCCCTTGAGGGTCGGTTCGTCGAGTCGCTCGCGGGCGAGTACTCCGGCGAGGTCCCCGGTGCGGGCGGCGACGAGGCAGAAGTAGCTGTCCAGGACGTCACCGGTGCAGGCGTCCCGGATCAGCCACTCCCTGATGTGTGGGTGCCGTGCGCCGTCAAGGTGCTCGACGGCGGACACGCGCGCCCAGCCCTTGGTCGCGCGGGCCAGCGGGAACACGGCGAGCTGCGGGTCGCTCGGCCGGGACGCGGCGAGGGCGGTGCAGGCCTCGTCGCTGAAGTTGGGGTGCGCGCCGACCTCCCGCAGCAGCGCGCGGTCCCCGGCCGTGAGACGGGTGCCGGCGATGGTCAGCAGGACGAGGCCAAGCCGGACGAGATTGCCGTGGGCGGCTTCTGTGACGCAGCGAAGGCCGAGGGCGTGCACCCGCTCGCTCGGCGGGACGCTCGCGCGCAGGAGGGCGGGGAAGTGGGGAGCGTGGTCGTACCAGACGAGCCGGCGCACGCGCCGGTCCAGTGCGGCAAACACATCCGGTGCGGCTTCGGGGTGTGACAGGGCCTTGCGGACCAGGGCGACGATCCGCGGCCGGGCCGTCGGGCGGCCGCTTTCACGGCGGCTGGGGGCCGAGGTTCGGTCGGGGGCGGGGAAGACGCTGAGGTTGTTCACCGGGCGGACACCCGGTGGTCCTTTCGTTCGTTCATGAGCTGATCTTCACTGGCGACGGTCTGTGGTGGCAACAGTGTTTTTCGAGACTTGTTCGACGCGTGCCGGATCCTCGGGCTCTTCGCTCCGAAGGAGACCGGCCGATGTTGCGGGGAAGGATCGGCCTGTCCCGTCTTTACCGGCTGATTCGGTGATCAAGACAGGGGAACCGGCTACCGCCGATGGACAAAACCCGCACGCCCGAACCCTGGCGCATTGCCGACGCGCTCTGTCCGGGCCCGTGCACGAAGGCCGCTTTCGGGGCGGCGAACTCGGGTCGGCCCGTAGGCCGGCGGTTTCGATCAGAGCCGGCGTTTCGGCAGCGAGCTCCTCCGGGTTGCGGAAGGCCCGGGTGCTGAGCTCCGCACGCGGGTCTGCCGCACGGCGGCTTCTGCGGCCGCCCAGCCCGTGAGTAGCAGCTGCCGGGACGACACGACGCCGCCATGATCAGCTGCCCACCCCACGACGCGGCCAGCAGCTGACGCCCCGACACCGCGCGCGGCACCGGACAGGGAGAGCGGCCTACCGCTGCGAGCAAGGAATGGGTAGTGGCCGTTGCCCCGGTCACATGCAGGGGCAACGGCCACTACCCTTTGGATGCGAAAAGGCATCATTGAGTGCCTGATTGAGAACCGGATCCCTCGTGAGCACCGCGCCTGGACCCCAGTGTGGAGACGGCGGAGCTGCCCCGGGGGTGCGACGACCTTGTAGGTCCGTCAGCCCTTCTCGGACTGTTCCTGGCCGAACCCGGCGGTCTTCGCATGCGGTTCTCGGTCAAATGCCAGCAGATGGCATCATGATTGGGTGGATGTCCCTATCTCGATCGACCTCGACACGTGGCCGCGTCGGCAGCACTTCGAGCACTACCGTCGGCTCGTTCCGTGTACGTATTCGATGACGGTCGAGCTGGATGTCACCGCTTTCGCTGCGGCACTGCGGCGATCGCAGCGCAAGTCCTATATCGCGCAGGTCTGGGCACTCTCAACGGTCGTTAACCGGCACGATGAGTTCAGGATGTGCCTCACTGCCGCGGCGGAGCCGGCCGTCTGGCCTGTCGTGCACCCGGCCTTCACGGTGTTCAACCCGGAACGCGAGACGTTCGCGTGCGTGTGGGCGCCCTACGACTCTGACTTCGGCGCGTTCCACGATGTCGCCGCCCCTCTGCTCGCGGAGCATAGTCGCGCCAGCGACTTCTTCCCGCAGGGAGAGCTGCCAGCCAACGCGTTCGACGTGTCGAGCCTGCCCTGGGCGTCCTTCACCGGGTTCAACCTCAACATCGGCGGCAATGGCTGGAACCACCTCGCGCCCATCTTCACCCTCGGCCGCTACGTTGAGCGGGACGGTCGGGTCCTGCTCCCCCTGGCAGTACAGGTGCACCACGCTGCCGCAGACGGATTTCACTCCACGCGGCTCGTCAACGAGTTGCAAGCTCTCATGACGGACCTGACGTGGCTGGAGGAGACTCCAAGGACCTGAGTGTCTGATCGTATTCGAGCCCGCGTTTGGTTCGTCAGCCTTTCTTGGACCACTGCGCCTGGAGGTCCTGCGGGTGAGCCTGCGGGTCATGAGTGTGATGAGTGCCCGGGTCAGGTGGGTTTCGGAATGTTGGGGCAGGCGTTCGTAGTCTCTGACGTTGCGGCGGGATTTCATGATCCAGCCAAGCGTCCGCTCGACTTTCCAGCGACGGGGCAAGACGACGAAGCCCTTCGCCCCGCGAGGCAGTGAGACGGTCTTCAGGGTCATCTTGAGGAAGTCGTCGGCCCAGGTGATGAGCTGGCCGGTATAGGCGGAGTCGGCCCAGACCTGGGTGATCTGGGGTTGCATGAGGCGCAGGCGCCAGAGGAGTTCGCGGGCGGCGTCGCGGTCGGTCATGTCGGCGGGTGTCATCGTGATCATCACGGGCGGGCCGAGGGTGTCGACGGCAATGTGTCTCTTGCGTCCGTTGATCTTTTTCGCGGCGTCGTAGCCGCGGCTGGCTTTGGAGACGGTGTCGGCGCCCTTTACCGACTGCGAGTCCACGATCAGTGTGACTGGCCTGGGGCATCGTCCCTGGCCAGTGCGTATCTGGCGGCGGAGCTGGTCGCGGATGAAGGCTACGGCCCCGGCACGGTGCCAGCGGGCGAAGTGGTAGTAGACGGTCTGCCACGGCGGATAGTCGGACGGCAGGGCTCGCCACTTGACTCCGTTGACCTGACCCACACGGTCGACAGCCCCTCCAAGGGCCTCCGGCAGGGTCGGACAGAGAAGAGCTGAGGCAGCCCGGTGCACTGCCCCAAAGCGTCAAGTCAACGCCGCAGGCAAATAGGTCAACCGGCCGAGGGCGTGGGAAGCGGAACTCCTGCGGTGCCGACCCGGTGGCCATCGCCATCGAACACACCGATCCGCACCGCCGTGGCCGGACGGTTGGGCCAAGCCTCGTAAACAGCGAAGAGGTTGGCGGTCTGCTCCGGCGGCTTGCCATCAGAATGGGGCAGATCGGTGTGCAAGTAGACGTGCTGCGTGTCGCCCGACTCCACGACCTGTACCGCCTTGACCCGGGCGGAGGCCGCCTGCTGCCCGCTGTCAGCGTTGGAACTTGCCCATTGCTTCAGCTGTTCGGCGCGCACGGCGTCCTCGGGCGCATAGGGGCCGTGTGGGGCGGGAGCAGGCAGGCTTGCGGGGAGGGCGGTGATGATCTGCGGATCGGGCATCCCCGTGCGCCAGTCGTACAGGGTCATCCCGCCCATCTCGTCGTTGTTGCACGTGGGCGTACCGTTGCCGTCGACAAGAATCGAGGCCTCGCCGGCGCTGGGGGACAGCGCACCGTTGGCGCTGCGGGAAACCGCACCGCCAGCGCGCGGGGCGAGCGCACCGCGGCCCTTCGGAGCGGTTGGCAGAGCGTCCTTGGTGCCAGCCTTGTGCCGCCCGTTGTACGCCGCAAGGTCAGCGGCCGACTCCTTCTCGGAGTCGAAACACTTCACCGACTTGTCCGGGTACTCGGAACACACCGCAACAGCGCCCAAGTCATCCTTGGCCAGGTTGATCTTGCGACCCCATCCGGAACTACCTGAACGTCGGCGTTACGGCCGACGCCGTCAGGATGTGGCGCGACCTCGTACACGATCCGTACCGCAGACTCTGGATCGAATACGAGGACGGCGGCTGCGGCGTGTGGCAATGCTGTGGCAGCCCCTTCGAGGCCCGGAAGTTGCTAGAAGCCGTGATACTCGGCATGTCCCGACCCCGAGCTCGCGAGCTGCGGTCCCTTGTGGATCAACTCGACGGCCTGTACTGAGCAAGTTCAGGCCGGACGTTAAACGTCAAGCTGAGCCCCGCGAGTACGGCAATCGTCAGCCCGTCACCTCCGGGTGCTCCCCAGGTCCTTCGGCCCGGCGGTGACGGGGCCGCAGGCCGTTGCGCCTGCGGCCCCGCCCGGTTGTCGGGTCAGGAGGGGTCGCCGTACTGGAGGCCGCGTCCGTTGGTTCCGACGTACACGCGGCCGAATGCGTCGGGGTCGCCGGTGATGACGCCGGTGCCGCCGATGCCGCCCCACTGGTGGGCGTCGTCGTTGACGCGGAGCCAGGTGGCGCCCTTGTCGGTGGAGCGGAAGACGCCGGTGACGTCCTTGACGGTGCCGATCAGGTACAGGGCTTGGTAGGAAGCGCCCGGTGCGGCCTTGCCGAAGCCGATGGCGGAGGCCGACTTCACCGGGGCGAGCCGGGTGAAGGTGCGGCCGCCGTCGGTCGAGTGCAGCAGTCCCTGGCCGCCGCCGGCGATCCACAGGTCCCCCGCGGCTCCGGGGACCGCCTCGAGCCGGCCGTCGGCGGGCAGGTTGGCGGCCCGGGCGCTGAAGGTCGCCCCGCCGTCGGTGCTGGCGTACAGGGTGCCGCCGGCCAGGGAGTAGAACGTCCCGGCCGAGGAGCGGTCGGCGATGACGACGGCGTTGGTGCCCAGGCCGTTGACCTTCGACCAGCTCGCTCCCTTGTCGGTCGAGCGGTACGGGGCCTGGCCGGTCTGCGTCCAGACGATGGCCGAGCCGTCGGCGGAGAGCGCCACCCGGCCGCTGTCGGCGCCGGCCACCGGTTCGGACGCGAAGCCCCTCCAACTGCGGCCGCCGTCGGCGGAGTAGGCACCGTCCTGCGCGCCGCCCCGTCCGACGCGGACCATCATCGAGGGGGTGGACTGTGCGAAGTCGATGGATGTGCTGTTGGCCATCATCGGGTTCGTCAGCCGCCCGGAGGGCACCTCGGTCAGGGAGTCGTGGCGGAATCCGCCCAGGTCGCCCAGGGCCGTGACGACGTGGGCTCCGCCGGGCGGGGCGATCGCGTCCAGCACGGCGGTTTCCTCCAGCCCGCGGGCGCCCACGGTCCAGTGGCTGGTGGCGCCGCTGTCGGAGGCGTTGGTGTCCTTGCTGCGCAGGATGCCGCTGCCGGTGCCGTACAGCACGTGGCCGGAGTCGAAGGGGTCGATGGCCAGGGCGGTCATCCAGTGCCCGGTGCCGGTGCCCACGTACGGCGCGGCGGAGGCGTCCCGCACCGACTTGTCGGCCAGGGCCTTCCACGTCGTGCCGCCGTCGGTGGTCCGGTAGATCTCGTCCTCCGGCCACCAGCGGTCGAGGGTGGTGACCATCACCGTGGAGGGCTTGCGCGGGTCGACGGCCAGACCGGAGAACCCGTAGGTGCCCTGGGAGGGGGAAACGTTCTTCCACGTTCCGCCGGCCGGCGTGTGCTTCCAGACCGAGCCCCCCGTCACGCCATTCGGGCCGAGGGCGTTGGTGTACGTCAGGTACAGCGAGCCGTCGCCGGAGAGCACTCCGTGCTGCGGCATCTGTCCGGTGGGCTGCCCGGGGACGGCCTGCCACGTGCTGCCGCCGTCGGTGGAGCGGTAGAGGGAGGTGGTCCTGTCGGCGACGCCGACGTAGACGGTCTTGCTGCCGGCCGGGCCGTACGTCACGAAGGAGATGCCCGCGCCGCTGCCCGCCCCGTCCTTGACGGGGAACGAGGGGACCTGGCTCCAGGTCGCGCCGTGGTCGGTGCTGCGCCACAGGCCGTTCTTGCGCGTGCCCAGCAGCAGGGTGCCGTTGTCCGCGGGGTTGACCGCCAGCCGTTCGCCCGCCCCGCGGCCGTCCTCGTTGCCGCCCAGCTTGAAGGGCAGGTCGGTGCGCTGGAAGGTGCGGCCGCGGTCCGTGGAGCGGAGGATCGCGCCGTTGCCCGCCCAGTTGTTGGTGTAGGTGCCGGTGGCGAGGTAGAGCCGGCCGGGGTCGACCGGATCGGTGGCCAGCGCGTCGATGCCCAGCAGGTTCCAGTCCTTCTCGCCGATCCAGTCGGTCAGCGGGATCCACTGCTCGGCCCCGGTGTCCCAGCGGTAGGCGCCGCCCATGTCGGTGCGCGCGTACAGCAGACCCTTCTCCCTGGGGTTGAACACGAGTCCGGTGACGTAGCCGCCACCCACCACCTGGGCGTTGCGCCATGTGTACGGTCCGGATCCGGGCGTCTTGGTCCCGGTCGTCCTGACCAGTTTCCACTGCTGGTTGGTGCCGCCGTGGCCGCGGTACTGGATGACTTCCGCGCCGTCGGCCGTGGAGCTGCCGGAGACGTCCAGGACCTGGCCGCTCCTGCGGGAGGTGAGGACGACGGCGTCGGAGCCGCTCACGTCGTCGATCCGCCATTCCTGCGAGGTGGCGGAGCCGTCGGTCTGCTGCTCGGCGGCGGCCGCCTGGGCGGTCGAGTCGCCGGTTATGCCCAGCACCTTGCCGCTGTTGCGGTTCACCAACTCGTGGTAGCCGTCCCCGGTGGGTCGCAGCTGCCACTGCTGGTTGGCGGTGTTCTGGTCGGTCCACTGCTGGATGCGGGTGCCGTCGGCGGTGGAGAAGGCGTTGACGTCCAGTGCCTTGCCGCTGCGTACGGAGACCAGCCGGTAGTAGGCGCCGGCGTCGACCGTCGCGGCCTGCGAGTCGTCCTGCACGTACAGGAGGTACGGCACGAGGACGGCGGGCACACCGAGCAGCAGTCCGGTCCCGGTCCAGCGGCGGCGGTGGCGTCCGCGGCGCACGCCGTTCGTGGGGTTCTTCATGGGGGGTTGTGCTCCTTGCTTGGTTCTGTGGATCGGGGCAGGTCAGCGCTGCAGGGTGAGGAGACCCGGCCGGTAGGGCAGTCGGTCGTAGGGGCCGCCTGCCGCGGGCGCCTTGCCCTGGTAGAGGAACCGCAGGTTGCAGGGGTCGACGGTCATGGTCTGGTCGGGGTTGTCGCGCACCAGGTCGCCGTGGCTGATGTCGTTGGTCCAGGTGGCTCCGCTGTTCGCCTTGCCGGCGAAGGGGTTGCTCTCTGTGGCGGCCTGGGGGGTCCAGGGGCCGTTCAGGGTGGAGGCCGTGAACGAGCGGAAGTAGCGGGCCTGGTTCGCACCCCTCGCTTCGACGATCATGAGGTACTGGTTCTGGCCCTGGACCTTGTAGACCTGCGGCGCCTCGAACAGGTTGTCGGGCGAGTCGCTCATGACCGTCGTGTACGAGGAGCCGAAGTTGCCCGGGAACTTTCCGATCGGCATGCTCGCCCGGTAGATCTTGCCGTTGTCACCGGCGAAGAACAGGTACATGTTCTCGCCGTCGGCGATCAGTGTCTGGTCGATCGGGCCGGTGGGGGAATCGGTGCGGGGGATGCTCCCGCTGAACAGCGGCTGCGGCGCGGACCAGCCCTCGGGGTTGGCTGGGTCGCTCGACGTGCGGTAGATGAAGGGCCACGCCCCCCACTGGGAGGCCAGCACCCAGATCTTCTTGGGCGCGAAGTAGAACAGCGTGGGAGCCACCGCGGCCTGGCTCATCCCAGTCTGGCGGGCCGACGCCATGTCCGACCAGTTCGTGAAGGGCCCCGCCATCATGGAGCCGTACGAGGATCCCGAAAAGTACGACCCGTAGACCATGTGCTTGCCGTTGTACGTCACGTGGGTGAAGTCCTTCAGCGACGCCCACCCGTTCGCCGGCTGCGCCAGCGCACCCGTCGACGTCCACCGGTAGGTCGACGGAAGAGCACACGTGCCCGTCGGCGTGGGAGTTGTCGGGGTCGGCGTCCCGGATGGGCCGGTCCACTTCTGGTTGCCGCCGGACCAGCAGGAGTGCAGCTGGATCCTGGTGCGGTTGGCGGTGGCCGCGCCGACGGCGTCGAGGCACAGCCCGGACTGGACGCCGGAGATTGTGCCGTCGGTGTTGACGTTCCACTGCTGGCCGGCGCCGCCGTTGCAGTCCTCGATGACCACCGCGGTGCCGTTGCCAGTGCCCTTGTCCTTGGCGGCCAGGCACTTCTTGCCGTAGACCGTCAGCTGCTTGCCGGAGGTGCGGGTCCAGCGCTGGTTGCTCCGTCCGTGGCAGTCCCACAGCTGCGCCTGGGTTCCGTTGGCGGTGGTGGAGCCCTCGATGTCGATGCAGCGACCGGAGGCGACGCCCTTGATGGTGCCGGTGCCGGTCCCGGGGGTGGTGCCGGGGGCTGCGTTGAAGGCGTTCACGACGGCGGTGTAGGCGGTCTTGGGGTTGCCGTTGCTGTCGAACAGCAGGGGGTTCTCCCCCTTGCGCCAGGAGTCGCTGTCCCGGATGCCCCAGACCGTGATGCCGGTACACCGGGCCACGGACAGACAGGCCTTCACCGTGTTGGTGTAGTGGGTCGGCGACGCCTGGGCGATGTCCAGCTCGGTGATCTGGACGTCGACGCCCAGGGCGGCGAAGTTGGCCAGGGTGGTCTGGAAGCTCGCCGGGGGGCCGCCGGCGCCGAAGTGGCTCTGGAACCCGACGCAGTCGATCGGCACGCCGCGGGACGTGAAGTCCTTGACCATGCTGTAGACGCCCTGGGTCTTGGCGTCCGACCAGTTCTCGATGTTGTAGTCGTTGTAGCAGAGCTTCGCGGAGGAGTCCGCCGCCCGGGCGGTGCGGAACGCTTCCTCGATGAAGCCGTTGCCCAGCACGTTCTGGAACACCGAGCTGCGGTGCTGGGTCGACCCGTCGGCGAACGCCTCGTTGACCACGTCCCAGGAGTGGATCTTGCCCTTGTAGCGGGTCATCAGGGTGGTGATGTGGTTGTTCATCACGCCGCGCAGCGTGTGGGCGTCGCTGATGGAGTTGACCCAGGAGGGGAGCTGCGCGTGCCAGACCGCGGTGTGGCCGCGCAGGCGCTGGCCGTGCGCCGCGGCATGGTTGACGATCTGATCGGCCGGGCCGAAGGTGAACGTGCCGCGGGACGGTTCGACGGCGTCCCACTTCATCTCGTTCTCCGGGGTGATCATGTTGAACTCCCGGTCCAGGATGGCGGCGTACCCCGCGTCGCCGAGCCTGCCGGCGGCCACAGCGGTGCCGAAGTACCTGCCCGAGGGCGCCGCCTGCGTGCCCAGGGGTGTTGCGGCTCCGGCAGAGCTGGGGAGGAGCGTCACGACACCCCCCACCAATGCCGCGGCCGCCAGTCCGATCGTCAGTGTCCGCAGGCGCCGACCGTGCCGGTGTAGGCCCTTCATGCTGCTCCTCGGTGGTCTCGGGTCGCCTCGGAGGGTGTGATCGTGGGTGAATCGTCCGATGCGGCCCGATCCGCCGAGGGGTGCGTGCGGTGCAGGACGAGGTGCCGCTCCTGCGTACGGGGCGCGCGGCGTTCACGGGTATGTCGCGTCATGGGGCGCTTCCTTCCGGGGATGTGCCAATGGCTGGGGGGCCTCTCACACCGGCTCGCAAGGTGAGCGGCGGAAAGAACCCCACGAAGTGGAGGCTTCCGAACGCGAGGCCGCGTAACAGAAAAGCCGCGCCACCCCGAAGATCACCCCGTGATGCATCTCGCAGGCAGAAAGTGTTACGCCCGGCCCCTCGGTCTGGTCGTCCCTGGGGAAGGGGAGGCCGCGCTGCTCCGCTGTGCTGTTCGTCAGGGCACCGGCCAGCAGTCGCCGTGCCCGAGCCTTCAGGTCGGTCGGTTCGGCGAGGCGCCCGTCGACGGGTGGCCCGCTGTAGCGGTGTGCACTGCGCAGTGCTGGAGCCGGCTGCGGGTTCGCCGGCTGTCACTGCGCGGCTCGCGGCTCCGTGCGCGATGCTCAGCGACCGGTTTTCAGGACCAGGCCTTACGGACGATGAAGGAGGCCTGGCCGGCGAAGGCCCGGCTGCCGTCGGAACCGTCGAGCCAGATGCCGCCGTCGCGGTGGCGGATGACCGACCCGGGGTAGTTGTGCGAGTGCATTGTCACCGACCCTGCGACCACCCCGGGACGCGGACAGAAGGTGGCGTCCTTCCGGAACAGGTCGCTGCCGTCGTCGGTGCTCAGCCGCAGCCGCAGGTAGTGGTGCCGCAGGTAACGGCCGTCGGACGCGCGGAAGGTGACGCACCCTGTGTCGGCCAGTCCCCGGACCACCGTGAACGTGACGCGCTGCCGTGCCTGCGTGCTGCTGGACGCGGAGACCGGACCCAGCGCTGCGAAATCGCCGGCATACGTCAGGTAGAAGTCGGGTCGGTCCACGGGCTCCAGTGAGTGTGCGCCCAGCGGAACAGTGCCTCCTGCGACGGCGGACGGACTCGCCGACGGCGGTCCGGCCGACGTGGGGGTGCCCGACGGGACCGGCCCGGGATGGCCGACCGTGGGAGCGGCACTGACGCCGGGCGCCCGGGGCTCCGGTTCCGGCCAGGTCGCGTAGGTGGCGGCCCCGGTGATGAGCACCGCGCCGGCGGCGAGGCTCGCCAAGGGATGAGCGGTCGCCGCGTGGAGTTTGCCGGCCACCGCGCCGTGCGGGCTGCCACCCATCGTCGCCGTGCCGGCGGCAACGGGGACCATGGCCGGCCCGGCGGCGATCGCAGCCGAACCCGACAGCAGGCCCTTGGCGGTCAGCGTGGCGATGAGTCCGGCAGGGACGGCCAGGGGCGCGAAGCTGAGGAGCAGCAGCTCTACAGGGACCCGGTTCGTCGTCGTCGCCGTGCAGACCGGACAGTCGCGGGTGTGCCGCGCGATCCGCTTCCGCCACACCGATGTACGCAGACCGTCCCAACCGGCGACGGTCTCCGCCAGCTGCGGGCATCGCGGGTGGGCCGCCAGCGCGGCGACGATCGTCCGGCTCAGCTCCAGCTGCTCGCGCATGCGTTGCAGGCGCACCCCGGCGTGGGCGACAGTCAGGCCCGTCGCGACGGCGATGTCCTCACGGCTCAGCAGTCCGGCGCGCTCCTGCCACCACAGCGAGAGCAGCACCCGGTGGTCCGGGTCGAGCCACCGACCGGCTTCGGCGATCTGACGGCGCTCGTCCGACACATGGAGACGCAAGATCGTCGCGTCCTCGGGTTCGGGGCCGGCGTCCGGTATGTGGAGTGCTTCGTCGATGACCGCGGTCCGGCCGGCAAAGACGCGCTGCCGCTGCCCATGGGTGTGTATCTGGCGGAGTGTGATCGACACCAGCCAGGAGCGGAAGCTGTCGGGGGCGCGCAACGCAGGCAGATCGCGCACCACGCGCAACAACGTCTCCTGGACGACGTCGTCGACGTCGGCATGTCCGCTCAGCGCCCGTCGGACGATGTTGTAGACCAACGGCAGGTAGCCGGCGATCAGTTCTTCGCGTGCCCGGGCATCCCCGGCCTGCGCCGCGACGACCAGCCCGGCATGATCCGCGTCCATGAGCCCCATTCCCACCCTCCTCATCAAGGCGTCAGACCCTAACGTCCGCAAAGGTGTACGACCAAAGCCCGTGCCTCAGGCCAAGGATCGGACCCCTGCCGGTGGCAGGCTCCGTCCCCGTGCCTGTTGGCGCGCGGGCGGGGGCCGTCCGATCCTCGCCGCGCCGTCCCTCGGATGCACAGTGGGCAAGGCTGGAGCCGTTGCTGCCGGTGGGTGGCAAGCCGGGCCGGCCACGGCTGTGGACTCGGCGGCAGCTGATTGACGGCATACGGTGGCGGACCCGGGCCGGGACACGTGTCGGGACGTGCCGGAGCGGTACGGACCGTGGGACCGGGTCTACGACCTGTTCCGCCGGTGGCAGCGTGACGGCACGTGGCAGCGGATCTTCGAGCAGCTCCAGGCCGATCCCGATGCGAACGGCCTGATCACCTGGGACCTCAGTGTCGACTCCACTGCCTGCCGCGCCCATCAGCATGCCGCCGGGGCGCGCAAAAAGGGGCCCTCCAGAAAAGAGCCTCCCGGCGGCTTGTCCATCGAGCCCGACGACCACGGACTCGGACGCTCCCGCGGCGGCCTGACCACAAAGATTCACCTCGCCACCGAGCAGGGACAAAAACCCATGTCCCTGCTGATCACAGCCGGGCACCGGCACGACAGCCCGTACTTCCAGCCCGTCCTGGAGAAGGTTCGAGTTGCCCGCCCCACACCGCCCGACCGGCAACGGCGAGGCCGTCAGCTCTTCAGTAGCCTGTCCGCCTCGTTGACGAGGTCGGCGAGGTACGAGCCCGCCGTCGGTGACTCCTGGGCCAGGGCTGCCGCCTGGCCGGCCCATAGGCTCACGTACTCGGACCGGCCCTGTGCCGCCGCAGCCCGGCGGATCGGCTGCATCAGGGCGTTCTGTACGGGATACGGCGGTACGTGGTCCTCGTGGGGTGCCATGTCGCGGACGAAGCGGTTCGGGATGCCCCGGGCTGTGCGGCCCGAGAACAGGCGGGTGAGGACCGTCGTACGGGCCCCGGGGGTGCCGAGCGTCTCCTTGTGGACCACGCCCGCTCCCGACTCCTGGCAGGCGAGGAAGCCGGTGCCGATCTGGACCGCGTCCGCGCCGAGAGCGAGGGCTGCGCTGACGCCGCGGCCGTCGGCGATCCCGCCCGCGGCGACCACAGGCACCGCGACCGCGTCCACCACCTGCGGGACCAGCGAGAACGTGCCCACCAGGGACTCCCGCACGGGGCGCAGGAAGGCTCCCCGGTGGCCGCCCGCGTCGCTGCCGGAGGCGACGATCGCGTCCACGCCCGAGATCTCCAGCGCGATGGCCTCGTCGACGGTCGTCGCTGTGCCGATCAGCGCGATGCCGAGCCGCCTGGCTTCCTCGACCAGACGTCGGGGCGGCAGCCCCATCACGAGGCTGATGACCGGCGGGGCGGCGGCGAGCAGGGCATCTACTTGTGCGTCGAAGTCCGGCCACGCGGCCACGTCGGCGGCGGTGGGGGCGGGGACGCCGAGCTCCTCGTAGTACGGCCGCAGCCGCGCCACATGAGAGGCCAGGTCCCTGTCGGACGGCTGGAGTTCGGATTCACCATCGAGCGGAACCCACAGGTTCACCGCGAACGGCCGGTCCGTGCCCGTTTTCAGCCGTGCTACCAGATCCCCGATCTCCTCCGGGAGGAGGATGTGGGCCCCGTACGAGCCGAGCCCGCCGCCCTCCGACACCGCCGCGGCCAGCTCGACGGAGGAGAGTCCGCCGCCGAACGGCCCTTGGATGAGGGGCAGTTCGATGCCGAGGAGCTCGCCGAGACGTCCCGGCCTCATCCGGTCACCGCCGAGGCGAGTTCGGCCTCGCGACCCAGGGCCTGACGACGCGCGGCCCGTGCAACGCGCTCTCCCAGGTGCCGGGCCGTGCGCAGGTCGGCCGTGCCGGGCGCCTGCTCCGGACCGAGGTCGGAGGGTGACTGCGCCATCGCGCCGACGAAGCCGCCGAGCCGGTTGAGGTCCTCAGGGGTTCCCTCGGAGGAGTAGATCCATCCGGGCACCAGGCCCAGCGGCACCCAGGTCATTCCGTGCTGGGCGGCGAAGACGGTCATCGACAGCAGGGCATTGTCCTTGTTGCCGTTGACCCCGGCGGAGTTGGTGAAGCCGGCCGCAAGCTTGTCCTGCCAGCCCCGCTCGGCCCAGACCGGCGCGCTCGCCTCGGCGAAGTGCTGGAAGACCGCAGAGGTCGAGCCCATATAGGTGGGGGAGCCGAAGACGATCGCCTCGGCCGCGCCGAGGGCGGTCCACAGGCTCTCGTCGAGGACCGACACATCTCGCAGATCGGGGCGGACTCCGGGCACGGAGTCCACACCCTCGGCGACAGCGGCGGCCTGACGGGCGGTGTGCCCGTACCCGCTGTGATAGGCGATGACGACGGTGGTCGGGGGTACAGCCATGGGGGCAGCCTCCTGGAGCGCGGCGAGCCGATTGCCTGCCGACCTCTAGAACACTAGACGACCGGTCAACTAAAAATCCACTCCAGGAACTCTCGGGATAGTTGACCGCCCGTATAGTGACCGTCATGGGACGCAACAGCACGGCACGCGAACGGCTCCTTGCAGCCACCGGCGAACTCATGCGCAGCCACGGCTACAACAGTCTCGGCGTCGCCGAGATCTGCACCCGTGCCGAGGTGAAGAAGGGCAGCTTCTACCACTTCTTCGAGTCCAAGCAAGCCCTCACCGTCGAGGTCGTCGACGCCTACTGGCAAGGCGAGCGAAGCTGCTGGGCTGGGGAGCTGTCCGCTCCCACTCCCGCCCTCGACCGGCTGCGGCGGCTGCTCGACGCCATAGCGGCTGTCCAGCGACGGATGAAAGAGGACTCCGGCACGATCGACGGCTGCCTCCTGGGCAACCTGGCCCTAGAGCTGAGCACCCGGGAGCCGGACATCCAGGCCCGCCTGACGGAGATCTTCGACGAACAGATCCAACTGGTCACCACCGTTCTCAGGGACGCGGCAGCCGAGGGTGCTATCCCGGCGGACCGGGCTTCGGCGGGAACCGCCCGAGCCATCGTCGCCCAGCTGGAGGGCATGGTTCTCTTCGCCAAGCTCAAGAACGATCCGGCAGTGCTCGACGACCTCTGGCCGCACACGCTGATGCTGCTCGGTGCCTGACTTACTGATCGTTTCAGTATGAGTTGAGCTGCGGGTCTCGCACTCTGCGATCTTGGTTCGGCAGGGTGGCAGGATGCGTGCTGATCTTGTTCCGGACGACCTGTGGGGGCAAGTGGCCCCGCTGCTGCCGCCCGCTCCCGAACGACGCCGTCGGCATCCCGGGCGACTTCGCGTTCCGGACCGGGCGGCTCTCGCTGGCATCATGTACGTCCTGCGGACCGGCGTCGCCTGGCGCGATGTTCCCGTCGAGACAGTGGGCTGCTCCGGTGTCACGGCCTGGCGCCGGCTGCGGGACTGGACGGAGGCGGGCGTCTGGCCACGTCTGTACGTCGCCCTGCTGACCGAACTACGCCGGGCGGGCTCGTTGGATCCGGACGACTGCGCCGTGGACGGCTCGCATGTCCGGCCCTCAAAGACATCTCAGGGAGCGAAGAAGTCAAGCCGGCTGCCCGTCGGAGGGCGCGAGTAGTGGGCTGAAGTGTTGTTCGTCGTAGTGCTTGCCGCTCTGGAGGCAGTGGTGGAGCTGGCCGAGAAAGCGATTGAGCAGGTTGCGTTGGGCGGCGTTGTGCCAGTCTCCGTGGTCGCGGCGGCGCCGATAGTGGGCGTCGGCTCCCGGTGGGGCCTGGAGGGCGGCGAATGCCCAGAGGAACCCGGCGTTCATGAGCCGGTTGTTCTTGACGAAGCGGCCTCACGCCCGAGGGCGTCCAGGCCTGCCCGCACTGCCGTCCGGACACCGCGCTCGGGCTGCTGGAGTAACCGATGAATCGAGACCGCATGTCCCCCGTGATCGTGATCCACCCGCCCGACGCCACTGGCGGGCGGCGCGTGCACGCCGGCTCGGCCATCCTCGGCCTCGCCCACTCGATGCGGGACCTTCAAGAATTTCTGCGGCAGGCGGGCCTGGGCTGGGAACAGGACCAGACCGGCGCCTCCCCGCTGGCCAAGTGGACGCGACGGCGGACCCGAATCCTGGGAACCGCAATAGGCCTCGCCACGAACTATTCGACCGGGCCCAGAGGCGGCGCGAGGTGATCCCGCTTCCGGCCAGGAGCATGATCGACGCCCGCTGTAGCAGGTGGGTTCGCGGATGCGAGCAGGTCAGGCGTACCGGCTCCAGCCGCCCCGCCCAGTCGACACCGCCTCCCGGGAGCGGGACGATGGAAACAATTGACGTATGCCACCGCGCCCTCCTTCGTCATCCGCGGACGGAAGGACGGCCGTGGACCGCCCGTCCGCTGACGGAGACCGCACGGACGGAACGCGAGGGAGACGAGCATGTCCCCGAGAACAACATCCGCCCCACACCACCGCTCCGGCCGACCCACTCGGATGCCCCTCGTCCTGGCCGCCGCAGGTGCGTTGGTGGTCGGCCTGGCAACCTCCGCCAGCGCACAGGACCCGATCTACAATCCTCCACGCCTGGTGAGCCTCCAGCTCCAAGCACCCAACGTCACTGTCATATTCCGGGACAACTCCGAGCCGGACACCGCCTTCTTCATCGAGCTGACAGAACGGGACAACCCGACCTACGCGAGGATCAACAAAACCCTGCCCGGCACCAACGCGCCAGGTGTGGGCAGGACCGTCACCCGGTCCGTCAACGCCGGCATCAAACCCGGCATCGCCTACTGCGCCACGGTCAAAGCCTTGGTGCACTCGGAGGACCCCCTCCTGTACGACCTGGAGGACGCCGTCACGGACCCGTCCAACAAGGTCTGCGCGAACCCCACCGACGCGGCCAACCCGGCCGGCTCGCCCAGTAACGCCTCACTGGGCACGATCACAGGCGAGGCGGAACCGGCGGCCGGCACCAATCGCAACTTCTGGCTGCCGTACGGGAATGTCGGCGCCGAGGTCAAGGGCGCGGTGATCGAGGTGTCCACTTCCGGAGCCCTGTCGATAAGGAGACCCCCGGAGAACGGCACCTTCAGCGGCTTCCAGTGCGTGCAGTCGGGAGCGGTAGCCGGCAGTACAAGCGGCGGCTTCCGCTGCACCGGTGGCACGCTCAAGGCCGGTGAGAAGAACCAGATTCCGGTGCTGGTAAAGGTGGGGACAGCTGGGCAGGGTGCCATCCACGCCACGATCCGCGCACCCGGCGACACCAATCCTGGAGACAACAACAGCACGCACACCGTGCGCGTCAAGTGACTGCGCCCGGAGCCGCGCCAGGTAGCGCATCTGCGTCCGCGGCAAGGTGAACCTTGCTCGTGACCCCGCCCCGGGACCCGAGCCGGGCTTCCTTTGCTTGGCCCTGCGGATCACGTCCCGCTGCCGCGCCGCGAGTCAAGCGGCCCCGGGTGGCCACGACGCTCCGATCCGCGGTCCAGGCGGTGCGGACTATGCCTGGCGGAGCGGGGCGAGTCGTGGACCGTGCTTGCCGATCCGGAGGGAAATGAATTCTGTGTTGTCCGCTCCAAGGACACTCTCGTCGGATGAACCCTTCCCAGCATCTGCTGGTTCGCCGGGGAAACCTCCTCCAGTGCGAAGTGGGCGCCGACCTGCCCGCGCCCGGGAGGGGTGGATCGCGTCGCCGGGATTCGGCCGAGCGAGCAATTGTGCACACGTCTGGTTGGGGCAGGGGACAGCGGCCTCGCAGTGGATGAACAAACAGCTTCGTGGTGCGCGACGGCCTCGGCAGGGACGTCCGTCCCCGCCGAGGCACTCGCCCCTCTCGCACAGGAGGGTCAGGCGGACGGCATCGACCCGGTGACCAGTGTGCCGAGGAGACGGGCCGCCGGTGCGGGGTCGACCAGCCACTTCCGGTGGCTGCCGGGAAGGGTGTGGACGTCGTACGGGTTGTCCGGGGTCAGTTCGTCGCCCTCGCGGATCAGTCGGTCCTGGAGAGCGAGGGGCAGGCTGGTGTCGTCGGCCAGACGTATGTAGGTCTTGGGGATGCGACCCCAGGTCTCGGCCTGCGCGCGGTCGGCGTGGCCGCCGGCGTCGAGGTTCTCGTCGGGTTGGAAGGTGTTCAGGAAGGTGAGGAACTGCTCGTCGGTGCCGTCGGCGAGGAACGCGGCCTTGAGCGCCGCGAGGGAGTCCGGGTTCGCGGTGCGGAAGTTGACGCGGAGCAGGCCGAGTTCGGCGGGGTGCGCTGCCAGTGCCGAGGCGAAGGCGGCGGGGTCGACCGTGGCCATCTCCGGCTCGGCGTAGTAGGCGCCCACTTCGAGGTTGGTCGGGGCCCAGGCCGAGACGTAGACGAGGCGGTCGATGAGGTCCGGGCGGGCATTGGCCGCCGCCGTGACGGTGATGCCGCCGCGGCTGTGGGCGACGAGGATCACGGGGCCGTTTCGCTTGGCCCGCTCCAAGATGCCTATCAGGTGTGCGGTGTTGTCGGCGAGGGTGACGCCCTTGATCGAGCCGGGCGTGGTGGCCAGCGCGGCGGGGTCCTGGGGTGACTGGTAGGCGGGGGTGAAGGTGGCCTGGAAGCCGTGGCCGGGGAGGTCGACGGCGACCGAGCGGTGTCCGAGGAGGCCGAGTTCGGCCTGGAGCGGGGCGAAGGAGAAGGAGTTCGCGAAGGCTCCATGGACCAGTACGAACGTGGGGTGCATCTGTGTACTCACTTTTCGGGTGTTCACTTCTTGTCGGTCAGGACAGGGGTTGGGCGCAGGACCAGGCACAGGAAGCCGAAGCTGTTTCGGTACCCGTGCAGCCAGTCCGAGCGTCGGGCGTTGGCGGTCTCCAACGCCCGCTCGGCGGCCGGGTCGGTCGGGTGGTCCAGGGCCCATGAGGCCAGTGAGCCCCAGCAGGCCCACTCGTAGGCGTCCAGTTCACCGCGGGAGCTGACGTGGCCCTGGATGGGGGTCCATCCCTCGGCGACGACGCGGTCCACCGTGGTGGCCAGGTCGTCGAGGTGGCCGAACATGTCGGCGGCCGCCGGGGATGGGGCCCGGTCCCAGTACGACTCGCCGATCAGGACGCGGCCGCCGGGGGCCAGATGCCCTCGGGCCGCCGCGAGGGTGGGGCGGAGGCCGCCGAAGGCGTGTGTGGCGCCGACGCTGATTACCAGGTCGTACGGCCGCGGAGAAATGAAGTCGGCGGCCTCCTGGTGGTGCAGGACCAAGCGCTCGTCGACCCCTCGTTCGCTCGCGGCCCGGTGGGCCTGGTCCAAGGCCTCAGTGGAGACGTCGACGCCCTCGGCGTGCAGGGAGGTCCGGGATGCCAGGGCACGCAGCAGCCATTCCGCGGTGCCGCATCCGAGGTCGAGGACCCGCCCTTCGGCCTGCGGCAGGGCGCGTTCGAGCAGCGCGTTGACGGAGTCGTCGTCGAGCGGGGCCTTGATCGGGTGCTGGGTGTGCGCGATGCCGGAGATCCGTTCGCGGTTCACACGGCCACCGGGACGGCCTGCGTTGAATCGAGGAGCAGCTTCGCGGCCACCGCCGCCCCGTCGGTGCGGATCGTGGCGCCCACGGCGCCCGCCCGTGCGCGGGTCTCGGCGGCCAGGGCAACCCTGAGGGCGGGTGACAGGGATTCGAACGTCGGGTTCGGGCCGTCGTGGGCGGCGCCGATGCCCAGGTCGGCGACCCGGCCGGCCCAGTACGGCTGGTCGGCGAACTGGGGTACCACCACCTGGGGCGTGCCCGCCCGGGCGGCTGTCGTGGTGGTGCCCGCGCCGCCGTGGTGCACGACCGCGGCCAGCCGGGGGAAGAGTGCGTGATGGTTGGCCTCGCCGATGGTGAAGCAGTCGTCCTGGTCGTCGGTCAGGGCCAGGTCGGCCCAGCCGCTCCCGAGGAGTACACGGCGACCCTGAGCGCGGACCGCCTCGATGGCCACCTTGGCGACGTCTTCCGGGTCGCGCAGGGGAATGCTGCCGAACCCCACGTACACCGGTGGTGTGCCGGCCTGGAGGAACGCTTCCAGATCGGTTGGAAGCGGGCGCTCGTCCAGCGGCCGGAACCAGGTACCGGTTTGTACCACGTCGAGGCTTGCCGGCTCCGGCCACGGGCTCAGGACCGGGTCCGAAGCGAGCAACGGCCTGTCGGTGAGGACGTAGTCGCGGGCGTTGTCCACCGGGGGCAGGCCGATCGACGCCCGATGAGCGTTGATTCCCGGGCCGAAGAGTTCGTTCAGGTGCTCGGTGTTCAGGTCCCACAGTTTCCGGTTGTCGGTCACCTCGGGCGGGAACGTGCGGCCCGGCCACGTGAGGGGAGGGTGGTGCGGCGACGGCAGGTACGTGGGGAAGTAGGCCACGAAAACGTAAGGAATGCCGAGTTTCTCGGCCACGGTCCGCGCGGCTGCCGCGGCCGGTATCAAGCCGGTCGCCACGATCAGGTCATGGCCCTCGGCCACCGGGGCGAGCGCGTCGTAGGTCGTGGTGACCATTTCGGCCGCGCGCTGGGGCAAGCTCGAAGGGGGCTGTGGCTTGGTACCGGTCACCGCCCCCTTGACCATCGGGCGCAGGGCCGGGCCGATGGGCGTCAGCGGGATGCGGGCTTCGTCCGTCAGTGCCGTGAAGTCGGGCGGGGCGCACATCCGCACCTCTGCGCCCAAGGCACGCAACTGCACCGCCAGGGCGATCATCGGCTCGACGTCCCCGCGCGATCCGCACGTCATCAACAACACACGCATTTTGCATCTCTCGTTTCTTGGGTTCCGCCGTGGTCGGCGGTTTCACTGCGGGCCCCGGTGGCCACAAATCCCTCCGAGGGGCCGGGGGTGGGCTGTGGCCGCTATCGGGCCCAGGGCAGTTCTCGGGTGCCCTCCGTGCCGGGAACGGAGGCGACACCGTCGGCACGCATGGACACGTGGGCCTCGGTGTGCTCCGGGGCGTGGATTTGGCGAACCAGGTCCGGCGGCAGGATCAGGGTCTGGCCGGCCGAGACCTTCTCGGTTCCGCCGTCACAGGTCATCTCCAACGCTCCGGTGGTGACCGTCCAGATCTGTTCACGGCTGATGGAATGCTCGGGTCCGGTCGCGCCGGCGTTCATCGTGACGGTCCAGGTGCTCAGTTCGGCGCTGCCGCGACTGGGAGAGGCGAGGCCCGTCATGGTGGCATTCGGAGAGACGGTGACGTCGTCGGCCGAGGGGGCGATCACGCGCGGGGCGACACTCTCGTTCCCCTCCATGCCCGGTGCAGGGACGACCCATTCGACGAGCTGGATGACGACCCCGTTGGGATCGGTCAGCTGGAACAGTCGTTCGCCCCACGGTTCTTCGCGCAGGGGCATGGTGATGGGCGCGCCCGCCGCACGCAGCCGAGTCTCTTGCGCGCCGAGGTCGCTGACCGTGAGCGCGACAATCAGCCCGCCCGCCTCCCGATTCCTCTGCTCGGAGGGCAGGACCTCGGTCCCCGTGCGGAGCAGGACGATGTTGACGGCGGCGTCCTCGCGGGTGAGCGAGCAAAAGCCGTCGTCGGCCATGGCCACCTCGTAACCGAGGTGGGTACGGAAGAAGTCACGGGAGGCATCGACATCGGCGACGGTCAGGGAAAGGGTGGAAGTGGAAACTTTCACGGCAGCTCCTTCGGAACTGTGTAAAGGGGGTGAGTGATCGGGCCGGCTCGCGTACGGCCGTCTGCTTCTGCGGTACGGAGGTGAGTACGGGTACGGGTACGGGTACGGGTACGGGGTCAGGACGCGGGCACATCGAGCTGGAACTCCCGTGTGCGCCGGTAGGAGCGGAATCCCAGGGCATGGTTGACCGCGAGCATGTGGACGTTGTCCTCGGCGCAGTCCGTCTCGATCTCGATGACACCGGGGTGCTCGGTGTGCAGTCGGCGCAGCATGGCGGCCTTGACCCACAATCCGAGGCCATGGCCGCGGTGGGCGGGCACGACAGCGGTGTCGTACTGCTGCGCCCGCGGCGACGCGCCTTGCGGAAGCAGGATCTCGGTGTATCCGGCCACGGTGCCGTCATCGTGGACGGCGGCGAGGGTCAGCAGGGTATCGCCGCGGTCGGCGACTACCTGGGCCATCGTCCGTACGCGGTCCGCGTCCCAGGTCACGGTGCCGTAGTCCAGATCTCCGACGGGCATGTCGTTCATCGCGTTCTTGGCGGTGGCGAAGGCGGCAGCGAGAGTATCGGGCACCGTGCCGGTCCAGCCCGTCAGCCGGTAGCCGGGGTGCTCGGCCTCGGCGGCCTGGAGAACGGCGGATGCGTCCAACCGGTCCAGGTGCAGGATCAGATGGTCCAGGGCCAGGGCCTGGCGGAAGTTCTCCTTCTCACAGAAGGCTTCGCCGGGACTGTCCGCGGCCGCTTCGACGATCAAACTGCGCCGGTTCTCGGCGCGGCAGGCCGCCACGACCGCCGACAGCAGGAGAGATCCGGTTCCTTGGCGCCGGTGCGCGGGGTCGACGTGGAGTTCCAGTTCGGCCAGGTGATCCCGCCCCGGGGAGGTGAACATTCGCAGGCCCGCGACTCCGACCGGGCGACCGTCCCTCCCGGTGGCCATCCAGGTCAGCCGGTGGCTGTTCAGCGTGGGCTGGGTGAGCTGGGTGTGGATCTGCTCGGGGCCGGGAGGCGGTACGTCCGGCAGGTCGTGGAGCATCGAGGCGGAGACGACTTGGTGCCAGGCGGCGGCGTCGGCGGGCAGGACGTCGTGGAGCGCAGTGAGGTGGATGTGCTCGGGCAAGGCAGTGGCTCCAAGGATCTTGTTAGGGGAACGTGGGTGCGGGTTCCAGACGGTGTGCACGAGGTGGTGCGCCCGCCGCGGCGCGGATGAACCAACCCCACGGTTGGCGGCGCGGGCCGCGAGACGGCGACCGATTGATGTTGCGTAAGGCGGCAGCAGCTGTCAGAGCGTCCTTGTGGCAGGGCTCCATCGGTCCAGTGCGGTGTAAGCCGGAGCCCACTGGGCGGTGTAGGAGATGCGGACGGATGCGGGCAGGGAGGAGAGAATCCTCTCCACGGTGGCCTCGGCCGCGCCGTCCAACAGCCAGGGCAGCAACAGCGGTCCGTCCAGGCCGATCAGTTGGGCATGGAGCCGGCAGAAGTGGTCCCATTGCCCGGCAGTTAACGCTCGCGGGACCAGCGGCAGGGCCGCGTCCTCCTCGTGCTTGAGGTGCCCGGCCAGGCCGACGACAAGTGCGTCCGCCAGAACGCCCAACCGCAGCGGGTCGACCTCGAGGTCGGCGAGCGTCGCGTCGACGGCCTGGACCAGTGAGCCGATGGCGGCATGCTCGGCCTCCATCGCCTCCAAAAGGGCCACATCCTTCGGGCGACCGGTCAGACCGCGGCGCAACACCGGCCACAGCGCGACGTCCTCGGCCATGTGATGTGCGTGAAGGGCCTTTTTGAACAACGTCCATCCCGCCGTCGCCGGCAACTGCCGAGGGTCACGGTCCGCGCGGGTGGTGACGCGGTCCAGGTGCGCCAGATCCCTACGCAGGGCATCGTGCGTCGCGTACACGACGGTGAGATCGATGACACGGTCGTTCATGGCCCGCATCGGCTCCATGACGGATCGATCGGTACACGGACGCCGATGACGCGACAGTTGGACAAGTTGACCTCGGCGGTCAACCGAACCAGTGTGCACAGCTGTTCCCTGAGCTCGTGCTGCTTGTCGCAGAGGACACTTCGGGAGATGCCGCAATTGTCGGTTCGCGTACCCGCGTCCGACCGTGCGAGCACCGCCTCCTTCACGCCTGATTGCATGCCCAAACCTTCGTACGGGCCGCAATCGTGATCAAGGTAAACTTCCGCGCGGTTCGATAACCACTGGGTTATCGGTGGAGGCTGGGGGGCCGATGGAGCTGCGGGACATCGAGATATTCCTGGTCTTGGCGGAGGAGCTGCACTTCGGACGGACCGCACAACGGCTGCGTGTATCCCAGGCGCGCGTCAGCCAGGCCATCAAGAAGCAGGAGCGGCGCATCGGCGCCGAGCTGTTCACCCGCACCAGCCGCACCGTGTACCTGACCGAGGTCGGCCGTCAGTTCCGCGACGACCTGCAGCCCGTCTACGCGGGCCTGCACCATTCCCTGGAGCGGGCCCAGATGGCGGCCCGCGGAATCTCGGCACAGCTGCGCGTCAGCCTGATGCCCTTCAACGTCGTCGATCTGCACCCCTACTGGAAGACGTTCCGCGCGAGGTACCCGCACTGGGCACTCCAGATCCGCCAGGCCACCTACACCGATCCGTTCGGCCAGCTCCGCAGCGGTGCCATGGATGTCATCGTCGCCTGGCTGCCCGTGGAGGAGCCGGACTTCACCGTCGGGCCCGTCCTGGCCACCGACTCAAGGATCCTGGCCGTCGCCTCCGACCACTGGCTCGCGCAACGGGCCTCGGTGCCCCTGGAACTCCTCGCCGACTTCCCCCACGCCACAGCCCACGGTCTACCGGACTACTGGGAGGACAGTTACCTGCCCTTCCACACCCCACGAGGCCGCACGATCGAGCGCGTCGAATCCGCCGCCTCCGACAACGCCGATCAGCTGATCAGCCACGTCGGCATGGGCGAAATCGTCCACACCTTCCCGGGCCACGTCACCAGACACTGGGGCATGCCGAACATCCGCTGGCTCCCCCTCCCGGACATGCCTGCCCTTCACTTCGCCCTGGTCTGGCGGACCGAAGTCGAGAATGACCTGATCCGCGCCCTGGCCGGCACGGTGCGAGATATGGGCGCCTTCCGCTTCTGACATTCTCCCGCGGCGCGAAGTCGAGGTTCGGAACCGAGCCGGATAAGGGCAGACCCGGATGCTCTACAGGCTGAGACACGCTTGCGCCACAGCGAGTGACGCCTCGAACCAGCGACGTCGGGATCGGATCCGGCGCCGGACCATCTGCGACCGTATTCCTTTCCCGGCCGGCACGCTGCGCGTGGCCCGTGGAAAGGTCGCGGCCCGCCGCCGATGACCTACCGATCTCGCGGGTCGCATACGCGGGTTGTCGTACACTTCCGCACGGTTTGATAGCCGCAAAGTTTATCGAAAGGGGTTTGGGGACCGGTGGAGCTGCGGGACATCGAGATATTCCTGGTGCTGACGGAGGAACTGCACTTCGGACGGACCGCAGGGCGGTTGGGTGTCTCGCAGGCGCGTGTCAGCCAGGCCATCAAGAAGCAGGAGCGGCGCATCGGCGCCGAGCTGTTCACCCGGACCAGCCGCACCGTGTACCTGACCGAGGTCGGCCGTCAGCTCCGTGACGACCTGCAGCCCGTCTACACGGGCCTGTATGAATCGCTGGAGCGCGCCCGGCAGGCGGCCCGCGGCGTCACGGCCCAGCTCCGCATCAGCATGATGCCGTTCAACATCATTGATTTCCACCCCTATTGGAAGGAGTTCCGCGCGCGGCTTCCGCACTGCGAGCTCCAGATACGCACGGCGACCTTCAGTGATCCGTTCGGCCAGCTGCGTTCCGGCTCGATGGACGTACTTGTCGTCTGGTTGCCGGTGGAGGAGCCGGACCTCACCGTAGGCCCGACCCTGTGTACCGACTCCAGGGTCCTGGCCGTGGCAGCGGACCATCCGTTCATCGAACGGGACTCCGTGCCGATGGAACTGCTCTCCGAATTTCCGCACTCCACGGCCATCGACCTGCCGGAATACTGGGAAAACGCCTATCTTCCCTTCCACACTCCCCGAGGCCGCCAGATCGAGCGTCTCAAACCCGCCGACAACAACGACGAACTGATCAGCATGGTCGGCATGGGCGAGATCATCAACACCTTCCCCGAACATGTCACCAGGTACTGGGGCATGTCTAATATCCGGTTCCTACCCGTTCCCGAAATAGGAAGCCTCAAATTCGCCCTGGTCTGGCGGACCGAGACGGAGAACGACCTCATCCGCGCCTTGGCCGACACCGTGCGCGATCTCGGCGTCTGTCCCCTCTGACACCACGCCGCAGGCGGAATGCCTCCTCACAGGCGCCCTTCACAGACCGCCGCGCAACCTGTCCTTCGTCGAAACACGCCTCCTCCGCGGATCCGGTCAGGGGCAACCCTCTTGAGCCCAAGTCGGCCTGAAGGGCGTCCACCCGCTGCCGAGCGGCACGTTCACGCTCCTCCAGCAATCCCATCACCGACGGCATCCGGCACCTCCACCGAAGGGACGACACGACATCTCGTCCCTGCCACCGGAAGCCCCACCCCATGCCTGACCAGCAGAAACGCCTTCATTACTCTCGGAAAGACAACCGCCTTTGACTCCGCGCTGCGGGGTTCGAGCTGTTCCCATCGCATGGCGAGACCTTTGTCTGTATGATCCTTCCGCTTCGGGACCGGAAGGTCCTCCACGGGGAGGGGCAGGGCGTCATGCGTGCAACAGGGCTGTCCGGGCCGTCGTACATAGGCCCGTTCCGGGTGGTGACAGAACTTGGGCAGGGCGGCATGGGACGTGTTTTGCTCGCAGTGGCCCCCGACGGCCGTCTCGTCGCCGTTAAGCAGGTGCATCCCGAACTGGCCGAGGACGCCGGGTTCCGGGCCCGTTTCCGGCGCGAGGTGGCGGCCTCACGCACAGTCTCCGGTGCTTACACCGCCGCCGTGATGGACGCCGATACGGAGGCCCAAGAACCCTGGCTGGCCTCGGTTTTCATACCTGGTCCCACGCTGAGCCAGGCGCTCGACGCCGCAGGCCCGTTGCCTGAGGAAGCGGTAAGGCTCCTGGCGGCGGGCCTCGCACAGGCGCTGATCGACGTGCATCGGGCCGGCCTGGTCCACCGCGACCTGAAGCCGTCCAACGTGCTGCTCGCCGAGGACGGGGTACGCGTCATCGACTTCGGCATCGCGCGGGCCGCCGAGGGGCACACGAAGCTCACCCGCACCGGTGCCATGGTGGGATCGCCGCCGTTCATGGCGCCGGAACAGGTACAGGGTCTCCCGCTGACCGGCGCCGCCGACGTGTTCTCGCTTGGTTCGACCCTCGTGATGGCGTGCACCGGCATGCCGCCGTTCGCGGGTACGTCGGTGCCGGGTGTGCTTTACAACGTCGCGCACGGCGCACCGGACCTTAGCGCGGTGCCGCAGGCGCTGCGATCGTTCATCGAGTCGTGTCTGGCCAAGGAACCGGCGGAACGTCCGTCGCCGCTGGAGCTCCTCACAGCGATTGGCACGGTGACGTCGACGTCCCGGCCGTGGCCCGAAGCGGTACACCGGCTTGCGGCCGAACAGCGCGCGGATGTTGACCAACTGGCCGCCGGACCCGCCGTCTCCGCAGTTTCCACCGCCTCCGCGTCCGCCAGACTTCCTTCCCCGCCCGTCGTGTCCCCGCTGCCATTCCCGCCCGCACCGCCCGCCGCCGCAGCCCGTGGGAAGCGCGCCTGGTGGCTGGCCGGGGCGGCCGCGGTAGTGGTGGTGGCCACGGTGACGGCCCTGAACTTCCTGCCCCCGGACGGCAACGGTGGAGGAAGGGACGGCGGCCGGACGAGCGCGTCCCCGGGCAAGTCCGACGCCGAGGCGCCGAGCGGGAGTGAAACCGTCCCGACCCCCGGGACGACACCTCTGTCGAAGGCCCCCGACAAGTACACGCAGCGGGTGCCGTCGTGCAAGGAGGCCAAGGGCAAGGTCGAGGTGCCGGCGGGCTACGGAGATCCGACCGGCAACCTCGAGGCCGTGGGTGAAATGCCACAGGAATCGAACCAGTGCTTCTGGAGCAATCGGTACGGAGACAGGGTCATCGTCTCTTGGAACCGTCACCTCTCGGACGGCGGCAAGACCGGAGCGGAGCTGGCGAAGGAAAAGTACGAGAGCGGCTACGCCTCCGCCCACGGGTCGTACGAGCGTGTTGACGTCGGCGTCGGTGAGGAGGCGCACTGGCAGCGGAGCATGGCTAATCTGTACGCCCGGGACATCAACATGAGGCTCAACGTCATCGTGGAGAGCACGCGCTACTCCGGTGACGAGGCCAGGGACATCGCCCAGGCCGCAGGGAAGTCGGCCCTGAAGCTGGCGGAGTCCGCACGATGAGGCCGCTGGGGACGGCCGGCCCGGCCACCGCTGGGCCCTACCGTCTCCTCGCCGAGCTGGGCAGGGGTGGGATGGGACGGGTGCTGCTCGGCTCCGCACCGGACGGACGGCTCGTCGCCGTCAAGCAGGTACACGCACGGTTCGCCGCGGACGCCGGGTTCAGGGCCCGCTTCCGGCGCGAGGTCACCGCCTCGCGCCGGGTGTCCGGCGCGTACACGGCAGCCGTGATGGATGCCGACGCGGATGCCCCAACACCGTGGCTCGCCTCGGTCTTCATCAACGGGCCCTCGCTGGGCGCGGCCGTGGAGAAGGCGGGCCTGCTTCCCGCAGAGTCCGTACGCCGCCTCGCCGCCGGACTGGCCACCGCATTGACCGAGATCCACCGGACGGGACTGATCCACCGCGACCTCAAGCCCGAGAACGTCCTGCTCGCCGAGGGCGGCGTACGTGTCATCGACTTCGGCATCGCGCGCGTCGCCGAGGGCATGGAGGCGACCGAGCTGACGCAGACCGGCTGGGTGATCGGCTCGCCCGCGTTCATGTCACCGGAACAGGCCGAAGGCCGCGAACTGACTCCGGCCAGCGACGTGTTCTCGCTCGGCGCGGTCCTGGCGATGGCCGCGACGGGCGACAGCCCCTTCACGGGTACGTCGATGGCGGGGACCCTCTACAACGTCGTGCACCTCGAGCCCGACCTGTCCGCCCTGACGCCGGGGCTGCGCATGGTCGTCGGGCCGTGCCTGGCCAAGGACCCGGCGGCCCGTCCCACCCCGCAGCAGCTCCTCACACTTCTCGGACCGGTCGCGGCCGCCGACCGATCTTGGCCTCTCGCCGTGCACCAGACGATCGCCGCCCAGCGGGCCGACATCGACCGGCTGCTGGGCGACACAGATCGAACGCTTGTGCCGGCCCTCGCCTCGCCCCTTCCTGCCCACGGGGGAACGACCGCGCCGAGACGAACGCCCGCCCCCACGGCGCCCCTGCCCCCGCCCGGTCGGCGCACCGGAAAGATCATCGCTCTGGTCGGGGGCGGTGTGCTCGCCGTCGTCGGCATCGGAACCGGCGTGTACGCGCTGAAGAGCGACGGCGAACCAGTCGCGCTGCGTTATGCGAAGGCGCCGATCTGCTCCGAGGTCGCCGCGCAACTACCGCTGCCTGCCCGCTCGGAGGAACTTGACTACTACGGCGAGGGCAGCGGCGCCTCGACCAGCTGCGCTTGGGGAGAGATATCCAGCGACGCCACGAAGGTCAGGATCGCCAGCTTGGTCGACGAGATCCACGCCTTCGTCGGCTGGGAACTGAAGCGCGGCGACAACGAAGCCGAGCAGCAGCGCAAGGATTTCCGAGAGAAAGCCGCCAAGGAAACCCGGGCGACAGATCTCGGCTTCGGCGACGAGGCGTACTGGAGCGCCCCGTACGTGACTTATCCCCATCCCGGAGAACACTGCAGCCTGAACGTCCGCGACGGCAACCTCGTGGTCCGCGTGGCTCTGGGCGGGGAGGAACACCCCGCGTCGACATGCAAGTCGGAGGCCAAGGAGATCGCCCGCGCCGCCATCGCGGCCATGCCCCGCTAAGGTCTGCGCCGGGCTCAGGTGCGGCCCAACGCCGGGATGGCGGCCGGGGTGGCCGCGAAGCGCGGGCCGTCAGGGTTCTCGAAGTCGACAATTTCGGCAACGGCCAGAACTGGGTCCGCCGCACGCCGGTTTACTGATCGTTTCAGAATGAGGTTCGGAGTCGGCGTAAGCAGATGATGCTGCAGGCGAGTCGGAGGAAGCCGAGGTGGAGGTCGGCTCGTATCTCGTAGCGGATCCGGAGTCGTTTGAACTGGTGGAGCCAGGCGAAGGTTCGCTCGACGACCCAACGAGTCCTGCCCAGGCCGGAGCCGTGGACCGGGCCACGTCGGGCGATCTTGGGCGTGATCCCACGGGCCCGGATCAAGCGCCGGTACCTGTCGAAGTCGTAGCCGCGGTCGGCGAAGAGTCGATGGGGCCGGTGGCGTGGCCGTCCGCGAACCCCGCGAATGTGGGGTATCGCGTCCAGGAGAGGCATGAGCTGCGTGACGCCGTGCCTGTTTCCGCTGGTCAGGGAGACGACGAGTGGGATTCCGTGACGATCGACGATGAGGTGGTGCTTGCTGCCGGGGCGAGCACGGTCGACCGGCGAAGGTCCGGTGTGAGCCCCCCTTTGAGGGCCCTGACGTGCGAGGCGTCGATAGCCGCATCGTCCATGTCGAGCAGCCCTACGGCCCGCAGCTCGGCCACAGCTCGCGCATCCACGCGGTGTCCAGCGGGTCCGGGTGGGCACGCGTGATCTCTGCGGTGGCGAAAACCAAGGCGGCCCGGACCACGGGGTCCTGCTCCTTCGCGAACCAGGTAGTGAAGTCGTTGCGGATCCTATGGTCGGGATCGGCCGCGGTGGCGAGAGCGTAGGACTTCCAGGACAGCGAAACGCGAGGTCATGGTGCCCTTGCTTCCCTGGCGCCAGGTGACTTCCTGGAAGCAGGTGCCCGCACCGATGAAACTCGTCAGGGGTCGGACTGCCTCGCGGTAGCGGGGCAGCGTGGGCGGCCCGAGCCCGCCGTAAGCGGGCTGGAACGGGTCGGCGGTGGCAGGCCGTGCGACCTCTTTGGGGTCGACCGCCATCACGTAGGACCAGCCGCGTTCCTCCAGCGCGAGCCACAAGGAGACACTACGGCCGTAGCCGGCATCGGCCACGATGACCGGCACCCACGGCAACCAGGTGGCGAGGCGGTCGAGCAGGCCCAGAGCCAAACGGGTCTTGGAGACATGCCCGATCTCCTCGGGCACCCCGGCCCGCCGCCGCCGGCCCTCGTCCGCCGCCCAGTCCTCGGGGAGGAACAACTCCCACTCCAACGGGCAGGACGCGAGGTCGGTGGCCGCGTGGACGCTGACCGCGACCTGGCAGTTGGCCGTCTTGCCCAACGCACCGCAGTACTGCCGAGCCACCCCTACCGATGCCGTCCCGCACTTGGGGAACGACACGTCGTCGACCACCCACACCTCAGGCCTGATCGCCTCGGACAGCCGCTCGGCGATCCGCTGCCGCACCGGCAGCGGATCCCACGGCGACTGACTCACGAACTGCTGCAGGGGCTGCATGTTCCCGTCCGGCAACCGCTCGGCCATCGGCTGGATCGACTTACGCCGCCCGTCCAGCATCAAACCCCGCAGATAACACCCGCCCCACCGACGCTGATCCCGCCGCGGAAACGAAGCGAACACATCGGCAACGAACTCCGCCAACTCACCCCGGAGCCGTTCCACCTCCCCCAGCCTCATAACCAGAAGATGCCCACCATCAGGCGAGATCACCCGACGTAACGAAGCACTACTAGGACTTGTCCGGCCGATCACCGTCGTGGGCTGTCGGGCATGATGCTCGGGTGAGCATCATCGTGAAGTTCTTCGTGGCGCCGGACGACACGTCAGCGGATCTGGCCCTCCAGACTGGGCCGGGACGGGCATTCGAGTCGCTCTCCCTAGGCAACTTCGATCCCGAGGAGGCCGTGATCGAGTGGGAATGCCTTCTGGCCGGCAGCACCTTCGAGGAACTCGTCGAAGCCGGTGAACCTCGCATCGTCGCCGGCCAGGACAACGACGGATGCGTCGTCTTCGCGATCTCGCCTCGCCTGTCCACTGCACTCGCGGACGCCACGCACTCCAGGCTGCGTGACGTCGCTGCCTCGTGGGCCCAACTGCGTGCGGAGGACGGTGAGGTCATCGACACGGAGATCGCCCACGCGATCGTGGGTGATCTGGCTGCTCTCCTCAGCAGCGCCCGGCGTCAAAACCAGAGCGTTTACTGCTGGGTCGCGTAGGAGTTCATGTTCGGAGCCAGATCGCGACGGCCGCCGCGGTGGCGGTGCCGAGGCCACAGCGGCGTAGAGCCCTCCGTGACCACGGCGGTGTTCACCTACCAGCGACAGCTCAACCATCGATCTCACCGGCCCGTCACTGCACAGAACCGCGTCGGTTGGCTCGAACAGCGCATCCGAACGAGCGGTGAGACAGGAGTAGAACTCGTCCCGGAAGCACGACAGTTCCTCCAGCGACTCCCGACGGGCATCACGATGCGGCAGACTCATCCTCACGGCCTTTGTGCTGGACATGTGTGTTCCTTGGTCGGAGCACATGATCCAGACGAAGGCCGCTTCCGTGTACGGCGGTTACCGAACCGACTGATCAAGTACGACGTACCGTTCGACGTCGGACGTTAAAGATCACACGTCGGGACCCCAGGTTGACGGCCATGGTGTTCGCGGTCACCCGCTCCACGCCGAGGTTCGTGCATCCCTTGCGGATCAGAGCGCGTGATCCCTCGGTTGCGTAGCCGGTGGCCCCAGGCGGCCCTGTTCAGGCGGTAGCCGAGTTCCACCACGGCCGGGCTCCGGCCGTCCAGGGGGCGAAATTCGAACCAGCCCAGGAAGGTGTCGGTGCCCTTCTCCTGCGCGGCCCAGGTGCCGCGGGTCGCGAAGCACGGGTACTCATGGAGGAGCGTGGGCAAGGTCTGTGCCCGGATCGCCTCGCGGGTCGTGGGCCGACCGCCGTTGATGAAGCGCAAGACTTCCGGATCGTTGTCCAGCGCGATCAGGCGGTCGACGTCGGCCTCACTGAACGCGCGCAGTACGAGCGATCGGTCTCCAGAAAGATGTCCAGACGAAGAAGCGCAGGCCGACCTTCTCCAGACCGCCCGGGTCGAGGGTGGTCACCGATGCGAGGGCGCTCGGGTCGGCGGTGGGCCTGGTTGATGACCAGCCAGCCGCCGTACGAGGAGCCGACCAGGTGGACCTTGTCGAGGCCCAGCGCGTCGAGGGCCTCCTCCATCCACTGAGCCGCGCGCTCGGGCTGCCACATCGATTCGCGCTGGACGCTGCGGCCGGGGTCGCCGGGAGTGTCGAGGGCATAGACGGGGCGCTCGGCGCTGAGGGCGAGGGTGTTGGGGTACCACTGGGCGGAGCAGCCTCCCGAACCGTGTATCAGAACCACGGGCGTGCGTGACTCGGCTGCCGGGTCGGCGGGGCCGTACCGGTAGACGTGGGTGGTGTCGAACTTCGTCTCGACGTCCGTCTCGAAGCGTACGGGTGCTCCCTTCGCGTAGAGGACGTCGCAGGTGGCGAAGTAGAGGTCGCGCAGCTCGTCGCTCACGTAGTGGCTGATGTCCCCGGCGTACTCGGGTCGTGTTCTCGGGCGCGGGGCACCTCCGGGAAGATCCATTCTTCGTAATACGAACGGACCCATTGCTGATACGGCAGTATCATAAAAATTTTCAAAGCAGGGCTGATCATCCGGGCGGGCGACTACCCCGACCCCGGCTCCTGCCACTTCAGCCAGGTACCTCACCGAATGGCTCAGCGCCCCCGGCCTCGTGCCCGATCCGCGCACCGGCCGGGCCGAGCCACCGGATCCGGAATGCCTGCGCCCGCTGCTGTCGCTGCTCGCCTCCGGGCTGTACGTAATGACTGCCGCGGTCGCTCCGCACCACCTGCGGGTGGTCCACCCGCGCGCCCTCCAGGTCCACGGCTGGTACGCCGACGAGGAACTCGCGCTGGTGACCACCGACGCGTGGCCGCCCCACGACCACAGAACGGTGCGCCACTACCGCGACCGTATCCGCGCCGGGGGCGACCTGCCGGCGCTGGTCGTGCTGTTCCCCACCGCCGAAAGCTGGGTGGGTTATCTCCTCGACGGGCACCACAAGCTTGCCGCGTACGAGCAGGCGGGAGTCCCTCCAATGGTCATCAGGTTGAGCCCCCAGGTGCCCCGCCCCGTCCGGCGCGACGACCTCGACCGGGCCTGGTCGGCATTCTCCGACGGGGCGCCCCGGGATCAGGACGCTGTGCTGGGCAGGGTCTTCTCTTACATGCGGGCGGAATCCGTCTGAGTCGGCAGCGCCCCTGTCCTCACATTTTCCGAGCTATTGCATTTCCAATGTCGCCCACCACTGGTTCTCGGGTCGCCTGACACAGTGGGTTTCGACAGGTGCCGTTAGTCGTTACGACATGAGGTTTGTCAGTAGCTGGTGGTGGCGTCCAGGAGGCGCTTGTCGGCCGACACACCCGGTGTCAGAGGGCGCTGACAGGATGCGCTGCATGACTTCCGCCACCGCAGCCGATTACCACTGGATACGTTCCCCGGCCTCGCCGTTCGCCTACGGGCTGGAGGTCGGGTACACCCTGACGCTGGTGCGCGGGATCTCACCCTCGGAGTTGTTCCGGATCGTGGGGGCCGAGCCGCGCGATGAGGAGTGCGAGGGGCTCAGCGATCTCATCTTCGAACAGCAGGAGTTTCTCGACGAGTTCGAGGAGTGGCCCGATGCCTTCCTCGCGGGAGCGTTCACTGTGCCGGGCGAGGGCGGTGAGTGGACGCTCGCCCTGGAGTTCGGCGGCGATCTGGGCACCCGCCCGCGCCTCATGGAGGCATTGTCCGCCGGGACGCGTGCTGTCTCGCATTCGAGCAACGGGGGGAAGCCCATGGACTTCTTCCATTGGTATGAGGGCGGCGAGCTGCGGACCACCTTCGAATGGCCGGCGGACCGGTCTGGCAGCACCCCCGATGAACTGAACGCCATGATGGGGGCGGTCGGCCTCAACTCCTCCGGGGACACGGATCCGAGCATCGACACGAAGGCGGCGGTCATGGCGCTTGCGGAGCGCCTCACCGGCGTTCGGGTGACCGCGCAGCTCCTGACGGAGTCCGAGTACCAGCTGGGGGTAGTCCCGGAGGAACCCGTCGAGGAGTGGGAGAGCATCACCATCGACATCACGGACGCGCACGGCGAGCGGACGTATGCACAACTGCGACGAGATCAGCTCTGACATACGAGGTGTCTCCAACCACTGACCTTTTCGGGATATGGCACTTGCCTGCGGCACACCGTGCCGGAATCGCTGGCCCGCGATGAGCAGGCGGTAGCCGTAGTCGACGGAGTCCTGGGTCAGCAGGTCGGCATGGCCGCGGAGCCAAGCTCCTGAAGCCAGGTCTGCGCGCAGTCGCTCGATCACCGGTTCGACCACGGAAGCGGGCAGCTGGGCGAATGTGGAACCGGCCTGTCGAATGACGGGATCCGGGTAGTGCTCCGGGCGCTGCCAGTACGCGATATGGAAGCCGTCGGTGAAGTCGTTCGGAATGGGGAACGGAAGCACTATGTGCGCTTCCGATCATCGGCGTCGTCGCCATGGCCGCCTCGGAGCACGACAACGCCGCCGGCATCGCCCTGCTCCGACCAGGCCGCCGAGCGGTGCGGAATGCGCCTGGAGAAAGCCCTGGTCGACCAGGGCTTCAAGGAAGCGGTCATCATCCACGGCGCACTGCTGGACATCGACGTCGAGGTCGTCCGCCGCAACCCCGCCGACCAGGGCAAATCACCCGCAGCCGTCTCGGACGACTCACCCGCCAAGACTTCCTCACCCAACCCGGACGAGGCCGCTACCAGAAGCGGACTCAACGCCCACTGAAAACGCTCGGTGTGCGGAACGCCGTGCTCGGTCCTGTTGTTGCTGATCAACCCAGCCACGACGGCCGGGTCCGCCGCAGCTACTTCACCCGCACGACCATGCGGCGTTTGAGGACATCGCGCTCCATCCCCAGATCCTTGTTCTCCTTCTTCAACGCCGCGTTCTCCGCCGTCAGCCGGGCGATCAACGCGTCCTTGTCCTCCGGCGTGGCCCTATCCGCCCGCTTGGCCCGCGAGACCCAGCCCGCCAGGGTCGTCTCGTTGATCCCCAGGTCCTCCGCGACCTCGGGGACCGGCTTCCCGGTCTCCGTCACGATCCGTACCGCCCCCTCACGAAACTCCGCCGTGAACTTGCGACGCTTCTCCGCCATGACAACCAACATCCCCTGCTGTCACGGACTCCACGCTACGAGGGGAACCTCATGGAGTACCAGGTCGTGGTACCTCGATCAGCTCGTACGGCTCCAGACGATCTGCTCCGCCGACTGTCGGCCACGACCAGCGCGAGCACCCCTAGAGCCGATCACACAAGCCTTTGACCTGTGACTTCAAATTGGCGAGGCTCAAGGATCCGAGGCTCAAGGGTCCTCCATCGGCGAACTCCAGCAGGGTGCCGCGTCGTCCGTGGTGTGCCTCCGTGCGGGTGACTATTGCCGCGAGTTGCGTAGCGGCTCGCAAAAGGGACGCACTCGTCACGGCGCCGGGGTCACAGCCCACGTCACCCGCGCGACGGCAGCCCGCATCCCAGGCGGTGGGCACGTCACTGCCCGGCCGTCGTATCCACTCGCCAGGCTGCAGTACTGGCACGTTGAATTCCGCGCCCGGGGCTGCACCTGCGTGACGGTGTCGCAGCTCCTGGCCTTGGCCGACCCCGCCCCCGGCGCGGTCTAGCGCCCCTTATCCACCTTCGCTCGGCGGAGCTCCGACCGGCGCATGCCGCGGGGCCGGCTCGCCTGCGTCCATTCGGCGAACCACCAGACGCCGGTCACCACGACCGCCCACAGCAGCCCGCTGAGCACGGCCTTCGACCAGGACGCGTCCTCGCCCCAGCGCTCGACAGCTGCCAACACCACCCAGCTGATCACGAGTACAACAGCCGTACGCACACGTCGATGCCTGAACATGCGTCCCGTCTACCCCTCACGCCCGCACCAAACGAAGCCATAGCCGGCCGTTGAGAACAGTTGAGAAAAAGGGAGGAGGAAGAGAAGACGCGGCCGATGCTCTGCATAGAGCCGGCGATATCGGCCAGGCGGTCAGAGAACCAACCCGGCAATGCGAACGGAGGCACGACGATGGACTGGCGCCACCAAGCCGCCTGCCGACAGGCAGACCCGGACCTGTTCTTCCCCATCGGCACCAGCGGCCCGGCCCTGCTCCAGATCGAGGAGGCGAAGGCGGTATGCCGAGGATGCCCGGTCCTGAGTGAATGCCTGCAGTGGGCCCTCGCCGAGGGCCAGGACATGGGTGTGTGCGGCGGCCTGACCGAAGACGAGAGGCGCACTCTCAAGCGCCGGACAGCCAGGGAGGCCCGAGCCCGCCTCGAAGCCTGACGCAACTGTGTTGCCTAGCCTCAATACCAGCGGCTTAGGAATCCCAGACGCGTGGGACCTTCACTGGTGGGTTGATCGGGGCCGTCTTGTGCGGGGCGATGGCCACGGCTTCGGCTGGGTCGCGTGTGGGCTGCGGCAAGAGCTGGTGTGCGGTGCGCTTGACGCCGAAGTTGGACATCTTGCGTTCGACGACGCGGGCGTTCGAGCGCCGGCGACGCAGGGGCACGCGAGTTCGGGTACGTCGACGCGGAAGTGGACCCGCGGTAGCTCGGCGGCCGGGCGACGACCCGTCTGATCGGCGTGCCGGGTCAGGAGCTGAGCCGACAGGGGCAGGCGGCTTCAGGAGCGAGGTCGGCAGGTAGGCGGACCTGGTCTGCAGGTCCCAGCCATGAACCTGCACGGCGAGTGCGACCAAGGTGATCGCGCCCAAGGGAAGCAGCGTTCCGGGCGCGGGATTCTCACCGGCACCGGCACCGGCACGGTGCTGCGCCGGTCGTTCGTTCGAGGCCCGCTCGAAAGCGCTCTGATCGTCGGCGAGCAGGACGCGCAGCAGGCGCTGGTCGGGACCCACCGCGTGGGCGGCGTCCAGGGCAAGGGCAGCGTCCAGTCGCTCGTCCGTCGAAGGCTTCGTCAGCGTCACCTGCGGCCAGTCGCGGGGCAGGTGACCCCGGGCCGGGGTCAGGTAGCCGCACGAGGCGTCCATGTGCGCGAGGTCGTCCGGTTCGGAGACGGAGTCCCGGCCGGCGTGGGGCAGGTTGTCGCGCAGTGCGGGAGCGAGGTCGTTACGCAGGAGCAGGCCGATCGCCCGTTCCCAGTCCCGCACCAGACCGCTGGCGACGCAGAGGTCGAAGGCGTCGATCCATGTGCGGGCGGTGACCGTGTCGGTCGCGTCGTGCGTCTCGTGGTAGTCCAGCTCTTCGCTGGTCAGACGCGTCCTGGTGAGAGGCAAGGGGATCTCCCGGTCGCCTCTGGGGGCGGGGTGTCGGAGCGCAGGCCGCACTGATCAGCCCTCACCAGCTCGGCCTTCTCCCGGCGGGCCCGTGCGGCGATCGCCGGGTACGCCTCCTCCAGCCAGGCCCGCACCTGTGCGTCCTGCTGCCGGTAGGAGCGGCGGGCGTGACGCTGCGGCGTGAAGCCATGCCGGCGCAGCGTCCGCGACCTCCGGGGCCAGCCCCGCAGACCCGGCCCGGCCCGGGCGGCCGCAATCACCCGCTCCGCGCGGTCGGGGGCGCGTACGGCCCGTCCGTCGGCCCTGAAGCCCGCCGCCGCCCGCACCAGCCGCGGGCGCCGGGCGAGGAGGTCGACCAGCTCCCCGTCGAGCGCGTCGATCAGGGAGCGGATCTCGATCAGGGTCCGGGGCCCGGTGCTCGGCATGGGCGCCGTCATTTCACGCGGTGGTCCTCGCAGCAGCCGTCCTTGACCATTTGCTCGGTGACCGCCGCCCAGCCGCCCGTAGGCGCCGCAGGGGCGGCCGCCCGGCTCGCCCGCGGACCACCGAAGGCCCCTTCCAGCGCGGCCCGTTCGTGCAGGACCCCGCCCCGTACGACACCGACCGTACGGATGAGGGAGGCGAAGTCCTCGAAGGGGTCACCGTCGACCAGCGTGAGGTCCGCCAGCTTCCCCCGCTCGACCGTGCCCAGGTGCCGGTCCGCCCCGAAGACCCGGGCGGGCGACAGGGTGGCCGTGGTCAGCACCTCGGCCGGCGAGAGCCCGTACCGGTGCAGGGCTCGCATGGCCATGTGCAGGTGCAGCCCGACCGGGGACAGCGGCGCGTCGGTGCCCAGCACCAGCCGGCCGCCTCCGCGCGCCACCCGCCGGTAGGCGTCGACCTCGCGTTCCAGTACGGCCAGTTCACCGTCCGTCGGCGGCCGGGAGGCCAGCCCCTGGACGACGGAGACGTCCCAAGGCGGCATCATCGCCGTCACCCGCGGGTCCTGCGCCACCTCCGGGTGCGCGCCGATCAGCGCCATCGCGGTGAACGGGGTGGCGATCAGGTCGAAGCGGCCTCGGTTGTAGATCTCCAGGGTGTCCTGGTGGGTGTGGCCCTCGGCGCTCGCGCCGTGCCCGTACTCGGCGCGGTCGGTCGACAACAGGTGCGTGGTGAGGTCCATCCCGGACTGGATCCCGGCGGCGCACAGGTGCGTACCGCTCAGCACGCCCAGCCGCTCGTGCGCGTGGCGGGCGGCAGCGGCCATCTGCCGGTAGGGGGCGCGCACGTACGTCTTGACGAAGTCCCAGTCCAGCGCGTCCGCGCGGGCCAGGGAGCGGGCGAAGCCCTCGTCGGTGCGGTGCGCGCGGCCCATGCTGTAGCCCACGCGCGAGCCGTCGAGCAGTTCCCCCGTGGCCAGCAGCCGGGGCGCCGCCAGCAGGCCCGCGGCGATGTCTTCGCGCAGCCGAGCCTGTTCGTAGGCGAAGCCTCCGAGGGAGACGGCCGTGGTGATGCCGTACGCGAGTTGGAGGGCGCCCTGGCGGGCGCCGTAGGTGTACTGCCAGGGGTGCACGTGCGAGTCCCACAGGCCGGGCAGGACCGTACGCGCGGAGGCGTCCACGGTACGGACGGCGGCGCGGCCCGGACGGTGCGGTTCGACGGCGGTGATCCGGCCGCCGCTGATGAGCACGTCCACGTCGGCGCGCGGCGCGGATCCGGTGCCGTCCCACAGCAGTCCGGCGTGCACCACCGTGTCGACAGGGGTGGGACGCCTGTAAGTCAGCGACACCGGCACGGTGCGCGGGGCTCCGGCGGGCGCGCCCGCGGCGTCGATGCCGAGCAGTCGCAGCCGGCCGCTGGACTGGTAGAGCAGCGTCCGGGAGTCCCCCGACCAGGACGGGTGGTCGGCCGGCTCCTCCGTCAGGAGGCGGGCCTCGCCCGCAGGGGCGCCGTCGGGGCCCACCGGAAGCAGCCACAGCGCGGACTCGCTGACGCAGGCCATCGCCCGCCCGTCCGGGGACCAGACGGGCCCCGAGGCGTACCGGTCGGACAGGGACACGTGCGGGGCCAGGCCGTACAGGCGGGCCGCGCCGGTGTGCGTGTCGACGACACGGATGAGGTTGTGGCCCTCGCGGAAGCGGAAGTTGAGCCGGTTGCGGTCGCAGAGGGCGAGGTAGCGGCCGTCGGGCGACCAGCTCGGCCGGCCCGGGAGCCCGCCGCCACCCAGCGGGGTGGCCAGCACCCGCTCGGCGCCGGTCGAAAGCTCCCGCACCAGCAGGTTGCCCGCCATGTCCAGGCAGGCCAGCCGGGTCCCGTCCGGCGAGGGCACCCCGTGGACACGGCCGCCGGGGGCGAGGACGCTCTCCGCTCCCCCGTCGAGCTCGCGGCGGCGCACCGCGCCCAGCCCGTCCCGGTCGTCGGTCCAGATCAGCGCGCGGCCGTCAGGGGACCACACCGGGCCCTGGACGTAGGCGGTGGGCGGGCTCTGCAGAATCTTGCGCGGGGAGCCGCCGGAGACGCCCACCACCCACAGCGCGTTCAGCGCGGCGAAGGTGATGCCGCGCCCGTCCGGGGACAGACTCGGCTGGTGGATGCCGCGCACCGGGCGGGAGGTCTCGGCCTCCAGCGCGTACTCCTTGACCGTGTAGCGGGGCCGGCGGACCCGGAGGGTTGCGTCGAGGGCGATCTCGTGCCCCCGGTCGTCGCGGTGCGGGCGGATCACCCGAAAGCGGCCGCCGACGGTCAGCAGCAGTTGCTCGTCGTCGATCCAGCGCGGCGGGGCGGGCGCGAGTTCGGCGTCCAGCGCCACCTGACGGCCGTCCACGAACAGGGCCATCGCCTCGGTCTTCGGTGGCCCCGGTGTGCTCCGCAGCCACACGGTGCGCCCCGCCGGGGAGACGGCGGGAGCCAGCAGGTTGCCCTCGGCGGCGGTGTGTTCGACGCGCGCCGCGCTCCCGTCGGCCGCGGCGGACACGAGCGTACGGGCCGTCAGCACGGGAGCGGTCCAGCCCGCGCGGACGAACAGCAGCCGGGAGCCGTCGGCGGTCCAGGCCGGGTCGAAGTCCTCCCACGGGTGGTCCTGTCCGGGCCCGTCCTGGCCGGGAAGGCCGGTCACCTGCGTCAGGGCGCCGTCGCGCACGGACACGGTCCAGATGCGGTACGGGGCGCCGGCGACGGGGTCGCCGCCGCGCTCGGAGCAGAAGGCGAGGGTGCGGCCGTCCGGGGACCAGGCGGGCGCCCGGTCGTCCCAGGGGCCGTCGGTGAGCCTGCGCAGACCGGAACCGTCCGCCCGCATCAGCCAGATGTGGAAAGCCCCGTCCCGGTAGGCGCTCATGGCGACCTGGCGGCCGTCGGGCGAGAAGACCGGCCGGTTCGGCTCCAGGTCCGGCGGGGTCAGCGCGGTGGCGGCCGAGCCGTCCCGGGGCACCGCCCACAGGACGCCCTGCACCTCGGCGACGACCCGGTCCCCGCCGGCGGTCGCGGTAGCGGCGCCGTTGGTGGCGTCCGTGAAGCGCAGGGACACGTGCTCGCCGGCCTCCGCGGCGGCCGGGGCCGGCGGTACGGGATCGGGCGACGGCGCCTCGGCCCGGGCGGGCGGGGCGGCGAACCCGTCGAGGAGCAGCGCTCCGGTCAGGGCCGTTCCTGAGGTCGCCGTGAGGAAACTTCTGCGGGGAACCGGTGACACGTTCTCTCAACTCTCCTTGTCCGAGGGGGATGTACGGCGCGGCGAGGCCGGCATCCCGAAGTGGGCGGCGAGCGCCGCGAGCACCGCGACGGCCCCGCACAGCAGCCAGACGGCGTCGCCCATCAAGGCCCACGCGGCGACCCCGGCGGCGGGACCCACGGCGGAGCCGACGCCGAACATCGCCTGCGAGGCGCCGAGGTACTGGCTGCGGTTCTCCGGCGCCGCGGCCAGCGCGGGGTAGGCGGTCATCGTCGGGGAGCCGATGATCTCGCCGACGGACCACACCACGGTGGCGAGCACCAGTCCGGCGAGGCCCAGCGGCAGGGCGTAGGCCGTCAGGCCCGCGCCGACGGCCAGGATCCCGGCGATACTCGTCACTCGGGCGGGCCAGCGCTGTACCTGCCGGGTGACCAGCAGCTCACAGAGGATGACGATGGCCCCGTTGACCGCGACGAGCACGCCGTAGACGAAGACGTCGAAGCCGTGGGCGCGCACGGCGAGCGGCAGCGTCGACAGGTATTGGGTGTAGACGGCGGAGAAGCCCAGGATGGCCAGCAGGAACAGGACGAAACCCCGGTCGCGCAGCACGGCCCGGTATCCGGTGGTGCCGGTCCCCCGCGGCCGCGCCGACGGGGCGGCCGTACAGCGCGGGGGCCGGTCGCGCGGGAGCAGCCGCTGCGCGAGCACGGCGACGCCCAGGGCCGCTGCCGCCTCCGCCCAGAAGAGCAGGGCGTACGAGTGGGCGACGAGCAGCGCGCCGATCAGCGGGGCGGCGGTGGTGCCGACGTTGGTGGCGAGCCGGTACATGGCGAAGACCATCACGCGGCGCTGCTCGCTGGTCAGGCGGCTGACCAGCTCCGCGGAGGCGGGCCGGTAGACCTGGCTCGCCGCGCCGGTGCCCGCGGCGAGCAGCAGCAGTACCGGGTAGGAGTGGGCATACAGCAGGGCTGCGGTGAGGACGGCGTTGATGGTCATCGAGGAGACGATCGAGGCCCGGACGCCGATCCGGGCGACGAGCCAGCCGCCCAGGAGGATCCCGGCGACCGCGCCGGCGCCGTGTGCGGCGAGGGCGAAGCCCGCCCGCACCACGGGAAAGCCGCCCGCCACCATGTAGAGCACCAGGAACACCTGGAGGAAGCCGCCCAGGCGGTTCACCATGATCCCGGCGATCACCGCCTTGACGGGCAGGGGGGCTTCGCGCCAGGTGCGCGCGATGCCCACCGCTTCCATCCCGGCGGCGTTCCGCGTGCCCTCGTCCACGCTCATCGCGCTGCGGTGACCGGGGCAGCCGCTTCGAGGCGTACGGCGTCCTCGGCCGCGTCCAGGGCCGCCCGGCAGGCGTCCGCCGTGTCGGCGGCGGCCACCAGCATGGCGTAGCGGCCGGTGTGCGAGGCGGGCGGGAGTTCCAGGACGTGACCGGGCCGGGCGACGACCCGGGCGATCTCGATGGCGGCGGGGAGCCGGTCCCGGTCGATGGTGACCCGGCCCACGACGGTCTCCACCTCGGGGTAGAGGAAGCGGACGGCGGCTGCGCCGTGCCGGGCGGCGCCCTGTTCGGGGTGCTTGCCCAGGGCCAGGGAGGCGGCGGCGAGGCCGGCGTTCCATCCGGTGGCCAGCA
Source organism: Streptomyces sp. NPDC029836 (assembly GCF_055574495.1). Classification (NCBI taxonomy): domain Bacteria; kingdom Bacillati; phylum Actinomycetota; class Actinomycetes; order Kitasatosporales; family Streptomycetaceae; genus Streptomyces; species Streptomyces sp. NPDC029836. The sequence goes on along the minus strand of NZ_JBVHZI010000015.1, from coordinate 49,165 downwards.
GACCCAGGTAGGAGATGAAGTCGCCGCCGCTGCGCGCGTTGACCTCGACCAGGGCCGGGCCGCCGGCGGTGAGGCGCCACTCCGAGTGCGTCCAGCCGCGGGTGATGCCGACGGCGGCGTGCACGGTGGTCAGCGCCCGCAGCAGTTCGGGGTCGGCGAGCAGCGGGTCGGCGGCGTCGACGCCGTGGCCCACCTCTTCGAAGTTGGGCGGCGGGCTCAGCTCCTTGCGGGCCACGAAGAGCGGGGTGACCTCACCGTCCCAGATCAGGGCGTCGACGCTGATCTCGGGGCCGTCGAGGTACTCCTCCACGAGGACGGGCTGCTCGAAGCGCTCCCGTACCTCGACCATGGTGGTCCCGCGGATGCCGGGGAAGATCGCGGCGAGTTCCTCGGGCGTCCGGGCCATCCGGGTGCCCGTGCTGCCGACCAGCGCGCGTGGCTTGACCACGACGGGGTAGCCCGTCCGAGCGGCCGCCGCGTACGCCTCGTCCAGCGTGGACACTGCGGTGGAGCGGGCCTGGGGGCCGCCGGCCGCGGCCACCGCGAGACGGGTCAGGTGCTTGTCGCGACAGGTCAGTACCGCCTCCGGGGTGAGCCCGGGCAGACCGAGGGCTCGGGCCACCCGGGCAGCCGGCAGGATGCGCGTCTCGTCCCAGCACAGGATCGCGTCCGCGTCGACGGGACCGGCGTGGCGGGTCATGCCCTCGGCGTCCAGGGTGTCGACGAGGGTGTGCCCGGTGATGAACGGGGCCTCCCAGCCGGGCTCCCGGTCGGAGAACAGCCAGATCCGGTGCTCGTGCGCCACGGATTCCAGCAGGTGGCCGCGGGTCTCGTGGTCCATGGGGCTGATCAGGATCAGCAGCGGACGGACGTCGGGGCCGGGGGCGTCCGACGAGGGCGGGAACGGCGACGGGGAAGACATCGGGGCACCTTTCGGTTCGGTTCGGGGACGGCTGCGCGCCGCGGGCCGTGCGACGATCGGTCGTCGCGGCGTACGCGGAGCGCAGAGCAAGCGGAGGAACGGCTACAGGTTCGGGAACGGGGTCGCAGGGTCAGGGCGCGAACTTGGCCGAGACCTCGGCCCAGCGCCCGGTCAGGGTGGTGGCCGCGCCGGAGTCGACGGCCTCGGCAGCCCGTTCCAGCCGACCCCCGATCCACTCGGTGAAGGGGAGACCGGCCACCCGTGGGTCCCATACGGCGGCCTGCGCGGCCCGGTTGCCGTGCTTGACGACGCGCGCCCCGGCCGCGGCGGCCACGACTTCGACCATGGTGGAGATGTTGACCGTACGGGCACGGTCGCCGCCGGTGCCGACCACGTCGACGGTGGGGCCGCACGTCCAGGGGGCACGGCGTGGGCGCGCATCGCGTCCACGAAGCCGCGCACCTCGGCGGCCGCCCTTGCCCCGCGACGCGACGCGCAGCGAAGCCAGTTGGTCGGAGGTCACCCCGCCGGTCATCACCTGTTCCCTGGCCCAGGAGGTTTCGGCCACCGGCAGGTCCCGCCCGTCCACCAGGGAATGGAGCAGGTCCGGCCAGGTCGTCGTCAGTTCGCGGGCTGTCACAAGAACACAGTCTGCGAATCCGGGTAACAGCACACCAGACCAGTTGAACGGCTCGGAACCGGACCAATCGCAATCCACCTGTAAGTTCGCGGCTGACGCAACACACGCTTGAGCAGGGGGATTCCATGACGTGGCACGTCGTACTAGAGGTCCGTCGTGACGGACCCGAGCCACTGGGCGCCCAGATCGCGGACCAGCTGCGCCGCCAGGTGGAACAGGGCCGGCTGGCGCCCCATTCCCGGCTGCCGTCCAGCCGTCAACTCGCCCAGGACCTCCAGGTGTCCCGGAGCGTGGTGGTGGAGGCGTACGAGAAGCTCACCGGGGAGGGGCTGCTGGAGTCGGTGCGCGGGTCGGGGACGCGGGTGGCGGCCCATGCCGACAACCGGATCAGGAAGCCGGTGGTGCTGGTGGACCGGGCGGTGCCCCCGGCCCGGTTCAACCTGCTGCCGGGTACGCCGAACGCGGCGACCTTCCCGCACCGCGAGTGGACGAGTTCCTACCAGCGGGCGGTGGAGTCGGCCCGCTATCAGGGGCTCGGCTATCCGCCGCTGCTCGGTGTCGACCAGCTGCGCACGGAGCTGATCTCCTACCTCGGCCGGGTGCGCGGTGTGCTGGGGCACCCCGACAACACCATGGTGACGGGCGGGTTCGCGCACGGTCTGGGGCTGATCTGCGCGGCCCTGGTCGAACTGGGCGTGGACCGGCTGGCGGTCGAGGACCCGAGCCACGACCGGCAGCGCCAGTTCATCGAGGAGAACGGCATCCGGACGGTGGCGGTGCCGGTGGGGGCGGAGGGCGTGGAGATCGAACCGCTCTACGCCAGCGGGGTGCGGGCCGTGCTGGTCACGCCCTCGCACCAGTTCCCCCTGGGCATCCCCATGTCCCAGCAGCGCAAGCAGGAGCTGGTGCGCTGGGCGCAGGACACCGGCGGCTGGATCATCGAGGACGACTACGACGGCGGGCTGTGGCTGGACCACCGAGGCCGCCACCTCGCGATGCAGCCCGTGAGCCCCGAGCGGGTCATCTACGCCGGTACGGCGAGCAAGCTCCTCGCGCCCGGTCTGCGGCTGGGGTGGCTGGTGCTGCCGCCCGAGCTGACGCGGCTGATGGAAATGGTCCGGGTCAGGCGAGACCTGGGCGGCGACGGACTGATGCAGCTGGCGTTCGCGGACTTCCTGCGCAGCGGCCTGCTCGACGGTCACCTGCGCAGGATGCGGACGCGCTACCGGGCGCAGCACGGGGCCCTGATGCAGGCCGTGGAGCGGTACCTGCCGGCCGCGACGCTGGTGGGTCCGGTCGCCGGGCTGCACGTGTTCGCGACGCTGCCGGAGAGCGCGGACGAGGAGCGGCTGGTGGCCCGGGCGCTGCGGCGGTCCGTCCTGGTCAAGGGCAGCCGCGTGTTCTACGACCGGCCGGGCACCGCCCTGCCCGGTCTGGTCCTCGGGTACACGGCCTTGGGGCGGTCGAGCATCTCGGAGGCGATCCGGCGCATCGGGGAGGCGTACGAGGAGTGATCCCGCACGATACGCCTCCCCGGCCGAACGGTGGTTCCCTTCCGGTCAGTTGAAGGGGGACAGCGCGGAGCGGGCCCGGATCCAGGGGTCGAGCACGGCCGTCCCCGCCGCGCGGTGCTGCGGCAGCAGCGTGCGGTCGGCGTCGAACAGCCGGTCCTGGTAGAAACCGCGCAGGTACGGGGCGCCGGAGGTGCCGCCCGAGCCCGTGGCCTCCGGTGAGAGGTAGCGCAACGCCACCCCGTAGTGGACCTTCCGCCAGGCGAAGAGTTCCTGGTCGAGGCGGTAGGCCGCGTCCAGTACCCGCTGTCCGGACTCCTCGTCGGGCACCCAGCGCAGCAGGTCCCGCAACGGCTCGAAGTCCGGGTTCTGGTGCATCAGTACGTAGGAGTTCTCGGTGGCCTCGCCGAGTGCCTCGACCTTCTCGGGGTGTACTCCGAGCAGGTGGATGTGGAGCAGCTGGGTGGGAAAGGCCTGAACGGCGCTGGCGTCGCCGGTGGCCTCCCGGAAGCCGTGGAAGTGCTCGACGGGCATGGTCCTGCGCATCACGAGCAGCGCCTCGGTCTGCGCGGCGGCCATGGTCGCGGCGCGTTCCAGGCACTCGGTGGCGTATTCCCACTGCCCGGCACGCAGCCATTCGGCGGCGGACATCACCCGGGCGAGCACGCCCCAGGTGGTGGCCTCGACGAGGTGGATCACCCGTATGAAGGTGACCTCGTCGTGCTGGGTGGTTTGCGGGAGGACGGCCAGGTGCTCCAGGATGTCGGCGCGGCCGTGCGGGAGCAGGTAATCCTGCCAGTGGCGGGGCGGTTCGGCGGAGGCGGGCCGCAGCGCGGGAGCGCGCCCGGCGGTCAGCGAGACCAGCGAGCCGAGCCGTGCAATGCGCTCCGTGAGCTGCGCGGCGCTGGGCAGGGCGTCCTGGGCCCACTTCTCGGTGCCCTCGACGGTGCGCTGTTCGTACGCCCGCCAGCCTGCGGCGGTGGCGCGGATCGCCTGCCAGCAGGCCCGCTCGACGGCGCCGTCGGGGGCGTGGGCGCGGGTGCCGAGGACGTGGTTGAGAAAACGGACGTTGCCGTAGGGCTGGTAGCGCTTACCGCGCCGGTCCAAAGGGCCGCCGCCGCGGGCGGCGACCTCCTGGGGGCTCTCGCCGCCGGGGAGAGCCAGTTTCCATTCCGCCTGGAAGACGAGCTCGGCGAAGCGGAGCACGGCCCGCTCCTGGCGGGTGAGCCGGTCGCGGTCCAGGGCGAGAAGGACGACGATGTCCTCGTAGGCCTCGGCCATCCAGGCGCGCAGTTCGGGGTCGAGGTGGTCGCGGCCCTCGGCGCGGGCGTGGCGGACGTAGTCGGCCACGTCGAATTCGAGTACGGCGCGCAGGGTCGTCGTAGTGGTGGCGGTGGTCATGGTGCGCATCTCGGTTCCCCCCGGATCGCTGGTGACGCTTCAAACGGTGTGGTCGGTGGTGCGCCCGGTCATTCGTCGGCGAGGGCCGCCGAGAAGGACAGGGCGTCCCCGCCGCCCGGCAGGTGGTCCAGTGCGTCGAAGACCTCCAGCCGGCTCTCGGCCTCGGCCGCCAGGGCCCGCGCCGAGTCGGCGAAGTGGTCCTCCAGCGCGGCCCGGCCCGGGGCCGCGGGCCCCTCCGGCCCCCCGGCCGTGACCATGGTTCCCGGCACCCGGGTCAACAGGGGTAGCGCCAGGGCGTCCTCGCCGAGCCGGCTGTTGACGTACGCGGCCGCGGAACGTGCCGCGTCCATGTCCCGCTGCGGGTAGGGGCCGACCACGTCGGTCGCTCCGAGCAGCACCAGCTCCGCCGCCCGGAGCGGGTCGAACTCCGCGTCCAGGGGCAGCGCGTCGATGCGCCCTGCCAGTAAGGACAGCGTGGGAACGTCCGCGGGCCGGTAGAAGTGGATGGCCTGCAGGGTGCACCCGGCGGCCGTGAACTCGGCGACGGTGGCGCTCTGTCGGGCGGCGTCGCCCGGTACGCGGACGTAGACCCCGCCGACGTACTGGCGCTGCCAGCGGGCCGCGGCCCGCTGGAGGCCGGCCGGTCCGGCGCCGTCCGGGCCGGCGGATATGAGGATGCGGCGCTGGTGGCGGCTGGGCAGCGGGTCCTGGGAGAGCCGCTCGCACTCGGCCGCGCTGAAACCGGTCACAGGAGCACCTCCAGTACCTCGGGCTCGGAGCCGGCCGCCGTGAGGAGTTCGCGCAGCACGCCCACCCCCGCGTCGAACGCCTCGACGGGCAGCCCGGGGGCGTCGTACACCGTGTAGACCAGGTGCCGGGAGCTCTTGGTGACGCTGGTGCGGCGATCGGGGCCTTGGAGCACCGAGGCCACGATCGCCGTCGCGTCCCGTACCACGGGCTCGTCGCGGACACAGGTGACGGTGGAGCGGAACCCGGTGAAGGACTCGCCCTCGCGCGCCCAGTCGAAGCGCAGTTCGCCGTCGATGGCGTCTGCGTCCTGGGCGCCCATCAGTACGCCGGTGGTCAGCTCCGCGTACAGCAGCGTGTCGATGGTCGGCATGATCGAGGGCAGGCCCTTGCTCCGGGCCGCGGCGATCTGGCCGGGCAGCGGACAGGTGTGGCCCTGCGCCTCGAACCACCGGGCGTAGACCCGCGCTACCTCGGCCGCGCGCGCGAACACGTCCTCGACGTCGGGCCGTCGCGCCAGTTGCCGACGCCGCTCGTCGAGCAGCGCGCCGAGGGCAGCGGGGTCGACCGCTGCCGCGACGGCGCAGAAGCGGGTCGTTTCAGCCGATCCGGACGGCCTACGGCCTGCGCTCAGTGCTGGGGCTTTCAAAAGGTTCTCCCGATTCACTTGCCGCGCGTACTTCGCGTGATCATTCCAACAGCCTGACGGAGCCCACCCAAGGCCACTCCGGGCACCGTGGTCCGTACCAGTCTTGGCATGTGGACGTATCCGACCACCGGTTCAGTGCGTGCGTACCCGCACGACACGTTCGTTGCGGTCGTCCCACGGCATGACGGACTCTCCGCTGACGTCCTCGCGGCGCCGCAGCAGCGGGATCATGTCGAGCATCCGATGCACCATCCGCTCCCGCCTCCAGTCCCTCGGTGTCCGTCAGGGCCAGCTCCCGGGAGGAGGACCGATGACCGCGATCCAGCTGCTGCTCGGCACCTTCACCCTGATCAACAAGAAATCATCTCATTTGGCGTTCGCGGGTAGGCTGTTGGTCCTGGTGGGGATCGTTGAGCGGCTGGTGCCGGACGAGTTGTGGGTGCTGTTCCAGCGGGTGGTGCCGGAGGCGCCGTCGCGGCCTCAGGGCGGTGGGCGGCGCCGGTACGGTGACCGTGAAGTACTGGCCGCGATCGTGTTCGTGGCCACGTCGGGTTGTACCTGGCAGCAGCTGCCCACGGCGTCGTTCGGCCCCTCGGGGGCGACAGCCCACCGACGGTTCTCCGAGTGGAGCAAGGCCCGGGTCTGGGCCAAGCTCCACCGACTGGTCCTCAACGAACTCGGCGCCCGCGGTGAGCTCGACTGGTCCCGCTGCGCGATCGACTCGGTGAACATGAGGGCCTTGAAAAGGGGGATCTGACAGGTCCGAATCCTGTCGATCGGGGCAAGTACGGCTCGAAGAGCCACTTGATCACCGAGCGGACCGGTCTGCCCCTGTCCGTCGCAATCTCCGGCGCCAACCTGCACGACAGCCAGGCCCTCGAGCCCCTCGTCCGCGGCATACCCCCCATCCGCTCACGCCGCGCACGCCGACGACGCAAGCCCGGCAAGCTCCACGCGGACAACGGCTACGACTACGCCCACCTGCGACGATGGTTACGCGGACGCGGCATCAAGCACCGCATCGCCCGCAGAGGCATCGAGACCTCACAACGGCTCGGCCGCCACAGATGGGTCGTCGAAAGGACCATGTCCTGGCTCGCCGGCTGCCGACGACTCCACCGCCGCTACGACCGCAAAGCCGAGCACTTCCTCGCCTTCACCAGCCTCGCCCGCACCCCCATCTGCTACCGCCGACTGGCCAAATGAGATGACGTCTTAGGTCGAAACGCCGGAGGAACGCCTGCCAGCAGCGGTCCACGTCGGTCGGGGCGACGCCGGTGCGTGACCACCACAGCCAGACCGGGCGGTTCACCCCGCTGCGGGGCAGCTTCTCGACGGCCAGGTGGATCACGGTGCCCTCAATGACCGGCAGCGGTCCGTCGTGCTCCAGCCAGGCCGCCCGGCGGGTCAGCCTCGGGTGAAGCCGGTCCCAGGCCCGGGCGACGGCTGTGCCGTAGCGGCGGGCCACGGTCGTGGTGACCGCCTGCTCGTTGCCCCAGGTGGCGGGGTCGCCGAAGACGAACTCCCCGCCGTGCTTGGGCGGCCGGCCCCGGCCGGGTTCGCCGCGGCGAACTCCGCACGGCTCGGCGCTGGCCGACGCATCACCCATTCCGAGCGGAGCCGGCCCAGGACCTGCGCCGGCAGGTCGCCGAGCAGGTGGGCGATGCGCGGCGCCGGGTGGTGGTGCCCACGGCGCTTCCGCACAGTACGGCCGCGCAGCGGCGGTCCGCACTCGACGCCCTCTCCCCCGAGACGGTCCGTGCCGCCCTGGGAAGTCGCCGGCTGGCGCACGGTCTGCCGCCGCGCACCGGATGACCGACTGGACCCAGACGAAAAATAAGGCAGGATTAGCGAAATCGAGAGGTTGAAACTCGTTCGCGCAGCCGCATGACCCGCGGAAGATCAGGCGGACGGCCGGTCCAATAGCAGTAGTACCGGCCGTCCTGTGTCTCCCTGGCCCCAGGCCCTTCAACAAGCCCATATCCAGGAAGGCACTACACACGATGGTAGACGACGCGGAGCGCGACACGACCTCAGCCCTCGACGACCTCGCGACGCTCCACGCCGGCCATTCGACCGGAACCGACCCGCTCTGACCAGCCGCTTTCAGGACGACCCGTTCCCGGCACCGGGGGTAGCAGGTCCATCCCGCTCGCCGACGAGCGGGCGCACGACGCTCCGCGCCAGGCATCGAAGATCGAGGACAACGACACCGCGCCGGCCACGAAGCCGATCGAGCCCGGCGGGATGCTCCCGCCCGAGCACGCCGGCCACAACAACCACCGTGAGGAGGCGGAGCCGACGATGACGGACGAGGCCCTGCCGCGCGATGCACAGATCACGGAGGACACCCCCATGACCACCCTGGACGGACGCCGCGTACTGAACAGGAGGGAACTCGCCGACACCTACCGGATCAGCATCTCGCACCTGGAGAGGCTGTACCGCGAACGCGACCACAACGCCCACCCCGAACCCGCCTGCACCATCGACCGCGCACTCGTCTGGGACGCCGACGACTGGCACCAGTGGTACCAGCACCACACCGACGTCACCGGACTGGAAAGCCGCGAGGACCTCCAGGCCCGTACCGGCCTGGGCCTCAGCACCCTCGCACGATTCTGGCGGGAGCGGAAAACCAACCAACACCCCGACCCCGACAAGACCATCGGCAACACCATGTACTGGAACCCCACCACCTGGGACACCTGGTACCAGGCCTACACAGCCAACCAACGCTGGCGCACAACCGTCGACCGCAGCGGCAACGCCGAGGACCTCATCTCACTCTCCGACGCCGCCCGCGTCCTCGGCATGGCCCCCACCAGCATCACGAGCTACCCCTCCGCCCCACCGAAACACTGGCCCCAACCAGTCGAAGAGCGAATCACCGACAAAGGCACCATCAAACGAAAGTACCGACGCGGCGACATCTGGACCTACGCCGAACACCGCGAACGCGGAGGCGGCCGCCCCACCGGCACACCCAAAACGGACCGCCGCTACCCCTACGACGGCGACCCCCGACTCGACCAAGCCCGTGCGGCGATCACGGCCAACCCCGAAACCCCCGCAGTCCGACTCGCCGGCCAACTCGCCCAACAACACGGCGGCACCGCAGGCACCTGGTCCCACATCGTCCGCAGCGCACGCCAACACCCAGAGGAAGACCTTCAGTGAATGGGGACAGGTGTTTGGCGACGAGGTCCTCGCCACCGCCATCCTCGACCGACTCCTCCACCACTGCGACGTCATCTCCATTACTGACCTTGAAGTTGTCTTGTCGTAGGGGCTGACGATCGGTGATCGTTGCGATGTTCGCCGAAGGTCGGGGCAGTACGGAGACCGCGAAGGAGTTACGAGTCAGCGTCCGATCGGTTCAGCGGTGGCGTCGTGCTTGGGTTGAGGCCGGCCAGGACGGGGTCCGTTCCCAAGGCCCGGCGTCCCGTACGAAGCTGAGTGACACGCTGTTCGCCGTGCTCGAGGAGGAGCTGGCGAAGGGTCCGGTCGCGCATGGCTGGTCTGATCAGAGATGGACGCTGTCCCGGATCAAGACGCTGATCGGCCGGCGGTTCCACAAGTCCATGACGCTGTCGGGCATCTCCCAGATGCTGCGAAGGCACGGCTGGAGCCATCAGGTTCCGGCCCGACGCGCCGTCGAGCGGGACGAGGCGGCGGTGGCCGGCTGGGTGCGGGAGGTGTGGCCGCGCCTGGAACCACCGCGGTGGCGCTCGGGGCCTGGATCGTCTTCGAGGACGAGGCAGGATTCTCGATGACGCCGCCGACCTCCCGCACGTGGGGCAGGCGCGGATCCACGCCGGTCATCCGGGTCCGCGGCCGTTCCCAGCGCCGCTTCTCGATAGCAGCCCTGTGCTGCTACAAACCCGGCGAACGCTCCCGCCTGATCTACCGGCCCAAACGGCATGCCGACCACGAGAGCGGCGACCGCAAGAGCTTCGCCTGGACCGAGTACCGCGACCTACTCATCGCCACCCACCAACAGATCGGCGGACCGATCGTCCTCGTATGGGACAACCTCAACGTCCACAAGGACCGCCGCATGGGGGCCTTCATCGACGCACACGACTGGATCAGTGCCCACCGCCTGCCGCCCTACGCACCCGACCTCAACCCGGTGGAAGGAATCTGGTCCATCCTCCGCCGGACCAGCCAGGCGAACACCGCCTTCACCGACCCCGACCACCTCATGCACCAGCTCAGACGAGGCCTCCGCCAGATCCAAAACCGCGGCGACATCATCGATGGTTGCCTCACCGGAACCGGACTCACACTGACGACACCACGCCTACAAGGTAGGTAGAGACCTTGGCTGCCAACGCAGTCGTCGCACCCCAACACGATGGCGCGAGGGCCAGGCACTGTCCGGCGGATCATGCTTCAGGGGCGCGGGTCCGGAGGTCGTAGAGGTAGGAGCGGTCGTTCTTGAAGCTGCGCCAGACGGTGGCAGGGGGCTCGGGTTCGTCAGCGTGGCTGTTGAGGGGATGGGCAGTGACGAGGCCGTCAGCGATCTCGCAGTGCCAGCCGTCGGTCGGCGACCAGACGCACCACACGCTCCCGTCCGTTCGGCGGTAGGCGGGGCGGCCGTTGTGCTCGCCGTCGCGTTCGAAGTGGTAGCGGAGCCCGTCGATGTGGCGCACGAAGGTGAAGGATGCAAGTGCCGTCATGCCTTCAGCACTGTATGGGACGACACTGCTGGTGGCCAGGAGTTCATGGCGCAGCCAAGTGCAGGGCGCGTCTCACGGGCGGAGCCAGAGCCGGATCGCTGCGGTGGTGACGGTGCCGTGGTAGACGTAGGCCCCCTTGTCGTAGGGGGTGGCGACGGCCCGGGAGTTCTTGAGCCGGTTGATCGTGCGCTCGGCCTCGTTGCGGCGTTTGTAGATCTCGCTGTCGAAGCCGGCGGGCCGGCCGCTTTTGCTGCCGCGACGTTTGCGGTTGGCTCGCCGGCCCTTCGGCTCGGGAATGGTGTGCTTGATCCGGCGTCTTCGCAGGTAACGGCGGTTTCGGCGTGAGCTGTATGCCTTGTGGCCGCCGAGGTGGTCCGGCCGGGTGCGGGGGTGACCGCCCTGCGGACGGGGAACGCTTACGCCTTCGAGGACCGCGATCATCTGCGGTGCGTCGCCCCACCGGCGGGGCGTGACCAGGAAGGCCATCGGTCGGCATCCGCTTTCTCCCGCGAGGTGGATCTTGCAGGTCAGGCCGCCCCGGGGCCGTCCGAGTCCTTCGTCGGGGTGGTGGTGCCGGGGCGTTGTCCCTTTTTTCGGGACGTGTGGCTTCCTCTTGCGGGCGCCGGCAGCGTGCTGGCGGGCACGGCAGGACGTTGAATCGACGCTGACCATGCTCCAGTCGATCCGGCCGGCGAGGTCGGCTTCGCCCTGGACGGCACGCAGGACCCCGTCCCACGTGCCGTCCGCCGACCAGCGTCAGTGCCGACGTGGCGAAGAAGAAGGGCATCTCCTGGCTGAACTCCGTCAACGACCAGGTCATCGAGATCGGGCAGATGGTCGTGCCCGGCACCCCGCGCGACTCCTCCACACCCCGTGAACAGAGCCAAACCCCGGTCGTCCACCCAGCTGACGGGGGGTAACCCCACCTTCAAGCGGGTGGTTGGCGGTATCCCGGGTCGGGACCTTGATCGAAAATACTGGGTTCAGATCAGGTCGTCACCCACCAACGACAGGAGTTCTTCGTGTACGAGCACGGACACGCAGCCAACGGGTCGCGTACGTCCACGACGGGTGGCCGCGGCCGCGGGGAGCGCAGCTTGCGGGTCGCTGTCGTCGGGGCGGTCGCCACGGTCGTGATGAGCGCCGGTCTCGCCCTGCCGGCGTCGGCTGCCGGCGCCGCGGACGCTTCGTCGGCACGAGGCGGCCACGCGGCCACCCGGGCGGCCCTGGACTCGGTCGTCCGGGACGGGGCGCCCGGGGGCATCGTGCTCGCCGAGCAGGGGCACGACACCTGGGCGGCACACGCGGGCACAGCAGATCTCGCAACCGGCCGCAAGCCGCAGGCCGATGACCGCTTCCGGGTCGGCTCGATCACCAAGACTTTCGTGGCCACGGTGATGCTCCAGTTGGAGGGGGAAGGGAAGCTGAGCCTGGACGACACGGTGGACCACTGGCTGCCGGGCATGGTGCAGGGCAACGGGCACGACGGCAGCAAGATCAAGCTACGGCAGGTCCTCAACCACACCAGCGGCATCTACAGCTACACCGACGACGAGGACTTCAAGCGCAAGGAGTTCGGCACCGACTTCCTCAAGCACCGCTACGACACGTGGACTCCGCGCCAGATCGTCCGGTTCGCCATGACACACCGGCCCACCTTTGCCCCCGGCGACGACTGGAGCTACTCCGACACCAACTACGTCATCGCCTCCATGGTGATCCAAAAGGCAACCGGCCACTCCTACGCCCACGAGATCGAGCAGCGCGTCCTGAACCCCCTACACCTGGACTCCACCAGTCTGCCGGGCACCCGCGCCCGCGTACCCGGACCCAGCGGACGCGCCTACTCGAAGCTGACCGGGGAACTCGCCGGGCCGGGAGAGCCGAACAGCGCGATCTACGACGTCACCGAACTCAACCCCTCCTTCGCGGGCGCCGCCGGAGAGATGATTTCCAACACCCAAGACCTCAACCGGTTCTACCGAGCCCTGTTCTCCGGTCGGCTCCTGGAGGAGCCTCAGCTGAAGGAGATGATGACGACCGTCTCGATCAAGAACATGCCGACCTTCTCCTACGGCCTGGGACTGATGAGGCTGACGTTGTCGTGCGGTACCGAGGTATGGGGGCACAACGGCGGCATTCAGGGCTCCATCTCGCAGACCATGGCGACGGCAGACGGAGAACACGTGCTGTCGCTGAACTTCAACGGCGACTGGAACATCCACGAACAGCGGCTCGTCGAAGCCGAATTCTGCGGCGCCTGAGCCTGACTCGGAGATCTCGGAGCGTCGAGGTCGGATGACAAGGCGTCGGGACTCGCTCTGGCCATCACGCGCGCGGGCAGCCGGCCGACATCCAATGGCTCGAGGGCGAGCCCACCGACCCACCCTCAAAGCCTCAGTCGCTGGTCTTGAGCCGTAGAGATGCTTCATGACTCCAGGGGTACGGACCCGGGTGTTTCGCGAACGTTTCGCACCTCAAGGCCCCTTACGACAGGCTCCCCAGGGCGAACCCCAGCCCGATCGCGATGAACAGCGCGCCCAGTGCGCTGAACAGCCACCAAAAGGCGGTGCCCTCGGCCTGGAGGGTCCACCGTGACGGGTCTGCCTCGTCGTATCGGACCTCGACGCGGGCACCGACGGGGAGGGTCGTGTCCTTGGGTCGAGCGATGTTCGTCCTGGTTTCCATCGCGCGGCCGTCGCCCGTGCTCCAAGCGATGACCGGGTAGTACACGGTGGTTCCGACGCTCCGGGTGGTGCTACCGGCATCCGAGGCCGGCGCGATCCGGGTCTCCTCAAGACGGGTCACCACGCCCCGCGCGGTACTGCCCTCCCTCAGCAGGAACCGGACGCGTCGGATTTTGAGAGAGGCGACGAGGCCGATGACCGACCCCGCGGCGGTGAAGACCGATGCGAGGAGCAAGAAGATCTGGGAAGCAGACACAGGGTCGTCTCGATTCTGGAGGCGAAGACCTCCTGACAGCATGCCAGTGCGGCGATCTCCCCTTGCGGCAGGCGCGTGGCCGGGACGGGCCCTCAGCGCAGCCCCGCCGACGGTCTCCTCCCGGAGGAGGAGACCGGACCGGGCCGCAGGTCCCGGACCAGGGGCGGACGGGACCTGGGTCCTCGTGCCCTGGGGCGATGTGCCGTACCAGGGCGGGTTCCTAGCCTCGGGGCATGCGATCACACGAAGCGGACGACGCTCAAGGAGACCCCGTGACCACTGTCAGCCCCACCGCACGCCGCGCCTTGGCCGTGGGCCTCACCCTCGCCGCCTGCCTCACGTCCTCCCCCGCCCTGGCCACGGCCGCCGAGACCCCCGCCCAGGACAGCTCCGGGGCCGGACTGGACCGGTACTACCGCCAGCACCTCGGCTGGGGCAGCTGCGTCAAGGGCCCCGACGACACCACCGGCCGTGATCTGGACCAGGCAGGCGTGCAGTGCGCGGACGTGACCGTGCCCCTGGACTACGCCGACCCCCAGGGGCGCACGATCACCGTGGCGATCTCCCGACTCAAGGCCACCGACACCCGCCACCGCATCGGCGCGATCCTCCTCAACAACGGCGGTCCGGGCGGTCCCGCGCTCCAGTCCCCGCCGCAGGCCCGCACGTCGATGAAGGAGGTCGGCGCGCGCTACGACATCGTCGGCTTCGACCCGCGCTTCATCGGGCGCAGCACCGCGCTGGACTGCGGTTTGCCCGTCGGCATGACCTGGCTGTCCGCCGGCACCGGCCGGGCGGGCTTCGAGCGCCAGGTCGCCCTGCAGAAGAGCCTGGCCGACAAGTGCCGGGCCACCGACGCCGCGGTGCTCCCCCACATCACCACCCGCAACACGGCCCGCGACATGGACGTCATCCGCAGCGCGCTCGGCGAGCGGAAGATCTCCTTCCTGGGCTACTCGTACGGCACCTACCTGGGCACGGTCTACACGCAGATGTTCCCCGGCCGCCACGACCGGATGGTGCTGGACGGGGCGATCAACCCGAGCGACTACCGCCCCCGGCTCCTGAAGGGCACCGAGCGCGAGAACGAGAAGGCGCTGTCCGACTGGGCCGCCTGGGCCGCCGAGCACCACGACACCTACGGCCTCGGCCGCAGCCGCGCCGAGGTGCTCGCCGCCGTCGACCGCATCGTCGCGGCGACCGCACGCGGTCCGCTGACCATCGGCGCCGGCGCCGATGCCTTCCGGATCGACGACAGCCAGGTGCCGCTCCTCCTCTTCTCGGGCATCGCGGACGACACCGCCCCGGCGCGGGCGTCGTTCGGCGAGCTGCTTTCCGTACTGGCCAAAGCCGCGGAGGGCCGGCCGACGACGGTGCCGCCGATGCTCGTCCCGGAGCTCCGGTACGTGCTGCGCGGTGAGGGCGAGCCCACCGGCGCGCAGTCCGCCGTCATCTGCGGGGACGTGGCCGCCGCGCGCGATCCCGAGCTCTACTGGCGGGACATCGAGCGCAACCGCACCGCGCACCCGCTGTTCGGCGCTCTGACCAACAACATCAACCCGTGCGCCTTCTGGGACTCGCCGCGCGAAGAGCCCACCCGGGTGCGGCGCGATGCCCCTGCACTGATCGTCGCCGCCACCGGTGACCCGCGTACGACGTACAAGGGAAGCGTCGAGCTGCACAAGCAGCTGCCGAGCTCCAGGATGGTCACCCTCGAGGGTGCCAATCGACACGCCCTCTTCGGGCGCTACGGCAACGCGTGCGTGGACGAGCAGGTCAACCGGTACCTGGCCACCGGCAAGCTGCCGGCGAGGGACCGGACCTGCATCAAGCAGGCGGGGTAGCGGCCCGCCCGGCCGAAAGGTGGCGGCGGCGCGGCCGGGATCGCGGTGTGCACCATCGAACACGACGGGAACGTCGGAGAAATCGGTGTACGGGTGGGAGGCGGCGGGGGCGCCGGTCGGCGCGGCGGGGACGGCAACGAGCCCGCAGCCGGCGGCGGCGCGGAAGGCGGCGGCAGGTCGGTCGTCTACGTGGCGACCAGCGGAAAGAAGGCGGACTCCGTGGTGGCCGAGGTCGGCGGCGGGGGCGGTGGAGGCGGCGGGGTCGGCTTCGAGAAGGGCACCGGTGCCCGGTCCGGACAGCGCGGCGGCAACGGGGCCGGTACGGACGGGTCCGGCGGCCTCGGCGGCGCAGACGGATACGTCGTCATCAGTGGTATCGACCCTCCTGAGGGGCGCCAGCGCCCCTCACCTCCCGAGTGGAACGGCCGCGGCGGACCGGCCGCATGCCACTGGGGTCTGTTTCAGCCATCGCCGGGAACCGGCCTCGCTGCGGGAACCCGGTGTGGAAGCCTGCCACTGAAGATCGTCACCGCTACGGGACGCACCCGCTCCGGGACACCGTTCACAGGATTGCGGGCCGGCTCGGCCCGGGACTCCAAACACACCAACCTGCCACGCCGCCCGCCTCGGACCGCATCACCACCGTCGGCGCCTCCCCCACCGTCTCCCTCGTCAGTGCTTCCTCACCAGACCGTACGGTCCCACCACCCGAAGCGGTGGAAACCATCCTCGCGGGGAGCCGCCCGCCCGCCGGCGGTGGTGGTCGGCCTCTACCTCGACCCGCCGGAGAAGGCATTGGCCCTCTACCGCCGGACGGCCCCCTCCGTCCCATGCCGACTTCGTTGCGGCGTGCCGGGCCCGTTCGCCCGGCAGGGCCCGGCCCGGTGAGCTGGAACTCCATCCGGAAGGCTCTCAGTCGTCGGTCCGTCCCGGCGCTAGGCTGTACGCGATCCGGCGGCGGCACAAGTCCGCACCACCGTGTGCATCGCCGCCCCCGCCGACGAGGAGCGACCGCCTTGCCCGAGCAGTCCCCCGGGTCCCGCCCCACTCTGGAAGCCGTCGCGGCACGTGCGGGGGTCTCCCGGGCCACCGCCTCGCGGGTCGTCAACGGGGGTGACGGGGTCCGTAAACCGCTGGTTGACAAGGTGGTTCGGGCGATCGAGGAGCTCGGCTACGTCCCCAATCACGCGGCCCGGACGTTGGTGACGCGGCGGACGGGCGCGGTGGCCGTCGTCATCGCGGAGCCGGAGGCGCGGATCTTCTCGGACCCCTTCTTCTCCCAGCAGATCCGGGGGATCAGCAAGGAGCTGACCGCCCACGACACCCAGCTCGTACTGCTGTTGGTGGAGGGGCCGGCGGACTTCGACCGGATCACCAGGTACCTGTCCGGCGGGCACGTGGACGGTGCGCTCGCCTTCTCCCTGCACACGGACGACCCACTGCCCGCGATCACACGGCGAGCGGGCGTTCCGACCGTGTTCGGGGGCCGGCCCGGCTGGACCGCCGATGCCGGTGAACGGGCCGTTCCGTACGTCGACGCCGACAACCGCGGTGGGGCCCGGTTGGCCGTGCAGCACCTGCGCGACCTCGGGCGGGAGCGCATCGCGCACATCGGCGGGCCGCCCGACCAGACCTCGGCGATGGACCGCCTCGATGGCTACCGGGACGTGCTGATGGACATGGATCCGACGCTCGTCGCCGAGGGCGCCTTCACCGTGGAGAGCGGGGCCCGGGCGATGGCGGAGCTGCTGGAACGGCGGCCCGACCTGGACGCGGTGTTCATCGCGAACGACCTGATGGCGTCGGGGGCACTGCGGGTCCTGCGCGAGCGCGGGATCACGGTGCCGGAGCAGGTGGCGATCGTCGGGTTCGACGACATGGATCCGGTGGCCAAGGAGACCGACCCGCCGCTGACCACCGTCCGCCAGGACATCGAGGGCCAGGGGCGACTGATGGCCCGGCTGCTGCTGCGCATCCTCGACCGTACGGGGAACGGCGTGGCACCGGACTCGGTGATCACGCCGACCACGCTGGTCCGCCGGGCCTCGTCCTGACCTTGTCGTTCAAGGCCGGCCTCGACGTGGTGAGTCCGGGAGCAACGGATGCGGCCGCAGTCACGGCGAACCGTCCACGGCCAAATGGGCTCCAGGACCAAGATCATTGATCATTGATCATTGATCAGCGGCAGGGTGTTCAGGAGCGCTCCGGCCTATGTGTCGGCTGCCGACTCGGACCGGCTCAGTGGATCCGGAACAGGTTCTGAGCTTGTCGTTTAACCTCATCTCCTTGAAGGGGTGGGGATGGAACAGACGGTCGTTGAGTCCATCAGGTACTCGGCTGGGTGCCAGGACTGTGGTGCGGAGTTGGAATGCTGGGGTGTCCAAGCCCTTGTGAGCGGCTCCTTGCGCTGGGACACGGCGTCCAGGTGTCCAGCCTGCGGGGTTGCGGTGGCTTCGTGCGGTGATGACCTGCCAGCCGCACTGCGGAGCCAACTGCTCTCCGAGTGTGGACCAGCGCACCTTCAGGTAGATCCCTCGGCAAGGAACGCTGCGATCATGCGCGTTCTGCGGGCAGAACTCGGTATTGGTCTGGCTGACGTCAAGTCCGTGCTGAGCGAGGTCGTTGCGGGAACCCACTCAGGCACGATGCCCGAGATGGAGTTCCTGGCTCGCAAGCTGCGTGCGTCTGGGATCGATGCCGTTGCTGCTCGGCCGTCGACGCCTTGACCTGACTGTTCAGCTGACCCTCCGGGGTTTGGTGCCTGTCTTGTGGTGGGCGGGCCGACGGTAGGGCTGCCCGGTGACGAGTTCGAGACCAACGTCGTGGCGTGTTGGCGGCTGTTGGTTCTTCGAGCCGGGCGGCCGACCGGGGCCTGGGCTGGAGGGTTTGGGAACAGCGGCTGGCGAGGGCAGCCGCGCTGGGGGGTTCCGGAACCCGCGGCGGACTCGGGCCGGGGCCAGCTTGTTCGGGTCGGCCGGTCGCTCCCAGGGCCTTCGTAGGTCGAGGGCGAGCGGGCGCGCGAGACGGAGCTGGGTGTGTGCCGCGATGACCAGCCAGGTCCATCGGTCGGCCGGCCTCCGGTTCGCGAACCTTCGGCTTCGTCCAGCCCATGGTCTGTTTGATCATTCGGACGGTGTGCTCGATGTCGAACCGCCGCAGGAAAGCGTGCCGGCAGCGGTCCACGTCCGCTGTGGTGGCGTCCACTCGTGACACCACAGCCAGATCGGCTTCGGGGCGCCGCCGGATGGCAGGTGCTCGACTTCGAGTCGGATGACGGAGCCAGAGATCACGGGCAGTTCACCGTCGTGGCCGAGCCAGGCGGCCCTGCGGGTCAGCCGCGAGTGGGGACGGTCCCAAGCCCGCGCTGTCGCTCTGCCGTAGCGTCGGGTGTCCGTGACGGTGACCGCCTGCTCGGCGCCCCAGGTGGCAGGGTCGCCGAAGACGAACTCGCCTCCGTGCTTGGGCGGTCGTCCGCCCTTGGGGTCATGGACACGGGGCGGGGTCGGCCGACGCATCACGCGGACGGAGCGTGTCCGTCCAAGGACTTCAACGGGCAGATCGTTCAGGAAGTGGGCGATGCGGGGCGCGTCGTATCCGGCGTCCAGCACGACCAGGATGTCGTGGTCACCCGGAGCCCAGTGGCCGGCGGCGATCAGGCGCTCGACTACTTCGCGGACCTGGGCGATGGTGACGGCAGCGACGTCCGCGCCCGGGGCGAGGCGGACGGTGTCCAGGATCGCGGTCCAGGAGGTGCGGCCGGTCTCCAGCGCGGCGACGAACGAGTAGGGCCAGCCGGGGATCATCCGGTGCTCGTTCTTCCCCCGCCCGTAGGTATGGCAGAACGAGCGGTCCGGTGAGGTCGCGGCGTCCGGCCGCAGCCACGGACTGACGTCGACGGCCAGGACAAGACGGCCATCTGCCGCCTTCGGCAACGGCGTCCCGGCCAGGGACCGCCGCAGCCGGGACACATCCAGGCGGCCCCGGTTGAGAGCACCGTAGAGAGCTCGGTGTCCACGGCGGTGTTCGGGAGCGAGCGCGAGATCAACCAGCGTCCGAACCGGACCGTCACTGCACAACAGCGCGTCCGCCAGCTCGAACAGGGGGTCCGCCCGTCCCGTCATCGACGCGTACAGCTCCGCCCGGACGTGACAGCGTCTCAAACGCCTCACCCTCCGGCTTCCCACCCAGCAGACTCATCTGCACGGCCTCCGGCTGATTCACGTGCACTCCTTGGTCGGAGCACAGAATCAGGCGGAGGCCGACCTCACGTCCGGTGAATCCCCAGGTGAGGGACCAAGGACGAAACACCGTTCGAGGTCACGGGTTGAACGACAAGCTGAGCCTGGACCCTGACGTACGGGTGCGGCGGGTCCCCGCCCCGAGGAGCCAGAGACCCGCCGCACCGTTCGTGCCTCCATGTCTTGTTCATCCACCCGGTGGATCACACGCCAACAGGCTCACACATAGGGGATCTTCAACACGGCCGCGTCGGTGCCCGTCTGCACCTGGGACGGGCCGTTGCCCAGTGCGTTCCAGATCTCCAGGCGGACGGTGCCGTTCTTGAGTTCACCCAGGCTGCCGGTGATGGCCTGCACGCCAACTGCCTGCGTGTACTCCTCCCAACCGGCGACCGGGTCGGTCGCGAAGTAGCGGTAGGTTTCGGTGCGCTCGAAGGTACCGTCACCGGTGAGGTCGTAGCTGACCCGGACCTGCGGAGCGAGCGCCACCCTGGTGCCCGCGTCCACCCGGAGGCGGAACGAGGTGGCCGCCCCGGGGGCGAGCGGGCCGTTGAGCTGCTTCGCCTCGTAGACGGTCGGCTTGTACGGAGTGCCGTCCCGGTTCACGCCGTCGGCCGAGGCCACGCTGTCCGTGCCGGCCGGGTCGGTGGCGGCGGCGGTGAGGATGCCGCCGGTCTTGAGGCGGAAGGTGTTGCCGGTGGACGGCCCCGGCTCCTCCGGCTCCTCCGGGTCCGGGTTTCCGGTGTCGGGGCCGGTGCCCGTAGCCGTCGAGCGGGCCGGTACCGAGAGGGTCTTGCCGTCGGAGAAGGTCACCGTGCGAGTGGTGGAGCCGTGGTTGTGCGCGGTGTAGGTGCGGGTTCCGTTCTTGGCGAAGACGGCGGCAGTGGGCAGGTCGGCGCTGACTGTCATCGCCGGTGCGCCAAGGGTGTTGAGGGTGTTGATCCAGTGGTAGGTGTGGGCTTTGGACTCACCCTCCTCGGGGGTGTAGTCGCCGTTCGCACCGTCCCACTTGGCCTTGGCCGCAGCCGGATCGGTCAGTGCTTCGAACTCCCAGAGCAGGTCGCGCCACTGCTGGGCCGGGCCGCCGTTCTCGCGTTCCATCTCGGCGATGTTCCGGGTGATGGCGGCCTTCTCACGGGCCAGGTGGAGTGATCCTCCGGTCACGGGGAGGACGTTGATGCCGTGGATCTCCTCCGGGTTGGCGGTCCACCAGGTGGAGTAGGAGGCACCGCTGCCCCAGACCATGCCGACCGTGCCGTACTTGTACGGGGCGGGGAAGACCTGTTCGTTCGCGTCGAACCAGTACTGGGTGATGGCCTCGGACTCCGTCGTCAGCAAGTAGCTACCGAGGTCGCGCAGCGAGGTGTCGCCGGTCGCCGCGCCCCAGAGGACGAGGCCGGCGCTGAGGTTGATGGACTCCGAGGAGGACTCCTGGTTGTTTCCCGCCGCGAAGCCCTGGTGGCCGGAGGCCCAGCTGTGGCCCGCGTACACGTCGAAACCACGCAGGAAGGGGTACGCCGAATCGGTGCGGCTCGGGTTGGCCGCGTCTCGGATCAGGTGCTTGATCATGGATCCCCAAGCCGAGTCCGCTGCCCAGGCCGAATCGTACTGGGCGACGATCGCCGCCGCGTAGACGTAGTAGCTGTAGTGGAAATGATGGTCGTTGAGTTCGGCGTCACTGCCGTACGAGGCCGGGTACCCGATGAGGGTCTTCCAGTCCTTGTCGTAGCTGAACTCGCTCGGCCCACCCGCCGTGAACCACTCCTGGAGCCGACCCTTCATCAGGCCGAGGAGCTTGTCGCGGGTCGCGGTCTGACCGATCTGGTCGGCCACGGGCACCAGCTGGGCGAGGCGACCGAGTGCCTTACCGGTCCAGTAGGTGTCGGTGGCCCCGGAGAACGGATCGGCGGCGTTGGCAACCTCGTTGAGGTAGCCGGTCAGCCGGGCCCGGTCGACCCCACTGGAGGCGGGCAGGGCGGGCACCACGCCGTTGTTCTTCTGGCTGGTGGCGAAGGAAACGGACTCGCGCACCTTCATGGTGCCGCGCGGTGAGACGTAGGTGTACGGGGTCAGCGCATCGGTGGTGTGCAGCCACTGGTGGCGGTAGAGGGCCTGGAGCGTACCGCGCTCGGTGCCCTCCTTGGCCTCCGTGGTCAGGGTGTAGGTCGCCCGGACGACGCCGCCGACGCTCTGCCAGGCCACCTGGGAGCCGGTGACGAAGCTGAACGCGTACTTGCGGTAGGTCGCCAGCGCGTCCGTGGAGGGCAGGACGGCGAGCGAGAAGTAGTCCTTGCCCGCGAGTCCGGCGGTGATCGCGGTTCCGGACACGTTCCAGTCGGCACCGGTCGGGGCGAAGAGGGCGTAGTGATGACCGGCGACCGTGATGCCGAGGACGTTGCCGTCGTCCGCGAAGACGGTGGGCATGGAGGCGGTCGTGATGCGGGCGTCACCGCCGGAGCCCTTGGCGTACACGAACGGCATGCCGTGTCCGATGGTGGCCCGGAAGGTACGGGAGCCGTCCGCCCAGTACGGGGTGACCGTCCAGTCCGACCAGGCGTCGGCCTTGGTGTCGGGAGAGTTCAGACCGGTGAGACCGACGGTCAGATCGGCCTTGTGGGCGTACTCGTACTGCCGGCCGTCACCGACGATCGCGGGCGTCGTCGGGTAGCCGACCTCCAGCCCAGAAGCCTTGGCCTGATACGTGAGGGGGTGACCGTACATAGGAGTGGAGTACGGATTGTCCCCATAGCGCTGATAGGCGAGCGAGGTCCACCAGTCGTTGGTCGGAACCGGCTTGTCCCGCGCCGCCTCGGTGAGTTTCGGTGTGACGGGAGCACCGGTGTTCGTCGTAGGACCGGACCTGCCGGCAGGTCGGATGTCGGTGTAACTGCCCGAACCCGCGGGGATGGTGGCGGCGGACGCGGGAGAAGCGGCGGAACCCAGGCCGACGGCGGTCAGGGCGATCGCCAGGAACGTAGCCGCTGCAGGTCTGGAGAGGGAGGCTCGCACGACACAGCACCTCGATCACAGGGGGGGGAAGAGCGCTTTCGAGAGCGCTCTCAAGCGTTAGGGAACGTAAATCTTTTGAAACATTGATGTCAAGAGATCCGGCACAAGGGGCAGTTGGAGCCAAGGTGAGGGTCCCCTCCGTTCGGATCTTGACGGAGAGCGGGCGACGGGAGGCGGCCCGGGCGCCCTTGATGAGTGCGCTCTCAGGATGCTGGCCGGACCAGCGTCATCCCGCACGGCGCCCGCCTCGAAGTCGATGTGGAGGTGGTGCGGCGACCCTCGTCCTCGCGGCGGCACGCGTGTGTCGGCGTAGCGAGCACCGGCGGAAAGGTCAGTCGAACAGGTTCTCCCGATCGGCCAGTTCGCGGTCGACCAGCTCCTGGACGGCGCCGCGCGTGGTCTCGCTGAGCAGTCGGGCGGCCTCCCGACGGGCGACCAGGCCCTCGGGTCGCGCCGGCGCCGGGATCGGCTCCCCGACGGTGATGGTCCAGTTGGACGGCAACGGGAACGGGGTGGTGAGCGGGAAGTACGGCACGCCGAGGAGCCGGGCGAGGGTCGGCACCTCGCCGAGCTTGGGGCACGCCTCCTCCGCCCCGACGATCCCGACCGGGACCACGGGAGCTCCCGAGCGGATGGCGGCGACCGCGAAGCCCGGGTGGAAGGGCCGCAGGCGGTACCGCTCGGTGAACGGTTTCTCCAGACCGGCGACGCCTTCCGGGTACATCCCGACGAGCCGTCCCGCGTTGAGGTGGTCGACGCCGGCCGTCGGGCCGATCGGGAGCGCGCCGTTGCGGCGCGCGTGCCGCCCCAGGATGGGTGTGCGGAATACGAAGGGGGCCGCGAGGAAGCGTACGCGCCGGTCCAGGGCCCTGCCCAGGACCTTGTCCAGTACGAACGCGTCCAGGCCCCAGGCACCGGAGTGGTTGACGGCGATCACGGCGGGGCCCTCGGCCGGGATGTTCTCCAGGCCGAGCGCGACCACCCGGAAGTAGTCGTCCACCAGCCAGTCGAGGAGGCGGTCCCACGCCACCTCGCCGGCTTCGCCGAGCAGCCGCTTGGCGGAGTCGAGTTCCGCTCCGGCCGCTTTGATCATCTCGACCACACTGTCCCTCATGGTGGGACCTCACTCTCGCATCGCGCGTCACCGGCGGGATGTCAACGGGACGGGTTCTGCCGGTTCAACGTCCGTGGGCGCTGCTGATCACGGGGTGATCGCGGCGGCGCGGAGGAAGTCGTCCGTTCGAGGGCAGTCGGACGAGCGGCGCTCACCCGGGTGGGGTCAGCCCGAGAACCACCTGGCGGCCCGCCGTACGTCGGCGGCCGCGTTCGTGCACCGGTCGGCATGCGCGAGGAGGGCCATCCGGAACCGTTCGCCGGTTCCGCTCCCGTTCCAGCCGGGATCCGCGGCGCAGGCGGAGAGCCGCTCCGCGTGGTGGTCCAGCCGGTCCGCGCCGACCCGTCCCCGTGCCCCGTACGCCGGGAGCAGGTCTCCGTACGCTTCCGTTGTCACGGTGGGATCGTCGGCCCCGACGAGGGCGACGGTGACGGACCCCGGACCGAGGCTGCCCGGCAGGCGGTCCAGGGCCAACCGCGGCGCGAGGAGGACGGGGCGCGCCCCGGCAGTGGCAACGCGGACGACTTCCCGGCCCACGAGCGCGGCGAAGCGCGCGGTGGCGCAGCCGGACGGGCTGCCGCACAGGTCCCACGCCGGATCGGTGGGCTCCCCCGGTGTCCGTCGCCCCAACATCGCGCGGTCGTAGAGGATTTCGTCCCCCGGAGCGATCGCCGGTGCGTCCGCGTCGAGCGGTGCTTGGACCGGGTACACCAGGGCGGGCAGCGGAGGGTAGTGCTCCAGGGCAAGGTCCACGGCGGCTTCCGGCGACGGCACGGCGCCCGTGGCGGCGCCCGCGGCGAGCAGGGCCAGCGCCTGGAGCGCCGACACGCTGGTGGCCGTCGACACCAGGGCCAGTGCGTGCGCGACGGCCAGGTATGTTTCCGGCGCGCCCTGGGATCGGGCCGGCAGCCGGCCGGCCAGGGAGCCCGGCTCGGGGTCGGCCAGGTATGGGGCGAGCCGCCGCCGCAGGGCCGTCGCCCGCTCCTCGTACGCACGGCTGCCCACGGCGCCCGTCGCAGCCCTGACCATCTCGCTCAGCAGGGTGTCCGCGGCCGCGCCGGCCCCCAGTACGACGTGTCGGCTGAGCCGCAGCATGCTGGTGTGCCAGTGGTGGCCGTCCAGGGCGCCGTCCGCACGCCGGGCAGTGAGCACCGCACGCAGGTGCTCGCCCACCGGGGCCGTCAGCCCGGCGAGTTCCTCCTGCGTCGGCGCATCCCACGCGCCCGCCGGGACCCCGTGCGGCGAGAGGCCGCGGCGGCGCCCGTCGGCGGCGAGAGCGGACGCGGTTCCCAGCGCACCGGCTCCGTCGGCACGGGCCAGCAGGCCCTCCGCGTCCGCGCGGGTCAGCGGCACGAGCAAAGTGCCGAAGGCCGTACGGAGCCGCACCGGCCGCCCGTCCCGGCGGCCTCGCAGGTGTGTCATCAGCCGGTGCGTGAGCCCGGCGCTGGTGAGCGCGTCCAGACCCAGCGTCCGCGCGGGCAGGTCCGCCCACGGCAGGCTGCGGGTCACCAGTGCGGCGCTGAACAGGAGGTTCTCCAGAGGCCGAGCCGTCTCGGGTCGCGAGGCAGCAGTGGCCGGAACGTCGTACAGGGTGGTCATCGGTTGGTCTCCCTCGTGGTCACGCGGTCACTTGTCGCGGAGCATGTACGGCTGGTTCCCCACGATTTCGCCGTCGTAGGCCGCGATCAGTTCGTTCACCCGGTCCCGGTGGTGCGCCATCTCCCCGCGCAGGGTGTCGGAGTACGCCTGCGGGGCGTGCGACAGCGGGTAGTCGTACGACTCGTCCAGCCAGGTCAGTTCGACCCAGTCCGCGGGGACGTCGTGGGGAGAGGCGGGGCCGCGTCCGTCGAGCATGGGGATCACGTCGTGCTTGTTGACCAGGCTGATCACCTGTGTGGTGTGGTCGGCCGGGCGCTTGTTGTCGATGGGAGAGCCCAGCGTGACCACGTGAGTGATCCGGAAGGTCGATGCCAGGTCCACGTCCATCGCCAGGTTCATTGCCGTCAGGCCGCCCAAGCTGTGTCCGACGAACATCACCTCGGACCCTGCCGGCACCCCCGCCCGGCGCAGAAGCTTCCGCGCGGCGCGCGTGTAGGTCGTGTCAGAGCGCAGGCACCCGTCGAAGGCGCCGATCAGGTCCTGCGGAGTGCTGTTGCTCGGGAGCCCGAAGCTGGTACCGGGCAGCAGGAGCACGTACCTGACGTGGCCGTCGGTACACGCGACGCGCCGCAGCAGCACCAGACCGTGATTGCCGAGCGTGCCGATGTCGTTGATGTAGCTGACGATGTCGTTGCAGGACGTGCGCAGGGCCTTCGCCAGGATGGAGTCGGGCTCGATCCGCTCCGCGCGTCCGGAACCGGGATTGAGGAATCCGAGCACCGAACTGGGCAGTCCGAAGAAGGGATCCGTGGTCGGTACGCCGCCGGCGAGGGTCACCCACGAGAAGCCGTCGTTGACCGGGTTCTCGTCGAGTAGTCCCAGCAGCCCCAGGAGCTCCATGACCACGGGGCTGACGGTCGTCAGGGCACGGGTCAAGCCCAGCCGCTCGACCAGCGCGTGCAGGGCCCGCAGTGCCTCCCAGCGGTCCCCCTTCACCATGGCGTCGGTGAGCCGCCTCGCCAGTACGGAGTCCAGGTTCGGGTGCTCGACCACCGCCGCCTCGATCCTCAGCGCGAAGGCATCCACGGCCATGGCCACCGCGGCCGGGCGGCGGTAGGTCACGCTCCCCGCCATCCGGGCCAGCTCGCCGACGACTCCACCGTTCGGACCGAACCCGAGCCCCGAAGGGCTGGTCAGCGCCTTGGCGCACGACAGCGCCGTACCGAATGCCCACCCGGGGCGGCGCAGGCAGGCCAGGCCGAACCGCCAGCTGCTCAGCGCGCCCGTCAGATCCGCGCCCGCCCGCTTCGCGGTGAGCGCCGCGTCCGCCAACAGCACGGAGGCGTCGATCAGGAGCTCCGCGTCGGGCCGCCCCGTCGCGGAAGGGGCCCGGCCGGGCACGGCGTCCAGCGTGTCCACGGGCAGCCCGGACTGCCCCGGGATCGGCTGAACTGCTTCGACGACCACCTGATGAGGCGTCACGGTCTTCCCTCTCGTCGCTGTGCGGCCGCTTCACCGCACGGCCCGGCTTTTCGCCAGGCATCGTGGCACCGGCGCCGATCCGTTGTGCGCACCCGAGAGGTCGACGGGCGACGGCGGTGCGCCTTGCCACCGGCCGTCGGCTCCCGCGCTGCGGCGGCCGGCCCCGCTCCCACCGGGTTCAGGACGGACGCGGCCGGGCCGGACTCGCCGCGCATCTTCGTGCAGCCCGGAGGATGAGCGGGAACTCGCCGCGTTGACGCGTGCGCCCGACTCGAAGGGCGCGAACACCCCGACGCCCGGGGCGCTCTGATGCGGCGGTGGCAGGTGACAGGCAATCCCGACAGAGCAGGGGCAGCCGCACGAAGGGCCGCAGACGTGGCCCACCTTGACGCCCGCTGACGCCTGATCCGTCCCTCACAGAACATCCGCTCTCCGTCAACGAGCTGTGGCCCCACGGACTGGACCCCGACGGGACGCCCACACCGCCGTCAGGCGGCGGGCCGGTTCTCCCGCGCGGGGAGTCCGGCGGTGGCGGTGATGCCGTGACGGAGGCCTTCGATGCCTTGTGCGAGCGCGTGGCGACTTGTGACGGTCATCGCTTCGAGGGCGAGGGCGAGGCGTCGTTCGCGGGCTTCGCGTATCTCGGCGAGGTGCTGTTGGCCGGCAGTGGTGAGGCGCAGGGTGATTTCGCGGCCGTCGCTGGGGCAGGGGTGGCGTCGTAGGTATCCGGCGGCTTCGAGGCGGTCGCAGAGCCGGGTGATGGAGGGGCCGGCCGCACCGAGGAGTTGGGCAAGGGTCCGCATGCGCAGGCCCGGCCGGCGGTCGACGAGGCACATCAGGCGAAGTTGCGTCGCGGACACGGGCGACGTCGCGGTGGCGTGGCGGGTGTTTTGGTAGAGGACGTCGAGGAGTTCGGCGATTTCGCCGACCGATCGCGTGAGGTCGGTGTTGTGGGGCCCGGGGGCCGGTGTGTGCATGCGTGTTCCCTTGTGCGGGGTGTGGCCCCGCGGGTGTGGGTCAGGTGGTGGTCCTCGGCCGGCCGGCGGCGGTCGCGGCGGAGTCTTGCGGGCCGCCGTCCGGCGTCTGCCGGTGGCAGACACCGGCCGGCTGTTCTTGTTGTGGCGGGTGAAGTGGTCCAAGGTGCCCGTGACCCTGAGCATCCGCTCCAGCTCCGGAGACCGATTGCGCAGACGCAGCCGTACCCCGGCGGCGTCCGCGACCCGGACGGGCCATCAACGGGACGGACAAACCGCTGGAGTCGACGGCGGACACGCCCGTTACGGGTCAGGCGCAGCGGCCCCGGTATCGGGGTCAGCGGGCGCCGCCCACGGCCACCGGCGCGGTGGTCAACCGCATGGTCGCCTGGTGGAGGATGTCGGTCGCGCGGGGGAAGTCCTTCAGCTCCCGGCCCAGGACGTCCAGGGCGGGAGGCAGGCTCCGCGCGGGAACGCCGCGGGCTTCGAGGATGCCCGCGGTCCACAGGAGGAAGCGCGAGAACAGGGCTTCGTCGCCGGTGTAGAGGGCGACGCCGAGGAACTCCACGATGTGCGCCAAGTCCTCCGCGGTCCGCTCGCGCTGTGCCTCGTCGTAGCCGCGCATGGCCGGGTACTTGTCCTCCAGGCCGGTGAATACCGTCCGTACGAGCTGAGGACGGCTCCGGGCGACCATCGTGTACTCCTGGTCGGCCAGGTGCGGCAGGTCGTCGATCGGCTGGTGGTCGGGCTGCGGCCGCAGCAGCGGGTGGCTCTCCAGTCGGTCGGCGGCCGCACGCGCGTCGGGCGCCCAGGCGTCGGCGCCGAGGAGGCGTGCGTACCGGCCGTCCGGGCCGAAGGCGGCGCCTCCCACGAGGACGGGGGTACCCGCGGCCTGGCAGGCGGTGATGGTGGCGTGCGCGGTCGGCAACCGGGTCGGAATGGAGCTGGAGAGGGCGACGACATCCGGACCGGTGCGGTGGATGTGCGCGATGAGGTGCGGGGTGGGGACGTGGGCGCCCAGGTAGTCCACGTGCCATCCGCGCAGTCTCAGAACCTCGGTCACCAGGCGCGCCGGCAGGCCGTGCCATTCGCCGTCCACGCACGCCACCAGAACCCGCCCTCGTGACGGCTCGGTGCGGGAGGCTCCGTGTTCGGCGACGACGGCGATGGCACGCTCGTTGATCGCGGTCGCGGCATGCTCCTGCGCGACGGTGATCCTGTTGGCGGCCCACTCCTCACCGACCCGGCTCTGCACCCGGGCAATGACATCCAGCAGGAGGTTCTCGGGGTCAGTTCCGTCGTCCAGGGCCGCGCGGACCACGGCCGTCGCGGCCCGTTCGTCACCGGTCAGGACCGCCGCCCACATACTGTTCATCAAGGGTATGAGCGGACTGCCGGTGGTCTCTTGCGTGCTCACGCCGTGAACCTGCCTCTCGTGTGCCCGTCCACCGCGCTGAGGTGGTTGGTCTTCGGTGCGGTGATCACCACGACGGCCATGTCGTCGTGAGCGCCGGTGCCGACCCACTCGGAGGCG
Source organism: Streptomyces sp. NPDC029836 (assembly GCF_055574495.1). NCBI lineage: Bacteria > Bacillati > Actinomycetota > Actinomycetes > Kitasatosporales > Streptomycetaceae > Streptomyces > Streptomyces sp. NPDC029836. Next base: position 19,873 of record NZ_JBVHZI010000015.1, on the reverse strand, counting down.
AGCATCTGCACGCGTTCCACCACCACTTCCGCCGACATCCCGGCGCACTCGGCGAGAACCCGCTGGAGTCGGGTCTCCCCGAACATGGCGTCGCCCAACGGGCCGCCGCGGGCCTCGGTGATCCCGTCCGTGTACAGGACGCATGTCTCGCCCGGCGCGAGCGTCACCTCGGCCGTCTCGGCGGTCACGGTCGGCAGGGCTCCCACCAGCGTGCCCTGCGTCGCCGACTCCTCAACGGTTCCATTCCCGCGCACGATCAGCGGCGCGGGGTGGCCGGCGCTGGTCAGCCGCAGCTTCACCGCGCTGCCCTCGCGGACCGCGGAGGCGAGGACCATGGTCGCGAAGCGGGCGTTGTGGGTGCTGAGGAGCGCGGTGTTGAGCAGGTTCAGCATCCGCTGGTGGTCATCGGCCATGGGGAGCAGGGCGTGGAGGGTGTTGCGGATCTTGCCCGTCATCACCGCCGCTTCCAGTCCCTTGCCGCACACGTCCCCAAGGACGACGAGGGAGGCGTCGCCCTCGACGGCGGCGGGGTGGACGTCGTAGAAGTCCCCGCCGATCCGCTCGTGATCCCGCGAGGCCCGGTAGCCGCCCGCGTACTCGACCCCCGACACCTGGTGCAGGAAGGGCGGGAGCAGGTCGCGCATCAACGTTTCGCTTATCGACGCCTGCTCCGCGTACAGCCGCGCCGCCGACATCGCCGCTCCGGCGCGGGCCGCGAACAAGCGGGCGAAGACCTCTTCCTCCTCGCTGAAGCCGTCACCGCCCGCGCGGCGCAGCAGGACCAGGGCGCCGGCGGGGATGCCGTGCCCGGGCAGCGGGGTGATCACTATCGAGCCGACAACACCAAATCCGTCGGGGATCAGCCAGGGCGGAGCGTTCGCGGGATCGATCCAGCGGGACGGTACCGGCGGGAACCCCTGCAGGGCCTCGGCCAGTCCGGGTACGTCCTCGACGAGCGCGGTCACCCGCGAGGAGACCGGCGTCCCGCCGCGCAGGCAGGACACGATCGGCAGGTCATGGCCGTGGGCAGGGGAGATGACCAGAGCGGCGTCGGCCAGGTGCTCGGCGGCCATCTGCGCGGTCACGTCCATGCACCGTTCCAGGTTCAGTGAGGAGAGCAGCAGGTTCGAAGCCTGCGCGAGGAACGCGGTGCGTTCCCGCTCGATTCGCAGCGCCTCGCGGGCCAGGCGGTGGTCGGTGTCGTCGATCAGCCACCACACCACCGTCCCGTCCTCACGGACCGTCGGATGCGCTTCGTAGCAGCGGTCCCCGACCGGGCCCTCCACCAGCGCATCGATCGCGCCCCCGGCAGCCGACGGTTCGGCGGGCGGAGGGAGCAGGCAGCGGGCGTGGGCATCGGACAGCCACGCGGGCACAGCGTCCGGCATCGGGGCGCCGGGGCGGGCATCGGGAAACAGCAGACCGGCGACCTCGTTGGCGAACACCACAGTTGCCCGGGCGTCGGCGACGAGCACGGGGTAGGGGGCCTCACTCCACGGCACGCGCACTGCGGCGGCGGCTTCCTGAGTGGGATTCGGCAAATCGTTGAGGGCCCGCTGTGCGAACCCCTCACCTCATAGGCTCTCGGGGATTGGTTGCCTCCGGGCAACCATCCTCCATCGGTCGCCCTGCTGGCAACCGCCCACCCCTCACAGCACCTTCCCACACCCGGCACGCACCCCGCCCACACAGCTCCTTCACGCCTGAGGGAAGGAGGAAGTGAGAGCCGTCACGTCGGCCGACAGGGCCATCGGCCTTCGAGGCGACTGCTGCCAGGCCGCACAACCGCCCGGGAGCCTCGGCCGCTGACTTCCGTAGGGGCGACCGGCATGGGCGGCCGCGCAGGGGTGTGTACGAGGATGGGCAACATGATCGGAGACAGAGACGACACAGACACCGCGGTGGTCAGCGAGATCACGCCCGATGGTGTGACCGTGATCCGCGCGCGCGGTGACCTGGATGATGACAGCAGCCCCGCCCTCACCGACGCCCTGACCGCGGCCGCCGCGGACAGTAGCTGTTCCCGCACCGTGGTCGACCTGTCGATGGTGACCTTCGCGGACTCCTCCGCCCTCCACGTCCTCCTCACCGCCCGCCGCGCCCATACGACGGCCGGGACCACTTTGGTCCTCGCCGGGCCCGTACAGGCCGCCGTCAACCGGTTGTTCGAGGTCACCAGTACCGGGCCTGTCTTCCGGTGGGCCGACAACGTGCAGCAGGCGATGACATGCTGACCACCACACCACAACCGGTTTGGTGTGCGATCCCTCACTCCAGGGCAGGCGCAACGACATGAACCCGCCCGCGGCAGCCAACCCCGCCCCAGGCCCCAAGCCGAATCACGGTGCCCAGCCGGCCGCGACCACTTCGGCGACGGCCCGCCGCCAGGTCACCGAGCTGCTCCGGGCCGCAGGCAGCGACCTCGATGGCGTCGCGGCCGTCGACGCGCTCCTGGTCACCTCGGAGCTCGTCACCAACGCGATCCGCCACGGCGGCGGCATCACCGCCTTCCACGCCACCCTCACGGGCGACACACTTCGTTTGACCGTCAGCGACGCGAACCCCCGCCACCCCGTCCCCCACCCCACCGCTCGGGGCCGTCCCGGCGGATACGGCTGGCCCCTCATTCAACGCCTGACCGACCACGTCGACATCACCCCCCGCCCCGACGGCGGAAAGACCATCACCACCCTCCAACGCCTGACCTGACCCCGGACCCGCCCCTCCCCCGGCTCCTCAGGTTCGGGCACCGCACAAGACAGCAGGGCACATGAGCGACGCAGAAGCAGCCGAGGCGATCGCCGCCCGGATCACCTCGTACCTCGCCGCGGTCCACCCGAACAAGCCGAACCCCGACGACCTCGCCTGGGCCATCGTCCACACCCTCAAACAAGCCGGCATCCACGGCCACACCAGCCACAACGACACACACGAGCGAGGACACCAGCAAGTCCTCCCCCTGCCCGACCAGAACGACGCGGTACGCGTCATCGTCTGCACCGGCGAATTCGACCAGCGAACCCTGGGCCCCGTCCACGAAGCCGGCACCGCCGCCCTCACCGACCCCGCGATCCGACGGATCGTCCTGGACGTCAGCCGCATCACCTTCGCCGACTCCTCCATGCTCAACGAGATGTTCCGCCTCCGCCGCGGCAGTGACCTGATCCTCGTCGGCCCCCTGCCCAACTCCCTGCAACGAGTCCTCGAACTCACCCAAGCCCTCCCCCTCTTTCCCGTCACCCACAGCATCGAGGAAGCCCGCACCATCGAGGCCCGCTGAACCCGAACCCGCCCCAGCGGGTGAGGGCTGCGGTGGTGGCGGGGACCAGCCGGTGTCGGCGGTGATGGCTGTTCGGGACGGGGAAGGCGTAGTGGACGATGCCCCAGCTGGTGATCCGCGTGGCGCACAGGGCGGGCAGTGCGGCGCGTGGCCGTGACCGGACCCCCGTCCCGGTCACGGCCACGCCGGCCTGGATGTTGGGCACCGTGGGTCAGCAGCCGCCGGAAGGCGGGGCGCCGATGTTCAGGGTGGTGGGGGCCGCGCAGCAGCCGCCACCGGCCTCCTCGGCGGCCTGAGGCTCCTCGAACAGGCCGGCGCCGCCGCAGACTCCGGTCTCGGGGAGGGTGAGTTCGACGCGCTCGGCGGCTTCCCGGTCGCCGGCGAGGTGGGCGGCGATGGAGCGGACCTGCTCGTAGCCGGTCATGGCCAGGAAGGTCGGGGCGCGGCCGTAGGACTTCATGCCGACGAGGTAGACGTCCTTCTCCGGGTGGGAGAGCTCGTTCACGCCGTGCGGGTAGACGGTGCCGCAGGAGTGCTGGTTGGGATCGATCAGCGGAGCGAGCTCGACCGGGGCCTGGAGGCGCTCGTCCAGGCCCAGGCGCAGCTCGTTGACGAAGGACAGGTCGGGGCGCAGGCCGGTGAGGACGATGACCTCGTCGACCGGGTCCAGGTGGCGTCCGTCTTCGGCGACCAGGACCAGGCGGCCGTCGGTGTCGCGTTCGACGGCGGCGGTGCGGAAGCCGGTGACGGCGTCGGCGTGCCCGTCGTCGACGGCGGCCTTGGCGGCGAGGCCGAGGGCGCCGCGGGCGGGGAGCTGGTCGGCGCTGCCGCCGCCGAAGGTGGAGCCGGAGATCCCTCGGCGCAGGATCCACGTGGCGTGCGTGCCGGTGCCGTCCTTGGCCTCGGCGAGGTCGGCGAGGTAGGCAAGGGCGGTGAAGGCGGAGGCGCCGGAGCCGATGACCGCGGTGCGCTTGCCCGCGTACCGGGCGCGGCCGTTGGGGTCCGTGAGGTCGGGGATCCGGTAGGAGATCCGGTCGGAGGCAGCCTGCTCGCCCAGCGCCGGGAGGCCGTCGCCGCCGATCGGGCTGGGGGTGGACCAGGTGCCGGAGGCGTCGATGACGGCGCGTGCCAGGAGCCGCTCCTCACTGCCGTCGGCGTTGACGACACGGACGGTGAAGGGCTGGCTCTCGCGGTCGGCGTCGACGACACGGTCGCGGCCGGCGCGGGAGACGCCGGTGACGGTGGCGCCGTACCGGACGCGGTCCCCGAGGACGTCTGCGAGGGGCTGGAGGTAGAGCTCGGCCCAGTCGCCGCCTGAGGGGTAGGTCGCACCGTCGGGCGCGATCCAGCCGGTGGGGGCGAGGAGCTTCGCCGCCACCGGGTCGACGACCTCGGACCAGGTGGAGAAGAGGCGTACGTGGGCCCAGTCGCGGGTGGCGGTACCCGCGCGGGGGCCTGCTTCGAGGACCAGCGGGGTCAGGCCGCGGGCGGTGAGGTGGGCGGCGGCGGCCAGGCCGACGGGTCCGGCGCCGATGACCACGGTGGGCAGATCGGCGGTGGTGGCAGGCGCGTTCACGGCAGGCTCCTTGCTTGTTTCGACATCCGTCGATGCCTTGTGTTGCCAGCATGCCACTTGCTTCGATGGGCGTCAACATAGACATTCATCAAATCAGGGGTGGGTGTGGAGCCCGTGGACGTAACTGGGAATCCTTCACCGGCCAGGTGCTGCACGCGGCCGACTACCGGAATCCCGCACAGTTAACGGGCCGCGTGTTGTGGTGGCAGGGGCAGGAAACTCCGCGGTGCAGATCGCGGCCGAACCCGCCCGGGTGAGCCGTACGACGCCGGCGACCCGGGCGCCGGTGCGTTTCGCCCGCCAGCACCTCCTGGGCCGCGACCTGCACTTCCGGCTGACCCGAACCGGCCTGGACACCGCACCGCCGGGCAGCCTGCTCCGCACCCCGCCCGGCCGGCCTGTCCTCCACGACGGCCGCTACCGCGCCGCCCTCGATGCCGGCACCCCGGACCGCCGCCCCATGCTCCAGAGCCTGGACGGCGAGAGGGTCACCTGGCCCGACGGGACGGCGGAGACGCTGGACGCGATCATCCTTGCCACCGGATACCGCCCCGACCTGCCGCACCTCGCCACTCTCGACGGCGTCCTCGACGCCGAGGACCGGCCGGTGCATCGGGGCGGGCGCTCCTCGCGCCACCCGGACCTGCACTTCGTCGGGCTGAAGTGGCAGCGCGGTTCCTCCTCGAACTCGCTGCGCGGCATGGGCCAGGACGCCGAACGCGCCGCCCGGCAGGTGACCGCCCACGCGGGGCCCGCTGATGCCCTCGCACCCCCGCCCGCTGCTTCGACATGTGTCAACATAGACGTATGTCGAACGTGAAGGTTCTGCCGCTGCTGGAGTCCGAGGCCGTCGCACCCTGCTGCCCGCCCCTGACGGAGCGTCCGCTGACGGCCGAGGAGGCCGAGCGGACCGCCCTCATGTTCAAGGCGCTCGGCGACCCGGTGCGCCTGCGGCTGTTCTCCGCCGTCGCCTCCCACGAGGGCGGCGAGGCGTGCGTGTGCGACATCTCCGACGTCGGCGTCTCCCAGCCCACCGTCTCCCACCACCTCAAAAAACTGCGCGAGGCGGGGCTGCTGTCCTCCGAGCGGCGCGGCACCTGGGTGTACTACCGAGTCGAGCCGGCGGTCCTCGCGGCGATGGGCCGGCTGCTGACCCGCGCGGCCGCCGCATGAGCATCACCATCACGCCGCTCACCGAAGCCCATGCGGACGAGGTGCTGGCGATCTACCAGGCCGGGATCGACGAGGGCAACGCCACCTTCGAGACCACCGCCCCGACCTGGAACGGGTTCGACGCCGCGAAGACGCCCGAGCACCGCTTCGCCGCCCTCGACAGCGACGGCAAGGTCCTTGGCTGGGTCGCCGCCACCAAAGTCTCCGACCGGTGCGCCTACGCGGGCGTCGTCGAGCACTCCGTCTACGTCCACCCCGGCGCCCGCGGCCGTGGCGTCGCCCGGACACTGTTGGACGCGTTGATCGCCTCGACCGAGGCGGCGGGGATCTGGACGATCCAGTCCGGGATCTTCCCCGAGAACACCGCCAGCCTGGCCCTGCACCGGCGAGCAGGGTTCCGGACCATCGGCACCCGCGAACGCATCGGGCGCCACCACGGCCAGTGGCGTGACGTGGTCCTGCTGGAGCGCCGCAGCCCACGGCTCGACTGACCGGTGCCGTGAGCGTTCGGCTCCGGTTGTCGGAGGTGGGCACGATGATGCGTGCGTGACCATCAACGTCGCGTGGGCGCGGATTCAACTGGCCGAGTTCCTCCGCTTGTCGGAGACCCATCTCCCCGCTCATGAGCCGGGGGCGATGACCGTCTCCCGCCTCAGAAACCGAGGCACGCAGCCGGAGGTCATCGCCAGCGCCCAGTGCGTGGAGTGGATACTCGAACGGGTTCTGCCGGAATGGCGCTCCAGCGTCCCTTTGTTCCAGAGCGTCTTCTACAACGACGACCCGAAGCCCGGTCAGCCCCGTCTGAGGCTCATGGTGGACGACGGCAGCGACACCTTCCGCAGCGTCCACCGTGGCGCGATGGCTTTTGCCGAAGCCCGCTACGCGGGCACTCGGAACCCGAACAGCCATGAGGACGGACTCCCGGAGCTGTCGGAGCACGAAGCTTTCGATCAGCTCGCCGCCTTCACCGCCCTGGCCCCCTGGGTGGACGGCGCCACGGTGTCCGCGTAGAGGGAAAGCCGGTCAGCGCAGGAGTTCGCTTGTCTGGCGGGCGGCGTCGCGGGCGGGGCGGCCCACGCCGATGAGGGTGGCGGCGGGCGGGCCGGTCCAGTCGCCGTAGCCGAGCAGGTGCAGGCGCGGCTCATCGACGGCGCGGGTGCCGTCCGTGGCGATGTGGCCGCGGCTGCCTCGCGGGCGCAGGGTGACGAACGGGGCGAGGGCGGGGCGGAAGCCGGTGCACCGGATGACGGCGTCGGCCACGGCGCGGGTGCCGTCTGCCCATGCCACCCCGGTCGCGGTGAGGCGGCTGAACATCGGCTTCACGTCCAGGAGCCCGGTATCACGGGCTGCCCGGACCGGAGGCACCGCCACGATGTCGCCGAGAGACGCGACGCCGCCGGTGTCCGTGCGACCGGCGTCGAGGGCGCGCCGGCGGGCGGTCGCCGCGTGGAAGAGGGCACGGCCGTCGATGTCGTCGGCGACGTAGCGGGGCGGGCGCTGGGTACCCCACGTCAGCTCGGAGGCGGGCGCCAATTCAACGGCGATCTGGGCCCCGGAGTTCCTGCCGCCCACCACCCGCTGCCCGGCGAACTCGCCGGGGCTCTTGTACTGGACGGTGTGGAGCCGGCGGCCGGTGTACGCACGCCGCCCGGGGACGGCGGGGCAGGAAGGACCGGGTCCGGGTTCCCGTCGCGCTGACGACGGCCCGGGCCCGCCAGTCACCGAGCGGCGATCTGGGCCCCGGAGTTCCCGATCGGTCTCGACCCGGAGGTACGGCCCGTCGCGGTGGACGGCGGAGACCCGCACGCCCCGCCGCACGGGAAGGTCGTACCGCTTCTCGTAGTCGGCGAGGTACGAGACCACGTGGGCCGCGTCGGGATAGACCTCGCCTTCCTGAGCGGGCATCAATCGGCCCGGCAGCGAGGAGTACGCGGCCGGGGAGAAGAGGTGGAGGGAGTCCCAGGTGTGCTGCCAGGCGCCGCCAGGCCCGCCTGGGCGTCGAGGATGACGTGCTCGATGCCCAGGCGGCGCATGTGGTGGCCGGTGGCGAGCCCGGACTGGCCGCCGCCGATCACCACCACGTCGGTGCGATGTGTCATGAGGTGAGCTGCTGCTCCGTGAACTTTCTGCGCCAGGCCAGCGACACGTGGACGAGGGCGACGAGGACGGGGACCTCGATGAGGGGACCTACGACGCCGGAGAGGGCCTGGCCGCTGGTGACGCCGAAGGTGGCGATGGCCACCGCAATGGCCAGCTCGAAATTGTTGCCGGCGGCGGTGAACGCGAGGGTGGTGGTGCGGTCGTACGGCAGGCCGATCGTCTTGCCGAGGGCGAAGGTGCCGAACCACATCACGGCGAAGTAGACGAGCAGCGGGAGCGCGATGCGGGCGACGTCCAGGGGCTGGGAGGTGATGGTCTTGCCCTGGAGGGCGAAGAGGATGACGATCGTGAACAGCAGTCCGTACAGGGCCCAGGGGCCGATCTTCGGCAGGAACTTCGCCTCGTAGCTCTCGCGGCCGAGCCTCTTCTCGCCGATCCGGCGGGTCAGGAAGCCGGCGAGCAGCGGGACGCCGAGGAAGATGACGACGTTGAGGGCGATCTTCCACATGGAGATGTCGAGGTGCTCGCCGTCGCCGAGGCCGAGCCAGCCGGGAAGCAGGTCAAGGTAGAACCAGCCGAGGACGCCGAACGCGACGACCTGGAAGACCGAGTTCAGGGCGACCAGGACGGCGGCGGCCTCGCGGTCGCCGCAGGCGAGGTCGTTCCAGATAATGACCATGGCGATGCAGCGGGCCAGGCCCACGATGATCAGGCCGGTGCGGTACTCGGGCAGGTCCGCCAGGAAGATCCAGGCCAGGGCGAACATGAGGGCTGGTCCGAGGATCCAGTTGATGACCAGCGAGGAGATCATCAGCCTGCGGTCGCCGGTGACCGCGTCGAGCTTGTCGTAGCGGACCTTCGACAGGACCGGGTACATCATGATCAGCAGGCCGACCGCGATGGGCAGGGAGATCCCGCCGATCTCCACCTTGGCGAGCGCGTCGTTCAGGCCGGGGATCAGGCGGCCGAGCCCGAGCCCGAGGCCCATGGCGAGCAGGATCCAGACCGCGAGGAAGCGATCCAGCGTGGAGAGCTTCGCCACGACCGAGGAATCCTCGGCGGCGACGGTTTGGGTGGGGGTCACGGACAGGCCCTCTTGTTCTCGGCGGCGGTGCGCGCGGATGCGGCCAGGTCGGCGAACTGGGCGGCGAGCTGGGCGATGACGTCCGGGCGCAGCTTGTAGTACACGAAGCGGCCGCACGGCTCGGTCTCCACGACCCCGGCCTCTCTGAGGACCTTCATGTGGTTGGAGAGGTTGGTCTGCTTGGCGCCCGTCTCCTCCACGAGATGGGTGAGGCAGAGCGTCTCGCGGGAGAGCAGGGTCACGATCTGAAGCCTGAGGGGGTCGGCCAGGACTCGCATCACTTCAGTGTCGACTGACGTCATCATGGGCTGATACTGTCACATCAGTGGTGGATGACGCCACTGGGTGCTGATGTCAGTGGCGCCTGATCCCCGTCGTGAGACAAGAGAGACCTCTGATGTCCGACAAGCCCTCCGTGCTCTTCGTCTGTGTCCACAACGCCGGCCGCTCCCAGATGGCCGCCGCGTGGCTGAGTCACCTCGCCGGGGACCGTGTCGAGGTCCGCTCCGCCGGTTCGGCGCCCGCCGACTCCGTGAACCCGGCCGCGGTCGAGGCGATGCGCGAGGTCGGCATCGACATGTCCGCCGAGACGCCGAAGATCCTCACGATCGACGCGGTGAAGGCCTCCGACGTGTGCATCACCATGGGCTGCGGCGACACCTGCCCCGTCTTCCCGGGCAAGCGCTACCTGGACTGGAAGCTGGAAGACCCGGCAGGCCAGGGCGTCGAGTCCGTCCGTCCGATCCGTGACGAGATCAAGGTACTGATCGAGGGCCTGATCGCGGAGATCGCCCCGGAGCCCGCGCCGTGAGCGAGACCACAACGTCATCGTCATAGGCTCCGGTCCCGCCGGATGCACGGCCGCGCCGTACGCGGCCCGTGCCAACCTCAAGCCGCTCGTCTTCGGCGGCGCGATCTTTGTCGGCGGCTCCCTGACGACGACGACCGAGGTCGAGAACTTCCCCGGATTCCCCGAGGGCGTCTACGGCCCTGTCCTCATGGAGACCATGCGGGCCCAGGCCGAGCGGTTCGGCGGCGAGATGACGCCAGGCCGCGTTGGACGCCGAGCGGTACCTTGCCGCCTCACCGACGCGCGGTAGCGGCAACCGCCGTAGAAGGAAGGTCGCATCATGGCCCTCAAGAAACGTGACCGACGCATCCTTCATCGGGGACGTCCTGCAGAGCGACAAGCCCGTCCTTGTCGACTTTCGGGCGGCCTGTGCGGCCCCTGCCGCCGGCTCAACCCGTCGCTGGAGGCCATCGCCGCCTAGCACGGCGAAATGATCGAGATCGGCAAGCTCAACATCGACGAGAACCCGGAAACGGCAGCCGCCTACGGCGTCATGTCCATCCCGACGATGAACGTCTACGTGGACGGAAAGGTCGCCAAGACCATCGTCGGCGCCAAGCCCAAGGCCGCACTCCAACGCGAGCTGGGCGAGTTCATCACCGCCTGACCCCACGGCACCGACGCACCCGCGCGGGACATCACCGGCTCCGTCCCCCGCCGAGCTCATCGGCGGGGGACGGAGCTTCTTCCATCCCGACGCCTACTGTTCGGCTGACATCCCCGCCCCGGGGTGCGCTCGCGCAGCCCGGGACTCCCACTACTCCCTTGAGCGTGGCCAGCGAAGCCGACAGCTTCTTCGCGCCGGACAAAGCACTTACGCACAGGGCGCGCCGTGCGGGGGCAATCGTCAACCGCGCCGGCCGAGGCCCCGCGGTCAGGAGCGAGGTCGCACGTGGGTCGGGCCGGCCTCGAGCGCTTGGAGTAGTCGTTCGATGTCGTGGTCGGTGGTGTGGAGGTGCGGGCTGATGCGCAGTACGGATCCGCGGGCTCCTACGTGGACGCCGGCTTGATTGAGCGTGTTCAGCAGGCCGGCTCGCCGGTGTTCGGAGACTTGCAGGCCGAGCATGTGCGGGCCGCGTGGTTCGGGGACGTGCAGGCCGAGGTCGCGTGCGGCGGCCGCGATCCGTCCGGTAACGGCTTCCAGCGTCGCGGCGATGTTCGGCACCGTCCAAGCGACGAGCTGTTCGAGGGCGGCGATGGCCATCGGTGTGAGCTCGAATGCGGTGCGCTGTCCCATGTCGAAACGGCGCGCTCCGCGTTGGTATGTGTCGCGGTAGTCGACCAGGCGCGCGAAGTCCTGGGCGTCTTCGCGTGCGATCCAGTTCTCCTCCAGCGGTAGGCCGTCCTGGTGGTGAGGGGCGACGTAGAGATAGCCCAGTCCGAAGGGGCCGAGCAGCCACTTGTAGCCGACGGTGACCACGAAGTCCGGTCTCAGTTCGACGACATCCAGGGGAACGGCGCCGGCCGACTGGCTGGCATCGATGACCAGGGCTGCTCCGGCGTCATGGGCAGCTTGTGCGATGGGTGGCAAATCCACCAGGGTGCCGTCGGTCCAGTGCACCTGCGGCACCGAGACCACGGCGGCCGTCTCATCGAGGTCACGGAGGACCGCGTCCGTCCAGGTCTGTCCGGGCTCGCGGTGAACGGTGTGCACTGTCGTGCCGGTACGGGCAGCGAAGCGGCGCCAGGTGTAGACGCCGGAGGGGTACTCCTCCGCCAGGACCAGGACTCGCTGGCCGGGGAGGCCATCGAGGTTGGCAGCGGCTGTTGCGATGCCGTAGCTGGTGGCGGAGACCAGCGCGACATCGTCGGCTTCAGCACCGATGAGGCGGGCGAAGAGGCTCCGGCGTTGCTCGGCGGCGGTGAACCAGTCCGATGCGGTGATCGCCCATGGCTCTGCCCGGCGGCTCAAGGACTCTTGGCCCGCGGCGAGCACGCCGTTCAGAGTGGGCGCGAGGCTAGCGGTGTTGAAGTAGGCAACCTCATCTGGGACGTGGAAGAGATGACGTGCGCTGGGCAGGACTATGCCATGGGCCATGGTGTTCACGGTACTTCCGCCTCCTCCTGCGCGCTGTCCGGGCACGCGGCGTTGCGGGCCGCTGGTGGTAGCGGCCCGCGTCGGCTTGTCCGCTGGTGCGCCGCAGCTCCCGCCTCGTGCGTGGCGGGGTGCTCAGCCGGTGGGGGCGCCGAACCAGGTGGGCACTGTATTGAGCAGGTCCTGCTGGTTGTCGCCGACCCAGGCAACATGGCCATCCGGCCGCAGCAGGACTGCGGGCGCGTCGAGTTCCTCGGTGGCGTCCATGATGTGGTCGATCCGGTCCGCCCAGCCGGTCAAGGAGAACCGGCCGGTCCGGTCGAGCAGGAGGCCGCGGCCGCCGTGCATCTGGTCGTAGAGGCGGCCCTGCTTGAGCTGGATGTCCCGCAGTCGGCGTCCGAGCAGGTCGTGGCCGTTGCCGAGGTCATAGCGCACCCCGACGACGGAGATCGTCTCGGTGAGTTCCCCTGGTTCCGGTTCCTGAACCACGTCAGAAGGGCGTAGCAGTACGGCCGGCAGGTGTTCTGGCCGGCGTCCCCGACTATCAGGTTCCTGGTCCAGTCCGAGACCGGCCCGATCGGCCCGCCGACTGCGTCGAGGAGGAGGTACGGCACCACCGGCTGACCGGTCTCCACCACCCCACCGGCCAGAATGCGTCGACCGGCGCCCAGCCGCGCGGAGTTCGCGAGGCGAACCCGGCCGGCGGCCGGCCGCCCAAGCACAGGGCTGAGTTCGTCTACGGCGACCCCGCCACGTGGGACACCGAGCAGGCGGCCACCACCTGCTACCAGCCGCTACGACACCGTCACCGCCCGGTCCCGGGACCGGTTCCATGCACGCCTGATCCGCCGCGCGGCGTGGCTGGAGCACGACGGGCCCCTGCCGGTCATCGAGGGCACAGTGATCCGCCTGGCCGTCGAGAGGCTGCCCAGCGGAGGGATGAACCGGCCGCTGCGTCTGTGGTGGTCACGCACCGCCGCCAGTGCCGAGGACGTAAACCGCTGCCGGCAGGCGTTCCTCCGCCGCTTCGACCTGGAGCACACCTTCCGCCTGCTCCATTCTTGTGCGTCGAGATCCTCGCTCTCCTCAGGCCGCCCGCAGGCTGATCCACAGGTCGTCGCTCTCCCGGATGGTGTAGATCGGGTCGGCGTTCTCCACCTCCCAGTCGTCCGGCACCACGTAGTACCGCCCGTTCCCTTCGGCGAGGAGCCGGAGGCCGGTGTACCGGTACGGCATGAGCAGGTCCTTGACCGGGAGTCGTTCTTCCACGGTGCCAGGCGCCGGCAGACTCAGCCTTTTGGAACTGAGGATCATGACTCGGGTCCATCCATGGACGTTGCGGGCGTGCTCTCTCGCGTCGTCCTGCGCGATCTGCCGGGTGACCTGAGTCAGGGCCCAGAACACACAAACGCCCGCAACGAAGACCGACATGGTCCGTCGCCGGACATCGCTCGGACTGCGGCGCCCGGCCCCCCATGGCGCGCCCAGAAGGAATCCCGCGGCGATGGCGAGGGGCGCCGTCCAGGCGTAGGGGTGGATCCAGCGCCAGAGGAACACCAGAAGGACACCCGCCGCAATGAGCAGCGGAGCGAGGAACCTGGCAGCGGGCAGGGGCGGTAGCAGGCGGGTCCGCCGGCTCGACTGCGGCAGGTGGCCCCGTGCCCACGGAGCTGCGGCCAGGCCCGCGATGAGCAGGATGGCTAGCAGGACCGGAAGCCGCAGCAGATGCAGGCTCTGGACCACCAAATTGGCGAACGAGAATTCGAGGGAGAAAAAGTACAGGTTGAAGTAGCGGTAGAACTGGCTGGTGTATGTGGCCCCGAGGTAAAACATCAGTGCCGCCACCAGGGAAGCCTCGGCGACCACCACACGCAGCAGCCCGGTCGAGGAGCCCTCGGGGCGTTCCGCTGGTCCGGCCTGCCGGGTTTCGGCGCTCTCGCTCACTCGTTGTCCGGGATGCCACGGGTGGAAGAGTGCGGGGGATCGCCGGGCGTGAGGTCACCGGGGATGTGACTGGGGTTCCGGTCCGGTTCCTCGGGTGCGCGGGGCAGGGCCGGTGGAGAGGGAACCGCATCGCTCGGGCTGATCCCAGGCGGCGTCGTCAGACGGGTGCTGGGTTCGGTGCTGTCAGAGTCCGAGAGCTTGCAGGAGCCCACGGCCGTTACGCAGGTGAGCGCGATGACGATGAGCACGGCAGCTCGCCGGGTGTCAGTTGGCATGGAACTCCCTTCACTCGCCAGCATGCAGGAACGTGGCGGCAGGCGTTCTCCTGCTTGGCGGGTGCCCAGAAATTTGCCACGAAATGCTTAACCCGACAGGTGAACGGCGTACTGGTGGTGAGGATCGTCGAAGCCGGGGTGGACGGCATCTTCCTGATGGTGCCTGGTGACGCCCCATCACAGCCGCTGGCTCATCGTCATCAACGCGGAGACCGGCGCGCGACCCTGCTGGCCGAGAGACCGGCCTGGTCTGTGTGAACAGGCACATCCATGGCAGTCGGGTACCTGGAGGTGCCGTACGACCACGTCGAGGGCGCCTACCCCAACTCTGTAGGTGTGCCCGAGCGATATGGGCCGTGGCATACCGTCTGGTCGTACGCCGCTACGGACGACAACGGAGTCGTCGAATCCGGGATGAAAAGTGACATGGCGGCTCCTGGTGCTCCTGGTGCTTCTGGTGCGCGGATGGCGGAACACCCCGGTCGATACCCCCCAGGGCGCGCCGCGCACGCCCCGGAGGGCCGTGTGTCAGCTCGGGCGCTCGTAGTTGGTCAGAACGCAGCCCTCGACCTGGGCCTTCTCCAGCCGGTAGCCGGCCGGCGCGGTGAAGCCGGCCTCGCAGTTCAGGTACAGGAACTGGAGCTGGTACAGCCCGCGGCGGACGTTCGCGTTGTTGGTCTCCACCGCGATGTTCGTGCCGACCAGTAGCTTGCTCGCAGTGGCCTTGAGGCGCCCGTCGTCCTTCAGGTCGGCCAGCTGCGCCGCCTTGGCCTTGGTCTGGAGGGTCTTCATGTCGGAGACGGTGTCCAGCCAGTTCAGGTTGTGCGCACGCTGCTCCCCGCCGAGCTGGCCGCAGACCGCTCGCTGCTGGACGCCCCAAGCGCTCGCGGGGCCGTCGACGACCGGCATGTAGTCGATCGACTGTACCTGCTCGTCGGTGACCTTCATGCTCGTGCAGTCGACCGTGTGCGGGCTGACGAGCTTCGTCAGCTCGGCGATGCTGCCGGCGCTCGGCAGGCCCCGGCTGCCAGTGGACGGCTGGCCCGGCTTCGCGGCTCCCTCGGTGGAGGGGTCGCGGACGGCCCCGCGGTGGGGGCTGCCCTGGCCGTCGGGGCTGTTGACGTAGTCGGTGAGGAAGCAGCCCTCGACCAGGGCCTTCTCCTTCTTGAACCCCTCCGGGACGAAGACGTCGGGGTTGCAGCTCAGGATGCGCAAATCGGAATTTGGCGGGTCGACCAGGGACACGGCGGTGGCGGTCTTGAGCGCGGTCAGGGCGAAGGTCTTGCCCACGACCGTGCGGCTGGCGAGGTCGGTGTTGTCCCGGCCCTCGGCGAGCAACTTCGCGGCGTTGTCCTTAGCGGCCTGCTGGAAGACCTTCATGTCCGGAGTCAGGAAGAGGACGATCTCGCCCCGCGCCTTATCGTCCGTGCAGACGCCGCGCTCCGTAATGCCCCAGTCCCCGGCGCCGATGAACCCGCTCAGCGGCACCCGGCTGTCGTTCGGGTCGGTGCTGAGGTTTTCGCAGGACGTGTACTGCTGTACGTGGGCCTGCGCCCCGGCCAGCGTGGCGGGCGTGGCGCCGGCGCCGGCAGCCGTGGGGGAGGCGGGGGCGGCGCCCCGAGCGCTCACGGAGGGGCTCGCGGCGGGTGGACCCGGCTTGGGGGAGTCCTCGCAGGCGGTGGCAAGGGTGGTGAGCGCGGCGAGGGCCGCGGTAGCGGCGGATATCCGCTGGAGGCGCATGGGTGTCTTTCGTCGGCTGGACACGGCACGGGGGGATGGCGTGCCCATGCTAAGGCCTGTCTGACAATTTGATCTTGCGGCAGGTCGAGGTGAGTTGACGGAGGCGGCATGGGAGTGGATAGAGCCCTTGTTGCCGCAGGTGGATGGGCGTGGTCGGCCGTGGCGTGATCACCGGCAGGTGGTCAATGGAGTGCTGTGGCGGTTGCGGACGACCGGGGCTCCGTGGCGTGACCTGCCCGAGCGGTATGGGCCGTGGCAGACCGTCTATGAGCGGTTTGCCCGCTGGGGGCGGACGGCACGTGGGCAAGGCTGTTGGAGCATGTGCAGGTCCGCGACGACACGGAGGGCCGGGTGGAGTGGACCGCCGCCGTCGACTCCACGATCAACCGTGCTCACCAGCACGCGCCGGCGCACGTAAAAGGGGGGCTGCGGACGGGGACGAACTGGAAGATCCGGTCGGCTCGCAGACGCGCCAGGCCCTCGGCCGGTCCCGAGGCGGGCTGACCACCAACGTCCACCTCGCCGTCGATGGCCGCGGACTGCCGCCGTCCATCATGCTCACGCCCGGCAACGTCAACGGCGCCACCGTATTCGGTCAGGTGCTCGACGGGCTCCGCGTTCCGCGAGCCGACACCGACCGCCCACGCACGAAACCGACCCGAGTCCTGGGCGACAAGGCCTACTCCAGCCGAGTGATCCGGCATCTGCTGCGGCGTCGGGCATCGCAGTCACGATCCCTGAGCGCCGCGACCAAACAGCCAACCGTCGACGCCGAGGGCGCCTCGGCGGCCGACCGCACGCCTACGACAAGGAGCTCTACCGCGACCGCAACGTGGTCGAATGCTTCGCACGCCTCAAGCAGTACCGCGCGATCGCGACGAGATTACGAGAGCGCGTCAATGACCTGGCGATGATCCCGTCACCGGCCACTACGCCAGTCGGAGCGCGGCAAGAGCGGCACGATCCGCGCCCAGGCCGCATCGGTCAACTCACCACGGCGAATCATCCAGCCATCATCGAACCCCGACCTACCCCATCTCCTCGAACGGCGGTCGGGCCAGCCAGGGTCAGCGACGCGACGCAGCCTGTCCGATACCGCCGCCTGATCATTCTCAGGCAGCTCGACTGACGTCCAGCCGTTCGGCCGACGGCTCGTACCCGGCTGCCCTGTAGGCGGCGACGGCAGCAGCGTTCGAGGTCGGGGTGCTGACGAGTGCGCTTGATGCACCCAGTTGCCGCAGCACCGCCGCAGCGGCGACGCTGATCGCTGTCCCGTAGCCGCGACCGCGATGGTCGGCGTGCACGCCCGCCGGCACCAGCAGGCCGGGCTTGCCGGGCCCGGCCGACCAGACCGTCGCCGCAGCCACCGCGTTGTCCTGGTCGTCGTAGCCGATCAGGCAGCGGGCGACGGCATGGACCGGCCCGGCTGCGAGGACGTGCCACATCTCCTCGGTGAACGCCGGGCTGCTGCACGCCGAGCGATGCACTGCGGTCCACACCCCCGCAGTCTCCGGACCGGCTACCTCGATCCGCAGGCCGGAGTCCTTCACCGGCCCGGCGAGGTCGTGGCGCAGCGGCGTCCACGGCTCGTCCAGAATCCAGCTCGCCTCCAAGAGGACCTCGTGGAGCAGGGCGGCGTTGGGGATTTCGAGGCCGACCTTCCCGGGCGGCAGGACCCCGCGCTCCGGATCATCGAGGTCCGCCAGCAGCTGGCGCGCCAGATCGCCGTCCGGTCGCAGATCCGGCGCGGTCGTCAGACGCAGGACATCAGGGTCGTCCAGGTATCCGACGGCAATGATCCGTCCGTCCACGCTCCAGGTGCGGACGGCCGCGGCCAGCCTCTCCGCGCCCAGCGCCCAGGCCCAGCCGAGGTCTCCCGGATGGAGTTGCAGCGGCGTGCGGTCGTCCTGCCATACGCGGAGGGCATCCACGACCCCGGTCAGCCCACCGACGCCGGGCTCGTTCAGAACGATCGTCACGTCCCGCATCTCACAACATCGCGGCGACCGGCCGCACCTGGTTTTACTCAGCCAGTCAGATCGACAGGACACGCCCTGGAAGGCATGCATCTACCCGCGTGAGCGGGAATGCGACAAGCTCCCATCGGCGATGTGGGCTTGACCTTGATAGGCGCACCGAGCCGCTCGCCCCGGTCATGGAGCCGGGGCAGGCAGTACCGGCCGGCCGCCGCACGCTGGGCACAAGAAACGCCCGCCCTCTTGGAGGAGCACGCCCGGCCGCTTGCCTCCTGCACAGCTCAGCCGACGGACCCGACGTCAATGCGGGCGCGGCGTCGTCCACCCTTTCGGGTGACCAGACGGGTGGGTGCAGGACCTGCATTCCCGCCGTTATGGAGCGCGCCGCGATGGTGAACGCCGGCGTGAGGCGCGGGGCAGGCCTCCCCCGCCCGCCGCGCGCTGGACGCTCCATGACCATTGGCCCTCAGCGTTTGTGACGTCTGGGGCCAATGGGATCCGCCGTGACGATGTGCAATTACGGCCGGAAATACTCTGTGGGGCCTGACCACGAGGCATTATGAGCGTTGTAGAGCCAGACTCCGACCTTTGTAATACCCCCCGGATATGCCGAACCATCGAGGGCGAAGTTGTAAGGCACGGTCTCATTGACTGCGAACTTCCCCTGAGTGGGGCGGTTTTGGGAGTCAACCAGCACGCTGCCAGCCCATGCTTCGAAGCCTACTTGTGTTCCCGCGCCGCCGATGTTCTTCACCTCTCCTTGGACCTGAACGGAGCGATTGAGCCAGGTGAAGCTGCCCCGGGCCGAGTGTGTGCCCAGGCCGGAGGAAACTTCAAAGGTGGTGGTAGCGGCGAGGGCGGGGCCTGCGGCGAGCATGGTGACCGCGGCGGCACCCACCAGAGTGGCACCGACTTGCTTGAAACGCATGAAATCTCCTTATACCCAAGGGAGTCGTGCGTGCAACACGAATCTACGCCATCACGATTTCATGTCTAGATAATTTCAGGTCACGATGTCGGGGCCAGAAAAGCCCGGCTGTACTGGGAGAATCTCCTGGGAGACGGATCGGAGCGGGTTTTGCAGCACAGTCTGTGGAAAGCGGAGTTCATCGACATTGAGCAGTTGGGATTCGGTCCGACGCTCGGAGGGGGGATCTAACGCTTGGAGGGGAATGTTGGTGTACGGAGCGGCGGCTGGCCCGGTGTGTTGTTGGTTCGCCGAGTTGTCGTATCCGGGCGGTCCCCCGGCG
Organism: Streptomyces sp. NPDC029836; assembly: GCF_055574495.1. Lineage (NCBI taxonomy): Bacteria > Bacillati > Actinomycetota > Actinomycetes > Kitasatosporales > Streptomycetaceae > Streptomyces > Streptomyces sp. NPDC029836. Next base: position 590 of record NZ_JBVHZI010000015.1, on the reverse strand, counting down.
CTGCGGCGCAGACGAATGACGCTGCCCATCCAGGAGGCAGCGGGCCGCCGTAACGGAAAGCGGCCGGCGGCCCCAGCCACGAGCGGCCCACCCGCTCGAACGCCCCGTCGGCGGGCAGCGCCCGCAGTCGCCCGGAGCCGCTGTCGCGTCTCCAATACCCCGATCCCTACGCCGAGGCGGCCCGCCCGCGGTTGCACTCCGAGGCCGAGGTCACCGACACCACGCACCTCACCCCCGCCCAGGCCGCCCAGGCCGCCCAGGAGATCACAGAGGTCGTCAAGAGTTGAGGGAACGACCTTCCGGCGCCGCACCGCGCAGGTGACAACAAGCCTGCCTTTGTGTCAGCTATCGTGCTTCGGCTCGATTCCTCCGGACATCCGAGCCCTCTCGGCGTTGTACTCAGTAACCGACGTCGAGGTAGTCGATGTCAGTGAACTCGACGAAACGCTCGTCGGCACCTCGGCCGCTGTCCTTGAAGTAGGCCTCCTGAAGGGCCTAGGCAGTGTCTGACAAATGATCACGGACTGGTTTCGCGGAGCCAGAGGATCAGCGAGGCCAGGACGACTCCGGCGCGGTAGCGGTCGGCGAGC
>NZ_JBVHZI010000014.1:0-139518 GCF_055574495.1 Streptomyces sp. NPDC029836 | reverse complement strand
CTGTGTTGTTCTGTTCTTGCGTTTCCGACTCTATCAGACTCTCTCGGGCCCGATTTCCTCGGTGCTTTCCAGGTCCTGCGCTTTCGCGCTTTTCCTTTCCGGCGATTCCGACTCTATCAGATCCTTTCGGGCCTGACTCCCAGTCAGCGGGGTTTGTCCTCCGGGCTGTTGGGCCCTTCCGACGAGTCAGACAGTAGCGGATTCCCTGCCCCCGAAGCCAATCGGCGGCTGCGTCCTGGGACGCGGATTCCTCATTCGCAAATACGCATGAAAACGAGACGACAGCTTGAGTCGTTCGTTCGAATGTGTAGTGCGGGATGGCTGTCCGGGGACCGACCGGGGTCGGCGCTCACTTCGGACAACTCGAAGGACCTTACGGATCCGGCACTGGTGTGTCAACCCCCGGCTGACCGGATGTGGACACCGGTGGACCGCCGGCGGAAAGTTCCGGCGTCGCGGGGGCCGCGGGGCTACGGTGGCTCCCATGACTACGCATGCGCTCACGCCCAGCCTCTGCTGGTGGGCCGCCTGACGGCGGCCGACCTTCCACGCGAGCACACATGCGTTCGGCCGCCGCCACGGCGGCCGTTTCTGTTTCTCCCCTCCCGGGAGTGGCTCGGTCGCCCGACGCGGCGGTCACCACACCACCCACAGAGGGAGAGCGGGACATGACGAGGATCTTCAGCGGGGTCAAGCCGACCGGACACCTGACCCTGGGGAACTACCTGGGGGCCGTGCGGCAGTGGGTCGCCGCCGAGCAGGAGCCCGATGACGCGCTGTTCTGCGTCGTCGATCTGCACGCCCTCACCGTCGAGCACGATCCGGCGCGGGTGCGCCGGCTCAGCAGGCAGGCCGCGACGCTGTTGCTCGCCGCCGGGCTGGGGCCCGAGAAGTGCACGCTGTTCGTGCAGAGCCACGTGGACGAGCACACCAGGCTCGCCTACCTCCTGGAGTGCACCGCCTCGGACGGCGAGCTGCGCCGGATGATCCAGTACCGCGAGAAGTCCGTGCGGGCGCAGGACGCCGGGGAGGGCGTGCGTCTGTCGTTGCTCACCTATCCCGTGCTGATGGCCGCCGACATCCTGGCGTACGACACCGCCGAGGTACCGGTCGGTGAGGACCAGCGGCAGCACGTGGAGCTGACCCGGGACCTCGCCGTGCGGTTCAACCAGCGGTACGGGCACACCTTCACCGTGCCCAGGGCCACGCACCCGCAGGTGGCGGCGCGGGTCATGGACCTCCAGGACCCGACGTCGAAGATGGGGAAGTCGCACGGGAGCGGTGCGGGGATCGTCTACCTGCTCGACGAGCCGGCGGTGATCCGCAAGAAGGTGATGCGGGCCGTGACCGACAGCGGCGACGACGGTGTGGTGTACGACCGGGCCGCGCGCCCGGGAGTGGCGAACCTCCTCGATGTCCTCGCGGCCTGCACGGGCGAAGAGCCGCAGGTGCTCGCGCGGGGGTACGCGCAGTACGGGCCCTTGAAGCGGGACGTCGCCGACGCCGTGGTGGAGCTGCTGCGGCCCCTGCGGGAGCGGCACGCGGAGATCTCCGCGGATCCGGGCGAGGTGGAGCGCGTCCTGCGCGAGGGGGCGGGGAGGGCGAGGGCGCTGGCGCGGCCGGTGGTGGACCGGGCGTACGAGGCCATCGGGCTGTTGGCCCCCTGATCCCGTACGCCCGGGTTCTCGTCGGGGCGGGTCGGTCAGCTGTTGCCGGAGGCGAGTTCGCGGCTGCGGTCGCGGGCCGCCTCCAGGGCGGCGATCAGGGCCGCCCGTACGCCGTGCTTCTCCAGCTCGACGATGGCGTTGATGGTCGTACCGGCCGGGGAGGTGACGGCCTCGCGGAGCTTGACCGGGTGCTCGCCGCTGTCGCGGAGCATCACGGCGGCGCCGATGGCGGCCTGCACGATCAGGTCGTGGGCCTGGGCGCGGGGCAGCCCGAGCAGGATGCCGGCGTCCGTCATGGCTTCGACGAGGTAGTAGAAGTAGGCGGGGCCGGAGCCGGAGAGGGCGGTGGCGGCGTCCTGCTGGGACTCCGGGACGCGCAGGGTCTTGCCGACGCCGCCGAAGATCTCCTCGGTGTGCTGGAGGTGGGCGGCGGTGGCGTGGCTGCCGGCCGAGATGACGGACATGGCCTCGTCGACGAGGGCGGGGGTGTTCGTCATGACGCGGACGACGGGGGTGCCGGCGGCGAGCCGCTCCTCGAAGAAGGAGGTGGGGATGCCCGCGGCGCCGCTGATGATCAGGCGGTCGGCGGGGAGGTGCGGTGCGAGCTCTTCGAGGAGCTTGCCCATGTCCTGCGGCTTGACGGTGAGAATGAGCGTGTCGGCGCGCTCGGCGGCTTCGGCGTTGCTGACGGCCTCGACGCCGTAGCGGGTGCGGAGCTCCTCGGCGCGCTCGGCGCGGCGGGCGGTGACGAGCAGCTTGCCCGCCGGTCGGCCGCCGCGGATCATCCCGCTGAGCAGGGCCTCGCCGATCTTGCCGGTACCGAGGACTGCGACTGTCTGGGTCATGCCGGGTTCACCTCGCCGAACGAACGTAAGGACGTACGGGCTCATCCTCGCACCCGGCCCGGGAGCGGCGGGTGGGCGTCCGGTCCGTGGGCGGTGGGGGCCGGTTACGGGGTGCGGCGGCGGAGGGTGGCCGCGCCGAGGGCGAGGACGAGCAGGGCGCAGCCGGCGACGACGAGGACGTCACGGACGAAGTCGGCGGTCATGTCGGTGTGGGTGAGGACCTGGGTCATGCCGTCGACGGCGTAGGACATGGGCAGGACGTCGGAGAGGCCTTCGAGGACGGGGTGCATGGTCTCGCGGGGTGCGAAGAGTCCGCACAGGAGCAGCTGCGGGAAGACGACGGCCGGCATGAATTGGACGGCCTGGAACTCGGAGGCGGCGAAGGCGGAGACGAACAGGCCGAGGGCGGTGCCGAGGAGGGCGTCGAGGAGGGCGACGAGGAGGAGCAGCCAGGGGGAGCCGATGACGTCGAGGTCGAGGGCCCAAAGGGCGAGTCCGGTGGCGAGGAGGGACTGGACGACGGCGACGGCGCCGAAGGCGAGGGCGTAGCCGGCAATGAGGTCGCCCTTGCCGAGGGGCATGGCGAGGAGGCGTTCCAGGGTGCCGGAGGTGCGTTCGCGGAGGGTGGCGATCGAGGTGATCAGGAACATGGTGATGAGGGGGAAGATCCCGAGGAGGCTCGCGCCGGTCGTGTCGAAGGTCTGCGGGCTGCCGTCGAAGACGAAGCGCAGCAGGGTCAGCATCAGGACGGGGACCAGCAGCATCAGGGCGATGGAGCGCGGGTCGTGGCGGAGCTGACGCAGGACGCGGGCGGCGGTGGCGAGGGTGCGGGCGCCGTTCATCGGAGGGTTCCTTCGGCGGCGAGGGCCGTCGCGGGGGCGAGGGCCGTCGCGGGGGCGAGGGCCGTCGCGGGGGCGAGGGCCGTCGCGGGGGCTTCGTCGACGAGGCGGAGGAAGGCCTCTTCCACGGTGGCGGAGCCGGTGCGGGTGCGCAGGGCTTCGGGGGTGTCCTGGGCGAGGATCCGGCCGTCGCGCATGAGGAGCAGGTCGTGGCAGCGCTCGGCCTCGTCCATGACGTGGGAGGAGACGAGGATGGTGGCGCCGCGGCGGGCGGTGAGGTCGTGGAAGAGGTTCCACAGGTCGCGGCGCAGGACCGGGTCGAGGCCGACGGTGGGTTCGTCCAGGACGAGGAGTTCGGGGGTGCCGAGGAGGGCGACGGCGAGGGAGACGCGGCTGCGCTGGCCTCCGGAGAGGTTGCCGGCGAGGGCGTCGGCGCGGGTGGTGAGGTCGACGTCGGCGATGGCGCGGGTGACGGTTTCGGCGCGGCGGCCGGCGGCGGCGCGGCCGGGGTCGAGGACGGCGGCGAAGTAGTCGAGGTTCTGCCGGACGGTGAGGTCGTCGTAGACGGAGGGCGCCTGGGTGACGTAGCCGATCCGGGCGCGGAGGTCCGGGTGGCCGGCGGGGCGGCCGATGACGTCGAGGGTGCCGGTGACGTGGGCCTGGGTGCCGACGACGGCGCGCAGGAGGGTGGACTTTCCGCAGCCGGAGGGCCCGAGGAGGCCGGTGATGCGGCCGCGGGGGACGTCGAAGGCGAGGGCGTCGAGGACGGTACGGGGGGTGCGGCCGGCGCCGCGGCGGACGGTGAGGTCGCGGGCGTGGACGGCGGGGGTGTCGGTGGTGAGGGAGACCGTTCCCTCCGGCAGTTTATTCATCATGTGATGAATAATGCTCCTGGCGGTGCCGGGGCGTCAATCGGCCGGGCACCGCGGGTTCGGGCGGGCTGGTGGGGAGGTGCCGCTACTTCTTGCGCTGGGGGCGGCGGGCGGCGGGGTTGCCCGTACGGGAGCTGCGGCGCCGTGCGAACTCGGCGACGGCACGCTCGTACTCGGCCCGGTGCAGCTTCTCGCTGGGGGCCTCGATCAGGCAGCGCAGGAAGTACGCGATGAGGGAGCCGATGAAACCGATCGCTTTCAGCCCCTTGAGGGCGGCCTCGTCGGAGGACGGGGCGGCGCGGCGGCCGAAGGACTCCCAGGTCTTGGCGAAGGCGATGGAGCTGGCGATCGCGAAGAGGATGACGACGGAGATGCTGAGGAACGGACCGACGTTGCCGATTTCCAGGCCCTCGTAGGCCAGGCGCAGCAGGTAGGCGCCGGCGACGGCGGCGACGAGCGCGCCGACGGCGACGCCGGCGCGGCGCGCGGCGTAGCCGTTGTCGTGGTCCACCCAGGTGGTCCCGAAGAATCGGATCGGCTCGGGGCGGGGGCCGGGGGCGGGCTCGGCGGACGGGGTGGTCCGCCCCTGACCGTCGGTGCCGCCGTCGGTGCCGCCCTGGCCGGGCTCCTGGTGCTGGTCTCGCTGCTCGTCGTCGCTCACAGCGGCGATTATCCCCCGGCGGGCCGCGCCGGCCGGGGGCGTCTCGCGTGGCGGAACGGGTGACGGGACGTTCACGGGACGGGTGAACGGGACGCGTCGCGGGGCGCGGACCCCGGGGCGGGTCGGCCCGGTCGGTCGCCCAGTCGCTCCGTCGCCCAGTCGCCCAGTCGCCCAGTCGCCCAGTCGCCCAGTCGCTCCGTCGCTCAGTCGCAGCGGCCGGCGACGTAGCCGTCGGTGCCGGTCTTCACGTACGCGTCGGAGACGAACCGGTTGTTGCCGATGCAGTCCCACAGGTTCGTGGTGCCGTACGGGCCGCTGACCGTCGTTCCGGGGCACTGGCAGCGGATCGTCACGTACCCGCCGAGCGGCAGGGTCTCGACGACCGAGTAGTTGGTTCCGGGGCCGTTGCGCACGTTGACGCGGTGGCCGGGTGCGAGCGGGTACGTCGGGAGGCCGGAGGCGGCGGTGAGGCCCTGTGCCTGGCTTGAATCGTTCTCAACGGACATGTGGAACATCCCCCCTTGGATGTGTCCCCGCGCAACGCGCGCGGGGTGACGAGCCCTTGGATGTTCCCACGGACCATCGACTAGGCTCCGGCGGGGGTGGTGAGCGGTGCAGTCGCGGCGTACGGACTACGCGGGTTTTCCGGAGTACGCCGGTCAGTACCGGCTCGAATCCGTACTCGGCTCCGGGGGCATGGGCGTCGTCCACCTGGCCGCCTCCAGCTCCGGGCTGAAACTCGCCGTCAAGGTCGTGCACGCCCAGCACGCGGTGGATCCCGAGTTCCGGGCGCGGTTCCGGCAGGAGGTCGCCGCCGCGCGGCGGGTCAGCGGGGCGTTCACCGCTCCCGTCGTGGACGCGGACCCCGATGCCGAGCGGCCCTGGATGGCCACCCTGTTCGTCGACGCCCCGACGCTGTCCGAGCGGGTACGGGAACGGGTGCTGGACGCCGTCGAGTTGACCCGGCTCGCCGCCGGGCTGGCCGAGGCGCTGCGGGACATCCACCGGGCCGGGGTCGTGCACCGGGACCTGAAGCCGAGCAACGTCCTGATGGCCCCGGACGGGGTGCGCGTCATCGACTTCGGGATCTCCCGCCCCGCCGACAGCGACCTGCACACCGAGACCGGCAAGCTGATCGGGACGCCGCCGTTCATGGCGCCGGAGCAGTTCCAGCGGCCCCGTGACGTGGGGACGGCCGCCGACGTGTTCGCGCTGGGCGCGGTGCTCGTGCACGCGGCGACCGGGCGGGGACCCTTCGACTCCGACAGCCACTACCTGGTCGCGTACCAGGTGGTGCACAGCGAACCCGACCTGACGCAGCTCCCGGCGCGGCTCGTTCCCATCGTGGCCCGCTGCCTGGCCAAGGATCCCGACGAGCGGCCGACCGCCGACGCGCTGATCGCCGAGATCCGGACCGTGACCAGCCGGACGGCCGAGGACACGCACTCGTTCATACCGCAGCCGCGTCGACCGGTGCCCGAGGACGAGCTCACGCACCTGCGCGACCGCGACCCGGTCCCCCCGTCGGCGACGGAGCCGCCGGCGGAGCCGCCGGCGGAGCTGCCGCCCGCCCGGCGGTGGGGGCGCGGGCCGCTGGTCGGTGGGATCGGGCTGCTGCTCGTGGCCGGCGCGGCCGGCGTCCACCTGGGGTTCGGAGCCACGGCCGCGCCCGTGGAGCGGCCCGTACCGCCCCCTTCGGCGCCGGTCGGCAAGGCCTTCGCCCCCTGGGCGGTGTCCCCGGGCGGGCACACCGCCGCCTGCTCGGCCGGGGGCGGCGGGCTCTTCTGCTCCGGACGGGGTCTGACCGCCGCCCGGCTGGACCCCGCCGACGGCGCGGTCACCTGGTCGGTCCCGGCCGGTACGCCGGGGCAGTCGTCGGCGGCCGCCGCCGCTCCCGTGCACGCCGGGGGGCTGGTCCTCGTGGAACCGCCGGGCAGCGAACGCCTCAAGGCCCTCGACCCCGCGAGCGGGGCGGAACGCTGGCAGCACCGGCTCTCCGGCGGTACCCGGGTGGTGGCGGCGGGGCAGCACGTACTCCTCGTCGCCGTCGACGGGAGCCTCGTCGCCCTCGACGCGGCGACCGGCGAACAGCGCTGGACCCGGCGCGGCGCGCCGGGAGCCAGCTGGTGGGGCGCCCCGGCGACCGGGCCGGGCAGCGCCGCGTTCTACTCCGCGACACCCGACCCGGACGGCAGGTCGACGCAGGTCGCCGAGGTGGACGCGGGGAACGGGACCGTGCGCTGGCAGGTCCGCACCGGGGGCAGGCTGCTGCCCGTCGGCACGGCACGCGGATCGCTCCACCTGCTCGACAACGACGCGGGAGCCCGCACGGGCGGCATCGTGCGGGTGGACCTGACGAGCCGCGCCGTGCAACGGGTCCACCTGTCGACGCCGCTCTTCGAAGTCGAGGCGGGCCTCGCCGGCGACGGCACCGTGTACTGCTTCGGGGCGCAGGGCGGGCTGGTCGCCGTCGACGCGACCAGGGAACTGTGGCGGCTGGAGACCGGGGCGGCGAGCGCCTCCCGGCCCGTACCCGTCGACGGTCGGGTCTACCTGACGGCGTCGGACGGCCGCCTGTTGGCGGTCGACGCGGCGGCCGGGCGGATCACGGGCCAGACGCCGCCCCGGATGGCCGCCGGGCAGCGCACCGTCAGCTCGGGCCTGCCCGCCCCCGTCGTCGCCGACGGGCGGGTGTTCGCGTCCGCGCCCGACGGGAACGTGTTCGCCGTGGACGCGCGGAACCCCGCCGGGTGGTGACGCGCCCGGCGGGGTGCGGAGCGGGTGGGGCTCAGCCCAGGCGGGACACGTCGCGGACCGCGCCCTTGTCGGCGCTGGTGGCCATCGCGGCGTAGGCGCGCAGGGCCGCGGAGACCGTGCGCTCGCGGTCCTTCGGGGCGTAGACGCCGCCGAGGGCCTCGTGGCGGGCGGCGAGGGTGGCGTCGTCGACGAGGAGTTCGATCGAGCGGTTCGGGATGTCGATCCGGATCCGGTCGCCGTCCTCGACGACGGCGATGGTGCCGCCCGAGGCCGCCTCCGGGGAGGCGTGGCCGATGGACAGGCCCGAGGTGCCGCCGGAGAAGCGGCCGTCCGTGACGAGCGCGCAGACCTTGCCGAGGCCGCGGCCCTTGAGGAAGGACGTCGGGTAGAGCATCTCCTGCATGCCGGGGCCGCCGCGCGGGCCCTCGTAGCGGATGACGACGACGTCGCCCGCCTTGATCTCCTTGCGGAGGATCTTGTCGACGGCCTCGTCCTGCGACTCGCAGACGACGGCCGGGCCCTCGAAGGTCCAGATCGACTCGTCGACACCGGCCGTCTTCACGACGCAGCCGTCGGCCGCGATGTTGCCGCGCAGGACGGCGAGGCCGCCGTCCTTGGAGTACGCGTGCTCGACCGAGCGGATGCAGCCGCCCTCGGCGTCGAGGTCGAGGGTCTCCCAGCGCTCGGACTGCGAGAAGGCGGTCGCGGAGCGCTTGCAGCCGGGGGCGGCGTGCCACAGCTCCATCGCGACGTCGGAGGCGGTGCCGGAGCGGGCGTCCCACTCGGCGAGCCAGTCCTCCAGGTTGTCCGAGTGGACGGAGGTGACGTCCTTGTTGAGCAGCCCGCCGCGGTGCAGCTCGCCCAGGATGGCGGGGATGCCGCCGGCCCGGTGGATGTCCTCCATGTAGTACGTGCCGCCGGGCGCCACGTTCGGGGCGACCTTCGACAGGCACGGCACGCGGCGCGACACCTCGTCGATGTCGGTCAGGTCGTACTCCAGGCCCGCCTCCTGCGCCGCGGCCAGCAGGTGCAGGATCGTGTTGGTGGAGCCGCCCATCGCGATGTCGAGGGCCATGGCGTTCTCGAAGGCCTGCCGGTTGGCGATGTTGCGGGGCAGGACCGACTCGTCGTCGCCCTCGTAGTAGCGCTTGGTGATCTCCACGACCGTGCGGCCGGCGTTCTCGTACAGGGCGCGGCGGGCGGTGTGCGTGGCGAGGACCGAGCCGTTGCCCGGGAGGGCCAGGCCGATGGCCTCGGCGAGGCAGTTCATCGAGTTGGCGGTGAACATGCCCGAACACGAACCGCACGTCGGACAGGCGTTCTCCTCGATGCGCAGGACGTCCTCGTCGGAGACGTTCTCGTTGGAGGCGTCGACCATGGCGTCGATCAGGTCGAGCTTGCGGACGGTGCCGTCGACGAGGGTGGCCTGGCCGGCCTCCATCGGGCCGCCCGACACGAACACGACCGGGATGTTGAGGCGCATCGCGGCCATCAGCATGCCGGGGGTGATCTTGTCGCAGTTGGAGATGCAGATCAGCGCGTCGGCGCAGTGCGCCTCGACCATGTACTCCACCGAGTCGGCGATCAGGTCGCGCGAGGGCAGCGAGTACAGCATTCCGGCGTGGCCCATGGCGATGCCGTCGTCGACCGCGATGGTGTTGAACTCGCGCGGGATCGCACCGGCCTCGCGGATGGCGTCGGAGACGATCCGACCGACGGGCGCCAGGTGGGTGTGGCCCGGGACGAACTCGGTGAAGGAGTTGGCGACCGCGATGATCGGCTTGCCGATGTCCTCGCTCGCTACGCCCGACGCGCGCATCAGCGCACGCGCGCCTGCCATGTTGCGGCCGTGGGTGACGGTGCGGGACCTCAGCTCGGGCATCGGGTTCACTCCCCATGAGTGCGGCCGGCCCGACGGACTCGGCCGCGACTGTAGATATGAAACAGTTACGAGGCTACGCCTGTCGCCCGCGATACGGACAGGGCGTCCGGATGCCGGGACGGACGGCTCATTCTTCGGTCAGGTACCGCTGGAGCGTCGGTGCCACGAGGGCCACGATGTCCTCAGGGTCCGCCGACGCCAGCGGCTCGACCTGGACGACGTAGCGCAGGATCGCGATCCCGACCATGTGCGAGGCGGCCAGCTCGGCCCGGAAGGTGGGCTCGGGCACGTCCAGATCGGCGGCGACCCGCTCCAGGACCCGGCGCAGGATCAACCCGCGCAGGACCTTCGCCGCCGCCTCGTGGGTGAGGGCCGACCGCATGACCGCGAGCATCGGGGCCCGGGTGACGGGGTTCTCCCAGACGCCGAGGAAGTAGCGGGCGAGCCGCTCCCCGATGCCGTCCGGGCCCTCGCCCAGCACCGCCGGGACGACCAGGGCGGGCTCCATGCTCAGCTCGATCGCGGCGGCGAACAGCTCGTCCTTGCTGCCGAAGTAGTGGTGCACCAGCGCCGGGTCCACGCCGGCCAGCTTCGCGACGCCGCGCACGGACGTCTTGTCGTAGCCGCGCTCCGCGAACACCTCCCGGGCCGCGAGCCGGATGACCTCCTGCGTACCGGGACCGTCCCCGACCTCGTCCTGCCGGGGCCGGCCGGGACCGCGACGCCGCTTCACGGGCTCGCTCATCGGCGCCGCGCCGGGTCCGCGAGGTGCAGCCGGGTGAAGGCCAGCGCCTCGGCGAGGTCGGCCTCGCGCTCGGCGGAGGACATCGCCCGCCGCGTGTTGACCTCGATGACGATGTGCCCGTCGAAAGACGTACGGGCCAGGCCGGCCAGCAGCTCCGCGCAGGGCTGGCTACCCCGGCCGGGCACCAGGTGCTCGTCCTTCGCCGATCCGTTGCCGTCGGCGAGGTGGATGTGGGCGAGCCGGTCGCCCATCCGGTCGATCATGGCGTTGGCGTCCGTACGCGCGGTCGCGGTGTGGGAGAGGTCGACGGTGAAGTGCCGGTAGTCGTCCTTGGTGACGTCCCACTCCGGGGCGTAAGCGAGCATCTCGCGGTCCCGGTAGCGCCACGGGTACATGTTCTCCACGGCGAACCGGACGTCCGTCTCGTCCGCCATCCGCCAGATCCCGCCGACGAACTCCCGCGAGTACTGCCGCTGCCACCGGAACGGCGGGTGCACGACCACGGTCGAGGCCCCGAGCCGCTCGGCCGCCGCCCGGGCCCGCTGGAGCTTGATCCACGGATCGGTCGACCACACCCGCTGGGTGATCAGCAGGCAGGGGGCGTGGATGGCCAGGATCGGTACGTGGTGCTGGTCGGACAGCCGGCGCAGCGCGTCGACGTCCTGACTGACCGGGTCCGTCCAGACCATGACCTCCACGCCGTCGTACCCGAGGCGCGCGGCGATCTCGAAGGCGGTCGCCGTGGACTCCGGGTAGACGGAGGCCGTGGAGAGCGCGACTTTCGGGATCCGGACTGGTTCTGCCACGGGGACAGATTACGGGTCCCCCGCCGCCGGGGTCGGGGGGCGGGGGCCGGTGGCTTCGGGGTGGGGGTCACCGGGATGGACGGGGTCGGGGGTGGGCGGTGCACCCCGCGTCCGGGTCGGTGGGGTCGGCGGGAAGCCCCCGAACCTCCCTGATCCGGGTCGAGGACACTCCGCCCGCCCCGGATCCCCGCCGCCCGACTCCCTACGGCAGGTGGTCCAGTCTGCGGAGGATGACGCCCTCGCGGAGGGCCCAGGGGCAGATTTCCAGTTCGTCCACGCCGAAGAGGTCCATCGTGGCTTCCGCCACCAGGGCGCCGGCCAGGAGTTGGGAGGCGCGGCCTTCGGAGACGCCCGGGAGGGCCGTGCGTTCCAGGGTGGTCATCGACGCGAGCCGCGGGACCCATTCGACCAGCGACTTCCGGGTCAGGTCGCGCTGGATGTAGAGGCCGTCGGCCTCCCGGGCCGCGCCCGCGATGCGGGCCAGCTGCTTGAAGGTCTTCGACGTGGCCACGACGTGGTCCGGCAGGCCGGAGCGGCTGAACTCGCCGACGGTACGGGCGATCTGGGCCCGGACGTGTCTGCGCAGCGCCTTCACGTCCGCCGGGGCCGGCGGGTCGCCGGGGAGCCAGGCGGACGTGAGCCGGCCGGCACCGAGGGGGAGGGAGACGGCCTTGTCGGGGTCCTCGTCGATGCCGAAGGCGATCTCCAGCGAGCCGCCGCCGATGTCCAGCACCAGGAGCTTGCCGGCGGACCACCCGAACCAGCGCCGGACCGCCAGGAAGGTCAGCCGGGCCTCGTCCTCGCCGCTGAGGACGGGCAGGTCGAGGCCGGTCTCGGCCTGGACGCGGGCGAGGACCTCGTCCGCGTTGGTGGCCTCGCGCACCGCGCTGGTCGCGAAGGGCAGCAGGTCCTCGCAGCCCTTGTCCTCGGCGGCCTGCACGGCGTCGCCGATGACCGTGACGAGCCGGTCGATGCCCTCCGGGCCCACGGCGCCGTGCTCGTCGAGGAGCTCCGCCAGCCGCAGCTGCACCTTGTGCGAGTGCGCGGGCAGGGGGCGCGCGCCGGGGTGCGCGTCCACCACCAGCAGATGAATCGTGTTCGAACCCACGTCAAGGACACCGAGTCTCATACGAGAAACGCTACTGGGCGGGACGCGTAGGGGTGGAGTAAGGGGCGCTTAGGCTTGGGTTTGTGCCAAATACGAAGAAGGCCAACAAGACCCGCTCGAAGAAGGACAAGGGCAAGGAGCCTGACGAGAAGGGCCTGGACTTCCCCCGGGCCTGGGTGGAATTCCCCGATCCGGCGGACGACGAGCAGGTCTTCCGCTGCGATCTGACCTGGCTGACCTCGCGCTGGACCTGCATCTTCGGCAGCGGCTGCCAGGGCATCCAGCCGGGCCGCGCCTCCGACGGCTGCTGCACGCTCGGCGCGCACTTCTCGGACGAGGACGACGAGAAGCGCGTCGCGGAGCACGTCGCCCGGCTCACGCCCGAGGTGTGGCAGTTCCACGACGTCGGCAGCGAGGGCGGCTGGACGCAGTTCGACGACGACGGGGAGAAGCAGACCCGCCGCTGGGACGGCGCCTGCGTCTTCCTGAACCGGCCCGGGTTCCCGGCGGGCGCGGGCTGCTCCCTGCACATCCTGGCGCTCAAGAGCGGCCAGGAGCCGCTGGAGACGAAGCCGGACGTGTGCTGGCAGCTGCCCATCCGGCGCACGTACGACTGGATCGACCGCCCGGACGACACCCGGATCCTGCAGGTGTCGATCGGCGAGTACGACCGGCGCGGCTGGGGTCCGGGCGGCCACGACCTGCACTGGTGGTGCACGTCGGCGACGTCGGCGCACGGCGCGGGCGACCCGGTGTACGTGTCGTACCGACCGGAGCTGACGGAGCTGATGGGCAAGGAGGGGTACGAGGCCCTCGTCGCCCTCTGCGAGGCGCGGCTGGCGTCCCTACTGCCGATGGCCCCGCACCCGGCGGACCCGGCCTGACGCGGGAACCCGGCCGGGCGCGGAACCGGCCCGACGCGGGACGCGGCCCGACGCGGAGTTCAGGCCGCTTCCCCCTACCCCCCGACCGGCGTCGGGCCCGGGTCGGGGGAAACCGTTCCTCCTGAGGAGGGTTCCGGCGTCGGCGTCGGGGTGCCCGGATCCGTCGGGGTCGGGGTCGGTGTCGGCGTGGGGGTCGGCGTGGGCGTGGGCGTCGGGGTCGGCTTCGGGGTGGGCGTGGGGGTCGGGGCGGGCGCCGGCGGGGGCTCCGGGGCGGGGGCCGGGCGGCCCCGGCCCTGGATGGCGACGACCGCGCCGGCCGGGTCCACCCCGACCCGGGCACTCCAGGCGCCGACGGGTTGGGCGGCGGCGTCCACCGTGATCCGCAGGGTGACCGATTCTCCGGGCCGCATCGTGCCCGCCGTCCGGCTCGCCCGCAGCCACGGGGCGTCCGACCAGAGCCGCCAGTCGACGGGGCTGCCGCCCGAGGCGGTGAGGGTGAGCAGGGTGACGGATCCCCGGGTGGTGGCGGACGCGGTGAGCCGGCCGGGGCTGCCCGGACCGGCCGCTTCCGGGGTCGGGGGCTGGCCGACGCTGATGACCTCGACGGAGACGTCGGGGCCGGCGGCGCCCGGAGCGAAGCCCGGCTCGCCGGTGGTGTAGGCGGTGTTGCCGGTGTTCTCGTACGCGGTGAGCGTGCGGCCGTCGGCGTACGGCGGCGGGATGTCGGACTCGCCGGCGGAGATCCGGGTGCCCTCGCCCCCGACGGGTTCGCCGGTGCTGGGCGCACCCCGGTACGCGGCCCACAGCGCGATGACCGGCGCGGCGACGACGGTCGCGACGACGGTGGTGGTCACGACGCGGGCCCGGAGCCGGTCGCGGCGGGCGGCGCGGTCCTTGGGGTCCATGGGGAAGCCGGTCCGGTCGAAGCGCGGGCCGGGGCGACCGCCGCGGCGGCGTCCGGAGCGGAGCATGGCGGCGTGGACGGCGGGGCGGGGGGCCGGAACGAGCGGGAGCGCGGCGTTGACGCCGCCGGTGCCGGGCCAGGGCGCGCCCGCACCGACGCGTTCGGCGGCGCGGCGACAGCGCGGGCAGTCGTCGACGTGGCGGACGAGTTCGGCGCGCAGGGAGCTGGACAGCAGCACGTTGCCGTCGCCCCCGTCCCCGTCGTCGCCGGTGAGGCGGGAGACGACCGGGCAGTTGCCGGTCTCGACGACGGCGAGCGCGGCACGGGTGCGTTCCACCTCGCAGGCGGCCCCGGACAACAGTTCCCGGGCGGCCGCGGGGGCGGTGCCGAGGACGGAGGCGAGCTCGGGGACGCCGAGGCGGTGGCGGACGGCGAGTTCGAGGGCCTCGCGCTGCTCGGGGGTGGTGCCGGCGGCTTCGGGCCAGGCGAGCCGGGCCAGTTCCGTACGGCGGTAGGCGCTGACGTCGAGCCCGCGGCGCTCCTCCGGCGCACGGTCGGGATGCCCATGCTCCGGCGCACGCCGGGCGCAGTGCGCCCCTTGGCGCGCGCGCCGCTGCTCGGCGAGCCGGCGCAGGCAGGCCCAACGGGCGAGGGCGTACAGCCAGGCCCGCCGTTCCCCCTCGTCGGGGCAGCGCCCGGGGTGCCGTTCGGCGACGGCGAGGACGTCACCGAGTACGTCGGTGGCGGCGTCGTGGTCGCACAGCACCGACAGGCAGTACGTGAACAGGCCGTCCAGGTAGGGCTCGTGCCGGAAGGGCGGCGGCTGGTTCGGCTGCGGCGGTGAGGGCGCCGGGGTCGGCGGTGTCGGCGGGTTCGGCGGCTCGCCGGCGGCGTCCGGGGCGCCGGCCGCGCCCGGCCGCCCGGCAGCCGTCCGTCCGGGCCCCGTCCCCTCGGGCCACGCGGCCCCCTCGACAGCGCCGTCGGCAGGGGCGGGCGCGCTCCCCGTCGGTCCCGCGGTGGGTGTGCGCCCGTGCGCCCGGTGTGCGCCGGTGCGCGGTACGGGATGTCGCTGGTCGCTGCTGTTCACCTGGCGACCGTAGGCGGCGCGCCGGTGACGGCCCGGAAGCCTTCAGCAGTTTTAGTCCTTACGGGTGAACAGATCGCCACCGCGCTGACAGCCTCGCTGACAGCCTCCCTGACGACCGGCTCCGTCCAACGTTGTCGGTGCCGGCCGCTACCGTGGGCCCATGGCTGCCCGCACCGCTCGTTCATCCGCCAAGGACCGGCCGTCCTACCGCTGCACCGAGTGCGGCTACACGACCGCGAAATGGCTCGGGCGCTGCCCGGAGTGCCAGGCCTGGGGGACGGTCGAGGAGATGGGCGGCGCCCCCGCCGTGCGGACCACCGCGGCCGGGCGGGTGTCCGCGCCCGCGCTGCCGATCGGCCAGGTCGACGGACGGACGGCGACGGCCCGCAGCACCGGCGTCGACGAGCTGGACCGCGTCCTCGGCGGCGGCCTCGTCCCCGGGGCCGTCGTCCTGCTGGCCGGTGAGCCGGGCGTCGGCAAGTCGACGCTGCTGCTCGACGTCGCGGCCAAGGCCGCCAACGGCGACCACCGCACCCTGTACGTCACCGGCGAGGAGTCGGCGAGCCAGGTGCGGCTGCGGGCCGACCGGATCAACGCCCTCAGCGACCACCTCTACCTCGCCGCCGAGACCGACCTGTCCGCGGTGCTGGGCCACCTCGACGCCGTGAAGCCGGCCCTGCTGGTCCTGGACTCCGTACAGACCATCGCCTCCCCCGAGATCGACGGCGCGCCCGGCGGCATGGCCCAGGTGCGCGAGGTGGCCGGGGCGCTGATCCGGGCCTCCAAGGAGCGGGGCATGTCCACGATCCTCGTCGGCCACGTCACCAAGGACGGGGCCATCGCGGGCCCCCGCCTGCTGGAGCACCTGGTGGACGTGGTGCTGAGCTTCGAGGGCGACCGGCACGCGCGGCTGCGCCTGGTGCGCGGCGTGAAGAACCGGTACGGGGCCACCGACGAGGTCGGTTGCTTCGAGCTGCACGACGAGGGGATCACCGGGCTCGCCGACCCGAGCGGCCTCTTCCTGACCCGGCGCGCCGAGGCGGTGCCCGGGACCTGTCTGACGGTGACCCTGGAGGGCAAGCGCCCGCTGGTCGCCGAGGTGCAGGCGCTGACCGTGGACTCGCAGATCCCCTCGCCCCGTCGGACCACGTCCGGGCTGGAGACCTCGCGCGTCTCGATGATGCTGGCGGTGCTGGAGCAGCGCGGCCGGATCACGGCGCTGGGCAAGCGGGACATCTACAGCGCGACCGTCGGCGGGGTGAAGCTGACCGAGCCGGCCGCGGACCTGGCGATCGCGCTGGCGCTGGCCTCGGCGGCCAGTGACGTGCCGCTGCCGAAGAACCTGGTGGCGATCGGCGAGGTGGGCCTCGCCGGTGAGGTGCGGCGGGTGACCGGCGTGCAGCGGCGGCTCGCGGAGGCGCACCGGCTGGGCTTCACGCACGCGCTGGTGCCGGCGGACCCGGGCAAGGTTCCGGCGGGCATGAAGGTGACGGAGGTCGCGGACATGGGCGAGGCGCTGCGGGCGCTGCCGCGCGGCCGTTCCCGTACGCCGGCCAAGGAGCGCGCGGCGGAGTAGCGGACGGCGCGGGGAGAGCCACGCCGACGGGCGCAGGCCGCGCCGGCCGACGTCCCCGGAGCCCGGCCCGGAGCGGAATCGAAGGGTCCACCAACCGGCGGGGCAGCAGGTCAGGGGCCTCCCGAAACCGTCCGCTGCACGGGTACCGGCCGAGGAACGGCGGGGGCACAGCCCGCGCCGGTAGACTTTGCGCTGGTCCGCCCGGCCGTACGCACGCCCTCGTGCCCGTGGCGCGGGGCGGTACGACCCGCGACCGGAGGAGTGCAGTGGCAGCCAAGGACGGGGCAGCAGCATCCGGCAAGTCGGGCGCGAGCTCCAAGCAGGAGGCCATGATGCGTGCCTCGCTGAGCGCGGTCGCACCTGGTCAGCCCTTGCGTGACGGCCTGGAGCGGATCGTCCGCGGCAACACGGGCGGGCTCATCGTCCTCGGCATGGACAAGTCCGTCGAAGCGATGTGCACCGGCGGTTTCGTGCTGGACGTGGAGTTCACCGCGACGCGGCTGCGCGAGCTGTGCAAGCTCGACGGCGCGCTCATCCTGGACAAGGACATCACGAAGATCCTGCGGGCCGGCGTGCAGCTGGTGCCGGACGCGTCGATCCACACCGAGGAGACCGGCACCCGGCACCGCACGGCGGACCGCGTGTCCAAGCAGTGCGGCTTCCCCGTCGTGTCGGTGTCGCAGTCGATGCGGCTGATCGCGCTGTACGTGGACGGCGAGCGCCGCGTCCTGGAGGAGTCCGGGGCGATCCTGTCGCGGGCGAACCAGGCCCTGGCCACGCTGGAACGGTACAAACTGCGCCTCGACGAGGTCGCCGGAACGCTGTCCGCGCTGGAGATCGAGGACCTGGTGACGGTCCGCGACGTGACCGCGGTCGCCCAGCGGCTGGAAATGGTCCGCCGGATCGCGACCGAGATCGCCGAGTACGTGATCGAACTGGGCACGGACGGGCGACTGTTGTCGCTGCAGCTGGACGAGCTGACGGTCGGCATCGAGCAGGAGCGGGAGCTGGTGATCCGCGACTACGTCCCGGAGCCGACGGCGAAGCGTTCCCGCACGGTGGAGGAGGCGCTCCCCGCGCTGGACGCGCTGACGCACCCGGAGCTGCTGGAACTGGCGATCGTGGCGCGGGCCCTCGGCTACACGGGCTCCCCCGAGACCCTGGACTCGGCGGTCTCGCCGCGCGGGTACCGGCTGCTGGCGAAGGTGCCGCGGCTGCCGGGGGCGATCATCGAGCGGCTGGTGGAGCACTTCGGCGGACTGCAGAAGCTGCTCGCGGCGAGCGTCGACGACCTCCAGACGGTGGACGGCGTCGGCGAAGCCCGCGCCCGGAGCGTCCGCGAGGGCCTGTCGCGCCTCGCGGAGTCCTCCATCCTCGAACGCTACGTCTGACCCCGGACGGTCCCGGCGCCCCGGGCGCCCGGCTGCCCGGATGCCCCCGGCGTCGCCGCCGGAGCCTCAGTCCTGCTTCAGGACGAAGGACGCCTGCGCCACCGGCATGCCCGGGGCCTTGACCTCGACCGCGTAGGTGCCGGGGGCCGCGGTGCCCGGCGGCGGTGTCTGGCACTGGTCCGCGGCGCTGAACGTGCGGTCCCATTCCAGGGACTGCTTCGTCTCGCCCTGCGCCGGCACCCGGAAGAACACCTCCGCGGCGCCCGTCGGGCAGTCGCCGGAGGACCAGACGACCTTGGCGCCGGTGGACTGGGTGACCGTCAGGACCGCCTGCTTCGGGCCGAGTCCGACCTTGCAGGTGCTGCCGGAGGTGTTGCGGACGAGCAGTTCGAGACGGGGCTTCTCGTTCGGCTCGTACTCGTTCTTGACGCTCGTGACCTCCCACCGCAGCGCACCGGCGGGGCACGTGGGCAGGGGGGAGTCCGCCGGCACCTGCGCCGCGCCGGCGCCGCTGCCCGAGCCCGCGGAGCCGGCCGCGCCGGCCGAACCGGCGCCGCCGCCCGAGCCGTTGCCGCCCCCGGGCTCGCCGTTCTTGCCGGCGCTGCCCGCGCCGCCGTCGGCGCCGGAGCCCGTTCCGCCGCCGCCGCTCGACTCGACCCGGCCGCCCGGGGCCTGACTGATCGCCGGCCCCGACGGGGACGGACCCGCCGTGATCGTGCCCTGCGGGCCGGAGCCGTCCCCGCCCTTGCCGTTCGTACTCGATTTGCCCGCGCCGGAACTGACGGTCCATACGGCGAGGAGGGCGAGGAGCGCCACAACGGACGCCAACACGGCCCTCCGTCGCCAGTAGATGGAAGAGGGGAGCGGCCCGACCGGATTGCGCATAGATCCCACGCACCGAACCTTACGAGAACTCCCGCCGCGATCAGTGCCCCCCATGCCGCACAACCGGCAGGTTTTGCCGATGATCAGCCTGCGGGAGCAGAGCGGATCGCAAAGTTCCGGCCAAGGGTCTGATGCGGCCATGATCCGGCCTTGAGTACGGTCTGTGACCATGGACAGTTCCGACCTCTATCGCGACATCACCGACTTGGCCCGAGACACGCCCCCCTGGGTGCAGTCGGCGTTCGAGGCCGAGACCAAATACGGGCTCCTGCTCTTCGGTGTGCTCTTCATAGCCGTCTGGTGGCGCTCGCGCGGGCACGACGACCGGGCCGTGGCCCTCGCCGTCCTGGCGCCGCTCGTCACCGCCCTCACCTACGTCGTCTCCGAGACGGTGAAGTCGACCGTCGACGAGGAACGGCCCTGCCGCGCCGTCGCCGGGGCGGCCGCCTCACTGATCGCCTGCCCGGCGTACGGCGACTGGTCCTTCCCCAGCAACCACTCCGCCATCGCGGGCGGCGCCGCCGTCGGCCTGGCCATGGCCGCGCGCCGGTTGGCCGTGTGGACGCTGCCGCTGGCCGCGCTGATGGCCTTCTCCCGGGTCTTCGTCGGGGTGCACTATCCGCACGACGTGGCGATGGGTCTGCTGCTGGGGGTCTCCCTCGGCGCCCTGCTGATGGTCGCCCTGGCCGGTGTGATGAGTCGGATCGTGGCCGCCGTACGGGCGAGCCGAGCCCCCGTGGCCGTCTGGTTCACCGGTCCGGGCCCGACGCGCTGAGCCCGAAACGTGCCAGGATGCCGTCTGCCATGACTGCATCCACCACTCCTTCCCCCGACGTCGCCCACGCGCTGCACTCCCCCGTCATCGCGTGGTTCGACGAGCACGCCCGCGACCTGCCCTGGCGCCGGCCCGAAGCCGGCCCCTGGGGGGTCATGGTCAGCGAGTTCATGCTCCAGCAGACCCCCGTCAGCCGGGTCCTGCCGGTGTACGAGCAGTGGCTCGCCCGGTGGCCCCGGCCGGCCGCGCTGGCCGCCGAGGCCCCCGGCGAGGCCGTCCGCGCCTGGGGGCGGCTCGGCTACCCCCGCCGCGCCCTGCGCCTGCACGGCGCGGCCGTCGCGATAACGGAACGGCACGGCGGCGACGTACCGCGCGAGCACGGGCAGTTGCTGGCGCTGCCCGGGATCGGCGAGTAC
Source organism: Streptomyces sp. NPDC029836 (assembly GCF_055574495.1). Lineage (NCBI taxonomy): Bacteria > Bacillati > Actinomycetota > Actinomycetes > Kitasatosporales > Streptomycetaceae > Streptomyces > Streptomyces sp. NPDC029836. The sequence continues at coordinate 119,418 of NZ_JBVHZI010000014.1, read as the reverse complement.
ACGGCCGCCGCCGTGGCCTCCTTCGCGTACGGGCAGCGGCACGCGGTGCTGGACACCAACGTGCGCCGGGTGTTCGCCCGCACCGCTACCGGGGTCGAATATCCGCCGAACGCCACCACCGCCGCCGAACGCCGCCTCGCCCGCGCCCTGCTGCCCCCGGACGAGGGGACGGCGGCCCGCTGGGCGGCCGCCTCCATGGAGCTGGGCGCCCTGGTGTGCACCGCCAGGAGCCCGGACTGCGTCCGCTGCCCGGTGGCGGGCCTGTGCGCGTGGCGGCTCGCCGGGAAGCCCGCGCACGACGGTCCGCCGCGCCGCGGGCAGACGTACGCCGGCACCGACCGACAGGTGCGCGGCAAGCTGCTGGCGGTCCTGCGCGAGGCGGTCGGCGCGGTTCCGCAAGCGGTCCTCGACACCGTCTGGGACGAACCGGTGCAGCGGGCCCGGGCGCTGGACGGGCTGGTCTCCGACGGACTGGTGGAACCGCTCGCGCAGGGCATGTACCGGTTGCCGCAGGGCTGAATCCGCGACGGTCGCGCACCCCTCGAACCCGGCTCGTAGCTGACTCAACCATTCCGCTTCGGGCCGGGAAACCGCAGCTCAACGGCACTGTTACACAACCTACGGCTGTCCGTGCGTCCACCGAAGGCTCACCCGCACAGGGCCGTGACAACCCCTCCGTACCTTCGGACCCGTAAGACGGCGGAGACGGTTGGACGGCAGCGGAGGCGGTCAGAGATGGCGCACGGCGAGGTGCTCGGTTTCGAGGAGTACGTACGCACCCGGCAGGACGCGCTGCTGCGCAGTGCCCGGCGCCTGGTCCCGGACCCCACGGACGCCCAGGACCTCCTCCAGACGGCCCTGGTGCGCACCTACGGCCGCTGGGACGGCATCGCCGACAAGTCCCTGGCCGACGCCTACCTGCGCCGCGTCATGATCAACACCCGGACCGAGTGGTGGCGGGCCCGCAAGCTCGACGAGGTCCCCACCGAGCAGCTCCCCGACGCGTCCGTCGAGGACGGCTCCGACCAGCGCGCCGACCGCGCCCTCCTCATGGACATCCTCAAGGTGCTCGCGCCCAAGCAGCGCAGTGTGGTGGTCCTGCGACACTGGGAGCAGATGAGCACCGAGGAGACGGCCGCGGCGCTCGGGATGTCGACGGGAACCGTGAAGAGCACCCTGCACCGCGCACTGGCCCGGCTCCGGCAGGAGCTGGAGAGCCGGGATCTGGACATGCGCGCGCTCGAACGCGGCGACCACACCAGCCGGTACGAGGGGCGGGAGCGGTGCGCGGCCTGAACGGCCCAGACCTGAATGACAGAGGCTCCCTCCCGGCCCGGGCCGGGAGGGGGCAGCTCGTACTGGTGTCGGCGGGGACGGTCGTCCTCGTCGGCACCGTGCTGTTCGCGGTCGGTTGCTCCACCGGCGGCAGCGGGCTGCGCGACGGCGGCCCCGCGCACACCGACCAGGTGGCCAGGACCTCCCGGCCCTCGGAGGGCGCGGACACCGCGCCCGTCCCGCCCGGCAACGCGCCCGCGTCGGCGTCCGGCAGCCCCCTCAAGAAGGTCGACGCGGTGGCCCTGCTCAAGGCGGACCCCAAGGTCAGCCCGGCCGTCAAACGCGACCTGAAGCCCTGCACGGGCAAGGAGTACCCGATCGACGTGAGCTACGGGAAGGTCACCGCCGGCGGCTCCGTGGACGTCGTCGTCAACGTCCTGTCGTGCGCGGACGCCCTCGGGCTCGGCTCGTACGTGTACCGGGCGGACGGCGGGAAGTACGAGAATGTGTTCACGGACGAACAGTCACCCGTCTACGCGGAGATCGACCGGGGCGACCTGATGCTCATCAAACAGGTCTACGGCAAGGGCGACGCCCTGGCCTACCCCTCAGGCGAGGACGTGATCACGTACCGCTGGAACGGGGAGCGGTTCACCGAGCAGGACCGTGTGCACACGGAGTACAGCAACGTGGTCGACGGCGGCGGACAGCCCGCGCCGGCCCTGACGCAGAAGAACTGAAGTGAGGCTGGGCATGGCCGAGACCCATGTGCTGTTCGTGGAGGACGACGACGTCATCCGCGAGGCCACGACCCTGGCGCTGGAACGCGACGGCTTCGTGGTCACCGCCATGCCCGACGGGCTGTCCGGGCTGGAGTCCTTCCGGGCCGACCGGCCCGACATCGCCCTGCTGGACGTGATGGTCCCGGGGATGGACGGCGTCAGCCTGTGCCGCCGCATCCGCGACGAGTCCACCGTCCCCGTGATCATGCTGTCGGCGCGCGCCGACTCCATCGACGTCGTACTCGGTCTGGAGGCCGGCGCCGACGACTACGTCACCAAACCGTTCGACGGCTCCGTCCTCGTCGCCCGCATCCGCGCCGTGCTGCGCCGCTTCGGGCACGCCGGCGGACCGCGGAACGGCGGCCAGGGCGGCGGCGAGGGGCCCGACGGGGAACGCGGCGTGCTGTCCTTCGGCGACCTGGAGGTCGACACCGAGGGCATGGAGGTCCGCAGGGCGGGCGCCGCCGTGGCCCTGACGCCGACCGAGATGCGGCTGCTGCTGGAGTTCTCCTCCGCGCCCGGCACCGTGCTCTCCCGCGACCGACTGCTGGAACGCGTCTGGGACTACGACTGGGGCGGCGACACCCGCGTCGTGGACGTCCACGTCCAACGGCTGCGCACCAAGATCGGTCAGGACCGGATCGAGACGGTCCGGGGCTTCGGATACAAGCTGAAGGCATGAGGCGCTTCACCCTCCGCACGGGGATCCGCTGGAAGATCACACTCGCCATCGCCGCCGTGGGCGCCCTCACCGCGGTCGCGCTGAGCCTGGTCGTGCACAGTGCTGCCCGGGTGTCGATGCTGGAGAGCGCCCGCGACGCCGAACTGGAACGCGTCCAGTACATCGCCACCCGCAACGCCGACATGGGCCGCAAGCCCATCTGGGGGGCCAAGCTCAACGACCCCGAACTGCCCCCGCAGCTAAGGGAGAAGGCCCGCTCGGGCCGGCGCGGCACCTACGTGCAGGAACGTCCGCGCAAGGCGCCGGAGGTGTGGGCCGCCGTGCCGCTCGGCAACGGGCAGGTGCTCTCCCTGCACCACCCCTTCAGGGAGAGCGCCAACATGGTGCGCGACCTGGACCGGGCCCTGGTCATCGGCTCCCTCTCCGTCGTCATCGGCGGCTCGGCGCTCGGCGTGCTCATCGGCGGGCAGATCTCGCGCCGACTGCGCAAGGCTGCCGCCGCCGCGCAGCGCGTCGCGCACGGGGACCCCGAGGTCCGGGTGCGGGACGCCGTCGGCGGCGTCGTACGGGACGAGACGGACGACCTGGCGCGGGCCGTGGACGCCATGGCGGACGCCCTCCAGCAACGACTGGAGGCCGAACGGCGGGTCACCGCGGACATCGCGCACGAGCTGCGGACCCCGGTGACGGGCCTGCTCACCGCGGCGGAACTGCTGCCTCCGGGCCGGCCGACGGAGCTGGTGCGGGACCGGGCGCAGGCGATGCGGGCGCTGGTCGAGGACGTGCTGGAGGTGGCCCGGCTGGACAGCGCGTCCGAACGGGCCGAGCTCCAGGACGTGGCGCTGGGCGAGTTCGTGAGCCGGCGGGTGACCTCGCTGATGCCGGAGGCGGGCGTGCGGATCGTCGCGGACGAGATCGTCAGCACCGACCCGCGCCGGCTGGAGCGGATCCTCGGCAACCTCCTGGCGAACGCCGCGCGGTACGGGCAACCGCCGATCCAGGTCGACGTCGAGGGCCGCGTCGTGCGCGTCCGGGACCACGGGCCGGGCTTCCCCGAGGCCCTGCTCCGGGAGGGCCCGAGCCGTTTCCGGACCGGGTCGACGGACCGGGCGGGCGTCGGGCACGGACTGGGCCTGACCATCGCGGAGGGCCAGGCACGGGTGTTGGGCGCCCGGCTGACGTTCCGCAACGTCGCGGCGCCGGGCGGCGCCGACGGCGAGGGCGCCTCGGCGGGCGCGGTGGCGGTGTTGTGGCTGCCGGAGCACGCGCCGACCGCGACGGGGAGCTTCCCGATCATCAAGCTGCCGGGGTGAGTTGGGGTACCGGAGCGGGCCGGGGCCCGGGCGGGGGCGGGCGGATCGCGACCGTATCGGAACCGTCGGCCGTTCGTTCGGTCGCCGCGATGTTTTAGCATCCGTGCCATGACTGACGGTACGGATCGCCCGCACAGCCCCCAGCCCGACCCCGCCGCCGGGAGCGGCGGTGGCTACGGATTCCCGCAGGGGATACCCGACGGGTACGCCGGCCGGCCGGGCGCGGGGCAGCCGGGAGCCGGCGCACCGGGGCCCGCGCAGCCGAATCCGTACCAGCAGGAGCCCCCGCCGGGGCAACCGCGGCCGGGTCGGCCCCTGGGGGTGTTCCCGCCGGCGGAACCGTTCGCGCCCGCGGAACCGTTCGGGCCGGCGGAGCCGTTCGGACCGGGGTCGGGACCGGGGTCGGCACCCGCGCCGGAGTCCTTCGCCCCGTCCGCGCCGCAGCCGGACTGGCAGGCGATGGCCGACCGCAGCGAGGCGCAGCGGCGCAAGCGGCGGCTGTTGACCGTCGGGATCGGATCGCTGGCCGTGGTGCTGGTCGCCGCGGGCACGGCGTTCTTCCTGCTCAAGGATTCCGGGGAGCCCTCCGGCACGCCGACGACGGCGGCCTCCGGCTCGGGCTCGCCCAGCCCTTCGGAGCAGTCCTCGGAGCCCCCCGAGTCGAAGGCCCCGGAGGACGACTCCCCCACCGTGGCGGGCGAGCCGAACCTGCTGCGCGACCGCAACGGTCGGATGGGCATCGCCCTGGGCCCCGGCGCCTCGCTGGGGGAACTCTCCAAGCGGACCGAGGTCAGGTTCAAGGGCACGGACGACTCGTACGCCCAGGGCGCCGAGGCGGCCGTGGACGTCACGAAGAGCTTCACCGTCTCGACCCGCGCCTACAACGTGGCCGAGACCGGCTCCCGGATGGCGGTGAGCCAGGGCGACGGGGTCTCGTACTCGTTCGAGCTGGGCTTCGAGGTCGTCAACGGCAAGAAGGCCTGGGTGTTCCGCGTGCAGACCGGCGACAAGGGCCAGGCGGCGACGGCGCAGCAGGTCGTGGCGGACAACGTCGAGACGGTCCGGAACTGGGCCCTGCTGACGGGCACGTACGACGCGGAGAAGAAGACGATCGCGCTCTGGGTGGACGACAGGATGGTCGGCCAGGCGCAGGTCTCGGGCATCTGGGCGGGCCCCGGGCCGCTCCAGCTGGGCCGGGCGCGCCACCACGGGATCTGGAGCGCGGCGTGGGACGGGCCGCTCGACCACATCCGGGTCTTCGGCCAGGCCCTGGGCCAGGAGCAGATCACGGGGCTGAAGAACAACAAGCTCGACAAGAAGACCAAGCCGACGCATTCGTGGCTGATCTGATCCCCTGCCGGCATGCGCCCCCCGGAGCCGTACGGCCCCAGGGGCGGGCGCGGCGTCGGCGATCCCCCGGGGATCGCTCGGCGGATCCCTTAGAGGCTGACGCCGGCGTTGCGCAGGAAGGCCACCGGGTTGATGGCCGAGCCGTAGTTCGGGGTGGTGCGGATCTCGAAGTGCAGGTGCGGGCCGCTGGAGTTGCCGGTGTTGCCGGACAGCGCGATCCGCTGGTCGGCGCCGACCTTCTGGCCGATCCTGACCTGGATCTTCGACAGGTGGGCGTACTGCGAGTACTTGTTGTTCGCGTGCTTGATGACGATGGCGTTGCCGTAGGCGGGGCCGTCGCCGCCACCGTTCGGGCCGGCCTTGACGACGGTGCCGGCGGCGGCGGCGGACACCGGGGTGCCGACGGGAACGGCGAAGTCCTGGCCGGAGTGCTTGTGCGACCACATGCTGCCGCCCTTGCCGTAGGTCGCGGAGAGCGTGTAGCGCTTGACCGGCTTCTTCCAGGTGGAGTTCTTGCCACCGGCGGCCTTGGTGGCGGCCTTGGCCTGCGCCTGGGCCTGGACGGCGACCAGTTCGGCGGTACCGGCGGCGGCCGGCGCGGTGTCGGCGAAGGCCGCGTTCGCTCCGGCCCCGAGAGCCAACACCGCACCGAGTCCGGTGGCGACGACGGCGATACGGGTACGACGGGTGCTGACGCGGTTCGCGGACATGCGGAGACCTCCGGGGCCGGGGACAAGGAAGTGGATCGGGCAAGAAAGGACCCGGCGCTGCGGCGTGAAGCCGTCGGTGCCGGGCTTGCTCAACCTTGGTAACCCGGGTCCCCGGACTTCCCCAAACGTCCCCGTTACTACCCGGACTCGTAGCGAACCGGAGGACGAGCTTCCTGTTGACGCCCCCCAGGCTGGGCCTGGAGGTGGATAAAAGGGACGTCAAAATCTACGAGAGGTCCTAGTAGGTCCGATTTGTTCTGTGCGGCTTGTCACCGGCCCCCACCCCCCACTGAGACCCGGGTCACCCCAACCAACACCCTTTCCCCCACGCCCCATCCACCCCCTCTGCCCACCCCCGGCCCCCGCATTCCCCGAGGCGGGGACCGGGGGCAGCACGAGACGGTACGGGGCGGGGCACGAACCGCGTTCCCCTCCCACCCCGCCCGAAGCCCGGGGGGCGGCGGGCTGGGTGCTGGGTGCTGGGGGCCGGGTGCTGGGGGCCGGGTGCCTGGAGGCCGGGGGCCGGGGGCTGGAGCTGGAGGCCGGCGCACAGGTGGGGGCAGCGCCGGGGCGCAGAGCCCGGACCGGGCAGGCTCCGGAGGCCCCGCCCCGGCCGTCACCCGCCGTCCCCCGGGGCCAAGGGGCGGACGGGCCCCGTACACCTCCCCCAGGCCTGGAGGCCCCGTACTCCTGCCCCGAAGGCGCCCACGCCCCATCCCCGGGGCGCGGGGGTTGGGCGGACCCCCGTACGCCCTCCCGAAGCCTGGAAGCCCCGTACTCCCGCCCGAAGGCGCCGCTCCCACCCGTCCCCAGCACCGGCCCCCTGGAGCTCGGCCCCCCGCACCGGCCGTCCCGGGCCCCCGGCCCGCCCGGGGACGCGGGGCCCGGCCCCCGGGGCGCCCCAGAGACCCGGTCCGGAACCCGGGGCCCGGGCCGGACCGGGGGCCGGGCACCGCAGGCGCAGCGGAAAAGGGGCGGCCCCGGGACTGTGAAGTCCCGGGGCCGCCCCTTTTCCTGCCAACCAGCGGCTAGCGCCTACACACCCTTGGTGAGGTCCGGGCCCGAGCCCGTCGCCTCGATCGGGGGGAGGTCGGGCAGCGCCGACTTCTCCTCGCCGCGGAAGGTGAACTTGGCTGCCTCGCCCTCACCCTCCACGCCGACGACCACGATGTGACCGGGACGCAGCTCGCCGAAGAGGATCTTCTCCGACAGCAGGTCCTCGATCTCGCGCTGAATGGTCCGGCGCAGCGGGCGCGCACCCATGACCGGGTCGTAGCCGCGCTTGGCCAGGAGCATCTTCGCCTCACCGCTGAGCTCGATGCCCATGTCGCGGTCCTTGAGGCGCTCGTCCACCTTGGCGATCATCAGGTCGACGATCTGGATGATGTCTTCCTGCGTGAGCTGGTGGAAGACGACCGTGTCGTCGACGCGGTTGAGGAACTCGGGCCGGAAGTGCTGCTTGAGCTCTTCGTTGACCTTCGCCTTCATCCGGTCGTAACCGGTCTTGACGTCGCCCTGGGCGGCGAAGCCCAGGTTGAAGCCCTTCGAGATGTCCCGCGTACCCAGGTTGGTCGTCATGATGATGACCGTGTTCTTGAAGTCCACGACCCGGCCCTGGGAGTCGGTCAGACGACCGTCCTCCAGGATCTGGAGAAGGGAATTGAAGATATCCGGGTGCGCCTTCTCGACCTCGTCGAAGAGGACGACGGAGAACGGCTTCCGGCGGACCTTCTCGGTCAGCTGGCCGCCCTCTTCGTAGCCCACGTAGCCGGGGGGCGAACCGAAGAGACGCGAAACCGTGTGCTTCTCGCTGAACTCCGACATGTCGAGGGAGATCAGCGCGTCCTCGTCGCCGAAGAGGAATTCGGCGAGCGTCTTGGAGAGCTCGGTCTTACCGACACCGGACGGGCCGGCGAAGATGAACGAGCCACCGGGACGCTTCGGGTCCTTCAGACCCGCACGGGTACGGCGGATGGCCTGGGAGAGCGCCTTGATGGCGTCCTTCTGGCCGATGACGCGACGGTGGAGCTCGTCCTCCATGCGCAGGAGGCGGGAGGACTCCTCCTCCGTGAGCTTGAAGACGGGAATGCCGGTCGCGGTCGCGAGGACTTCGGCGATGAGCTCACCGTCGACCTCGGCGACGACGTCCATGTCGCCGGCCTTCCATTCCTTCTCGCGCTTGGCCTTCGCGGCGAGCAGCTGCTTCTCCGAATCACGGAGCGAAGCCGCCTTCTCGAAGTCCTGGGAGTCGATGGCCGACTCCTTGTCGCGGCGCACGCCCGCGATCTTCTCGTCGAACTCGCGGAGGTCCGGCGGCGCGGTCATCCGACGGATGCGCATCCGGGAGCCGGCCTCGTCGATCAGGTCGATCGCCTTGTCCGGCAGGAAGCGGTCCGAGATGTACCGGTCCGCCAGCGTCGCCGCCTGGACGAGGGCCTCGTCCGTGATGGAGACGCGGTGGTGGGCCTCGTAACGGTCGCGCAGGCCCTTGAGGATCTCGATCGTGTGGGGGAGGGAAGGCTCCGCCACCTGGATCGGCTGGAAGCGGCGCTCGAGGGCCGCGTCCTTCTCGAGGTGCTTGCGGTACTCGTCGAGCGTGGTGGCGCCGATGGTCTGGAGCTCACCACGGGCCAGCATGGGCTTCAGGATGCTCGCGGCGTCGATCGCGCCCTCGGCGGCGCCCGCACCCACGAGGGTGTGGAGCTCGTCGATGAACAGGATGATGTCGCCGCGGGTGCGGATCTCCTTGAGGACCTTCTTCAGGCGCTCCTCGAAGTCACCGCGGTAGCGGGAGCCCGCCACCAGCGCACCCAGGTCCAGGGTGTAGAGGTGCTTGTCCTTGAGGGTCTCGGGCACCTCGCCCTTGACGATCGCCTGGGCCAGGCCCTCGACGACGGCGGTCTTGCCGACACCGGGCTCGCCGATGAGGACCGGGTTGTTCTTCGTCCGGCGGGACAGCACCTGCATGACCCGCTCGATCTCCTTCTCGCGCCCGATGACCGGGTCGAGCTTGGATTCGCGAGCGGCCTGCGTGAGGTTGCGGCCGAACTGGTCGAGGACGAGCGAGGTCGAGGGGGTGCCCTCGGCCGGGCCGCCTGCCGTGGCCGACTCCTTGCCGCCTCCGGTGTAGCCGGAAAGCAGCTGGATGACCTGCTGCCGGACCCTGTTGAGATCGGCTCCCAGCTTCACGAGGACCTGGGCGGCGACGCCCTCGCCCTCGCGGATCAGGCCGAGCAGGATGTGCTCGGTGCCGATGTAGTTGTGGCCGAGCTGGAGGGCCTCGCGGAGCGAAAGCTCCAGGACCTTCTTCGCCCGCGGGGTGAAGGGGATGTGGCCGGACGGGGCCTGCTGCCCCTGACCGATGATCTCCTCAACCTGCTGGCGAACAGCCTCGAGCGAAATCCCGAGGCTCTCCAGGGCCTTAGCGGCGACACCCTCACCCTCGTGGATCAAGCCCAGGAGGATGTGCTCGGTGCCGATGTAGTTGTGGTTGAGCATCCGGGCTTCTTCCTGAGCCAGGACGACAACCCGCCGCGCGCGGTCGGTGAACCTCTCGAACATCGTTTATCGCTCCTCAGAGCGGTCGGGCAGTTCGGGGTCGGTCCCCGCCCTGTCCTTCCGCATGCTAGTCCCGTGAGGCGGGACAGCTCATTCCAACTGCCGACATCCGTCCACGGCTCACCCCCACATCGGTGAGGAAAACCGGCCGTAAGAGCCGACTACTGCTCCAACCCGATCCTGCGAGACGATGTTCCCGCAGGCCAGGCAGATACCCGTCACACGTGTACGCCGATGGCGAACGGAAGCCGCCCAAATCAGCGTGTCGCCCCGATCCACTAGGAATGTCTTACCCGTAAGGACGGACACTCCATGCCGGTGGGCACCGTTCCCTCCGCTACGGGCGAACACGCTCGTGTCCCGAATGTGGGACTCCACTCTGCGGATGTTTACGTTCCGCATTGTTTCCGCCGCACTGCGTAACCCCGGAGCGTTCCGCGCAGTTGCTCCGGCATGGCCGTCAGCTCCGCGAGCTCCGTCAGTTCCGCCGGCCCCGTCGGCCCGACCGGTCCCGCCGGTTCCGTCGGCTCCGTCGGCTCCGTCGGCTCCGTCGTGGTGCCGCCGCCCCGTGTCCCGCGCGAGCGGGACGTGCGCGCCCCGTGGTCCCACTGGTACGAGGGCGTCCTCGGCTGGAAGCTCGCCGGCGGGTCTCCCGCACAACTCGTGACCGGGGTCCGGTTCGACGTGCTGGAGCTGCCGGCGGATGCCGGGGCCGAGGTGCTGCGCAGGCCCGTCCCCACCGGTCCGGTGGCGTTGGTGGGGCGCAGGATGCGCTTCCTGGTCGCTCCGGGCTCCGCCGAGGAGCTGGAGGGGCTGCTCGACTGGCTGGAGTGGGGCGGGGTGCCCCTCGACCTCGTCGCCGTGGGCGTCGGGGGCAGGATGACCGCTCCCGTGCCGCCGGGCCGGCCGCAAAGCCCTCGGGGGGCCGCCGTGTGGCTGCGGCCCCCCGAGCTGGGGTGCGAGGCATCGCTGCCGTCCCTGCCCGCTCCCGGGCGGGGCACCGGTTCCGGACGGAGCTCCGGTCCCGGTCTCGTACGACTGGTGGCCGCGGCGGCGACGGAATGCCACCGCGCCCGCCTGTGGCGGCGTACGCCTCAGCCCCTGGCTTCGTAGGCCTCTCGGATCTCGGCCGGAACGCGGCCCCGATCGTTCACGCTGAGACCCTGGGCCTTCGCCCACGCGCGGATCTCGGCGGTGTCCGGGCTGCCGGACGAAGCCGCGGCGCGGCCCTTCGTACGGCCGGCGGACGCGCGTCCGCCGGTGCGGCGGCCGCTCTTGGCGTACGGGTCGAGCAGCCCGCGGAGCTTTTCAGCGTTGGCGGTGGTGAGGTCGATCTCGTAGGTCTTGCCATCCAGAGCGAACGTCACGGTCTCGTCCGCCTCGCCACCGTCGAGGTCGTCGACAAGAAGGACCTGAACCTTCTGTGCCACCGGATTTCCTTTCATCGAAAATGCAGTACGCGGAAAGGAAACCGCTTTTGCCAGGAAAACACAAACCCCCGGTGAGAGGTTCAGGAGCTCAACAAGGCGGGAAACGTGCGCGATTCGGACATAGGCCACAGGGCGGCAGGGCCCTGAAAAAGCCGCTGTGATCGTTCACAGGTGGAGAAGCATCCGACTGTTGCCCAAGGTGTTCGGCTTCACTCGTTCGAGACCGAGGAACTCGGCGACACCCTCGTCATAGGAACGCAGGAGCTCCATGTAGACATCGGTCTCGACCGGGGTCTCGCCGATCTCGACGAAGCCGTGCTTCGTGAAGAAGTCCACTTCGAAGGTCAGGCAGAATACCCGGCTCACCCCGAGCCGACGGGCCGTCTCCAACAACTTGGCGAGCACCTGATGTCCTACGCCGACGCCCTTCAACTCGCGGTCGACGGCGAGTGTGCGTACTTCCGCGAGGTCTTCCCACATGACGTGGAGAGCCCCGCACCCCACGACCTGGCCGTCGTCGTCGCGTTCCGCGACCCAGAACTCCTGGATGTCCTCGTAAAGGACCACGGGGGCTTTGTCGAGGAGGATCCGCTGCTGCACGTACTGGTCGAGCAGGTGGCGCAACGCCGGAACATCACGGGTGCGCGCGCGGCGGATGGTCACTGTTTTCGCGTCTGCGGTGGAAAGCTCTCCCATACCCGGACGCTATCGCCCCGGCTCGGGTTCGTGCGCGCCGGACTCCCCTTCGGGATCGGCGGGTGCGGGCTCGGGTTCCGCGGGTGCGGGCTCGGGATCGGCGGGAGTGCCGGGATCGTCGTGCTGAACCACGCGCATGGCGTCGCGGAGGGCTTCGCGCTGTTCCTGGGACATCATGCCGAAGAAGGCGACGAGCGCGGCGGCCGGGCTGTCACTGGTCGACCAGGCTTCGTTCATCAGTGCGGCCGAGTAGGCGGCGCGGGTGGAGACCGCCGTATATCGATAGGCGCGGCCTTCGGCTTCCCGGCGGACCCAGCCCTTCTGATGGAGATTGTCCATAACCGTCATGACCGTGGTGTACGCGATGGACCGTTCCTGCTGGAGGTCTTCCAGTACTTCGCGAACGGTGACCGGGCGGTTCCACTGCCACACCCGCGTCATGACGGCGTCTTCGAGTTCTCCCAAGGGGCGAGGCACACCAGCACGATAGTGCGGAATCGACCGAATTGCCCGACCATTCGTCGGGCAACGCGCGACCAACCGGTTCGGCAACCGCGATCGGGGCGCCCGCCGCGGCCGCTCGCGCCGCCGGTCGCGCCGTTGGGCGCGGTGCTACTTCTGCGGCTGCTGGGCGGCCTCGGCGCGGGCGATCACGGCGTCGACGGCGGCGTCTTCCTTGTTCTTGTTGGCACCGCCCTGGCTCTTCACGATCGTCACGACGAGAGCGATGAAGAACGCGGCCATCACGACGGGGGGCACGAGCGCGGATACGTAGTCCATGCCCCCAGCGTAGCCAGTGCCGTGGCCGCGGAGGTGTGCCGGGTGGCGGTGTCCGGCGGGGCGCGTCGCGGGGCGGCGGGCGACGACCCCGCACCGGTCACGGCATCAGCCGACGGCGCGTCCGGCCGCCGGGGGCGGGGTGGGCTTGCGGCGCGGCGGGAAGACCTCGCCGGGCGTCGGGACGGGCCGGGCCGGCTGCCCGGGGTGCGGCTCCTCGGGCTTGCGGTCCGGGGTCGGCTTCGGCTGCGGCTGCCCGGACGCGGGGGCGCCGGCGGAGCGCGGCCGCCCCTCGGCCGGGGCGCCGGCGGGGCGGGCCCCGTCGCGGCCGCCGGCCAGGGCCAGCAGGCGGGTGCGGGGTGCGGGCGCGGCGGCCGACAGGCGGCGGCGTACGGAGCGCTCCGCGACGGTCCGGGCCCGGGCGAGGACCGCGGCCGCGACGGGGTTGCCGCGCAGCGCGCGCAGGGCCGCGAGGTCGTCGGGGACCGGCTCGTACCCGGCGGCCAGGGCGTCCTGGAGCAGCTCCAGGTAGCCGGGGAGGCTGCCGGGGAGGGCGTCCCGGTAGCGGGCCAGATCGGCCAGCAGGAAGGCTCTGAGCCGGCCCGCCTCCGCGACCGCGTCGTCCACCGACGCCGCGAGGCGCAGGCAGTCCTGTACCTCGGCGGCCGTCAGGGGGGCCGAGGAGGGCTGGAGGGCGTGGGCGAGGAGGCGCCTGAGCACGTGCAGTTCGGCGGCGCCGAACGCCATGCCGCCGCGGGATCCGTAGGGCGTGGGCATGCGCCGAAGATACGCGCTAATCGGACAAAATCCCCCCAGGGTGGGGAATTCCGGCGCGGCGGGAACCGCGGCGGGGCGGCCCGCGGTCCGTCCTGGGCCCGCTCCCGAGCCGTTCTCCGTCCGCTGCCGTCCCGGTCCCGCTGCCGTCCAAGTCCGGTCCGGTCCGGGGCGTCCTCAGTCGGTGGTCTTCACCGAGTGCAGGAAATCGGCCCAGGCGGCGTGGGTGGTGGCCATCACGAGGTGCGCCGGGTCGGCCCGGTCCGCTACCCGTACGAGCCTCCCCGGGGCGGCCGCGACGTAGACGCAGGCTTCCCCGTCTCCGCAATAGGTCGACTTCTGCCAGGCAGGCCGGGCGGCGTTCTCGGTCATGGTGTCTCCTCCGCCGTGGACGAGGGTTCGTGGGGTTCTCGACCGGCACGCTATCCCCGCTCGCGTCGCACTCCGGCCATTTCCGCCAAAATCACAGCGCAAAAATTACCAACGCCGTACGGAGGGCCGCGCCGCGGGTCGGCGCGGAATGCGAGAGCCGGCCCCGGCCGTCATTCCACGGGAAGGCGTACGCGATCTCGTGACGGGAGTCCGGGACGACCAGGTCGGCGGTTTCCACCGACCGGCCCTCACTGTCGAAGCAGGCGCGCTCGACCTCGGTGATCAGCGCGCCCAGGCTGATCCCGAGCAGATTGGCGCGGTCCGGGGTCGCCCGGGGCGACGGCCGGCCGGGCCGCGACGCGTTCGGGCGCCGGGACACGCGGGACGGTACGGGCGTCCCGGGAGGCGGCGAGGCCGTGCGCGGCCGCCTCGGTGCGGAGGGCGTTGCCTGCGCCTGGGACCCGTCGGCGGGTGCGGAGCATCCGTGACGCGCGACGGCCCCCGCCCGGGCGGGGCGGGGGCCGTCGGCGCGGACGCGGGGCGTCCGCGTCAGGCGAACTTGGGCGCGTTGCGCTCGTACACCAGCCGCAGGCCGATCAGCGTCAACCACGGCTCGTGGTCGTCGATCGCCGAGGACTCGCCGAGGACGATCGGGGCGAGCCCGCCCGTGGCGATGACGCGCACGTCGTCCGGGTCGCCGGTCGGGCCCGCGAGCTCCTTGGACATCCGGGCGACGATCCCGTCGACCTGGCCCGCGAACCCGTAGACCACGCCCGACTGCATCGCCTCGACCGTGGACTTGCCGATCACGTTCCGCGGCCGGGCCAGCTCGATCTTGCGCAGCTGCGCCCCGCGCACGCCGAGCGCCTCCATCGAGATCTCGATGCCGGGGGAGATCACCCCGCCCACGTACTCGCCCTTCGCGGACACCGCGTCGAAGGTGGTCGCCGTACCGAAGTCGACGACGATCGCCGGACCCCCGTACAACTCGGCGGCGGCGACCGCGTTCACGATGCGGTCCGCGCCGACCTCCTTCGGGTTGTCCATCAGGATCGGCACGCCCGTCTTCGTACCGGGCTCCACCAACACCGCCGGGACGTCGCCGTAGTAGCGGCGGGTGACCTCGCGCAACTCGTGCAGGACGGACGGCACGGTCGCGCAGATCGCGATGCCGTGGATGCCGTCGCCCAGCTCGGTGCCGAGCATCGGGTGCATCCCCATCAGGCCCTGCATCAGGACGGCCAGTTCGTCGGCCGTCCTGCGCGGGTCGGTCGAGATGCGCCAGTGCTCGACGATCTCGTCACCGTCGAACAGGCCCAGGACCGTGTGGGTGTTGCCCACGTCGATGGTGAGGAGCACCGCTTACACCGCCGCGCGCAGGTCGAGCCCGATGTCCAGGATCGGCGAGGAGTGCGTCAGGCCGCCGACCGCCAGGTAGTCCACACCGGTCTCCGCGTAATCGCGGGCGGTCTCCAGGGTGAGCCGACCCGAGGACTCCAGGGTGGCGCGGCCGGCGACGAAGGCGACGGCCTCCTTCGTCCGCTCGACGGTGAAGTTGTCCAGCAGGATCAGGTCGGCGCCGGCGTCCACGACCTCGCGGACCTGGTCCATCGTGTCGGCCTCGACCTCGACCGGCACCTCCGGGAAGGCCTCGCGGACGGCCTTGAAGGCCTGCGCGATGCCGCCGGCGGCGATCACGTGGTTGTCCTTGACCAGTGCCGCGTCCGACAGCGACATGCGGTGGTTGACGCCGCCGCCGCAGCGCACCGCGTACTTCTCCAGGGAGCGCAGGCCCGGCGTGGTCTTGCGGGTGTCGCGGACCTTCGCGTCGGTGCCCTCCAGGACGTCCGCCCAGCGGCGGGTGGCCGTCGCGATGCCCGACAGCCGGCACAGGATGTTCAGGGCGCTGCGCTCGGCGGTCAGCAGGTCCCGGGTGCGGGCGCGCACGGACAGCAGCACCTCGCCCTTCGCGACCCGGTCGCCGTCCTCGGCGTGCCGTTCGACCTCGAAGGACTCCGTGCAGACGACGGAGAACACGGCCTCCGCGATGCGCAGACCCGCCACGACGCCGTCCTCGCGGGCCACGAAGTCGGCGATGGCCTCGGCCTCTTCGGGGACGGTGGCGACGGTGGTGACGTCGACGCCGCCGTCCAGGTCCTCCGACAGCGCCATGTGCGCGATGTCCTCGACCTCGATCGGGTCCAGGCCCGCGTCCTCCAGCAGCTGCGCCAGCGCCGGGTCCAGGCCGGACTCCTCGCCCTCGCCGCAGCCGCAGTCGTCGCCGCAGCCGCCTTCGTTCTGGTCGATCAGGGGAAGTTCGGGGGTGCTCACGTCACTGCTCCAGGCTTTCGGGGTTGAGGGGGACGTCGACGGACGGGAGGTCCGCGGAGTCGGTGGGGGTGACGACCAGGGCGCGCTTCTCCGTCGCCGACAGTCGCACCACGAGGTGGCGGCGCCAGTCGGCGTCGTCGCGGTCCGGGTGGTCCTCGCGCCAGTGGCAGCCGCGGGTCTCCGCGCGCCGCTGGGCGGCGGCGACCAGGACCCGCGCCACGCACAGCAGGTTGGTCGCCTCCCAGGTCTCCACCCCCGGGACGGCCGTCTTGCCGTGGCTCTCCAGCTCGCCCAGCGCCCTCGCGTACAGGGTTTCCAGGGCCTCGGCGGCCTCGGCCAGCGAGCCGGCGGAACGCAGCACGCCCGCGCCGTTCGTCATGATCCGCTGGATCTCGTGGCGCGCCTCGGCCGGCTGGAGGGGGCCGGTGGCGGGCGCCGGGGTCTCGGGGCGGCTGCCGGACGGCGTGCGGGCGACGATGTCGTCGGCGATCCGCTCGGCGAAGACCAGCCCCTCCAGGAGGGAGTTCGAGGCCAGCCGGTTCGCGCCGTGCACACCCGTGCAGGCCACCTCGCCGCACGCGTACAGGCCGGGGACGGTGGTGCGGCCCTGCAGGTCCGTGCGTACGCCGCCGGAGGCGTAGTGGGCGGCCGGCGCGACCGGGATCGACTCGGTCACCGGGTCGATGCCGTGGGAGCGGCAGGCGGCCAGGATCGTCGGGAAGCGCTGCTCCCACATCTCGGCGCCGAAGTGCCGGGCGTCGAGGTACATGTGCCGCGCGCCCTGCTCCTGCATGCGGCGCATGATGCCCTTGGCGACGATGTCGCGCGGCGCCAGCTCGGCCAGCTCGTGCTGCCCGAGCATGAAGCGCACGCCGTCGGCGTCGACGAGGTGGGCGCCCTCGCCGCGCACGGCCTCCGACACCAGGGGCTGCTGGCCCTCGGCGTCCGCGCCGAGGAACAGCACCGTGGGGTGGAACTGCACGAATTCGAGGTCGGAGACCTCGGCGCCCGCGCGCAGGGCGAGGGCGACGCCGTCGCCGGTGGACACCGACGGGTTGGTGGTGGCGGAGAAGACCTGGCCCATGCCGCCGGTCGCGAGGATCACGGCCGGTGCGTGGACGGCGCCGACGCCGTCGTGCTGGCCCTCGCCCATCACGTGCAGGGTGACGCCGGCCGTACGGCCCTCGGCGTCCTGGAGCAGGTCCAGGACCAGCGCGTTCTCCACGGTCCGGATGCCGGCCGCGTGGACCGCCTCGACCAGGGCCCGGGAGATCTCGGCGCCGGTGGCGTCGCCGCCCGCGTGCGCGATGCGGCGCCGGTGGTGGCCGCCCTCCCGGGTCAGCTCTATCTCGCCGGTCTCCGCCGAGGTGTCGAAGACGGCCCCGGTCGCGATCAGCCGGCGCACCGCGTCGGGGCCCTCGGTGACCAGGAGCCGCACGGCCGCCTCGTCGCACAGGCCGGCGCCCGCCACCAGGGTGTCGTCCAGGTGCTGCTCGGGGGTGTCGCCGTCGCCGAGCGCCGCGGCGATGCCGCCCTGCGCCCAGCGGGTGGAGCCGTCGTCGAGCCGTGCCTTGGTGACCACGACCGTACGGCGGCCCCCGGCGGCGCAGCGCAGCGCCGCGGTGAGCCCCGCGACACCGGATCCGACGACCACGACGTCCGCTTCGACGGCCCAGCCGGGCGCCGGGGCGTGCAGTCGTATGCCGGTTCCGGTGCCGCTGCCCGTGCCGTTGCCGGCCGTGGGGCCTCTACCTGTGGTGCTCACGCGTGTGCTCCGAATTCCAATGGAATGTTGTCGATCAGCCGGGTCGTGCCGACCTTCGCCGCGACGGCCAGCACGGCCCGTCCGGTGAAGCCGTGGTCGACGTCGGCGAAGTCCCGGGGGTCCACCAGCGCCAGGTAGTCCAGCACCAGCGGCGGCTCGTGCCGGCCCGCCTCCTCCAGGATGTGGCGGGCCGCCGCCCGTACGGCGTCCGGCAGCCCGGAACCGGCCGCCGACACGGCGTGCGCGTCGGCGGAGGCACGGATCTCGCCGAGCCGGGCCAGGGCCGTCGCCCGCTCGTCGCTCGCCGGGGCGGCCTCGGCGCGGGCGCGCAACGCGGCCTGGGCGGCGAGCCGGTCGCGGCCCGCGAACAGGGCCCGGGACAGGGCCAGGGCCGTACGCCGCTCCTCGGCCGAGAGGTAGCGGTTGCGGGAGGACAGCGCGAGACCGTCGTCCTCGCGGACGGTCGGTACGCCCGCCACCTCGACGGGGAAGTTCAGGTCGGTCACCATGCGCCGGATCAGGGCCAGTTGCTGGGCGTCCTTCTGGCCGAAGAGGGCCAGGTCGGGGCGGGTGAGGTGGAGCAGCTTCGCGACGACGGTGAGCATGCCGTCGAAGTGGCCGGGGCGGGTGGCCCCTTCGAGGCGCTCCCCCATGGGTCCGGCCGCCACCCGGACCTGCGGGGCGCCGCCCGGGTAGACCTCGTCGACGGCGGGCGCGAAGACGGCGTCCGCGCCGGCCGCTCCGCAGAGCGCGAGGTCGGCGTCGAGGGTGCGGGGGTAGCGGTCGAGGTCCTCGTTCGCGCCGAACTGGAGCGGGTTCACGAAGACGGTCACCACGACCTGCCCCCCGGGGCCGGCTTCCGCGCGGGCGGTCCGGATCAGCGTGGCGTGGCCCTCGTGCAGGGCGCCCATGGTCATGACGACGGCGCGGCGGCCGCTGCGGGGGAGCGCGTCGAGCTCGGCGGCGGTGTTCAGCAGGAGCGGGCCGGTCATCGCTCGCCACCCTCCGGTTCGGCGGCGTCCCCGGGGCCGGCGTCCGGGCCGGGTCCCGTGCCGGGGCCGGCGCCGGTGTCCGTGTCCGCGAGGACGCCCAGCAGGTCCTCGGCGAGCTCGGGCTTGAGCAGTCCGTGGGCCAGGGCCCGGTCGGCGGTGGTGCGGGCCATCGCCAGGTAGCCGGCGACGGTGGCCGGGGCGTGCTTGCGCAGCTCCGAGACGTGCGCGGCGACGGTCCCGGCGTCTCCCCGGGCGACGGGCCCGGTGAGGGCGGCGTCACCGGAGCGCAGCGCGTTGTCCAGCGCGGCGCCGAGCAGCGGGCCGAGCATCCGGTCGGGGTGTTCGACGCCCGCCTTGCTGAGCAGCTCCATGGACTGGGCGACCAGGGTGACCAGGTGGTTCGCGCCGAGGGCGAGGGCCGCGTGGTACAGCGGACGGTCGCCCTCCGCGATCCACTCGGGCTCCCCGCCCATCTCGATGACCAGGGCCTCCGCGGCGAGCCGCAGCTCGTCGGGGGCGGTCACGCCGAAGGAGCAGCCCGCCAGCCGCTGCACGTCGACCTCGGTGCCGGTGAAGGTCATCGCGGGGTGCAGGGCCAGCGGCAGGGCGCCCGCCCGGCGGGCCGGGTCCAGCACGGAGGTCCCGTACCGGCCGGAGGTGTGCACGAGGAGCTGGCCGGGCCGGACCGCGCCGGTCTCGGCGAGCCCCTCGACGAGGCCGGGCAGGGTGTCGTCCGGGACGGTCAGCAGGACCAGGTCGGCCCGCGCCAGCACCTGCGCGGGCGGCACGACCGGTACGTCGGGCAGCATCCGCTCCGCGCGGCGTACGGAGGCGTCCGAGACGGCGGACACGGCGACGGGACGGTGCCCGGCCTGCTGGAGGGCCCGGGCCAGGGCGGGACCGACACGACCGGCGCCGACGACGCCGACGGCGAGTCGGGCGGGGCGGTCGGACGGATCCCGGGACTCCGTCTGATGGGGTGCGTTCACGCGGGGAAAGCCTTCCGTTCCAGTCCGCGGGGGGTACCGGACGATACGCCGCCATGCTAGCCCCTGGGGGGCGGGGGCGATCGGCGGCGAGGGGGGGCGGGGCCGGGGGCCGGGCCGAGCGGCGGGTGGGGGCGGGTGCGGTGCGGGTGGGTTTGCGGGTGGGTTGCGGGTGGGGGGCTCAAAGGGCTCGGGGCGGGCGGCGCGATCGGCGATGATCAGGGGCATGACTGACGACGCGGAACGCGTGAAGCGGCTGGTGGCGGCCTGGCGGGGGGCCGAGCGGACCCTCTCGCACAGCTTGCTGGAGCCCACGCTCGGCGAACTGCTGGCGGGGCTCGCCGAGGCCCCGTACGACATGGACGCGCCGGCCGACCTGTACGGAGACGGCGTCGTCGCCGACCTGGAACGCCGCGTCGCCGACCTGCTCGGCACCGAGGACGCCGCGTTCTTCCCCTCCGGAACGATGGCCCAGCAGATCGCGCTGCGCTGCTGGGCGGGCCGCACCGGCAGCCCGGTCGTCGCCCTGCACCCCATGAGCCACCCGGAGCGCTGGGAGGGCGGCGCCCTGTCCGTCGTCTCCGGGCTGCGCACCGTCCACCCGGTGGCGGAGGCCCGCCAGCCCATCGCCGCCGAGGTCCGCGAGCACCCGGAGCCCTTCGGCACCCTGATGCTGGAGCTGCCCCTGCGCGACGCCGGGTTCCTGCTGCCCGCCTGGGAGGAGCTGACGGAGCTGGTCGACGCCGCCCGGGAGCGGGACGCGGTCGTCCACTTCGACGGGGCCCGGCTGTGGGAGACCACCGTCCACTTCGGCCGCCCGCTGCCGGAGATCGCGGCGCTCGCCGACTCCGTGTACGTCTCCTTCTACAAGTCCCTCGGCGGCCTGAGCGGCGCCGCCCTGGCGGGCTCCCGGGCCTTCGTCGAGGAGACCCGGATCTGGCGCCACCGGTACGGGGGCCAGATCTTCCGCCAGTTCCCCCAGGCCCTGTCGGCCCTGGCCGGCCTGGCCGAAGAACTGCCCCGCCTGCCGTCGTACGTCGCCGGGGCCCGGATGGTCGCCGAAGCCATGCGGGAGGGCTTCGCGGAGGCCGGCCTGCCCTGGTTCCGGGTCAACCCGGAGGTGCCGCACACCCACCAGTTCCAGGTGTGGCTCCCCTACGAGGCGGACCGCCTCACGGAAGCGGGCCTGCGCCTCGCGGAGGACACGGGCACGGTCCTCTTCCGCCGCTGGTCCCCCGACGGCCCGCCGGGCCTCGCGATGACCGAACTCGAAGTCACCGCCCCGGGCCTGACCTGGACCCCGCAGGACGTCCGGGAGGCGGTGGCGGGGTTCGTGGAGCGGGTGGAGGGGGTGTAGGGGCGGTGGGGGCGGACGTACGCTTCCGGGATGGGGGACGTGGGGACGGGGGCGGGGGTCGGGGCGGGGCCCGAGCCCGAGGGCCGGGACGCGACGCACGCCGGGTGCCGCCGCGTTCACGGGTACGAGGCGCGTGCGCGGTGCCTTCCCGAGCCGTGGATGTGCGACGCCTTCCACATCGACGGCAGCCTGCGGGACGTCCGGGTCCTCGACGTGGGCCGCGCCGAGTGGGTCGCGGTCCTCGACCACCTGCGGTCCGTGGCCGACGAGACCGAGGTGGAGCACCCGTACGACCAACTCGATCCGCTGCGGCCCGCCGTGGCCGACCTCTTCCGCGTCCAGTGGGACGAACCGGAGGGCGAGGGAACGAACTTCGCCTTCCGGGCCCGGTTCGACGCCGTGTGGTTCTTCGCCCTGCCCCACGACGAGGAGGAGATCGAGTTCTCCCTGTGGCCCGACGACGTCGTCGACGCCGCCGGCGTGGCGGCCGTACTGCGCTTCCTGACCGAGGTCGGCACGGCCTGCGGACACCGCGTGCTGCTCACGGGCGAAACGGCCCGGTACCACCCGGACCTGCCCACCCTGATCCACCACGACCCCACGACGGGCCTCGGCCACGGGATCTGAGCACCCCGCGCCGCCTCCCCACATCCCCGCCTCCCCGCGCCGCACCGCCCGCCGCCGCGCCCCAGTGGATCCGCCCTCCTCACCCCCTCGGCGGCAGGCTGCCGTTCGATTGACGGTTCGCGTCAATCGATGCCTCCCACCTGCGGCGGAGTCCTCGTACGGGTCGCTCGGACGGCGGTGTCGGGGAGGGCACCCCGGGCCGCGCCGGCGCGGTCGGTCGGGACAGAATGGGGCGGTGAGCGTCACCATCGACATCGCCGGACTACCCGCGGAACGGATCGGCTTCGCGCCGTCCCCGCTCGCCGAGCTCTGCATGGCCCTGCACGCGCTCTCGCAGCCCGCCCACCACCCGGGGCTGAACTCCTGGACGGCGGCCACGACCGCCTCCCTCGATTCCTGCCTGGCCGACCGGCTGTTGGAAGCCGACTTCATGTGGCGCGGTTCGTTCTCCGACATCTTCATGGCCTTCGCCGGCGTCCCCGGCGCCGGCCTGCCGGCCGCGACGCTGGCCGAGGAGCTCGACGTCCTCGACCGGATGGACGACGAGCGGTTCGTGATGGCCGCCCTGGAACACTGCCGGCCGGCCCTCTACAACGAGGGCGGCGGCCCGTCCCCGCTGCGTGATCCGGCGGCCCGGGCGAAAGCCCTGGACACGGCGGCGGCGCGCGGGCCGCGGCAGTTGGCGTTCTCGCTGCGGCTGATGGACGACACGGCCGGCGTACGGATCTGGTTGCGGCGGCTGTTGGAGGACTGCGACGAGGCGTTCTTCGCCGAGACCTGGCGGCGGATCGGTCCCCGGCAGAGCGCGGACGCCCGGCACAAGGCGGAGGTGCTGCGCCGCAAGGGCCTGCCGGCGGCGCTGCGGGAGGTGTCGACGGCGTTGAGCGTCGACAAGGAGCAGCGGACGATAACCGCCGACAAGATGGTGCACGGCCAGGCCACCGCCACGGATCCGCGGATCGGGGCCGGGCTGGTCTTCGTACCGACCGATTTCGGCTGGCCGCACCTGCTGGTGCTGCACGCGCCGGGTTGGCGTCCGGTGGTCCACTATCCGCTGGATTCCCCGCAACCGGCTTCCTCGCCGGGCTCGGTGGAGTTGCTCCAGCGGCGCATGGAGGCGTTGGCCCATCCGATGCGGATGCGGCTGTGCCGCAGTTTGGCGCGGGCCCCGTACACGACGAGCGAGTTGGCGACGGTGTACGGCATATCGGCACCGGAGGTGTCCCGGCACCTGACGGTCCTGAAGAAGGCCGGATTGTTGCGTACGTGGCGCCAAGGGCGCTATGTGCAGCATCAGTTGGATCTGTCCGTGGTCGCGCGGATAGGTTCCGATTTCATCGAGGGCATTCTTCGTTGACCTTTCTGCGGACGTTGACCGGATTCCTCCGGTGCAGACGCACCGATATACGGATTTCACAAACCGGAAGCAGTGAAAACTCTGGCGAGAACGGCCTGTTGCTGCCTAACGTGCGTCCACCACTCCCCCACGCACCGTGCGATGCGCACCTGCTGTGAAAGGACCTTCATGCCCTCTCGCCGTATAGCCGCAGCCACCGCCGCACTGGCGGCCGCGGCCCTCGTCTCCCCGCTGTTGCTCGCCGGACCCGCCGGTGCCACCGGAAGTCCGCAGAGCGATGCCGCCCGGGGTGACGCGCTGGCCAAGAAGCTGGTCAAGGAGGCGACCGGGAAAGGCGCCAACAACCACCTGAAGGTGTTCCAGTCGATCGCGGATTACAACAAGGGCAATCGGGTCGCTGGTTCCAAGGGGCACGTGCAGTCGGCGCAGTACGTCGAGGCCGTGCTGAAGGGCGCCGGTTACAAGGTCACGAAGAACGAGTTCGACTTCGTCTACGTCGAGGCGATCGCCGAGAAGCTCTCGGTGAACGGCGACAACGGCCGCGACATCCCGATCCACTTGATGACGTACACGGCGAGCGGCCCGGAGGAGGGCGTGACCGCGCAGGTCGCGGTGGCCCCGGTGGACGCCGACGGGACGAACGGCTGTGAGCCCGGCGACTTCGCGGCGGGTGCCTTCACGGGCCGGATCGCGCTCGTCCAGCGCGGCGGCTGCACCTTCGCGGTGAAGCAGGAGAACGCGGCGGCCGCGGGCGCGGTCGGCACCATCATCTACAACAACACCGACGGCGCCCTCAACGGCACCCTCGGCGACGCGAACGCGGGGAAGGTCCCGACCGGCGGCATCACGAAGGCCGACGGCGAGAAGCTGGCCGCGGACGTGGCGGCCGGGCCGGTCGAGGTGACCCTCGACATCCGTGAGCTGCGCGAGAACCGCAAGACGTACAACGTGATCGCCGAGACGAAGGGCGGCGACGAGAACAACACCGTCTTCCTCGGCGCCCACCTGGACTCGGTCGCGGCCGGTCCCGGCATCAACGACAACGGCTCCGGTTCGGCCGGCATCCTCCAGGTCGCGCAGCGCCTGGCGAGCCAGCAGACGAAGATCAAGAACAAGGTCAAGTTCGGTTGGTGGTCGGCGGAGGAGTACGGCCTGCTCGGCTCCGAGGCGTACGTCGCCTCCCTCACCGAGGAGCAGAAGAAGCAGATCAAGCTGTACCTGAACTTCGACATGATCGGTTCGCCGAACGCCGCCTACTTCGTCTACGACGGCGACGACTCGGACGCGACGGGCGCGGGCCCCGGCCCGGCGGGCTCGGCGCAGCTGGAGAAGGGGATCACCGACTTCCTCGACTCCAAGAACATCCCGCACGAGGGCACGGACTTCTCGGGCCGCTCGGACTACGGCCCGTTCATCGAGGTCGGCATCCCGTCGGGCGGTACGTTCACCGGCGCCGAGGGCATCAAGTCGCCGGAGCAGGCCGCGAAGTTCGGTGGTCAGGCGGGTGTCGCCTACGACGTGAACTACCACGGCAAGGGTGACGACATCACGAACATCGACCAGAAGGCGCTCGACATCAACGTCGACGTCATCGCGAACGCGGTCGGCCACTACGCCCACGACCTGGCCCCGCTGTCGCAGCCGGTCGTCTCGCAGCCGACCACCCCGGGCACGGGCAGTGGCGGCGGCCTGCACGAGGGCCACGGGCACGAGGTCACCAAGTAACGACGAGATCGCCGAGCGCCCGCGAGGGCGCCCGGTGACCAGGGGCCGGGATTCCCGTCAGGGGGTCCCGGCCCCTGCCGCGTCCCCGGCCCCGTCGGCCGACCCGAAGCCCACCCCGCCCCCCGCCCCGCCCGGCCAGGGCGGTACGCCGACCGGCTGGATCAGCCAGCCGAAGTCGCCGAGGCCGCCGCGGGCGGTGAGTTCCGCCGCCTCGCCCGCCGCCGACAGGGCCCGGACGTACGCCGCCGGGTCGGTGGAGGCCAGGGCCAGTGGCGGGCGGCCGCCCGAGACGCCGAGGGCGGTCAGCGCCTCGCGCTGGGTGAGCAGGGTCGCGCCCGGCCCCGCGCAGGCGTCGAGCGCGACGTGCGCGGTGACGTCGCAGCCGCCGTCCGGGACGGGGGCCACCTCGCGGCCCGCCCGGAAGCCGGTCAGGGTGCCGTACGGGGGGCGGGCCTCGCGGGTGTGGCAGTAGTCCACGGCCACCGCCAGGCCCCGGTCCAGGGTGGCGACGGCCGCCGCCCAGGCCTGGTCCCGGGGCAGGCCGATCTCGGCCCGTCCGGTGCGTGAACCCGTCGGCCACCACCGATCCAGCCAGGCCCGGTCCGCCGCGTCGAGCGGGCCGCCCGGGCTCTCCGTACCGTCCGTGGCGACCAGCACGTACCGGCCGTCCTGCGCGACGTCCAGCGGTACGTTGTCCAGCCACTCGTTCGCGAAGAGCAGCCCGGTCGTCCCCGCCGGCGGCTCGGCGACCCACCGGATCCGCCGGTCCGGCCCGCCCGGGGCGGCCGGGTCCGGCGCCGCCGCGCGTTCCACGGCGTACGGGCGCACCCGCGCGGCCGTCGCGGCCGGCAGGGCCGCGAGGACGCCGGTCAGCAACTCGCCGCGGCCCGCCCCCACGTCCACCAGGTCGAGCCGCTCCGGCCGGCCGAGTTCGGCGTCCACGGCGCACAGCAGTCGGGCCACGGCCCGCGCGTACAGCGGGGAGGCGTGCACGGAGGTACGGAAGTGACCGGCGGGGCCGGGCCCGCCCGGGCGTACGTAGAACCCGTCCGGGCCGTACAGCGCGGTCTCGGTCGCCGGCCGCCAGCGGACCGGCCCGGGGGTGTCGTCCAGAGCGCTCATCACACGAAGGTTAGGCTCACCCTCCACCTTGCGGAGTACGCCCCCGTCAGAGGGATCGCTCCTGTGGTTGACTCCAGCACCTATCTCCTTTCCCTACTCTGGGTGACGTGCAGCGCCTCTACGATTTGATCCGCAGACACCCGACGGGCGTCGACAGCTTCTGGGCTGTCCTCTTCTTCGGGATCTCGATGATCGCCGTGGTGGAGAACCCCGAGACGAGCACGCCGCTGCGCCTGGCCACGGTGCCCGTCGTGCTGGCGCTGACGACCGCCCTGGCGCTGCGCCGCAAGTGGACGCAGGCCATGTTCTGGACCACGGTCGGCGCGGGCGTCTGGCAGCTGGCCTTCGGCATCGAGGCGCAGGTCTGCGACGTCGCGATGCTGGTCGTGCTGTTCACGGTCGCCGCCGGGGACGTGCCGCGCTGGGTCTCGCGCGCCGCCCTGGGCGTCGGGCTGCTGGCCTCCCCCGTGTACTTCGTGCGGTTCGGCGTGGACAAGGGGCTCAGCTTCACGCAGAGCGTCACCTTCGCGCTGATGGTGATCGTGCCGTTCGCCCTGGCCTGGGTGACGGGAGACTCGCTGCGCACCCGGCGGGCCTATTACGCCCAGCTCGTGGAGCGCAACCAGCGGCTGGAGAAGGAGCGCGAGGCGCAGGCGAAGGTGGCGGTGGCCGCCGAGCGCGCCCGCATCGCCCGCGAGCTGCACGACGTCGTCGCGCACAACGTGTCGGTCATGGTGGTCCAGGCCGACGGCGCCGCGTACGTCATGGACGTGGCCCCGGAGCAGGCCAAGGAGGCCCTCCAGACCATCTCCGGGACGGGCCGCCAGGCCCTCGCCGAGATGCGCCGCCTGCTGGGCGTGCTGCGCACCGGGGAGCCGCAGGACTCCGAGGACTACGTGCCGCAGCCGGACGTCGAGCAGATCGAGGTGCTGGTCGAGCAGGTACGGGCGTCCGGACTGACGGTGGACTTCGTCGTCGAGGGCACGCCGCGGAAGCTGCCGAGCGGGGTCGAGCTGACCGCGTACCGGATCGTGCAGGAGGCGCTGACGAACACGCGCAAGCACGGCGGCCCCGAGGCCGGGGCGAGCGTCCGGCTGGTCTACTTCGACGACGGGCTGGGCCTGCTCGTCGAGGACGACGGCCGGGGCGCGGCACACGAGTTGTACGAGGACGGCGGCGCGGACGGCGCCGGACACGGTCTGATCGGCATGCGGGAGCGCATCGGTATGGTCGGAGGAACCCTGGACGCGGGACCGCGGCCCGGCGGAGGCTTCCGCATCAGTGCTTTGCTCCCGCTCAAGAAGAGGTAGAGGTATTCACCGATGTCCATCCGAGTGATGCTGGTCGACGACCAGGTGCTGCTGCGCACCGGCTTCCGGATGGTGCTCGCCGCCCAGCCGGACATGGAGGTCGTCGCCGAGGCGGGGGACGGCCTGGAGGCGTTGGAGGTGCTGCGGGCGACGAAGGTCGACGTGGTGCTGATGGACGTGCGCATGCCGAGGCTCGACGGGGTCGAGGCGACCCGGCGGATCTGCGAGCCGCAGGAGCACCCGAAGGTCATCATCCTGACCACCTTCGACCTGGACGAGTACGCCTTCTCGGGGCTCAAGGCGGGGGCGAGCGGGTTCATGCTGAAGGACGTTCCGCCCGGGGAGCTGCTGGCCGCGATCCGTTCCGTGCACAGCGGGGACGCGGTCGTGGCGCCGTCGACGACCCGGCGGCTGCTGGACCGGTTCGCCCCGATGCTGCCGACGACGACGAACGAGCCGAAGAACAAGGACGTCGAGCGGCTGACGGAGCGCGAGCGCGAGGTCATGCTGCTGGTCGCCCAGGGCCTGTCGAACGGCGAGATCGCGGCCCGGCTGGTCCTGTCGGAGGCGACGGTGAAGACGCACGTGGGCCGCATCCTGACGAAGCTGAGCCTGCGCGACCGGGTCCAAGTCGTGGTCCTGGCGTACGAGACGGGCCTGGTCCGCGCGGGCGGCATGTAGCGGGCCGGCACCGGGCTGCCGGCGCCGACCCGCTACCCGGCGGTGGGGACCGAGGTGCGCAGGTGGGCCAGCAGGATGCCCAGGGTGTCCCAGCCGGTCGGGTCGGTGCCGTCGCCGAGGGGGTAGTGCAGCCCGGGCCGGCGGGCCGGGCCGACCTGCACGGGTTTCAGGGCCAGCGGGGGGCGTCGGGCGAAGGTCAGGCCGGTCTCGGCGACTCCGGCCCCGCCCAGGGTGAACGACAGGGGCAGCGGCGGCGGCGCGACCCGCGGGGCCACGCCGAGGTCCCGGCGGCCCGGGCCGGCCGAGACGAGCATGCTGATCAGTCCGTGCCGGGCCACGAGCTCCTCCGCCAGCGCGGGCAGCGCGGCCGGCGGCGGCTCCTCCGTCGGGCCGTAGCCCAGGGACAGGGTGACGTCCTCCTCCACCCCGCCGGCCGTCCGGGTCACCCGTACGGTCGCCAGCGCGGGCCGCTCCGGCCGGCCGACGACGGTGATCAGCGTCGGCTCGGGAACCCGGGCGCGCGCCAGGTCGGTGAGCAGCCGGGGGGACCAGGGCAGGTTGACCGGCTCGGCGGTGCCCCAGCCGGCGGGCGGTTCCCCGGTCAGGATCCGCCAGGCGGCCTCCAGCGAGCGCCCCAGTGTCAGTTCCCGCTCGGCGGGGTGCTCCGTACGGAACGACACGGTCAGGCGGCGTTCGCCGGATGCGTCGGGCCGGGTGAAGGCTTCGGCGGGGCGGGCCTGCCCGGCTCCGTCGCGGGTCGGGGCGAAGGTGCCGTCCCGCCAGCCGAGGACCGCGCCGGACAGACCGTCGTAGTAGCCGCCGCCGGGGTCCTGCACGACCCACCGGTTGGGGGCGCCGGTCAACGCGCTCCGCAGGGGCAGGCTGAGCCGGCAGTGGGGGGGCGTGACGACGTGCAGGGCCGCGCCGTACGCGGCGGTGGTCCGCAGGACGTCCGACAGCCAGGCCGTCAACGGGACCACGGGCCGGTCCGCGAGGACGACGGCGGTGGACTCGGTGACCACGTCCACGGTGGGCAGCGCGCCGACGGACGCGGGCGCCGCCGAGGCCGCGGAGGCGACCTCCACGCCGCCGACCCGGCCGGCGCCCTCGGGCCAGACGGCGCCGCCGAGCACCTCGGCGAGCCGGCCGGCGACCGCCCCGGCGAGGGCGACCGCCTCGGGGACGGCGGTGGAGGCGCGGGTCTCCGTCCACCAGACGGGCGTCGCGGAGGGCGTCCCGAGGAGGCGTTCGGTCTCCCCGGGGACCTGGACGAGGACCGGGGCCTCCACCGAGACCAGCGGTCGGCCGCCCGCTCCGAGGAGCTGGATGACGGCGCCGTCCCCGGCGGGCGAGACGTCGAGGTCGGCGCCGCCCGCCGCGAGGGCCACCAGCATCGCGGTGGTGTCGGGCATGGCCGGGGTGAGGGCGATGACGTCCTTGGTCACGGTGCTTCCTGGTCGGCGTGGGGAACCCGCTCGGCCGGCGCGGTGGCGGACGGCGCGGGGACGGACGGCGCGGGGACGGACGGCGCGGGGACGGACGGCGCGGGGACGGACGGCGCGGCGGAGGACGGCGCGGGGACGGACGGCCCGGGAGCGCTGGGCCCGGCGGCGGTCGCGGGTGCGCCGCTCAGCGCGGTCTGCACGATCTGGTGGGGTCGGCCGCGCCGGACGAACGTGCCCCGGCCCGGGGGCCGCGCGCTCGCGTACAGCTGCGGGAACAGCTGTCCCTCGGAGCGTTCGCCGCTCATCACCAGCGCGGCGGTGCCCGATTCGCGCAGGGTCGTCATCAGCGGTTCGTACAGGGCCCGGGAGGAGCCGGCGACGCGGCGGGCCAGCACGAAGTGCAGCCCGATGTCCTGGGCGGACGGCAGGTAGGGCACGAACGCCTGGAGGGGTTGCTGCCCCGCGGTGGTCAGGATGTCGTAGTCGTCGACGAGGACGACGATGCGCGGACCCGTGAAACCGGGGCCCGCGCCCGGTTCGGCGTCCGGGTCGAGGCCGTCCTCCGGGAGCCGCTTGTCGAGTTCCTTGGCGATGCCCGCCGACAGCGCGAACGCGATCTTCGCGTTGTGCGCGTACCCGCCCCGGTAGGGCTCGGGCACCACTCCGCGCAGGCCGCGCCGCGGGTCGTAGACGGCGAAGACCAGCTCGTCCTCCCCGTAGCGGGCGATGAGTTGGCGGGCGATCAGGGAGAGCAGGTTCGTCTTGCCGCACTCGTTGTCGCCGAGCACCAGCAGGTGCTGGTCCTGCTCGAAGAGGTCGAGCAGGACCGGCGCGAGGACGTCCTGGTCCACGCCGATGGGGATCCGGTACGGCTCGTCCTGCGGGGACGGCAGCCGCTCGGCGGGCAGCCGCGCGGGCAGGACCCTCACCGGGGAGGCGAGGTCGCCGTGCCAGGTGGCGCGGACGGTGCCCGCGGCCTCCTCCAGGGCGGCGGCCAGGTCGGTGTTCCCGGTCCGGGAGTCGATGCGGGGCAGGGCGACCTGCGCGAACAGCTTGCCGTCCGTGAGGACCCGGCCGGGGGTGTCCGGGGACAGGGTCTCGGACAGCTTGCGGTCGATGGCCGAGTCGGAGGGGTCGCCGAGGCGGAGTTCGACGCGCCCGCCGAACAGGGACTGGTTGGCGATGCGGACGTCGTTCCAGCGGAGCATCCCGGCGACGACGTGGATGCCGTAGCCGCCGCCGCGCTTGAGGAGGTCGGTGACGGCGTCGTCGAGTTCGTCGAACTCCTCGCGCAGGGCCCCGTACCCGTCGACGATCAGCACGATGTCGGTGGAGGTGAGCTCGGGCAGGGCGCCCCGGGAGCGCAGCCGGCGCAGTTGGTCGACGGAGTCGATGGAGTGCGCCCGGAACAACTCCTCACGGGCGGACAGCATGCCGCGCACCTCGGCGACCGTACGGGCGGCCCGTTCGCGGTCGGCGCGCCCGGCGATCCCGCCGACGTGCGGGAGCCCGGCGAGCGCGGCGAGGCCGCCGCCGGCCAGGTCGAGTCCGTAGACGCCGACCTGCTGCGGGGTGTGCGTGAGGGCCAGGGAGAGCGCGAGGGTGCGCAGCAGGGTGGTCTTGCCGGACTGCGGGCCGCCGGTGACGGCGGTGTGGCCGCCGGCCACGGTCAGGTCCAGTTCCCACGGTCCGCGCCACTGCCGGGCGGGGTCGTCGAGGACGCCGAGCGGGACGCGCAGCGGCCGGCGTTCTTCGTCGGCGCCCAGGCGCAGGCCGCCGCCCGTGACGGACAGCGGTCCGGCGGCGGCGTCGAGGGAGATCGCGTCGGGCAGCGGCGGCAGCCAGATGCGCCGCACGGGCGGCGCGGCCGAGGCGAGTTGGTCGACGATGACGGACAGCACGCTGGGGCCGGTCTCCCGGACGGTCGCGGCGGGCTGCTCCTCGCCGTCGGCGGGGGCGGCGCTCGTGTCGCGCAGGGTGTTGAAGGTGGGGTAGGCCAGGGCGAGGGGGCCCCGCTCGTCGCCGCCCCGTTCGGCGGTCGGGCCGCGGTGGCGGCCGGAGACATAGCCGGCCTTGAAACGGGTGTAGGTGGAGGTGTCCACCTTGAGGTAGCCGAAGCCGGGCAGCGGCGGCAGCATGAAGGCGTCCGTGGTGTCCAGGACGGTGCGCGATTCGTCGGCGGAGAAGGTGCGCAGGCCGAGGCGGTACGACAGGTAGGTGTCGAGGCCCTTGAGCTTGCCGCCCTCGATGCGTTGGCTGGACAGCAGCAGGTGCACGCCGATGGACCGGCCGATGCGGCCGATCGACAGGAACAGGTCGATGAAGTCGGGCTTGGCGGTGAGGAGTTCGCCGAACTCGTCGATGACGACGAACAGGTGCGGCAGCGGCTCCAAGGCGGGCTTCTCAGCGCGCAGGACGGCGTAGTGGCCGATGTCGGCGACGTTCCCGGCGGCCTTGAGGACCTGCTGGCGGCGCTTGACCTCGCCGGCGAGGCTGGTGTGGACGCGTTCGACGAGCCCGGCCTGGTTCTCCAGGTTGGTGATGACCCCGGCGACGTGCGGGAGCTCTGCGAAGGGGGCGAAGGTCGCGCCGCCCTTGTAGTCGACGAGGACCATGGCGAGGTCCTCGGGCGAGTGGGTGGCGACCAGCGCGAGGACGAGCGTACGGAGCAACTCGCTCTTGCCGGAGCCGGTGGCGCCGACGCACAGCCCGTGCGGGCCCATGCCGAGCTGCGAGGACTCCTTGAGGTCCAGCAGGACGGGTCCGTGCCGGTCGTCGATGCCGATGGGCACGCGCAGGAAGTCCCGTTCGCCGCGCGGGGCCCACAGGCGCTCCACGTCGAGGGCGGCCGGGTCGCTGATGCCGAGCAGGCCCATGAAGTCGACGGGGCCGGAGACGGGGGTGCCCTCGGCGACGGACTCCGCGGACAGTCGCAGCGGGGCGAGCATCCGGGCGAGGCCCTCGGCGGTGGCGGGGGCGAGCGGGTCGGTGAGGCCCTCGGCGGCGGGGTCGTGCGGGGTGCGCAGGTCGCGGACGGTGACGCGGGAACCTTCGACGGTGATCCGTATCGTCACCTCGTCGGGCTCGTGGACCTGCTCGGCGAGCAGGTGGAGCACGGTGGTGTTCATGTCGGTCAGGCCCACCGCACTGTCCGGGCGGGGCAGTTCGACGGCGTTCTCGCCGTACTCGTCGCTGACGACGAGGAGCCGGCCGGCGAGCCGCAGCGCGCCCCGGTCGGACAGGCCGCGGCGGACCTCGGCGGCGTAGGAGGCCCGGCGGCGCAGGTCCGCCCCGAGGACGTCGGCGAGTCCCGGCAGGCCGGGCGCGATCCGCCGGGCCGGGACGGGACCGTCGAGTTCCTGCGGATCGAGGACGTGGGGCAGCCACTTGACCCAGTCCCAGTCGGCGGCGAGGCGGTCGCCGGGGACGCCGAGGGCGATGGCGACGTCGTCGGGGGCGTGCAGGACGGCGGTGTGCACGAGCAGGGCGCGGGCGACGCGCAGGACGCCTTCGCGGTCGCCGACGATGCTGACGTTCCCGGCCCGGTCGAGGGGGACGGTCAGCGGGAAGTCGCCGGCCCGCTCGAAGCGGGACATCAGCGCGCCGGCCTCGTTCAACATGAACCGGTCGGGCGGGGCCAGTACCCCGCCCGCGCCCGGGGCGAGGCCGAGGTTCTGGACAGCGACGGCTCCGGTGCCCAGGCGCGGCCGCAGGAAGTCGGGGTCGGCGCGGCGCCGCTCCCACAGCCGGGCGGGATCGCGTACGAGGTCGTACAGGGCCTCCGGCGGCGGGTTGAGGCGGCGGGCCTCCTCGCGCAGTCGCCTTTCGCGGGCACCGAGTTCCTCGCGCTGTTCCTCCAGGTACTCCAGGTAGCGCTCGCGCTGGGCGCGCCGGGTGCGTTGGGCCTTGCCGCGCTGGGACCAGAACAGGGCGACGGCGCCCAGCAGGGCGATGACGAGCACGATCGCGCCGATGGCGGCGAACTGGCTGTTGCGGACGACGGTCATCATGACGACCGAGCCCATGACGCCGGCCATCGGCAGCAGCGCGGTGGCCGGGCTGCCGATCTTGCCCTCGGGGAGGTTGGGCGGAGCTTCGACGGTGCGGGGTTCGGCGGGGGCGGGGGGCAGGGTGCCCCGGGCGGGCCGATGGACCAGGTGCTGCGTCACCGGCCGGCCCCGGCCGCCGGGAGCGCGACGGCCCGCTGGAGGACTTCGGCCGCGAGCCGGACGGCGGCCTCCCGGGTGGCGGCGCCGAGGAGTTCGGTGCGGACGGCGCCGCCGGAGGCGAGGTGGCGGTCGTACGGCAGGACGACGACCCCCGCGCCCGTCGCGCGCAGGGCCTCGGCGGCCTTGGCCAGGTCCACGGCCGGGTGCGGGGACTGCGCGGTGAGGACGACGACGGTGCGCGGCAGGACGGGCACCGGCAGGGAGCCGAGCCAGTCGAGGACGGCGTGGGTGGAGACGATGCCCTCGGTGGTGGCGGGGGTGGTCAGGACGCGGGCGTGCGCGGTGTCCAGGGCGGTACGGGCCACTTCGCCGGGCAGGGTCTCGCAGTCGACGACGGTGACGCCGAAGTAGCGGCGCAGCGCGACCATGACGGTCCGGTAGGTGGCGACGTCGACCTGCGCCCCGATGCGGCCCTGGCTGCCGGGCAGCAGCCAGCCGCCGTCGGCGAGCGGCACGAGGTAGCCGGTGACGTCGGTGAGTTGCATGGACGGGCGGACGATCTGCGCGAGGTCGCCGCAGGTCCAGCGCAGGGACCGGACACCGAGCCGGACGGGGAGGGTACCGAGGGCGGCGTCGGCCTCCAGGGTCAGCACCGGGTCGTGGCGGAAGTGGTTGTAGGTGCGGCTGAGCAGGGCGGTGACGGTGGTCTTGCCGGACCCGCCGCGGATGCTCGTGACGACGATGTGGCGGCCGGTGGTGACGGGCTGCTGCACCCGGGTCGCCAGTTCCGTCTCGGCGGCCACGGCCCGGGCCACGGAGGAACCCAGCGCGCCGCGCAGGATCCGCAGGGTGCGCCGCACCAACGGGTCACCGTGCCGGGGCCGGCCCGCGGCGGGCTCGGAACCGGCGACGGGCACGGTCTCGGGCGCTGCGCGGGGCGCGGGGCGGGGCGCGGCCGGACGGGGGGCGGGGGCGGGGGCGGGGGCCGACGGGTGCGCCTGCCGCGTCGGCCGGGGCCGCTGCGGTACGGGGGCGGCCTCGGGGGCCGGCACGGGGGCCGCCACGGGAGTCCCGGTCAGCTCGCCCAGGACCCCGGCCTGCCAGTCGTCGCGCCGGTCCGTGCCTGAGGTGCCCGCCGTGCCCGGCGTACCTGAGGTGCCCGCCGTGCCCGCCGTGCCTGATGTGCCCGTCGTGCCTGATGTGCCTGCTGTGTCTGCCATGTCTGTGAAGCAACCCCTACGCGAAGGTGCCGAGCAGCCGCCCGTACACGCCGAACACCCCGATGAGCAGCGGGAACAGCACGATGACGCCGACGGACTCGGCGGTGTCCCCGATTCGCCGCAGCCTGACCCGTACGTGCTCGGGCGGCTGCACGGCCAGGACCCCGAGCGCGATCAGGGCGAAGCCCAGCAGCGTGGCCAGGGGTCCGGCGGCGCCGGCCCGCCCGGCCCACACCAGCAGCGCGGCCACGGCAACGGCGGCCCCGGCCAGGAGCAGCGCCACGACCTCCGCGACGAGCGGGAACGCCCGCGCTCGCAGCCAGAGCACGGCGGCGACGGCCACGGCCAGCGACACCGTCCACACGTCGGGGTCCCGCAGCGCGAGCACCCCGGCCGCGGCCGCCGAGGCGGCGGTGGCGAGGGTGGCCAGCACCAGGCCCCGGTGGGTGGCGCCGAGGGCCGTGGCGACCTTGTACCGGCTGACGGAGACGCCGAGGGCCCGCTGGTCGTCGAGCCCGGTCAGTCCGGCCGCGCCCAGCGCGAGGCGCGGCAACAACCCGAGCAGCACCACCGAAGCCACGGCGAGCACCGCCCCGGTACGGGCCGCGTCGCCCTGGAACACGGCCACCGCCTCCCACAGCACGGTCAGGCCGGCGACGGCCACCGCCCCGACGAACCCGCCCCGCCCGAGCGAGGTGAACCACCCCAGCAGCGCGAGCCCCACGGCGAGGGCGCCCGCCACGGCGGCGAGCCGGCCCATGCCGCCCCAGTGCTGGGCGTCGCCCATGGTCCACGCCCCGAGCACACCGGTCGCACCGGCCGTGGCGAGCAGCGCCGCGGCGAGCCCGGACTGTTTCAACCGGCCCGACAGCGCCCCGACCACCGCGCACGCCCCGGCGGCCGCGAGCAGCGCCCCGGCCACCGCGCCCGGCGCGAACTCCCGCCGCGCGAACCAGCCGGCGAGCAGCACCCACCCGACGAGCGCGGCTCCGGCGGTGACCCGCCGCGCCGACGCCCGCCAGCGCCAGGACCGAACGTCGAGATCCGCGGCCGCCTCGTCGGTGACGTCGTGCACCACGGGCGCGGACGGCGAGTCCTGCACCCGCACGAGCCGCAGCACGGCCCCGTCGGTGACGCCCGCGTCGGCGAGGGAGGTGTCGTGTTCGAGCACCGACCCGTCGCCGGTCACCAGGTGGCGCAGCATCGGCTGCGCCGCCACCCGGTCGTCCAACAGTCGTATGACATCGGGCAGGAGCCGCCCGACGGGTTCCTGGGAGGGCAGTACGAGATCCATCCGCCGCCGCTCACCGACCAGGGTGACCCGACTCAATGCCGTACCGCTCGTCGTCCCCGTACTCACCACGTATTCGAACCTATCACCGAGTGCTGACCTGTCCCGGGGTACCGGTCTTGCCCATCAGCCGGTGCGAGACGAACGACCAACCGACGCAGCCGGCGCACAGCACGGCCGCGATGACCAACCCGGCGACCGCCTTGCCGATCCGCTCGTCGGCCATCCGCCGCCCGCGCTGGGCCCCGAACAACACGGCGTCCCGCATCCGCCGGCGCCGCACCGCGACCGACTCCAGCAACTGACTGTCGTAGTCCTGTGCCGCCACGACGCTCCCCCTCCCTGTCGGCCCCCGACGCTAGTACGCCGCCGCTCCCCCGCGAAACCCGCCCGGAGCCCGACCTTCCACCCCGAGGACACCCGAACACCCGTACGGGACTCCTCGTCCCGCGATTAGGCTTCCGCCCCAGCGACCCCAACCCGCCCCGACCTGACGGACCGCATGTGATCGACCCCGACGCCCTCGACCGGCACTTCAAGAACTTCGTGTACGCCCACCTCGACCTGGAGCGGGGCTACGACACCGACTGGGACATGCGCGGCACCCTGCACTCCTTCTCCCCGGCGTACGCGGAATCCGTCCGCCGCGGCTTCGACGACTTCCTTCGCGAGGGCCGCGGCGTCGACGCGTACGAGCGCCTGACCAACATCGAGATCCCGGACGCGGAAACCCTGCACGCCTACCTCCGCGCCCTGTACGCCTACCTCTTCACCGGCACCGGCGACCGGGCCCCGATGCCGCCCGGCTGACGGACCCGACCCCGACCGGCCCGTCCGGCAGGGCCTTCCGGAACCACGCGCCCACGGCTCGGAGGTGATCACGGCATGGGCTGCGCCGCCGCGTGCTCCTGCCCGATGAGCCGGGCGGCCTCCAGCTCATCGACCGTGACGAGCCCGGCGCCCCGCACCGCCTCGTCCGAGGCGGGAATCAGATCCGTCGGCTCCCACCGGAGAGCGCGCCCGAGGGACTGGTCCGTCCGCACGTCCCGCAGTACGCACCGCCGCAGCAGCGGCCTCCGGCCATCCGCCGAGGTGTAGTACGTGACCCGTCCGTCCCCGTCGAGCGCGTCGAGGACGATGTCGCTCAGGTCGGTCACGGGCGGATTGCCCGCGCAGGCCTCCAGCGGGCCGGGGCGGATCAGCACACCCGTCAGGTCGATGAAGCCGGCATCGTCCCGGGCGAACTCGCCGCCCCGCTCCCAGAACAGGAGCAACGGCTCGTAGAGGTCGGGAAGGCCGGCGAAGGCCTCCGGCCTCCGCCCCCGGAGTTCCGCCAGCCGCACCGCCCCCGAACAGGTACTGCGCACTTCACCGTCGACCGGACGGCGCAAGAATTCCGGGAGCTCCCCCGCCACTGCCGGGGAGAGCCGGAAGCCGGGACCCACGTACGGGGTGACGTCGGAGAGCAACCAGCTGCCCTCGCCGCCGTGGGCCCGGGACCACACCGCCGCCCGCCTCAGGTATTCACGGAACAGCACGCGACGCGACTTGACGTGGCCGAACGCGAAGTCCCACTCGCCCGCCCACTCCACCGCCCGCAGACGATCCAGTACGACGCGAGCCGCTCGGTCGGTCACTCGAACTCCTCTCCCTTCACGGCCTGGGCGCTCCTACTCGAGCGCCAACAGCGCCAGTGCCTCGAACGCGTCCGTTTCGGCCGCCGAACTCGCCACGGGCCGCCCGGCCACGGGATCGCCGGGAAGCCGTCCGAGTTCGACGAGCGCGGCAGCGGGAGACAGTCCCCGGTCGTACGCCGCCTGCAGCCGGTCCAGCCAGACCAGCCCGGCCCGGTAGGCGTCCAGGTCCGCCGCCTCACGCGGCTCGAAGCTCGCGGCCGCCTCCGCGTCCGACGCCCACAAGAACCCGAGCACCTCACGTGCTCCCGCAACCGGGACGTACCTCACGGGCCCGGACGCCTGCCGCCCGTACCCCGCCCTGCACTCCGGAGTCTTCTGGAAGACGCGGTTGCGGTAGGGGATCTCGAAGCTTCCCCACACGTCGGACGCGGAACCGTCGTCCTCGTAGTGGTTCTCGATGCCCGATTCCGTCGGAAAGCCGAACCAGGTGGCGTCCTCGGGGTCGATCTCCACATCCAGTTCCGCGGCGATCTCCGCCAGGGCCGAAGCCAAGCGGGGCCTGTTTACCGCGCACACGGCCTCCTGCGCCCGTCCCCGCAGGTCGAACGGCATCCAGGCGTCGGAGAAGGCCGTCAAGCCCACGTTGAAGTACCCCTCGGACACCGCCGCGGTGAGCTCGAAGAGCCCCTCCACCGCCTCGGCGTCGCCGGTTCCCGTCTCCACGATGCCGTCACACGCGGCGTACAGGTTCACGCTGCCCACCTCACCGGGCGCGAGGCGATCCGCGATCTGCTTCATCAACGCCTCGGCGACCGGCGGCCCCGGCTCGGAAACCGCGGTGCGGAAGGGGAGATCGGCGCGGAGGAGGATGCTCCGGCAGCCCATCTCGGGGACCTCCACCGCCACCACCCCGCCGTGCGGGGTGCCGAGGCGGTGCCGGTTCAGCACGCTGAGCGCGACCAGGAACCTGCGGACCGCCTCGCGCACCGGATCGATCTCCCGGCCCGGCTCTCCCCACGACCATCGCGCGACGGGTGTGCCGGCGATCAGGAAAACCCTCGCTTCCGCATGCGGATCACCCCCGCGAACGATCCTGTCGTTCCCGTCACATGAGGTCGGTCAGGTCGGGACCGCGTCCGTCGAGGATCTCGGCGGCCGCGAGCCCGTACGCCTCCGACCGGCCGAAGTACGTCGGTTCACCCGGCTCGCCCTCGACTCCCAACGTCTCGTCCAGTTCCCTCAGCGCCGCAGCGAGACGCGGCGCATTGTGCGCGTGGACGGCCGCTTGGGGGGTTCCGCGAAAATCACACGTGGCCCACACGTCGTGGTGCACCGACAGTTCGGCCGACGGGCCGATCGAGTCCGGCGACACGAGGAGCTCGACCAGTCGGTCCTCCTTGTGCTCCGTTCCCTCGGCATCGAGCCAGACACCGGATCCCAGGACGGTGAACGCCGTCATCTCCGCCCCGGGGTGCGCCACCGGCCGGCAGCCGCGCATCTCGTCGGCCAGCTTCTCGTCGTGGAGGGAACGCCCGACGAGGCTCAGCTCACTGTGGATCCCGAGCCCGCCCTTTCCCACCTCGAACCAGCTCCATCGCAGCGCGACCGCGTCCAGGAGCAGCTTGTGGGAGGCGAGGACGGCAGACATCCGCGCGGCCGTCCGGAGTGCGGAATCCAGTCCCGGCTCCGCCACCTCATCGAGATCCCAGAACCACGAGCCGCTCTCCCTCGGCGCGCGCATCAGAATCGACATGAAAGTTCCTCAGGGGTTGATGGCGTTGGTCGGATAGATGGTGATCGAACCGTCGTTGAAGCGTAGCTCGAAGGAGGCATTGGTACGGTCCGCCGCCCGCTGCACGGTGGCCAGGTCCCTTTCCGTCAGCGCACCCTTCACATCGTGAACGTCGAGAATGGCCGCCTTCACGTCCACGCCACCACCCGCCAACTGCTTTTCCGCGATTCCCTTCACCGCCGATTTGATGCCCTTGACGCTCTGGACGTCCTTGAGCTGGGCCCCGTACTCGATCCGCCCATCGGGGGTCCTGGTCAGCACATCGAGGTCGAGCCCCCGCTCGGGGATCTTCAACTCGAATGCGATGTGATCGATGTTCTTGGACTGGAGTTCCGCCGCGTGTTCCAACGCCTGGTGCACCGCGGGCATCATTCCGGGCTGCTTGACCTGGAATATCAGTTCCTTGTAGTTGGGAATGTCGGCGAACTTCCCACTGGCGATGTGGTCGGCGACGGCCGCGCCGTACTCCGACTTCCGCAACTGCGTGAGCATGCGGGCCTGGTCCCCCGGCGGCACCTTCGACTTGCTGAGGGCCTCGGTGACGTCCGCCTCCCGCTCGGCGGGCATCTTGCCGCTGGGCTGCTGAGTGAGCTTGTCGCCTTCCAGGCGGACCGGCGGCTGTTCGGGGCTGCCGCCTCCCGGAGTCTCATGACCCCCGCCACCACCCGGACCATTGCCGTGATCGCCTCCGCCGGGGCCGTCGTGGCCGCCACCCGTTGCGGGGCCGTCGTGGCCACCGCCGGACGGGGTGTCCGAGTGCCCGCCGCCCGTGGACGGGCCGTCGCCGTGGCCGGCGCCGCCCGTCGGGGTGGTGTCCGTGTGGCCGCCCGTCGGGGTGGTGGGGTCGGTGTGGCTGTTGTGGGCCGTGTTGTCCGCGACGCCGCCCGGCGTGTGGCTCGTCATGCCGCCCGGGGTGTGCGTCGCCGCTCCACCGGGGGTGTGGCTCGTGACTCCGCCCGGGGTGTGGGCGCCCACGCCGACCGGGACCTCCTGGCGGACCGGGACCTCCGACAAGGGGTGGTCGGGGCCCTTCGGGACCGAGGTGAGGTCCTGCTTCGGGACGCCCTTGTGGTCCAGGAGCTGGTGGGTGGTCCTGTCGTAGTACTGCGGGCGACCCAGCGGGTCGTCGAGGAGGCGGACCGTGTCGTCCGGGTGCGGAAAAGTGACGCCCCCGGGAGCCTCGGCCTTCGGGAGGTCCTTCCAGACCACGTCGTCGATCTTCGGGAAGGCCCCGTCCACCTTGCCGAAGTTCGCGAACAGATCGCCGACCTTCAGCTTCGCCAACGAGCCGGCCTTGCCGATGTACGTGATCGGGTCGATCAGTCGGCCGGCCTTGCCCGCCGCGGAGATCACCTTGGCGACGCTGCCCGTCTTCGCCACCGCGCCCGCGCCACCGGTGAACACCGTCGTCAGCACGTTGAACGTCACCGCACCCGCCGCCCGGGCCGGGTTCTTGCCCCACTCGTCCCACGCGACCAGCGCCTTGCCGGTCTCCTTCATCGCGGTCCGCGAATCCTTGAGCCACCCCGGCATGTCCTTGTCATCGGCCATCCAGAACGCGACGTTCGCCCCCGGGATCGCCGTGATCACCAGACCCGTGGCGAGCTTCGCCAGGCCCGTCCAGGCCTGGCCCATCGCATCCAGGCCACCGAAGCCGACGAGCGTGCCGAGGCCCTTGATCGTGCCCCACACACCGTCGACGATCAGCCCGTCCCACACGAACGACTTGACCCAGTACCCGATCTCCCACGCCCGGTGGGTCTCCTCCAACTGCGAACCCCACGGCAGGTCCTGCGCGTTGTTGAGGTCCTCACCCTTGTACCCGTACATGTTCGCGCCGTGACTGCCGTCATCGGTCGTCAACGGCGGCGCACAGTACAACCCACGGATCTTGTTCGCACAGGTCCGCTCCGCCGCCCAGAACGCCGACACCGCCGCGTTGACGTCGTGGATCAGATCGTTGTTCTCATCGATCTTGTCCCCGTCGTCCTTCCAGTGCTCGTCCCCGGCGATCTTCCCCGTGAAGGTCGTCGCCTTCGCCTGGAGCTCCTTCAACCGCGCCACGATCGGCCGCGCCTCGGTGACGTACTCGCCCAACGCCTTCGCCGCCGACTCCAACTGATCGGCGAAGAAATCACTGTCCGTCTTCACCGGCTTCGTCGTCGCGAACAACTGCGCCGCCTCCGGCGCCGTGTAGAACGCCGACAACCCCTGGAACGCGGAATCCACGTTCGACCCGGCATCACGGAACGTCCCCGCCGCCGAATCCAACTTCGCCCGGTCCGACTCCAACGCCGCCAGATCACCCGTGAACTGCGGGATCGTGCACGGATTGATCGGTACGTGATCCGTCACTTCTGACCCGCCCCCGGCAGGTCGATCTTCGGCTCCTTCAGCGCCTCGCGCTGGGCGTTGGCCGCCTGCTCCAGGTTGCCCTGGACGTACGCCGTCGTCGCCGCGATCGCCCCGTTGACGGAGGCCGACGTACGGGCTCCGATGTACTTGAGGCGCTGGTCGTGGGCGTCCATGAGGCCGCCCAGCGCGGCGGCGATCACACCGAGGCCGCCGCCCTCACCGGCCGTGGACCCGCCGCCCGAGATGGTTCCCGCGTGCTTCGCCGCGTCCGGCAACGCCGTCTGCAGCGACTTGCCGGCCGTCTGGAAGCCGCCGGCGGCCGTGACCGTCCTGTTCACGACCCCTTGTACGCCGGACGGTTTGATGTCCCAGTCCATGGCCTACCCCCGTTTCCCCGAATTCCGTGCGTCCCGCGTACCCGCGTCCCGCGCCGAGCGGCTAGCCGATCCCGTCCACGGCCGCCTTGGCCTTCTGCAGCGTCGCCTGCGCCGTCGCGTCGTTCTGCTCCAGCGTGGTGCGCACGAGGCGGATGATGTTGCGCACCTCGTTCGCCGCCTTGTTCCAGCGGGCTTCCTTGCCGTGGTACTCGTCCGAGACGCCGTCGGCCGTGAACTCGGCCATCGCCGCCTTCACCGCCGTCTCGCGGTCGCCGAGCACCCGCTCCAGTTGACCGATGATCCCGGCCAGCCCGCCCTGCACCTCCACGGAGGCACCGGTGTCGTACGAGGTGCGGTCCTGGTTCTGTCCCATGTCGTCGAGTCTCCCGGGGCTCAGCGCGCGCCGAAGCGGGCGGCGTCGAAGTTCGCGGTGCCCATGTTCTGGTGGGCGTTGTCCCCCTGCTCGGTGGCGCCCGTGGTGAACGAGGTGTCCATGCCGGCCTGACCGCCGAGGATCGCGCGCAGCGAGGCGTTCAGCTCGGTCGTGATCGCGTCCGACCGCTGCTTGAACGAATCGAACGCGACCCGGCCCGCCCCGTTGAACTTGCCCTCCAGCGGGTCCGCCGCGGCCACCAGCAGCTTGATCAGCGTGCCGAGGTCCTCGCTGGATCCTCCCGTGGCCTTGCCCAGGTCGGACAGCGTGGTGCCACCCATGTCGAACTTCATCCACCCACCCCTGACGTGTCGTTCCGTCACTTGCGTAGATCCCTGTCTACCGAAGGGACGTTGCGAACACAAACACGGTTTCATCCGGCCGGAACCTCTGGCCGAAAATGCCTCCCGGCCGATTCGCGTCGGCTGAACACCCCGTGTGCGTACGGCTACGCGTACACGGGCGCGTACGGCCACCGGTACCGCCACGCGCCCGTCCGACCGACCGACCGTCAGGTCATCCAGCGGTCCGGGCGGGCCGCCGCGCGGGAGGTGCGGGAGCGGACGGCCTGGGCGTCGAGGAGGGCGGAGGCCTCCGCCGAGGCGCGCAGGCGGGCGGTGACGGTCTCGTTCGCGCCGGTGTCCACGTGCAGGTCAGCGACCCCGCGGGCGCGGGACCAGGGGCCCTGGGAACGGCGTACGCTCTGCACCTTCGCATGCGGAACGATCTCCGTACGTCGGCACAGGCGCCCGCGCCGGGCCGCGAAAAGCTCCGCCGACACGGCCAGCCCGTACCCCTTCCACCACACCGGCACCACCCACCGCGAGCCCGTGCTCGGGGAGGGGGTGAAGACGAGGGCCCCCAGGTCCGCGCCCGGCAGCACCCGGGCGATCACGGCGTGGGCGGCCTCACGGGTGGCCACCGGGACCAGGATCCCGTTCTTGGAGCCCGCCACGGCCAGCTCCACCCGGACCCAGCCGCGCCGGCGCCACAGCAACGGTTCGATGACCCGTACGGTCTGCACGCGCCCCGGCGGGACCGTCTCGTGGGCCCGGTCCAGCAGTCCGTGGTCGAGGCGCAGCCCGTCGGGGGACTCGGCGACGGTCCAGTCGTACTCGGTGAACAGCCGGCCGAGGCTGCCGGTCCAGACCGCGCCGACCATCGGGACCAGGGTGGCCACCGTCACCCAGAAGCTCCCGCTGAACCACCACACGAGCGCCGGACCGACGAGCCCGCCGACGACCGCGGCCCACACGCCGAGACTGAGCAGCATGGACACCACGAGCTGCGCCACGGGTACGCGCAGCAGCTCCCGTTCGGGGGCCTGACCGA
The DNA here is from genome assembly GCF_055574495.1 of Streptomyces sp. NPDC029836. Classification (NCBI taxonomy): domain Bacteria; kingdom Bacillati; phylum Actinomycetota; class Actinomycetes; order Kitasatosporales; family Streptomycetaceae; genus Streptomyces; species Streptomyces sp. NPDC029836. Next base: position 75,395 of record NZ_JBVHZI010000014.1, on the reverse strand, counting down.
CGGAGACGGCTTCGGCGGGGGCGAACCCGGCGGCCCGGGCGAGCAGTTCGGCGCGCAGCGCGACGGCGTCCGGCTCGGCGAGGAAGGCCAGCTCGTCCTTGGCGTCGGTGCCGATGACGTCGAGCCGCAGCTTCGCGACGCCGGCGACGCGGGCCAGCAGCGGGCGCGTGACGTCGATCGCCTGGATCCGGTCGAGCCGGATGTGGGCGGTGCGGCGGAAGACGAGGCCGGTGCGGATGCGCAGCTCGGTGTCGGTGACGGCGTAGTGGGTGAACCACCAGCTGAGGAACCCGTACACGCCGAAGACGAGGAGCAGACCGACCAGGGACAGCACGCGCAGCCCCTGGGACAGGTCGGTCACCCATTCCCGGGCCTGTTCGCCCTGCTGCGCGATGACGCCGATGGTCGCGGCGATCGGCACCCAGGCGCGGCGCAGCGGGGTCAGGAAGTGCAACCGCCGCTCGACGACGCCGGCGCCGCCCGGGCCGGTCGCGCCCACCTCCCCCGCCGCCGCCCCGGTCCTTCCGGCCCCCGCCGTCCCTCCGGTCCCCGCCGTCCCCGGCTCGTCCGTCGGCGTGCTCACAGACCCGCCGACCTTGCCTCGCCGAGTTCCGTCAGCCGGTCCCGCAGCCGCTCGGCCTCGGCCGGCACCAGCCCCGGGATCTTGGCGTCCGTCGCCGCGGCGGCCGTGTGCAGCTGGACGGAGGACAGGCCGAAGCGGCGCTCCAGCGGCCCCGAGGTCACCTCGACGAGCTGCATCCGCCCGTACGGGACCACGGTCTGCTCCCGCCACAGCACGCCCCGGCTGATCAGCAGGTCGTCCGCCCGCTCGGCGTACCGCCAGGACCGCCAGTTCCGCCCGAGCATCACCCAGCCCCAGGCGAGCATTGCGAGCCAGGTCACCCCGAGCAGGGCCCACCCGGGTCCGACGAGCAGGCCCAGCGGCACGCTCGTGGCCACCGTGAGGAGCAGCGTCCAGATCACCAGCAGCAGCCGCCGCATGGAGAGGAGCCCGCCCGGCAGCCCCACCCATTCGGGCGGGGCCGTCTCACCCTGCGTCCCGGTTTCCATGCCCCCAGCGTAGGGCTGAGACAATGCCGCCATGACGGAGACCACGGTCGGCATCGGCGGAGCGGCGGAGAGCACCGACATGGTGCTCAACATCGGACCGCAGCACCCCTCCACGCACGGTGTGCTGCGCCTGCGGCTCGTCCTGGACGGCGAGCGGATCGTCAGCGCCGAACCGGTGGTCGGGTACATGCACCGCGGCGCCGAGAAGCTCTTCGAGGCCCGCGACTACCGCCAGATCGTCATGCTCGCGAACCGCCACGACTGGCTGTCCGCGTTCTCCAACGAGCTGGGCGTGGTCATGGCCGTCGAGCGGATGCTCGGCATGGAGGTCCCCGAGCGCGCGGTGTGGATGCGTACGCTCCTCGCCGAGCTGAACCGGGTCCTGAACCACCTGATGTTCCTCGGGTCGTACCCCCTCGAACTCGGCGGGATCACCCCGATCTTCCACGCGTTCCGGGAGCGCGAGGAACTCCAGGCGGTGATGGAGGAGATCTCCGGCGGGCGCATGCACTACATGTTCAACCGCGTCGGCGGCCTCAAGGAGGACCTCCCCGCCGGCTGGCTCGGTCGGGCCCGCGCGGCCATCGCCGACGTCCGGACCCGGATGGACGTCTACGACAAGCTCGTCCACGGCAACGAGATCTTCCGCGGCCGCACCCGCGGCGTCGGCGTCCTGTCGGCCGAGTCGGTGCACGCGTACGGGGTGTCCGGGCCGATCGCCCGCGCCTCCGGCGTCGACTTCGACCTGCGCCGCGACGAGCCGTACCTGGCGTACGGGGACCTCCAGGACGTCCTGAAGGTGGTCACCCGCACCGAGGGCGACTGCCTGGCCCGCTTCGAGGTGCTGCTCGACCAGACGCACAACGCCCTGGACCTGGCGGTGGCCTGCCTGGACCGGATGGCCGAGCTGGCGCCGGGGCCGATCAACCAGCGGCTGCCCAAGGTGCTGAAGGCGCCCGAGGGCGCGACGTACGCGTGGACCGAGAACCCGCTCGGCATCAACGGCTACTACCTGGTCTCCAAGGGCGAGAAGACCCCGTACCGGTTGAAGCTGCGCAGCGCGTCCTTCAACAACATCCAGGCGCTGGCCGTGCTGCTGCCGGGGCAGCTCGTCGCGGACATGGTGTCGATCCTCGGTTCGCTGTTCTTCGTCGTCGGCGACATCGACAAGTGATCGGCGCGTGATCGTCCGACGAACAGCGTGCCGGGGCGCGTCCGCGTCCTATCGTGCGGCCATGACCTCTGGCATACGCGCCGGCTACCTGCGGCGACTCGGCATCACCGACCCCGGTACCCCTTCCGCGGCAGGGCTGTTCGCCCTGCAACGCGCCCACCTGGAGCGCGTTCCGTACGAGAACCTCGACATCCAGCTCGGCCGGCCGCCCGGCATCGACCCCGAGCTGTCGGCCCGCCGCATCGCGGCCGGACGCGGCGGCTACTGCCTCCACCTCAACGGCGCCTTCGCGCTGCTCCTGGAGACCCTCGGGTACGAGGTGACCCGCCACGTCGGGGGCGTCATGCACCGGACCGAGGCCCATCGGCGCGACGTCAGCGGCGACCACCTGGCGCTGACCGTACGGGTGGACGGGCAGGAGTACCTCGTCGAGACCGGCCTCGGCGACGGGCCGTACGAGCCGCTGCCGCTGCGCGCCGGCGCGCACGAGCGGGGCGGCACCACCTACCGCCTGGAGGAGTCCGCGCCGGACGCGGAGCCGGGCTGGACGTACCTCAACGACGGCTCCTCCGCCCCGGTGATGAACTTCCTGCGGGCCCCGGCCACGACGGCCGACTTCGAGGCGGAGCACGTCCGCCTGTCGACGTCGCAGGACTCCGGTTTCGTCCGGACCTGCGCGCTGCTGCGGCGCGACGAGCACGGCGTCGACGCGCTGCGCGGCCGGGTCCTGAGCCGCGTCGAGCCGGGCAAGCCGGTGTCGGAGCGGGAACTGACCACGTCCGAGGAGTACTTCGACGTGGTCGCCTCGGTCTTCGGCCGCGCGCTGGACGACGTCACCCCGTCGGACCGCGCCGTCCTGTGGACCCGCGTCACCCTGTCCCACGAAGCCCGGTCGGCGAGCCGCCGAGGCTGAGGCCCGCAGCGGACGGCTCACCGCCCCGGGAGGGCGGGTCCGGTCGGCGGTTCCGGTGTCGGCGGGGCAGGGCAGACTGGGGGCATGTCCCACTCCCCCCGGCGGGCCTGCCCCGCCTGCGGCCGCGACTGCGCCGTGACGGCCGGCCGGATCGCCCGCCACGACCCTCCCGCCGGCCGGGCCCGGGCCGGCCTGGTGTCCTGCCCCGGTTCCCGCGCCCGTGTGGTGCTCGGCGCGTCGGCGCCGACCCTGGACGGGCTGGTCCTGGGCCCCCACCCGGGCCAACTGCCGCTGTTCTGAGGCGCGCCGGGTCGCCCCCGGCGACCGGACCCGCGCCCGAGCCCGTGGCCGCCCCGCACGCCGCCGCCCGTCCCGCCGCCGCGGCCCCCACCCCCGGTGGGGGGCTTTCCCCCGGCTCCGCAGGGGTGGTGACGGGATGTCACCGACCCGCGCCCCGCGCCTAGCGTTCGGGACATGACAACGACGCACACGGGACCCCGGACCCGCAAGCAGTGGCTCAGGCGCGGCGCGGCGGCCGCGGTGCTCGCCGCCGTGCTCGGCGGCCTCGCCGCCCCGGCCGCCCTCGCCGCCCCCACCGGGGCCGAGCGCGGCACCGCCGGCGCCGAGCGGGCCGCCGCGCGCGGCACCCTGATCTCCGTCGTCCCGCTCGGCGGCCTCGACCGCGAGCAGGTCACCGCCGAACTCACCGGCTCCGGGATGGACGCCGGCCCCGTCCGGCACGGCGTCGACGCCTACCGGCTCACCTACGCCACCGTCGACCCCCGGGGCCGCGCCACGACCGCCACCGGGCTCCTCGTCCTGCCGCGCGGCGGCCCGCACCGCCTCGACCTGGTCGCCGACCACCACGGAACCGTTCCCACCCGCGACCAGGCCCCGTCCGGCGCCACCGGCTACAACCGGCTCATCCCGTACCTGCACGCCTCCGCGGGCCGCGCCGTCGCCGCCCCGGACTACCTGGGTCTGGGCGGCGGCCCCGGCAGCCACCCGTACATGGACACCCGCTCGTCCGTCACGGCGTCCCTCGACATGCTGAAGGCCTCCCGCACGGCCGCGGACCGGCTGGGCCGTCCCGTCACCCGGGACGTGTACGCCACCGGCTTCTCCCAGGGCGGCCAGGTGGCCATGGCGCTGGGCCGCGAACTCTCCCGCGGCCGCGACGGCTTCCGGCTGCGCGCCCTCGCCCCGATCGCGGGTCCGCACGACCTGCTGGGCGCCGAGATGCCCGGCATCGCGGACGGCAGCGTCGCCCCGGCCACCGCCGTCTTCTACCTCTCCTACTTCCTCACCGCGCAGAACCGGCTCCACCCGCTCTACGAGGACCCCTCCGAGGTCTTCCGGGCCCCCTGGGCGCGGACCGTGGAGGACCTGTTCGACGGGAACCACCGGCCGGAGGAGATCGCGGCGGCGTTGCCCGCGACCCCGCAGGAGCTGCTCACCCCGGAGTGGGCCGAGAACGTCCGCGACCCGCGCGGGGCCCTGCGTGCGGTCCTCGACGCCAACGACGGCTTCTGCGACTGGAAGCCGGCCGTACCCGTACGCCTCTACGCGGGCTCCGCCGACACCGACGTGCCGATCGCCAACGCCCGTTCCTGCGCCCGGGACCTGGCCCGCCACGGGGTCCGCGCGAAGCTCGTCGACCAGGGCGCCGACGCCGACCACACCGTCACGGCGATCCGCTCGGCCCCGCAGACCGTCCGCTGGTTCGACTCGCTCCGCGGTACGAACTGAGCGGTGCGCCCTAAGAGATCGCCGTACGCAGCTGGACCACGTCGATCGGCTCGGTCTCGTCATGGGCCGTCAGGTCGATGACCTGGCCCAGCGCCCGCTGTTCGGCGGTGACCGGCTTGAACTCCGGGCCCGCGTCGGCGCGTACGGACTCCGCCTTGTGCGCGGCGAGCGCCTCGGCGCCGACCACGTCGGCCAGGTCCTCGTTCTGTACGGACTCGATGACGGCGCGGGCCTGTTCGGCGTTCTTGGTGCCGAAGAAGTCGAAGCCGCCCTCGACGCGCGAGGCGGAGCGGCGCTGGGCCGCGTACGGGGCCATCGTCGCGGCCGGCCTGCGCGCCGGGAGCGGGACCGCCGCCGATGCCGGCGCCCGGGTCGGCGCCGGGGTCGGCGCCGGGGAGGCGGCCGGACGGGAGTGGCCCTCGGCGACCTGTGCGACGCCGGCCGTGAGCGCCCTGCCCCCGGCGGACCCGGCGGAACCGGCGGAACCGGCCGAAGGGGCGGAAGCCGCTGACCCGGCCGCGTCGGCGGACCCGGACGGTCCGGCAGGACCCGACGGCCCGGCAGGACCCGACGGGCCGGCCGGCCCCGACGGCCCCGGCTCCGCGCGGCGGACCAGCGCGGTCATCGCCGCGTGGGCGCGGGCGTAGCCGACCGGGGTGGGCGCGCCGCTGCCGGTGCGCTCCTCGGACACCGCCGGGAGCTGCTTGGTCTCGCCGGCCGGGGCCGTCGCGGCCTCGATCGCCAGCAGTCGGCGCTTCTCCAGCGCGCCGGCGCGCTCGGTCTCGGCGGTGGCGTACCGGCGCAGCAGCGCGGCGTGTTCGCCGCGCAGGCCCGCCAGTTCGACGCGCTTGGCGCGGAGTTTGGTGTCGAGCTTGGCGCGCAGGGCGCGCGCCTCCTCCAGATCGGATTCGAGCTCGGCTATCCGCTCCTCGGTCTTCCACTCGTCCTTGACCCGCTCGCGGGCCAGTTCGGCGACCCGGCGGCCGGCCGCCCGGTCCCAGGAGCGCATGAGGACGGCGCCGCCGACACCGGCGACCGCGGTGAGCGCCACGAGCAGGCGCAGCGCGAGCGGTTCCGCGAGGAGCCAGGCCGCGCCGGCGCTGGCGACGGAAACCCCGGCGACGGCCGTCGGCGTGAGGAGTCGGTGCAGGGGCTCGGGATTGCGGTGGCGTCCACGGGGCATGGCCAGGAATTTACAGGGCGTGGGCGGCCGGTGGGATACCCGCCCGGCAAACTCTTGCCGGGCGGCTGCCCCACAATTTCCCCTCAACGAGGTAACTGTTACTTCTTGAGGAGTCCCTTGGACTCCAGGTAGGCCTTCGCGACGTCCGCCGGCTTCGCCCGCTCCGCGTCCACCTTCCGGTTCAGCTCGACGAGGTCGGCGGTGGTGAGCGCCTTCGTGAGCTTGCCGAGCGCTTCGGCGACCTCCGGGGAGCCCGCGTCCTTGGCGTTGACGACCGGCAGGATGTTGTCCGCGTTCTGGAGCTTCTTGTCGTCCTCCAGCAGGACCAGCCCGTAGTTGTCGAGGGTGGCGTCGGTGGTGGTGGTCAACACCAGCTGGTCGACGCCGTCCTTGACGGCCTGCTTGGCCTGCGGGGTGCCGACGCCCTTGGGGTCGATGCCGGCGACGGAGATGCCGTACGTCTTCTCCAACCCGGGCGCGCAGAACGGGCGGACGGCGCATTCGTCACCTGCCGCGATCTTCACCTTGATTCCGGACCTGCCGAGGTCGGAGAGGCTCTTCAGGTTGTTCTTCTGCGCGAATTCCTTGGTGACCGCGAAGGCGTTCTGGTCGACCGCCTCGCCGGCCGGCAGGGCCTTGAGGCCCAGCGGCGCCGCGAGCTTCTCCAGGGCCGCGACCGTGGCGGTCGCGTCGCTGGAGGCGACCGGCTTGTCCTTCGGCGCGGCGGAGCCGTTCACCTTGGCGTTCAGGAACTCCGCGAGGGTGGCCGCGTACTCGGGGACGACGTCGATCTCGCCCTTCTCCAGCGACGGCTCGTACAGCTCGCGGTTGTTGACCGTGGTGATCGAGGTGCCGTAGCCGGCGTCCTTCAGCAGCTGGGCGTACAGCTCGGCCAGCACGTTGGACTCGGTGAACCCGGCCGCGCCGATGACCAGCTTCCCCTTGGCCCCGCCCGCGGAGGAGGACGCGGCGGAGGAGTCGCCGTCCTTGGTCTTCTCCAGGCTGTCGCCGCCGCACGCGGTGAGCGAAACGGTCAGGGCCACCGCGCCCAGGGTCGCGCCGAGGATGCGCGTGGACTTGATCATCAAAGCTCCTTCAGGGGAAACGTTCGAACGGACAGGGGTGTGCCGCGCACCGGCACGGTCGGATCAGCGGGAGACCGCCGGGCGGCGCAGCAGCAGCCGGTCGGCGGCGATCAACCCGCCCTCCACCAGCAGGGCCAGCAGGGCGACCAGGACGGCGCCCGCGACGACCTGCGCCGTGTCGTACGTGTTGAAGCCGGCGGTGATGATCCGGCCCAGGCCGCCCTGGCCGACCATCGCGGCGATGGTGGCGGTGGCGATGACCTGGACGGCGCCCGAGCGCAGGCCCGTCATCACCAGGTCCCGTGCGAGGGGCAGTTCCACCCGCAGGAACAGCTGCCGGCCGGACATGCCCATGCCGCGGGCGGCCTCGACCACCGACCGGTCCACCTCGCGCATGCCGACGTAGGCGTTGGTGAGCAGCGGCGGGATCGCGAAGAGGACCAGCGCGACGATGGTGGGCAGGTATCCGGCGCTGCGCAGCGGCGACACCATGAACAGGGCCAGCACCGCGAAGACGGGGATGGCCCGCCCGACGTTGGAGACGTTCACGGCGAGGGCGCCGCCCTTGCCGATGTGACCGAGCCACAGGCCGACGGGCAGGGCCACCGCGCAGGCGACGGCGAGGGCGATGCCGCTGACGTAGACGTGTTCGCCGAGCCGGTGCCAGACGCCGTTCTCCCCGGCCCAGTTGGCCCCGTCGGCCAGCCAGTCCCAGGCTCCTGTCAGCACGCCCACGGCCTCAGGCCCCCTTCACGGACGCCGGCTGGGCGGACCCGCCGGTACGGGAGCCCCGGGAGCCGCCGGAGATGCGGGAGGCACGGGAGGTACGGGTGGTGCGGCCGGCCCGCGTCCACGGCGTCAGCAGCCGCTGTACGCCGAGCAGCAGCAGGTCCGCGACCAGCGCGAGCAGCACGCACAGCACGGAGGCGGTGAGCACCTGTGCCTTGAAGGAGCTGTTGACGGCGGGCGCGATCAGGTTGCCCAGTCCGCCCTTGCCGACGATCGAACCGACGGTGGTCAGCGCCACCGTCGAGACGGTCGCGATCCGCACCCCGGCGAGCAGGGCGGGCAGCGCCAGCGGCAGTTCCACCTGCCACAGCAGGCGGGCCGGGCCGTAGCCCATGCCGCGCGCGGCTTCCCGTACGTCCGCGGGGACGGCTTCCAGGCCGGCGATCACGTTGCGGACCAGGATGGTCAGCGAGTACAGCACGAGGCCGGTCACCACGAGCGCCGCCGAGAGCCCGAAGAGCGGCAGCAGCAGCGAGAACATGGCGAGGGAGGGGATCGTGTAGAGGAGGGTGGTCAGGCCGAGCACGGGCGCCGCCCAGTGCCGGCCGCGACGGGCCAGCAGGGCCAGCGGCACGGACACGGCGAGGCCGATCAGGACCGAGGCGACGGTGATCCAGACGTGCTCGACGGTGGCGTCGGTGAGCTCCTGCGAGCGGGAGGTGACGTACTCCCAGCACAGCCAGTCGTTCGCCACGAGACAGCTCTGGTCGGCCATCCGCCCCTCACCCCCCTCACCGAACGTATGTCCCGAGAACCGGTCGACAATCCAGCAGCGACCATAACCCCCGTCACCCACAATGGCCGGAAAGCTTCGCAGTCCCGCAACACTCTTCTGACGATCGCTTCGCGAAACAGCGGGTCGGGTGCGCGAGGATGGTCGGGTGATCCGATTCGAGCACGTGACCAAGCGCTACCCCGACGGGACGACGGCCGTGGAGGACCTGTCCTTCGAGGTCGCGGAGGGCGAGCTGGTCACCCTCGTGGGCCCGTCCGGCTGCGGCAAGACGACCACCATGAAGATGGTGAACCGGCTGATCGAGCCGACGTCCGGCCGGATCCTGCTCGGCGGCGAGGACATCGCCGCCGCCGATCCGGTCGAGCTGCGCCGCCGCATCGGGTACGTCATCCAGCAGGTCGGCCTCTTCCCGCACAAGACGGTGCTGGAGAACACGGCGACGGTCCCGCAACTGATCGGCACCCCCAAGGCCAAGGCCCGCGCCCGCGCCGCCGAACTCCTCGAACTCGTCGGACTGGACCCGTCCGTCCACGGGGACCGCTACCCGGAGCAGTTGTCCGGCGGACAGCGCCAGCGCGTCGGCGTGGCCCGCGCGCTGGCCGCCGATCCGCCGGTGCTGCTGATGGACGAACCGTTCGGCGCGGTGGACCCGGTGGTGCGCGAGCGGCTCCAGAACGAGTTCCTGACGCTCCAGCGAACGGTCCGCAAGACGATCCTGCTCGTCACCCACGACCTGGACGAGGCCATCCGGCTCGGCGACCGGATCGCCGTGTACGGAGCGGGCACCATCGAGCAGTTCGATCGCCCGGCCGCCGTCCTCGCCGCCCCCGCCACCCCGTACGTGGCCTCCTTCGTCGGCTCCGACCGGGGGCTGCGCCGGCTCGCCGTCACCCCCGTCGGGGAGGCCGCCCTGGCCTCCGTGGACGGCGCGGCCCCGACCGCTTCGGTGCCGCTCGGGGCCTCCCTGCGCGAGGCGCTGTCCGCCCTGCTCCAGGAGGACTCGGGGCGGCTCGGCGTCACCGATCCGGACTCCGGCGCGCTGGTCGGCGTACTCACCCCGGAGGCCGTCCACCAAGCCCTGCGCGCATCCCGGGTGCACGAAGCGGAATGACGGCCGGGGCCCCCCGCCCCGGATACGACGCGGGGGCCCGGCCGTCCCCCGGCCGGGCCCCCGTCGTGTCCGCTCACCGGCCTCAGGCCTGGATGCGTCCGCTCACCCACGTGAGCATCGGCGGGATCTCGCGGCGCCACGTGTTGAAGTTGTGGCCGCCGCTGTCGAGGATGATCGAGGAGACCCGGTCCGGGCCCTTGACCAGCTTGATGAACTTGCGGGTGTCGCCGAGGTTCGGCTCGCCCTTCTCGCTGCTGGTGACGAGGAACGAGGTTCCGGCCGGCTTCTTTCCCGCCATCGTGTGCAGCACGTCCGCGCGCTTCTTCAGCTTCTCGTCGCCCTGGAACAGGTCACCGGTCGTCGGGTCGTTCGGGGCGTCGTAGTAGGCGGACAGACCGGCGGCGGCACCGAAGGTCTGCGGGTAGTGCGCGGCGATCTTCAGCGCGCAGTAACCACCCGTGGAATTACCGATGAAGCCCATGTTCTGCGGCTTGTCACCGACCCGGAAGGTCTCCTGGATGGCCTTGGGCAGGTCCTGCGCGAAGAACGTCTCGGTCTGCGGTCCACCGGGTATGTCCACGCACTCGGTGTCGCGCGGCGGCGCGATGGTCGGCCGCATCATGACCAGGATCATCGGCTTCATCTTGCCCGCCTTCGACAGGCTGAAGGCCTTCATCGGGTAGTCGAGGCCCTTGATCAGGTTCTCGGCGGTGCCCGGGTAGCCGGTCAGCACGATCGACGCGGGAAAGTTCTGGTCCTTGTGCTGTGGCTGGAAGTACTCGGGCGGGAGCCACACGTAGCCGGGACTCGTTATCTTCGACTTCTGCCCGGTTATGGCAACCTTCAGGATCTGACCACCGACCTGGGGCTTCGAACCGCCCGGCACGTCCAACTTCTGCTTGTCGACGACCTTGATGTCCTTGCTGCTCATCGAGTGGTCGACGACCTTGCCGATGGACGTCTCCTGGCCGAACAGGTCGGCCCAGGACCCGTAGAACAGGAACGACTTGTTGGCCGCGAGCCCGATCGCCGAGAACAGCGCCAGCTGGGTCGCGAGGAGCAGACCGATCCGGCCGGCGACCGAACGCCAGCTGCGGCCCGAGAGCTTCGGCCAGAACCAGACCGTGGCCGCGAACAGCAGCACCCCGGCGACGACGGCCAACGCCAGAACCGTATTACTGGTGAGACCCATGAGCAGTCAGTCGACTTTCTGATGGCAGGACTGGAAATTTCCGACGGAAGAGTGAACCCGCTCCCTGTCGACGTCGTCCTAATGGACGCACCACACACCGGAGGCTGTCGCGGCCTTCGGCCACATGATCTCTCGCGGAGCAACGGGAAGCGATGTCTAGCAGGATAGATGGCGATAAGTCGGGACAGGTTCCGAGCAGGGTCCGCCGAATCCTCCGTGGTCCACGGCCGGAGTCGGTGCCCGGTCTCGTAGGTACGGCCGTCATGATCGTCGGCCTTCTGGACATCGCGGCGGGGGTCTTCCCCCGCTTCCGGCACAGCCGGATCCACGCGGTCACCGAAGTGCTGCCCGGTTCGCTGGGCCCCTTCGCCGCGGCCATGTCCATCAGCGCGGGCGTGCTGCTGCTGCTGCTCGCCCACGGCCTCAAGCGGCACAAGCGGCGGGCCTGGCGGGCCTCCGTCGTCCTGCTGCCCGCGGGCGCGGTCGCGCAGTTCACGTACCGGCACTCGATCATCGGCGTGATCATCGCCGCGGTGCTCCTCGCACTGCTGCTGCGCCACCAAAGTGAGTTCAAGGCACTGCCGGACCCGCGCAGCCGCTGGAAGGCGCTCGCGAACTTCGTCCTGATGAGCGCCGGTTCCATCGGACTCGGCCTGGTCATCGTCAACGTGCACCCGGGCAAGGTCGTCGGCCGGCCGAGCCTGTACGAGCAGATCACCCACGTCGTCTACGGGCTCTTCGGCTTCGAAGGTCCCGTCGACTACGCCGGTCGGGTGTCCTGGACCGTCGGCTACTCGCTCGGCGCCCTCGGCATGCTGACCGCCCTCACCACCATCTACCTCGCCTTCCGCCCCGAGCACCCGGCCGCGCGGCTCACCCCCGCCGACGAGACGCAGCTGCGCGAGCTGCTCGCCAAGCACGGCGGCCGCGACTCCCTCGGCCACTTCGCGCTGCGCCGCGACAAGGCCGTCGTCTTCTCCCCCAGCGGCAAGGCCGCCGTCACCTACCGGGTCGTCTCCGGCGTGATGCTCGCCTCCGGCGACCCCATCGGCGACGTCGAGGCCTGGCCCGGCGCCATCGAGCGGTTCATGGAGGAGGCCAAGGCCCACTCGTGGACCCCCGCCGTCATGGGGTGCAGCGAGACCGGCGGCGAGGTCTGGACCCGCGAGACGGGCTTGGACGCCCTGGAGCTGGGCGACGAGGCGATCGTCGACGTCAAAGACTTCTCCCTCGCGGGTCGCGCCATGCGCAACGTCCGCCAGATGGTCAAGCGCATCGAGCGCAACGGCTACACCACCAAGGTCCGTCGGGTCAGCGAGCTGACCGAGGTCGAGCTGGAGCAGGTGCGCGGCGCCGCCGAGGCGTGGCGCGGCACCGACACCGAGCGCGGCTTCTCCATGGCGCTGGGCCGGGTCGGCGACCCGGGCGACGGCGACTGCTACATCGCCACCGCCCACCGCGTCGAGGAGGGCGACACCAGCCCCTTCGGCGACCTGAAGGCCGTCCTGCACTTCGTACCGTGGGGCAAGGACGGCATGTCGCTGGAGCTGATGCGCCGCGACCGCGCCGCCGACCCCGGCATGAACGAGCTGCTGATCGTCGCCTCCCTGGAGGCCGCTCCCGCGCTGCGGATCGAGAAGGTCTCGCTGAACTTCGCGATGTTCCGCTCGGCCCTGGCCCGGGGCGAGAAGATCGGCGCCGGCCCGGTCCTGCGCATGTGGCGCGGGCTGCTGGTCTTCCTCTCCCGCTGGTTCCAGATCGAGTCGCTCTACAAGTTCAACGCGAAGTTCCGCCCCCGCTGGGAGCCCCGCTTCGTCGTCTTCCGGCAGACCCGCGACCTGCCCCGCATCGGCTTCGCCGCGATGCAGGCCGAGGGCTTCGTGACGTTGGCCCTGCCCCGGCTGTTCGCGGCCCGCCGCCGTCCCAAGCCCGTCCGCACCTGCGCGCACGAGCAGCCTTCCGCCAAGGTCCCGGCCCAGGCGGAACGCGAGGTCCAGCCCGCCTGACGCCCGACCGGGCGCGGTACGCACCGAAGGGCCCGGCGGCACCGCCGGGCCCTTCGCCGTGCCCCGCCGGAGCGGCGCCCCGGAGCCTCCCCATTGGGCCGCGGCCCGCCCGAGCCGGGCGGGGCACGGCCCCCGGCTCCCGTGGCGGGAAGGCCCGGGGCGCGGGCTCTACCCTGGGACCCATGAACAACAACCGCGGAGCCGCCGCCAGGGGCCGGGTGACGGGGCTGCCCGACTGGGACCGCTGCGGGGTCATGGGCGTCGTCAACGTCACCCCGGACTCCTTCTCCGACGGCGGCCGCTGGTTCGACACCACCGCGGCCGTCAAGCGCGGCCTGGACCTCGTCGTTCAGGGCGCCGACCTCGTGGACGTCGGCGGTGAGTCCACCCGCCCCGGCGCCTCCCGCGTCGACGAGGAGGAGGAGCTGCGCCGGGTCGTCCCCGTGGTGCGCGGCCTCGCCTCCGAGGGCGTCGCCGTCTCCGTCGACACCATGCGCGCGGCCGTCGCCGCCCGGGCCGTCGAAGCGGGCGCCGTCCTGGTCAACGACGTCAGCGGCGGACTCGCCGACCCCGGCATGATCCCGGCCGTCGCCGCCGCCGAGGTGCCCTTCGTGGTCATGCACTGGCGCGGCTTCAGCGAGGGCATGAACAGCCTCGCCGTCTACGAGGACGTCCTCGGCGAGGTCACCGCCGAACTGCGCGCCCGCATCGACGCCGTCGTGTCCGGCGGCATCGCCCCCGAGCGGATCGTCGTCGACCCCGGCCTCGGATTCGCGAAGAACGCCGAGCACGACCTGGCCCTCGTCGCGCGCCTGCCCGAGCTGCGCGCGCTCGGCTTCCCGCTGCTGGTCGCCGCCTCGCGGAAGCGTTTCCTCGGGCGGGTCCTGGCCGGCGCCGCGGACACCGCCCCGCCGCCGGCCCGCGAACGGGACGCCGCCACGGCCGCCGTCTCGGCCATCGCCGCCCACCAGGGCGCGTGGGCCGTGCGGGTGCACGAGGTACGGGCCAGCGCGGACGCGGTTCGGGTGGCCCGCGCCGTGGAAGGGGCACTGTGATCCGCCGGAGGGACCTCCGCCGGCCGTACAGGGAAGGGGCACGGTGAGCCGTACCGACATCGAAGCGGTCGAAGAGGCCAACGCGGCCTTCTACGAGGCCATGGAGCGGGGGGACTTCGACGCGCTGTCGGCGCTCTGGCTCGACGACGAGATCTCCTGCGTCCACCCGGGCTGGCCGGTGCTCTCGGGCCGGGGCGAGGTGCTGCGCTCGTACGCGCTGATCATGTCCCACACCGAGTACATCCAGTTCTTCCTCACCGACACCAAAGTGGCGCTGATAGGTGACACCGCGCTCGTCACGTGCACGGAGAACATCCTGAGCGGCGGACCCGCCGAGGACGGCGGCGAGCTGGGCCCGCTGGTGGGTCAGCTGGTCGTCGCCACCAATGTGTTCCGTCGCACACCACAGGGCTGGCTCCTCTGGTCCCACCACGGTTCTCCGGTGCTCACGGACTCCGATGACGAGGAAGAAGAGGGCACCGACTGACCCCAAGGGCGGGGGCCGGGCTCCGTCGCGGGTAAATTCGAAGGCGGACGACGCCGACCGCACTCGGCGTAGGCCCATGGCCCCGGGGAGTCCCGGGACCGGAAGCACCTACGAAAGCAGGAGTGATTCGCGTGGATCGTGTCGCGCTGCGCGGCCTCAAGGCTCGCGGGCACCACGGCGTCTTCCCCCGGGAGCGCGAAGAGGGCCAGACCTTCATCGTCGACCTCGTACTGCACCTCGACACCCGCCCGGCCGCGGCCGGGGACGACCTGGCCAAGACCGTGCACTACGGGGTGGTGGCCGAGGAGGTCGTCGACGTGGTCCGGGGCGAGCCCGTCGACCTGATCGAAACCCTCGCCGAGCGGATCGCACAGCAGTGCCTCAAGCACGAAGCGGTGGCACAGGTGGAGGTCGTCGTCCACAAGCCGGACGCACCCATCACCGTCCCCTTCGACGACGTGACCATCACGATCACCCGGAGCCGCGCATGAACAACGGACTGACCGCCCAGAGCGATCCCACCGTCCAGCCCGTACCCGCATCCGTCGTCGAAGCCGTCGACGCCGCGGACGTGACGCTGTCCAACCCGAAATGGGCCGTCGTCGCGCTCGGCGCGAACCTCGGCAACCGGCTGGAGACCCTCCAGGGCGCCATCGACGCCCTCGGTGACACCCCGGGCCTGCGGGTCAAGGCTGTCTCCCCCGTCTACGAGACCGAGCCGTGGGGCGTCGAGCCCGGCTCGCAGCCCTCGTACTTCAACGCGGTCATCGCGGTGAAGACCACCCTGCCGCCGTCCTCGCTGCTGGAGCGCGGCCAGGCCATCGAGGAGGCCTTCGACCGCGTCCGCGAGGAGCGCTGGGGGCCCCGCACCATCGACGTCGACATCGTCTCCTACGCCGACGTGGTCTCCGACGACCCCGTCCTCACCCTCCCGCACCCCCGGGCCCACGAGCGGGCCTTCGTGCTCGCCCCGTGGCACGACATCGACCCCGAGGCGCAGCTCCCCGGGATCGGCGGGGTCGCCGCCCTGCTGGCCGGAATCGGCCTGACCGGGGTCACGGCACGCCCCGACCTGGAACTCCGCCTCCCGGAGTAGTCGTTAGCCTGTTCACTGCTACTGGCTGAGAGTGGGGAACGGGCAAGTGAAGCAACTGAGGCCGGCGGTCCTGGCGGGCATCTTCGTGATCGCCGGCATTCTGTCCTGGGCGGGCGCCCGGCTGTGGAACGCGTACGGAAGCCTGCCGGGCGTGCCGCTGGCCGCCCCGATCGTGCTGGCCGTCATCGCGGCCGTCCTGTTCGCCACGGCCCTGTCGATGCGCTCCCGGCTCAAGGCCCAGCGCGAGCGCCGCCCGGGGGCCAAGGGCGTGGAGCCGCTGATGGCGGCCCGCGCCGTGGTCTTCGGGCAGGCCAGCGCGCTCGTCGCGGCCCTGGTCGCCGGCATGTA
This sequence comes from Streptomyces sp. NPDC029836, assembly GCF_055574495.1. Lineage (NCBI taxonomy): Bacteria > Bacillati > Actinomycetota > Actinomycetes > Kitasatosporales > Streptomycetaceae > Streptomyces > Streptomyces sp. NPDC029836. The sequence goes on along the minus strand of NZ_JBVHZI010000014.1, from coordinate 59,400 downwards.
CGGCGGGGTCGGGGTGTTCCTGCTGACCGACGCCCTCGACGTGCCCGCCCGCCGCGACCAGGCCTGGTACGCGGGCGGCTCCGTCATCGCGGGCGCCGCCGTCATCGCGGCCGCCCTGTTCCTGGAGCACGTCCTGAGGCTCCCGGAGGACGAGGACCCCGGCAAGGCCCCGGCAACGGCCTGAAACGCCGCGGGGGCGGCCGGGAGGGTCACCTCACCGCCGTGGCCGCCCCGGGGGCACGCTCAGCGCGCCACGATCAGGCTCATCGCCTCGCTGCGGGTCGCGGGATCACGGAGCTGGCCGCGCACGGCCGAGGTGAGGGTCTTGGCGCCCGGCTTGCGGATGCCCCGCACCGACATGCACATGTGCTCGGCCTCGATGACGACGATGGCGCCGCGCGCTTCGAGGATGCTCATCAGCGAGTCGGCTATCTGAGTGGTGAGACGTTCCTGCACCTGCGGGCGGCGGGCGAAGACGTCCACCAGCCGGGCCAGCTTGGACAGACCGGTGATCTTGCCGGACTCCGCGGGGATGTAGCCGACGTGGGCCACGCCGTGGAACGGCAGCAGGTGGTGCTCACAGAGCGAAACGATCTCGATGTCCTTGACCAGGACCATCTCGTCGTGGCCGATGTCGAAGGTCGTCGTCAGGACTTCCTCAGGGCTCTGCCGCAGCCCCGCCAGGATCTCCCGGTACGCCCGCGCGACCCGCGCCGGGGTTTCCAGCAGGCCCTCGCGGTCGGGGTCCTCGCCGACCGCGATCAGGAGCTCCCGGACGGCCGCCTCGGCGCGCTTCTCGTCGAACTCGCCGATCGTGCCCTCGCCACCGGTCAGGGTCACTGGGTCGGTCATCTCATCCTCGTTCCTCTGTGCGCACACGGCCACGTGAAAGTGCCGCGCCCCCCAGGCTAGGACCTGGGGGGCGCGGCATCCATTCGGGGCCTGATCAGGCCTCCGGACGCTCCTCCGGGGAGGGCTCCGGGTCCTTCTCCACCGACACGGCCGGCGAAGCCGCCGAGATGCCGTTGGCGGCGTTCGTCAGCTGGAGCTCCTTGGGAGAGAGCACCGGCGGACGGGTGGAAGGGGTGCGGCGGGAGGAGCCGGTCCACGCGGGACGGGCCGGACGCTTCACGATCGTCGAGAAGACCTCGGCGATCTGCTCCTTGTTCAGCGTCTCCTTCTCCAGCAGCGCGAGGACCAGGTTGTCCAGGACGTCCCGGTTCTCGACCAGGATCTCCCAGGCCTCGTTGTGCGCGGTCTCGATGAGCTTCTTGACCTCTTCGTCGACCAGCGCCGCGACCTCCTCCGAGTAGTCCCGGGGGTGCGACATGTCGCGGCCCAGGAACGGCTCGGTGTTGTCGCCGCCGAACTTGATCGCGCCGAGACGCTCGGTCATGCCGTACTGCGTGACCATGGCTCGCGCCGTGGCCGTGGCCTTCTCGATGTCGTTCGCCGCGCCCGTCGTCGGGTCGTGGAAGACCAGCTCCTCGGCCGCGCGCCCGCCCAGCATGTACGCCAGCTGGTCGAGCATCTCGTTGCGCGTGGTCGAGTACTTGTCCTCGTCGGGCAGGACCATGGTGTAACCCAGGGCCCGACCGCGGGACAGGATCGTGATCTTGTGGACCGGGTCGGAGTTCGGGGAAGCCGCCGCGACCAGGGCGTGGCCGCCCTCGTGGTACGCGGTGATCTTCTTTTCCCGGTCCGACATGATCCGGGTCCGCTTCTGCGGGCCCGCCACGACGCGGTCGATCGCCTCGTCCAGGGCGTGGTTGTCGATCAGCTTCTTGTCCGAACGGGCGGTCAGCAGGGCCGCCTCGTTCAGGACGTTGGACAGATCGGCACCGGTGAAGCCGGGCGTGCGCCGGGCCACCGCGCCCAGGTCGACGTCCGGAGCGACCGGCTTGCCCTTCTGGTGAACCTTCAGGATCTCCAGACGGCCCTGCATGTCCGGGCGGTCGACCGCGATCTGCCGGTCGAAACGGCCCGGGCGCAGCAGTGCCGGGTCGAGGATGTCGGGACGGTTCGTGGCGGCGATCAGGATGACCCCGCCCTTGACGTCGAATCCGTCCATCTCGACCAGCAGCTGGTTGAGGGTCTGCTCGCGCTCGTCGTGACCGCCGCCGAGACCCGCACCGCGGTGCCGGCCGACGGCGTCGATCTCGTCGACGAAGACGATCGCCGGCGCGTTGGCCTTGGCCTGCTCGAACAGGTCACGGACACGCGAGGCACCGACACCGACGAACATCTCGACGAAGTCGGAACCGGAGATCGAGTAGAAGGGCACACCGGCCTCGCCCGCGACGGCGCGCGCCAGCAGGGTCTTGCCGGTGCCGGGCGGGCCGTACAGCAGCACGCCCTTGGGGATCTTGGCGCCGACGGCCTGGAACTTCGCCGGCTCCTGGAGGAACTCCTTGATCTCGTGGAGTTCCTCGACGGCCTCGTCCGAACCCGCGACATCGGCGAACGTCGTCTTCGGGGTGTCCTTGGTGATGAGCTTGGCCTTGGACTTCCCGAAGTTCATGACCCGGGAGCCGCCGCCCTGCATCTGGTTCATCAGGAACAGGAAGACCACGACGATGAGGACGAAGGGCAGGAGCGAGAGCAGCACGCTCAGGAACGGGCTGGTCTTGTCCGGAGTGACGGAGTAGCCGTCCGGGATCTGACCGGCTTCGTACTTGGTCTGGAGGTTCTGGGCGAGCTGAACGCCCTGATCCCCGATGTAGTTGGCCTGGAACTTGGTGCCGTCGTTGTTGCCGAGCTTCTGGTCCTTCTTGAGCTCGATCTTGATCATCTGGCTGTCGCCGGTGGTCAGCTTGGCGCTGTCCACCTGGCCACTGTTGATCGCCTTGATGACCTCGCTGGTCTCCACCGACTTGTAGCCGCCGCCGGAGCCGACGACGTTCATCAACACGACCACGGCGAGGACGGCCAGCACGATCCACATGACCGGCCCACGGAAGTATCGCTTCACGTCCATCCATACGGGGCGCTAGGCACCCCGTCCCTCCTGCCCGTAGGTAAATGCTGCTCTGAGTAAAGACTGTTCTTCGGAATGTACCCCTGTATTGTCACCCGCGGCCTCGTGGGACGGCTGACAGACCCGCCTTCCCATGCTCCAACGGCGGGAATCGCCCCGAGGTTCCCCAGGTTTCCCCGCGGTCTTGTCGGGAGCGCCCTCCGCGACCGCGGGAGACGGCCCGCGCGTGACCGCGCCGGACGTCGCCGGGGCGGGCGCGTCAGCCGCCGTAGACGTGCGGGGCGAGCGTGCCGACGAACGGCAGGTTGCGGTACTTCTCCGCGTAGTCGAGGCCGTAGCCGACGACGAACTCGTTCGGGATGTCGAAGCCGACCCACTTGACCTCGATCGCGACCTTCGCGGCGTCGGGCTTGCGCAGCAGCGTGACGACCTCCAGGGAGGCCGGCTGGCGCGAGCCCAGGTTCGACAGCAGCCAGGACAGCGTCAGACCGGAGTCGATGATGTCCTCGACGATCAGGACGTGCTTGTCCTTGATGTCGGTGTCCAGGTCCTTGAGGATCCGCACCACGCCGGAGGACTGGGTCCCGGCGCCGTAGGACGACACCGCCATCCAGTCCATGGTGAGCGGGGTGGACAAGGCACGCGCCAGGTCCGCCATCACCATCACCGCGCCCTTGAGCACGCCGACGATGAGCAGGTCCTTGCCCGCGTACTCCGCGTCGATCTTCGCGGCCAGCTCGGCCAGCTTCGCGTCGATCTCTTCCTTGGTGATGAGCACCGACTGGAGGTCGCTGCCCATGTCCTTCTCGTCCACCCGCATCACTTTCGTTGTCGGCCGGGGCTCCGGGGGTGCCCCCGGAGGACTCAGCCGTGTTTCGAGCGCCAATCAGCCCTGCCGAATGACAAGTCTGCCACCCTGCCGCTGGGCCTCGACGCGGCCGGGCAGGTTGATGGCGCCCTGACCGCGCCAACCGGTGATGAGGCGGTCGACTTCCTCGATGTGGCGGGCGAACAGGGAACCGGCGGGGGATCCGGCCGCGACGACGGCCCTGCGCAGCACGCGGCGCCTGACGGCGGGGGGCAGGGCGTACAGCTTCGCGCACTCCAGGCGGCCGTCCGCGTCGCGTACGCCGCCCTCCGCGTCGGCGGCCCAGGCGTCCAGGGCGTCGGCGTCGTCCCGGGAGAGCTGCGCGGTGCGGGCGAGCGCCTCGACGACTCCCTTGCCGAGCGCCTTTTCGAGGGCGGGCAGTCCCTCGTGGCGCAGCCGGGAGCGGGTGTAGGCGGGGTCGATGTTGTGCGGGTCGTCCCAGACGGGGAGGGACTGGACCATGCAGGCCTTGCGGGCGGTCTGCCGGTCGATCTGGAGGAAGGGGCGGCGGTAGCGCCTGGTGCGGCCCGGTCCTCCCGAGACCTCCGCCATGCCGGACAACGAGCGGATCCCGGAGCCGCGGGCGAGGCCCAGCAGGACGGTTTCGGCTTGGTCGTCGCGGGTGTGGCCGAGCAGCACGGCGGCGGCGCCGAGCCGGTCGGCGGCCTCGTCGAGCGCCGAGTACCGGGCGTCGCGGGCGGCGGCCTCGGGTCCGCCGTCACGGCCGACGCGCACGGCGACGGACTCCACCGGGTCGAGGCGGAGCGCGGTCATGCGGGTGACGACCTCGGCGGCGCGCAGGTCGGAGCCGGCCTGGAGGCCGTGGTCGACGGTGATGCCACCGGCCCGGACGCCGAGCTTGGGGGCTTCGAAGGCGAGGGCGGAGGCGAGGGCCATGGAGTCGGCGCCGCCGGAGCAGGCGACGAGGACGAGTGGCGCGGCGCCGTCCGGGGTGCGACGGTCGGCGGGACGGTCGGTGAGGTCGGTGAGGACGTCGTGGAGTACGCGGCGGACCGCCAGGCGTATCGCCGCGACCGCAGGATGGGGACCCATGTCCGGTGCCCTTCGTGGAGTTCGGATGCTCGGAGGCGTTGGGTGGTGCGAGGGGTGCTGCTCGGTGGTGCCCGGCCCGCTGTCCGGAGGTCCGCGGCGGGAAGGCCGCGGAGGAAACCCCGGATGTCGCGGGTTGTCACTCAGAGTGCGTCGATGGTGACAGAACCGAGCCGTTCCCCGAGCATCGCACGCCCTTCCACGGCCTACGGTCCCTCGGACGGGTGACGCTGCTTCCCCCAGTGGGACATCTTCACGCCCCGTGTGTCACCTTCCTTCGCCCCTCTCGCTCCCCCTGCCGTGCACCCGGGCCACCCAGTCGGCGGGCTTGGCGATCTCCGCCTTCGTGGGCAGCGTGTTCGGCGAGGTCCACACGCGGTTGAAGCCGTCCATGCCGACCTGGCCGACGACGGCGCGGACGAACCGCTCGCCGTCGCGGTACTGGCGCAGCTTGGCGTCGAGCCCGAGGACCTTGCGCAGGGCGGCGTCGAGGCGGCCCGCGCCACTGGCCCGGCGCTGCTGGAACTTCTCCCGGATCTCGGCGACGGAGGGGACGACCTCGGGGCCGACGCCGTCCATGACGAAGTCGGCGTGGCCCTCCAGCAGGGACATCACCGCGGTGAGCCGGCCCAGCACCTCGCGCTGCTCGGGGGTCTGCACCAGCTCGACGAGCGAGCGGCCCTCCTCGCCGGTTTCGGCATCGGGGCGGGCGCCGGCGAAGGACTGGACCGCTTCGCGCAGCCGTTCCAGGACGGTGGAGGGGTCCATTTCGGTGGCGCCGAGGAACGTCTGGATTTCGCCCTCCAGGTGGGCGCGCAGCCACGGAACGGCCGTGAACTGGGTACGGTGCGTCTCCTCGTGCAGGCAGACCCACAGCCGGAAGTCGTGCGGGTTCACCTCCAGCTCGCGCTCGACGTGCACGATGTTGGGGGCGACGAGGAGCAGCCGGCCGCCGGTCGCGGCGGAGCCCGGCAGGTCGAGGCCGCCGGGCGCGAAGGTCTCGTACTGGCCGAGGACCCGGGAGGCCAGGAAGCTCAGCAGCATGCCCAGTTCGACGCCGGTGACCTTGCCGCCGACCGCTCCGAGGACGGCGCCGCCGGGGCCGGCGCCGCGACGTTCCTGCATCTTGCCGAGCAGCGGGCCGAGCAGTTCGCGGAAGCCGGCGACGTTGGCCTTGATCCATCCGGCCCGGTCGACGACCAGGACGGGCGTGTCGGGGACGGCGGCCCCGCCGTCGGGCAGGCCCTCCATCATCCGGGTGAAGTCGCGCACGTGCTGTTCGGAGGTCCTGGCGTGCCGGCGCAGTTCCGCCACCACGGCCCGGGCCTCGTCGCGGCTGACCTCGGGACCCGGCCGCACGAGCCGGGTCGCGGTCGCCACCGCGAGGTTCCAGTCGACCATCTCCGCTCCACCGGTGCTCGTCATGCGTAAACCGTACGTGGACCCGCGCCGGAGCGGACCCCCTACGGGGTGGTGGCCACCGCGGCGGCGAGCTTGTCGAGGCCCTTCTCGGCGGCCGGCCCGTCCGGGGCGCCCGCGGTGAGGAAGGCGAAGGCCAGCAGTCGGCCGGAGGGGTCGACGGCGGTGCCGGCCAGGGAGTTCACGCCGGTCAGGGTGCCGGTCTTGGCCCGCAGCAGGCCCGCGGCCGGTGAGGTTCCGGCGTTGCGGGAGCGCAGCGTGCCGGTGAATCCGGCGACGGGAAGGCCGGTGAGGGCCGGTCTCAGTTCGGGGTGTCGGGGGTCGGCGGCCTTGGCGAGGAGTCCCGTCAGGAGGCGGGTGCTGACCTTGTCGGCGCGGTTGAGGCCGCTGCCGTCGGCGAAGCGGGAGCCGCTCACGTCGAGGCCGAGGGCGGCCAGCTCGTCGGAGACGGCCTTCTCGGCGCCCTCGAAGCCGGTGGGCGCGCCGGCGGCGACGGCGGTGTGGCGGGCGAGGGCTTCGGCGATGTCGTTGTCGCTGTTGGTCAGCATCCGTTCGACGAGGCCGGCGACCGGGGTGGAGTGGGTGGCGGCCAGCTGCCGCCCACCGGCGGGGGCCGTGACGCGGGCGGGTTCGCCGGTGACGTTGATGCCGCGTTCGCGCAGCAGGCCGGCGAAGGCGCGGGCGGTGTCCCCGGAGGGGTCGTCGGAGCGTTCGACGGGTCCGGAGACGGAGTCGTCGGGGCGGCCCTCGTCGGCCGTGAGGGCGGTGACGGGGGCGATGTTGTCGTTGCGGCCGATCGGGTGGCGGACGGGCCCGGTCCACAGGGAATCGTCGAAGCCGAGGGCGACGGTGTCGGTGCCGGCGGCCTTGAGGGCCTGGGCGGTGTCCGCGGCGAGCGCGACGAGGCTGCCGCCGGATCCGGCGGGGCTCTTCTTCCGCGCGGTGAGCGAGGGGTCGCCGCCGCCGACGAGGACGATCTGCCCGGGGCCGGCTCCGGGGGTCACCGCGGTCCGGATCCGGTGCTCGGGGCCGAGGGCGGACAGCGCGGCCACCGCCGTGGCGATCTTGACGGTGGAGGCCGGGGTCATGGCCTCGCCGGGGGCGGACTCGTACAGCACGCGGCCCGTCGCGGTGTCGATCACCGAGGCGCTGCGGACGGTGCCGAGCGCGCGGTCGGCGAGCAGCGGCCCGAGCACCCCGGCCAGCGCCCCGGACCCGCCGCCGGGGGCGGCGGCCGGGCGGTCGCCGGCCGGGGCGGCCCCGCCGATGCCGGGGAGGACGCCGGGGGCGCTGGCCGCGGGCTCGGGCAGGCCCGGCCCGGCGACGTGATCTGCGCCACCCGAACGGCTCCAGGAGGCGGCCCTGTCCCGCTCGGCCTTACGCTGACCGGAGTCCCACGGCCCGGCGGATGCCACCGTCACCGCCGAGAGGGCGAGGCCGGCGACGGCCGACCCCGCGATGAGCTGCCACGTCTTGGCCAATGGCACCTCGGACCAGCCCCTTTCGCGATCACACTTATGCGTGAGGGACACTTAACCACTGCGTCTTGCCGCGAGCATGGCAGCCCACCCCGCAGGCTGGGCCGGACGCGCGCGCGGTCGAAGTCGGATGCAGTCCCGAAGCAATGAAGCTGATCATGGAGGAGCAGGACGTGGAGTTCGACGTCACCATCGAGATCCCCAAGGGTTCGCGGAACAAGTACGAGGTGGACCACGAGACCGGCCGGATCCGTCTGGACCGTCGCCTCTTCACCTCAACCAGCTACCCGGCCGACTACGGCTTCGTCGAGAACACCCTCGGCGAGGACGGCGACCCGCTGGACGCCCTGGTCATCCTGGACGAGCCGACCTTCCCGGGTTGCCTCATCAAGTGCCGCGCCATCGGCATGTTCCGCATGACGGACGAGGCGGGCGGCGACGACAAGCTGCTGTGCGTGCCGGCCTCGGACCCGCGTGTCGAGCACCTGCGCGACATCCACCACGTCTCCGAGTTCGACCGCCTGGAGATCCAGCACTTCTTCGAGGTCTACAAGGACCTGGAGCCCGGCAAGTCCGTCGAGGGCGCGAACTGGGTCGGCCGCACCGAGGCCGAGGCCGAGATCGAGGCCTCGTACAAGCGCCTGGAGGCGCAGGGCGGCCACCACTGAGCTCCGCTCGGTGAGATCGTGTCGGCGCCTTGCGCCGACCGGCTGACATGACGGCGGGCGGTACCCCTTCCGGGGGGTGCCGCCCGTTCGTCGTGTCCGGGGCGCGGTGGCGCGCCGCCGCAGGACGGCCGCAGGACGGCCGCAGGCGCCGGGACGGCCGGCGGAGAGCCGACGGAGAGCCGACGGAGGACGGGCGCAGGAGCGGCGGAGGGCCGACGCAAAATGCCCGGGACCGGCCGGCGGGCGGCGTCGCGGCGGCGGACGGGCGTGCGCTTTCGCCGGGGAGGAAACGATTCCGCATACTTGTGTCCGAGCCGGAACCGGCCAGGACGGGAGGACGCGTGGCGGAGGCCGAAGGATCCGGGTTCGAGGACCGGAAGCCCAAGTCGGACGAGGCGCGCAGCGCCTTCACCCCGCCGCGCGGCATCGCGTCGGAGTACCCGGAGGACGAGCAACCGACGTCGGAGTTCACCGTCCCCGACGGGCTGGCCGCGCTGCCCGTCGAGCCCGAGGGTTCCGCCTTCGCCGCACCGGCCACCTACAGCGCCCAGCACTCCCCGCCGGCGTACGCCCCCGGCATGGGCGCCGGGTTCCCCGGCTCCCGGATGAAGGAATCGCCCTGGCAGGACCGGATGCGCGTCATGCTGCGCATGCCGGTGGACGTCCGCCCGGTGGCCGAACCCGTGCAGAAGAGCGACAGCGGGCCCGCGGTGGGCCGCGTGCTCGACCTCACGCTGCGCATCGGCGAACTGCTGCTGGCGGGCGGCGAGGGCGCCGAGGACGTCGAGGCGGCCATGTTCGCCGTCGCCCGCTCCTACGGCCTCGACCGCTGCGAACCCACGGTCACCTTCACCCTGCTGTCCATCACCCACCAGCCCTCCCTGGTCGACGACCCCGTCTCGGCGAACCGCACGGTGCGCCGGCGCGGTACGGACTACACGCGGCTCGCGGCGGTCTTCCGCCTGGTGGACGACATCAGCGCGCACGAGGTGGAGATCTCCCTGGAGGAGGCCTACCGCCGCCTCGCCGAGATCCGCCGCAACCGCCACCCGTACCCGGGGTGGGTGCTCACGGCCGCGGCCGGACTGCTCGCCGGGGCCGCCTCGACGCTCGTCGGCGGTGGGGTCACGGTGTTCTTCTGCGCCGTGCTCGGCGCCGTCCTCGGTGACCGGCTGGCCTGGTTCTGCGCCGGGCGCGGGCTGCCGGAGTTCTACCAGTTCGTGGTCGCGGCGATGCCGCCGGCCGCGATCGGGGTGGCGCTGAAGATCGCCGAGATCGACGTCCGCGCGTCCGCGGTCATCACCGGTGGGCTGTTCGCGCTACTGCCCGGGCGGGCCCTGGTCGCGGCCGTGCAGGACGGCCTGACCGGCTTCTACATCACCGCCTCGGCCCGGCTGCTGGAGGTCATGTACCTCTTCATCGGGATCATCGTGGGCGTGCTCGTGGTGATCTACGTCGGCCTGCAGTTCGGCGCCGAGCCGAACCCGGACGAGGTCCTCCAGATCCCCTCCCGGCCGATCCTGCAGATCCTGGCCTCGATGGTCCTGGTGTTCACCTTCGCCATCCTGCTCCAGCAGGAGCGCTCCACCGTCCTGATCGTGACGCTGAACGGCGGGGTCGCCTGGGTGACCTTCGGGGCGCTGCGGGCGGCCGAGCTGCCGCCGGTGCCGTCCACGGCCATCGCGGCCGGGCTCGTCGGCCTCTTCGGGCAGCTCTTCTCCCGCTACCGGTTCGCCTCGGCCCTGCCCTACGTGACCGCGGCCATCGGGCCGCTGCTGCCGGGCTCCGCGACGTACTACGGGCTGCTGTCGATCGCCGAGAACCGGCTGGACGCGGGGTTCGCCTCCCTCACCAACGCCGCCGCCATCGCGCTCGCCATCGCGGTCGGGGTCAACCTCGGGTCGGAGACCTCCCGTCTGTTCATGCGGATCCCGGGCGCGGAGAGCGCCGCGAAGCGCCGGGCGGCGAAGCGCACCCGCGGCTTCTGACCCCCGTCGCCCCGGGAGGCGCCCCGACGGCCCGCTGCGGGCATGCGAACGCCCCGGGGACGCTCGGGTCCCCGGGGCGTTCGCGTACGTCCGTACGGGCGGTCAGCGCTTGGCGTGCCGGCCGCGCGGCTGCGGGTCCTCGGGGGCGCCCAGGCCCTGCGCGGGACCGGCGGCGGGGGACTTGGCCTTGTTCCTGCGGGCCTTCAACACCTCGAAGATCACCGGGATGATCGAGACGAGCACGATGCCGATGAAGATCGGCTCGATGTTGTTCTTGATGACGTCGAACTGGCCGAGCTTGTAGCCGAGCGTGGTGACGCCCGCGCCCCACAGGACGCCGCCGATGATGTTGTAGGTGAGGAAGGTGCGGTACTTCATCGCGCCGGCGCCGGCGACCATCGGCGCGAAGGTGCGGATGATCGGCACGAAGCGGGCGAGCACGATGGCCTTGGGGCCGTGCTTCTCCATGAAGTCGTGCGCGGCGTCGAGGTTCTCGCGCTTGAACAGCCGGGAGTTCGGCCGGTTGAAGAGCTTCGGCCCGAAGTGCTTGCCGATCAGGTAGCCCACCTGGTCACCGATGACGGCCGCGAGCACGATCAGCGTGCAGACCATCCACAGCGGCTGGCTGATGTTGCCGCTCGCCACGAACAGGCCCGCCGTGAACAGCAGGGAGTCACCGGGCAGGAACGCGAACAGTCCCGATTCGGCGAAGACGATGATCAGGATGCCGATCAGGCCGAACTCCCCGATCAGATAGTCCGGGGACAGCCACTCAGGGCCGAGCGCAAGCGTGTACACGAGTTCCGGGCTCTCCTGGATCGAGGGGGATCAGCGGGGATGCGGGGCATGACGGTGGTTCCAATTATGAACGCACACCGCCCCCGCCAGGTTCCAGGTACCTGCGGGGGCGGTGTGCGCACTGTGCGGTGGCCCTCCGGCGAACTCCCGGCGACCGCGCGGCTACGCCTTCCGGATCGCGTTGGCGAGGATCGCGTCCCGGACGAAAGCGGCCAGACCCGGACGGACGGCTTCGTAGTACGCCGCGAACCGTTCGTCGGCGACGTACATCTCACCGAGGCAGGTGTGGATCTCGTACGTGCAGAAGTAGTAGGAGCCGTTGATCCAGCTCCGGTGGTCCTCCGCGAGGTCCATCGCCGGCTCGGACCCGGCGGACGCCCCGGCGTCCAACAGGGCGGCGAACCGGGCGTTGAGGTCCGCCGCCGCCGCCTGGATCCGCTGCCAGTCCTCCTTGGTGTACGAGGCCGTGCGGCGGGTCGACTCCCGGTAGGCGTCGGTGCCGCCCCAGCGGCGCTCCGCCTCCTCGGTGTGCTCGTCGGGATCGAAGTCCCCGAAGACCTCGAACTTCTCCTCGGGCGTGAGGTTGATGCCCATCTTCTTCGCCTCCATGGCGTGCTCAACGGCCTTGGCCATCTGCTGGAGCCGGGCGATCCGGTCGGACAGCAGGGAGTGCTGCCGGCGCAGGTGCTCCTCCGGGTCCGAATCCGGATCGTCCAGCAGGACCGCGACCTCGTCGAGCGGGAAACCGAGCTCCCGGTAGAACAGGATCCGCTGCAACCGGTCGAGGTCGGCGTCCTCGTACCGCCGGTGCCCCGCCCCGTTGCGGCTGCTCGGGGAGAGCAGCCCGACCTCGTCGTAGTGGTGCAGCGTGCGCACCGTCACTCCGGCGAACCCGGCGACCTGACCCACGGACCAGCCCATCGCTTCCCGCTCCTTCGATCGGTTGGGTACGCCCCTCACTGTGGGACCTCACGTCGCGTGAGGTGCAAGTCCGCCGCGCGGGCCTGCTTTCCGAGCCCCCGGTGGCGGGCCGCCGGGTTCCCGAACAGGTCGCGCACGGCGGTGGCCGTCGCCGACGGCCGCGTCAGTCAAAGTTGACTAATCGACACTTTGCCGAGCCTGCTGCTCCGCGAAGGGGTTCTCCTGGCCGTCCGCGAGGACTCCCACGAAGGGGTCGCCGCCCTCGCCCGCGAAGGAGTACGCCCCCTCCTGGATCCGGGCGATCAGCCCCCGGGTCCACTCCGCCTCGGCGTCGGACGAGTGGACCCACATGTGCATGATCTCGCCGATGTGTCCGAGCTGACCCGGGCCGCCCTCCGGCGTGTAGTACTCGGTCACCGCCGACCGCCAGCCCGCCAGCTTCGCCAGCCGTTCGCCCAGCAGGGTCAGCACCTCGTCCCGGGGCAGGTCGACCATGAAGCCGATCGCCGCCGACAGCACGTCCGTCTTCTGGTCGTAGGCCGCAAGGGCCTCGCGCAGCAGCCGGAAGTACTCCTCGCGGCCCGCCTCCGTCACCTCGTACTCGGTGCGCGGCGGCCCGCCGGCCGCGCTCGGCGCCACCTCGTGCGCGAGCAGGACGCCCTGCTTCGCCATCTGCTTGAGCGCGTGGTAGATCGAGCCGGGCTTGGTGTTGGACCACTCGTGGGCGCCCCAGTACTCCAGGTCGTTGCGCACCTGGTAGCCGTGCGCCCGGCCGTGCCGGCGGACCGCACCGAGGACGAGGAGCCGAATCGCTGACATCGGGCCAGGCTACTCATCCCCGGCGGGCGCCCCGCCTCACCCCATGGCCTTCGTCCCGTCCAGGGACTCGCGGATGATGTCCGCGTGACCGGCGTGCCGAGCGAACTCCTCCATCAGGTGCAGCAGCATCCACCGCATCGAGACCTTGCCGTTCTCCGGGAACCAGGGGGCCGGCGGCAGCGGGAAGGTGTCGTCCAGGCTCGGGACGGCGGCGATGAAGGCCTCGGTCTCCGCCCGGACCCCGTCCCAGAAGGCCAGCACCTGCGGCATCGACTCCCCGCCGACCAGACGGAAACCGTCGCTCCAGGACTGCTCGTCGGGCCCGCCCTCGACCTGGCGCTGCTGCGCCATCCGCAGCCAGCCGAGCTCGCACCCGGCCACGTGCTTGAGCAGCCCGGACAGCGACAGCTCGCTGACCGTGGGGCGGCTCGCCGCCTGCTCCTCGGTCAGGCCCCGCGCCGCCTCGCGCAGCCCCTCGCGCTGGGCCTCGACGAAGGCGAGGAGCGTCCCGCGCTCGTCACCGGGGACCTCTGTGGAAACCTGAGCCATGGCCGACCGCCTACTTCCGTGGGGTTCTTCTCCTGCTGACGAGAACCACGCTACGGAGCCATGCGGTCAGCTTCTGTCCTCAACTCGCGGCCGTCCCGCAGCGGTCCCGAGCCGTCCCCGGGCAGCCCGTCACTGGCCCTGTTCGTCCTGCCGGATCACCGGCAGCGCGGTCGCGGGCTGCGGGAGCAGGGCCTTGGCCAGGTCCTGCTTGCCCGTCGGGTCGAGCCCGTACATGGCCTCGTAGATCTTGCGGACCGCCGGCCCCGAGGCGCCGGAGCCGGTGCCGCCCTGGGAGATCGTCATGACGATCGCGTAGTCCGCCGTGTACGAGGCGAACCACGAGGTGGTCTGCTTGCCCTGGACCTCGGCGGTACCCGTCTTGGCGTGCATCGGGATCTGCTTCTGCGGCCAGCCGCCGAAGCGCCAGGCGGCGCTGCCGTTGGTGGCCACCCCGGCGAGGGCCTCGTCGATGTCGTCGCGGGTCCTGGCGTCCATCGGCAGCTTGCCCCGCTCCTTCGGCGCGATCTCCCGCACCGACCGGCCGTCGGCGCTGATGACCGCCTTGCCGACGCTCGGCTGGTGGATCGTGCCGCCGTTGGCGATCGCCGCGTAGACGGAGGCCATCTGGACCGGGGTGACGAGCGTGTCGCCCTGTCCGATCGAGTAGTTGATGGCGTCGCCCTCGCGCAGCTGGTTGCCCTGGCGGCAGTTCTCGTAGGCGATCTTCTCGGCGAAGGTGCCGTTCTTCTTGCCGTCCCGGCACCAGGCGTCCTTGTTCGCCGTGAAGAAGTCCTGCTTCCACTTCCGGTCGGGGATCCGGCCCGGCACCTCGTTGGGCAGGTCGATGCCGGTGCGCTTGCCCAAGCCGAAATCGTGGGCGGTCTTGAGGAACCAGTCGTTCGGGTCCTTCTTCGGCTTGATGCCGCCGTCCTTCTTCCACTCCTGGTCGGCGATGGCGTAGTAGACGGTGTCGCAGGAGACCTCCAGGGCCCGCCCGATGGTGATGTCGCCGTGGCCCTGCGACTCGAAGTTCGTGAAGGTCTGGTTGCCGACCGTGTACGCGCTGGGGCAGGGGTAGCGGCGGTCGAACGGGTAGCCCGCGTTGACCGCGGCGGCCGAGGTGACCACCTTGAAGATCGAGCCCGGCGCCGCCTGCGCCTGGATCGCCCGGTTCAGCAGCGGGTAGTTGGACTCCTTGGCGGTGAGGCCCGCGTAGTCCTTGGCGGAGATGCCGCCCACCCAGGCGTTGGGGTCGTACGTCGGGTTCGAGGCCATCGCGACCACCCGGCCGGTCTTCGTCTCCATCACCACGACGGAACCCGAGTCGGCCTCGTAGTTGCGGCGGGTGTTGCGGTCGTACCCCTTGCGCGCCTCGATCATCGCGGCGTTCAGCTCGCGCTCGGCGACCGCCTGCACCCGCGAGTCGATCGAGGTCACGATGTTCGAGCCGGGCTGCGCCGGGTCCGTCCGCCCCTGGCCGAGGATCCGGCCCAGGTTGTCCACCTCGTAGCGGGTGACGCCGGCCTTGCCGCGCAGCTCCTTGTCGTACGTGCGCTCCAGGCCGGAGCGCCCCACCTGGTCGGAGCGCAGGTACGGGGAGTCCGACTTCTTCGCCTTGACGATCTCCTCGTCGGTGACCGGCGACAGGTAGCCCAGCACCTGCGAGGTGTTGGCCTGGTCGGGTCCGGCGTAGCGGCGCAGGGCCGTTGCCTCGGCGGTGATGCCCGGGAAGTCCTCGGGGTGCTCGCGGATCTGCAGGGCCTGCTCGGTGGTGGCCTCGTCACTGACCGGGATCGGCTGGTACGGGGACCCGTTCCAGCAGGGCTGCTTCGTCTCGGAGTCGCAGAGCCGGACCTTGTCGAGGACCTCCTGGGGGTCCATGCCCAGGATCCCGGCGAGCCGGGTGAGGACGGACCTGCCCTTGTCCTTCATGGCCAGCAGCTCGGTGCGGCTGGCCGAGACCACGAGGTGCGTCGCGTTGTCGGCGAGCGGAACGCCGCGCGAGTCCAGGATCGAGCCGCGCACGGCGGGCTGGATCACCTGCTGGACGTGGTTGTTCTTCGCCTCGTCCGTGTACTCCTGGCCATTGCGCACCTGGAGGTACCAGAGCCGCCCGCCGAGCGTGAGGAGCAGCGAGAAGACGACCACCTGGATGACGACGAGCCGGTTCTGGACCCGAGGGGTCCGGCCGGTCTCCGGAATGTTGCTCAACCCTGATCTCCCCCGGACGCGAGCCGTACGCCCGGCCGAGTGTAGGGGGCCGCGACCGCCGACCTAGAACGGGAACCGGGTACGACCGTGCTGTACCGATATCCACTTCTGGGTCGTGAAGGCCTCCACGGTGGCCTCTCCGCCCAGCCGGCCCAGGCCCGAGGCCTTCTCCCCGCCGAAAGCGGCGAGGGGCTCGTCGCCGATGGTCGAGTCGTTGACGTGGATCATCCCGGTCTCGATGCGGTCGGCGAACCGGACCCCGCGCTCCACGTCGCGGGTGTGGACGGCGCCGCTGAGCCCGTACGGGGTGGCGTTGGCCAGCCGCACCGCCTCGTCCTCGCCGTCGAAGACGACGAGGAGCGCGACGGGGCCGAAGATCTCCTGGGTCAGCAGCGGGGAATCCTCCGGGAGCCCGGCCAGCACGGTCGGCTCGACCAGGTTGCCGCGCGTAGACCCCCGTACGAGGGCCCGCGCGCCGGATTCCACGGCCCGGTCCACGAGCGCGGTCAGCGCGTCGGCCTGGAAGGAGTTGATCAGCGGGCCGATGTGGGTGTCGGCCTCGCGCGGATCGCCGGTCTTCAGGGCGCGCACCCGGGCGGTGAACTTCTCGGTGAACTCCTCGGCCACACGGGCGTCGACGAGGATCCGGTTGGCGGCCATGCAGACCTGACCCTGGAAGACGAACCGGCTGAAGACGGCCGCGTCGACGGCGTAATCGAGGTCCGCGTCGTCGAGGACGACCAGGGCGCTGTTGCCGCTCAGTTCGAGGACGGTCCGCTTGAAGTGGCGGGCGGCGACGGCTCCCACGTGCCGGCCGGTGCGGTCGGACCCGGCGAAGGAGATCACCTTGGGGACCGGGTGGGTGAGGATGGCGTCGCCTATCTCGGCGATGTCGGTGACCAGGACGTTCAGCAGTCCGGCCGGCAGACCGGCGTCCTCGAATATCTTGGCGATGATCCCGCCGCCGGACACCGGGGCGTTCTGGTTCGGCTTGATGACCACCGCGTTGCCCAGCGCCAGCGCCGGGGCGACCGACTTGAGGGTCACCAGCAGCGGGAAGTTGAACGGGCTGATCACGGCGACGACACCGACGGGCAGGCGCTGGACCCGGTTCTCCTTGCCCTGCACCAGCGAGGGGAGGATGCGCCCCTCGGGGCGGATGGCCAGCTGCACCGCCTCGCGCAGGAACTCCATCGCGAGGTGGACCTCGTACTCGGCCTTGGGACGGGTCCCGCCGAGCTCGTCGATCATCACCTCGACGATCTCCTTCTGGCGCTCCTCCGTGATCCGCAGGGCGCGTTCCAGGACCGCGCGTCTCGCGTACGGGCTGGTGGCCGCCCATTCCTTCTGCGCCCGCTCGGCCGCGCGGTAGGCCAGGTCGACCTGCTCGACCGTGGCCACCGTGATGGCGGCGAGTTTCTCCCCGTTGTACGGGTTGACGTCGATGATGTCCCACGAACCGGTGCCGGCCAGCCATTCGCCGTCTATGTACTGGTGAGCAAGGTCGGTGAATATGGACATGCCATCCCTTACTGCGAGCGCGCACCCTTGCGCTGCACCGGAGACCGGTCGGTCGTCATACACTGATCAGACGTCATAGTACGTGCGGATCAAGACAGTTGGAGCAGTCCTCGCAGGAGATCGCGGGTGCTGTCGGGATCCGGGCAATCGGCCTGGAGCCTGCGCATGGCCCGCGCGTACTGCGCCACTTCCTCTTCTTTGTCCAGGTAGAGGGCGCTGGTGAGCTGTTCCAGATAGACGATGTCCTGGAGATCGGACTCGGGGAAGCGCAGCAGGGTGAAGGCCCCGCTCTCGCCCGCGTGGCCGCCGAAGGAGAACGGCATCACCTGGAGCTGCACGTTCGGCCGCTGACTGATCTCGATCAGGTGTTCCAATTGGCCGCGCATCACGTCGCGGTCGCCGTACGGGCGGCGCAGCGCGGCCTCGTCGAGCACGGCGTGGAAGACCGGGGCGTTCTCGGAGACGAGGACCTTCTGGCGTTCCAGGCGCAGCGCCACGCGGCGATCGATCTCGGCGGCGCTCGCACCGGGCATGCCCCGGCTGACGACGGCGTGGGCGTACGCCTCGGTCTGCAGCAGCCCGTGGACGAACTGGACTTCGTAGATCCGGATGAGCGACGCGGCGCCCTCCAGCCCGACGTACGTCTGGAACCACCCGGGGAGCACGTCGCCGTAGCTGTGCCACCAGCCGGTGGCGTTGGCCTCCCGGACCAGCCCCAGCAGGGACTCGCGCTCGGCGTCGTCCGTCACCCCGTACAGCGTGAGGAGGTCTTCGACGTCCCTGGCCTTGAAGCTCACCCTTCCCAACTCCAAGCGGCTGATCTTCGATTCGGATGCGCGGATCGAGTAGCCGGCCGCCTCACGGGTGATGCCGCGGGATTCTCGGAGTCGCCTGAGCTGAGAGCCCAGGAGGATGCGTCGCACCACAGAACCGCTGGCTTCTGCGGTCACTTGTCCTGCCCTCCCCGTCACGATGGTGTGCGCGTGGTGTGCGCGTGCTCGGCGGGGCCCCCGCACCCCGGTGCCGCAGTCTGCCACCAAAACGCATCCGCCCGTACTCGTTCTGTAACGGAATTCGGCGTCCCGGAAAAGAAGTCCGTAAGTATGCGTAGGAAGAAATGCGCAAGAACCATCACGGGAAGGGACGGGTCGGGCGCGTGCACGTGCATCTGCCCTTGCATCCGGCTTCGGCATTCGGAACGATGGTGCCGCGCACCTGCGTGCTCTTCGCGCCGGCGCGGGACCCACCCCGCAGTTCTCCATGGACAGAGCCGCCGCTTCGTCCGCGAATCCCGGGAGTGCCTCGCATGGGGACGAATGGATCGACCATGCTCGAGCCGTTACGGCAGGGGCTGCCCCCGGTCGACCCCACGGCTGTCTCCGGATCCGCCTCGTGCGGTCTGCCCGCGCGCTTCGACGCGGTGCGCGGCGCGCGTACGTTCACCCGGTCCACGCTGTCCCAATGGGACCTCGACGACCGCTTCGACGACGTCTCCCTGGTCGTCTCCGAACTCGTCACCAACGCGCTGCGCCACGCCCTGCCCGACGACGCCCGCCCCTGCGGCGAGCCGGAGCCCGCGGTACGGCTGCACCTGATGCGGTGGAGCACCCGCCTGGTGTGCGCGGTACGGGATCCCAGCGAGGACCGGCCCGGCGGGTCGTTCGTGCCGGAGCGGACCGACGAGAACTGCGACCTGGAGTCGGGTCGGGGGCTGTTCCTGGTGGACGCGTACAGCGACAGCTGGGGCTGGCACCCGCTCGCGGGCCGGCTGACCGGCAAGGTCGTCTGGGCGCTGTTCCTGCTCCGGGACTGACGCGCGGGGGGGATCGGCGGGTCCCGTGCGCGGGGCGCGTGATCAGGACACGAAGCGGGGCCACTGGCCGGGGTTGATCGTTTGGATCAGTCCCGGCCAGTGCACGTGCATGGCGTGAAACGATGCGCTGTTCCGTCAGCCGATCAAGTGATCGAACTCGCCGTCCTTGACGCCCAGGAGCAGGGCCTCTATCTCGGCCGGCGTGTACACGAGCGCCGGCCCGTCCGGGAAGCGCGAATTGCGCATGGCGACGTCGCCGCCGGGCAGTCTGGCGAACTCCACGCAGGATCCCTGCGAGTTGCTGTGTCGGCTCTTCTGCCAGGTCAGCTCAAACATGGAAGCGAGTTCTGCAGCTGCCATCCCGTTGTACGCGTGGTCCACAGGAAGCCCCCGATAGTGCAGATGTCAACTCCACCGGATCATAGCTGTGTTCATAAGCGCATGCATGGGCAGATGCACGTGCACGCGCGGTGGCGAATTGATCACTGTCAGGGGCGAAGAGCGTCCGTGATGTCGTCCAAGGAATCCACCAATCGCTCCGCCGCTGCCCGCAGAGCATCCGATTCCGGGGCATTCGACTCGGCCGGCAGTCGCCGGACCGCCTCCCAGTCGGGGACCCGTCGCTCCCGGACCGCCCGCGCGCCCGCCTCCGTCGCCGCGCGCAGGGCCTCGGCCAGTTCGGCCGCGCCGGGAACGGGGGCGTGGGCCCGGTCCGGGAGGTGGGCCTCCAGCAGCATGGCGCTGCGGCCGAAGGCGGCCACCGCGTCGCCCGCCCCGTCGGCGGCCGCCCGGGACAGCCCCCGGTGGCGCACCGGCTCCCCCTCGGCCCGGGCGAGCGCCTCCTGCCAGGCGATGCGGGCGTCCCGGGTCTCCAGCAGGGCCTCCCGGACGTCGGCGCGGCGGGCCCCGGCCGGGTCGGCGTACTGCCCGAGCACGGCGGCCGCGTACCGTCCGACGGCCGCGACCCAGTCGGCGAGCCGGGTGCGCAGCCTCGGCGTCTCCCAGGCCGGGTAGAGGGCGTAGCCGACCATGGCGAGGACCCCGCCCACCAGGGTCAGGGCGATGCGGTCCGGTACGGTCTGGTCCCAGCGGACGCCGCCCATCCCGAGCAGGAACACCACGTACGCGGAGACGAAGGTCTGCGCGACGGCGTACCCGGTGCGCATCAGGACGTACATCAGGCCCGCGCTGAGCACCGCGAGGAACCCCGACAGGTACATCCCCGGCTGCGCGAGCTGCACGATCGCGGTGGCGACCCCGACGCCGACCAGGGTGCCGCCGAACCGGGCCACGGCCCGGGACCAGGTCTGGGAGAAGTCGGGTCGCATGACCATCACCGAGGCCATCGGCGCCCAGTAGCCGTGCCCGAACGGCAGCGCGCCGCCGATGAGGTACCCGGCGCAGGCCACGACCGTCACCCGCACGGCGTGCCGCAGCACGGGCGAGCCCGGGCGCAGCTCGGCCCGTACGGCCCGCAGCACGTGCGGCACCATCCGCGGCAGGGTGGGCCGCAGCATCGCCTCGCCGGGGTCGGCGGTGCGCCCGGAGCCCGGTTCGGCCGTCTCCAGCACGTCGTCCAGCAGCGCGGCGAGCCGGCGGGCGGCCCGCAGCGGCGCCCCGTCGAGCAGTTCCGGCAGGTCGGGGGCCTTCAGTACGGCCGGCTCGGGTGCGGGCGGCCGGACGGGCTCCCCCTGGCGGATGGCGCGCGCGGCGGCGTCCAGTACGGCGGCCGCGGCGGCGAGCAGCTCCCGTACCCGGTCCCGGGCCGGGCCCTCGGCGGGCGCCCCGACGGCCGGGTCGGCGAGCGAGGCCAGCACGGGACGGATCCGCTCGGCGAGCCCCCGCGCCCCGTGCAGCTCGGCGGGGCGGCGGCGGGCCTGGCGGACGGTGACGGTGGCGGCGGCCCGCGCCTTCATCAGGGGCTCCGGGTCGAAGGGGGCCACGGGGTCGTGGCGCAGCCGACGGGCATAGTCGGCCTCCGCCGCGAGCGCGTCGGCCAGCGCGTCGCGGTGGGCGCCCCAGCGGCGGATCGGGAACAGCACGATCAGCAGCGCCTGCACCACCCCGCCCGCGGCGATCATCGCCGCGTGCCCGGCGGCCTGCGGGACGGAGGTCGGCAGGGTGACGGTGACCAGCATGATCGCGACGTTGCCGAAGGCGATGATCCCGGCGGTGGGGCCGGCGGCCCACAGCAGGCCCGCGACGAAGGCCCACAGGGCGAGCAGCAGCAGGAACAGGCCGGTCTGCGCGGCGCCGACCAGGTAGCCGACGAACGTGGAGACGGCCAGGGTCAGCCCGGAGGCGAGGGCGAGCACGGGGCGCGGACGCCAGCTCTGCTGGAAGGTGGCGATGGCGGCCATGAAGGCGCCGAAGGCGGAACTGACGGCGGCGCCCGGGCCCAGGAGGGCGAGGCCGGCGGCGATGACGAGCGCGAGCCCGACGGCGGCCCGCAGCGCGACGAGGGGCTCCAGTGGGGTCCGGGTGACCGTCATGCCCGAGCGCGCGGTGTCCTTCAGGGCCCGGAGCCAGCTCATGGCACCGACAGTAACCTCGATGCGGTCCGGATCGACGTTCCACCCGTTTTCAGGACTTCTTCAGATTTGTCAGGGGTCGTGCGGGGCGGTTCCATGGGGCCCGATGTTCGAAGAGATCGTCCGGATCATCCGAGAGGTGGCACACCCATGCTCCGCAACGCCGTCGAGCCCTGGCACCTGATCGTCGTCCTGGTGGTGTGCCTGCTGGTGTTCGGTTCGAAGAAGCTGCCCGACATGGCCCGGTCGCTGGGCCGCTCGGCGCGCATCCTGAAGGCGGAGACGCGCGAGCTGCGCGCGGAGGACCGCCCCGGCGCGGGTGGCGGGGCGTGAGGGGACGTCAGCGTCCGGGCAGCCGGCGCCGGCGGCCGCCCACGTGGGCGGCGTCGGCGGCGGCCGTGCCGTCCTCCCAGCCCGCGTGGTCGGTGGCGCCGCGCAGCCGGGTGGTCGTGGTGCGGGGGAACATCTCGTCGGCCCGTGAGGTGACGGCGACGTCGCGGGCCACCAGCGCGGGCAGGTGGTCGGGGGCCTCGGTGCCGGCGTGCTCGGTGGCCGCGTGCTCGGCGGTCTCGGCGAGCCGGCGGCCGAGTCGGCTGGCGTAGGCGAGCAGGAACGACTGTCGGAAGGTCTTGGTCCGCTTGCGTCCGCCGGCGCGCTGCGCGGCCTCCGCGCGGGTCATCGCCGCCGTGCCCTGCACCAGCAGGGAGGTGTGGAGGAGTTCCACGGCCTCCAGGTCGCTCTCGAAGCCGACCACCGTGGAGAACTCGAAGCCGCTGTTCCACACCGCCCGGCAGCGGTTGGCGCCGGCCACCGCGTCGAGGAGCACCGCCTTGGCCTCCTCGTACGGCGGCTCGACCCCGATCCGGCAGGCCCCCGGGACCTGCGCCGGGGCCCCGCCGCGCACGGCCAGCAGCGCCTCGTCCACCGTGTGGCGGGCCATCAGCTCCTGGGCCTTGGCGCTGAGCGCCTCCGCCTCCTCGGGGAAGGTGGTCGCCTCGGCCTTGGCGAGCAGGGCCCGGATGCGGGCCAGCATGCGCGGCTCGATGTGCGCGTGCGCCGCGAGGGCGTCGACCGGGTCGCCCGGCAGCGGGCCCACCGGTTCGATCGAGGGCAGCCGGATCAGCAGCCGGAAAACCTCCAGGACGGCCGTGGCCAGCGTGAACCGGTCCGCCTTCGCGCGCCGCGCGAGCTGCTCGGCCCACGCGTCGTCGCCCGCGCGGTCGGCGGCGTCCGCCGGGCCGGCGCCGGTCCCGGTCCACCAGACCTCGGCGTCGGTCCAGCGCTCCGGGAGCCGCGCGTAGCGGCGTGCCTCGGCGGCGATCACGTCGGCGGTGACGCGCAGGTGGAGGTCCTCCAGGTCGCGCCGCACCAGCCGCAGCACGTCCGCCGGCTGCCAGCCCCGCTCCCAGGCCTGCCGTACGTACGCCTCCCCGCGCGCCAGCAGCTCCCGCCCGGTCCCGCCCCAACCGCCGGGGGCGGCGGCGAGCAGCGAGGCCCCCGTGTCCAGGCCCGCGTCGTCCTGGGCGTGGAGGGCGGCGGCAAAGGCACGGTCGACGGTCTCGGCGAACTCACTCACCCCCTCAGCTTGGCATGTCCCCCCCCGCCGCCCCGCGCGGGCCCCGGGGGCGGCGGGGGCCCTCCCGGGTCGGACGCCGGGCGGGCCGGGACGGGAAGGGCCGGGGGCGGGAAGGGCCGGGCCGGGGGTGGGCCGGGCCGGGGGCGGGAAGGGCCGGGCCGGAGGCGGGCCGGGCCGGGGGCAGGCCGCGTCGGGTACGGGCCGGGCCGGAGGCGGGGGCAGGCCGCGTCGGGTACCGGCCGGGCCGGAGGCGGGTACGGGCCCGGCCCCGGCGGCAGCCGGGCGGGGTGGGGGCGGGGCAAGGGGTGGGTGTCGTGGCGGGGCGGGTGTTGTCGGACCCGGGTGGGACACTCGCACCCGTGAGCGACCAAGCCGGCCGGTGGGCCCTCGCCGAGTCCGAGCACGGCGACGGCTGGTGGCACGCCGCGCCCGTGCCCCCCGCGACCGGGGCGCGGATCGCCGTGCGCGACCCCGCCGAGGCGGTCCGGGCCGCGCCCGCCGGCACCCGCTGGGTGTGGCGTTCCACGGCCGACGTCTACCCCCGCCTGCTCGCCGCCGGCGCCCGCGTCGAACGGTGCTACGACGTCGAGGACGCCGAGCTGCTGCTCCTCGGGCACGAGGGCCGCATCGGCGAGCCCCGTTCGGCGGCCGCCGCCCTGGCCCGGCTCACCGGCGGCCCCGTGCCGCCCGATCCGCCCCAGCGCGCCGCGGAGCCGGGCACGCAGGACTCCCTCTTCGAGCCGCGGCCCACCGTCCCGGTCTCCCTCGACGGCCTCCTCGCCGTCCACGCCGAGCAGGAGCGGCGGCTCGCCGCCACCGCCCACCCCGACCGGATGCGGCTGCTCGTCGCCGCCGAGTCCGCCGCCTTCCTCGTCGCCGCCGAGATGCACGGCGCGGGCCTGCCCTGGCGGGCCGACGTGCACCGGGCCCTGCTGACCGAGCTGCTCGGCGAGCGGTACGCCGGGCGCGGCGAGCCCCGCAGACTGGCCGAGCTCGCCGACGAGGTGTCCGCCGCGTTCGGGCGCCGGGTGCGCCCGGACCTCCCGGCCGACGTGATCAAGGCGTTCGCCGAGGCCGGGATCAAGCTGAAGTCCACCCGCCGCTGGGAGATCCAGGAGCTGGACCATCCGGCCGTGGAGCCGCTCATCGCCTACAAGAAGCTGTACCGGATCTACACCGCGCACGGCTGGTCCTGGCTCGCCGACTGGGTCCACGACGGCCGGTTCCGCCCCGAGTTCGTGCCCGGCGGCACCCTCACCGGCCGCTGGGTGACCAACGGCGGCGGGGCGCTGCAGATCCCGAAGGTGATCCGGCGGGCCGTCGTCGCCGATCCCGGCTGGCGGCTCGTGGTCGCCGACGCCGACCAGATGGAGCCGCGCGTCCTCGCCGCGATCTCCCGCGACCCGGCCTTCATGGAGGTGGCCGGCCGACCCGAGGACCTCTACACGGCCATCTCCCGCCAGGGCTTCTCCGGCGACCGGGACATGGCCAAGCTGGCCGTGCTCGGCGCCGTGTACGGCCAGACCTCCGGCGACGGCCTGAAGAACCTGGCGGCACTGCGCCGCCGTTTCCCCCGCGCCGTGGCCTACGTCGACGACGCGGCCCGCGCCGGCGAGGAGGGCCGGCTCGTCCGGACCTGGTTGGGCCGCACCTGCCCGCCGCCCGTCGCACCGGCCGACGACGACGGCGAGGCCGGGGTCCCGCAGGACCGCGAGGACGGCTGGACCCCGAGCTACGCCTCCACCAACACCCGGGCCCGCGGCCGGTTCACCCGTAACTTCGTGGTGCAGGGCAGCGCCGCCGACTGGGCGCTGCTGCTGCTCGCGGCGCTGCGCCAGGCGACCGTCGGGATGCGGGCCGAGCTGGTGTTCTTCCAGCACGACGAGGTGATCGTGCACTGCCCCGCCGAGGAGGCCGGGGCGGTCGCGGAGGCGATCCGCGCCGCCGGTGACCGGGCGGGCCGGATCACCTTCGGCGACACCCCGGTCCGCTTCCCGTTCACCACGGCGGTCGTGGAGTGCTACGCCGACGCGAAGTAGGCGCGCAGTGTTTCACCGCTCAGCCCAGATCGTGGAAGTAGACGTGGAACTCCTCCCGGACGAACCCCTCCGACTCGTACAGCCCCTGCGCGACCAGGTTGTCGTACGCCGTCTCCAGCTGCACCCCGGCCACCCCGGCCTCGGCCGCCCGGCGCACCACCTCGCGCAGCAGCGCCCGGCCCGCGCCGGTGCGCCGGCCGGCGGGGGCCACGTACAGGTCGTTCAGGATCCAGGCGGTGCTCAGGGTGAGCGAGGAGAAGGCGCGGTAGACCTGCGCGAAGCCGACCGTGCCGGCGCCGGGGACCTCGGCGAGCAGGACGAGCGACTCGTCCTTCGCGATCCGCTCCGCGAGGAACGCGCGCGGGCCGGCGGGGTCGGCGGGCGGCACCTCGTAGAAGTCGAGGTAGCCGCTGAAGAGTTCCGCCGCGATGTCGAGGTCCGCTTCCCCGGCGACGCGCAGCACGACCGCCGCGTCCTGCGCGCCGACGGCGCCCGCCGTGTCCCGGTGTTCCGCCGCTGCCTGGTCCCGCATGAAAACTCCCTGGTCGCCGCCGTGTTCGGAGGCCCCATTGTGCGCGGGCGGACCCCGGGACCGCGCACCCGGCCCGGGGACCGGCCGTCAGTGCGCGGTGACGGGCTGGGCGGGCAACCGGAAGAGGTGCTCGGGGGTCACGATCCGCGTGATCGCCTCGCCGAACAGCGCACTGGGTTCGCCGCCCCGGTACGGGATGTCCGTGTTCAGCAGCACCACCAGCGTGGCCTGCGCCTCGGGCAGGTACACGGTCAGCGACTCGTAGCCGGGCAGGGAGCCGTTGTGCCCGATCCAGCCGTCGACGTTGAAGACGCCCAGGCCGTAGCCCGTGTCGGGGAGGTCGCCCGCCGGGGTCACCTTCAGCCGCTCGGCCTGGGTGGCGGGGGTCAACAGGGTTCCCGTGGCCAGGGTCTTCGCCCAGCTCCGCATGTCGGCGAGGTCGGAGATCATCGCGCCGGCCGCCCAGCCCCAGGAGGGGTTCCAGTCGGTGGCGTTGGCCGTCCTGCCCGTGGCCGTCTGGTCGGTGTAGCCCTGGGCGTGCGGGGTCGGGAACTCCGCGCCGACCGGGAACAGCGTCCGCTTGAGCCCGGCCTCGGCGACGACGCCCTGGTTGACGTACTCCGCGAGCGGGCGCCCGGTCACCTTCTCGATCACCAACCCGAGCAGGATCAGGTTGGTGTTGCAGTACTGGAACCGCGCCCCGGGCTGGAACACCACCGGATGCCGGAACGAGTAGCCCAGCAGCTCCTGCGGGGTGAACTGCCGTCGGGGATCGGTGGTCAGGGCCTTGAAGAAGCCCTCATCCTCGGAGTAGTTGAACAGTCCGCTGCGCATCCCGGCCAGCTCGCGCAGGGTGATCCGGTCGCCGTTGGGCACCCCGGCGACGTACGTGCCGATGGGGTCGTCGAGTCCGACCCGGCCCTGGTCGACCAGTTGCAGCAGGGCCGTCACCGTGAACGTCTTCGTCTCGCTGCCGATCCGCATGTTCAGGTCGGTGGTCATGGGCGCCTTCGTCGCCTTGTCGGCGACCCCGAAGGAGCGTACGTACTCCCCCTTGCCCGGCGCCGACAGCGCCACCATCACCCCGGGCACCGCGGCCTGCGCGAGCACCTTCTTCACCGCCTCGTCGAGCTGCGCCGCCACGGCGGGCGTGAGCTGCGGGAACGTGTCGGCGGCCGGTGCGGCGGCGACGGCCGGCGGGGCCGGCCCGTCCGAGGCGTACCCCACGCCCGCCCCGACTCCCAGGGGCACCACCATCAGGGCCGCCACCGACGCGCCCGCCGCCGCCGCGCGCCACCGTCGTGTCCTCATGGCCGGCCTCCTGCCCGCACTACGCCAGGCCCCCCGGTCCCTCCACGCTAGCCCCGGCCCCCGGACGGGTGCGACCGGAGGCGCCGGGCGCCCGGGCGGGCGTGGGGGCCGAGGATCCGGGCGGACCCGGCGACCGGATCAGCCGGCGTCGGGGGCGGTGCGGCCGACGCCGACGACCGCGCGGCGCGGAATGGTCAGGCGCCACAGGCCGGTGGCCTCCTCCCGGACCAGTTCGCTGTCGCCGGACAGCCCGTCGGATCGCGCCGGGTACCGGAAGATCGCCTTCGCGGTCTCCGTCACCCACCGGTAGGCCTCCTCCTCGGTGCGCCCCTCGAAGACCTTGACCAGCCCGTACATGTTGAGCAGGTAGCGGCCGATCTCGATCTCCGCGGCCTCCGGGGTGTCGCCGACCGCGGTGTACGGATCGTCGATCTCCACCACCTCGTACGAGTCGAAGCCCGCCCGCGCCAGGTAGCCCGCGATCTCCTCCCGGGTGAAGTGCGCGAACTTGTGCCCGGTCGCCGAGTAGGGGTCGGTGACCCGCTCGAACCAGACGTCGACGGGCGAGCCGACGAGGAAGTCGTGCAGGATGAACGTCCCGCCGGGCCGCAGCACGCGGAAGGCCTCGGAGGTCAGCTCCTGGCGTGCCGAGGGGTCCACGTGGTGCGAGCCGTACGCAAGGAGCACCGCGTCGACCGACGCGTCCCGCAGCAACGGCCGCTCGGCGCGCTGGAGCAGGGCCGGCATGCCGGCGGCCCACGCCGACTCCACCATGTGCTCGGAGGCGTCGCAGGTCAGGATGTCGAAGTCGCCGATGCCCAGCTCCTCGCACACCTTGCGGACGAGTCCGTCGCCGCCGAGGAGGTCGACGAGCACCGGACGCTCCGCGCCGGGTGCGGGCCGCGCGGTGCCCGCCAACCCCAGCAGGTTGCGGATTCCGGTGGCGCGGGCCCACGGGTTGAGCGTCTGGGCCTGGACGTACTCGGTGCCCCGGCTCGTGTCCGCTTCGGCGCCGAAGTCGTCGTGCCGTACGGGGCCGGTGCGCGGCTCCGCCTCTTGGGCGGCGAGCCGCACCGGGTCGGTCACCGCGTACAACCGGGGGTGCAGTCGGTGCAGTTCGTCGACCTGGCCGCGGAGGTCGTCGCCGCGCACGAGGCATCCGCTCGTCGTGGTCCGCATGGGGTGGGGCTCCTCCGCGTCGGGGTGGCCCGGGAGGTCCGGGCCGGATGTGCCGCAGACGCTAGGAGCGGGCTCTTTCCCTTGGGTATCCATCGGTTTTCCGCACCCCGGATGCCGCGCCCGGCCTCCGGCCCGCGTCCGGCCCGCGTCCGGCCCGCGTCCGGCCCCGCATCGGGTTCCGCTCCAGCCGGACTCCGGCCGCGCACAGGCCGGGCAGGCCCACAATCGGCCCTTGCTGGTGTACGGCACCGGCACGTCGGCCGTCACGGCCCCGCCGGACCCGCCACGAGCGGCGTCCGACCCTGTCGAAAGTCAATTCACGAGGACGTCCTTAGTACCTGGTGACCACCGGGGAGGACCTCCTACCGTCGGGGTGCACGGCGAACGGCACCGCGGAGTGACGAGCACGGAGGGCACCGGAGGATGAAGAGACGGTTGGAAGGGCTCGAAGGGGCCGGTACCGACGCCACCGGTTTCGGCGGCGCCGCCGTCCCCGCGCAGGGAGCGCCGCGCGCCGGGGAGATCGTCGGGCTGACGACGGCCGAGGTCGCCGAGCGCGTCGCCGCCGGCCGGGTCAACGACGTTCCCGCCCAGTCGAGTCGCAGTGTCGGCGAGATCGTGCGGGCCAACCTGTTCACCCGCATCAACGCGATCATCGGGGTGCTGTTCGGCATCGTCATGGTCGTCGGCCCGGTCCAGGACGGCCTGTTCGGCGGGGTCATCCTCGCCAACACGATGATCGGCATCATCCAGGAGGTGCGCGCCAAGCGGACCCTGGACCAGCTCGCCATCGTCGGTGAGAGCCGGCCGCGCGTCCGGCGGGACGGCAGGTGGGTCACGATCGGCTCCTCCGAGGTCGTCATCGACGACACGATCGAGCTGGGAACGGGTGACAAGGTCGTCGTCGACGGCACGGTCCTCGCGGCCGACGGCCTGGAGATCGACGAGTCGCTCCTGACGGGCGAGGCCGATCCGGTCCTCAAGCGACCCGGCGACACGGTGATGTCGGGCAGCTTCGTCGTCGCCGGCGCCGGCGCGTTCACCGCCACCCGGGTCGGGCGCGAGGCGTACGCCTCCCAACTCGCCGACGAGGCGCGGCGGTTCACCCTGGTCAACTCCGAGCTGCGCAACGGCATCGACCGGATCCTGAAGTTCGTCACCTACGCGATCGTCCCGGCGGGCATCGCGCTGATCATCACCCAGCTGATGGTGAACGACGACGACGTGCCCGAGGCGATCCGGCGCATGGTCGGCGGCCTGGTGCCGATGGTGCCGGA
Organism: Streptomyces sp. NPDC029836; assembly: GCF_055574495.1. Taxonomy (NCBI): domain Bacteria; kingdom Bacillati; phylum Actinomycetota; class Actinomycetes; order Kitasatosporales; family Streptomycetaceae; genus Streptomyces; species Streptomyces sp. NPDC029836. Next base: position 29,875 of record NZ_JBVHZI010000014.1, on the reverse strand, counting down.
GGGCCTGGTCCTGCTGACCTCGCTGGCCTTCGCGGTGGGTGTGGTCCGCCTGGGCAAGCGCAAGGCGCTGGTCCAGGAACTGCCCGCCATCGAGGGACTCGCCCGGGTGGACGTGGTCTGCCTGGACAAGACCGGCACGCTCACCGAGACGGCCATGGACGTCGACCGGGTGATCCGCCTGGAGCCCGACCTGCCCGTCGAGGAGGTGCTGGGCGCGCTCGGCGCGGCCGACGAGCGCCCGAACGCCAGCATGCGGGCCATCATCGACGCGCATCCGGCGCCCGAGGGGTGGCGGCGCCGCGCGAACGCCCCGTTCTCCTCGGCCCGCCGCTGGAGCGGCGCGACCTTCGCCCGACCCACGGGCGAGGAGGACTCCTGGCTGCTGGGCGCCCCCGAGACGATGCTGCCGGCCGGGCACCCGGTGCTGGCGGGAGCCGACTCCCATGGCTCGCAGGGCCTGCGCGTACTGCTGCTGGCCCGGTCCTCGCGGCCGCTCGGCGAGTTGCAGGACGATCCGTCGGCGGTTCCCGACAGCGCCGTCCCCTGCGCGCTCGTCGTGATCAGGCAGCGCGTCCGCGAGGAAGCGCCCGCCACCCTGCGGTACTTCGCCGAGCAGGGCGTCGCGGTCAAGGTGATCTCGGGCGACAACGCGCTGTCCGTCGGGGCCGTCGCCCGGAGCCTGAACCTGCCGGGTGCCGACGACCCGGTGGACGCCCGTGACCTGCCCGACGACCCCGAGGCGCTCGCCGACGCCGTGGAGAGGCACTCGGTGTTCGGCCGGGTCGGCCCGCAGCAGAAGCGGGACATGGTGCTCGCGCTGCAGTCGCGCGGTCACACCGTGGCGATGACCGGCGACGGGGTCAACGACGTGCTCGCCCTCAAGGACGCCGACATCGGCGTGGCCATGGGCGCCGGCAGCCCCGCGACGCGGGCCGTGGCCCAGATCGTGCTGCTCGACAACAGTTTCGCGTCGCTGCCCTCGGTGGTCGCGGAGGGCCGTCGGGTCATCGGCAACATCGAGCGCGTCACCAACCTGTTCCTCACCAAGACCATGTACTCGGTGCTGATGGCGCTGATCGTCGTCATCGCCCAGGTGCCGTACCCGTTCCTGCCGCGGCACATCACCCTCATCGGGTCGCTGACCATCGGCATCCCGGCCTTCTTCCTGGCGCTGGCCCCCAACACCGAGCGGGCGCGGCCGCACTTCGTGGGCCGGGTCCTGTGGTTCGCCGTGCCGGCGGGCGCGTTGGCGGCCGTCGCCACGTCCGTGTCGTACCTGTACGCCCGGTCGGTGTACGCGGACGACCTGCCCGCGGAGACCTCGGCGGCGACGCTGACGCTGTTCCTGACGGCGCTGTGGGCGCTGGCCATCGTGGCCCGCCCGTACACCTGGTGGCGCGTCCTGCTGGTGCTGACCATGGCGACGTCGTTCGCCGTCGTACTGGTGGTCCCGTACCTCCAGGAGTTCTTCCAGCTGGAGCTGGTCGGCACCTCCGCACCGGGAGCGGCGGTGGCCGCCGCGGCCGCCGCCGGCCTGGTGCTCGAATTCGTGTGGGCTCGTAGTCGTCGCCGTCTTATCGACGGTTGAGCCCACCGGGCGGCAATCCCCCGTTCCGCCCACGCGAAAGGGACGTTCGGCACCCGCCGGGCGTCCCTTTCGCCCTTTTCATCTCGACAACCGGAATAAAGCGCCGACAACACGGGATAATTCCACCGCGCGATCCGAAAACAACTCCGCCCCTATCGATAGTCGAGCGGTGACGGCACGACAGTTCCGTATCCTTACCGAAGGTAGGGGCGGCACCCCAAGACCTCCCCGGTCGCCGAAGCGGAACATTGATCATCCGGCATATTCCACCTCGGCCATTTTCCACGAACGAGATTCACACGCGTGTCATCAATGACGGGGGTCACGACACCATGGCAGCAGAGCAGGAAATAGCAGATTTCGAGCGCAGTAGACGGCCGGCCCGAAACGCCTCCGGGCCGGTGCCCGATGCCGTACTGGAGTTCCGGACCCTCGGTCCCCTCGAAGTACGGCTGGACGGACGGAGCCTGCCGCTCGGCGGACCGCGCCAGCGGGCCGTGCTCTCGGTGCTCCTGCTCTCGCCCAACCGGGTCGTGTCCTTCGACTCGCTGATCGAGAAGGTCTGGGACGGACGCCCGCCCAGCACCGCCCGCACCCAGGTCGCCATCTGCATCGCCGCCCTGCGCAAGGCCTTCCGGGCCGCGGGCTGCGAGCGGGAGACCATCGTCACCGCCCCGCCCGGATACATGCTGAGCCTGAGCGGGCACACCCTCGACTCGCTCTGCTTCGAGCAACTCGTCCACCGGTCCGCCGGTTGGGCCGCCGCGTCACGGCACGCCGAGGCGGAGGGAGCACTGCGCGAGGCCCTGTCGCTCTGGCGCGGACCGGCCCTCGGCGGGGTGTACGCGCAATTCGTGGAGAGCGAGGCGACGCGGCTGGACGAGCAGCGCCTGCTCGCGGTGGAGCAGCACATGGCGCTGCGGCTCCAGTTGGGCGAGCACCACGCCTTACTGGGCGAACTCCGCGTACTGGTGAGTACGAATCCGTTGCGCGACCGGTTGCGCTTCTACCTCATGCTCGCCCAATACCGCGCGGGCCGGCGGGCCGAGGCCCTGAACACCTTCCGCGAGGGAACCCGTCATTCCATCGAGGAGATCGGCCTCGAACTGAGCGTGGAACTGCAGATGCTCCACGACTCCATCCTGCGCGACGAGCTGCCCCATCCCGCCGTCCCCGGCTTCCCGGCCGCCCCCGCGAAGCCGGAGCGGCTGCCGGCGTCCCGGATGCCCGAGGACGATCCCCTCTTCACCGGACACGCGCGCGAGCGCTCCGTCATGGACGACGTCCTGCTGAGCGCCGCGGCCCGCGGTGACGCGCCGATCGCCTACCTCACCGGCAGCCCCGGCATCGGCAAGTCCAGCCTGGCCGTCCACTGGGCCCACAGGTCGGCCGCCCGCTTCCCCGACGGCCTGCTCTTCGCGGACCTGCGCGACGGCACCGAGGCCGTGCTCCACGGCTTCCTGCGGCGGCTGGGCGCGACGGGCCCGCTGCCGTCGGACGTCGAGGAGGCGGCCCGGATGTACCGGGCCCGGCTGGAGGGCAAGCGGGTCCTCCTGGTCCTCGACCACGCCGTCTCCTACGCCCGGGTACGGCCCCTGCTGCCCGGCGGCGGCGGGAGCTGCGTGCTGATCACGGGGCGCGCCGGCCTGGACGAGCTGTTGCAGGCGCACAGCGCGCTGGTGCTGCGGATCGGACCGCTGTCGGCCGGGGAGTCGGGGCAGCTGCTCGCCGGAGTGCTGCGCGACCGCCGGGCCGAGGAGTCACCGGAGGCCGTGCGACGGCTGGGCGAGCTCTGCGGGCACATGCCGCTCGCGCTGCGGGCGGCCGCGGCCAAACTGCTGACCAAGCAGCACTGGCACGTCAGCGACCTCGTACGACGCCTGGAGAAGTCCGCCGACTGCCTGGACGAGCTGAGCATCGGGGAGGACTCGCTGCGGGCCCGGCTCGACGACAGCGTGGCGGAGCTCCAGCCCGAGGCGGCCTGTGCCTACCAGCGGCTGAGCGAGCTGGACGGCGGCGAGTTCACCGTGCCGCAGGCCGCGTCGGTGCTGTCCACGGGGGCGGCGGACGCGGAGGACCTGATCGAGATCCTGGTGGACGCGCAGCTCCTGGACCCGGTGGGGCGCAGCCCCTGGGGCGAGATGTCCTACCGCTGGCAGGAGTTGATCCGGCTGCACGCGGTGCACTCCCGGGCCGCCTCCCCGCGCGCGGCGGACCTGGTGTTCTGACCCCGCCCGGTGGACGGGCGGGGGCGGCCCCGGCGCCGTACGGGTGCGGCCCCTCCCCGGCGGAGGGGCCGCACCCGGATGTCGGCGGCCGCGGGGGCCCGCCCGCTCAGCCCTCGGCGCTCATCGCGTCGACCAGGCTCTTGGGGCGCATGTCGGTCCAGTTCTTCTCCACGTAGTCCAGGCAGGACTGCCGGTCGGACTCACCGAAGGCGGCCGTCCATCCGGCCGGCACGTCGACGAACGACGGCCACAGAGAGTGCTGTCCCTCGTCGTTGACCAGCACCAGGTAGCGGCCGTCGGCGTCTTCGAACGGATTGGTCACGTCGGATTCCTTCCGGGAACGTCGGATGGCGGGTGTGGCCGGATGGCCAGCGTCACGACCCTAGGCAGCCGGCGTTTCCGTCGGTTATCCGTCCGGCTTCGCCCTCACGGACGGTGCCGGCGCAGCTGGGGATGGAGCGCCTGGGCGGCGTCCAGCAGGGCGTCGGCGCGGGGGTGCGGGCGGCCGGCGGGCGGGACGCCGTCGTACGGGGCGCCGGCGCGCACGTGCCCCTCCAGGAAGGCCGCGACGAGCTCCCGGGTGAGGCGGGTGGCCCGGGCCGCGGGCAGGGCGGGGGCGGGGTCGTTCGCCGGGGTCAGCGCCGCGTAGTCGGTGAACGAGGTGTGCGCCGCCCCGGCGGCCGAGAACCACGCGCGCGGTCCGGTGAGCCGCCGCCAGGTGGCCTCCCAACTGGGATCGGCTCCCGGCCGGCCGTGCCGGTCCGCGCCCAGCAGCAGGAACGGCCGCGCCAGCGGGCCCGTGTCCGACGGTGCGAAGGTGCCGTCCATGTTCACCCCGGCGACGAAAGCCGGGTCCCGGCGCATCGCCTCGAAGGCGGCGGCGCCGCCGATGGAGTGCCCGACGACCGCGACCCGGGCGGGATCCAGCCGCGGGAGGCCCTCGGCCCCCACCGCCGGACCTCCTTCGGTGAGGCGCCGGCGGACGTACGAGAGGTCCGCCGCCCGGGTCGCCGCGACCGTCCGGCCCTGCACGCCGGGCCGGCACGCCGAGCAACCCGTCACCCGGCCGTCGGGGTAGGTGATCGCCGCCGACTCGTACGCGTGGTCCACCGCGGCCACCGCCCAGCCCCGGCTCGCCAGGTCCTCCGCGAGCGCCGTCAGGGACGTGCGCGGCAACGAGAACCCCGGGGACAGCAGGACCAGGGGGAGCCCGTCGCCGGTGGCGGGCAGCGCCGGCGGCCCCGTACGGGCGTGCACCCCGGTCCGGCTCAACAGGTCCTCGGGGACCCCCTCGACGCGGTGCTGCCGCAGGATCATCCCGGACTCCCGCGGCGTGACGTAGAGCGCGCGCGGGGTATCGGAGGGCAGCGCCGGGTACCAGACGGAGAGCATCAGCTCCCGGGCCCGGCCCGGCTCCCAGGGGTCCTCGCGGGACGCGTCGCGCAGGGCCAGGGTCCGCTGCCCCACGGGGAGGCCGCCGGTCGGGGCCGGCAGGCGCGGGCCGGTGGTCCGGGCCCGACCGGCCTCGGCGGCCGGGGCGCCCGACCGGGAGGTGTCGGCGGCCGGCGCGAGGGCCAGTACGGCCGCGACCAGCGCGGCCAGGGCGTAGGAGCGCGGTGAATGTCCTGACCTGTTCGACGGCATCGGCGTTCATCTCCTTGAGATATCCGAACACCGAACAGGCTAGGAGTCGGAAAAGGAAACGGAAGCGCAGTTCTCCTATTTCATCATTCCGGGCGAGGGGAAACCGGCCAGAATTCATTCCTGCCGCCCGCAGGTCCTTTCGCCACTGGTTCCGCGCGACTCCCCCGGTACGTTCGACAGGGTCGGGGCGGTCACCAGGGGACAAAACGGAACGCGTTCACATTGTCCGGGCCGTCCGTACCAGGGGCCCTTCCGGGGCATTCCCCACCTCGCGGGCCCCGAGGTCCTCGGGTATGCGGGCGCGGCCGGCCGCTCCGAAGCGGAGGAGCTCGGGAATCCGTACGGGCCGCAGGCCCTCGGCGGACCCGTCCACCGCCCGCAGCTCCTGCGCGAGCAACCGCACTTCGGCGGCCCAGAGGTCCAACTGGTCGGCGACCGGGCCCGCGTTGGCCGTAAGGATGTCCGTCCAGGTCTCCGGATCGCCGCCCGTGCCGCGGGTGATGTCCCGCAGGTCCTGGCCGGCCAGCCGGATGGCCGCCTCGTCCACGTCGAGCAGCCGGGCCGCGGCGAGGCTGGCGATGAGGTGCGGGGCGTGCGAGACCAGCGCCAACACCCGGTCGTGGGTCTCGGGGTCGAGCACGACGGACACCGCCCCGCACAGCGCCACCAGCTCCAGCGCGTGGTTGAGCGCGAGGTTATCGGTCAGCTCGTTCGGGGTGAGCACCCAGCGGCGCCCCTCGAAGAGGTCGGCGCGGGCCGCCCAGGGGCCCGCCCACCCGCCGCCGACCATGGGGTGCCCGCCCACCACGGCCGGCAGGTCACAGCCGAGGTCCTCGATCTCCCGGTGCAGCCGCACCTTGACCCCGGAGACGTCCGTGTAGAAGCGGGCCGTGCCCCGGCGTTGGTGCTGCGCCAGGGCGGTCGCGACCCGGGTGGGCGGGACCGCGATGACCGCGAGGTCGGCGGGCTCCCGGACGGGCTGCGCCAGCCCCGCGCCCAGCGCCTCCGCGGCGCGCGCCGCCGCCGGATCCTCGTCGATCAGGTACGTGGTCACGCCCTGCTTGCGCAGGGCGAGGCCGACCGAGGCTCCGATGAGGCCGGTGCCCACGATCGCCACGGTGCGCATGGGGGCGTCCTCTCAGCCGTCGGTCCTGACCGTCGACCACTGTCGTGGAAGGGGATATGGGGCGCGTATCGCCCGGCTATCGACGGCCGGCGCGGACCGCGCGCCCTCCGGTCCGGGCGCGGACCGCCCACCCGCCGCTCCCTCCCGGACACACGGGAAAGGGGCCGCACGCCCCTCGGCGTGCGGCCCCCGCAGGGCCGTGGTCCCGCTCCCGGCACCTCAGGCGTCGCGCCGGCGGAGCACCGCGTGGCCGGCGACGGCCGCGACGAGGGACCAGAGCAGCAGGACCAGCACCGCGGTGCCGCTCCCGTACGGCGAGGTGTCCTGCGTCATCAGGACGGTGCCGGCGACGCTCGGCATGTACTCGCTGGCCGTTTCGAGCCACTTGGCGCCGACGACGGTCATCAGCTGCGGCAGGGCCAGCAGGACCATGATGAGCGTGGTGATCGTGCCCGCCGCGCTGCGCAGGACGGTACCGATGCCGATGGACATCACCGAGAGCGCACCGAGGTAGACCGACGCCCCGAGGGCCGTCGCGAACAGGTCGCCGCCGGTGTAGGCGCCGTCCTCGCCCATGAGGGCGGCGGTGGTCAGCGAGGCCAGCACGCTGAACACGAACCCGGCGACCGCCACGACCGCCACGACCACGCCGGTCTTGGACAGCAGCATCCGGCCGCGGGCCGGCACGCTCTGCAGCGTGGTGCGGATGGAACCGCTGGCGTACTCGCTGGTCAGCGCGAGCGTCGCCAGCACCACGACGGTGAGTTGGGAGATCAGGAACGCCTGGGCGGCGGCGTGCGGGGCCGGTGAGGCGACGTCGACCCCCTTGGCGGCGCTGGCCGAGGCCGACATCCCGACCATCGCGGCGAAGCCCACCGTCAGGACCAGGCCGACGGCGAGGTTCCACCAGGTCGCCCGGACGCTGGACAGCTTGGTCCACTCGAAGGCCAGGGCCCCGCGCAGACCTCCGCCCTTGACGGGTCCGACGAGCTGCGGTGCGGTTGCTGTCGTCATGTCGATCACACCTTCTGGGCGTCGGCGGCGAGGGATACGGCGGGGGTGGTGTACTCGACGCTCGCGGCGGTGAGTTCCATGTAGGCCTGCTCCAGGCTGGCCTTGCGCAGGGAGAGTTCGTGCACCGGGACCTGGCTCGCGAAGGCCACGTCGCCGATCTGCTCCAGGCTGCCGCCGACGACGATCAACTCGCCGTACTCCGCGCCGTCCTGCGGTTCGACGCTCATCCCGAAGCGGACCAGCTCCTGGCGCAGCACGTCGGGCCGCGTGGTGCGCACCTTCACCGCGTTCAGCGAACTGCCCGCGATGACCTCCTCGATGGGGGCGTCGGCGATGACCTTGCCCCGGCCGATGACCACGAGGTGGTCGGCGGTCTCCTGCATCTCGCTCATCAGGTGGCTGGAGACGAAGACCGTACGGCCCTCGGCGGCCAGCGAGCGCATGAGCTCGCGGACCCAGCGCACCCCGTCGGGGTCGAGGCCGTTGACCGGCTCGTCGAACAGCAGCACCTTGGGGTCGCCCAGGAGCGCCGCCGCGATGCCGAGGCGCTGGCCCATGCCGAGCGAGAAGGAGCCGGCCCGCTTCTTGGCGACCTCGGAGAGGCCTACGGTCTCCAGCACCTGGTTCACCCGCGAGGCCGGGATCCCGTTGCTGCGGGCCATGCCGAGCAGGTGGTGGTAGGCGGAGCGACCGGGGTGGCCGGCGCGGGCGTCGAGCAGGGCGCCGACCTCCCGCAGCGGGTGGGCGAGCGCCCCGTACGGCTTGCCGCCGATGAGCGCCCGGCCCGTCGTCGGCGAGTCCAGGCCGACGATCATCCGCATGGTGGTCGACTTGCCCGCGCCGTTGGGGCCGAGGAACCCGGTCACCTTGCCCGGGTGGATCTCGAAGGAAAGGTCGGACACGGCCGTCTTGTCGCCGTACCGCTTCGTGAGTCGGTCCAAAGTGATCATCGCCTGCTGGCTCCTTCCGAGGGCATACCCGGAGACTAGGAATTCCGCGGACCCCGGACATCTGGCGATCGGCAACGAACGCACACGACTTTCGACAGGTCTTCGCGGCGCCGACCCTCTTGTAACGTGCCGGCATGCAGCGATGGCGTGCCGTTCGGCGGCGTACGGAGCGGTTGACGGCGCGGGTCTCCGGAAGCCCCGGGGCCCGCCCCTTCGGCGAGCGCGGCACCCTGGTGCTGCTCGCCGTCCTCCTCGCGCCGGCGGTGCTGGAGGCCGGCCGGCTCGTCTCCGCCCCCGGCCCCTGGCTCGCGGCCCTGCTGATGATCACCGCCGCGGTCGCGGTGGAGCGGACCGTCCCGCTGCTGTCCCTGCTGCTCGCGGCCTCGCTGAGCGGGCTCTACCCCTGGCTGGGCACCAGCGTGTGGACCGCCGTGGCCGCCCTCGTCCTCAGCTTCCTCGCCGGCAGCAGGCTGACCGCGCCCGCCCGGGCGCACGCCGCGTTCGCCCTCGTGGCCCTCGCCGGACTGGCCGTGACGACCGGGTTCGCGGAGGTGAAGGACTGGCTCAGCCTGCTCATGGTGGGCTTCGCGACCTCCGTCCTGCCGTGGTGGGTGGGCTACTGGTGGAGCCGGCGCGCCGCGCTCATGCACGCCGGATGGGAGCGCGCGGAGCGGCTGGAATGGAAGCAGCGCTACATCGCCGAGCAGGCCCGGCTCAAGGAACGCTCGCGGATCGCCGAGGACATCCATGATTCTCTCGGGCACGAACTGAGCGTCATGGCCCTGCTGTCCGGGTCCCTCGAACTGGCCCGGGGGGTCCCCGAGGAACACCGGGCGACGATCACCCAGCTGCGCGAGCGGTGCACACGGGCCGCCGAGCAACTGCACGAGGTGATCGGACTGCTCCGGGAGGAGGACAGCCCCTCCCCGCTGAGCCCCTCCGACGAGTCGATAGCCGATCTGGTGCGCCGCTTCGAACGGTCCGGGATGGCGGTGCGGTTCGTCGAGGAGGGCGAGGACGCCCCGCCGCTCGCGCTGCTCGCCGATCGGGCGGCCTACCGGGTGGTGCAGGAGGCCCTGACGAACGCGACGAAGCACGCGCCGGGCGCGCAGATCACCGTACGGCTCACCCACCGCCCCCGCGAGTGCGTCGTGTGGGTCTTCAACAAGCTGCCGGACCGGCCGGCCGCCGCCCCGGCCGTGGGCAGCGGTTCCGGGCTGATCGGGCTGGACGAACGGGTCCGGCTGGCCGGCGGCTCGCTGCGGACGGGACCCGGATCGGGCGGGTTCGAGGTACTGGCGCGGCTGCCCCGCACCCCGACGGCGGGCGCGGATCCGCAGGGGGCGCCGCCCCCCGCCGCGGACGGGAACGCCGGCGGGTTCGAGGGGGCCGAGCCGTACCCGCACCCGGACGCGGCGCCGGCGCCCGGCCGCAGCCACTCGGGGGCGGCCCTCGGCCGGGCCCGCAGCCGGCTGCGGCGCGACGTGCGGCGGGCCGGGCGGATCCCCGTACTGATCGGCGCGGGTCTGGTCGCCCTGCTGGCCGGACTCTACGTCTTCACGTCCGCGCTCACCTCGCTCGACCCCGGGGACTACGCGCGGATCCGGCCGGGCCAGCCGCGCACGGAACTGGCGGGGGTGCTGCCCGCGCGCCGGATCAGCAAGCCGCCGCCGGTCGTCTCCGAACCCCCGGTGCCGCCGGGGGCCGCCTGCGAGTACTACCGGACGGGCGGCAACGTCCTCCAACTCACCAACCGGATGTACCGGTTGTGCTTCAGGGATGATCTGCTGGTGGCCAAGGACAGTCTGTGACAACGAAGCCCGAGGAGCGGACGATGCGCGTACTTCTCGCCGACGACGAAATGATCATTCGGGCGGGGGTCCGTTCCATCCTGACCACCGACCCGGACATCGAAGTGGTGGCCGAGGCCTCCGACGGCCGCGAGGCCGTCGAACTGACCCGCAAGCACCGGCCCGACGTCGCCCTGTTGGACATCCGGATGCCCGAGATGGACGGGCTGACGGCCGCCGGGGAGCTCCGCGGCACCAACCCGGACACCGGGGTGATCATGCTGACCACGTTCGGCGAGGACAAGTACATCGAGCGGGCCCTGGACGTCGGGGTGGCCGGGTTCCTGCTGAAGGCCTCGGACCCCCGGGACCTGATCGCCGGGGTGCGGGCGGTGGCCGCCGGCGGCTCCTGCCTGTCCCCGCTCGTCGCCCGCCGGCTGATGACCGACCTGCGCCGGGCGCCCGCGCAGCGCGGCGAGGACCCGGGCGGCCGCACCGACCTGCTGACGCAGCGCGAGCGCGAGGTCCTCGGGATGGTGGGCGGCGGCCTGTCGAACGCGCAGATCGCCGAACGCCTCCACCTGGTCGAGGGCACCATCAAGACGTACGTGAGCGCGATCCTGGCCCAGTTGGGCGTGCGCAACCGGGTGCAGGCCGCGATCATCGCCTACAAGGCGGGCCTGGTGGAGGACGGCGGCCCCCGGTAGGGCCGCCGCCGCACGCCGCTCCCGCCTTCCGCGCCCACGCCCACGCCCACCCGCGCCCGCACCCGCACCCGCACCCGCGCTTGCTTCCGCGCCGCTGCCGCTCAGCCGGTTCGCGCCCCGGTGTCCCGGACGAAGCGGGCCAGCCGGCGGGCTCCTTCGACGGCCTCGGTGGTGGTCAGGTAGCTGCACGAGAGCCTGATCCGGCGGTCGCCGGCGCGGTCGAGGTGGAAGTGGCGCATCGGGGTCCAGATCACCCCGTACTCCTGCGCGGAGCGGTGCAGCGCCGCCTCGTCCGCCGGGAACGGCACGTCGAGGGTCAGGAAGAACCCGCCGCGCGGGTCGTTCCAGCTCACCCCCGCCGACTCCGGTGCGCCCGAGGGGAGTTCCTCGGCCAGGGTGTCCCGGAGCAGGGCCATGGTCCGCCGGTAGTGGCGGGCCGAGGCCTCGTTGGCGCGCCGCAGCCCGCCGCCGCCGCGCAGCAGCAGGCCGGCGACGGCGGCCTGGCTCAGGCTGGAGGTGTTCACCGTCACCATGCTCTTGACCTTGGCCAGTTCGGCGGCCAGCAGCGTCGGCGGGCCGCCGTCGGCGCCCTCGACGGGCTGGTCGGCGACCACGAACCCGACGCGGGCGCCGGGGAAGGCGGTCTTGGCGAAGGAGCCCAGGTAGAGGACCCGCCGGTCGGTGTCGAGGGACTTCAGGGTGGGGTGGCGGACCGTGCTGAACACGCCGTACGGGTTGTCCTCCAGGATGAGGAGGTCGGCTTCCGCCGCCGCGTCGAGCAGCTCCGTACGCTTCGCCCGGCTCATGCTGACGCCCGAGGGGTTGGAGCAGTCGGGCACCACGTACAGGGCCCTGGCCCGCCGGCCGCCGGCCTCGATCTCCCGTACGGCGCGTTCGAGCGCCTGCCCGCCGATGCCGTCGTCGCCGCCGGGGACGGCGACGACCGGGATCCCCAGCAGGCCGGCCGCGCCGGTGATGCCGACGTAGCAGGGGCTGTCGACGAGGAGCACGTCGCGCGGGTCACGGAACAGGGTGCGCAGGGCGAGCACGATGGCTTCCTGGCAGCCGACGGTGACGACCACGGCGGCGGGGTCCACGGTCAGGTCCTCGTCCACCTCCAACATGCGGGCGACCAGGTCGCGGATCTGCCCGGCCGTCTCCCCGTACTGGTACAGGGCGGTGCGGATGCGTTCCTCGGAGTGGCCGAGGCCCCGCAGGTGGTCGAGGTAGGTCTCGATGAGGCCGGGGATCGCCGCGACGTCGAAGTCGCCCTCGTAGGGGCGGCCCGGCGCGAAGGAGATCGCGTCCGGGTAGCGGGAGGTGACCTCGTTGAGGAAGTTCATGGTGTCGAGCGTCGGGTCGGACAGGCTGGCGTGCAGGGCCGTGCGGCGCAGGACCGGGCCGCCGCCCCGGGCCGGCCCCCGTGCCGGGGCCCGTTCGGGGTGGGCGGTCTCGGCGGTGGTCGTCATCCGGGGCTCCTGTCCGGTGCGGGCCGGCCGGGTCCGGGCAGGACGACGGTGGCCGCGTCGATCGTGTCGGTCGTGGCGTGGCCGGTGAGCACCATGGTGTCGGCGAACTCCTCGGTCAGCAGGGTGAGCATGCGGTGGACGCCTTCGGTCCCGCCGGCGGCGAGCGCGTACAGCGCGGGGCGGCCGACGAGGACGGCGCGGGCGCCGAGGGCCAGGGCGGCCAGGACGTCGCCCCCGCCGCGGACGCCGCCGTCCAGCAGGACCGGGCAGCGGCCCCGGACCGCGGCCACCACCTCGGGCAGCGCGTCGAGGGTGGCGGGGGCGCCGTCGAGCTGGCGACCGCCGTGGTTGGAGACGATGATCCCGGCGACTCCCGCGGCGACGGCCGCTTCGGCGTCGGAGGCGGTGAGGACGCCCTTGGCGAGGACGGGCAGGCCGCTCTCCTCCCGCAGCCGGGCCACCGCGCTCCAGTCCAGCGCGCGGTCGAAGGCCAGCCGGCTGTGCGCGCCGGGGGTGGCCGCGCCCGCGGCGGCGGAACCGGCCAGGTTCACCGGGGCGATGTGGGCGGGGACTTCGAAGCCGTTGCGCAGGTCGCGCAGCCGGCGGCCGGTGAAGGGGGTGTCGACGGTGAGCACGAGCGCGCGGTAGCCGCAGGCCGCGGCGCGGCGGGCGAGCCCCAGGGTGAGACCGGGCTCGCGGAACCAGTACAGCTGGAGCCACAGCGGGGCCGTGGCCGCCTCGGCGACGCTTTCCAGCAGCTGCCCGGCGAACGTGCTGACGACGAGCGGTACGCCGAGCCGGCCGGCGGCCGCGGCGGTACCGCACTCCCCGTCGGGGTGGGCGAGGCCGTGGTAGGCGACGGGGGCGATCCCGACGGGGGCGGCCCAGCGGGAGCCGAGCACCTCCACCGAGGTGTCGGGTTCCGCGATGCCGGGCAGCGCCTTGGGGCGCAGCCGCACCGCGTCGAAGACGGCCTCGTTCGCGGCGAGGGTCCGCTCCCGGCCCGCCCCACCGGCTATGAAGTCCCATACCTCGGACGGCAGTTGCGCGCGGGCCTGGGCGGCGAAGTCCGCCGGGGTGAAGGCCCGGGCCGGGGTGCGGGGGTGGGCCGGGGTGCGGGGGCGGGGCGGCGGTTGGGGGCGGGGCGGCGGTTGGGGGCGGGGCGGCGGTTGGGGGCGGGGCGCCGCCCGCCCGGGACCGGCCGGCCCGGGCGGGGTGCGGGGGTGGGCCTCGGCCGTCATCGGCCCGCCACTTCCCGCTCCCTCTCCACGGCCTCGTACAGCGCCTTGATGTTGGAACTGCCGAAGCCGCGGGCCCCGTTGCGCTGGATGTACTCGTAGAAGAGCGTGCCGCGCGGGTAGGGCGAGCGGGTGAAGATCTGCAGCAGGTAGCCCCATTCGTCGCGGTCCGCGAGCACGCTCGTCCCGCGCAGTTCGGCGATCCGGTCGGCGAGGCCGTCGACCCGGCGGGCGAGCAGGTCGTAGTAGGCGGACGGGGTGTTCAGGAATTCCACGCCCTGCCCGCCGAGGGTGCGCACCGAATCGACGATGTCGTCCACGAGGAAGGCCAGGTGTTGCACACCGGCGCCGTTGTGGGCGGCCAGGAAGCGGTCTATCTGGCCGGGCAGTCGGGAGTCGTCGGGCTCGATGAGCGTGAAGGTGATGCCGCCGCCCTCGTTGCGCACCACGATGGAGTCCATCGCCTGCTCGCCGACCTGGATGTACTCGGACGAGTAGTACGGCATGCCGAAGGCGGCCTCGTAGAACGCGGCCGTGCCGCGCAGGGTGCCGGCCTCCAGGCAGACCGCGACGTGGTCGAGGACGGGCCGGGCGCCGCCGCCGCCGACGGCGGCCGCGGTGTCGGCGCCGGGCAGCAGGGCCCAGTCCCGGTCGGGCGGCAGGTGGCCCGCGGGGCCGCCGGAATCGGGCAGCAGGGTGTGCCGCAGGTCCCCGAAGCCGGAGACGACGGCGTACTCCCCGCCCTGGCCGCGCACCCGGGAGGGCTCGGGCCGGTGGTGGACGGCCGCGCCGGCGAGCACGGCCCGGTCGAAGGTCTCCGTCACGTCGGCGCAGGTGAAGGCTAGGTCGGCGATGGAGTCGCCGTGCGACTCCACGTACGCGGCGACCGGGCCGTCCGGTCGCAGGGCACGGGTGACGACGAGGGTGACCGAGCCGTGGCGCAGCACGGTGGACCTGCGGTCGCGCGTCCCGGTGGCCGGACCGGCCACGGCCACGGGCGCGAAGCCGAGGCTGTCGATGAGGAAGCCCGCGGCCTCCCGGTCGTCGGACACGTACAGCTCGGCGTAGGCGATGGCACTCGGCGGCATGGCGGCTCCAAGAACGGGTGAATGCCCGGAAGGGCCCCGATCGAAAAGGGCTCGGGCATTCTCTGCCGGCAAAATTGGATGTGAATTCGAGCGACAGTCTACAAATCCGCCATATACCCCGGCTATCTACCGGATATCCAAATCCTCAAGACCCCTGGATAAGCCCGAACAACCGGTTGACCTGCATGTCAGCAGGTTGTTAGCGTCCAAGTTCCCATTAATCGAATGATGCTCCAGCTGCTTTTCCTGGATTGCACCGCACCACGCGATGGCCGGGTGCTCCGGCGGACGAATGTGAGGGACAGTGTCTGAGTTCGCTGCCGTTCGGCACGGTCTGACCAGCGCACAGCACGAGGTGTGGCTCGCCCAGCAGATGGATCCGCGGAGCACCCACTACAAGACCGGGTCGAGCCTGGAGATCAGCGGGCCCGTCGACCACGCCGTGCTCGGCGCCGCGCTGCGCCACACCCTGGCCGAGACCGCGACGCTGTGCTCCCGCTTCCTCGTCGACGAGGACGGCCCCCACCGGGTGCACTGCCCGCTCGCCCCGGCGGACCGCGCGGACGAGGACGCCCCGACGGCCGCCGACGGCAGCCCCCTCACCCCGGTGCGGCTGCCGCACATCGACCTCACCGGGCACGAGGACCCGCTGGGCGAGGCGCTCCGTCGGATGGAGGCCGACCGGGCGACGCCCGTGGCCCTGGACCGGCCCGGACTGAGCAGCCACGCCCTGTTCACGCTCGGCCCGGACCGGCACATGTACTACCTGGGCGTCCACCACATCGTCCTCGACGGCACCAGCATGTCCCTGTTCTACGAGCGGCTCGCCGCCGTCTACGCGGCCCTGTTGGGCGGCGCCGCCGTGCCGCCCGCCTCGTTCGGCGACATGGACCAGCTCGTCACCGTCGAGGAGAACTACCGCGCCTCCGCCCGGTACGAACGGGACCGCGCCCACTGGACCGGCCTGTTCGCCGACCGCCCCGACCCGGTCTCCCTCACCGGCCGCAGCAGCCGCCTCGCCCTCGCGGGCACCCGGGTCGGCCTGCGGCTGCCCCCGGAGCGGACCCGGATCCTCGACGAGGTCGCCGGGGCGTACGAGTCCTCCTGGGCGCGGGTCGTCATCGCCGGCGTCGCCGCGTTCCTGCACCGCATGACGGGCGCCGAGGACATCGTCGTGTCCGTGCCCGTGACCGGCCGCTACGGCGCCAACGCCCGCACCACGCCCGGCATGGTCTCCAACCAGCTGCCGCTGCGGCTCACGGTCCGCCCCGACACCGCGTTCACCGAGCTGATCGCCGAGGTCTCCACCGCACTGAGCGCCCTGATGGCGCACGGCCGCTTCCGCGGCGAGGACCTCAACCGCGCACTCGGCGTGTCCGGGGGCGCGGGCGTGCTCGGCCCCACCGTCAACGTCCTGCCCTACACCCGGCCCGTGGACTTCGCCGGTTCGCCCGGCGTGATGCGCAGCCTCGGATCGGGGCCGACCACCGACCTCAACTTCGTCCTGACGGGCACCCCGGAGTCGGGGATCCGCGTCGACTTCGAGGGCAACCCCCAGCTCTACGAGGCCGAGGAACTCCGCTCCCTCCAGGAGCGGTTCGTCGCGCTGCTCGCGGACCTGACGGCGGATCCGGCGGCGCCCGTCGGCCGGACCGTCCTGCTCGGCGACGAGGAACGCCGGCGGGTCCTGTCCGACTGGAACGCCACCGCGCACGAGGTCCCCGCGGCCACCCTGCCGGAGCTGCTGGCCGCGCAGGCCGCCCGCACCCCGTCGGCGCGGGCCCTCGTCTTCGAGGGGACCTCGTACGACTACGCCGAGCTGGACGCCCGCGCGGAGCGCCTCGCCCGCGCCCTGACGGCCCGGGGCGCCGGGCCGGAGAAGTTCGTCGCCGTGGCCCTGCCCCGGTCCGCCGAGCTGGTCGTCGCGCTGCTCGCCGTACTGAAGTCGGGGGCCGCGTACGTCCCCGTCGACCCCGGGTACCCGGCCGACCGCATCGCGCACATCCTCGGCGACGCGGGCGCCATGCTGGTGCTGACCTCACGGGGGACCGCGGACCGGCTGCCCGACGACGGCACCCCCCGGCTGCTGCTGGACGACCCCGCGCCGGCCGGCGCGACGGCCGGCGCCGACGGCACCGACGCGGACGCCGCCCCGGCGCTCCGCCCGGCCCTCGACCCCCGGCACCCCGCCTACGTCATCTACACCTCGGGCTCCACCGGCCGCCCCAAGGGCGTGGTGGTCTCCCACGAGTCCATCGTGAACCGGCTCGCCTGGATGCAGGACACCTACCGCCTCGACGCCTCCGACCGGGTCCTGCAGAAGACCCCGTCGGGCTTCGACGTGTCCGTGTGGGAGTTCTTCTGGCCGCTGACCGAGGGCGCGACCCTGGTCGTCGCCCGGCCCGACGGGCACATGGACCCCGCGTACCTGAGCGACGTCGTCGCCCGCGAGGGCATCACCACCCTGCACTTCGTGCCCTCGATGCTCGACGCGTTCCTCGGCGAGCCGGCCGCCGCCGCGTCCCTCGCCGGGGTCCGCC
The DNA here is from genome assembly GCF_055574495.1 of Streptomyces sp. NPDC029836. Taxonomy (NCBI): domain Bacteria; kingdom Bacillati; phylum Actinomycetota; class Actinomycetes; order Kitasatosporales; family Streptomycetaceae; genus Streptomyces; species Streptomyces sp. NPDC029836. The sequence continues at coordinate 12,493 of NZ_JBVHZI010000014.1, read as the reverse complement.
GCGTCTTCTGCAGCGGCGAGGCCCTCTCCCCCGAACTCGCCGCGCGTTTCATCGCCTCGACGGACACCCCGCTGCACAACCTGTACGGACCGACGGAAGCCGCCGTCGACGTCACCTACTGGCAGTGCGCCGCCGACGACGGCCGGGTGCCCATCGGCCTGCCCGTGTGGAACACCCGGATGTACGTCCTGGACGCCGCGCTGCGGCCGGCGCCGCCCGGCGTGCCCGGCGAGCTGTACATCGCCGGCGTACAGCTCGCGCGCGGCTACCTCGGCCGCCCCGCCCTGAGCGCCGAACGCTTCACCGCCGACCCGTACGGGCCCGCCGGCGCCCGCATGTACCGCACCGGCGACCTCGCCCGGTGGAACCACCGCGGGCACCTGGAGTACCTCGGCCGCGCCGACCACCAGGTCAAGCTCCGCGGCTTCCGCATCGAACTCGGCGAGATCGAATCCGTGCTGCTGGGCCTGCCGGGAATCGGCCGGGCCGCGGTGCTGCTGCGCGAGGACCAGCCCGGTGACCAACGCCTCGTCGCCTACCTCGTACCGGCCGCCGGCGGCCGGCCCGATCCCGGGGCGCTCGGCGGCCCGCTGCGCGAGCGGCTCCCCGACCACATGATCCCCTCGGCGTTCGTCGTCCTGGACTCCCTTCCCGTCACGCCCAACGGCAAGCTGGACCGCAAGGCCCTGCCCGCGCCCTCGTACTCGGCCCGCGCGCGCCGGCGTGCCCCCCGCACCCCGCGCGAGGAGATCCTCCGCACCCTGTTCGCGGAGGTCCTCGGCGTCGAGGCGCCCGGCATCGACGACGACTTCTTCGAACTCGGCGGGCACTCCCTGCTCGCCACCCGCCTGATCAGCCGCGTCCGCACGGCGCTCGGCACCGAGTTGTCCCTCCAGCAGGTCTTCGAGTCCCCGACCGTGGCCGCCCTCGCCGCGCTCACCGGCGCCGGCCGCACCCGTACGGCGGTCACCGCCCGGCAGCGGCCCGAGCGGCTGCCGCTGTCCTTCGCCCAGCAGCGCCTGTGGTTCCTGCACCAGTACGAGGGGCCCTCCCCGCTCTACAACATCCCGGCCGCGCTGCGCCTGACCGGGACCGTGGACGAGGCCGCCCTCGCCGCCGCGATCGGCGACGTCGTCGCCCGGCACGAGAGCCTGCGGACCGTCTTCGCCGAGGACGAGCACGGCCCCCACCAGGTCGTCCTGTCCCCGGAGCGGGCGGCGGCCCGCCTGGAGGTCACCGCCACCGACGCCGAACGGCTCGACGCCGACCTGGCCCGGGCCGCCCGCCGGCCCTTCGACCTGGCCCGCGAGACCCCGCTGCGCGCCACCCTCTTCACGGTGGGCCCGCGCGAACACGTGCTGCTGTTGGTGCTCCACCACATCGCCGGCGACGGCTGGTCGCTGGCCCCCCTCGCCCGGGACCTGGGCACCGCCTACGCCGCCCGCCCGGGCGGGGCGCCGGCCCCCGAACGGGCGCCGCTGCCCGTCCAGTACGCCGACCACACGCTGTGGCAGCGGGAGCTGCTCGGCGACGCCGACGACGCCGACAGCGAGGGCGGCCGGCAGCTCGCCCACTGGCGGTCGGCCCTGGCCGGGCTGCCCGAACGCCTCGAACTGCCCACCGACCGGCCCTACCCGGCCCGCCGCAGCAACGCGGGGGCCCGCCTGGACCTGTCCGTCCCCACCGACCTGCACCGGTCGCTGGCCGCCCTGGCCGGCGAGACGCGCACCAGCGTGTTCATGGTCCTCCAGGCCGCCCTCGCGTCCCTGCTGACGCGGCTCGGGGCGGGCGAGGACGTACCGATCGGCTCGACGATCGCGGGACGCACCGATGCCGGGGTGGAGGACCTCGTCGGCTTCTTCGTCAACACCCTCGTCCTGCGCACCGACACCTCCGGCAACCCCACGTTCCGCGAACTGCTCGGCCGGGTCCGCGAGACCGACCTCGCCGCCTTCGACCACCAGGACGTGCCCTTCGAGCGGCTCGTGGAGGCGATCAACCCGGACCGCGGGGCGCCCCACCACCCGCTGTTCCAGGTGATGCTGACCTTCGACACCACCCAGCAGGACGCCCTCGGCGCGCTGGGCCGACTGCCGGGGATACGGACCGAGCTGGTGCCGCTGCACACCGGACTGTCCAAGTTCGACCTGGCGTTCGCCTTCGACGAGAGCCGCGACCCCGACGGGACGCCGGCCGGGCTGCGCCTGGCCGTGGAGTACAGCACCGAGCTGTTCGACGCCGACACGGCCCGCGCCCTCTCCGACCGGCTGCTGCGGCTCCTCGCCGCCGTCGCCGCGGACCCCGGGGTGCGGCCGGCCGACGTCGACGTACTGGCTCCGGGCGAGGCGCACCGGCTGCTGGTCGACGCCAACCGACCGGACCCGACGGCCTTCCCGGCCGCCCCGGACGCCCTGAACGCCGGGGTCACGCTGCCCGAGCTCTTCGAGCGGCAGGCCGCCCGCTTCCCCGACCGCACCGCCCTCACCTTCGAGGACACCTCCCTCACCTACGCGCAGCTCAACGCCCGCGCCAACCGGCTCGCCCGGCTGCTGACCGCGCGCGGGATCGGCCCGGACTCCCTGGTCGCGCTCGCCCTGCCCCGCTCCGCCGAGCTGGTGACCGCCCTGCTCGCCGTGGTCAAGGCCGGCGCCGCCTACGTACCCCTGGACCCCGACTACCCGGCCGACCGCCTCGCGTACGTACTGTCCGACGCCGCTCCCGCCGTCCTGCTCACCGACCCGGACACCGCGGCCCGACTGCCCGCCCACGACGTGCCCCGCCTCGTCGTCGGCGGCCCGGACGCCGGCCCGGACGGGAGCACCGCCCTCGGGGACGGCGACCTCGGGGGCGGCGACCTCGGCCAGGCGGAACGGACCCGGCGGCTGGACCCGCGCGACACCGCGTACGTCATCTACACCTCGGGCTCCACCGGCCGCCCCAAGGGCGTGGCCGTCCCGCACCACAACGTCGTACGGCTCTTCTCCACGACCGACCACTGGTTCGACTTCGACGAACAGCAGGTGTGGACGCTCTTCCACTCCTACGCCTTCGACTTCTCCGTCTGGGAACTGTGGGGAGCGCTGCTGCACGGCGGCCGGCTCGTCGTCGTCCCGCACGCCGTCGCCCGCGACCCCGCCGCGTTCCTGCGGCTGCTGGAGCGCGAACGCGTCACCGTGCTGAGCCAGACCCCGTCGGCGTTCCACCAACTGGCCGCCGCCGACCGCGAGCACGCCCCGGACCTGGCGCTGCGCACGATCGTGTTCGGTGGCGAGGCCCTGGACCTGTCCCGGCTGCGCGACTGGTACGAACGGCACCCGGACGACGCCCCGGCGCTCGTCAACATGTACGGGATCACCGAGACCACCGTCCACGTGTCGCACTTCCCGGTGGACCGTGCCACCGCCGAGGCCGCGACCGCGAGCACCATCGGCGTCAACATCCCCGACCTGCGCGTCTACGTGCTCGACGGCCGGCTCCGGCCCGCCGCGGCCGGCGTCACCGGCGAGATGTACGTGGCGGGCGCGGGCCTGGCCCGCGGCTACCTCGGCCGGCCCGGCCTCACCTCGGACCGCTTCCCCGCCGACCCGTACGCCGCCCTGTTCGGCGAGCACGGCACCCGGATGTACCGCACCGGGGACCTGGCCAGGCGCCGCGCCGACGGCGGACTCGACTACCTGGGCCGCGCCGACCACCAGGTGAAGATCCGCGGCTTCCGCATCGAACTCGGCGAGATCGAAGCCGTGTTGGCCGCGCACCCCGCCGTCATCGACGTGGCCGTGCGGCTGCGCGAGGACGCCCCCGGTGACCTGCGGCTCGCCGCCTACGTGGTGACCGACGGCGCCGCCCCGCCCGCCGGGACCCTGCACGACCACGCCGCGGCCCAACTCCCCGAACACATGGTGCCGTCGGCGTTCGTCACCCTCGACGCGCTGCCGCTGACCCCCAACGGCAAGCTCGACGGCGCAGCGCTGCCCGCCCCCTCCTACACGGCGCACACCGCCGGACGGGCACCGCGCGGCCCCCGCGAGGAGATCCTCGTGTCCCTCTTCGCGGAGGTCCTCGCCGTCCCCCGGGTCACCATCGACGACAGCTTCTTCGACCTCGGCGGCCACTCCCTGCTCGCGACCCGGCTCGCCGGCAGGATCCGTGGCGCACTCGGCGTGGAACTCTCCGTGCGGCAGTTGTTCGAGACGCCGACGGTCGCCGGGGTCGCCGCGACCCTGGACGACGCGGAGCGGGCCCGCACCCCGCTGACCGCCGGTCCGCGCCCCGACCGGCTGCCGCTGTCCTCCTCGCAGCAGCGGCTGTGGTTCCTGCACCGGCTCGAAGGGCCCTCCGCCACCTACAACATCACCGGCGCGCTGCGGCTGACCGGCCCGCTCGACCCGGAGGCGCTGCGCGGCGCCTTCGGGGCCGTCATCGTCCGCCACGAGAGCCTGCGGACGGTCTTCACCGAGGACGCCCTCGGCGCCCGCCAGAGCATTCTGGCGCCCGACGCGGTCCGGTTCGAGCTGCCCGTCTCCGACACCACCGAGGAACGCCTCGACGCCGACCTGACGCGCGCCGGCCGGCACGGCTTCGACCTGACCCGTGACGTCCCCGTCCGCGCCGAACTGTTCCGACTCGCCCCGACCGGACACGTCCTGCTGCTGTCCGTCCACCACATCGCGGGCGACGGCTGGTCACTGGGTCCGCTGGTGCGCGACCTGGCGACCGCCTACACCGCCCTCGCCGCGGGCCGCGCCCCCGCGTGGACGCCACTGCCCGTCCAGTACGCCGACTACGCGCTGTGGCAGGGCGACCGGCTCGGCGACGCCGCCGACCCGGCCAGTGTCGCGGGCCGCCAACTCGCCCACTGGAAGCAGGCCCTGGCGGGCGCCCCCGACCTGCTGGAGCTGCCCACCGACCGGCCCCGCCCGGCCGTCGCCTCGCACCGGGGCGGCCGGGTCCCGGTGAACGTCCCCGCCGAGCTGCACGACCGGCTGGTGTCCCTGGCCCGCACGTCCCGGACCAGCGTGTTCATGGTCCTCCAAGCGGCCCTGGCCACCCTGCTGAACCGGCTGGGCGCGGGCGACGACATCCCGATCGGCACCCCCGTCGCGGGCCGCTCCGACGACGCCCTCGACGAGGCCGTCGGCTTCTTCGTCAACACCCTGGTCCTGCGCACCGACACCGCGGGCGACCCCACGTTCCGCGAACTGCTGGACCGCGTACGGGAAACCGACCTGACGGCCTACGCCCACCAGGACCTCCCCTTCGAGCGGCTCGTCGACGCGCTCAGCCCGACCCGCTCCCTCTCCCACAACCCCCTGTTCCAGGTGCTCCTCAGCCTGGACACCACCCGGCGCGGCGCGTTCGACGCGCTGTCCGCCGCCGGTTTCGCCGTGGAACCGATCACCGTCGACAGTGGCGTCGCCAAGGTCGACCTGGCCTTCGAACTCGTCGAGGTCCCCGCCGCCGACGGCTCCCCCGCCGGCCTGGCGGGCGCCGCCGAGTTCAGCGCCGACCTCTTCGACGAGGCCGGCGTCCGCTCCCTCGTCGCCCGCTTCCTGCGCCTGCTCGACACCCTGACCCACGACCCGGACCTGCGGATCAGCGAGCCGTCCGTACTCGACGCCGCCGAACTGCGCCGCGTACTCGTCGAATGGAACGACACCCCGCGCCCGACCGACCCCCGGACCTTCGCCGAATACGTCGAGGCCCATGCCGCCGCCGCACCGCAGCGGTTGGCGGTCCGGTCCGAGGACGGCGACCTGACGTACGGCGAACTCAACGCCCGCGCCAACCGGCTGGCCCGCCGGTTCATCGAACGGGGCGTACGAGCCGAACAGTTCGTCGCGCTGGCCCTGCCGCGCTCGGCCGACCTGGTCACCGCCACCCTCGCCGGCTTCAAGGCGGGCGCCGCCTACGTACCGGTCGACCCCGCCTACCCCGCGGAACGCATCGCCCACCTGGTCGAGGACGCCGCCCCGACCCTGATCGTCACCACCACCGCCGTCGCCGCCGGCCTGCCCGACACGGACGTCCCGCGGCTCCTCCTCGACGGCCCCGACACCGGACGGGAGATCGCCGCCCTGCCCGCGCACGACGTCACCGACGCGGAACGACGCGGCCCGCGCCGCGCCGCCCACCCGGCGTACATGATCTACACCTCCGGCACCACCGGCCGACCCAAGGGCGTCGTCGTCACCCACTCCGGACTCCCCGGACTCCTCGACATCTTCACCGGCGACTGCGCCACCGGCCCCGGCAGCAAGGTCCTCCAGCACCTCTCCCCCAGCTTCGACGCCGCCTTCTGGGAACTGTCCATGGGCCTCCTCACCGGGGCGACCCTGATCATCGCGCCGGCCGGCCTCACCCCCGGACCGGAGCTGGCCGCGCTGGCGAACCGCTTCGGCGCCACCCACCTCAGCCTGACCCCGGCCGTCCTCAAGCTGCTCCCCGCGGACGCGCTGCCCACCGTCACGACCCTCGTCGTCGGCGCCGAGACGAGCCCGCCGGAACTGGTCGAACGCTGGTCCGCCGGCGGTCGTACGCTGCTCAACTCGTACGGCCCGACCGAGACCACCGTCTGCTCCACCATGAGCCGCCCGCTGTCCGGGCCCGTCACCCCGCCCATCGGCGCGCCCATCGCCAACAGCTCCGTCTACGTCCTGGACGCCGCCCTGCGCCCGGTGGCCCCCGGCGTCCCCGGCGAGCTGTACGCGGCGGGCTCCCACCTGGCCCGCGGCTACCACGGCCGGCCCGCGCTCACCGCGGAACGCTTCGTGGTCGACCCGTACGGCGCCCCCGGCGCCCGCATGTACCGCACGGGCGACCTGGTGCGCTGGCTGCCCGGCGGCGAGCTGGAGTACCTGGGACGCGTCGACACCCAGGTCAAGATCCGCGGGCTGCGGATCGAGCCGGCCGAGATCGAGTCGGTCATCGTCGAACGCTCCGAACTCGCCCGGGCGGCCGTGATCGTCCGCGAGGACACCCCGGGCGACCGGCGGCTCGTCGCGTACGTCGTACCGGAGCCCGGACACGCCCCGGACGTGCGCGGACTGCGCGCCGACCTCCGCGGCATCCTGCCCGACCACATGATCCCGACGGCGTTCGTGTCCCTCGACGCGCTGCCCCTGACGATCAACGGGAAGCTGGACCGCACGGCGCTGCCCGCCCCCGACTACACCGGGCAGACCTCGGGCCGCGCCCCGCGCACCCCGCGCGAGCGCCAGCTGGTCGCACTGTTCTCCGAGGTCCTGGGCCAGGAGTCCGTCGGCGCCGACGACGGCTTCTTCGACCTCGGCGGCGACAGCATCCTCTCCATCCAGCTGGTCGGCCGGGCCCGCGCGGCCGGACTCGTCCTGTCGGTCCGCGACGTCTTCGAACACCAGACGCCGGCGCTGCTCACCGAGGCGGCGACGGCCGCACAGGACGCGGAAGGCGCCGAGGGCGCCGATCGGCTCGTGTCGGGGGCCGGGGTGTCCCCGTACGGGGAAGCGCCGATGACGCCGATGATGGGCTGGTTCGCCGAACTAGGCTCCGATCGGGCCGCGTTCAACCAGTCGGCCGTGCTGCACACGCCCGCCGGCCTGGACTTCGAGGCCCTGGGCCGTGCGCTGGGGACCGTACTCGACCATCACGACGCCCTGCGGTTGCGGGTCGCCGACGACTGGACCCTCACCGTGCCCGAGCCGGGTTCCGTGACCGCCGCCAACTGCCTGACCCGGTACGACGCCACCGGTCTCGACGACGGGACGGTCCGCGCGGCCGTGACCGCGCGGGCCCGCGAGGCCCGCTCCCGGCTCGACCCGACGGCCGGGCGGATGCTGCTGGCCGTCTGGATCGACCGCGGCCCGGACCGGGACGGACTCCTCGTCCTCGTCGCGAACCACCTCGTCATCGACGGGGTCACCTGGCGGACCGTGCTCCCCGACCTGGTCACCGCCTACGAGGGCGGCACCCTCGCCCCCGTCGGCACCCCGTGGCGGCACTGGGCCCGCTCGCTCGCGGACCTCGCGCTCGACGCCCGGACCGAGGCGCAGCTCGACCACTGGAGCACCGTCCTCGGCGGCACGCCCCCGGCCCTCCGGATCGACCGGACCCGCGACACCCACGCGGACGCGGGGCAGGTCACCGCCGAGCTCGACGCGGAGACGACCGAAGCCCTGCTGACCTGGGTGCCCGGCACCGTCAACGCCGGGATCAACGACGTGCTGCTGACCGCGTTCGCGGTCGCGGTCGCCGACTGGCGGGGCGGGCGGGGCGCGAAGGCGGGTGCCCCGGTGGTGGTGGACCTGGAGAGCCACGGCCGGCACGAGGACGCCGTACCCGGGGTGGAACTCAGCCGCACGGCGGGCTGGTTCACCTCGATGTACCCGGTGCTCCTGGACCCGGCCGCCGGGGGGAGCGGCAGCAGCGGCGTCGGCAGCGGCGCCATCGGCAGCGGGACGGGCTCCGGTCCGGCTCCGGCTCTGGTCCCGGCCCTGAAGGCCGTCAAGGAGCAGCTCCGTTCCGTACCCGGCAACGGGCTCGGCTACGGCCTGCTGCGCCACCTGAACCCCGCCGGCCGCGCCGTGCTCGCCGCCCTACCGGTGCCCGAGTTCGGCTTCAACTACCTGGGGCAGATCGGTCAGGGCGCCGGCGAGGCCGCCGCCTGGTCGGTCGCCGGGGCGGACGTGGCCGGCATCGACGGCGCCATGCCCCTGGCCCACCCGGTGGACCTCAACGCCTCGGCCCGCGAGACCCCGTCCGGTACCCGGCTGCTGGCGACGTGGACGTACGCGGCGGCCGTACTGGCGCCCGAGGACGTCCGGGAGCTGGCCGACACCTGGTTCGCGGCCCTGAGGCGCCTCGTCGAGGAGGCCCGCCGCCCGGACGCCGCCGGCCTCACCCCGTCGGACGTCACGCACCCGAGCATCACCCAGGCCGAGATCGAGCACCTGGAGGCCGCCGTCCCCGGCCTGCGGGACGTCCTGCCGCTCGCTCCCCTCCAGGAGGGCTTCCTCTTCCTCAACCTGTACGACGAGGACACCCGCGACGTGTACGTGGGGCAGATCTCCTTCGACCTGAGCGGCCCCTTCGACGCGCCCCGGCTGCGCACGGCCGCCGAGAACCTGCTGCGCCGCCACGACAACCTGCGCGCCGGCTTCCGTCAGGTCCCGTCGGGCGCCTGGGTGCAGGTCGTACCGGCCGAGGCCGAACTCGACTGGCAGGAACTGGACCTGACCGCTCTCCCCGCCGACGAACGGACCCGCGCCTCGGACCGCGCCGCCGCCGAGGTCCTCGCCCGCCGCTTCGACCTGACGAGCCCGCCGCTGCTGCGGTTCACGATCGTCCGGCTGGACGCGAACCGGGTCCGACTGGTCATGACGAACCACCACATCCTTGTCGACGGCTGGTCGATGCCGCTGATCTGGCAGGAACTGATCGCCCTGTACGCGGCGGGCGGGGGCGGCGCGTCGACCCTGCCGCGGGTGCGCCCGTACCGCGACTACCTGACCTGGCTGGACGGCCGGGACCGCGAAGCGGCCCGCGAGGCGTGGACGGAATCCCTGTCGGGCCTGGAGGAACCGGGGCTGATCGCCCCGGGGGCCGGGCCGGTGGAGTCCGCCCCCGAGAGCGTCACCTTCGGCCTGGACACCGCGGCCAGTACCGCGCTGGCCGGGTGGGCCCGTACGCATGGCGTCACCATGAACACCGTCGTCCAGGGCGCGTGGGCGCTGGCCCTGGCCCAGGCCACCGGCCGCGACGACGTCGTCTTCGGCGCGACCGTCTCGGGCCGCCCGCCGGAACTCACCGGCGTCGAGTCGATGGTCGGCCTGTTCATCAACACCCTCCCGGTCCGCGCCCGCCTGGACCACACCGAGCCCCTCACCGGGTTCTTCCGCCGACTCCAAGCCGAACAGGCCCGCCTGCTCGACCACCAGTGGGCAGGACTGGCCGACATCCAACGCTGGGCCGGCCACAGCGACCTCTTCGACACCGCCATGGTCTTCCAGAACTACCCCGTGAGCCCGGGCGCCACGGACCCCCGCCTCGACGGCGCCGGTCTGCGGATGGACGGCTTCACGGCCGCCGAGAGCACGGACTTCGCCATGAACCTGGTCGCCCACACCAGGGACGCCGCACTGCGGCTGCACCTCGACTACCGCGCGGACGTCTGCGACGGCCGCCTGGCCCGCTCCCTGTCGCAGCGGGTCCTGCGCGTCCTGGAAACCCTGACCACGCACGGCGACCAGCCGGTGGGCCGACTCGACACCCTCGACGCGGCCGACCGCGAACGGGTCCTGGTGGAGTGGAACGGCGACGACACCCCGCTCACCGACGTCCCCCTGCACGACCTCTTCGCAGCCCAGGCCGCACGGACACCGGACGCGATCGCGGTCACGGACGAGAACGGCAACAGCCTTACGTACGGGGAGCTCGACGGCCGCGCCAACCAGGTCGCCCGCCACCTGATCACCCGGAACGTGCGGCCCGAGCAGTTCGTGGCCCTCGTCCTGCCCAAGACGACCGACGCCATCGTCAGCATGCTCGGCGTGCTGAAAGCCGGCGCCGCGTACCTGCCCGTCGACCCCGACTACCCGACCGACCGGATCACCCACATCCTCACCGACGCCGCACCCGCGCTGACCCTCACGGAACCCGTCGCAGCCGAGGTACTTGCCACGTATGCGGACGACCCGCTCACGGATGAGGAGCGCCGGTCCCCGTGGTCCACCCGCCACGCGGCCTACATGATCTACACCTCGGGCTCCACCGGCCGCCCCAAGGGCGTGATCATCGAACACCACGCCCTGGCCACCTACCTCCACCGGGCCCGCACCGCCTACCCGGCCACCAGCGGCGCCACCCTGCTGCACTCACCCCTGGCCTTCGACCTCACCGTCACCGCCCTGTGGACCCCATTGACCAACGGCGGAACCGTCCACCTCACCAGCCTCGAAAACAGCACCCACCAACCGACACTGATCAAGGCCACACCCAGCCACCTCGCCATCCTCAACACCCTGCCGGCGACCGTGTCCCCCACCCACACCATGATCCTCGGCGGCGAAGCCCTTCACAGCGATCAACTCACCACCTGGCAGAACACCCACCCGGACACCCGGGTCATCAACGCCTACGGGCCCACCGAGAACACCGTCAACGCCACCGAATACCGCATCCCGGCCGGCGGTCTGCCCGTCGGTCCGGTCCCGATCGGCCGGCCGTTCACCAACACCCGCGCCTACGTCCTCGACAGCGCCCTCCGACCCGCAGCCCCCGGCACCGACGGCGAGCTCTACCTCGCCGGCCACCAACTCGCCCGCGGCTACCACCACCGCAGCGCGTTGACCGCCGAACGGTTCACCGCCAACCCCTACGGCCCACCCGGCAGCCGCATGTACCGCACCGGCGACATCGCCCGCTGGACCCACGACGGCCAACTCCTCTTCATCGGCCGCGCCGACCACCAGATCAAACTCCGCGGCCACCGCATCGAGCTGGGGGAGATCGAATCCGCGATCGCGTCCCAGCCCGGCGTCCTCCAGACGGCCGTCCTCCTCCGCGAGGACCAGCCCGGCGACCAACGACTCGTCGCCTACCTCGTGCCCGACCCCAGCCTCTGGAACGAGAGCGACGCCCAAGCGGGACTGGCCGAGTGCCTGCCGGAGTACATGCTTCCCTCGGCCTTCGTCACCCTCGAAGCCCTGCCGCTGACCCCCAACGGCAAGCTCGACCGCAAGGCCCTCCCCGCACCCACCTACACCGGCTCAACCGCAGGCCGCGCACCCCGCAGCCCCCGCGAAGAGATCCTCGTGTCCCTCTACGCCGAAGTGCTGGCCGTCCCCCACCTCACCATCGACGACAGCTTCTTCGACCTCGGCGGCCACTCCTTGCTGGCGACCCGTCTGGTCAGCCGCATCCGCACCACCCTCGGCGCCGAACTCTCCATCCGGCAGCTCTTCGAGACCCCCACCATCGCCGCCCTCGCCGCCACCCTCGACCAGGCAACCCAAGCCCGCACCCCGCTCACCGCCCAACCCCGCCCCGACCACATCCCGCTGTCCTACGCCCAACAGCGCCTCTGGTTCCTCCACCAATTCGAAGGCCCCAGCTCCACCTACAACACGGCTGCCGCTCTCCGTCTCACCGGTCGCCTCGACGTCGGCTCCCTGCGCCTCGCCATCGGTGACGTCGTCGCCCGCCACGAGAGCTTGCGCACCACCTTCGCCGAGGACGAGGAGCACGGTCCGCACCAGATCGTCCGGCCTGCCGATGCGGCCGAGACGCCGTTCACGGTCGTCCAGGTGAATGAGGACGAGCTGGGCGAAAAACTGACGGAGGCCGTGGGTCACTGCTTCGACCTCGGCAATGAACTCCCGCTGCGGACAGTTCTGTTCCAGGTCTCGGACGAGGAACACGTCCTGCTGCTCCTCATCCACCACATCGCCAGCGACGCCTGGTCCCGCACCCCCCTCGCCCACGACCTCACCACCGCCTACACCACCCGCACCCAGGGATC
>NZ_JBVHZI010000013.1:62364-160979 GCF_055574495.1 Streptomyces sp. NPDC029836 | reverse complement strand
TTCATCGCGACCAGCACGTTCGGCGCGTCCCCCGGCGTCAGGATGTCGTGATCGGCGAAATGCAACTGGAACGACGACACCCCCGGCAACGTCCCCGCGGGAGCCCTGATCTCGGCCGGAAAGTTCGGCAACGTCGAAAGGTCGTTGCCGAAGGACGCCGTCTCCGAAGTGAAACGGTCACCCGTCAGCTGCATACCGTCACCCGAATCACCCGCGAAACGGATGATCACACGATCGACGCGGCGGATTTCCTTGCCGGATCCATCCGTACGGGGCGCTGCGCGCTGCCCCGCGATGGCTCCTCCGGCCCCGTCGGCCTGCTCGGCCGGGCTACTGACCTGGCTGGTCACTGAACTGGACCTCCTTCGAGGCTGGGCGTTCGTTCCCAAGGCCAACCCTACGTCCGCGGGGATGTCCAACCCTGGGTTTCCCACATCGTGGAACATCGCGCTGGACCGTGTGTCCAGCGGACGTCGTGCGCTACACGGATATTCCTAACCCCCCAGGGGCGATGTCGGGGGTCGAACCGCGCGACCCGCCGTCACCGCCACTGCTTCGCGTGCTTCCGACTTCCTGCGGCACTTCATCTGACAGAGTGTCAGTCGATCAAGATTTCAGATAGGTGAGAACCGCCAGAACGCGCCGGTGATCCCCGTCACTCGGGGACAGCCCCAGCTTCATGAAGATATTGCTGACGTGCTTCTCCACCGCCCCGTCGCTCACCACCAGCTGTTTCGCCACGGCCGAATTCGTGCGCCCTTCCGCCATCAGCCCCAGTACCTCGCGCTCGCGGGGGGTCAGCCCCGCCAGTACGTCCTGCTTCCGGCTGCGCCCCAGCAGCTGGGCGACGACCTCGGGGTCCAGCGCCGTACCGCCCCGCGCCACCCGCACCACCGCGTCCAGGAACTCCCGTACCTCGGCCACCCGGTCCTTGAGCAGGTACCCCACACCGGTGGTGGAACCGGCCAGCAGTTCGGTGGCGTACTGCTCCTCCACGTACTGCGACAGCACCAACACCCCGATCCCCGGGTACTCGCGGCGCAGCCGCACGGCGGCCCGCACCCCCTCGTCGGTGTGCGTCGGCGGCATCCGTACGTCGGCCACCACCACGTCCGGCAGCGCGTTCTCCGCCGCCAGCTCCGCCACCGTCTTGATCAGGGCTTCCGCGTCCCCGACGCCTGCCACGACGTCATGCCCCCGGTCGGTCAGCAGCCGGGTCAGGCCCTCACGGAGCAGCACTGAATCCTCGGCGATGACCACCCGCACCCTGTCGTCCACGTTTCAGCAGCTCCCGCATCGTCACTCGTCGTCCGCACACCCACATCCGTCACCGGGCGTGCCCGGCATGGCCAAGCATCCCAGCCCGGTGGCGCGGAACGGCCCGGTCCGGCCAACCCGTATGCGTACGGAGGGAGTTTCCGGGCACGGAAGGGGCCCCGGCGGTGTTGCGCGCCGGGGCCCGAGCGGTGGGGCGTTGGTAGGGCGTTGGGGTGGTGGTGCGGTGCGGAGTGCCGCGCGGCCGTGGGTCAGGGCCGCCAGGGGAGTTCGGCGGTCACCGTCGTCCCGTGGCCGGCGGCCGAGTCGACGACGAGCACGCCGTCCACGGCGTCCAGCCGCTCGGTCAGCCCCGCGAGCCCGCTCCCGCTCCCGACGCCGACGCCGACGCCCACGTCCGCCCCGCCCCGGCCGTCGTCCGCGACCTGGATCAGCAGGCGCTCACCGGACTTCCAGACGTCGACGGAGGCCGAACGGGCCCGGGCGTGCTTGCTGACGTTCTGCAGCAGCTCGGAGACGGTGAAGTACGCGATCCCCTCGATGGCGGCCGCCGGGCGGGCCGGCAGGTCCACCGCCACCCGCACCGGGACGGTGCACCGCGAGGCCACCGAGGACAGCGCCGCGTCCAGTCCGCGGTCGGTCAGGACGGCCGGGTGGATGCCGCGGGCGAGGTCGCGAAGCTCCTGGAGGGCCACCTTCACCTCGCCGTGCGCCTCGTCGACCATGCGGGCGGCGGCCCGCGGGTCCTCGGCCAGCTTCTCCTTCGCCAGCCCCAGGTCCATGGCCAGCGCCACCAGCCGGGCCTGGGCGCCGTCGTGCAGGTCGCGTTCGATGCGCCGCAGGTCGGCGGCGGCGGTGTCCACGACGACGCCGCGGTCCGACTCCAGCTCGGTGACCCGGCTGTCCAGGCGGGAGGGGCCCAGCAGCCCCGTGATGAGCACCCGGTCGACGGTGGCCAGCGCGCGGATGACCCAGGGCGTGGCCAGGGTGACGGTCAACCCGATCAGGCTGGTCGCGGCGATGGCGAGCGGCGAGTCGAGGTAGAAGGAGTAGTCGTCGTTCTGGAACAGCTGGAGGCCCGGCTGGTCGCTGAACGCGGGGAACACCCAGAACCACAGCGGGTACAGCAGGTAGCCCCACCCGGCCGCCCACAGCGTGAGCGACAGGACGAACGCGAACACCGCCCACGGGAAGTGGATCACCGAGTACAGCAGGTGCCGCCAGGCGCTGCCGCTCTTGAGTAGCGCCCCCACGGCCGGCAGCAGTCCGCTCTTGGCCGCCCGGATCGGAGCCGGATCGGCGAGCGGCACCCGCAGCAGACCCCGCACCCGGGCCCGCTCCACCTGACCGAAGCCCCGGCACATCGCCAGCACGCCCGCCAGCACCGGAACGCCGACGAAGGTCACCAGCAACCCGGCGCCGAGGCTCACCCCGGTGACGGCCAGCGAGAAGTACAGGGTGCTCAGCGGCAGACCGAGGAGCAGGTACGTCAACTCCCGCCAGGTCCGCGCCGCCAGCGGCGCCCGCAACACCTCGACGACCCCCCGCCCGCCGTCCTTGCCGTCGCCCATGTCCGACCCGCCCTTCGCGTCATCCCCGGTGCCCGGATGTCCCGGTGTCCCGATGCCCCCGTGTCCGGGTACACCTCCACAGTGCCGCCGCGGCCCCGCCCCGGACCATGCGGCGGGTCGGCGTCCGCGCAGGGGGGTTATCCCCACCCCGACCGCCACCCCGACCGCCACCCCAACCGCCGCCGCGACGACCCCGGACGGGGCGGGGCGTGTACGCGGCGTGCGGGGTCGGCCGGGGCGGCCCGGCCGACCCCGCACGCGGACGGGACCCCCGCCCGCGTGGGCAGGGGTCCCGGTCGGTGCCCGGTGGGGCCTGGGTACGGTCGCGCCGGGCGGTGCCCGCCGGGCGGGGGTCCTGGTGGGCAGAGGTTCTGGTGGGCAGGGTTCCCGGGCGGTGTCCGCCGGGCGGGGGGTCCCGGTGGGCAGGGTTCCCGGGCGGTGTCCGCCGGCGGGGGTCCTGGTCAGGGCCCGGTAGGGCCTACGTGCGGTCGCGCCACGGCAGTTCCGCCGTCACGACCGTGCCCTCGCCCTCGGGGGAGTCCAGGACGAAGACCCCGTCCACCGCCCCCAGCCGCTCCGCGAGGCCGGCCATGCCGGTGCCGCCCGACAACCGCGCGCCGCCCCGACCGTCGTCGGACACCCGGATCAGCAGCCGCTCCCGCGACCGCCACACCTCGACGCTCGCCCCCCGCGCCCCCGCGTGCTTGCTCACGTTCTGGAGCAGCTCCGACACCACGAAGTACGCGATCCCCTCGATCGCCTCCGCCGGGCGCCCCGGCAGGTCCACCGCCACCTTCACCGGCACCACGCACCGCGACGCCACCGACGACAGCGCCGCGTCCAACCCCCGGTCCGTCAACACCGCCGGGTGGATGCCCCGCGCCAGATCGCGCAGCTCCTGCAACGCCAGCTTCACCTCGCCGTGTGCCTCGTCGACCATCGCCGCCGCCCCCTCCGGGTCCTCCAGCAGCTTCTCCTTCGCCAGACCCAGCCCCATCGCCAGCGCCACCAGCCGCGCCTGCGCCCCGTCGTGCAGGTCCCGTTCGATGCGCCGCAGGTCCGCCGCCGCCGTGTCCACGACCACCCCGCGGCCCGACTCCAGCGCCGCGATGCGCCGCTCCAACTCGTCGGAGGGCGACAGCAGGCCCCGTACCATCGCGCGGTCCACGTTCGCCAGGCCGCGCACCACGTACGGCAGCACCGGCCACAGCACGAACAGCCCGGTCAGCGCGACGGTGAAGGTGAGCACCCCCCACGGCAGCCTGACCAGCTCGTACAGCACCGTCCGCCAGGCCACCGGGTCCTTGACGGCCGCCCACAGCCACGGGAAGAACCCGCCCGACCGCTTCGGACCGGGAAGCGGAGTCGGCTCGTCCACCCGTACGCCCAGCAGCGCCCGTGCCCGCGCGCGATCGAGTTTGCCGAGCTGCCGTGACCCGTAGAGCACGCATGCGAGCAACGGCAGACCGATCGCGGTCACCGACAGGCCACCCGCCGTCGAAATCATGACAACCGTGTAAACGAAACCGATCAGCGCCACCGGCAGGTTGCTCAGCAGGTACGCGATCTCCTTCCACGTCACCGCGTCGAAGGCCGGGCGCACCGGAGGAGGGGAGGCTTGATCGTTCACTGTCATGGGCCACAGCCTGCCAATTCGGGGGCGCCGCTGCCATGGGGTGACCAGGCGATGGTGAACGGGGGATAACCCCACCCCGCCGGGCCCAGGCCCTAGACTCCCGTCCGTACCAGATCAACAACACCGTCGACAGTGGCCCAGAAGCGAGGAACGGACGTGCCCGACCCCACGGTGGCGACCGTGCCCGCGAACGCGATCGCGAGCGTGCTCGCCGCGGACTATTTCCGAAGCTATTCGGTCGTCGGGCTGCTCGCCGTCCTCGGCGTGCTGTTCGTCGCCGTGGCCTTCGGCGCCGGCCGACTGCTGCGGCCCGTCGTCCCCACCCCCGAGAAGCTGCTGACGTACGAGTGCGGCGTGGACCCCGTCGGCGAGGGCTGGGCGCACACCCAGGTCCGCTACTACGTCTACGCGTTCCTCTACGTCATCTTCGCCGTCGACTCCATCTTCCTGTTCCCCTGGGCGACGGTGTTCGCCGCCGCCGGCTACGGCGCCACGACCCTCGTCGAGATGTTCATCTTCCTGGGGTTCCTGGCCGTCGGCCTGCTCTACGCGTACAAGAAGGGCGTCCTCGAATGGACGTGACACCGGCCCCGGCCGCGGCCGCGAGCCCCGCCGAGCCCCAGCTGCTCCCGGAACCCAAGCGCCTGGGAGTCCTCTCCCGTCTCGCCCCGGAACCGATGAAGGTCGTCCTCAACTGGGGACGCCGCTACAGCCTGTGGGTCTTCAACTTCGGCCTCGCCTGCTGCGCCATCGAGTTCATCGCCGCGTCCATGGCCCGGCACGACTTCATCCGCCTCGGCGTGATCCCCTTCGCGCCCGGCCCGCGCCAGGCCGACCTGATGATCGTCTCGGGCACGGTGACGGACAAGATGGCCCCGGCCGTCAAGCGGCTCTACGAGCAGATGCCGGAGCCGAAGTACGTCATCTCCTTCGGCGCCTGCTCCAACTGCGGCGGCCCGTACTGGGACTCGTACTCCGTGACCAAGGGCGTCGACCAGATCATCCCCGTCGACGTGTACGTACCCGGTTGCCCGCCGCGCCCCGAAGCACTCCTCCAGGGCATCCTGAAGCTCCAGGAGAAGATCGCCAGAGAGTCCCTCGCGGAACGCTATGCGGCGGGCCCCTCCGTCGCCCAGCTCACCAGCGGCCTGGTCACGCCCCCGCCCGCGACCCCGGGAGCCGGTGCGTGAACCTCTACGACAGCGTCCCGGCGACGGCCCCGTCCGCGATTCGGACGAGCGGGCGCGTACGCCTTTGCGCCGGTGGCCCGGCGATGGCCCCGCCCGCGACCCCGGTGAGCGGGCGCGTAAACCTTTGTGACGGCGGCCTGGTCACGGCCTCGCCCGCGACTCCGGGAGCCGGCGCGTGAACCTCTACGACTCCCTGCCCGACGCCGCCCCGGCCGTCTTCGGCGCCGAGGCCGTCGCCTCGTACGCGTACGAGGTCCTCACCGTCGACGTCCCCGTCGGTTCCTGGATCCCCGCGCTCGAAATCGCCCGCGACAAGCTGGGCTGCACCTACTTCGACTGGCTGAGCGCCGTCGACGAACCCGGCACCGGCTTCCGGATCTGCGCGCACCTCGTCTGCCTGGAGAACCACCGCGTACGCCGCCTGCTGCTGCGCACCACCGTCCCGCACGGCGCCCCCTCGCTGCCCTCCGCCGTCGCCGTCTACGCCGGCGCCGAATGGCACGAGCGGGAGACCTTCGAGATGTTCGGGGTGACCTTCACCGACCACCCCCACCTGGTGCCGCTGCTGCTTCCGGAGAACTTCGAGGGGCACCCGCTGCGCAAGGACTTCGTCCTCGCCGCGCGCGTCGCCAAGGCGTGGCCCGGCGCCAAGGAGCCGGGCGAGGGCCACGACCCCGACGCCCCGAAGCGCCGCCAGATGCTCCCGCCGGGCGTCCCCGACCCGAACGACTGGGGCCCCCTCAAGGGCCAACTCCCCCCGGCCCCCGCCCGCCCCGCCCGCACCCCCCGAGCCGGCGCCCCGACCCGCACCCCGCGCGAGGGCGCCCCGACCCGCGCCCCGCGCGAGGGCGCCCCGACCCGCCGCCCCCGCCCGGGCGCGGAGGGCGCGGCCCCCGCCGAGGCCTCGGCAACCCTGCCGTCCCCGGAATCGGACGCCCCGATCCGCCCGCCCCGCCGCACCCGCTCGGTGTCGGACGGCTCGGCGAGCCAGGGCGCGCCGGAGACCACACCGTCGCCGGAGCCGTCGGACGCCCCGCCCCGCCGCACCCGCTCGGTGTCGGACGGCTCGGCGAGCCAGTCGGCGGCGGAGGCGGCCGCACCGTCCCCGGAGTCGGAGACCCCGCCCCGCCCGGCCCGCCGCACCCGCTCGGTGTCGGACGGCTCGGCAAGCCAGTCGGCGGCGAAGCCCGCGCCGTCCCCGGAGCCCGACGCCCAGGCCGGCTCCGCGCCCGACGGTTCGGCGGGCTCGGCACCCGAGGCCGAGTCGGCCCCGGGCTCCGTGGCCCCCAACCGCCCGCCCCGGCGTACCCGTTCCGCCGCCGACGGGTCCACCGGTCAGGCCACCCCGCCGGGGACGGAGCCCGCACGCCGCCCGGCCCCGCGCAGCGCGGACGCGCCCTGGCACAACCCGAAGCCCGCCTTCGAAGACCCGGCAGCACCCGCCACGGCCGAGTCCGACCCCGCGCCGGCCCCCGAGCCGTCGCCCGCGCCCCGGTCTTCGCCCGCAGCCGGGCCCGACCCCAAGCCGGAGCCCGCAGCCGCGCCCGAGGGCGATGCTGCGTCACGGCCGGAGGCCGACCCCGAGCCGGAGCCCGCAGCCGCGCCCAAGGCCGAGCCGGAGCCCGTAGCCGGGCCCGACCCCAAGCCGCAGGCCGAGCCCGATCCCGCGTCCCGGGCGGAGTCCGAGCCCCGGCCCGACCCCGCGTCCCGGCCCCGACCCGCTCCCCAACCGAAGCCCGGCCAGGGCAACGGCAATCCCGACCACGACACCACCGGAGGCGACGCGTGAACGACGTCCTCGACGTCGCCCTGCGACTGATCGTCGTCTTCGCCGTCTTCCTCGTGCTCCCGCTCGTCGTCGGGCAGGCCGAGCACAAGGTGATGGCCCACATGCAGGGCCGCCTCGGCCCCATGTACGCCGGCGGCTTCCACGGCTGGGCCCAGCTCGTCGCCGACGGCGTGAAGTTCGCGCAGAAGGAGGACATCGTCCCGGCCAACGCCGACCGACGGATCTTCCAGCTCGCCCCCGCCGTCGCGCTGCTCCCGTACCTGCTCGTCCTCCTCGCCATCCCGGTGGGCCCGGGCGAGGGCGCCGTCGGGCAGGTCATCGACGCGGGCCTCTTCTTCGCGCTCGCCGTCATGGGCGTCGGAGTGCTCGGCTCGCTCATGGCCGGCTGGGCCTCCGCCAACAAGTTCTCCCTCCTCGGAGGCCTCCGCACCGCCGCGCAACTGCTCGCGTACGAGCTGCCCATGCTGCTCGCCGCCGCCTCCGTCGCGATGGCCGCCGGGACCGTGTCCCTGCCCGGCATCGTCGAGGCCTTCGAGTGGTGGTGGCTGCCCTGGCAGATCACCGGCGCGCTCGTCTTCTTCATCGCCGGCCTCGCCGAACTCCAACGGCCCCCCTTCGACATGCCCGTCGCCGACTCCGAGATCATCTTCGGCGCGTACACCGAGTACACCGGTCTGCGCTTCGCACTGTTCCTGCTCGCCGAGTACGCCGGCATCGTCGTGCTCTGCGCCCTCACCACCGTCCTCTTCCTCGGCGGCTGGCACGGCCCCTTCGGCGGTGACGACCTCGGCTGGGTCTGGACCCTCCTCAAGGTCGCCGTCCTCGCCTTCGTCGTGATCTGGCTGCGCGTGAGCTACCCCCGCCTGCGCGAGGACCAGCTCCAGAAGCTCGCCTGGACCGTGCTCATCCCCCTCGCGCTCGCCCAGATCGCGCTCACCGGCATCGTGAAGGTGGCGATCCAGTAATGTCCCCGGTTCCCGGATCCGGCCTCGCCAAGGGCCTGGCCGTCACCCTGCGCACGATGACCAAGCGCGCGCACACCGCCCAGTACCCCGAGGCACAGCCCGAGCTCCCGCCCCGCAGCCGCGGGGTCATCGGCCTGTTCGAGGAGAACTGCACGGTCTGCATGCTGTGCGCCCGCGAGTGCCCCGACTGGTGCATCTACATCGACTCCCACAAGGAGACGGTCCCGGCCGCCGCCCCCGGTGGTCGCGAGCGCAGTCGCAACGTCCTCGACCGGTTCGCCATCGACTTCTCGCTCTGCATGTACTGCGGCATCTGCATCGAGGTGTGCCCCTTCGACGCCCTGTTCTGGTCGCCGGAGTTCGAGTACGCGGAGACCGACATCCAGGACCTCGTCCACGAGCGGGACAAGCTCCGCGAGTGGATGTGGACGGTGCCGGCGCCGCCCGCCCTCGACCCGGCCGCCGAGGAGCCCAAGGAGATCGCCGCCGCCCGCAAGGCCGTGGAGAAGTCCGAAGCCGCCGCGGCCGCGGCCGCCGCAGCGGCAACCGCCACCGGCGACCAACCCCCGACCACCCCGGAGGCAGACGCGTGAGCCCCGCCGCGACCCTGGCCGCCGCCGCCACGACGACCGGCCCCGGCTTCCTCTCGCCGACCGGCGTCGAGATCGCCTTCCTCCTCGTCGGCCTCGCCACCCTCGGCGCGGCCGTCATCACGGTCACCACCAAGCAGCTCGTGCACGCCGCCCTCTGGCTGGTCGTCGCGCTGGGCGGGGTCGCCGTCGAGTACCTGCTGCTGACCGCCGAGTTCATCGCCTGGGTCCAGGTCCTGATCTACCTCGGCTCCGTGGTCGTCCTCCTCCTCTTCGGGCTGATGCTCACCAAGGCCCCCATCGGCCGCTCCCCGGACGCCGACTCCGCCAACCGCTGGGTCGCGCTCGGCGTCGCCGTCACCGCGGGCGCCGCACTCGTCTGGGTGGTCGTCGACGCCTTCCGCACGACCTGGATCGACCTCGACGGACCCGCCCAGGGTTCCACCGCGGTGACCGGCGAGATCCTCTTCCAGCACTGGGTGCTGCCCTTCGAGGCGCTCTCGGTGCTCCTCCTCGCAGCCCTGATCGGTGCCATCGTGCTCTCCCGCAGGAACACCCCCGCCGAGGACGCGGAGGACGCCGCGAACGCGGCCGCCTCCGCCGCCGCGGCGGCCGCCGACGCCACCGGCGACCGGAAGGGGCAGAGCTGATGCACCTCGTCTACCCCGCCGTACTGGCGTCCCTCCTCTTCGCCATCGGCCTCTACGGAGTCCTCGCCCGACGCAACGCCATCCTGGTCCTGATGTCCGTCGAGCTCATGCTCAACGCCGTCAACCTCAACCTGGTGGCCTTCGACGTCTGGCTGCGCGACGCCCTGCACGCGGGCCAGGCCCTCACCCTCTTCACGATCGCCATCGCCGCCGCCGAGATCGGCATCGGCCTCGCGATCGTGCTCATGGTGTACCGCAACCGCGGCACCTCGGACGTCGACCGGCTCCGGGACACCGCCGAAGGCCACGAACCCGCCCGGTCCGACGACACCACCGCCCGGCCGGAGGTCGCCGCGTGAGCACCACGACCCTCGCGGTCCTCGTTCCCCTCCTGCCGTTCCTGGGCGCCGTGGCGGGCCTCCTCCTCGGCCGCGCCGCACCCGGGTTCGTCCGGCCGCTGGCCGTGCTGCCGACCCTGGCCGCCGCCGTACTGGCCGTCCTCGTCGCCGTCCGCCAAGGCGGCGACGGCGCCATCGACACGGCCACCGAACTCACCCCGACCGGCTCCGTGCCGATCGAGCTGTCCCTGCACATCGACGGCTTCGCCGTGCTCGTCGCCGTCCTCGTGGGCGTCGTCGCCACCTGCGTGCAGCTGTACTCGACGGCCTACCTCCGTGACGACCCGCGCTACCCGTCCTACGCCGCGCTCGTCTCCCTGTTCACCTCCGCGATGCTGCTCGTCGTCTACTCCGGCGACCTGATGGTGCTGCTGGTCGGCTGGGAGGTCATGGGCATCTGCTCGTACTTCCTCGTCGGCCACTACTGGGAGACCGAAGCCGCGCGCTCCGCCTCCCTCAAGGCGTTCCTCGTCACCAAGCTCGGCGACGTCCCCTTCCTGATCGGCCTGTTCGCGCTCGCCACGGACGCCGGCTCCTTCCGGATCACCAAGATCCTGGACACCGTCGCCGCGGGTGGACTCGACCACCCGACCCTGATCGCGCTGCTCCTCCTCGCCGGAGTCGCCGGCAAGTCCGCGCAGTTCCCGCTGCACACCTGGCTGCCCGACGCCATGGCCGGCCCCACCCCGGTCTCCGCGCTGATCCACGCCGCGACGATGGTCGCCGCCGGCGTCTACTTCATCGCCCGCCTGCTGCCCGTCTTCGCGGCGTCCCGCGCCGCACTGGTCGTGATGGCCGTCATGGCGGCCATCACCATGATCGGCTCGGCCCTCGCCGCCCTCGCCCAGGACGACATCAAGCGGGTCCTCGCCTACTCCACCATCGGCCAACTCGGCTACATGACCGGAGCCCTCGCCGTCGGAGACCGCGGCGCCGCCGTCTTCCACCTCCTGTCCCACGGCGCCTTCAAGGCGCTCCTCTTCCTCGGCGCCGGCGTGATCATCCACGCGGCGGGCACCAACTCCCTCGCCGCGATGTCCCGCATGGACGGCCTCACCCGGCGCGTCCCCGACGCGTTCTGGACGATGACGCTCGCCCTGCTCGCGCTCGCCGCGATCCCGCCGTTCGCCGGCTTCTTCTCCAAGGAAGCCGTTCTCGTCGCCGCCGAGCAGACCGCCCTCGGGCACTCCGACTCCGCACCCTCCTCAGCCGGCTGGCTCGTCCTGGTCGCCGGCGTCCTCACCGCCCTGCTCACCGCCGCCTACGCCACCCGGCTGTGGCTGATGGCGTTCCGCGGCCGGGGCGCCGCCGCCCCCGACCACGGCAAGGAACCCGTCGCCATGACCGGCGTGCTGTGGCTGCTGGCCGTCCCCACGGTCGGTTTCGGCCTCGCCGCCGGTCCTCTCGGCGACTGGTTCGACGGCCAACAGCTCACCCCGACCGTGACCACCTCGGTCATCGGCACGGGCGCCGCCCTCATCGGCGTACTCCTCACCTACGGCCTCTGGCAGCGCGCCACGGCCCGCCTCGCGACGGCCCCCGCTCCCGTCGGCCCCGCCGCCGCGGCGGCCGCGACGGACACCCCCGCCGTCACCGCCACCGTCTCCGCGGCCACCGCCGCCGCCGAGTCCGCCGCCGAGACCCCCGAGGTCGCGGAGGTCACCCACGAGCACCCCGCCGTCCCGGCGGGACCCGCCCCCGACCCCGGACGCGCCCTCCTCGGCCCCCTGCACCGCCACGCCGCCGACGGATTCCACCTCGACGCCGTCTACGACCGCCTGTTCGTCCGCCCCGTCCGCGGCGCCGCGAGCCTGGTCCGTTTCCTCGACCGCGAGGTCGTGGACACGTACGTCCGCGGCGCGGGCACCGGCACCCGGCTGCTCGGCGGCCTCGTACGCCGCGCCCAGACCGGCAACGTACAGACCTACCTGAGCGCCCTGCTCGCCGGCGCCGTGGTCCTGGCGATCGCCACCGCCGTCCTCGCCAACGTCAACGCCGGATCGTGAGCCGTGAGTCAGCCGTGATTGATATCAGCCCGTCCGTGATGCAGTTCCTTCTGGCGTTCATCGTGGCCGCACCGCTCCTCGGGGCCGTCGCCGCCCTGCTGCCGGCCCCGCCCGGACTCAAGGGCAGGAGCCCGGAACAGGCCGTCCTGCGCCACGGCGTGACCGTCACCGGTGTCATCCTCGCCGCGGCGATCGCCCTCACCGCGGGCTTCGACCACGACGCCCCGTCCCGCTTCCAGGCGACGACGGACATCAGCTGGATCCAGGCGCTGAACATCCGGATCCACCTCGGCATCGACGGCATCTCGCTCCCCCTCCTCCTGATGACCGCGCTGCTGTTCTTCCTCTGCGCGGTGTACAGCTACTACAAGCTCCCCGAGGGCCCCTCCCCGAAGGCCTTCGTCGCGCTGCTCCTCGTCCTCGAATCGGGGACGCTCGCCACCTTCGCCGTCCTCGACCTGCTGCTCTTCTTCCTCGCCTTCGAGATGGTCCTCATCCCGATGTACTTCCTCATCGCCCGCTGGGGCGGTGCTCAGCGGCAGGCCGCCGCCTGGAAGTTCATCCTGTACACCCTCCTCGGATCCGTCGTCATGCTGCTCGGTCTCCTGCTGATCGGGCTGAACAGCGGCACCTTCGACATGGTGGCACTCGCCTCTGACAACGGCCGCGAACTGACGCACACCACCCAGCTCCTGGCCGTCCTCGCCATCGGCATCGGCCTCGCCGTCAAGACCCCCATGTGGCCGCTCCACAGCTGGCTGCCCGACGCCCACACCGCCGCTCCCACCGTCGGCTCCGTCCTCCTCGCGGGCGTCATGCTGAAGATGGGCACCTACGGGTTCGTCCGCATCCTGCTCCCCGTCACCCCCGACGGCATGCACACCTTCGCCCCGTACCTCGGCGCCTTCGCCGTCGTCGGCATCGTCTACGGATCCCTCGCCTGCCTCGCGCTGGCCCGCAAGGGCAACAAGGGCGACCTCAAGCGGCTCATCGCCTACTCCTCCGTCGGCCACATGGGCTTCGTCCTCCTCGGCATCGCCTCCATGACCCCGACCGGAGTCAACGGCGCCCTGTTCGCGAACATCGCCCACGGCCTGATCACCGGCCTCCTCTTCTTCCTGGTCGGCGCCCTCAAGGACCGCTACGGCACCGCCGACCTCGACACCCTCGCCGGCGCCACCGGCGCCGCCCTCTACGGCCGCGCGCCCCGCCTCGGCGCGCTGCTCGCCTTCGCCGCCGTCGCCTCCCTCGGCCTGCCCGGCCTCGCCGGCTTCTGGGGCGAGATGCTGGCCCTGTTCGGGGCGTTCGACCCCGCCGAGGGCCTCTCCCGACCGGCGTTCCTCACCTACACGGCCGTCGGCGCGTTCGGCACCCTGCTCACCGCCGCCTACCTGCTGATCGTCGTACGGCGCGTCTGCATGGGCGACCCGAAGGCCGACCCCGGGATCACCGTCGCCGACGTCCAGCGCTACGAGTTCGCCGCCTGGACCCCGCTCGTCGCCCTCACCGTCCTCGCGGGCCTGTGGCCCGCGGTCCTCCTCGGCCTCACCGACCCGGCCGTCCAGAAGCTCCTCGCAGGAGGCAACTCATGACGGCCATGACGGCCACGACGGCCCCGATGGTCCTCGCCGCCGAAACCCCCAGCCTCGTCCAGAGCGTCGACTGGCTCGCGATCATCCCCGTCGTGGTCCCCGCCGCCGTCGCCCTGCTCGTCCTGGTCGCCGACCTGTTCCTGCCCGAGGGCCGCAAGCCGCTGCTCGGCTGGATCTCCGTCGCCGGCCTCGCCGCCGCGACCGCCTCCCTGCTGCCCCTGCGCGCCGGCGACCGCACCACCTTCTGCCTCACCGGCGCCCCGACCGCCTGCAGCTACACCGCCGACCACTTCGCGCTCGTCGTGCAGTTCCTGGTCCTCGCCGGCGCGCTCGTCACCGCCCTCATGTCGGTCACCGCCGTCCGCGAGACCCGCATGCCCGCCGGCGAGTACTGGTTCCTGCTGCTCTCCTCCGCCGCCGGCGCCGCCCTGCTGCCCGCCGCCCGCGACCTCGCGACCCTGATCGTCGCCCTCGAAGTGGCCTCGCTGCCCGCCTTCGCCCTCGTCGGCATGCGCCGCGGCGACCGGCTGTCCTCCGAGGCCGCCCTCAAGTTCTTCCTGTCCTCGGTCACCGCCACCGCCGTCTCCCTCCTCGGCGTCGCCTTCGTCTACGCCGCGACCGGCTCCCTGCACCTCGACCGGGTCGCGGACCGCCTCGAAGACGTCCCCGCCCAGTTCGACACCCTCGCCATGGCGGGCGTCGCGCTCACCCTCGTCGGCTTCGCCTTCAAGACCGCGGCCGTCCCCTTCCACTTCTGGGTCCCCGACACCTACGTCGGCGCCCCGCTGCCCATCGCCGGCTACCTCTCGGTGATCGGCAAGGCCGTCGGCTTCACCGGCCTGATCCTCGTCACGGTCATCGCCTTCCCCGCGTACTCCGACATCTGGGGCCCCGCCCTGGCCGTCCTCGCCGCGCTGACCATGACCCTCGGCAACGCCGCCGCCCTGCGCCAGTCCGTGGACCGCCCCCACAGCGCCGTACGGCTCCTCGCCTGGTCCTCCGTGGGCCAGGCCGGCTACCTGCTGGTCCCGATCGCGGCGGCCGCGTACTCCGAACGCGACCAGATCGGCTCCACCGTCGCCTACGCCCTCATGTACGGGGCCGTGAACCTCGGAGCCTTCGCCGTGGCCGCGCTCGTCGCCCGGACCAAGCCCCTGCACCGGATCGCGGACTACCGCGGCCTCTGGGCCGAGCGCCCGTTCGCCGCCCTCGCGCTGGCCTTCTTCCTGCTCTGCCTCGCGGGGCTGCCGCCGGGCATCATCGGCCTCTTCGCGAAGGTCACCGTCTTCCGGTCCGCCGTCGACGCCGGGCTCGGCTGGCTCGCCGTGGTCATGGCCGCCAACGTCGTCGTCGCCCTGTACTACTACCTGCGCTGGACGGCGCTGCTCTTCCGCACCCCCGAGGAAGGGACCGCTCCCGGGCGGCCCGCCGCGGCAAAGGTGCCCTGGCCCGTCACCGCCGCGATCGTGCTCACCGCGGCCACCGCCCTGGTGCTCTCCGGCGCCCCCCAGCTCGTCCTCCGGTTCGCCTCGGGCAGCCTCTTCCCGCAGTAGGCCGTCGCAGGTCGCAGCAGGTTCACCCGCACGGCCCAACGCCCGCCGGTGCCTCCGGGCGGGGCCCGCCGGGGCGGCGGCCCCGCCGCGCCCTGGGAACCGTACGGCTCCATCTGGCGTTGACCAGGAAGGGAGGGTCCACTGGACCGTAGACCCTCAGACCTTGGACGGGGTCCCCCCTGCCGCACCACTTGGAGGGCGTACCGTGCACCGCCGGCACAACGGGCTCAAGACCGCCGTACTCCTCGGCGGGCTGTCCGCACTCATCATCGGCATCGGAAGCTTCTTCGGACGGACGGGTCTCATCGTCGCCGTCCTCGTCGCCCTCGGGACGAACGCCTACGCGTACTGGAACAGCGACAAGCTGGCTCTACGCGCGATGCGCGCCCGGCCCGTGAGCGAGTTCGAGGCCCCCGAGCTGTACCGAATGGTGCGCGAACTCTCCACGTCCGCGCGCCAACCCATGCCACGGCTCTACATCTCGCCGACCGAAGCCCCCAACGCCTTCGCGACCGGCCGCAACCCGCGCAACGCCGCGGTCTGCTGCACCGAGGGCATCCTGCGCATCCTCGACGAACGCGAACTGCGCGGGGTCATCGGCCACGAGTTGAGCCACGTCTACAACCGCGACATCCTGATCTCCTCGGTCGCCGGAGCACTGGCCTCCGTGATCATGTTCCTGGTGAACTTCGCCTGGCTGATACCGATCGGCCGGTCCAACGACGACGAGGGCCCGGGGCTCCTCGGCATGCTGCTGATCATGATCCTCGGCCCGTTGGCCGCGTCCGTGATCCAGCTCGCGATCAGCCGCTCGCGCGAATACGAGGCCGACGCCTCCGGCGCGCAGCTCACCGGCGACCCCCTCGCCCTGGCCAGCGCCCTGCGCAAGCTCGACGCGGGCACCAAGCAGCTCCCGCTGCCCGCCGAACCGCGCATCGAGACGGCGAGCCACATGATGATCGCCAACCCCTTTCGGCCGGGCGAAGGACTGTCCAAGATGTTCTCGACGCACCCTCCGATGGCCGAGCGCATCGCCCGGCTCGAACAGATGGCAGGCCGTAGTCAGTGAAGACCATCCTCAACATCATTTGGCTCGTGCTCAGCGGGATCTGGCTGTTCCTGGGCTACTGCCTGGCCGGCGTGATCCTCTGCATCACGATCATCGGCATTCCCTTCGGCGTAGCGGCGTTCCGCATCGCCCTGTACGCCCTCTGGCCGTTCGGCTACACCGCCGTCGAACGCCATGACGCCGGCGCCGCCTCCTTCGTGGGCAACGTCCTGTGGCTGGTCCTGGCCGGCTGGTGGCTGGCCCTGGGCCACATCGTCACGGGCATCGCGCTGTGCGTCACGATCATCGGCATCCCGTTCGGCATCGCCAACTTCAAGATGGTCCCGCTCTCCCTGCTCCCGCTCGGCCGCGAGATCGTCCCGACGGACGCCCCCTTCGCTCCCCGCTGACCTCGGTCTTCCCGGAGTTGTCCACAGGCCCGGACGGATGTGGGCGTCATGCGTCACCATGAACGCATGAACGAATCCGAGCAGTTGCAGGAGCAAGCCACCGACGGGGTACGAAGCCGCGCGGACGGGCGGCACGCCCGCCCGCCCGCGCGGCCCGGCCCCGGGGAAACGGCCCGGGCCGGGCCCTTGGCCGGCCCTGCCGGGTTCCCCGCGCCGCCACCGGCCGCCGGGCTCTCGTACGCGGGGCTGCCCCGCAGGCCCCGTCCTGCCGCCGCCCCGCCGGGCGGCCCCGCACCCCCGGGGGCCCACCGGTCGCCCCGCACCCGCGGGAGCCCCTCCCCGCCCGGCACATCGCCTTCCCGGGCGCCTCCCGGAGCCCCGCCGCGCCACGGGTTCAGAGCCCGGACCCGCGCCAACTCCGCACGCCGTAGGCCAGCGCGCCCACGGCCAGCACCGCCGCCCCCGTGATCACCGACGAGAGGGGCAGCGCACAGGCCAGCACCACACAGCCGAGCAGCCCGACCGCGGCGACGGCCCGCCCCTTGACAGCTGAACCGAGAGTCCACGCGGAGGCATTCGCGATCGCGTAGTAGGCCAACACTCCGAACGAGGAGAAGCCGATCGCGCCCCGCAGATCGGCCGTGGCCGCGAGTACCGCCACCACCGCGCCCACCGCCACCCCGGCATGGTGCGGAACGCGATGCCGAGGATGTACGGCGGCCAGCGCGCGCGGCAGATGACCGTCCCGCGCCATGGCCAGCGCGGTGCGCGACACCCCGAGCACCAGGGCCAGCAAGGACCCCAGCGCGGCCAACACCGCACCCACCCGGACGGCGGGAGCCAGTTCGGGCAGACCGGCCGCGCGCACCGCGTCCGCCAGCGGGGCGGCCGACCCCGCCAACACGTCGGCGCCGAGCACCGACAGGACCGCCACGGCCACGGCGGCGTACACCGACAGGGCGATCCCCAACGCGATCGGCACCGCCCGCGGGATCGTCCGCTGCGGATCGCGCACCTCTTCGCCGAGGGTGGTGATCCGGGCGTAGCCCGCGAAGGCGAAGAACAGCAGACCGGCGCCCTGGAGCAGCCCCGCGGCGCCGCCCCCGTCCCCGCCCCACAGGCGCCCCGCCTCGGCCGCGCCCGAGCCCAGACAGGCCACGACGACCCCGGCCAGCACCACCAGTACCGCCGCCACGATCAGCCGGGCGATCCGGGCGGACTTCTGCACCCCGCCGTAGTTCGCGGCGGTCAGCGCCACCACGGCCGCCACCGCCACCGCGTGCTGGTGCTCCGGCCAGGCGTAGGCGCCGACGGTCAGCGCCATCGCCGCGCAGGAGGCCGTCTTGCCGACCACGAAGCCCCAACCCGCCACGTAGCCCCAGAACGGCCCGAGACGCTCGCGCCCGTACACGTACGTCCCGCCCGAAGCCGGGTAGCGGGCGGCGAGCCGCGCCGAGGAGTGCGCGTTGCAGTACGCGACGACGGCCGCCACCGCCAAGGCCGCCAACAGCAGGCCGCCGGCCGCGCCCGCCGCCGGCGCGAGGGCGGCGAAGATGCCGGCGCCGACCATCGCCCCCAGTCCGACGACGACCGCGTCGAACACTCCGAGGCTGCGCTTCAATTCCTGGGTCACGGGCGGAGGGTAGCCGGGCTAGACGACGCCCTCCCGACCGGGAAGCGGCTCCCGCTTGCGTTCCCAGCCCTCCAGGGCGGTCAGGCAGGCGTGGTCCAGGTGCCGCAGCCCGCTCAGGTCGAGCCGCACCTGCTTCCCGTTCGGCAGCGCGTCCAGGGCGTCGAGCAACTTGGGCAGCCTCAGGAAGCTGGCGTTGCCCAGGACCCTTACGCACAGTTCCTCGCCCTCCCAGACCTCCTCGATGTGTACGTGTGAGGTCTCCCAGGCCGCCTTGGCGATGGCGAGCCCGAGACCGATCAGCACTCCTTCGAAGAGGTTCGTGACCACGATCGCCGCGGCCGTGACCAGCAGGACCACCGCCTCCCCCCGGTGCGTGCGCCACAGCCCGGCCACGGCCCGGGCCGGCAACAGCTTCCAACCCGCGTGCAGCAGCACCCCGGCCAGCGCGGCGAGCGGGACGATCTCCAGCAACTGCGGGAAGGCGACGGCGAACAGCAGCAGCCACACCCCGTGCATCACCCGGGAGGCGCGGGTCCGGGCGCCCGCCTCCACGTTGGCGGCGCTGCGGACGATGACGGCGGTCATCGGCAGGGAACCGAGCATCCCGCAGACGCTGTTGCCGACGCCCTGGGCGATGAGCTCCTTGTCGTAGTGCGTCCTCGGCCCGTCGTGCATCCGGTCGACGGCGGCCGCGCTGAACAGCGTCTCGGCGGAGGCGATCAGCGAGAGCGCGATCACGGTTCCGACGGCTCCGACGGAGGCGAGCACCCCGAAGTCGCCCCAGCCCGGCGGCGCCACCGCCTCCAGCACCCCCGTCACCCGCACCTTCTCCACGGGCAGGCCCAGCAGCACGGCCACCGCCGTCGCCGCCGCCACCCCGACGAGCGCCCCCGGCACGATCCGCAGCCGGGCCGGCACCCGAGGCCACGCCACCAACACCGCGACGGTCGCCGCGCCCAACGCCACCGCCGACCAGTCGGCCCGCGCCGCGAGCGCCGGTAGCCCGCCCAACTTGGCCAGGGTGTGCCCCGGCGCGGTCACCCCGGCCAGGGCGTAGAGCTGCCCGGCGATCAGCACGAGCCCGATCCCGGCCAGCATCCCGTACACGACGGCGACCGAGATCGCCCGGAACCACCGCCCGAGCCGCAGCACCCCCATGCCCAACTGCAACAGTCCGGCGGCCAGCACCAGGACCCCGAGCGCGGGCAACCCGTACGCCCGCACCGCCTCGTAGACCAGCACGGTGAGCCCGGCCGCCGGCCCGCTGACCTGGAGCGAGCTGCCCCGGAACCAGCCGGTGACCAGCCCGCCGACCACCCCGGTGACGATCCCCAGTTCGGCCGGCACCCCGGAGGCGACGGCCACCCCCACACAGAGCGGAAGCGCGACCAGCGCGACGACCACGGACGCCGCGAGGTCTTGGCGGAACGTGCCGGCCCCAGGCATGCGGAACCCCCCTGCCATCAGGTGATTGACGATTCACCCAGCGTGGAGGCGGCACCGGCCGGTGCCTAGTGATCACAGGGTGGCCGCGCAGGAGCACGCGCCGCTCACGCCCCGCACACACCCTGCGAGCGCCGACGACGAAGGGCGCGACACGGGCGCCCGCCGAAACCTCCCGACGAACCACCCCCGTCGCGCCCTCGGGGCCGTTCAACACCGCACGAACGGGCCCGAACCCGGGCCCGCCGGTCAGCGGTAGTTCACGTACTGGATCGCGAAGTCCAGGTCCTTGCCCTTGAGCAGGGCCTGGATGGCCTGGAGGTCGTCACGGCTCTTCGAGCTGACGCGCAGCTCCTCGCCCTGGACCTGGGCCTTGACGCCCTTGGGGCCCTCGTCACGGATGATCTTCGCGACCTTCTTGGCGTTCTCCTGGGAGATGCCTTCCTCGATCGTGGCGAAGATCTTGTACTCCTTGCCGGACAGCTGCGGCTCACCGGCGTCCAGCGCCTTCAGCGAGATCCCGCGCTTGACCAGCTTGGTCTCGAACACGTCGAGGACGGCCTTGACGCGCTCCTCGGAGTTCGCCTCCATCAGGATCTTCTCGCCGGACCAGGCGATCGACGCGCCCGTGCCCTTGAAGTCGTAGCGCTGCGAGAGCTCCTTCGCGGACTGGTTGAGGGCGTTGTCGACCTCCTGCCGCTCGACCTTCGAGACGATGTCGAAACTGGAGTCGGCCATGTGCTGTGGCTCCTTGAAGTCGGCTGTGATGTGCCCCGAAGGGCGCGGCCGGACATCCCCGGCCCGCTCCGTAAAGCCTAGCCACCGTGCCCGCGTGGAGGGCTGATCAATCCGGTGGCGGACCACCCCCGCACATCGGGTATTGTTTACGTCGTTGCCGCAGAACAACGCCGCAAGGCGAAGTATCCCGGCGACAACCCATGGCGATGTGCCCGAGTGGCCAATGGGAGCGGACTGTAAATCCGTCGGCTTAGCCTACCCAGGTTCGAATCCTGGCGTCGCCACGCGAGTGAAACCCTCGTCCACCTGCGGAAACGCAGTGGACGAGGGTTTCTTCGTTCTCGAACGCAGTCGTGAGCCCCTGCGCCGACCGAGGACGGGGACCCTCAGCAGCCCCGAGGCGCGAAACCAACTTCGGCGGGATGGTCTCGGGTCTGGCGCGGCGGGGGCTGTGCTTGTTCGGTGGGTCAGGGTCAGGGTCAGGTGGGGGTGGCGACCGTCAAGTGGTAGGTCGTGTCCACCCAGAAGCCGCTCGTTGCCGAGGCTTCGATCTCCAGCACGAACTGGCCCGCCGGCAGCGGTTCGAGCGCGCACCACAGGCCCCACGCGACCCGCGGTATCCCCATGAACCGGAACGTTCCCGAGGCGAACTCGCTCACCGTCAGCGGGCAGCTGTTCACCGCCGCCGACGCCCGGGTCACCTCCATCCGCCACGGCTTCGTCAGCAACGGGGGACCACCGGGCGCTGCGTGTTCAGGACAGGGAAGAACAGCCGGCGCCCCGCCGGAACGGTGCAGCGCCGCACCACCCTGCCGCCGAACGTCCCCGCGAGGAACCAGAGGTCCGCCGGCTGCCGCCAATCGGCGTACGCGCCCGTCGTATCGCTCACCGGACTCCGGTCCTCCGGCGCCGACAGGGCCCACTTCCACCACCGGGCCGCCAACCGGCCGCCCTCCGCCGCCCCGACCTGCCAATCGCCGTCGCCCATGCCCCGACCCCGCACCCCGCGCGACCACCCCTGCGGCCGACATCCGGGTGACCCTATCGGGCGCTCCCGCGCACCGATGGGGGCGGCCGGTCGTTCACCGGCCGTGACATGGACAAAGGACACACGCGGAAAGGTCGGCGGCGGCGTCCTGCTCGCCCTGCTCGGCGCCGGCATCCCCGCCCTGGTCGGGGCCGCACTGCACACCCAGGTCGGAGAGCCGTACCGGGAAACCCGGCTGTACTTCGGCACGCAGCGCCCCGACGGCCGGGAACCCGTGGGGGAGGCGGAGTTCCTCCGGTTCCTGGACCACGACATCACCCCGGCCTTCCCCGAAGGACTCACCCTCCAGGACGGCCGCGGCCAGTGGAGCGGACCGGACGGCGCCACCGTCCGGGAGACCTCGTACGAGGTCATCCTGCTCTACCCCGAGAAGGAGGCCGAGGAGCGCACGGTCCGCGTCGAACGGATCCGGCAGGCCTACGAGAAGCAGTTCCAGCAGGACTCGGTCGGTCGCTCCGACGACAAGCTGGACGCCGACTTCTGACGCACGCTCAGCTGCCCGCCATGTTCTTGACGGCCACCGACACCGGCGTCGAGCCCGCGACCAGTTCCAAGGTCAGGCCCGCCGTCGCCGGGGTCTCCACCAGCTCGGCCAGCACCGCCGCGACGTCGTCGCGCGGGACGGACCCGCGGCCCGTGTCCGCTTCCAGACGGACCTCGCCCGATCCCGCCTCATCGGTCAGCGAACCGGGCCGCAGGACCGTCCACTCCAAGCCCAGCCGGGTCCGTACGTACGCGTCGGCCTCGCCCTTCGCCCGCAGGTAGACGTCGAACACCTCGTCGCCGGCGTGCCGCGCGTCCGCGCCCATCGAAGACACCATCAGGAAGCGCCGCACCCGCGCCCGTTCGGCCGCGTCGGCGAACAGCGTCGCCGCGCCCCGGTCCACGGTGTCCTTGCGTTCCGCCCCGCTGCCCGGACCGGCGCCGGCGGCGAACACCGCCACGTCCGCGCCCTGCAGGATCCCCGCCACGTGCTCGACGGACGCCGACTCCAGATCGCACAGCACCGGTTCCGCGCCCGCCCGCCTGAGGTCGTCGCCCTGCGCCGGATCTCGGATGATGCCCGCGACCTCGTACCCGCGCGCGGCGAGCAGGCGCTCCAGCCGCAGCGCGATCCGACCGTGTCCACCCGCGATGACGATGCGCATGTCCCGACCGTACGTCCAGCCGGGCGACGGCGCTCGCGAACCCCCGCCGGCTGCCTCAGGGACCGGACTCCGTGCGACCCTGCCTGGGCAGGTCCAAGGCCACAGCGACCGCCGAGTCGCAGTACTCCCGTACGGCACTCGTACGGGCTACGACGCGCCCCCGGTGGATCACGATCCGGCTGTACGCCAACGACAGCACCCCCGCGATCCGCTCCCCGCGCACGGCGAGCAGCTCCGCCGGGAAGCCGGCCTCCACCCGCACCTCGGGCAGCCCCATCGCCTCGCGGGCGGCACTGCTCACGGTCTCGTAAGCCTCCTGCGCCCGCAGCCCGCCCTGGGAGGCCAGCAGGTACGCGGCTTCCAGCGGATCTCCCCGCCCCACCGGGTTCCCGGCGTCCCGCAGCGCCCCGCTCCCGGCCGTGACGCGCACACCGGCCGCCCGCAGCAGCCGTACGGGGGCGGTCCGCAGGCCGCGCCGCTCCAGGGCCGCGCAGTCCCCCTGGGGCAGGCACGTCACGCGCACGCCCGCCGCCGCGAGCTGGTCGGCGGCCCGCGAAGCCACGTCCAGCGGCAGCCGCGACAGGCCTCCGCAGGGGCCGATGCTCACCCCGGGTCGGAGCCCGCCGGCCATCGCCGCGAGCCGGGCGAGGCGGCCGGGGTCGTCGCCGTCCGTGTGCAGATCGACGGGGCAACCGTGCTCGGCGGCCAGCTCCAGGACCGCTTCGACGAAGCCCGTCGGATCGGGATCCAGATCCGGGCAGCCGCCGATCACGGCCGCGCCCATCTTGACGGCGTCGCGCAGCATGGCCAGCCCGTCCGCCCCGGCGACCCCGGTCAGCAACCGGGGCACGGCCACGGCCGTCAGATCGGCCAGCCCCCGCAAGGACCGCCGCGCCTGGAGGACGGCCTCCAGCGGGCCGAGCCCGTGCACGTCGCCGATCCGCACGTGGGAGCGGACGGCGGTCGCGCCGTGCCCGAGCTGGAGCAGGGCCGCCTCGGTGGCCCGGCGCTGCACCTCGTCGGTTCCGTACGAGACGGGCCCTTCGGCGTCGGCGGTCAGAGCGGTGTCCCCGTGCGCGTGGGGCTCGGCGGGGGCGGGGAGCAGCAGATAGCCGCTCAGGTCGACCCGGGACAGGGCGGGGGCCGTCAGGCTGCCCGCGGTCCCGACGGCCTGGATGCGACCGCCGCCGAGGCGGACGTCGACCGTGCGACCGTCGGCGAGCCGCGCCCCGGCGAGGAGCAGCCCGGTGCCCTCGGGGGCGCTCCCGCCGGCGGGAGCCCGGGAGGGGCCCTCGGCCGGGTTCCGCGAGGAGTGGGAGGGCTGCTGCGGCTGGCTGTCGGACATCGCGCTCCTGCGGTGGCTCGGGCGGTTCCTGCGCCGTGGACACAGCCCGCGGCCCAAGATCACGCAGCGTGGTCAGAGCCTAGGGCGCCCGACTGCCCGCTTCGCGGAAGAGCGCAATAGTCGTACCGGTGTGGTGCCAGAGCCGGCGTGGTGTCCATGCCGGTGTGGACACCACGCCGGTGTGTGCCCGCGCCGTGTGGTGACCTCGTCCGCGCCGGCGCCAACGGCGGACGTGCCGGGTGCGAGTTGGTGTGAGCCCGCGCACATTTGGTTCGCAAAACCGTCGGACAGGCGCTGAAGCGGTGATCAAGAATCTTCACCGGCCCACCCCCGAGCCCAGTCGCCGCAAAGGATTTGGGCGATCGGCGGGCAACCGTGTAATGTCTTCATCGCTCGCCCCAATAGCTCAGTCGGTAGAGCGTCTCCATGGTAAGGAGAAGGTCTGCGGTTCGATTCCGCATTGGGGCTCTGATGAGTGAGGTTCCCCACCCTCGGGTGGGGAGCGGATCACATCAAAGCGGCGTAGCTCAGTCGGTAGAGCAAGCGGCTCATAATCGCTGTGTCACCGGTTCAAGTCCGGTCGCCGCTACAACTAGTAGCCGATTGCGGGGTCGGTCTCCCGATCGGCTACTCTTTTATGCGTTCATCCGTCCCATATTCCGTCAAGGAGCACTCACGTGGCTGCCACCGACGTCCGCCCGAAGATCACGCTGGCCTGCGTGGAGTGCAAGGAGCGGAACTACATCACCAAGAAGAACCGGCGTAACAACCCGGATCGCATGGAGATGAAGAAGCACTGCCCGCGTTGCAACTCGCACACCGCGCACCGCGAGACCCGCTGATCCTGGCGAAGTCTCGAATAACAGGCACCGTCACGAGGTCGTCCCCGTCATTGGGGGGCGGCCTTGTGTCGTTTCCGCACGGATCGGATCCGGGGCGGTTCGGGGCTGCCCGGCCGGTACGGGACGGTGCGCGTCTCCCTTCGTCTGCTGTTCTTTCGTGTTCCTTCCACAGGAGGTAGTGAGCCATGGCCCTCGACCAGACCTTCGTCGGGCGGACCTACCCGCCCACCGATCCGTACGAGGTCGGCCGGGAGAAGATCCGCGAATTCGCGGTTGCGGTGGGTGACGAAAATCCCGTCTACACCGACCCGGAAGCTGCCAAGGCGTTCGGCCACCCCGATGTGATCGCCCCCCCGACCTTTGTGTTTGCCATCACGTTCAAGGCGGCGGGCCAGGTCGTCGAGGACCCCCAGCTGGGTCTCGACTACAGCCGCGTCGTGCACGGCGACCAGAAGTTCTCGTACGTCCGTCCCGTCCGTGCGGGCGACCAGCTCTCGGTGACTTCCACCATCGAGGCCGTGAAGTCGATGGCCGGCAACGACATCATCGACATCCGCGGTGAGGTCCACGACGCATCCGGCGAGCACGTGGTGACGGCCTGGACCAAGCTCGTTTCCCGCGCCCCCGAGGAGGCCTGAGATGGCTGCACAGATCCAGTACGCCGACGTCGAGGTCGGCACCGTCCTGCCGGCGGCCTCCTTCCCGGTGTCGCGCGCGACGCTCGTGCGCTACGCCGGTGCCTCCGGTGACTTCAACCCGATCCACTGGAACGAAAAGTTCGCCAAGGAGGTCGGACTGCCGGACGTGATCGCCCACGGCATGTTCACCATGGCCGAGGCGATCCGCGTGGTGACCGACTGGGTCGGCGACCCGGGCGCGGTGGTCGACTACGGAGTCCGCTTCACCAAGCCGGTCGTGGTCCCGAACGACGACAAGGGCGCGCTGATCGAGGTCACCGCGAAGGTCGCCGTCAAACTGGACGACAACCGCGTACGGGTCGACCTGACGGCGATGAGCGCAGGCCAGAAGGTCCTCGGCATGTCCCGCGCGGTGGTCCAACTCGCCTGAGGCGGGGTGGGGTGGGGTGGGGCTGCGGGCGTGGTGGCTGCGGCGGGGCGGGGTTGAATCCGCTGGGCGGGGGTGGGGGCGGGGGGTGTGCGGGGTGCCGATGGTCCGGATCAGAGCTGGTTTGGTGGTTTCCCGCCGGTCTCATCGTCTCTTCGTGGTGGGCCGGTCCCTCAAGGGCGCTCCTCCTTCGTCGTCGCGTCGCTTCGCGATGGCCTTCGGCCACCCTTGACCGACCGCCCCACCACGAAAAGCCGAAGACCGACGGGAACCCCCCAAAAGAACGGTCACGGGTCAGAGAGGACAGGAGCGGGTCCCTCAGTGACGAGACGAGGGCCCGGGGGCTGCCCGATGGGGCATACGGGCACCTCAGAGGGCCGTTGGTCGGGCCCCGGGCGCGGCCAAGAGCCCTACCCGCCCATCAGAACCACCAGAGCAGTCTGGAGTGCGGGTAGGCGGGGACGCGCGCCGGTTCGCCGTGTCTCTTCGCTCGGCTCAGCGTCCGTCGACCGTCCGTGGCTGGACATAAGCAGCCCACACCGTCCGTGGAATCCGTTGGCGGCGAGCGCCTGCGGCCCGTCCGCACCGTCCCCACCATCTGATTTTTGTGGTCTGTGGTCTGTGGTCTGTGGTCTGGGGTCCGGCCTCGGGCGGTCGGCGGACGCTGAGACGGCCTCGGCCATGGACTGGGCTGGTGCGGCTTATGTCCAGCCACGGCCGGTGGTCAGTCGCTGAGCCGAGCGACGAACTTATGGCGAACCGGCGCGTCCCCCCGCCTACCCGCACTCCAGATCACTCTGGTCGTTCTGATGGGCGGGTAGGGCTCTTGGCCGCGCCCGGGGCCCGGCCGCCGGCCTCTTGGCGTGCCCGTGTGCCCCATCGGGCAACCCCGGGTCCCTCGCCTCATCGCTGAGGGACCCGTTCCTCGTCTCTCTGACCCGTGACCGTTCTTTTGGGGGGTTCCCGTCGGTCTTCGTTTTTCCGTGGCGGGTCGGTCGGTCAAGGGTGGCCGTAGGCCATCGCGTAGCGACGCGACCGAAGGGAGCGCCCTTGAGGGGCCGGCCCGACGCGGAGAGACGATGAGACCGGCGGGAACCCCCCAAAGCTGCTCTGATCCGGATCAACGGCACCCCGCTACCCCCGGCCCGCCCCGCCGTCCGAACCCCCGCCCCGCTGCACCCGCCCCCCGACCCCACCCCGACCCCACCCCGACCCCACCCCGACCCTTGACCAAGTTAGTGATTGAGCACTAACTTTCCATCCATGGCAAGGATGAGTGCGGAAGAGCGGCGCGAGAGTGTCGTGCGGGCGGCCATGTGTGAGTTTGCGCGTGGGGGCTACTACGGGACGTCCACCGAGGCGATCGCCAAGCGGGTGGGTGTCTCGCAGCCGTACTTGTTCCGGCTCTTCCCCAACAAGCAGGCCATGTTCCTCGCCGCCACCACCCGGTGCATGGAGGAGATCAGGCTGGTCTTCGAGAAGGCCGCCGAGGGGCTCAGTGGTGAGGAGGCCCTGGGTGCCATGGGGGCGGCGTACCTGACGCTGATCGCCGAACAGCCCGACAAGCTGCAGATGCAGCTCCAGGTGTACGTGACCGTGGCGGCCGCCGAGGCCGCCGGGGAGAAGGAGTTCGGGGAGCTGGTCCGGGCCGGTTGGATGGATCTCTGGGACACCGTACGAATGCCCCTCGGCGGCGACAGCGCACAGGCGGGGTCCTTCATGGCCTACGGAATGCTTATCAACACCCTCTCGGCCCTCGGGTTCCCGTCCGGGCACCGGGTGTGGGAGGGGTGCTGGCTCTCCGGGTCCACCCATGGCTCCGGCTCCGGCTCCGGCTCCGGCGAGCCCCCGCCGCAGGGCTGAAACCGTCCTTCCTTGCCGACTCCGCCCTTGCTTGCCCCAGAAAGTTAGTAATCAGTCACTACCAAGCCGCCAAGCCGCCAAGCCGATCAGGGGGAACAACCGTGAGCAGCACTCAACCCGCCGTCAGAGCGCCCGCCCTCAGAGCGCCCGCCATCTGGGCGCTCGTCCTCACCGGCGCCGCCAGTTTCATGGCCGCGCTCGACAACCTCGTCGTCACCACCGCCCTCCCCGCGATCCGCGCCGACCTCGGCGGGAAGTTGGAGGACCTGGAGTGGACGGTGAATGCCTACAC
The DNA here is from genome assembly GCF_055574495.1 of Streptomyces sp. NPDC029836. Taxonomy (NCBI): domain Bacteria; kingdom Bacillati; phylum Actinomycetota; class Actinomycetes; order Kitasatosporales; family Streptomycetaceae; genus Streptomyces; species Streptomyces sp. NPDC029836. Next base: position 132,889 of record NZ_JBVHZI010000013.1, on the reverse strand, counting down.
GCTGACCTTCGCCGTCCTGCTCATGTTCGGCTCCGCCCTCGGTGACCGGTTCGGGCGGCGGCGGCTCTTCGTCATCGGGCTCGGGATATTCACGGCCTCCTCCGCCGCGGCCGCGCTCTCGCCCGGTATCGACGCGCTCATCGCCGCCCGCGCCGTCCAGGGCGTCGGAGCGGCGATCATGATGCCGCTCACCCTCACGCTGCTCACCGCCGCCGTCCCGGCCGCCCGCCGGGGCATGGCCCTCGGGATCTACGGGGCCGTGACCGGGCTCGCCGTCGCCAGTGGCCCCCTCATCGGCGGCACGCTCACCGAGCACATCTCCTGGCAGTGGATCTTCTGGCTGAACGTTCCGATCGGTCTCGCCCTCATCCCCCTCGCCCGGCTGCGCCTCGCCGAGTCCACCGCGCCGAACGCCCGCCTCGACGTGCCCGGCACCCTGCTGATCAGTGCCGGCCTCTTCGGGATCGTCTACGCACTGGTCAACGCCAACGCCGACGGTTGGACCAGTGCGCCCGTCCTCACCGGCCTCATCGCGGGCGGCGCGCTGGTGGGCGCCTTCATCCGGCACGGCATGCGCGCCGCCGACCCCGTGCTGCCCATGCGGCTCTTCCGTGACCGCGGGTTCCTCGGGATCAACATCGCGGGGCTGCTCATGTTCCTCGGCATGTTCGGCTCGATCTTCCTGCTCAGCCAGTTCCTCCAAGGGGTCGTCGGCTACTCGCCCACCGAAGCCGGCCTGCGCATGCTCCCCTGGACCGGCATGCCGATGATCGTGGCCCCGCTCGCCGGGATCCTCTCCGACCGGATCGGCGGGCGACCCGTGGTCGCCGCCGGGCTGGCGTTCCAGGCCATCGGGCTCGGCTGGTTCGCCGTGATCCTGAGCACGGACGTCTCCTACGCCGCCCAGCTGCCGGCGCTGATCCTCAGCGGGATCGGCATGGCCCTCTACTTCGCCCCGGCCGCCAACGTGCTGATGTCCACCGTGCGCCCCGCCGACCAGGGCAAGGCCTCCGGGACCAACAACGCCCTGCGCGAGGTCGGCGGGGCCCTCGGTGTGGCCGTCCTGGCCTCCGTGTTCTCCGCCCAGGGCGGCTACGAGACCCCGCAGGCCTTCACCGACGGGACCGTCCCCGCGCTGTGGATCGGGGCCGTCGCCGTCGCCCTCGCCGCCGGGTTCGCGCTGCTGGTGCCCCGTCGGGGCGGCGGGGCGCGGACGGGCTCGCAGCCGGTCGCCGAGGTCCGCAAGGTGCCCGTCGCCGGCTGAGGCGCCGCTCGCCGGCCGGGGCCGACGCCCGGGCGCGGCCGGGAGAACCGCAGCACCGCCCGCACACGAAGTTCCGTACGACGACGCGTCGCGAAGGAGCCCCGTCATGCCCGACGTCCCCTGGTACACGCCCGCGCAGGCCGATCCCGACGCCGAGGTGTACGTCATGGCCTCCCGCTTCGAGACCGACGGCCTCCTCGGAGCGCTGCGGTTCCTCCTCAAGGCGCCCGGCATCGTCGCCCAGGTCCGCAAGGCGCCCGGCGCGCACGGCGCCGCCCTGCGGGCCCGGGTCCTGCGCCGGACCTTCCTCACCCTGTCCGCCTGGGAGGACCGCGAGGCCCTCCAGCGCTTCGCGGCCAGTGAGCCGCACCGCGCCTCCGCGCGCGCCGCGGCCGCCTACACGAAGGAGGCCGAGTTCACCTTCTGGACCGTGCGGGCCGCGGAACTGCCCCTCGGCTGGGCGGAGGCCGAGCGCCGTCTGGCCGAGCGGAAACGGGCCCACTGAGTGCCCCGCCGGGATGCGAGGGGGCCGGACCGTACTCTTGTGCTCGTGCAGGAACTCCACGACGCCCCCCTCGCCCCGCTGACCACCTTCCGCCTCGGCGGCCCCGCGGCCCGGTTGGTCACCGCGACCACCGACGCCGAGGTCGTCGACGCCGTCCGCGCGGCGGACGCCGCCGGCACGCCGCTGCTGATCATCGGCGGCGGCAGCAACCTGGTCATCGGTGACCAGGGCTTCGACGGCACCGCCCTGCGCATCGCGACGACCGGGTTCGACCTCGACGGGACCCGCCTGGAGCTCGCCGCCGGCGAGAACTGGAGCGACGCCGTCGCCCGCACCGTCGACGCCGGACTCGCGGGCATCGAGTGCCTCGCCGGGATCCCCGGCTCGGCCGGCGCGACCCCGATCCAGAACGTCGGCGCGTACGGGCAGGAGGTCTGCGACACCATCACGGAGGTCGTGGCCTACGACCGCACCAGCGGCGCGACCGTCACCCTGACCGCCGCCGAGTGCGACTTCCGCTACCGCAACAGCACCTTCAAGGACCAGCCCGACCGGTACGTCGTCCTGCGCGTGCGCTTCGCCCTGGAGGACGCGGGCGGCCTCTCCGCCCCGATCAAGTACCCGGAAACGGCCCGCGCCCTCGGCGTCGGCGCCGGCGACCGGGTCCCGGCCGCCGCCGCCCGCGAGACGGTGCTGCGGCTGCGCGCCGGCAAGGGCATGGTCCTCGACCCCGCCGACCACGACACCTGGTCCGCCGGCTCCTTCTTCCACAACCCGATCCTGACCGACGAGGCGTACGCAGCCTTCCTCACCCGCGCCCAGGACCGCCTCGGCCCCGACACGGCGCCGCCCGCCTACCCGGCCGGCGAAGGGCGTACGAAGACCAGCGCGGCCTGGCTGATCGACAAGGCCGGCTTCACCAAGGGCTACGGCACCGGCCCCGCCAGGATCTCCACCAAGCACACCCTGGCCCTGACCAACCGCGGCGAGGCCACCACCGAGGACCTCCTCGTCCTGGCCCGCGAGGTCGTCGCCGGCGTCCACGAGGCCTTCGGCGTCACGCTCGTCAACGAGCCGGTGACGGTCGGCGTCCGCATCTGACGTGAACCGCTGACATGAACTGCCCCCGGCACGGGGCCGGCACCGATCCCACGCGTCTGGTGGGCCGCGAGATCAGCCGGGTCGTCGCGTCCTGGCACGTCTGTGAGGGCGAACGCTCCGAGGCGCCGCTCGACGTGTGGCTGATCGACAGCGTCGGCGACTCCACGCGCATCACCACCGGCTCCGACCGCTGCCTCATCGTCGAGGCCGCGACCCCGCACGAGCCCTACGACCTGGGGGAGTGGGGCCGCATCGAGGTCGGCGAGGACCTCGGGGACCACCCGTTCCTGCCCCACGTCGGGCGCACGATCGCCTCCGTCGCCGAGTTCGCCCTGCCCGAGCAGGGCCGCACCCACCTGGAGATCGGCTTCCCCGGCGGCCACCGGGTCCGGGCCGACTGCTACCAGGGGGACCTGCGGCTCACCCGCTGAGCCAGTGGTCGATCCCGCCCAGCAACTTGGCCTGGACTTCCTCCGGCGCCGCCGAACCGCGCACCGACTGCCGGGCCAGCTCGGCCAGCTCCGCGTCCGTGAAGGCGTGGTGGCGGCGGGCGAACTCGTACTGCGCCGCGAGCCGCGAACCGAACAGCAGCGGGTCGTCCGCGCCCAGCGCCATCGGCACCCCCGCCTCGAAGAGGGTGCGCAGCGGCACGTCCTCGGGCCGCTGGTACACGCCGAGGGCGACGTTGGAGGCCGGGCAGACCTCGCAGGTGATCTGCCGGTCGGCCAGCCGCTTGAGCAGCCGCGGGTCCTCGGCGGCCCGTACGCCGTGCCCGATGCGGGCGGCGTGCAGGTCGTCCAGGCAGTCCCGGACGGAGGAGGGCCCGCTCAGCTCGCCGCCGTGCGGGGCCGCGAGCAGGCCGCCCTCGCGGGCGATGGCGAAGGCCCGGTCGAAGTCGCGGGCCATGCCGCGGCGTTCGTCGTTGGAGAGCCCGAAGCCGACGATGCCGCGGTCGGCGTAGCGGACGGCGAGTCGGGCGAGGGTGCGGGCGTCGAGCGGATGCTTCATGCGGTTCGCGGCGATGACGACGCGCATGCCGAGGCCGGTCTCCCGGGAGGCCGCGTCGACGGCGTCCAGGATGATCTCGACGGCCGGGATCATGCCGCCCAGCAAGGGGGCGTAGGAGGTCGGGTCGACCTGGATCTCCAGCCAGCCGCTGCCGTCGCGGACGTCCTCCTCGGCGGCCTCGCGGACCAGCCGGCGGATGTCGTCGGGCTCGCGCAGGCAGGACCGGGCGGTGTCGTAGAGCCGCTGGAAGCGGAACCAGCCGCGTTCGTCGGTGGCCCGGAGTTTGGGGGGTTCGCCGCTGGTCAGGGCCTCGGGCAGGCGAACGCCGTACTTGTCGGCCAGCTCCAGCAGCGTCGAGGGGCGCATCGACCCGGTGAAGTGCAGGTGGAGGTGGGCTTTCGGCAGAAGCGTGAGATCGCGTACGTGCTCCATCCGGTGATCCTGCCGTACTTGTCACCCGATCGACAGCCGCTTTCCCTGAACGGGACCTTGCCCGAACGTAAACCCGAGCCACCGGGCCCCGGGCGCGGCGGCCGGTCCCGGGAACGACGGAGCGGCGCCGCCCCACCGGGACGACGCCGCTCCGTACCGCTTCCTACCGCGACGCCTAGGCCTTGGCCTCGGCGAGCAGCTTCTGGATCCGGGACACGCCCTCGACCAGGTCCTCGTCGCCCAGGGCGTACGAGAGGCGCAGGTAGCCGGGGGTGCCGAAGGCCTCGCCCGGGACGACCGCGACCTCGGCCTCGTCCAGGATCAGCGCGGCCAGCTCGACGGAGGTCTGCGGGCGCTTGCCGCGGATCTCCTTGCCGAGCACCTCCTTGACCGACGGGTACGCGTAGAACGCGCCCTCGGGGGTCGGGCAGAACACGCCGTCGATCTCGTTCAGCATCCGCACGATGGTCTGGCGGCGGCGGTCGAAGGCCGTGCGCATCTCGTGGACGGCGTCCAGGTTGCCGGAGACGGCGGCGAGCGCCGCGACCTGGGCCACGTTGGAGACGTTGGAGGTGGCGTGCGACTGCAGGTTCGTCGCGGCCTTGACGACATCCTTCGGGCCGATGATCCAGCCCACGCGCCAACCGGTCATCGCGTACGTCTTGGCGACGCCGTTGACGATGATGCACTTGTCGGCGAGCTCGGGGACGATCGCCGGCAGCGAGACGAACTTGGCGTCGCCGTAGACCAGGTGCTCGTAGATCTCGTCCGTCAGGACCCACAGGCCCTTGTCGGCGGCCCAGCGGCCGATGGCCTCGGCGTCGGCCTCGGTGTAGACGGCGCCCGTCGGGTTGGACGGGGAGACGAAGAGGACGACCTTCGTGCGCTCGGTGCGCGCGGCCTCCAGCTGCTCGACGGAGACCCGGTACCCGGTGGTCTCGTCGGCGACGACCTCGACCGGTACGCCGCCCGCGAGGCGGATCGACTCCGGGTAGGTGGTCCAGTACGGGGCCGGGACGATGACCTCGTCACCCGGGTCGAGGATGGCCGCGAACGCCTCGTAGATGGCCTGCTTGCCGCCGTTGGTCACCAGGACCTGGGACGCGTCCACCTCGTAGCCGGAGTCGCGCAGCGTCTTCGCGGCGATCGCGGCCTTCAGCTCGGGCAGGCCGCCGGCCGGCGTGTAGCGGTGGTACTTCGGGTTGCGGCAGGCCTCGACCGCCGCCTCGACGATGTAGTCCGGGGTGGGGAAGTCGGGCTCGCCCGCACCGAAGCCGATCACCGGACGCCCGGCGGCCTTGAGGGCCTTGGCCTTGGCGTCGACGGCGAGGGTGGCGGACTCGGAAATGGCGCCGATACGGGCGGACACCCGGCGCTCGGAGGAAGGCGTTGCAGAGGTCATGCGGCCAATCGTCCCAGACGGCCCGGAAGGCCCGCACACCGTTTCAGGGACCGGACGGAGCAGGTCCGGCTCTGTTCTGTTCGACGTCAGGGCCCGGACCACGTACACTCACCTGTCGTTGGTCCTCACCAGCCGTCCGGAACGTGAGCACTCCGTGCACTCGCTCGGATGCGGTAGGTTGGGGAACGCAAAGGGTCGTAGCTCAATTGGTAGAGCACTGGTCTCCAAAACCAGCGGTTGGGGGTTCGAGTCCCTCCGGCCCTGCTCCACACTCCTTCTCGGACGTGTGCGCAGGTACGTACTTCGATGCAATGCCGTGCGGCGCAACCGGGCGCGGCTACGGCCACGACCCGGATTCAGGTGAGAGACGTGACGGACGCCCTCGGCTCCATCGACATGCCTGACGCCGAGGACGACACTCGCGAGAAGAAGGCCCGCAAGGGCGGTAAGCGCGGCAAGAAGGGCCCTTTCGGCCGGCTCGCGCTCTTCTACCGTCAGATCGTCGCGGAGCTCCGCAAGGTCGTCTGGCCCACTCGTAACCAGCTCACGACGTACACCACCGTGGTGATTGTCTTCGTCGTCATCATGATCGGTCTGGTGACCGTGATTGACTATGGGTTCCAGGAAGCCATCAAGTTCGTCTTCGGCTGATCCCCGCGGAGGGCGGCGCCTTGATGGGTGCCGCCCGTTTTCGCATGTTCCACCACCTTTTGTATCCAGGAAGAAGCAGCCACCGTGTCTGACCCGAACCTGAACGTGAGCGACGAGTCCGTCGAGTCCGTCGAGTCCGTTGAGGACCAGCTCGACATCGTCGAGGCTGCCGACGCTGTGGACCCCGATGAGGCCGAGCTCGCCGACGCCGACGCAGGCATCGCCGCCGAAGAGGCCGCGCTGCACGTCGAGTCCGCCGAGGGCGAGGGTGCTGTCGACGCCGAGGCCGCGGAGGCCGACGAGGCCGCGGACGCCGACGAGGTCGAAGGGGCCGCGGACGCCGACGACGAGGCCGAGGCCGCCGTCGAGGACGCGGACGAGACCGACGTCGAGGACGCGGAGGAGGCCGAGGAGGCCGCCCCCGCCGAGCCCGTCGACCCCACCCAGGCCCTGCGCGACGAGCTGCGCCTGCTCCCCGGTGAGTGGTACGTCATCCACACCTACGCGGGCTACGAGAAGCGCGTGAAGGCCAACCTCGAGCAGCGTGCCGTCTCGCTGAACGTCGAGGAGTTCATCTACCAGGCCGAGGTGCCCGAGGAAGAGATCGTCCAGATCAAGAACGGCGAGCGCAAGAACGTCCGGCAGAACAAGCTGCCCGGTTACGTTCTCGTCCGCATGGATCTGACGAACGAGTCCTGGGGCGTCGTCCGCAACACCCCCGGTGTCACCGGCTTCGTGGGCAACGCGTACGACCCGTACCCGCTGACCCTGGACGAGATCGTCAAGATGCTCGCGCCGGAGGCGAAGGAGAAGGCCGACAAGGCCGCCGCCGAGGCCGCGGGCCTGCCGGCTCCCGCCGTGAAGCGCGCCATCGAGGTCCTGGACTTCGAGGTCGGCGACTCGGTCACCGTCACCGACGGCCCGTTCGCGACGCTCCAGGCGACCATCAACGAGATCAACCCGGACTCGAAGAAGGTCAAGGGTCTCGTCGAGATCTTCGGCCGCGAGACCCCGGTCGAGTTGAGCTTCGACCAGATCCAGAAGAACTGATCCGGATCCGCTGATCCAGTTCTTCTGAACAACGCTTCCGAAGCAGGTCAGATCGCCCCGTAAAGGGGGGTCTGACCTGCTCGGTTTTTAGCCCCGCACCTGTACCCGTTATCGTGGTGCGGTATGCCTCCATCCGGATGACCGGTTGGCGGCTGAAAACTCTCACTAGGACCCGGAGAGAGCAATGCCTCCCAAGAAGAAGAAGATCACGGGGCTTATCAAGCTCCAGATCAAGGCCGGTGCGGCCAACCCGGCTCCGCCGGTCGGCCCCGCGCTCGGTCAGCACGGCGTCAACATCATGGAGTTCTGCAAGGCCTACAACGCCGCGACCGAGTCGCAGCGCGGCATGGTCGTGCCGGTGGAGATCACGGTCTACGACGACCGTTCCTTCACCTTCATCACCAAGACTCCGCCGGCCGCGCGTCTCATCCTGAAGAGCGCGGGCGTGGAGAAGGGCTCCGGCGAGCCGCACAAGACCAAGGTCGCGAAGCTCACGCGTGACCAGGTCCGCGAGATCGCCACGATCAAGATGCCTGACCTCAACGCGAACGACATCGACGCCGCCGAGAAGATCATCGCCGGCACCGCGCGTTCGATGGGCATCACGGTCGAAGGCTGATCCAGCCACCCAGCACGACAGTGGTAGGGCCAAGCGCTGGTCCGCACCACGACTCCACGCCTGAAGTCACTACACAGGAGCAGAAGTGAAGCGCAGCAAGACTCTCCGCGCTGCGGACGCCAAGATCGACCGGGACAAGTTCTACGCCCCGCTCGAGGCCGTCCGTCTCGCCAAGGAGACCTCCGCGACCAAGTTCGACAGCACCGTCGAGATCGCCTTCCGCCTGGGTGTCGACCCGCGCAAGGCCGACCAGATGGTCCGTGGCACCGTGAACCTCCCGCACGGCACCGGCAAGACCGCCCGGGTCCTGGTCTTCGCGACCGGTGACCGTGCAGCGGCCGCGGAAGCCGCCGGCGCCGACATCGTCGGCGACGACGAGCTGATCAACGAGATCGCCAAGGGCAACCGCCTGAACGAGTTCGACGCCGTTGTCGCCACGCCGGACCTCATGGGCAAGGTCGGCCGCCTCGGCCGCGTGCTCGGTCCCCGTGGCCTCATGCCGAACCCGAAGACCGGCACCGTCACGATGGACGTCGCCAAGGCCGTCACCGAGATCAAGGGTGGCAAGATCGAGTTCCGCGTCGACAAGCACTCGAACCTGCACTTCATCATCGGCAAGGTCTCCTTCTCCGATGAGCAGCTGGTCGAGAACTACGCGGCGGCCCTGGACGAGATCATCCGTCTGAAGCCGTCCGCCGCGAAGGGCCGCTACATCAAGAAGGCCGCCCTGAGCACCACGATGGGTCCGGGCATCGCCCTGGACTCGAACCGCACCCGGAACCTCCTCGTCGAGGAAGACCCGGCCGCCGTTTGATCAGGCCGAGCCTGACCGGCTCCCTGCACGGCTGAACGGGCCCTCCACCACCCTTCACGGGCGGTGGGGGGCCCGTTTTCCGTGTTCCGTGCCACAGAGGGGGCACGAGGGCGTAATGGCCGCGCGTTCGAGCGTGACGGGAACGTAAAGTCGAAATCAAATGACGATCACACAAGGGGTGGGGACCTTCATGTCTGCATACCGCAGGAAGACCATCGGCGGCGCACTGACCGCCGTACTGCTCGTGGGCGGGGCCACGGCGTGCCAGGACGGGAAGGACGCGAAGAAGGACGGCGCCGCCGCCCCGGCGCAGTCCCCGGCCGCCCAGGCGCCGGCCGTGGTCGCGCCGGCCGCGTTCCTGGAGAAGACGAAGAAGAAGTCCGCGGACATCACCTCGCTGCGGTACACCATGTCCGGCACCGCCGCGGGCAACGCGATCTCCGGCGAGGCCGCCATGCGCCTCAAGCCCGACGTCGCGATGTCCATGACGATGGCCTCGCCGCAGACGCCCGGCCAAAGCGTCGGCATCCGCCTCCTCGACGGCGCCCTCTACCTGGGCAGCGAGGACAAGTGGATGAAGTTCGACCTGAAGTCGCTCGCTCCGGAAGAGGCCAAGAAGCTGGACGCCCTCGGCGGCGGCCAGCAGGGCGAGAACCCGGGCGACAAGGCGAACGACCTGAGCTTGGCCAAGGACCTGAAGACCGTCGGCGAGGAGACCATCGACGGTCAGAAGACCACCCACCTGACGGGCACGGTCACGCTGGACCAGCTGAAGGACCCGAGCGCCGCGACCACGCCCGAGGCCAAGGCCCGTCAGGAGAAGAACCTGAAGATGCTGGAGGCCCAGGGCATCAAGGAACTGACGATGGACATCTGGATCGACGAGGCCGACCAGACCAAGCAGGTCCGCACCCGCGGCCAGGGCACCGAGGGCCCGATGGACCTCACCATCAAGTTCCACGACGTCAACAAGCCCGTCGAGGTCACGGCCCCGCCGGCCGACAAGGTCGTGGACCTGGCGGAGATGATGAAGGGCAGCACGGGCGGCACCGCCTGAGTGCTGTCGAGGGCACCGCGGTACCGGTGTCCCGGGGCGCTCCCGAGGCGATTTGCCTCGACTGGACCGCTTCACGTACGCTTCACCAGAAGCCAAAGACCGCTGGTCGTTGCCGTGCTCGCAAGAGCGTGGCGGCCGAAGGATCCGCTGACTGCGGACGTCCTGCGCAGGTGTTCGTGGAGAAGCTCCCGGAGTGATTCGGTTGAGCTTACGCCCCGTGCGCTTGCGCCGGGGCGTTTCGTTTTGTTCAGCCCCTTCTGAGCGGTCCTCATCACCCGGAAGGAGGCCGACGCTCTATGGCAAGGCCCGACAAGGCTGCCGCGGTAGCCGAGCTCACGGACCAGTTCCAGAGCTCGAACGCCGCCGTGCTGACCGAGTACCGGGGTCTCACCGTCGCGCAGCTCAAGACGCTGCGTCGTTCGCTCGGTGAGAACGCCCAGTACGCCGTGGTGAAGAACACGCTGACCAAGATTGCGGCCAACCAGGCCGGGATCACCGCGCTGGACGAGCACTTCGCTGGTCCGACCGCGGTCGCCTTCATCACCGGTGACCCGGTGGAGTCGGCGAAGAGCCTGCGTGACTTCGCCAAGGACAACCCCAACCTCATCATCAAGGCGGGTGTCCTTGATGGTAAGGCGCTCACCGCCGATGAGATCAAGAAGCTTGCGGACCTCGAGTCCCGCGAGGTTCTGCTCAGCAAGCTGGCCGGCGCGTTCAAGGGCAAGCAGTCCCAGGCTGCCTCGCTCTTCCAGGCGCTGCCGTCGAAGTTCGTCCGCACCGCGGAAGCGCTTCGCGTCAAGCTCGCCGAGCAGGGCGGTGCCGAGTAACTCGGCTCGCGCACTGATCCACGCCGCCTAGTGCGTGGGTCAAAGCGGGCCGTTACGCCCGCCCCCATATACATCCGGCACCTGCCGAATTAGTGGAAGGATCGCCCATCATGGCGAAGCTCACCCAGGACGAACTCCTCGCCCAGTTCGAGGAGCTCACCCTCATCGAGCTCTCCGAGTTCGTTAAGGCGTTCGAGGAGAAGTTCGACGTCACCGCCGCCGCGGCCGTCGCCGTTGCCGGTCCGGGCGCCCCCGCCGCCGTTGAGGCCGCTGAGGAGCAGGACGAGTTCGACGTCATCCTCACCGGTGCCGGCGACAAGAAGATCCAGGTCATCAAGGTCGTGCGCGAGCTGACCTCCCTGGGTCTGAAGGAAGCCAAGGACCTCGTTGACGGCGCCCCGAAGCCCGTCCTCGAGAAGGTCGCCAAGGAGGCCGCTGACAAGGCCGCCGAGGCCCTCAAGGCTGCCGGCGCCGGCGTCGAGGTCAAGTAACACCTCAGAGGCTCTCCGAAGCCTCTTCCAAGGGCGATCACCCGTAAGGGTGGTCGCCCTTTGGCGTACCCGTAGTGCCTGACTTGCCCTGGTCCCCTTGGGGAGTAGGGTGATCATCGTTGCCCTGGAGCAGGGTCCGAAGATGATCCGCTCGGAGCACGGGGCCTTGACGAACGGCCGGCGGCGCGCAATTCTCAGTCCCGTTGCCGACTCCGCCCGGTGGGATTCGAGATACCAGGCATGGATCGGTTACGAAGAGGGCAGTACTGATACGCGCTCTGTGTGCGAGGCCGAGCGTTGGCAGGGGTAGTTCAAACGACATGGGGAAGGCCTGTTGCCGGTTTCCGGAAACCTGGTCTGGACATCAGTGAGCCGAGTGGCTACACTGACCCTTTGCGCTGCCTGTTAGCTGCCCCCTGCCCGTCGCCAGGGGCATGCCCACGCTTGAGCACACTGATTGATCGTCTCCGACCTGGTCTTTTCTGCCGGATCGAGAACGTCCGTCTTCCGTGTCGGCTGGGACCGGTACGCGCGTAGTGAGTCCGAGCCCTCGGAAGGACCCCCTCTTGGCCGCCTCGCGCAACGCCTCGACCAATACGAACAACGGTGCCAGCACCGCCCCGCTGCGCATCTCCTTTGCAAAGATCAAGGAACCCCTCGAGGTTCCGAACCTCCTGGCGCTGCAGACCGAGAGCTTTGACTGGCTGCTCGGCAACGCCGCCTGGAAGTCTCGCGTCGAGTCGGCGCTTGAGAGTGGACAGGACGTCCCCACCAAGTCCGGTCTGGAAGAGATCTTCGAGGAGATCTCGCCGATCGAGGACTTCTCCGGGTCGATGTCGCTGACCTTCCGCGACCACCGTTTCGAGCCGGCGAAGAACTCTGTCGACGAGTGCAAGGACCGCGACTTCACGTACGCGGCGCCGCTGTTCGTCACAGCCGAGTTCACGAACAACGAGACCGGAGAGATCAAGTCTCAGACGGTCTTCATGGGCGATTTCCCGCTCATGACCAACAAGGGCACCTTCGTCATCAACGGCACCGAGCGTGTCGTCGTGTCGCAGCTTGTCCGCTCCCCCGGTGTCTACTTCGACTCCTCCATCGACAAGACGTCCGACAAGGACATCTTCGCCGCCAAGATCATCCCGTCCCGGGGTGCCTGGCTGGAGATGGAGATCGACAAGCGCGACATGGTCGGTGTCCGCATCGACCGCAAGCGCAAGCAGTCCGTCACCGTCCTCCTGAAGGCCCTCGGCTGGACCACCGAGCAGATCCTGGAGGAGTTCGGCGAGTACGAGTCCATGCGCGCCACCCTGGAGAAGGACCACACCCAGGGCCAGGACGACGCGCTGCTCGACATCTACCGCAAGCTGCGTCCGGGCGAACCGCCGACCCGCGAGGCCGCTCAGACGCTGCTCGAGAACCTCTACTTCAACCCGAAGCGCTACGACCTCGCGAAGGTCGGCCGCTACAAGGTGAACAAGAAGCTCGGCGCCGACGAGCCGCTCGACGCCGGTGTGCTGACCACCGACGACGTCATCGCGACGATCAAGTACCTGGTCAAGCTGCACGCGGGTGAGACCGAGACGACCGGCGAGTCCGGCCGTTCGATCGTCGTCGAGACCGACGACATCGACCACTTCGGCAACCGTCGTCTGCGCAACGTCGGCGAGCTCATCCAGAACCAGGTCCGCACGGGTCTGGCTCGTATGGAGCGCGTCGTCCGCGAGCGGATGACGACCCAGGACGTCGAGGCGATCACGCCGCAGACCCTGATCAACATCCGGCCGGTCGTCGCCTCCATCAAGGAGTTCTTCGGCACCAGCCAGCTGTCGCAGTTCATGGACCAGAACAACCCGCTGTCGGGCCTGACCCACAAGCGCCGCCTGTCGGCGCTGGGCCCCGGTGGTCTGTCCCGTGAGCGGGCCGGCTTCGAGGTCCGAGACGTCCACCCGTCGCACTACGGCCGCATGTGCCCGATCGAGACCCCCGAAGGCCCGAACATCGGTCTGATCGGCTCGCTCGCGTCCTACGGTCGCGTCAACGCGTTCGGTTTCGTCGAGACCCCGTACCGCAAGGTCATCGAGGGTGTCGTCACCGACGACGTCGACTACCTGACGGCCGACGAGGAAGACCGCTTCGTCATCGCCCAGGCCAACGCCGGCCTGAACGACGAGATGCGCTTCACCGAGAACCGCGTGCTGGTTCGTCGTCGTGGCGGCGAGATCGACTACATCGCCGGCGACGACGTCGACTACATGGACGTCTCCCCGCGCCAGATGGTGTCCGTCGCGACCGCGATGATCCCCTTCCTGGAGCACGACGACGCCAACCGTGCCCTCATGGGCGCGAACATGATGCGCCAGGCCGTTCCGCTCATCAAGGCGGAAGCGCCGCTCGTCGGCACCGGCATGGAGTACCGCTGTGCGGTCGACGCCGGTGACTCGATCCGTGCGGAGAAGGACGGTGTCGTCCAGGAGGTCTCGGCCGACTACATCACCGTCGCCAACGACGACGGCACGTACACCACGTACCGCGTCGCCAAGTTCTCCCGCTCGAACCAGGGCACCTCGGTCAACCAGAAGGTCATCGTCAACGAGGGTGACCGGATCATCGAGTCCCAGGTCCTCGCCGACGGTCCCGCGACCGAAGAGGGCGAAATGGCCCTCGGCAAGAACCTGCTCGTGGCGTTCATGCCCTGGGAAGGTCACAACTACGAGGACGCGATCATCCTGTCGCAGCGCCTCGTACAGGACGACGTCCTCTCCTCGATCCACATCGAGGAGCACGAGGTCGACGCCCGTGACACCAAGCTGGGCCCCGAGGAGATCACCCGGGACATCCCGAACGTCTCCGAGGAGGTCCTCGCGGACCTCGACGAGCGCGGCATCATCCGCATCGGTGCGGACGTCGTCGCCGGCGACATCCTGGTCGGCAAGGTCACGCCCAAGGGTGAGACCGAGCTGACCCCGGAGGAGCGTCTGCTCCGCGCGATCTTCGGTGAGAAGGCCCGCGAGGTGCGTGACACCTCGCTCAAGGTTCCTCACGGTGAGATCGGCAAGGTCATCGGCGTCCGCGTCTTCGACCGCGAGGAGGGCGACGAGCTTCCTCCGGGCGTGAACCAGCTGGTCCGCGTCTACGTCGCCCAGAAGCGCAAGATCACCGACGGCGACAAGCTCGCCGGTCGTCACGGCAACAAGGGCGTCATCTCCAAGATCCTTCCGATCGAGGACATGCCCTTCCTGGAAGACGGCACGCCGGTCGACATCATCCTCAACCCGCTGGGTGTCCCGTCCCGAATGAACCCGGGTCAGGTCCTGGAGATCCACCTCGGCTGGCTCGCCAGCCGCGGCTGGGACGTCTCCGGTCTCGGCGAGGAGTGGGCCGAGCGCCTCAAGGTCATCGGCGCCGACCGCGTCGAGCCCGGCACCAACGTCGCCACCCCGGTGTTCGACGGTGCCCGCGAGGACGAACTCACGGGTCTGTTCGAGCACACCATCCCGAACCGCGACGGTGACCGCCTGGTCCTCCCGTCCGGCAAGGCGCGTCTGTTCGACGGCCGCTCCGGCGAGCCGTTCCCGGACCCGATCTCCATCGGGTACATGTACATCCTCAAGCTCCACCACCTGGTCGATGACAAGCTCCACGCGCGGTCGACCGGTCCGTACTCGATGATCACGCAGCAGCCGCTGGGTGGTAAGGCGCAGTTCGGTGGCCAGCGCTTCGGTGAGATGGAGGTGTGGGCGCTTGAGGCTTATGGCGCCGCTTACGCCCTCCAGGAGCTGCTGACCATCAAGTCCGATGACGTCACCGGCCGCGTGAAGGTCTACGAGGCCATCGTCAAGGGCGAGAACATCCCCGAGCCGGGCATTCCCGAGTCCTTCAAGGTGCTCATCAAGGAAATGCAGTCGCTCTGCCTCAACGTGGAGGTGCTGTCCTCGGACGGCATGTCCATCGAGATGCGCGACACCGACGAGGACGTCTTCCGCGCGGCGGAGGAGCTCGGTATCGACCTGTCCCGGCGTGAGCCGAGCAGCGTCGAAGAGGTCTGACGGGCCTGACGGGGGGCTCGCTCAAGAGCCCCCCGTCATCCCCGGGACCGTTCAGACCATGATTGAGACTCGACCCCGAAAGAGGGATTGACGCACAGTGCTCGACGTCAACTTCTTCGACGAGCTGCGGATCGGCCTTGCCACCGCGGACGACATCCGAACCTGGTCCCACGGCGAGGTCAAGAAGCCGGAGACCATCAACTACCGCACGCTCAAGCCCGAGAAGGACGGACTCTTCTGCGAGAAGATCTTCGGTCCGACCCGGGACTGGGAGTGCTACTGCGGCAAGTACAAGCGTGTTCGCTTCAAGGGCATCATCTGCGAGCGCTGCGGCGTCGAGGTCACGCGCGCCAAGGTGCGTCGTGAGCGGATGGGCCACATCGAGCTTGCCGCTCCCGTCACCCACATCTGGTACTTCAAGGGCGTCCCGTCGCGCCTCGGATACCTGCTGGACCTCGCGCCGAAGGACCTCGAAAAGGTCATCTACTTCGCCGCGTACATGATCACGTTCGTGGACGACGAGCGCCGCACCCGCGACCTGCCGTCGCTGGAGGCCCACGTCTCCGTCGAGCGCCAGCAGATCGAGAACCGCCGCGACTCCGACCTCGAAGGCCGTGCCAAGAAGCTCGAGACCGACCTGGCCGAGCTCGAGGCCGAGGGCGCGAAGGCCGACGTACGCCGCAAGGTGCGCGAAGGTGCCGAGCGCGAGATGAAGCAGCTCCGTGACCGCGCCCAGCGCGAGATCGACCGCCTCGACGAGGTGTGGAACCGCTTCAAGAACCTCAAGGTCCAGGACCTCGAGGGCGACGAGCTGCTCTACCGCGAGCTGCGCGACCGCTTCGGTACGTACTTCGACGGTTCGATGGGTGCCGCGGCGCTGCAGAAGCGCCTGGAGTCCTTCGACCTGGAGGAGGAGGCCGAGCGCCTCCGCGAGATCATCCGTACCGGCAAGGGCCAGAAGAAGACCCGTGCGCTCAAGCGCCTCAAGGTCGTCTCCGCGTTCCTGCAGACCAGCAACAGCCCCAAGGGCATGGTGCTGGACTGCGTGCCGGTGATCCCGCCGGACCTGCGTCCGATGGTGCAGCTGGACGGTGGCCGCTTCGCGACCTCCGACCTGAACGACCTGTACCGCCGCGTGATCAACCGCAACAACCGCCTGAAGCGCCTTCTCGACCTCGGTGCCCCCGAGATCATCGTGAACAACGAGAAGCGCATGCTCCAGGAGGCCGTCGACGCCCTCTTCGACAACGGTCGTCGTGGTCGTCCGGTGACCGGTCCCGGTAACCGTCCCCTGAAGTCCCTCAGCGACATGCTGAAGGGCAAGCAGGGTCGATTCCGTCAGAACCTCCTCGGCAAGCGCGTGGACTACTCCGCGCGTTCCGTGATCGTCGTCGGTCCGCAGCTGAAGCTGCACCAGTGTGGTCTGCCCAAGGCCATGGCGCTGGAGCTCTTCAAGCCGTTCGTGATGAAGCGCCTGGTCGACCTGAACCACGCGCAGAACATCAAGTCGGCGAAGCGGATGGTCGAGCGCGGTCGCACGGTCGTCTACGACGTCCTCGAAGAGGTCATCGCCGAGCACCCGGTCCTGCTGAACCGTGCGCCCACGCTGCACCGCCTCGGCATCCAGGCCTTCGAGCCCCAGCTGGTCGAAGGCAAGGCCATCCAGATCCACCCGCTCGTCTGCACCGCGTTCAACGCGGACTTCGACGGTGACCAGATGGCCGTGCACCTCCCGCTCTCCGCGGAGGCGCAGGCCGAGGCCCGCATCCTGATGCTGTCCTCGAACAACATCCTGAAGCCCGCCGACGGCCGTCCGGTCACGATGCCGACCCAGGACATGGTCCTCGGTCTGTTCTTCCTGACCACCGACGGTGAGCTCCGTGACGTCAAGGGTGAGGGCCGCGCGTTCGGCTCCTCCGCCGAGGCGACCATGGCGTTCGACAACGGCGAGCTCGCTCTCCAGTCGTCCGTCGACATCCGCTTCCCGGTGGGCACCATCCCGCCGCGCGGTTGGGTGCCGCCGGTCGCCGAAGCCGGCGACGACGTCGTCGGGGAACGCGAGTTCCAGCCGGGCGACAGCTTCCGTCTGAAGACGACCCTGGGTCGCGCGCTCTTCAACGAGCTGCTGCCCGAGGACTACCCGTTCGTCGACTACTCGGTGGGCAAGAAGCAGCTCTCCGAGATCGTCAACGACCTGGCGGAGCGCTACCCCAAGGTCATCGTGGCGGCGACGCTCGACAACCTGAAGGCGGCCGGCTTCCACTGGGCGACCCGTTCGGGCGTCACCGTGGCCATCTCCGACGTCGTCGTTCCCGAGGCGAAGAAGGCGATCGTCGCGGGCTACGAGGCCAAGGACGAGAAGGTCCAGAAGCAGTACGAGCGCGGTCTGATCACCAAGGAGGAGCGCACTCAGGAGCTCATCCAGATCTGGACGCAGGCGACCAACGAGGTCGCCGAGGCGATGAACGCGAACTTCCCCAAGACGAACCCCATCTTCATGATGGTTGACTCGGGTGCCCGAGGAAACATGATGCAGATGCGACAGATCGCCGGTATGCGTGGTCTGGTGTCGAACGCGAAGAACGAGACCATCCCGCGTCCGATCAAGGCGTCCTTCCGTGAGGGCCTCACCGTTCTGGAGTACTTCATCTCCACGCACGGTGCCCGTAAGGGTCTGGCGGACACCGCCCTGCGTACCGCCGACTCGGGTTACCTCACCCGTCGTCTGGTGGACGTCTCGCAGGACGTCATCATCCGCGAGGAGGACTGCGGCACCGAGCGCGGCCTCAAGCTCAAGATCGGTGTCAAGAACGAGGCGGGTGTCCTCCAGAAGGCGGACGACGTCGAGACCTCCGTGTACGCCCGCATGCTGGCCGAGGACGTCGTCATCGACGGCAAGGTCATCGCGCCGGCGAACGTGGACCTCGGTGACGTCCTCATCGACGCCCTCATCGCGAACGGCGTCGAGGAGGTCAAGACCCGCTCGGTCCTGACCTGCGAGTCCGCGGTCGGCACCTGTGCCTTCTGCTACGGCCGCTCGCTGGCCACCGGCAAGCTGGTCGACATCGGTGAGGCGGTCGGCATCATCGCCGCCCAGTCCATCGGTGAGCCCGGTACCCAGCTGACGATGCGTACCTTCCACACCGGTGGTGTGGCCGGTGACGACATCACGCAGGGTCTGCCGCGTGTCGTCGAGCTCTTCGAAGCCCGTACCCCGAAGGGTGTCGCCCCGATCTCCGAGGCCGCCGGTCGCGTGCGGATCGAGGAGACCGAGAAGACGAAGAAGATCGTCATCACGCCCGACGACGGCAGCGAGGAGACGGCGTTCCCGATCTCCAAGCGCGCCAAGGTCATCGTGCACGAGGGCGACCACGTCGAGGTGGGCCAGAAGCTCACCATGGGTGCCACCAACCCGCACGACGTGCTGCGCATCCTCGGCCAGCGTGCCGTCCAGGTCCACCTGGTCGGCGAAGTCCAGAAGGTCTACAACTCGCAGGGCGTGTCGATCCACGACAAGCACATCGAGATCATCATCCGGCAGATGCTGCGCCGCGTGACGATCATCGAGTCCGGCGACGCGGAGCTCCTGCCGGGCGAGCTCGTCGAGCGCTCGAAGTTCGAGACCGAGAACCGTCGCGTGGTCACCGAGGGCGGTCACCCCGCCTCCGGTCGTCCGCAGCTGATGGGTATCACCAAGGCTTCGCTGGCGACGGAATCCTGGCTGTCGGCCGCCTCCTTCCAGGAGACGACCCGAGTCCTGACGGATGCGGCGATCAACGCCAAGTCCGACAGCCTCATCGGCCTCAAGGAGAACGTCATCATCGGTAAGCTCATCCCGGCCGGTACGGGCCTCGCCCGCTACCGCAACATCCGGGTGGAGCCGACCGAGGAAGCCAAGGCCGCGATGTACTCGGCCGTCGGTTACGACGACATCGACTACTCGCCCTTCGGCACCGGCTCCGGCCAGGCTGTCCCGCTGGAGGACTACGACTACGGCCCGTACAACGGCTGAGTCGCAGCAGAGCACCCACCGCAGGGCGGTCACCCGAGAGGGTGGCCGCCCTGCGGCGTTCCCCCGGGGGCCGGCCCGTCCCGTGCCCGGGTACGCGTGAGCCCCCCGGCCGTCCGGCCGGGGGGCTCACGCGTGGGTCGGGGCGCTACGCGTTCTTCTCGCGCCGGCGGCGGACGTACGTGGTGGTGGTGACCGAGACGAGGGTGAGGAGGGCCAGGGCGGCGGCTGCCAGGCCCGGGGTGAGGCCCTTCGGGGTGAAGGCGCAGGAGACCTTCGAGGTGCCGGGGGCGATGTCCAGGGCGACCAGGCCGTGGAAGGGGCGGATCGGTGCCGAGCACTGCCAGCCCGGGACGTTCGTCATGGCCAGGACGGCGGTGCCCGAGGCGCCGCGGGGGAGGGTCGCCTCGATGGTGTGGCCGCCCGTGTCGACGGAGGTGGCGCCGGTGGCCGTCAGGTCGCGGATCCGGGCGTCCAGGGCGGTCCGGTCGAGGCAGCCGATGGGGTGCGCGCCGGCCGTGGCGTCGGCGGTCCGGGTGTCGACGGTGACCTCGACGGCGCCCGAGGCGGGGACGGGGCCCAGCGGGAGGACCCCGCTCATGCGGTCCTCCAGGGGGCGGCGGGCGGAACCGTGCGCCAGGCTGCCGTAGAGCTCGGGGGAGTACCAGAAGGCCGCGGAGCCGGGAGCGCACTGCGCGGTGTACGCCTGCGCGGTGGGGGTGCCGCCGCGGCGGACCTCGGGGACGCGGTACACCGTGGCGCCCAGGACGTTCTCCTGGTGGGCCCAGACGCTGTCCGCGGGGTTCGGGGAGGCGTACGGGGTCGAGCGGAGGGTGACCAGGGGCGGCGCCGCGAAGGTGGTGGCCGTCCAGGAGTCGGGGGCGGTGCCCGGGCGGACCCGGGCGCCGATCGAGAAGATCGCGTCGAGCACCGGGTTGTCGGCGCCGAAGAAGGTCCGGCCGTCGTTCTTCCAGCCGTAGCCCAGCGGTTCCAGGGCCTGGTACGTGGCCGCCGGGAGGTAGCTGCTGTAGTACTGCGGCCCCTCCGCCCGAAGGGCGAGCGCGTCGTTGTACGAGGTCTGCGGCGCGCCCGAATCCGTCCGGTGGGCGGGCCATCCGTCCACGCCTCGGACGGCCTCGAAGTGGTTCGCGATGGACTGGCTGGAGGTCGCGGCCGGTTTCGCCCAGCGTTCGCGGGCGCGCCGGGCGTCCGCGTTGGCCGCGGCGGCCGTGGACTCGGCGAAGACGACGGCGACCATCAGGGCGGCGGCCACCGGGACCAGGAACCGGCGCTTGTCGCCGAGCCTGGACCCGTGCCCGTGCCCGTGCCCGAGCCCGTGTCCCTGCCCGAGCCCCAGCAGGACCAGGGCCAGCAGCGAGAGAGAGCCGCCGCCGAGGACCGCGGGCCACGTCCAGCCGCCGAAGTCGTCGGTGCGCCGCAGCACGAAGGCGGCCACGACCAGCAGCGCGGCGGCGAGCGCCAGGTGCAGCGGGCGGGGCCGGTTGGCCAACGACAGCCAGGCCAGCACCACGACCATGCCGCTGAAGACGAACGCCTCGCGGTACGGGTTGCCGTTGGGCACGGCCAGCCCGTGCCAGACGTACTGCGTCGGCGGGAACTGGAAGGAGACGACGACGAGCAGGGTCGCGGCCGCCCACACCAGCCGGGTCCGCTTCGCGATGGCGGTGTTGAAGAGGAAGGCGCCGGCCAGGATCAGGCCGAGCGAGGCGACGTAGAGCCGGGGCCGGCCGCCCCACAGGTGCGTCGCCGGCAACATCCCCGCCAGGAAGATCTCGATCCGCACCGGGTCGAAGGCGGCCGCCTTCGTGGGCTGCGCCGCCCCGCTGGACAGGAACGACGGCAGCAGCAGGGGCAGCGTCAGCAGGATGCCCGTCACCGTCGCCGTGGCGGCCCGGGCCAGGGCCCGCAACCGCTGGGCGCCCGTCAGGTCGAGGGTGATCAGGCGGACGGCGAGCAGCACGCAGGCGGCCATCGTCGCCATCATCGCGGTGTAGAAGTTGCCGAACCAGGCGAGCGAGACCAGCAGCGCCACCCCCGGCCACCGGCGCCCCTCCAGGCACCACTCGACGGCGATCCCGAGCAGCGGCAGGGCCACCAGGCCCCACAGCCACATCGGGATGTACGAGGCGTCGCTCAGCGCCCAGCCGCACAGCCCGTACGTCGCCCCGAGCACGCCCCGCTGCCACCACGGGCCGCTCCGGAGCTTGCCGAGGTACACCGTCATCAGGGCGGCGGCGGTGCCCATGGTGATCGGGGTGATCGCGAAGACGGCCAGGTCCACGTGCTCGCGCGGGACGAGCACGGCCGGCCAGGAGAACGGGTTGCCGAGGTAGGTGTAGTAGTCGGACAGGAACTGTTGACCGAAGCCCCCGCGCCAGGTGAACAGCACGTCCCCGGCGGCCTGGCCGTGGACCAGGTCCCATAGCGCGCGGTGGAACGGGACGTACTGGTTGGCCTGGTCGTTGAGGGCCCGGCCGGTGTTGCCGAAGGGGAAGGTGCCGCGGGCCACCCAGGCCGCGCAGAAGGCGCCCGCGGTGACCAGGAACGCGAGGAGCGGACCGTACAGGCCGGTCGGGCGGGTGCGTCGGCGCGTGGCGGGGCCCCGGCCGTCGCCGGGGGGCGGGCTGCCGGCCGTCTTCGGCTCCGAGGTGACCGTCCCCAATGTCCTGCTCCTGGCGCTCGTACGTTTTGGACTGACCTGCTGGGATTCGCTGGAAGTGTAGTTGGCCCGCTCTACCACGTCGGCTCGAACTCCGCGCGGCCGGGCCGCCTCAGAGGGCGTACGCCCGTGCGGCACCTGACCTGTGGAGGTGCGGAGGTCGGGGCGGCTGGGCTCATGTTTTGACCGGAGTGGATGCGGTGGGTACGCTCAGACCTTGTGCCTGGGGTGTGCCTGGGCTCCTGTGCGTGTCCACCAACCGCACGTGAGCCCGCATCGGCCACCGCGATCCATGCGTTTCCGTGCTTGCGCGGAGGTCCGCCGGATCCGACACACCCGACCGCGTGGGTCGGAGATGTTCCAGGTTAGTTTCACTACACGGCACACAGAAACCGGAGAAGTAGTGCCTACGATCCAGCAGCTGGTCCGTAAGGGCCGGCAGGACAAGGTCGAGAAGACAAAGACCCCCGCGCTTGAGGCTTCGCCCCAGCGTCGCGGCGTCTGCACGCGTGTGTTCACGACCACCCCGAAGAAGCCGAACTCGGCGCTCCGTAAGGTCGCGCGCGTGCGTCTGACCTCCGGCATCGAGGTCACCGCTTACATTCCGGGTGAGGGACACAACCTGCAGGAGCACTCGATCGTGCTCGTGCGTGGTGGCCGTGTGAAGGACCTGCCGGGTGTTCGTTACAAGATCATCCGCGGTGCGCTTGACACCCAGGCTGTCAAGAACCGCAAGCAGGCCCGCAGCCGCTACGGCGCCAAGAAGGAGAAGTAAGAATGCCTCGTAAGGGCCCCGCCCCGAAGCGCCCGGTCATCATCGACCCGGTCTACGCATCTCCTCTGGTGACGTCGCTCATCAACAAGATCCTCCTGAACGGCAAGCGCTCCACCGCCGAGCGCATCGTTTACGGCGCCATGGAAGGCCTCCGCGAGAAGACCGGCGCTGACCCGGTCATCACGCTGAAGCGCGCGCTGGAGAACGTCAAGCCGTCGCTCGAGGTCAAGTCCCGCCGTGTCGGTGGCGCGACCTACCAGGTTCCGATCGAGGTCAAGCCCGGTCGCGCGGCCACCCTCTCGCTGCGCTGGATCGTGGGTTACTCCCGCGCCCGTCGTGAGAAGACCATGACCGAGCGCCTCATGAACGAGCTCCTCGACGCCTCGAACGGCCTCGGTGCGGCCGTCAAGAAGCGTGAGGACACGCACAAGATGGCCGAGTCCAACAAGGCCTTCGCGCACTACCGCTGGTAGTCCCACCCCACATCGAGACCGAGAGAAGACCGAAGCCTTATGGCTACCACTTCGCTTGACCTGGCCAAGGTCCGCAACATCGGGATCATGGCCCACATCGACGCGGGCAAGACGACCACCACCGAGCGCATCCTGTTCTACACCGGTGTGTCTTACAAGATCGGTGAGGTCCACGACGGCGCCGCCACGATGGACTGGATGGAGCAGGAGCAGGAGCGTGGTATCACCATCACGTCTGCCGCCACCACCTGTCACTGGCCGCTCGAAGACGTCGACCACACCATCAACATCATCGACACCCCGGGTCACGTGGACTTCACCGTCGAGGTGGAGCGTTCGCTCCGCGTCCTCGACGGCGCCGTCACCGTGTTCGACGGTGTCGCCGGTGTTGAGCCGCAGTCCGAGACCGTTTGGCGTCAGGCGGACCGCTACGGCGTCCCGCGCATCTGCTTCGTCAACAAGCTGGACCGCACCGGCGCCGAGTTCCACCGCTGCGTCGACATGATCAAGGACCGCCTCGGTGCGGTTCCGATCGTCATGCAGCTCCCCATCGGTGCCGAGGCCGACTTCCAGGGTGTCGTCGACCTCGTCACGATGAAGGCGTTCGTCTGGTCCGCCGAGGCGACCAAGGGCGAGATGTACGACATCGTCGACATCCCGGCCACGCACACCGAGGCTGCTGAAGAGTGGCGCGGCAAGCTGGTCGAGACCGTCGCCGAGAACGACGACGAGATCATGGAGCTGTTCCTGGAGGGCAACGAGCCCTCCGTCGAGCAGCTGCACGCCGCCGTGCGTCGCATCATCCTCGGCTCCGGCAAGGGCAAGGGCGAGCCCACGATCACCGCGGTGTTCTGTGGTACGGCGTTCAAGAACAAGGGTGTTCAGCCCCTGCTCGACGCCGTCGTCCGCTACCTCCCGTCGCCGCTGGACATCGAGGCCATCGAAGGCCACGACGTCCGTGACGCCGAGGTCGTCGTGAAGCGCAAGCCCTCGGACGAGGAGCCCCTCGCGGCGCTCGCGTTCAAGATCATGCGTGACCCGCACCTCGGCAAGCTCACCTTCGTCCGGGTTTACTCGGGCCGCCTGGAGGCCGGCACCGCGGTGCTGAACTCCGTCAAGGGCAAGAAGGAGCGCATCGGCAAGATCTACCGCATGCACGCGAACAAGCGTGAGGAGATCGCGTCGGTGGGCGCCGGTGACATCGTCGCCGTCATGGGCCTGAAGCAGACCACCACCGGTGAGACGCTGTGTGACGACAAGGCGCCCGTGATCCTGGAGTCCATGGACTTCCCGGCTCCGGTCATCCAGGTCGCCATCGAGCCCAAGTCCAAGGGCGACCAGGAGAAGCTGGGTGTCGCCATCCAGTCCCTGGCGGAGGAGGACCCCTCCTTCCACGTCCACTCGGACGAGGAGACCGGCCAGACCATCCTCGGCGGTATGGGCGAGCTGCACCTCGAGGTGCTGGTCGACCGCATGAAGCGCGAGTTCAAGGTCGAGGCCAACGTCGGCAAGCCGCAGGTGGCCTACCGCGAGACGATCCGCAAGACCGTCGAGCGTCACGACTACACCCACAAGAAGCAGACCGGTGGTACCGGTCAGTTCGCCAAGGTGCAGATCGCGATCGAGCCCATCCTCGAGGCCGACGGTCCGGCGTACGAGTTCGTCAACAAGGTCACCGGTGGCCGCATCCCGAGGGAGTACATTCCCTCGGTCGACGCCGGTGCGCAGGAAGCCATGCAGTTCGGCATCCTGGCCGGCTACGAGATGACCGGCGTTCGCGTCATTCTTCTCGACGGTGGCTACCACGAGGTGGACTCCTCGGAGCTCGCCTTCAAGATCGCCGGTTCGCAGGCCTTCAAGGAAGCCGCTCGCAAGGCGTCTCCCGTCCTGCTCGAGCCGATGATGTCCGTTGAGGTCACCACGCCCGAGGAGTCCATGGGCGACGTCATCGGTGACATCAACTCCCGCCGTGGCCAGATCCAGGCCATGGAGGAGCGTCACGGCGCTCGTCTCGTGAAGGGCCTCGTGCCGCTTTCGGAGATGTTCGGCTACGTCGGAGACCTCCGCAGCAAGACCTCGGGTCGCGCCAGCTACTCGATGCAGTTCGACTCCTACGCCGAGGTTCCCCGGAACGTCGCTGAGGAGATCATCGCGAAGGCCAAGGGCGAGTAACTCTTCCGAGTACACGCTTTAGGCTTGTCACCGGAGCCTCTGGGGCAACAGGAGCAACCCTCCCGCTGCCCCGGGGGAACCGGCTATCCAGCAAAGATCACCTGGCGCCGACCATTCAAGGCGTACAGAACCACTCTCAGGAGGACCCCCGTGGCGAAGGCGAAGTTCGAGCGGACTAAGCCGCACGTCAACATCGGCACCATCGGTCACATTGACCACGGTAAGACGACCCTCACGGCCGCCATTACCAAGGTGCTGCACG
Organism: Streptomyces sp. NPDC029836; assembly: GCF_055574495.1. Classification (NCBI taxonomy): domain Bacteria; kingdom Bacillati; phylum Actinomycetota; class Actinomycetes; order Kitasatosporales; family Streptomycetaceae; genus Streptomyces; species Streptomyces sp. NPDC029836. The sequence continues at coordinate 107,248 of NZ_JBVHZI010000013.1, read as the reverse complement.
ACAAGTACCCGGACCTGAACGCGGCTTCGGCCTTCGATCAGATCGACAAGGCTCCTGAGGAGCGTCAGCGCGGTATCACCATCTCGATCGCGCACGTCGAGTACCAGACCGAGGCGCGTCACTACGCCCACGTCGACTGCCCGGGTCACGCGGACTACATCAAGAACATGATCACCGGTGCCGCGCAGATGGACGGTGCCATCCTCGTGGTCGCCGCCACCGACGGCCCGATGCCGCAGACCAAGGAGCACGTGCTCCTGGCCCGCCAGGTCGGCGTCCCGTACATCGTCGTCGCCCTGAACAAGGCCGACATGGTGGACGACGAGGAGATCCTGGAGCTCGTCGAGCTCGAGGTCCGTGAGCTGCTCTCCGAGTACGACTTCCCGGGCGACGACCTTCCGGTCGTCCAGGTCTCCGCGCTGAAGGCGCTCGAGGGCGACAAGGAGTGGGGCGACAAGCTCCTCGGCCTGATGGACGCCGTCGACGAGGCGATCCCGACCCCGCCGCGTGACACCGAGAAGCCCTTCCTCATGCCCGTCGAGGACGTCTTCACGATCACCGGTCGTGGCACCGTCGTCACCGGTCGTATCGAGCGTGGTGTCCTGAAGGTCAACGAGACCGTTGACATCATCGGCATCAAGCAGGAGAAGACCACCACCACGGTCACCGGCATCGAGATGTTCCGCAAGCTGCTCGACGAGGGCCAGGCGGGCGAGAACGTCGGTCTGCTCCTCCGTGGCATCAAGCGCGAGGACGTCGAGCGCGGCCAGGTCATCATCAAGCCCGGTTCGGTCACGCCGCACACCGAGTTCGAGGCCGCCGCGTACATCCTGTCGAAGGACGAGGGTGGCCGTCACACCCCGTTCTTCAACAACTACCGCCCGCAGTTCTACTTCCGTACCACGGACGTGACGGGCGTTGTGACCCTCCCCGAGGGCACCGAGATGGTCATGCCCGGTGACAACACCGACATGACGGTCAACCTCATCCAGCCCGTCGCGATGGAAGAGGGCCTGAAGTTCGCCATCCGTGAGGGTGGTCGTACCGTGGGCGCCGGCCAGGTCACCAAGATCACGAAGTAATTTCGTGCTCTGACCCGGTCGTCCGCGCGAGCGGACACCATGCATGACGGAAGGGCCCCTTCCCACCGCTCCGGCGGCGGGAAGGGGCCCTTCCGCATGCCCGGCGGCCCGGGGGGAGCGGACGGGCGCCGGAGGGGCTGTCGGTGGCGTATGAGACGCTCGCACCGCAGATGCAGGGGGCGCCTTCGGGCGCGGTGGAACGGTTCACGGGGTGGGGCAGGGATGGCACAGCAGGACGACGGACCGCGCATATCCGACGAGGAGTGGCAGCGGTTCGGCGAGCAGGCGGGGCAGCGGAGTTCGGACGTGCCGAAGGAACCGTCCGCGCGGGCGCGGATGGTGACCGAGCGGCTGCGGCGCGAGGACGAGGAACGGCGGAAGGCGGCGGGCCGCTTCGGACGCGGGCGGAACGCGACCGCGGCGGAGCCGCCGGGCTGGCGCACCGGGCCGACCTGGCAGGAGCGGGAGCGCCGGGGGAGGGGCAAGCGGCGACTGAAGGGCGCGGCGGCGATCCTGTTCGTGGCCGGCCTGGCGCTGATCGCCCTGCGGCCGGAGCTGCTGATCGACCGGGTCACGGGAAAGGCCGATGCGCGCCAAGAGGCGGAGCGCGTCGGCCCGTTGGCGGCGGAGTCCGGCCGCCCGACCGGGGCGCCGGAGGTCGAGCACCCCGACAGGCCGACCGTGAAGGATCCGTTCCGCGGCTCGCCGGCCCTCCAGTGGGCGGACGGCGCCGCCGCCATCGAGGTGCCGCCGGCCCGGGCCCTCAACGGCGTGGACCAGGACCGGATCGCGGACGGGCTCGCCAAGGCGAAGCAGTTCCTGGTGGCCGCCAACCTGGACCCGGCCGTACTGCGCGGCGAGCGCCCGGCGGCCGCGCTGGCGCTGCTCGATCCGAAGGACGGCGACACGCACCGGCGGATGCGGACGGCGTACGAGCGGCCGACCGAGGAGACGGACCCGCTGGAGCTGTTCACCCGGTACGACCCCGCGGAGCTGCGACCGGTCGGCGACGTGGTCAAGGTGCGCGGGCGGATGTGGCTGGAGGCGGGTCCCGAGCCCGGCCAGGCCGAGATCAAGGTGGACTACTCCTTCGTCCACCCCTTCGTGAAGGTCCGGGGGAACCCGGAGGACGTGGCCCGGACCATCGTGCGGCGCGAGATGACGTTCCAGGTCGTGGACCCGAAGGCGTGGGAGTCGACGCCGGGGACGTTGTGGATCCGCACGAACCTTCGGGACGTCGCCAACACGGCCTGTGACCGGTACGACGGCTATCTGCACCCGTCCTTCTTCTCGGACGGCGAGGCAAGCGGACCGGAACCCTCCGGCGCGGCGGTCGATCCGTACGACCGCAGCGGCGGCATCGACACCGGCCGCCAGGAGGAGTGCGGGACGCTTTCCCGCTCCTGACCAGGCAGGGACCCCGTCGGGCAAACGCGCGCCGTAGTTTGACGTGTCCGCGCGGCGGGGTATTCTCTTCCGCCCGATTGGCCAGGTACGTGTCCCGTATGGCAGACTACTCAAGTTGCTCGGTTGAGTGCCGATGCTGCGCGCCTCCCGCCGGGAGGACCGGAAGCGAGTCCCACAGTACTCGTCGTCCTTAATCTGCCTTTCGGGGCAGCAATGGGGACGGACGTACGGGAATCTTCTGGGAAGTGTCAGCAAGGTGCTTACCAGGCACTCGGTGGGTGTCTCTCCCCCGATGCGCGGTCAGGGACCGCATCCCCTTGGACGAGGGAATTTCCGTATGGGAATTTTCTGTAGAGGGTGTGCGACACGCCCGACCGCGTGGGTCGGAGGAAAGACTGCGGGAGTCATCCCGCGGCCAACCGGGAGCCAGAGCGTTCCACATACAGACAGGACTACGGAGTAGCCATGGCGGGACAGAAGATCCGCATCCGGCTCAAGGCCTACGACCACGAGGTCATCGACTCCTCGGCGAAGAAGATCGTCGAGACGGTGACCCGCACTGGTGCGTCGGTCGCAGGCCCGGTGCCGCTGCCCACTGAGAAGAACGTGTACTGCGTCATCAAGTCGCCGCACAAGTACAAGGACTCGCGCGAGCACTTCGAGATGCGCACGCACAAGCGCCTGATCGACATCCTCGACCCGACTCCCAAGACCGTTGACTCGCTGATGCGCCTGGACCTTCCGGCCGGCGTTGACATCGAGATCAAGCTCTGAGAGGCGTCGAGAAGATGGCAAAGCAGATCAAGGGCGTCCTGGGCGAGAAGCTCGGCATGACCCAGGTCTGGGACGAGAACAACCGTGTCGTCCCGGTCACCGTGGTCAAGGCCGGACCCTGCGTCGTTACCCAGGTCCGTACGAACGACATCGACGGCTACGAGTCGGTCCAGATCGCCTTCGGCGAGATCGACCCGCGCAAGGTGAACAAGCCCCTCAAGGGCCACTTCGCCAAGGCCGACGTCACCCCCCGCCGCCACCTGGTGGAGCTCCGCACCTCCGACGCCAGCGAGTACACGCTCGGCCAGGAGATCACTGCTGAGGTGTTCGAGTCCGGCGTCAAGGTTGACGTCACGGGCAACAGCAAGGGCAAGGGCTTCGCCGGTGTCATGAAGCGTCACAACTTCAAGGGCCTCGGTGCCGGTCACGGCGTCCAGCGCAAGCACCGCTCCCCCGGTTCGATCGGTGGCTGCGCCACCCCTGGGCGTGTCTTCAAGGGCATGCGCATGGCCGGTCGTATGGGTAACGAGCGCGTCACCACCCAGAACCTGACCATCCACGCGGTTGACGCGGAGAAGGGTCTGCTCCTCATCAAGGGTGCGGTCCCCGGTCCGAACGGCGGCCTCGTCCTGGTCCGTACCGCGGCCAAGGGGGCTTGAGGTAATGAGCACCATTGACATCCTTTCGCCGGCAGGCGACAAGGCCGGTACCGTCGAGCTCCCCGCGGAGATCTTCGACGCCAAGACCAGCGTTCCGCTGATCCACCAGGTCGTTGTCGCTCAGCTGGCTGCTGCCCGTCAGGGCACGCACAAGACCAAGCGTCGTGGCGAAGTCCGTGGTGGTGGCCGCAAGCCGTACCGCCAGAAGGGCACCGGCCGCGCTCGCCAGGGTTCCACCCGCGCTCCGCAGTTCGTCGGCGGTGGCGTCGTCCACGGCCCGCAGCCGCGTGACTACTCCCAGCGGACCCCGAAGAAGATGAAGGCCGCCGCTCTCCGCGGTGCCCTCTCGGACCGTGCGCGTCACTCCCGCATCCACGTCATCACCGGCGTGGTCGAGGGTGCCGCCTCCACGAAGGCCGCCAAGACGCTGTTCGGCAAGATCTCGGAGCGCAAGAACCTGCTCCTGGTCGTCGACCGCGCCGACGAGGCCGCGTGGCTGTCCGCCCGCAACCTGCCCCAGGTTCACATCCTGGAGCCGGGCCAGCTGAACACGTACGACGTGATCGTCTCTGACGACGTGGTCTTCACCAAGGCCGCTTTCGAGTCCTTCGTGTCTGGCCCCAAGGCCGACGAGACCGAAGGGAGCGACGCCTGATGTCTGAGGCGACCGTTACCAGCAAGACCTTCACTGACCCGCGCGACCTGCTGATCAAGCCGGTTGTCTCGGAGAAGAGCTACGCGCTGCTGGACGAGAACAAGTACACGTTCATCGTCGCGCCCGGCGCCAACAAGACCCAGATCAAGCAGGCCGTCGAGGCGGTCTTCTCGGTCAAGGTCACCGGGGTCAACACGATCAACCGTCAGGGTAAGCGCAAGCGCACCAAGACCGGTTTCGGCAAGCGCGCGAACACCAAGCGCGCCATCGTGACCCTCGCTGAGGGCGACCGAATCGACATCTTCGGCGGCCAGGCCTCCTAACGGAGGTCTAGTCGTCCGGAATCGGACGAGGACTGAGAAATGGGTATCCGCAAGTACAAGCCGACGACCCCGGGCCGTCGTGGCTCCAGCGTCGCCGACTTTGTCGAGATCACGCGGTCCACGCCGGAGAAGTCGCTGGTTCGCCCTCTGCACAGCAAGGGCGGCCGTAACAACACCGGTCGGATCACTGTTCGCCACCAGGGTGGCGGTCACAAGCGCGCCTACCGCGTGATCGACTTCCGTCGTCACGACAAGGACGGCGTGCCGGCGAAGGTCGCGCACATCGAGTACGACCCCAACCGCACGGCGCGCATCGCGCTGCTGCACTACGCCGACGGCGAGAAGCGCTACATCATCGCGCCGAAGAGCCTGAAGCAGGGCGACCGGATTGAGAACGGCCCCACGGCCGACATCAAGCCCGGCAACAACCTGGCACTCCGCAACATCCCGGTCGGTACCACGATCCACGCGATCGAGCTCCGTCCCGGTGGCGGCGCCAAGTTCGCCCGCTCCGCCGGTGCCTCGGTGCAGCTGCTGGCGAAGGAGGGCGTCATGGCCCACCTCCGCATGCCGTCCGGCGAGATCCGTCTCGTCGACGCGCGCTGCCGCGCCACGGTCGGCGAGGTCGGCAACGCCGAGCAGTCGAACATCAACTGGGGCAAGGCCGGCCGCATGCGCTGGAAGGGCGTTCGCCCCTCCGTCCGCGGTGTCGCGATGAACCCGGTCGACCACCCGCACGGTGGTGGTGAGGGTAAGACCAGCGGTGGTCGCCACCCGGTCTCCCCGTGGGGTCAGAAGGAGGGTCGTACTCGCTCGCCGAAGAAGGCTTCGAGCAAGTACATCGTCCGCCGCCGCAAGACGAACAAGAAGCGCTAGGAGCGGGTTTAGATGCCGCGCAGTCTCAAGAAGGGGCCCTTCGTCGACGACCACCTCGTAAAGAAGGTGGACGTCCAGAACGAAGCCGGCACCAAGAACGTCATCAAGACCTGGTCCCGTCGCTCGATGATCATCCCCAGCATGCTGGGTCACACCATCGCGGTGCACAACGGCAAGACCCACGTCCCGGTGTTCGTCACCGAGTCGATGGTCGGCCACAAGCTCGGCGAGTTCTCGCCGACTCGCACCTTCCGCGGCCACGTCAAGGACGACCGGAAGTCGAAGCGCCGCTAAAGGCGGGGTGGTTACGACTATGACTTACACCGAAGGGACAACCATGGAAGCCAGGGCCCAGGCGCGGTACATCCGCGTCACGCCCATGAAGGCCCGCCGAGTGGTGGACCTTATCCGTGGCATGGATGCCACGGAGGCTCAGGCGGTCCTGCGTTTCGCCCCGCAGGCCGCGAGCGTGCCGGTTGGCAAGGTGCTGGACAGCGCCATTGCCAACGCCGCACACAACTACAACCACCCGGACGCCTCTTCGCTGGTCATCAGCGAGGCGTACGTGGACGAGGGCCCGACCCTGAAGCGGTTCCGTCCGCGTGCCCAGGGCCGTGCCTACCGGATCCGCAAGCGGACCAGCCACATCACCGTGGTCGTCAGCAGCAAGGAAGGTTCCCGGTAATGGGCCAGAAGGTAAACCCGCACGGGTTCCGGCTCGGCATCACCACCGACTTCAAGTCGCGTTGGTACGCCGACAAGCTGTACAAGGACTACGTCAAGGAAGACGTCGCCATCCGCAGGATGATGACGTCCGGCATGGAGCGCGCCGGCATCTCGAAGGTTGAGATCGAGCGCACCCGTGACCGCGTGCGTGTGGACATCCACACCGCTCGTCCGGGCATCGTCATCGGTCGCCGTGGCGCCGAGGCCGACCGCATCCGCGGTGACCTCGAGAAGCTCACGGGCAAGCAGGTCCAGCTGAACATCCTCGAGGTCAAGAACCCCGAGCTCGATGCCCAGCTGGTCGCCCAGGCCGTTGCCGAGCAGCTCTCCTCCCGCGTCTCCTTCCGTCGCGCCATGCGTAAGAGCATGCAGGGCACGATGAAGGCCGGCGCCAAGGGCATCAAGATCCAGTGTGGCGGTCGCCTCGGCGGCGCCGAGATGTCCCGCTCCGAGTTCTACCGCGAGGGTCGTGTGCCGCTGCACACGCTGCGCGCGAACGTGGACTACGGCTTCTTCGAGGCCAAGACCACCTTCGGCCGTATCGGTGTGAAGGTCTGGATCTACAAGGGCGACGTCAAGAACATCGCCGAGGTTCGCGCCGAGAACGCTGCGGCCCGTGCGGGTAACCGCCCGGCCCGTGGTGCTCAGGGCGCTGGCGACCGTCCCGCCGGCCGTGGTGGCCGTGGTGGCGAGCGCGGCGGCCGTGGTGGCCGCAAGCCGCAGCAGGCTGCTGGTGCCGAGGCCCCCAAGGCCGACGCTCCCGCCGCCGCTCCGGCCGAGAGCACCGGAACGGAGGCCTGACCGACATGCTGATCCCTCGTAGGGTCAAGCACCGCAAGCAGCACCACCCGAAGCGCCGCGGTATGGCCAAGGGCGGTACTGAGGTCTCGTTCGGCGAGTACGGCATCCAGGCGCTGACCCCGGCGTACGTGACGAACCGCCAGATCGAGGCGGCTCGTATCGCGATGACCCGCCACATCAAGCGTGGCGGCAAGGTCTGGATCAACATTTACCCGGACCGCCCGCTCACCAAGAAGCCTGCCGAGACCCGCATGGGTTCCGGTAAGGGTTCTCCCGAGTGGTGGATCGCGAACGTGCACCCGGGCCGGGTCATGTTCGAGCTGTCCTACCCGAACGAGAAGATTGCTCGTGAGGCGCTCACCCGCGCTGCTCACAAGCTTCCGATGAAGTGCCGGATTGTTCGGCGCGAGGCAGGTGAGTCGTGATGGCGACGGGAACCAAGGCGTCCGAGCTGCGCGAGCTCGGCAACGAGGAGCTCGTTGGCAAGCTGCGCGAGGCCAAGGAGGAGCTGTTCAAGCTCCGCTTCCAGGCGGCCACGGGTCAGCTGGAGAACAACGGCCGGCTCAAGTCCGTCCGTAAGGACATCGCTCGCATCTACACCCTGATGCACGAGCGTGAGCTCGGTATCGAGACGGTGGAGAGCGCCTGATGAGCGAGAAGAACGTGACTGAGACCCCCGAGCAGCGCGGTTTCCGCAAGACCCGTGAGGGTCTGGTCGTCAGCGACAAGATGGACAAGACCGTCGTCGTCGCTGTCGAGGACCGCGTCAAGCACGCGCTGTACGGCAAGGTCATCCGCCGTACGAACAAGCTCAAGGCTCACGACGAGCAGAACGCTGCCGGCGTCGGCGACCGCGTCCTCATCATGGAGACGCGTCCGCTGTCGGCGAGCAAGCGCTGGCGCATCGTCGAGATCCTCGAGAAGGCCAAGTAATCAGTCCGGGGGGTTTCCCCCGGATTCGTTCCGCCAGGCTCGGTGGGGGCGAGCGCTCTTCGGAGCGTGAAGCCCCCGCCGGGAACCGGCAGACAAACAGGAGATACACGTGATCCAGCAGGAGTCGCGACTGCGTGTCGCCGACAACACTGGTGCCAAGGAGATCCTTTGCATCCGTGTTCTCGGTGGTTCCGGTCGCCGCTACGCGGGCGTCGGTGACGTCATCGTCGCCACCGTCAAGGACGCGATCCCCGGCGGCAACGTGAAGAAGGGTGACGTCGTCAAGGCTGTCATCGTTCGCACCGTCAAGGAGCGCCGCCGCCAGGACGGCTCGTACATCCGCTTCGACGAGAACGCCGCTGTCATTCTGAAGAACGACGGCGACCCTCGCGGCACCCGTATCTTCGGCCCGGTGGGCCGTGAGCTGCGCGAGAAGAAGTTCATGAAGATCATCTCGCTCGCGCCGGAGGTGCTGTAAGCATGAAGATCAAGAAGGGCGACCTGGTTCAGGTCATCACCGGCAAGGACAAGGGCAAGCAGGGCAAGGTCATCGTCGCCTTCCCCGCTGACAACCGCGTCCTGGTCGAGGGTGTCAACCGGGTCAAGAAGCACACCAAGGCCGCGCAGAACCAGGCCGGCGGCATCGTCATCACCGAGGCCCCGGTCCACGTGAGCAACGTTCAGCTGGTTGTGGAGAAGGACGGCAAGAAGGTCGTCACCCGCGTCGGCTACCGCTTCGACGACGAGGGCAACAAGATCCGCGTTGCCAAGCGGACGGGTGAGGACATCTGATGGCTACCACTCCGCGTCTCAAGACGAAGTACCGCGAGGACATCGCGGGCAAGCTGCGTGAGGAGTTCTCCTACGAGAACGTCATGCAGATTCCCGGCCTCGTGAAGATCGTGGTCAACATGGGTGTGGGCGACGCCGCCCGCGACTCCAAGCTGATCGACGGCGCCATCAAGGACCTGACGACGATCACCGGTCAGAAGCCGGCCGTCACGAAGGCCCGGAAGTCCATCGCGCAGTTCAAGCTGCGTGAGGGTCAGCCGATCGGCTGCCACGTCACCCTCCGTGGTGACCGCATGTGGGAGTTCCTGGACCGTACGCTGTCGCTCGCGCTGCCGCGTATCCGTGACTTCCGTGGTCTGTCGCCGAAGCAGTTCGACGGCCGTGGCAACTACACCTTCGGTCTCACGGAGCAGGTCATGTTCCACGAGATCGACCAGGACAAGATCGACCGTACCCGGGGTATGGACATCACCGTGGTCACCACGGCGACCAACGACGCTGAGGGCCGCGCGCTCCTTCGTCACCTCGGCTTCCCCTTCAAGGAGGCGTAAGCGAGATGGCGAAGAAGGCTCTCATCGCGAAGGCTGCCCGCAAGCCCAAGTTCGGTGTGCGTGCGTACACCCGCTGCCAGCGCTGCGGTCGCCCCCACTCCGTGTACCGCAAGTTCGGCCTGTGCCGCGTGTGCCTTCGTGAGATGGCTCACCGTGGCGAGCTGCCGGGCGTGACCAAGAGCTCCTGGTAACTCCCTCTCGTCCGTAAGGACTTGAGAAGTACCAGGCACTCTCGGTAAGCATCTGGACGGCGGATGCCCACCCGCGCATGCCTTAGGCTTGTGTGGTTGGGCGTCCGCCGCCCATAACGACTTACTACGCCGTAGGTCCCCGCGCCGCACCCGTCCCGCCTCTGAGTGGGGAGAGGGATGGCGCATACAGGAAACCCCGGCGAGAGAGGCCGAAGGCCACTTCATGACCATGACTGACCCGATCGCAGACATGCTCACTCGTCTGCGTAACGCTAACTCGGCGTACCACGACACCGTCGTGATGCCGCACAGCAAGATCAAGTCGCACATCGCAGAGATCCTCAAGCAGGAGGGTTTCATCACCGGCTGGAAGGTCGAGGACGCCGAGGTCGGCAAGAACCTCGTCCTCGAGCTGAAGTTCGGGCCGAACCGCGAGCGCTCCATTGCGGGCATCAAGCGGATCTCGAAGCCCGGTCTGCGCGTGTACGCGAAGTCCACCAACCTGCCGAAGGTGCTCGGCGGCCTGGGCGTGGCGATCATCTCCACGTCCCACGGTCTCCTCACCGGCCAGCAGGCAGGCAAGAAGGGCGTAGGTGGGGAAGTCCTCGCCTACGTCTGGTAGTCGGGAACGGAGGAAAAGCAATGTCGCGAATCGGCAAGCTCCCCATCCAGGTTCCCGCCGGTGTGGACGTCACCATCGACGGCCAGACGGTCGGCGTGAAGGGCCCCAAGGGCACCCTCACGCACACCGTCAAGGCGCCGATCGAGATCGTCAAGGGTGAGGACGGCGTCCTGAACGTCACCCGCCCCAACGACGAGCGTCAGAACAAGGCCCTGCACGGCCTGTCCCGCACGCTGGTGGCGAACATGATCACCGGTGTGACCACGGGATACGTCAAGGCTCTCGAGATCAGCGGTGTCGGTTACCGCGTCGCCGCGAAGGGCTCCAACCTGGAGTTCCAGCTTGGTTACAGCCACCCGATCCTGATCGAGGCGCCCGAGGGCATCTCCTTCAAGGTCGAGTCGCCCACCAAGTTCTCGGTCGAGGGCATCGACAAGCAGAAGGTCGGCGAGGTCGCCGCCAACATCCGCAAGCTGCGGAAGCCCGACCCGTACAAGGCCAAGGGTGTCAAGTACGCCGGCGAAGTCATCCGCCGCAAGGTCGGAAAGGCTGGTAAGTAGCCATGGCATACGGTGTGAAGATCGCCAAGGGCGACGCGTACAAGCGCGCTGCCAAGGCTCGCCGCCACATCCGCATTCGCAAGAACGTGTCGGGTACGGCGGAGCGTCCGCGCCTCGTCGTGACGCGTTCCAACCGCAACATCGTTGCTCAGGTCATCGACGACCTCCAGGGTCACACCCTGGCGTCCGCGTCGACCCTGGACACCTCGATCCGCGGTGGCGAAGGCGACAAGAGCGCCCAGGCCCAGGCCGTCGGCGCGCTCGTGGCCGAGCGTGCGAAGGCTGCCGGCGTGGAGACCGTTGTCTTCGACCGCGGTGGCAACCGATACGCCGGGCGCATTGCCGCTCTGGCTGACGCCGCCCGCGAAGCCGGGCTGAAGTTCTAAGCCCCGGTTCCGGGACTCACGGACGTAACAGAGAGAGGTAATCCAATGGCTGGACCCCAGCGCCGCGGAAGCGGTGCCGGTGGCGGCGAGCGGCGGGACCGGAAGGGTCGCGACGGTGGCCCTGCCGCCGAGAAGACCGCTTACGTTGAGCGCGTTGTCGCGATCAACCGCGTCGCCAAGGTTGTCAAGGGTGGTCGCCGCTTCAGCTTCACCGCGCTGGTCGTGGTGGGCGACGGTGACGGCACTGTAGGTGTCGGTTACGGCAAGGCCAAGGAAGTTCCCGCGGCCATCGCCAAGGGTGTCGAGGAAGCCAAGAAGTCCTTCTTCAAGGTTCCGCGCATCCAGGGCACCATTCCTCACCCGATCACGGGCGAGCGTGCCGCGGGCGTCGTGCTCCTGAAGCCGGCTTCCCCCGGTACCGGTGTTATCGCCGGTGGCCCGGTGCGCGCCGTTCTGGAGTGCGCCGGCGTTCACGACATCCTGTCGAAGTCGCTCGGCTCTTCGAACGCGATCAACATCGTGCACGCGACCGTGGCGGCCCTCAAGGGCCTGCAGCGTCCCGAGGAGATCGCGGCTCGCCGTGGTCTGCCCCTCGAGGACGTCGCCCCCGCGGCTCTGCTTCGTGCACGTGCCGGGGCGGGTGCGTAATGGCTCGCCTCAAGATCACGCAGACGAAGTCGTACATCGGCAGCAAGCAGAACCACCGCGACACTCTGCGTTCGCTCGGGCTCAAGCGCCTGAACGACGTGGTCGTCAAGGAGGACCGCCCCGAGTTCCGCGGAATGGTGCAGACCGTCCGCCACCTCGTGACGGTTGAGGAGGTTGACTAACATGGCTGAGAACAGCCCGCTGAAGGCCCACAACCTCCGTCCCGCCCCCGGCGCCAAGACCGCGAAGACCCGTGTCGGTCGTGGTGAGGCGTCGAAGGGTAAGACGGCCGGTCGTGGTACGAAGGGCCAGAAGGCCCGTTACCAGATCCCGCAGCGCTTCGAGGGTGGGCAGATGCCCCTCCACATGCGTCTGCCGAAGCTCAAGGGCTTCAAGAACCCGTTCCGCACCGAGTTCCAGGTCGTGAACCTGGACAAGCTCGGCGCTCTCTACCCCGAGGGTGGAGAAGTCACGGTGGCCGACCTGGTCGCCAAGGGCGCGGTTCGCAAGAACAGCCTCGTCAAGGTCCTGGGCCAGGGCGAGCTCTCCGTGGCGCTGCAGGTTTCGGTTGACGCCGTCTCCGCCTCCGCCAAGGAGAAGATCGCCGCTGCCGGCGGCACCGTCACCGAGCTCGTCTAAGACAAAACTCAGTGACAAATAGCTAGAAACCCGACCGGGGATGCCTCACATATGGGGCATCCCCGGTTGGTCGTTCCACGGGGGGTGTAGTCGCCGGTAAGGTGGCCTGCACCTTTGCTTGTACGTATTCGTCGATCCCTCAGACCGTCACCTCTGACGCAGTAGCGCGGGGGTCGCAGGAGGCACCGTGCTCACCGCGTTCGCCCGGGCGTTCAAGACGCCCGACCTGCGCAAGAAGCTGCTCTTCACGCTCGGCATCATCGTGCTGTATCGGCTCGGGTCCCACATCCCGGTACCCGGCGTGAGCTACAAGAACGTTCAGATCTGTCTGGACCAGATGGGGAATGGCAGCAACAGCCTCTTCGGTCTGGTCAACATGTTCAGCGGCGGTGCGCTGCTGCAGATCACGATCTTCGCGCTCGGCATCATGCCCTACATCACGGCGAGCATCATCCTGCAGCTGCTGACCGTGGTCATCCCGAAGCTGGAGACCCTCAAGAAAGAGGGCCAGTCCGGCACGGCGAAGATCACTCAGTACACGCGCTATTTGACGGTCGCGCTCGCGATCCTGCAGGGCACCGGTCTCGTCGCCACCGCGCGGACCGGAGCGCTGTTCGGGAACTGCTCGGTCGCCTCGCAGATCGTCCCCGACCGGTCGATCTTCACCACCGTCGTCATGGTGATCACCATGACCGCCGGTACCTGTGTCGTCATGTGGCTCGGTGAGCTCATCACCGACCGCGGCATCGGCAACGGAATGTCGATCCTGATGTTCATCTCGATCGCCGCCGGCTTCGTCGGCTCCCTCTGGACGATCAAGCTCCAGGGCAAGATCGCCGGAGGCTGGGTCGAGTTCGGCGTGGTCATGCTCGTCGGTCTCGCGATGGTCGGCCTCGTCGTCTTCGTGGAACAGGCACAGCGCCGGATTCCGGTCCAGTACGCGAAGCGCATGATCGGCCGCCGTGCCTACGGCGGTACCTCGACCTACATCCCGCTCAAGGTGAACCAGGCGGGCATCATCCCCGTCATCTTCGCCTCGTCGCTGCTGTACATCCCGGCCCTGGTGGTGCAGTTCAGCGGCTCGACCGCCGGCTGGGCCAACTGGATCCAGAAGCACTTCGTCAAGGGCGACCACCCGTACTACATCGCCGTCTACTTCCTCCTGATCGTCTTCTTCGCGTTCTTCTACGTGGCGATCTCGTTCAACCCCGAGGAAGTTGCCGACAACATGAAGAAGTATGGTGGCTTCATCCCGGGCATCCGCGCCGGCCGGCCGACCGCCGAGTACCTGAGCTACGTACTCAACCGGATCACCTGGCCCGGCTCGCTGTACCTGGGTCTCATCGCTCTTGTGCCGACAATGGCGTTGGCGGGCTTCGGGGCGAACCAGAACTTCCCGTTCGGCGGGACGAGCATCCTGATCATCGTGGGTGTGGGTCTGGAAACCGTGAAGCAGATCGAGAGCCAGCTCCAGCAGCGCAATTACGAAGGGTTCCTCCGCTGATGCGAATCGTCCTCGTCGGACCGCCCGGTGCGGGCAAGGGAACGCAGGCTGCGTACCTCGCCAAGAACCTGAACATCCCGCACATCTCCACGGGCGACCTGTTCCGGGCCAACATCAGCCAGGGCACGGACCTGGGCCTGCGCGCGAAGGCGTTCATGGACGCCGGCGACCTCGTCCCCGACGAGATCACCATCGGCATGGCCAAGGACCGCATGGAGCAGCCGGACGCCGTGAACGGTTTCCTGCTCGACGGGTTCCCGCGCAACGTCTCGCAGGCCGAGGCCCTCGACGCGATGCTCGTGTCCGGAAGCATGGAGCTGGACGCCGTCCTCGACCTGGAGGTCGAGGAGGACGAGGTCGTCAAGCGCATCGCCGGCCGTCGCGTGTGCCGCAAGGACTCCGCGCACGTCTTCCACGTCACGTACGCCGCGCCGAAGACCGAGGGTGTCTGCGACACCTGCGGTGGCGAGCTGTACCAGCGCGACGACGACTCCGAGGCCACGGTCCGCAACCGGCTGGAGGTCTACCACACGCAGACCGAGCCGATCATCGACTACTACAAGGCCCAGGGCCTGCTGGTGACCATCCCGGCCCTCGGTGAGGTCGCGGACGTCACCAAGCGTGCGATGGACGCCCTGCAGAAGTAGTCCCGCTGTAAATGCGTGCGCGTACGGCCGCGGTGTCCTTGGGGCATCGCGGCCGTACTGTTGAGAAGACCCGGTTTCGAAGGTGGAAGGCCCGTTTCATGGTTCAGATCAAGACCCCCGAGCAGATCGCGAAGATGCGCGAGGCAGGGTTGGTCGTCGCCGCGATCCACGCGGCGACCCGTGAGGCCGCGGTGCCCGGCTCCACGACCCGGGATCTGGACATGGTGGCGCGCAAGGTCATCGCGGACGCCGGCGCCAAGTCGAACTTCCTCGGCTACGGCGGTTTCCCCGCGACGATCTGCACGTCGGTGAACGAGGTCGTCGTCCACGGCATTCCGGACGACAAGACGGTCCTCAAGGACGGCGACATCATCTCCATCGACGCGGGCGCCATCATCGACGGCTGGCACGGCGACGCGGCGTACACGGCCTTCGTGGGCGACGGTCACGCCCCGGAGCTGGTCGAGCTGTCCCGGGTCACCGAGGAGTCGATGTGGGCGGGCATCGCGGCGATGAAGCTCGGCAACCGCCTGGTCGACATCTCGAAGGCGATCGAGACGTACATCAAGCGCCAGCCGCGTCCCACGACGGGTGAGCACAGCCTCGGCAAGTTCGGGATCATCGAGGACTACGGCGGCCACGGCATCGGGTCCGAGATGCACATGGACCCGCACCTGCTGAACTACGTCTCGCGCAAGCGGGGCAAGGGCATCAAGCTCGTCCCCGGCCTGTGCCTGGCGATCGAGCCGATGGTCTCGCTGGGCACCGCCCAGACGGAGGTACTGGCGGACGACTGGACGGTCATCACGACGGACGGGACCTGGTCCTCGCACTGGGAGCACTCCATCGCGCTGACCGAGGCCGGGCCCATCGTCCTGACCAGCCCGGACTGCGGGAAGGCGAAGTTGGCGGAGTACGGCGTCACGACGGCGCCGGACCCGCTCGGTTAATGATCTAGACTCTGGGGCACACTTTCCGGATTCGTCTTTCTCGGTGCCCTGACGTAGACTGACTCGTCGGCTCTCGTGCACTTCCATGTCTGCATGGCGCATGAGGTCGATCAAGGTAGCCGATTCGAAAGGCGAAGCGTGGCCAAGAAGCAAGGTGCCATCGAAATCGAGGGCACCGTGATCGAGTCCCTCCCGAACGCGATGTTCCGGGTGGAACTCCAGAACGGTCACAAGGTCCTCGCGCACATCAGCGGCAAGATGCGCATGCACTACATCCGCATCCTCCCTGATGACCGGGTCGTCGTGGAGCTCTCCCCGTACGACCTGACGCGTGGCCGGATCGTCTACCGATACAAGTAGATCTTGTCTTCACTCCCGACCGGGCATTCGTCCGGCGCGGGTGGTGGCACTGACCCGGAGAACCTCACCCAATGAAGGTCAAGCCGAGCGTCAAGAAGATCTGCGACAAGTGCAAGGTGATCCGCCGTCACGGTCGGGTCATGGTCATCTGCGACAACCTGCGCCACAAGCAGCGCCAGGGCTGACGCACGCCGACCGACCTGCCTTCCGCAGTTCTTCGCGCGACGTAAGAAAACGTACATACGCAGAATCCGCCCAGCTCCGACAGGAGCCGGCGGCACCTCCGGCGGGGGCCGGGGACCCGGACGTACCACCACCCATCAGGTGTGGTCGGCGGTCGGGGTCGATTCTGCTGAAGACCCCCGAACACACAGGAGCCATTGAATGGCACGCGTTTCCGGTGTTGACATCCCGCGCGAAAAGCGCGTGGAGATCGCACTCACCTACGTCTTCGGTGTCGGTCGCACCCGGTCCAAGGAAATCCTTGCGGCCACCGGTGTGAACCCGAACACCCGCGTTCGTGACCTGGCCGAAGAAGACCTGGTCAAGATCCGCGAGTACGTGGACGCCAACCTCCGCACCGAGGGTGACCTCCGCCGCGAGATCCAGGCCGACATCCGCCGCAAGGTCGAGATCCAGTGCTACCAGGGTATTCGCCACCGTCGTGGCCTCCCGGTGCACGGTCAGCGCACCAGCACGAACGCCCGTACCCGCAAGGGTCCGCGTCGCGCGATCGCCGGTAAGAAGAAGCCGGGCAAGAAGTAGTCCTGTTCAGCGGTCTTGCGCTGTAGGACCGACCACCTCCCGTAGGAGATTTAGATGCCCCCCAAGGGTCGTCAGGGCGCTGCCAAGAAGGTGCGCCGCAAGGAAAAGAAGAACGTCGCTCATGGGCACGCCCACATCAAGAGCACGTTCAACAACACGATCGTCTCGATCACGGACCCCGCGGGCAACGTGATCTCCTGGGCCTCCGCCGGCCACGTCGGCTTCAAGGGCTCGCGCAAGTCCACCCCCTTCGCCGCGCAGATGGCCGCCGAGTCGGCCGCCCGCCGCGCGCAGGAGCACGGCATGCGCAAGGTCGACGTCTTCGTCAAGGGTCCCGGCTCCGGCCGTGAGACCGCGATCCGCTCCCTCCAGGCCACCGGCCTCGAGGTCGGCTCGATCCAGGACGTCACCCCCACCCCGCACAACGGCTGCCGTCCGCCGAAGCGCCGCCGCGTCTGACGCGACGGACGCACCTGTGCGTCTTTGAGTGTTCGGGCGGTACGAACCCCTTCGGGGGGACGTGCCGCCCGTACCCTTGCGGTACGTAGTGCCCGTCGGACGTCAAATAGTGGGCGTCCACGAATGAAGGAACACAGACATGCTGATCGCTCAGCGTCCCTCGCTGACCGAAGAGGTCGTCGACGAGTACCGCTCGCGGTTCGTGATCGAGCCGCTGGAGCCGGGCTTCGGCTACACCCTCGGTAACTCCCTGCGCCGCACCCTGCTCTCCTCGATCCCGGGTGCCGCCGTCACGAGCATCCGCGTGGACGGCGTGCTGCACGAGTTCACCACCGTGCCGGGTGTCAAGGAAGACGTCACCGACATCATCCTCAACATCAAGCAGCTGGTCGTCTCCTCGGAGCACGACGAGCCGGTCGTGATGTACCTGCGCAAGCAGGGTCCCGGCCTGGTCACCGCCGCCGACATCGCGCCCCCGGCCGGTGTCGAGGTGCACAACCCGGACCTGGTCCTCGCCACGCTCAACGGCAAGGGCAAGCTGGAGATGGAGCTGACCGTCGAGCGCGGTCGCGGCTACGTCTCCGCCGTCCAGAACAAGCAGCTGGGCCAGGAGATCGGTCGCATCCCGATCGACTCCATCTACAGCCCGGTCCTCAAGGTCACCTACAAGGTCGAGGCGACCCGAGTCGAGCAGCGCACCGACTTCGACAAGCTGATCGTCGACGTCGAGACCAAGCAGGCCATGCGCCCGCGCGACGCCATGGCGTCCGCCGGTAAGACCCTGGTCGAGCTGTTCGGTCTGGCGCGCGAGCTCAACATCGACGCCGAGGGCATTGACATGGGCCCCTCGCCGACGGACGCGGCCTTGGCCGCCGATCTGGCGCTGCCGATCGAGGAGCTCGAGCTCACGGTCCGCTCGTACAACTGCCTCAAGCGCGAGGGCATCCACTCCGTGGGTGAGCTCGTGGCGCGTTCCGAGGCCGACCTGCTCGACATCCGCAACTTCGGTGCGAAGTCGATCGACGAGGTCAAGGCGAAGCTCGCCGGCATGGGTCTGGCCCTCAAGGACAGCCCGCCCGGATTCGACCCGACCGCCGCCGCCGACGCCTTCGGCGCCGACGACGACGCGGACGCCGGTTTCGTCGAGACCGAGCAGTACTGAGCCTCGGCTCGCAGCACAGACTTTCCCGCGGCGTCCGCCTCGGGGGAACTGACACCGGTACCTGACACGGCCGGTGCAGATATGAAGGAGTAACACCATGCCGCGTCCCGCAAAGGGTGCCCGTCTGGGCGGCAGCGCCGCGCACGAGAAGCACCTCCTCGCGAACCTCGCGAAGTCGCTCTTCGAGCACGGCCGCATCACCACCACCGAGGCCAAGGCCCGTCGCCTGCGTCCCTACGCCGAGCGTCTGGTCACCAAGGCCAAGAAGGGCGACATCCACAACCGTCGCCTGGTGCTGCAGACGATCACGGACAAGAGCATCGTGCACACGCTCTTCACCGAGATCGCCCCGCGCTACGAGAACCGCCCCGGTGGTTACACGCGCATCACCAAGATCGGCAACCGTCGTGGCGACAACGCCCCGATGGCGGTCATCGAGCTGGTCGAGGCCCTGACGGTCGCCCAGCAGGCCACTGGTGAGGCCGAGGCCGCCACCAAGCGCGCCGTGAAGGAGGCGGAGGCCACCGAGGCTCCCGCCGCCGAGGAGACCAAGGAGGCCTGATCCCCTTCCGGGATCACGCCGAACGGCTCTGAACGGGCCCGCCCCTTCCCGGGGCGGGCCCGTTCCCGCGTTCTCCCGGGTACACGGCCCGGGAACACGACCCTGGAACACGGCCCGGGAACACAGCCGGGGAACACGGCCCTGGAACACCCCTGAGAGGATCGGTCACGTGAGTGACGAGGTGGAGCCCGGGCACGTCCGGGTGCGGCTGGACCTGTCGTACGACGGCAAGGACTTCTCCGGCTGGGCGAAGCAGCGCGTGCTGCGGACCGTGCAGGGCGAGCTGGAGTCGGCACTGCGGACCGTGATGCGGCTCGCGGACCCCGTCGAGCTGACCGTCGCCGGTCGTACGGACGCGGGTGTGCACGCCCGCGGGCAGGTCGCCCAGTTCGACCTGGCCGAGGAGGTGTGGGCCGAGCACCGGGACAAGCTGCTGCGCCGGCTCGCCGGACGGCTCCCGCAGGACGTACGGGTCTGGCGGGCCGCCGAGGCCCCCGAGGGCTTCAACGCCCGGTTCTCGGCCATCTGGCGCCGCTACGCCTACCGCGTCGGCGACCACCGGGCCGGGGTGGACCCGCTGCGCCGCGGACACGTGCTGTGGCACCAGTGGCCGCTGGACGTCGACGCCATGAACGAGGCCGCCGCCGCGCTGCTCGGGGAGCACGACTTCGCCGCGTACTGCAAGAAGCGCGAGGGCGCCACGACGATCCGTACGCTCCAGCAGCTCCGCTGGGAGCGGGCCGACGACGGGATCATCACCGCGACCGTCCGCGCCGACGCCTTCTGCCACAACATGGTCCGCTCGCTGGTGGGCGCGCTGCTGCACGTCGGCGACGGGCACCGGCCGGTGACCTGGCCCGGCGAGGTGCTGGCCGCCGGCGTACGGGACTCCTCGGTCCACGTGGTGAAGCCGCACGGGCTCACCCTGGAGGAGGTCGGCTACCCCGCCGACGAACTGCTGGCCGCCCGCAGCAAGGAAGCGCGCAACCTGCGGACCCTGCCGGGAGCCGGCTGCTGCTGATCCATCGGTCCGCCGATCCGCATGTGCGTTTGGGCGGATCGCGGGGGGACCGGGACAATGCCCGGCATGGGACATCTTGAAGCCAACCACCTGGAGTACTACCTTCCCGACGGGCGGGTCCTGCTCCCCGACGTCTCCTTCCGCGTGGGGGAAGGCTCGGTGGTGGCCCTGGTGGGGGCGAACGGCGCCGGCAAGACCACCCTGCTCAAGCTGATCTCCGGCGAGCTCCAGCCGCACGGCGGCGGCGTCGCCATCAGCGGCGGGCTCGGCGTGATGTCGCAGTTCGTGGGCTCGGTCCGGGACGAGACGACCGTACGGGACCTGCTGGTCTCGGTGTCGCAGCCGCGGATCCGGGCGGCGGCCGAGGCCGTGGACCGGGCCGAGCACCTGATCCTGACCGTCGACGACGAGGCCGCGCAGATGGCCTACGCGCAGGCGCTCAGCGACTGGGCCGACGTCCAGGGTTACGAGGCGGAGACCCTGTGGGACGTCTGCACGACGGCCGCGCTGGACATCCCGTACGACAGCGCCCAGTACCGCGAGGTGCGCACGCTGTCGGGCGGTGAGCAGAAGCGGCTCGTGCTGGAGGCGCTGCTGCGCGGACCGGACGAGGTGCTGCTGCTCGACGAGCCGGACAACTACCTCGACGTCCCGGGCAAGCGGTGGCTGGAGGAGCAGCTGAGGGCCACCCGCAAGACGGTGCTCTTCGTCTCCCACGACCGGGAGCTGCTGACCCGGGCCGCGGAGAAGATCATCAGCCTGGAGGCGAGCCCGACCGGCTCCGACGTGTGGGTGCACGGCGCGGGCTTCGGCACGTACCACGACGCCCGCAAGGAGCGCTTCGCCCGTTTCGAGGAGCTGAAGCGGCGCTGGGACGAGGAGCACGCCCGGCTGCGGGCGCTGGTGCTGCGGCTGCGCAACCAGGCGGCGAGCAGCCCGGACATGGCCTCGCGGTATCGGGCGATGCAGACCCGCTTCCAGAAGTTCGAGGACGCCGGCCCGCCGCCGGAGCCGCCGCGGGAGCAGGACATCCGGATGCGGCTCAAGGGCGGTCGTACCGGGGTGCGGGCGCTGACGGTGGAGAACCTGGAGCTCACCGGGCTGATGAAGCCCTTCTCGTTGGAGGTGTTCTACGGGGAGCGGGTCGCGGTGCTCGGCTCGAACGGCTCCGGGAAGTCGCACTTCCTGCGCCTGATGGCGGGCGAGGACGTCAAGCACACCGGTACGTGGAAGCTGGGCGCCCGGGTGGTGCCGGGGCACTTCGCGCAGACCCACGCGCACCCCGAGCTGTTCGGGCGCACGCTCGTGGACATCCTGTGGACGGAGGCGGCCAAGCCGCTGGGCCAGGCGATGGGCGCGTTGCGCCGCTACGAGCTGGAGCGACAGGGCGACCAGCCCTTCGAGAAGCTTTCGGGCGGTCAGCAGGCGCGCTTCCAGATCCTGTTGCTGGAGCTGGCCGGCACCACGGCGCTGCTGCTGGACGAGCCGACGGACAACCTCGACCTGGAGTCGGCGGAGGCGCTGCAGGACGGCTTGGAGTCCTACGACGGCACCGTGTTGTGCGTCACGCACGACCGGTGGTTCGCGCGCACATTTGACCGTTACCTGGTCTTCGGTTCGGACGGTGTTGTGAGGGAGACTCAGGAGCCCGTCTGGGACGAACGTCGGGTTGAGCGCAAGCGCTGAGGGGAAGCCGCGCGTTCGACGGACGCGGTCCCGCCCGGGACGAACGTCGGGTTGAGCGCGAGCGCTGAGGGGCGACCATCCCCCGCGCCGGTGAAGTGGGAGGCGTCGTGGGGCTGCGGCCTAGCACCTGGCTCATCAAGTGGGACCACCCGGAAGCGGGGGACCGGCTGACCGTCTGGCTGCTCAGGCCGGCGCCCCGGTCCCTGCGGGTGGTCTCCCTCGTGGTGCTGCTGACCGTCGCGGTGTCGACGAGCCTGCGCGCCAACTGGGGTTCGGACAACGCCTTCGTGGTCAAGGCCGCCGACGCGCTGATGGCCGGGATCTCCCCGTACGAGGACAAACGCTTCCTCTACCTGCCGAGCGCCGTGATCATGGCGGTGCCGGAGGCCCTGTTGCCGCGCGAGGTGCTGCGCTGGCTGTTGCCGGTGGGCATCTCGGGGCTGGTCGGGGTGGGGTGGTGGGCGGCGCTGCGGCTGTTCTCGGTGCCGCTGTGCTCCCGGTTCGCGGTGGGCGGCCTCGGCCTGTTGGCGTTGGCCTACGAGCCGTACGCGAACCTCGTGCTGATCGGCAACTGGACGGCGATCTCGGCGGCCGCCCTGCCGGTGGCGCTGCTGCTGGCGCACCGGCGTTCGTGGGGCGCGGCCGGGTTGGTGGTGGGGCTGGCGATCGCCTGCAAGCCGATGCTGGTGCCGATCGGGTTGCTCTTCGTGCTGGCCCGGCAGTGGCGGGGGCTCGCGCCGGCGGTGCTGGTGCCGGTGGGGATGTCGCTGGTCGGGGCGCTGCTGATGCCGAGCCCGACGTTGTTCTTCACCAAGACGCTGCCGTTCCTGTTCCAGGGGCAGGACGCCTACGCGCTGCCGTGGGACGCCTCGCCGATCGCGGTGCTGCCCCGGCTGGGGGTGCCGGCGCCGGTGGCGGTGCTGGTGGCCTTCGCGGGGGCGTCGGTCGTGCTGTGGGGGGCGTGGACGCGGTGGCGGCGGGCCGACGCGGACGCGGGGGAGCTGCGGCTGGTGGAGACGGCCTGCATGGTGATGCTCGCCGCGTTCCTGGTGTCGCGTCCGTCCTTCGACCACTACCTGCTGGTGGTGCTCCCGCTGCTGCTGGCGTCGGGGGTGCGGGAGGGCTCGATGCCGCGCACGCCTTGGTTCTGGGTGGCGCTGGTGCCGCAGACGGCGGGCATCCCGTGGCCCTCGGAGGTCGAGCGCAAGCGGCGTGCCTTTCGGGACGCGGCGACCCTGTGCGGGCTGGCCTTTCTGCTGGCGCGTCGTGTGCTGCGTCCGGGACGGGTTACTCTGGACCCTGTAACAACTGCGGGGTCCCCACCCAGGACCGAACCGGAGTGCGCCGCGACGCCAGCAGAATCGGCATCGCGGACCGCGTTTTGACCCGTCTCGGGTCTGCTGGGTATCCTGCTGGTTTGTTATGCGTATTGGCTTTCTCATTCTCACGTGAAAGGCCTTGCGCCGGTCCACCGGACCGATGACCAGCAGTTCGCGCACGGGTTGCGTCCCCGATGCGAACGAGGGCTGTCGTGATCGTCCGTGGTGACCCTGTCAGGACCTTCCCGTGGGGCTTGCGCCCTTGGGATACCACCACTGAAGAAGCGAAGGCATACGCGTGCGTACGTTCAGCCCCAAGCCCGGCGACATCTCGCGCCAGTGGCTCGTCATCGACGCCCAGGACGTTGTCCTCGGCCGTCTGGCGACCCAGGCCGCTGCCCTCCTGCGGGGTAAGCACAAGCCGACCTACGCCCCCCACATGGACATGGGCGACTTCGTCATCATCGTCAACGCCGACAAGGTTCACCTGTCCGGCAACAAGGCGACCCAGAAGATGGCGTACCGCCACTCGGGTTACCCGGGCGGTCTCCGTTCGGTGCGCTACGACGACCTCCTGGCGAACAACCCGGAGAAGGCCGTCGAGAAGGCCATCAAGGGCATGCTCCCCAAGAACACCCTGGGCCGTCAGATGCTCTCGAAGCTGAAGGTCTACTCGGGCGACCAGCACCCCCACGCTGCCCAGCAGCCGGTGCCGTTCGAGATCACCCAGGTCGCGCAGTAGTTCCGGCCACCCCCTAAGACGTAGAAAATTCTGAGGAGCATCGTGGCCGAGACCACCGCCGAGACGACCCCCGTCGAAGAGTTCGAGGGCAACGTCGAGGAGTACACCAGCGAGTCCGAGGTCGTCGTCGAGGGCGACTACACCTCCGAGTCCCTTGCCGGCCGCTTCGGCGACCCCCAGCCGGCCGCCGGCCTGGGCCGTCGCAAGAACGCCATCGCCCGCGTCCGGATCGTTCCGGGCACCGGCAAGTGGAAGATCAACGGTCGCACCCTTGAGGACTACTTCCCCAACAAGGTGCACCAGCAGGAAGTCAACGAGCCCTTCAAGCTCCTGGAGCTCGACGGCCGCTACGACGTCATCGCCCGCATCTCGGGTGGCGGCGTCTCCGGCCAGGCCGGTGCCCTGCGCCTCGGTGTCGCCCGTGCGCTGAACGAGGCGGACGTGGACAACAACCGCCCGGCGCTGAAGAAGGCCGGCTTCCTCTCCCGCGACGACCGTGCGGTCGAGCGCAAGAAGGCCGGTCTCAAGAAGGCCCGTAAGGCTCCGCAGTACAGCAAGCGTTAATCTGCGCCTGCTGTTCTGCAACGAAACCGCCCCGGCAGCACTCTCTGTGCTGCCGGGGCGGTTCGTTTACCGCCATAAGCGGCAAATAGATGTCACAAGCGGTCACAAGCGATGCGTGAACTCGGGAGGACAACAGTGGGACGACTCTTCGGGACGGACGGTGTACGAGGCGTCGCCAACGCGGATCTGACGGCCGAGCTCGCGCTCGGCCTCTCCGTTGCGGCGGCGCACGTACTGGCCGAGGCGGGCACCTTCGCGGGCCACCGGGCCACGGCGGTCGTGGGCCGCGATCCGCGCGCGTCGGGCGAGTTCCTGGAGGCCGCGGTCGTCGCGGGCCTCGCGAGCGCCGGCGTGGACGTCCTGCGCGTCGGTGTGCTGCCCACCCCGGCGGTGGCGTATCTCACCGGTGCGCTGGGCGCCGACCTCGGCGTGATGCTCTCCGCCAGCCACAACGCCATGCCCGACAACGGCATCAAGTTCTTCGCGCGCGGCGGGCACAAGCTCGCCGACGACCTGGAGGACCGGATCGAGTCCGTCTACGAGGAGCACCGCACGGGCGCGCCCTGGGACCGGCCCACCGGCTCCGGCGTCGGCCGGGTCTCCGACTACACGGAGGGCTTCGACAAGTACGTCGCCCACCTGATCGGCGTGCTGCCCAACCGTCTCGAAGGCCTCAAGGTCGTCCTGGACGAGGCGCACGGCGCGGCGGCGTACGTGTCCCCGGAGGCCTTCACCCGGGCCGGCGCGGAGATCATCACCATCGGCGCCGAGCCCGACGGGCTGAACATCAACGACGGCTGCGGCTCCACCCACCTCGACCTGCTGAAGCAGGCCGTCGTGGAGCACGGCGCCGACTTCGGCGTCGCGCACGACGGGGACGCCGACCGCTGCCTGGCGGTGGACCACACCGGAGCCGAGGTCGACGGCGACCAGATCCTCGCGGTGCTGGCCCTGGCCATGCGCGAGTCGGGTCAGCTGCGCGAGAACACCGTGGTCGGCACCGTCATGTCGAACCTGGGCTTCAAGCTGGCGATGGAGGCCGAGGGCATCCAGGTCGTGCAGACCGGGGTCGGCGACCGCTACGTGCTGGAGTCGATGAAGGAGCACGGCTACGCGCTGGGCGGCGAGCAGTCCGGCCACGTGATCATCCTCGACCACGCGACGACGGGCGACGGCACCCTGACCGGGCTGCTGCTGGCGGCGCGGATCGCGGCCACCGGGCGGACCCTGGCCGAGCTGGCCGGGGTGATGACGCGGCTGCCGCAGATCCTGATCAACGTGCCCGACGTGGACAAGTCCCGGGTGACCACCTCCGGCGAGCTGGCCGCGGCGGTCACCGAGGCCGAGCGGGAGCTCGGGACGACCGGCCGGGTGCTGCTGCGTCCGTCCGGTACGGAGCCGCTCGTACGGGTGATGGTGGAGGCCGCCGACATCGAGCAGGCCCGCGCGGTCGCCGGGCGGCTCGCGGACGTCGTGAAATCGGCGCTCGGCTAGGTCGAACTCCTGCCGCACGCGTGGGCCGGTCCGTAGGTCGGGCCGGCCCGCGCGCGTCAGCGGCCGGGGGCGCCGCCCTTGGTCAGGCGGGTCCAGCGTCCCTGCTGGGTCCGCCACAGCGCTTTCTGCCCGTACATGGTCAGGACGCCCGCCAGCATGATCCCGGCCAGGTTCAGCAGGAGCTGTTCCACCGAGCCCCACATCTGGGCGAACTCGGCGTAGGCGAGGGCCACGGCCGCGTTCGCGGCGGCCGGGACGGTGGTCACCGAGATGGCCACGCCGACCAGCGCCCCCGACTTCGCGGAGGTCAGGGAGAGCACCCCGGCCGCGCCGGCGAGCAGCGAGACCACGAAGGAGAACGGGTCGGGCTGCCAGATGAACCCGGTGTTGGGGCGGGGCCGATCCAGCATCCCCGGCTCGAACTGGCCGATCGCGTCCATGCCCAGGGTGAACAGGGTGGTGGCGGCCATCGCCGCCGCGAAGCCGATCAGCAGCGCGGACAGGGACCGCAGCGCGAGCCGGGGCTCGCGCCGTACGATCCCGACGCACACCCCGGCGAGCGGGCCGAACTCCGGTCCGACGGCCATGGCGCCCACGATGAGGACCGCGTTGTCGAGGACGACGCCGCAGGCCGCGATCATCGTCGCGAGGATCATGAACGCGCAGTAGGTGACGCTGAGCGTCGACTCCTCGTGGGTGGCCTCCGTCAGCTGCTTCCACAGCACGGCGTCGGCGGCCTCTCCCGGGGCCTCCTCCTCGGCGGAGTCGGCCCGCCGCGACAGCGACAGGTCGATGTTCTCCACGGCGATGGAGCCGTCCGCGTCGAGGCCCAGTTCCTGGAGCTCCTGGAGGAGCTCGTCACCGGCCTCGCGGGCGACGTCGCACAGGACGAGGTCGCCGGGCGGGACGCGGGCCGCGCCCTTGAGCACGACCAGATGGGTGGTTCCGACCGTCTTCTCGACGACCGCGACCACGGCGTCCGTCCGGTCCGGCGGGCTGATCATCCGCAGGTGCAGCATGCACCGCACCCTAGCGAAGCGGTCGGCGCCGCTACAGCTTGCGCAGGCTCAGCTTCTGCACCTTGTGGTCCGGCCCCTTGCGCACGACGAGGGTGGCGCGGCCGCGGGTGGGGGCCACGTTCTCCATCAGGTTGGGCTTGTTGACGGTCCGCCACATCGTCTGCGCGTACTCCAGCGCCTCCTCCTCGGAGACCTGCGTGTACTTGCGGAAGTAGGAGAACGGGTTCTGGAACGCGGTGGCGCGCAGCTTGCGGAAGCGGCCCAGGTACCAGCGCTCGATGTCCTCCGGGCGGGCGTCCACGTACACGCTGAAGTCGAAGTAGTCGGCGAGACCGACACGGGTGCGGCCGTCCTTGCCCGGCAGGGCCGGCTGGAGGACGTTGAGGCCCTCCACGATGAGGATGTCCGGGCGCCGCACCACGAGTTGCTCGTCCGGGACGATGTCGTAGATGAGGTGGGAGTAGACCGGGGCGGTCACCTCGTCCTTGCCGGCCTTGATGTCGGCGACGAACCGGGTCAGCGCCCGCCGGTCGTAGGACTCGGGGAAGCCCTTGCGGGAGGTCAGGCCGCGCCGCTGGAGCTCCTTCATCGGGTACAGGAAGCCGTCCGTGGTGACCAGTTCCACCCGGGGGTGCTCCGGCCAGCGGGCCAGCAGTGCCTGGAGCAGACGGGCCACCGTGGACTTGCCGACGGCGACCGAACCGGCGACGCCTATGACGAAGGGCGTGCCCTGCTGGGCGCCGTGGCCGTTGCCCGCGTCGCCGAGGAAGGTGTTCAGGGTGCCGCGCAGGTTGCTGGTGGCCCCGACGTACAGGTTCAGCAGCCGGGACAGCGGCAGGTAGACGTCGCGCACCTCGTCGAGGTCGATGACGTCCCCCAGCCCGCGCAGCTGCTCCACCTCGTCCGCGGTCAGGGGCAGCGGCGTGCGCTCGCGCAGCGCGCTCCACTCGGCCCGGGTGAGGTCGACGTACGGGGAGGCGTCGGGGGCCCGGCGGGGGCCGGTGCGCTCCGCCCCGCGCTCCGGCGTGCCACGCGTCGGCGATGTGATCACAGGGCCATTGTCGGGGCTCGGGGGCGTCCGTGGGTGGTGGGGTCGGTCACGTCGCCCGGTACGGGACGGATCGGGGCAGGTCAGACACGGTTTCGGGGGAAGTGCGCGGGGTTGTGCGCGAGCAGGTGTCGATCGGAGCCCCGGGACGTCTCGGCAGCATCACGATTGCCGGGGCGCGCCGCGATCCCGATCGCTTGATCGACCGGCGCCCGTACATTGATCGTCATCGCGGCCTTGACGCACGCCCCGCCCGGCGGGGCGCCGCTCGGGCTGCCCTGCTGCTCGTCGTGATCCATGGGGGAGAACCATCGTGCGTACCGCACTCGTCCGTCGTACCGTCCTGACCGCTTCCGCGGTGTCCCTGGGCCTGCTGGTCACCGCCTGCGGTTCGGGTGACTCCGACGCCAAGACGGACGCCAAGCCGTCGGCGGCCGCCAGTGGCGCGGCGTCCTCGGCGCCCGCCGCGAAGGGCCGGACGGACGCCGAGGTGGCGGCCCTGGTCGTCACCCAGGCCGACCTCGCGGACCAGATCGTCTCGGCCGAGAGCGCCGCCAAGGTCGTCGCGATGCCGGCCGAGGCCGACAACGCCGCCTGCAAGCCGCTGGTCCAGATCATGGCGTCGCAGAAGCCCGGCGCGGCCAGTGGCCTCGGCCGCACCGGCTCCAAGGAGAAGCCCAAGGAGCTGCCGGCGAGCGCCACCGCCGAGGAGAAGGTCGAGGCCGCGCTGAAGGCGATCGGCGGCTCCCAGACGCTGGTGACCGTCACCTCGTACGACGGCAAGGGCGCCGAGGAGGCCCTCGCCGCGGTGAAGACCGCGGCCACCGCCTGCGCCGCCGGTTTCACCGTCACCTCGGACGGCGACAAGGTGAAGTTCGGCGCCGTCGCCCCGGGCACCGCCGTCACCGGTGGCGACGAGGCCGTGTCCTACGCCGCGCCCATGGACCTGGAGGACGGCGACAAGTCCGCCACCCACTTCGTGGTGGTGCGCAAGGGCAACACGCTGGCCACCTTCTACACCTGGGGCCTGAAGGCCGAGCAGCCGAAGACCGTCGTCGACGCGCAGGTCAAGAAGCTGGGCTGACCCGCCGGCGCCCGACCGGGCGCCCGCGTTCGAACAGGTCGTCGACCCCGTTCCGGTGGATTCACCGGAGCGGGGTTTTCGTCCTGTTCGGGTACGGGGCACGGGGCCGACATCGGCGTACGCTGCCGCCTATGTGCGGAATTGTGGGTTACGTAGGAGCGCAATCGGCGCTCGATGTGGTCATCGCCGGACTGAAGCGGCTGGAGTACCGCGGCTACGACTCGGCGGGCATCGCCGTGCTCGCCGACGGGGAACTCGCCAACGTCAAGAAGGCCGGCAAGCTCGTCAACCTGGAGAAGGAACTCGTCGGGCAGCCCCTGCCGGTCGGCTCCACCGGCCTCGGGCACACCCGGTGGGCCACCCACGGTGGGCCCACCGACGTCAACGCCCATCCCCATCTGGACAACTCCGGCCGGGTGGCCGTCGTCCACAACGGCATCATCGAGAACTTCGCCGAACTGCGCGGCGAACTGACCGAGCGCGGGCACCGGCTGGAGTCCGAGACCGACACCGAGGTCGTCGCGCACCTGCTCGCCGAGCAGTTCGCCGTCCACGGGGACCTCGCCGAATCCATGCGCCGCGTCTGCCGGCGGCTCCAGGGCGCCTTCACCCTGGTCGCGGTGCACGCCGACCAGCCGGACGTCGTCGTCGGCGCCCGCCGCAACTCCCCGCTGGTGGTGGGCGTCGGCGAGGGGGAGAACTTCCTCGCCTCGGACGTCGCCGCCTTCATCGCGCACACCCGCGCCGCGATCGAACTCGGCCAGGACCAGGTCGTCGAACTGCGCCGCGACGGGGTCGTGGTCACCGACTTCGACGGCGCGCCGGCCGAAGTGCGGGCCTACCACGTCGACTGGGACGCCTCCGCCGCCGAGAAGGGCGGCTACGACTACTTCATGCTCAAGGAGATCGCCGAGCAGCCCAAGGCGGTCGCCGACACCCTCCTCGGCCGCATCGACGGCAACGGCCTGCTGACCCTCGACGAGGTCCGCATCCCCACCTCGGTGCTCCGCGAGGTCGACAAGGTCGTCATCGTGGCCTGCGGCACGGCCTACCACGCGGGGATGATCGCCAAGCTCGCCATCGAGCACTGGACCCGCATCCCCTGCGAGACCGAACTCGCCAGCGAGTTCCGCTACCGCGACCCGATCCTCGACCAGCGGACCCTCGTCATCGCGATCTCGCAGTCCGGCGAGACCATGGACACCCTGATGGCGCTGCGGCACGCCCGCGAGCAGGGCGCCAAGGTGCTGGCCGTCTGCAACACCAACGGCTCCACGATCCCGCGCGAATCGGACGCCGTGCTCTACACGCACGCCGGCCCCGAGGTCGCCGTCGCCTCCACCAAGGCGTTCCTGACGCAGCTGGTGGCCTGTTACCTCGTCGCGCTCTACCTCGGCCAGGTCCGCGGCACCAAGTGGGGCGACGAGATCCGGGCGGTGATCCGGGAGCTGTCGGACATCGCCGCCGCCGTGGACACCGTGCTGGAGACGATGGAACCCGTACGGGCCCTCGCGCGCTCCCTCGCCGACAAGAACACCGTGCTGTTCCTCGGCCGGCACGTCGGCTACCCGGTGGCGCTGGAAGGCGCGCTCAAGCTCAAGGAACTCGCGTACATGCACGCCGAGGGCTTCGCGGCGGGCGAGCTCAAGCACGGGCCGATCGCGCTGATCGAACAGGACCTGCCGGTGGTCGTGGTCGTACCGTCCCCGCGCGGCCGGTCCGTGCTCCACGACAAGATCGTGTCGAACATCCAGGAGATCCGGGCCCGCGGGGCGCGCACCATCGTGATCGCGGAGGAGGGCGACGAGGCCGTCGTCCCGTACGCCGACCACCTGATCCGGATCCCGGCGACGCCCACGCTGCTCCAGCCGCTGGTGGCGACCGTGCCGCTCCAGGTGTTCGCCTGCGAACTGGCGACCGCGCGCGGCAACGAGGTCGACCAGCCGCGTAACCTCGCCAAGTCGGTGACCGTGGAGTGAGCGATCAGTAGGGCTGGTTCATTGCTGTGATTGTCGGTGTGGGGATCGACGTGGCCGAGATCGAGCGGTTCGGCGCCGCGCTGGAGCGCACGCCGAACATGGCGCACCGCCTCTTCCTCGAATCCGAGCTGACGCTGCCGAGCGGCGAGCGACGCGGAACCGCCTCGCTCGCCGCCCGCTTCGCCGCCAAGGAAGCCCTCGCCAAGGCCCTCGGCGCGCCCGCCGGGCTGCTGTGGACCGACGCCGAGGTGTACGTGGAGGACACGGGACAGCCCCGGCTGCGGGTGCGCGGCACGGTCGCCGCACGGGCCGCGGCCCTCGGCGTGACGTCCTGGCACATCTCGCTGAGCCACGACGCCGGTATCGCGTCTGCGGTGGTGATCGCCGAGGCCTAGCGCCTTTCCTGGGGCAGGCTGGTGGACATGCGTACTGCTTACAGCGTGGAGACCGTACGGGCCGCCGAGCGGGAGCTGATGGCCCGGTTGCCCGAAGGCGCCCTGATGGCCCGGGCGGCGGCCGGACTGGCCGTCGTCTGCGCGGGCCTGCTCACCCGCCGCCGCGGCCGGGTCTACGGGGCGAAGGTCGTGCTGCTGGTCGGCTGTGGCGACAACGGCGGCGACGCGTTGTACGCCGGCGCCCGCCTGGCCCGGCGCGGCGCCGGGGTGACGGCCGTGCCGATGGACCCGCGGCGGGTGCACCCGGGCGGGCTGGCCGCGCTGCTGGCAGCCGGCGGACGGGTCGCCGACGGCGTTCCGGCGCGGGCGGACCTCGTCGTGGACGGGCTGCTCGGCATCGGCGGCCGCGGCGGGCTGCGACCGGCCGCCGCCGCGCTCGTGGAGCGGGTGCCCGAGGGGGCGCTCGTCGTCGCCGCCGACCTGCCCAGCGGGGTCGACGCGGACACCGGGGAGACGGCCGGCCCGGCCGTCACGGCCGCCGTCACGGTCACCTTCGGGGCGTACAAGCCCGGGCTGCTCATCGACCCGGGGGCCTCGCGGGCCGGCGCCGTACGGCTCGTCGACATCGGGCTGGAGCTGCCCGACCCGGACCTGGAGGCCCTCCAACACGCCGACGTGGCCCGGCTGCTGCCCGCCCCGACGGCGTCCAGCGACAAGTACCGGCGGGGCGTCGTCGGCATCGTCGCCGGGTCCGACCGCTACCCGGGCGCGGCGGTGCTGGCCGTCGCCGGGGCCCTGCGCGGCGGCGCCGGCGCGGTGCGCTACGTGGGGCCGCCGGCCGTCGCGGAGGCCGTGCTCGCCCGGTACCCGGAGACCCTGATCGGCCGCGGCCGGGTGCAGGCGTGGGTGGTCGGGCCGGGCATCGGCGACGGGCGGGGCGCGGACGTCGCCGAGGCCCTGGCCGACCGGGACGCGGCCGTGCTCGTCGACGCCGACGGGCTGCGCGGACTGGACCCGGCCGTGGTCCGCGCCCGCCGGGCGGCGACCCTGCTGACCCCGCACGCGGGCGAGGCCGCGGCCCTGCTCGGGGTGGACCGGGCGGCGGTCGAGGCGGGCCGGCTGGGCTCCGTACGGGCCCTGGCCGCGCGGTACGGGGCGAGCGTGCTGCTGAAGGGGTCGACGACGCTGGTCGCCGCCGACGCGGCCCCCGTACGGGCCAACCCGACCGGGACCCCCTGGCTGGCCACCGCCGGGAGCGGTGACGTGCTGTCGGGGTTGGCCGGATCGCTGCTCGCGGCCGGGCTCGGCGGGGTCGACGCCGGGTCGGTGGCGGCGTACCTGCACGGCCTGGCCGGCCGGCGGGCCGCCGCCGGGGCCCCGGTGACGGCCCACGAGGTGGCGCACGCCCTGCCCGACGCCTGGCGCGACGTCCTGCGCTGACGGGTGCCCGGCCGGTGGGGCGGTGGTTTGCCCCGGAGCGCCGGATTGGCCCCCTGCCGCGGCCGGTGCGGGGCGGGCGGTACGGGGCGGTTCTGAGAGACTGACCCCGATGAACGAGACTCCGACGCGCGTGTACGCCGAGATCGACCTCGACGCAGTACGGGAGAACGTCCGCGCCCTGCGCGCGCGGGCGCCCCGTTCCCGGCTGATGGCCGTCGTCAAGGCGAACGCCTACGGGCACGGGGCCGTCCCCTGCGCCCGCGCGGCCCAGGAGGCCGGCGCCGACTGGCTCGGGACCGCCACCCCCGAGGAAGCCCTCGAACTGCGCGCCGCCGGCATCGGGGGACCCGTCCTGTGCTGGCTGTGGACCCCGGGCGGCCCCTGGCGGGAGGCCATCGAGGCCGACATCGACGTGTCCGTCAGCGCGATGTGGGCCCTGGACGAGGTGCGCGCCGCGGCCCGTGCCGCCGGCCGCCCCGCCCGCGTCCAGCTCAAGGCCGACACCGGCCTCGGCCGGGGCGGCTGCCAGCCGGCCGACTGGGCGGAACTCGTCGGCGCCGCCGTCGCCGCGCAGGCCGAGGGCACCGTCCAGGTCACCGGCGTCTGGTCGCACTTCGCCTGCGCGGACGAGCCCGGCCACCCGTCCATCCAGCTCCAGCTCACCGCCTTCCGCGACATGCTCGCGTACGCGGAGAAGGAGGGCGTGGACCCCGAGGTCCGGCACATCGCCAACTCCCCGGCCACGCTCACCCTCCCCGAGAGCCACTTCGACCTCGTGCGCCCCGGCCTCGCCGTCTACGGCGTCTCGCCCGCGCCCGAACTCGGCACCCCAGCCCAGCTGGGCCTGCGCCCCGCCATGACCGTCAGGGCGTCCGTCGCCCTGGTCAAGACGGTCCCCGCCGGGCACGGCGTCAGCTACGGCCACCACCACGTCACCGCGTCCGACACGACGCTCGCGCTGATCCCCGCCGGGTACGCCGACGGCTTCCCGCGCAACGCCTCCGACGCCGGGCCCGTCCTGGTCGGCGGCCGGATCCACCGGGCGGCCGGGCGGATCGCCATGGACCAGTTCGTCGTCGACCTCGGCTCCGACCCCGCGGCCGCCGAGGTCCGCGCCGGCGACGAGGTCGTCCTGTTCGGCGACGCCGAACGGGGCGAACCCACCGCCGAGGACTGGGCTCGAGCGGCGCATACGATCGGGTATGAGATCGTCACCCGTATCGGAGGCCGGGTCCCCCGGGTGTACCTGGGCGGCTGAGTGAGGACGGCGACGGCATGAGCGAGAACTGGCGCAAGGCCGGCTGGGCCGGCGCGGCCATCGGCGTGCTGGCGGCGGGCGCGGCGGCCGGCGTCGCCGTCGAACGGATCACCGTCGGCCGCGGCCTGCGGATGAAGGCCCGCCTCGCGCTCGACGCGGCCGGCGACTACGGCTCCCTGCGCGGCACCGAGGGCACCTGCCGGGCCGAGGACGGCACCGAGCTGTACTGGGAGAGCGACGAACTGCCCGACGGGCAGGCCCTCGACGACAAGAAGCGGCGCACCCGCCGGCCGGCCGCCCCCGGCGCCACCGTCGTCTTCTGCCACGGTTACTGCCTCGGCCAGGACTCCTGGCACTTCCAGCGCGCCGCCCTGCGCGGGGTCGTCCGCGCCGTCTACTGGGACCAGCGCAGCCACGGCCGCAGCGGGCGCGGCGTCGCCCAGGCCGAAGGCGTGCCCGTGACCATCGAGCAGCTCGGCCGGGACCTGAAGGCCGTCATCGACGCCGCCGCCCCCGAGGGCCCGCTCGTCCTCGTCGGCCACTCCATGGGCGGCATGACCGTCATGGCGCTCGCCGAGCAGTTCCCCGACCTGGTGCGCGAACGCGTCGTCGGGGTGGCGCTCGTCGGCACCTCCGGCGGCCGGCTCGACGAGGTGACGTACGGGCTGCCCGCGTACGGCCTGGGCGCCGTCCGCCGCGTGCTCCCCGGCGTGCTGCGGGCCCTCGGCACGCAGACCGAGCTGGTGGAGCGGGGCCGGCGGGCCACCGCCGACCTCTTCGCGGGCATGATCAAGATGTACTCGTTCGGCTCCCGGGACGTGGACCCCGGCGTCGCCCGGTTCGCCGAGCGGCTGATCGAGGCGACCCCGATCGACGTCGTCGCCGCGTTCTACCCGGCGTTCCAGACCCACGACAAGACGGTCGCGCTCCAGCGGTTCGCGGACGTCCCCGTCACCGTCATCGCCGCGGACCGCGACATGATCACCCCGCCCGAGCACAGTGTGGCCATCAAGGAGACGCTGCCGGCCGCCGAACTGGTGGTCCTGGAGAACACCGGGCACCTGATGATGCTGGAGCGCCCCGAGATCGTGACCGGGCTGCTGACCGACCTGCTGGCGCGCGCGGGGGCCCTGCCCGCAGCGGCTACCGTTGGGACGCATGATGGAAGAAGTACCGCGGGAAGCGCCGCGCAGCCCGGCCGCTGAGGTCCTCGCCGAAACCGCCGCCGAAGCCCTGATCACCGTCGACTCGCCCGCCTCCATGCAGGAGTTGGGCCGCAGGATCGCCGGCCTGCTGCGCCCCGGCGACCTCGTCCTGCTGACCGGCGAACTCGGCGCGGGCAAGACCACCCTGACCCGCGGCCTCGGCGAGGGGCTCGGCGTGCGCGGGGCGGTGACCTCCCCGACCTTCGTGATCGCCCGGGTGCACCCGCCCCTGGCCGACGGACCGGCGCTGGTGCACGTGGACGCGTACCGGCTCGGCGGCGGGCTCGACGAGATGGAGGACCTGGACCTCGACGTCTCGCTGCCCGAGTCCGTCGTCGTCGTCGAGTGGGGCGACGGCAAGGTGGAGGAGCTGTCCGACGACCGGCTGCACGTGGTGATCGGCCGCGCGGTCGGCCACGAGGAGGTCCTGGACGACGTACGCGAGGTCGCGGTGCGCGGCGTCGGCGCGCGCTGGGCCGGCGCGGGGCTGACGGGGCTGGCCGGGCCGCTGTAGGAGCGGCCCGCGCGGCGGGTCCCCGCACCTTCGGGGGACCCGCGCGGAAAAAGGTACCGACAAGTCGTCGGGAAAACATTGCGCCGGCGGTGGGCTGCGTGGTCACATGGTATCCAGCACTGGTTAGGTTTACCTAAGTACGGTGTCCCGGGTCCAGGAGGCAGCCATGTCGGCAGCAGGAGCAGAGCGAGCGTCCGTCGTGCCCATGCGGGTCCTGCTCGCGGCGGGCGCGGCCGCCACGGCGGTCTCGACCCCGCCCTCGTGGCGCGGTCGGGCCCCGGAGGCGCCGCGGGACGGCGCCGCGCCCGCGGCGCACGCGGAACAGGCCGCCCCGGAGTCGGAAGCGGCCTGATACCCACGTACGGGTGAAAACGCGGCGGGAGTCGCCGGGAGCGCCCGGCGGCGCGGTCGGAAGGCGTCGGGTCAGGGAACGACGACGATCTTCGCGCCGATCGTCGCGAACGCCCACATCGCGTCGCCGTCGGCGCGCGCCATGCGGATGCCGCCGGTCCTCTTCCCCGCGTCCGGCGCCGGCGTCGCACCGTCCACGCGGGCGCTGAAGCCCACCGCGATGCCGTCGCTGCTGGTGAACCGCACCACGTGCTCGATCGGCACCCCGTCGGTGCCGGTGACCGAACCCGAGCGCGAGGTGACGGCGTAGCTGCCGGGCGGCGGGTTCACCGTGCTCGGCATCACCGTGAAGGTCCGCGGCTCCGCGCCGCCCTCCGTGACCAGCCAGACCCGCTTCTGGGCCAGCGAGTACACGACGCGCGCACCGGCCCCGGAGTCGGCCGGCAGGGCCCCCGGCTTCGCCGGCTGCGGGGCCTGCGCCTGGTCGGGGGCGGGCGTCGCCGGAGCGGACGGGGCCGCCTTCGGGGGGAGCGCGGGTGCGGTCGCCGAGGCCTGGTAGCCGAGGAACCCGACGGCGGCGATCGCCGCGACCGTGAGCCCGGCCACGATTCCCGAGCTGCTGCGTGCCACCTTGCTCCACCTCTCCGCGCCTGTGTGTGGACCTGCGTCCGGATCCGGGGTGCGATGACCCCGGTCGAAAGGTAGCAGCAGGACCGTCCGACGCCCCGGCCGCAAGGCCCGGGGGCCCGGGAGTCGTAGGCTGTTCGCGTGCTCTTGCTCGCTGTAGATACCGCCACGCCCGCCGTCACCGTCGCCCTGCACGACGGGGAGTCCGTCCTCGCCGAATCGAACCAGGTCGACGCCCGCCGTCACGGGGAGCTCCTGCTGCCCTCCGTCGACAAGGTCCTCGCCGAGGCCGGGGTGAAGCTCGAAGCCGTCACCGGCATCGTCGTCGGCGTCGGCCCCGGCCCCTACACCGGGCTCCGCGTCGGCCTCGTCACCGCCTCCACCTTCGCCTCCGTCCTCGGCGTCCCGGTCCACGGCCTGTGCACCCTCGACGGACTCGCGTACGCCGCGGGCGCCGCCGGCATCGAGGGCCCCTTCACCGTCGCCACCGACGCGCGGCGCAAGGAGGTCTACTGGGCCCGGTACGAGGACCCCCGCACCCGGACCGGCGAGCCCGCCGTGGACCGCCCGGCCGACATCGCCGAGCGCGTCGCCGGACTGCCCGCCGTGGGCCAGGGCGCCCACCTCTACCCCGAGGTGTTCACGGACGCCCGCGCCCCCGAACACCAGTCGGCCGCCTCCCTCGCGGCGCTGGCCACCGAACGGCTCGCGGCGGGCGCGGAGTTCCTCCCGCCCACCCCGCTCTACCTGCGCCGGCCCGACGCCCAGGTGCCCAAGAACTACAAGGTGGTCACCCCGAAGTGACCCCCGAGACCCCCGCGCTGCGCGAGATGCGCTGGTGGGACATCGACCCGGTGCTGGAGCTGGAACACGAGCTCTTCCCCGACGACGCCTGGTCCGCCGGCATGTTCTGGTCCGAACTCGCCCACGCGCGCGGCCCGCAGGCCACCCGCCGCTACGTCGTCGCCGAGGACCCGGCGACCGGCCGGCTCGCCGGCTACGCCGGGCTGGCCTCCGCCGGTGACCTGGCCGACGTACAGACCATCGCGGTCGCCCGCGAGCAGTGGGGCACCGGCCTCGGCGCCCGGCTGC
Source organism: Streptomyces sp. NPDC029836 (assembly GCF_055574495.1). Classification (NCBI taxonomy): domain Bacteria; kingdom Bacillati; phylum Actinomycetota; class Actinomycetes; order Kitasatosporales; family Streptomycetaceae; genus Streptomyces; species Streptomyces sp. NPDC029836. The sequence goes on along the minus strand of NZ_JBVHZI010000013.1, from coordinate 69,376 downwards.
TGTCCGAACTGCTGCGCGCCGCGACCGCCTTCGAATGCGCCGAGGTGCTGCTGGAGGTCCGGGTCGACAACACCCGCGCCCAGCGGCTCTACGAGCGCTTCGGCTTCGAACCGATCGGCTTCCGCCGGGGCTACTACCAGCCCGGGAACGTCGACGCGCTCGTGATGCGACTGACCGACCCCGCACAAGCACGAACTGAGAGCAGTGAGAGCAATGGCTGACGAACCTCTCGTCCTCGGCATCGAGACCTCCTGCGACGAGACCGGCGTCGGCGTCGTCCGCGGCACGACCCTGCTCGCGGACGCGATCGCGTCGAGCGTCGACGAGCACGCCCGCTTCGGCGGCGTCGTGCCCGAGGTCGCCTCCCGGGCCCACCTGGAGGCCATGGTCCCGACCATCGAGCGCGCCCTGAAGGAGGCGGGCGTCAGCGCCCGCGACCTCGACGGCATCGCGGTCACCGCCGGACCGGGCCTCGCGGGGGCGCTGCTGGTGGGCGTCTCCGCGGCGAAGGCGTACGCCTACGCCCTCGGCAAGCCGCTCTACGGGGTCAACCACCTCGCTTCGCACATCTGCGTCGACCAGCTGGAGCACGGGCCGCTGCCCGAGCCGACCATGGCGCTGCTGGTGTCCGGCGGCCACTCCTCGCTGCTGCTGGCCCCGGACATCACCTCCGACGTCCGGCCGCTCGGCGCGACCATCGACGACGCCGCCGGCGAGGCCTTCGACAAGATCGCCCGGGTGCTCCAGCTCGGCTTCCCCGGCGGTCCGGTCATCGACCGGCTCGCCCGCGAGGGCGACCCGAAGGCGATCAACTTCCCGCGCGGTCTGACGGGGCCGCGCGACGCGGCGTACGACTTCTCCTTCTCCGGCCTCAAGACGGCCGTCGCCCGCTGGATCGAGGCGAAGCGGAAGGCGGGCGAGGAGGTGCCGGTGCGGGACGTGGCCGCCTCCTTCCAGGAAGCGGTGGTGGACGTGCTGACCCGCAAGGCGATCCGCGCCTGCAAGGACGAGGGCGTCGACCACCTGATGATCGGCGGCGGCGTCGCCGCCAACTCCCGGCTCCGCTCGCTCGCGCAGGAACGCTGCGACGACGCGGGGATCATCCTGCGCGTGCCGCGGCCCAAGCTGTGCACGGACAACGGCGCGATGGTCGCGGCGCTGGGCGCCGAGATGGTCAAGCGGAACCGACCGGCCTCGGACTGGGACCTGTCCGCCGACTCCTCGCTGCCGGTGACCGAACCGCACGTCCCGGGGGAGTCCCACGGTCACGGCCACGCGGCCGGGCACGGCCACGGCCACGATCATGACCACGTGCACGAGCTGAGCAAGGACAACCTGTACTCGTGAGCACCGTCGCGCTGATGTGGGAGGCCCGGGCCGCCGAGGGCCGGGGCAACGAGCTGCTGGAGTGGGCCCGCGCGCAGGTGCTGGCCCGGGAACCGGTGCGCCGCGAGGTGCTGCGGGCCGGCCAGGACCGGGTGCTCGTCATCACCTGGTGGGAGGCCGCCGAGGGCACGGCCGCGGACCTGCCGCAGCTGCCGGAGCCGGCCGACGACCTGATCACGCGGGCCGTGCACCGGTGGCGGTTCGAGTCGGTGGAGGTCACGGGCGGCTGAGGGCCGGCCGGTCGGGGCGGGCGGCTCGGGGCGTGCGGGGTCGGGGCTTCCGGGCCAGGGCCTTCGCCCGGCGGCCGGCGCCCGGCGGCCGGAGCGCGGGTCGAACGGGGCTCCGCCGGGGCTGTATCGGCGGACGCTATCGTCATGTCCATGCCTCCCCGTGACCTCCCGCCCCCGCCGCCGCCCGCGCACCTGCGCGAGTGGCTGGACGAGGACGCCGTACGGGCCGACCGTGCGCGGTTCCTGGCGGACCTGAGCCGGCGCAGCCTGGGCCTGGAGCGGCTGCTGCTGCTCTGGGCCGTCGCCGCGCTGTTCGTGATCGGCTGGACCTTCGTCGGCATGGCCGTCGCCGCCTTCGCGTCCGGCGACCCGCTCTCGTGCTTCTTCGGGTTCGTCTTCGGCCTGATCGGGCTGGGCGTGCTGGTACCGGCCGGGTCCTGGTTCGTCCGCGGGTTCCGGCAGGAGCGGCAACTCAGCCGGTTGCTGTGGGCCTGGGTCGAAGCGGTACGGGACCCCGCCGCCCGCGCCGGCGGGCTGCGCGCGCCCGGGCGGAGCCTGGTGTGGCTGGCCGGCTCGCTCGCCCTGGGGGTGACCGGGCTCTGGGTGGCCTTCGGGGCCGCGGCCGCGGCGCGGCCGGGGGAGCACACGTACGGCGAGGTCGGCTACTTCATGGGCCTCGGCATGATCCTGTGGATCACCGGCCTGCTGGGGCTGGCCCGGGCGGGCGTGCACCACCACCGACTGGCCCGCTCCGGTCGCCCCGTACGGGCGGCCCGCCAGGCCCTGCCGGTGCTCCGGGACACCGCGTACTGACGGCTCCCGGCGGGGGCGGCGGTCCGCCTCAGGCGTCCGGGGGCTGGGCGGGGGAGCCGATCAGCATCGAGGGGGCTCCCGCCACCCGCGTCAGGAACACGGTCGCGGAGTTCGGCCCCTGCGGCTTCACCTTCTTGCGCAGTTCCTCCGGCTCGACGGCCGACCCGCGCTTCTTCACGGTCAGGACGCCGACCCCGCGCTCGCGCAGCAGGGCCTTCAGCTTCTTGAGGCCGAACGGCAGCACGTCGGTGATCTCGTACGCCGTCGCGTACGCCGTCGGGCGCAGCTCGTCGGCGGTGACGTAGGCGATGGTCGGGTCGATCAGCCGACCGTCCAGTTCCTCGGCCACCTCGGCGACGAGGTGGGCACGGATGACGGCCCCGTCCGGCTCGTAGAGCCAGCGCCCGACCGGGCCGGCTTCCGGGTCGGGAAGCGGGTCGGTGGTGTGCAACCGGCGCGGGCCGGGCAGCAGGGTGGCCCGTACGGTGCCGGGAGCGGTCCCGAACCACAGGACGGCCTCCTTCACGTCCCCGTGGTCGGAGATCCACTCCGCCTCGGCCTCCGCGGGCACCGCCTCGTGCGGAATGCCGGGGGCGACCTTGAGGGCCGCGTACTTCGCCGTCCGGGCCGTGGCCACGGCCCAGGACAGCGGCGGCGAGTACGACTCCGGGTCGAAGACGCGGCCGCGGCCGCCGCGGCGCGCGGGGTCGATGAACACGGCGTCGTACGCGGACACGTCCACGTCCGTCACGTCCGCCTCCCGGACCTCGATCAGGTCCGCCAGCCCCAGCGCCTCGGCATTGGCCCGCGCGACGGCCACCGTCAGCGGGTCGATGTCCACCGCCAGCACCCGGATCCCGAGCCGGGCCAGGGCGAGGGCGTCCCCGCCGATGCCGCAGCACAGGTCCGCGACGCTGCGTACGCCGAGCTCCGCGAGCCGGTTCGCGCGGTACGCGGCGACCGGCGCGCGGGTGGCCATCTCGCCGCCGCCGGGCGTGAAGTACATCCGGAACGCGTCCTCGGCCCCGAACTTCGCCACCGCCCGCTGCCGCAGCCTGGCCTGCCCCAGCGCGGCCGACACCAGGGGGGCGGGGTGCTCGCGGCGCAGCCGGGTGGCGAGGGCCAGCTCCTGGGCGGGGTCGTGGTCGCGGAGCGAGTCGAGGAGGGCGTGGCCCTCGGGGGTGAGGAGCGCGGCGAAGTCTTCGGGGGTCACCGCACCATTGTGGGCCAGTCGGTGGAAGGGGGGAGGCCGGCCGTGGTGTCGGCCGGGGTGTCGGCTCGGGCGGGCGGTTGCCCGATGTAAAGATCCGCAGCTATGCAGCTAGTACGACAAAAGGGAAAGACTGCGCACATGGGTCACCGGTCCGCGGCACGTCCGCGCGGCCGGTACGGGGTGGCCGCGGCCGCGCTGCTGGTGGCCGCCCTCGGAACGGGATGCGGCGCCGGGGAGCAGGAGACGCCCGCCAAGTCCAAGCCCGCCAAGGGCGCCGAGGTGGGGACCGGAGCGGCGGGCGCGGCCGGCAGCGTCGCCGACCGGCTCAAGGCCGCCCAACAGGCCCGGATCGCCGCCGCGAAGCGGTGGGGCCTGGCCAAGCCGCCCCTCGTCGCCCCGCCGGGGCCGAAGGAGAAGCCGGAGATCACCACCCGCGACGGCTTCGAGGTCGAGGACCAGGAGGAGCTCCCGCCCGTCTTCACGACGGTCCCGACGGAGGACAAGGTCGTCTTCCTGACGGTCGACGACGGCGCCGAGAAGGACCCCGAGTTCATCAGGATGATGAAGGAGCTGAAGATCCCGTACACGGCCTTCCTCAGCGACTACATCGTCCGCGACAACTACCCCTACTTCAAGGAGATGCAGGCCGCCGGCGTCACCTTGAACAACCACACCCTCAACCACCGCTACATGCCGGCGCTCTCGTACGAGAAGCAGCGCCAGGAGATCTGCGGCCAGCAGGACACCATCCAGAAGACGTTCGGCAAGCGGCCCACGCTCTTCCGCCCGCCGTACGGCAACTACAACCAGGACACGCTCATGGCGGCGAAGTCCTGCGGCATCAAGGCCGTTCCGCTGTGGAACGCCGAAGCCTTCCCGAACCGGATGGACTACCGGGAGTGGGACCGCGACCTGCACCCCGGTGACATCATCCTGACCCACTTCCGGGGACGGGAGGACTGGAAGGGCACGATGCCTGACATGATCCGTCATGCCATGAAGACGATCACGGACAAGGGGTACGCCGTGGCCCGCCTGGAGGACTACCTGTGATGTGCGCGCGCCGGTTGCTGGCCGGGACGCTGATGGCCGGCGCGCTCGCGCTTTCCCTGTCGGGGTGCGGGAACAGCGTGGATCCCATCGAACGGCTCGGCCGCAAGGCCACCCAGGACGGGGCGACCCCCACGGCCTCCCCGTCCGTCGGGGCCTCCCCCTCCGCGGGGGCCTCCTCGTCCACCCGTTCCTCGGACGAGGCGTACCGCAAGTGGGGGCTGACCGCCCCCGTCCAGTACGCCCCCAAGCCGGAGCGCAAGCCCCCACTGCCCAAGGCCGAACCGGGCAAGGCGGCGGTCGTCGACCGAATACCCGTCGCGCCGCACGAGAAGGTCGTCTTCCTGACCTTCGACGACGGCGCGGAGAAGGACCCCGAGTTCCTGAGGATGGCAGCCGACCTCCAGCTGCCGATCAGCATGTTCCTCACCGACAACGTGGCCGCCGCGGACTACGGACACTTCGAGAAGCTCCGCGACAACGGCTCCGGCAGCACGGTGAACAACCACACCCTGACGCACCCGAACCTGCGGACCCTGCCCTTCGCGGCGCAGAAGCGGGAGATATGCGGCCAGCAGGACCGCCTGCAGCAGCGCTTCGGCCAACGCCCGCCGCTCTTCCGCCCGCCGTTCGGCAACTACAACGACGACACGCTCAAGGCCGCGGCCGAGTGCGGCATCTCCTCGGTCGTCCTGTGGCGCGCGTCGATGCAGATCAACAACTTCCAGTACGCCGAGGGCTCCGCCCTCCGGCCGGGCGACATCGTCCTGGCCCACTTCCGCGGCCCGTCGGAACTCAAGGGCGCGACGGAAACCCAGATGGCCACGCGCATGCTCCGCAGCATCCAGGAACAGGGCTACCGCATAGGGCGGTTGGAGGACTGGTTGTAGGGCGGGGGTGGGGGTACGGGGACGGCGTCCGCGGCCGGCCATCGGCGGGCTGGACGTTGTCGATCGCTGTAGTGAACTCGCGGCCTGACGCAGCGCGGATGTAGGCCAGCTGCATCCAGTGATCGCGCAGGGGCGAGTCCGAGACGTTCTCATTTACCACGGCCATCAGCTCTCCCTCGACGCCGGAGGCGACGTCGCGTACGCGGTGGCGTAGAAGTCGATGCGCCACGTCTTCGTAGCGCTCATTCATCGGGCACTCCCTCAAAGGTGTCGAGGAAGCGCTCCCAGCCGGCCGGCGCCCGGTCAAGCAGTTCCGTGCTGGGCTCGGTCAATGCTGGAACGTCGTTGGCGTTCGGTTCGACAGGATTCGGGCGCATGCGCATCACTCCTCGATCTGAGACCACCCTCGCGAGGGTCTCTCTAGAGAGGTGACCATTGCAGCCGATCCAGCCTCCCGACGTCAATACATCTCTAGAGATGTTGCCGTGAGGGGGTCAGCGCGAGGTCCTACCCCTGGCCTTAGGGTGTCTAGAGAGGAAAGGGAGTGATCGGGGCGATGGCCAGTCAGCCGAAGTACCGGCGGATCGCCGATGCGCTGAGGGCGGGCATTGAGGCGGGCGAGTACGGGCCGGGGGACCGGCTGCCGGGTGAGAACGACCTCATGGCCGCCTACGACGTCGCTCGGATGACCGCGCGTCAGGCTCTCGGCGTACTTCAGAACGAAGGGCTCGTCGAGGCGCGGAAGGGTGCAGGCGTCTTCGTCCGCACGTTCAGGCCGCTACGACGACGTGGCGTTCAGCGGTTGGCGCAGCAGGAGTGGGGTTCGGGCCGGTCCGTCTGGTCCACCGACACCGAAGACCGCGAGCTCATCGTCGATCGGATCGAGGTGCGGGAGGAAGAAGCCGGCAGCCGCATCGCCGAAGCTCTCGACGTGCCGGTGGGGTCCAGGGTCTGGGCTCGTGGACGCCGCTTCGTGCTCGATGGGAAACCGGTGCTGTTCGCGACGTCGTACCTGCCGTCGGACGTGGTCGCCGGCTCCGCCATCACCGGGATCGACACCGGCCCGGGCGGAACGTACGCGAGGTTGGCCGAGCTGGGGCACGGACCCGTTCGTTTCCGGGAGGAGATCCGCTCCCGCATGCCTTCGGCCGACGAGGCCGAGCGGCTCGCGCTCGCCATGGGTACGCCCGTCATCCGGATCGTCCGCACCGCGTTCGCCGAGGACGGGCGCGCGGTCGAGATCAACGAGATGACGCTGGACTCCGCGTCCTACGTCTTGGAGTACGACTTCGACGCGTAGGGCGGCGTACGGTGCGGGGGCGGGCCCCCGGGACCGCGGGCCCCCCCCCCGCCCCCCCGGGGGGCGGGGGGGGCCCCGGGGGGGGGCCCCCCCCCCCACCCCCACCCCCACCAAGGGGGGGGTAGAGGTG
>NZ_JBVHZI010000013.1:0-62354 GCF_055574495.1 Streptomyces sp. NPDC029836 | reverse complement strand
GTCACACCTTTTGTGCCGGGGCCCGCGTGGTCTTCGGGGGGGGCGGGCGTGTGCGGGGGGGGGGGGGGGGGGGGGGGGGGGGGGGGCCGCGGCCCCGGGCGCCCGCCCCCGCGTCACGCCTGTGGATCAGTTGGCGCCGAGGTGGGCGAAGTCCGCCCACTCCTTCTCGCCTTCCTTGGTGGCGTTCGAGGTGTAGACGGGGCCGAACGCGGCGGGGATGGCGGCGACCGAAGCCTTGGTGGCGGCGAAGCCGGCGTGGCCGAGGGAGGCGCTGCCGATCTCGACGCCATCGTCGGCCAGTGCGGCTCCGGCGCCGCCCAGCAGGATGCCCGCAGCGAGGACACAGGCGGCAAGGGAAGAGCGCGTACGCATATCTGCTCCTAGAAATGATCGGATGACGCGAGCCCGGAAAAGGACGAGTCGTCCGGTTCAACTCCAGGAGAGGGACGCGGGAGACGGTGTCTCACTCCGATGGCGCAGACCCAAAACGAGCGGTCAGTACACCGGCGAAGCCTGACGCGCCGCCACGATGGCCGCCCCCGGCTCACCCGGTGAGGGCCGGCCCGCCCGTCTCGGCTGCGCGGGAACCCCCGAAGCAGTTCTGATCCCGATCCGGGGCACCCCGCTACCCCCGGCCCCGCCCCGCCCCCGCCCCCACCACCGGCGTGATCGTCGTTTCCGCCGGGTCGTGGATGTCCGCTTCGCGTTGGCGTTCGGCGCTGTCGCTGATGCGGAGCAGCAGGGCGATCATGATCCAGTTGGCCAGCAGGGACGAGCCGCCCTTCGCCAGGAAGGGCAGGGCCTTGCCGGTCAGGGGGATGAGGCCCGTGACGCCGCCGGCGACCACGAATACCTGGAGCGCCAGCGCCGCCGCCAGACCCACCGCGAGGAGCTTCCCGAACGGGTCCCGCGCCGCCAGGGCCATCCGCAGCCCGCGCTGTACGAGGAGTGCGTAGAGCAGGATGACGGCCATGACCCCGGCCAGGCCGAGTTCCTCGCCCACCGTCGTCAGGATGAAGTCGCTGCGGCCGGCGAACGCGATCAGCTCGGGGTGGCCCAGCCCCAGGCCGGTGCCCGAGATGCCGCCCGTGCCGAAGCTGAACAGGGCCTGGGCGGACTGGTCCGAGGTGACGCCGGGCGGCCGGGTCTCCCAGTAGTACGACAGCGGGTTCAGCCAGGCGGCCACGCGGGCCTTCACGTGCGGCTCCGTCGAGCCGACGACGAAGGCGCCGACGGAGGCCATCAGCAGGCCGCACACGATCCAGCTGGTGCGTTCGGTGGCGACGTACAGCATCACCACGAAGACCCCGAAGAAGATCAGCGAGGTGCCCAGGTCACGCTCGAAGACCAGGACCAGCATCGACAGGATCCACACGGTGACGATCGGACCGAGCTGGCGCATCGGGGGCAGCCGCATGCCGAGGAACTTCCGGCCGGTCAGCGCGAGCGAGTCGCGGTGGACGACCAGGTAGCCCGCGAAGAAGACCGCGATCATGATCTTCACGAACTCGCCGGGCTGGAGCGAGAAGCCGAACAGCTTGATCCACCGCTTCGCGCCGTACGTGTCCGCGCCGAAGAACGCCGGCGCGATCAGCAGCACCAGCGAGACGGCCATCGTGATGTAGATGAACCGTTGCAGCAGGCGGTGGTCGCGCAGCAACGCCACGACGAGCAGGCAGGCGGCGACCCCGACCACCGTCCACATCAGCTGGCCGGGCGCGTTCGCGTCCGAGTTGTACCGCTCGATGTACCCCTGGTCGAGCCGGTGGATCAGGACGAGCCCGAGCCCCGTGAGCAGCATGGCCAGCGGGAAGATCAGCGGGTCCGCGTACGCCGCGAACCGCCGGATGCCCAGGTGTCCGACGAGGGACAGCAGGCTCATGCTGATGACGAAGCCGGCCAGGTGCTGCGGCAGCTCGTCGTTCATGGCGAGGCCGGCGCTCACGTGGCCGAAAACCGCGAGGGCGACGACGAGGACGAGCAGCAGCGCTTCGGTGCGTCGGCGGGGTCCCGCCGACGTGCGGGGCCTCAGTCCACGCACGGGATGCCGCCGCCGTCGATGCTGCCCTTCGGCGGCTGCGGCGGTGACTCCGGCTGTGGGGGTGAAGCGGAGGATGACGGCGCAGGGGCACCCGGGGCAGACGACGGCGGCGATGACGACGACGGTGACGGCGATGACGACGCAGCACCCGGTGCACCGGGGACCGCAGCGGTCCGGGGACCGATCTGCTCGGCTATGAGGCGCTTTATCTTCATATCATCTACGACGTTGATGTCCTCCCCATGGTTCCTTCCGAACCCTTCGACGGGAAGTGTCGTGAATTGCACTTTCCCCCCGGACAGGTTCTTCGCCTGCTTCACGAACGACAGCAGGTCCCACCCGGAGTCCGTCACGACGTCCTTCTTCGCCGTGTCGATCAGTTTGACCAGCTTCACCGGATCGGTGAAGGTCCCCGCCGAGTTCAGTTTCTGGGTGGCCCCCGCCAGGAAGGCCTGCTGCCGCTTGGTCCGGTCCAGGTCGCCCCCCTCCAGGCCGTGCCGCTGGCGTACGAAGGCCAGCGACTGCCGGCCGTCCAGCTGCTGCCGGCCCGCCGGGAAGTCCGCCCCCGACCAGCGGTCCTTCACCGGCTTGTTCAGGCACACCGGGACCCCGTCCAGCGCGTCCGCGAGGTGGTAGAAACCGGCCAGGTTCAGCTCCGCGAAATGATCGACCGGCACGCCCAGGAAGTTCCGTACGGTGTCGATCTGCGCCCGGCGCCCCGCCTCGCGGCCCTCCTGCTCCAGCTGTCGCCGGTCCTTGACGCCCCGAGCCGACAGTTGCTCCTCCTTGGCGGCCTTCGCCAGCCCGTACGCCTTCTTGATCTTGTCCTTGCCGTGGCCGGGTATCGCGACGAAGTCGTCGCGCGGGATCGAGAAGGCCTTCGCCCGGCTGCCGTCGGCGGGCACGTGCAGCAGGATCATGGTGTTCGCGTTGTAGCCGCCGATGTCGGAGCTGCCCGCGTGCAGCTTGTCGAGCACCTCGTCCGGCAGCGGGTCGCCGTTCTGGTCGCGGCGACTGTCCAACCCCATGAGCAGGACGTTCACGTCCCCGTGCGCCGACTTCTCGGCGCCCTCAAGGGCCTTGGAGCTGCCGATGCTCGACACCAGGTCCCGGTAGACGTACCAGGCGGCGCCGCCCGCCACCGCCGTCAGTACGCAGCCGGTGACCAGCACCGTGCGGCCGATCCGGCGCGGCGGGGGCCTGCGGCGACTGGTCTTCCTCCGTTGCGCGCTCATGCCCACCGATGCTGACGCACGCCCGCTGAAGGAATCCTGAGGACCGACGGGACGAGCGGCAGGACCGCACCCCCGCGCCGGCGGCCGGAATCAGCGGCGGGACCGCACCCCCGCACCGCGGCCGGAATCAGCGGCCGCCCCCGTCCCCCGCCCCCGGGATCCGCAGCCTCAGTCGCGCGCCTCCCTCGCGCGCGGGGAGGGCGCGTACGTCGCCGCCGTGCGCCCGGGCGATCTCCCGGGCGATGGCCAGGCCCAGGCCGGTCCCGCCGGCGGCCCGGCCCCGGTCGGCGTCCAGTCGTACGAACCGCTCGAAGACCCGGGTCCGGTCCGCGTCCGGGATGCCCGGACCGTCGTCGATCACCTCCAGCTCCGCCCAGTCCCCGCACGCCCGCACCCGGACGACGACCCCGCCGCCGGCATGCCGCAGGGCGTTGTCCACCAGGTTCGCCAGAGCCCGCTCCAGTCGGGCCGGGTCCCCGTACGCCGCCACGGGCGCGGCCGCCTCCACCCGCAGCGGGACCCGGGGCGCGGGCCGGCGGGCCGCGTCCTCGGCGGCCAACAGGGCGAGGTCGACGGGCTCGGGGTGCGGCGCCGGACCGCCGTCGAGGCGGGCGAGCAGCAGCAGATCGGCGGCGATCCGCTGGAGCCGTTCGGTGTCGGCCAGCGCGGCGGCCACCGACGCCCGGTCGAGCCGCTCCCCGGCCAGCGCCACCTCCAGCCGGGAGCGAACGGCGGCGAGCGGGTTGCGCAGCTCGTGGGAGGCGTCGGCGGTGAACTGCCGCTGCCGCGCGTCGGAGCGCTCCAGCCGGTCGAGGGTGTCGTTGACGGTCCGGGCCAGCCGGGCTATCTCGTCCGCGCCGCCCGGGTCGGGCACCCGCCGATCCAGCTCGCTCGCGGTGACGGCGGCCAGCCCGGTACGGATCGCGGTGACGGGGCGCAGGGCGTGGCCGGTGACCCACCAGGCCAGCGCGGCGGCGAAGGCGACGAGCGGGGGCGCGCCGGCGAGCAGGCCGGCGGCGATGGCCCGGGTGGCGTCGTCCACGTCGCCGAGCACGGTCGCCGCGTACACGGCGTACGGACCACGCTCCCCGGCAGCCCCGCCGGCCCCCACGGCAGCCCCGGCCCCACCACCCCCCACCGGCCCCGGCGTCGCGACGACCACCACCGCGCGGCGCAGGCCGCCGGGGTGGGCCGGGGGCAGGACCGTCGAGCGGGAGTCGTCGCCGGGGCCGGGGAACAGCGCGCCGAAGTCCGGGGCGTCCTTCGGGTCGCCGCTGGCGGCGACCGTCCGCCCGGCCGCGTCCCGTACGAGGACCAGGTCGACCCCGCCCTCGGGCGCGGGCAGCCGCCCGCCGGGGGACAGGGCCCGGGCGTCGAACTGGGCGGCGGCCTTGCGGGCGGCGAGCTCGGTGCGACCGGTCGTGTTGTCGAGGAGGTTGGCGCGCAGCACGGCGTGCAGCCACAGCCCGCCGACGGCCAGGACCGCCGCCATCGCGAGGGCGGCGGCCAGGGCGGTACGGGCCCGCAGGCTACTCGCCACCGTCGGGCGCCATCCGGTAGCCGGTTCCGTGGACGGTGAGGATGGAGCGGCGGCCGAAGGGCGCGTCGATCTTCTTGCGCAGGGAGGAGACGTACACCTCCACGATGTTCGGATCGATGGCGTGCGGGGTGTCCCAGACCTCGTCGAGGATGTCCTGCTTGGCGACGGCCCGGCCGGGCCGTTCCATCAGGCAGGCGAGGACGCCCCGTTCGCGGGCGGTGAGTTCGATGTCCCGGGTGCCGCGCCGGCAGCGCCGGTCCTGCGGGTCGAGGACGAGGTCCCCGACCCGCAGGACGGTGGGTTCGGGGGCGGCGGCCCGCCGGGTGAGGGCCCGCAGCCGGGCGCCGAGCACCACGAAGGAGAACGGTTTGGTGAGGTAGTCGTCGGCGCCCGCGTCGAGCCCGTCGGCCTCGTCGCGTTCCCCGTCGCGGGCAGTCAGCATCAGGACGGGGGTCGGGTCGCCGTGGGCGCGCATCCGGGTGCAGATCTCGTGGCCGTCGAGGCCCGGCAGCATCAGGTCCAGGACCACGACGTCGTACGGTCCGCCGGTGCGGGCCAGGTCGAGGCCGCGGTGCCCGTCGTGGGCCACCTCGACGCGGTGGCCGTCGGCGGAGAGGCCCTGTCGTAGGGATTCGGCCAGGTTCTCTTCGTCTTCGACGACCAGGATGCGCACCGCTCAAGCGTCACATACCGGACGGGAACACCCGTCAGGCGGTGGCCGGCCCGGACGCGACACCGGTCCCCGCCCCCGCCCGGGAGGCCCGGACGGCGCGGGCGACGGAGCGGACGTCCCACACCGCGACGGCGAGGCCGAGCAGCCCCCGTGGCGCCCGGTAGGGCCCGGGCCCCGCGTTCGGCGCAGACCGCATCGGTGGCGTCGGGCCCGCTGACGACGGTCGCGGCCGGGGCGGTCGGCGGGGCGTCGAAGGTGGTGTCCACGGAGACCCGGGTGAGGGGGAAGGAGCCGTCCCCGGCGGTGAAGGTGCGCCGCGGACCTGCGGGGACACGGAAAAATATCTGGCCGTGCGACCCGGGGGAAAGCCTGTGACCAGGCCTCAACACGCCTTCCGGGCGGCCGAATCCGCCCGGCTCGGCCGGCGCGTGTTGGCACTCCGCTTGACCGAGTGCTAATCGCCGGAATAGTGTCACACCTGGCACTCGCCACTGGTGAGTGCCAACACAGCGACAGGCAGGTCCGGCACCCGCGACGACGGATCGACCTGGTCGCCACCTCAGACAGTTAACCCCGGATTCCCGAAGGGGGAGGTCGGATCGTGACGACCACCAGCTCCAAGGTTGCCATCAAGCCGCTCGAGGACCGCATTGTGGTCCAGCCGCTCGACGCCGAGCAGACCACGGCCTCTGGCCTGGTCATTCCGGACACCGCGAAGGAGAAGCCCCAGGAGGGCGTCGTCCTTGCCGTCGGTCCCGGTCGCTTCGAGGACGGCAACCGTCTTCCGCTCGACGTCACCGTCGGCGACGTCGTCCTGTACTCCAAGTACGGCGGCACCGAAGTGAAGTACAACGGCGAGGAGTACCTCGTCCTCTCGGCTCGCGACGTTCTCGCGATCGTCGAGAAGTAATCACTTCTCCAGTTTTGCTGTGAGCTACGCCCCTGGTCACCCTGCTGATGCCGGGCGGCGAGGGGCGTAGTTCGTTTCCATGCGGTCGCGGTGAGCGGCCGAGGATCGCAACGAGAGGGCGGAACCGCTCCCATGCCGAAGATTCTGAAGTTTGACGAGGACGCCCGTCGCGCCCTCGAGCGCGGCGTCAACAAGCTTGCCGACACGGTCAAGGTGACGATCGGCCCCAAGGGCCGCAACGTCGTCATCGACAAGAAGTTCGGCGCGCCCACCATCACGAACGACGGTGTCACCATCGCTCGCGAGGTCGAGCTGGACGACCCGTACGAGAACCTGGGCGCCCAGCTCGTGAAGGAGGTGGCGACCAAGACCAACGACATCGCGGGTGACGGCACCACCACCGCCACCGTGCTGGCCCAGGCACTGGTCCGCGAGGGTCTGCGCAACGTCGCCGCGGGTGCTTCCCCGGCCGCCCTGAAGAAGGGGATCGACGCCGCGGTCAAGGCCGTGTCCGAGGAGCTCCTCGCGACCGCCCGCCCGATCGAGGACAAGTCCGACATCGCCGCCGTGGCCGCGCTCTCCGCGCAGGACTCGCAGGTCGGCGAGCTCATCGCCGAGGCGATGGACAAGGTCGGCAAGGACGGTGTCATCACCGTCGAGGAGTCCAACGCCTTCGGCCTGGAGCTCGAGTTCACCGAGGGCATGGCCTTCGACAAGGGCTACCTCTCGCCGTACATGGTGTCCGACCAGGAGCGTATGGAGGCCATCCTCGATGACCCGTACATCCTGATCCACCAGGGCAAGATCTCCTCGATCCAGGACCTGCTGCCGCTGCTGGAGAAGGTCATCCAGGCCGGCGCCTCCAAGCCGCTGCTGATCATCGCCGAGGACGTCGAGGGCGAGGCGCTCTCCACCCTCGTCGTCAACAAGATCCGCGGCACCTTCAACGCGGTCGCCGTCAAGGCCCCCGGCTTCGGTGACCGCCGCAAGGCCATGCTCCAGGACATCGCCACCCTCACCGGTGCGACCGTCATCGCCGAGGAGGTCGGCCTCAAGCTCGACCAGGCCGGTCTGGACATCCTGGGCTCCGCGCGCCGCGTGACCGTCTCCAAGGACGACACGACCATCGTCGACGGTGGTGGCAACTCCGCCGACGTCGCGGGCCGCGTCAACCAGATCAAGGCCGAGATCGAGTCCACGGACTCGGACTGGGACCGCGAGAAGCTGCAGGAGCGCCTGGCGAAGCTCGCCGGTGGCGTCTGCGTCATCAAGGTCGGCGCCGCCACCGAGGTGGAGCTCAAGGAGAAGAAGCACCGCCTTGAGGACGCCATCTCGGCGACCCGCGCCGCGGTCGAGGAGGGCATCGTCTCCGGCGGTGGCTCCGCGCTCGTCCACGCCGTCAAGGTCCTCGAGGGCAACCTCGGCCTGAGCGGCGACGAGGGCACCGGCGTCTCCGTCGTGCGCCGCGCCGCCGTCGAGCCGCTGCGCTGGATCGCCGAGAACGCCGGTCTCGAGGGTTACGTCATCACCTCGAAGGTCGCCGAGCTCGACAAGGGCCAGGGCTTCAACGCCGCCACCGGCGAGTACGGCGACCTGGTCAAGGCCGGCGTCATCGACCCGGTCAAGGTCACCCGTTCCGCGCTGGAGAACGCCGCTTCGATCGCCTCGCTGCTGCTCACGACCGAGACCCTGGTCGTCGAGAAGCCGGCCGAGGAAGAGGGCGACGCCGGTCACGGTCACGGTCACGGCCACAGCCACTGATCGCACGCACCACGCCGAGAAGGCCCCGTCCCGCAGCCGCGGGACGGGGCCTTCCCCGTGTGCGGACTCAGGACCCGTACGGGGTACCCGATCCGCCCATCTGCCGTTGCAGGGCTCCGGGGTTGTAGTGCCACCAACCCTCGACGATCTCCCCGCCGACACACCGGAACGTGGTGCTCCCGGACATCGTGTACGTCTTCCCGGTCGGTTCGACGCCCATGAACGGGCCCTTGTCGTGGGTGCCGCGCCAGTTCCACAGCGTGGTGACCAGATCGCCCTCGGCCAGCCGGGCCGTCGGCTCGAAGACCATGTCGAAGGCTCCGCGCCAGGTTTCGATGTCCGACCGCATGCCCTCCCGTCCGATGACGGTGGACTCCTCCTTGCTGATGTCGTGGTCGATGTAGTTCGCCGCGAAGCACTCGTCGAGGACGCTCATGTCCCCGCCCATGACGGCGTCCTGGAACACCCGCTCCACGAGCTGCTTGTTGAGGTGCTGGTCGCGGACCACGTCGAGGTTCATGAACTTCGGCATGCCCTCGCAGAGGGACACCATCTCCTGGAACATCCGCTCGGTCTCGGGGAGGTGGGAGTTCGTCATGGCCTCCTCGTACGAGGAGAACTCCACCATGTCCACGTAGTGGTTCCGCGCCTCCCGGTCCTGGCCGAGCAGCGCGCGCGTGGCGGTGCGCCGACCGCTGCTCTGCTCCGCCCAACGGTCGATCAGCGCGTTCATCTCGGCGAACCGTCTGGTCTCGTAGTCGATCACTTGTACGAATGTCATCGCGTCGCCTCCCGGGCCGGATCAGGACACGTCCAGTTTAGGGAGATTTCACCCGTTTGGCTGGTTTATGAACCGGCCGAACGGGTTCCAGGGGCTACTGCGGCCCGTACTTGCGTCCCGTACGCGACGACACCCCGCCGAGCAGCCCGCGCGGGGTCAGCTTCACCACGCCCATCAGCGCCTTGTACCGCGGGTCCGGGATCGACACGGTCCGGCCGCGCGCCAGGTCGGCCAGCGCCGCGGCCACCAGCTTGTCGGCGTCCAACCACAGCCAGCCCGGGATGTTGTCCGTGCCCATGCCGGCCCGCTCGTGGAACTCGGTCCGTACGAAGCCGGGGCACAGGGCCATCAGGCGCACCCCGGAACCCGCCAGGTCCTTTGCCGCCCCCTGGGTGAACTGCACGACCCAGGCCTTGCTGGCGCCGTAGGTGCCGCGCGGCACGAAGGCCGCCACCGAGGCCACGTTGATGACCCCGCCGCGACCGCGCGAGCGCATCGACGCGGTGGCCGCCGAGGTCAGCCGCAGCACCGCCTCGATGTGCACCTTGATCATGGTCAGCTCGTCCGCCATGGACACTTCGAGGTAGCGCCCCTTGTTGCCGAAGCCGGCGTTGTTGACCAGCAGGTCCACCGGGTGCGTACGGTCATCCAGGCGGGTCTCGACGGCCGCGATGCCCTCCTCGGTGGACAGGTCCGCGGCCAGCACCTCGGCCTCGATGCCGTGCCGGTCGTGCAACTCGGTGGCCTGCTCGGCCAGTCGCTCGGTGTCGCGCGCCACCAGCACCAGGTTGTGTCCCTGGGAGGCGAGCCGGCGGGCGAAGGCGGCGCCGATGCCCGCGGTGGATCCCGTAATCAACGCAGTCGTCATAGGCGCAACCTAGCCGCCCGGGTCAGGGGGTGTCCCGCGGGGCGGGGCCGGTGTTCGGGCCGTCCCGCGAACGGCTACCGACCGTGCCCGCACGGGGCGGATGCCGCCACGACCGACCGGGCGTGCTCAAAGCGACACCTCGGTACGGACGCCGTGGTCAAAGTCGGGCTTATGCTCAAGGGGTGATAGAGGCACGTCATCTCCGGGTCCTGCGCGCCGTCGCCGGGACCGGCTCCTTCTCCGCCGCCGCGCGCGAACTCGGCTGCACCCAGCCCGCCGTCTCCCAACAGATGAAGGCCCTCGAACAGTCGGCGGGCACCCCGCTGCTGATCCGTACGGGCCGCGAGATGCGCCTGACGCAGGCAGGCGAGGCCCTGGTGCGGCACGCGGCCGGGATCCTGGCCGGACTGACCGCCGCCGAGGAGGAGGTCGCGGCCATCGCCGGCCTGCGCGCCGGCCGGGTCCGGCTGGTGTCCTTCCCCAGCGGCAGCTCCACGTTGGTGCCGACCGCGCTCGCGGCCATGCGCGCCGCGCACCCGGGCACCCGGATCTCGCTGGTCGAGGCCGAACCCCCGCGTTCCGTCGAGATGTTGCGCGAGGGGGACTGCGACCTGGCGCTGGCCTTCCGCTACGGCGCGGCGGCCGGCCCGGCGTCCGAGTGGGAGGACCTCGTGGTCACGCCGCTGCTCACCGACCGCCTCGTCGGGCTGGTCCCGGAGGGGCACCGGCTGGCGGGGGCCGAGCGGGTGGGCATGGCGGAGCTGGCGGACGAGCCCTGGATCGCGGGCTGCCCGCGCTGCCGCCGCCACCTCGTGGAGGTGTGCGAGGGCGTCGGCTTCACGCCGCGGATCGACTTCGCCACCGACGACTACCCGGCCGTGGTCGGCCTGGTCGGCGCGGGGCTCGGCGTCGCGGTGCTGCCGGAGCTCGCGGTGGAGTCCGTACGGGCCAAGGGCGTCAGCACCCTGGCCGTGGAACCGGCCGTCGAACGCGAGGTCGTGGCCCTGACGCTGCCGGACCTCGCGCGGGTGCCGGCCGTCGCGGCGACCCTGGGCGAACTGGCGCGGGCCGCCGCGCGCTGACCGTACGGCGGTACGGCCGAACGCGTGACGTCCCGGCCCTCGTCCCCCGTCGGGCCCGTGGTCGGGCCCGACGGATCCGAGGAAACGTTCCTTCGGGTGCTGTGGCGGGCGGGTTCGTGCGGTCAGTGCGGCGCGGTCGGTCCGATCGCACTCGATGCCGGGATCAGGCGGTGCCGTGCGCGGCCCATCAGCTCCTCGCGTTCGTCCTCGGTCAGGCCGCCCCACACCCCGTAGGGCTCGCGGACGGCGAGTGCGTGCGCGGCGCATTCCGCACGCACCGGGCATCTCATGCAGACCTCTTTAGCCGAGGCCTCGCGCGCGCTCCTGGCCGCGCCCCGCTCGCCTTCCGGATGGAAGAACAGGGAGCTGTCGACCCCGCGGCAGGCGGCGAGCAGCTGCCAGTCCCACAGGTCGGCGTTCGGTCCGGGGAGGCGGGAGAAATCTGCCATTGGTAGTCCTCTTGGGGCCGGTACTGAGGCGGATACGGTCCATGTCTCCACACCTACTGTCGGAGTAGATGTAAATATGACTCATTGGGAATCTAGCCTCAGACATGTGCCAAACGGAAGGAAAGCCGCCAAATAGGGCATAGCTCCAGATGGAGGACACGCGGTACGCGCCTCCACCGCCGTGATCGCTTCCTCACGTAGGGTGCTGAAGGTGTCCGTCCGACCCGTAACTCTTTCGAGTGACCATCGTTGAGAGTGCGAAGGCGGTTGAACCAAGAAGTTCTCGGACATGTGTCCGGGGGCATCGACCGCACAGGTGACGATACGTACCAGCCTGGAGGCTCAAGGTGACGCGCATCAGCAGCTGCGGAGGGCGGTCATGACATCCGTCCTCGTCTGCGACGATTCCCCGCTTGCCCGAGAGGCGCTCCGTCGCGCGGTTGCCACCGTGCCCGGCGTCGAGCGTGTGACGACGGCGGCCAACGGTGAGGAAGTCCTCCGCCGCTGGGGTGCCGACCGGTCCGACCTCATCCTGATGGATGTCCGGATGCCCGGGCTCGGTGGTGTCGAGACGGTCCGCCGGCTCCTCTCGGCCGACCCCGGCGCCCGCATCATCATGCTGACGGTCGCGGAGGACCTGGACGGCGTGGCGCTCGCCGTCGCAGCCGGTGCCCGCGGCTACCTGCACAAGGACGCCTCGCGCGCCGAACTGCGGGCCACGGTCACCCAGGCCCTCGCCGACCCGACCTGGAGGCTGGCCCCGCGCCGGCTGCGCTCGGCGGAGATGGGCGCAGCGCCCACCCTCACCGCGCGCGAGATCCAGGTGCTGGAGGGCATGAGCCACGGCCGGTCCAACGCGGAGATCGGGCGCGAGCTCTTCCTCTCCGAGGACACGGTCAAGACCCACGCCCGCCGGCTGTTCAAGAAGCTCGGCGCCTCGGACCGGGCGCACGCCGTGGCGCTCGGTTTCCGCTGGGGCCTCGTCCGCTGACCGCGGGGCCCGGGGCCGGCCACCGCGAGCGGTCCCGTCCGCCACCGGCGGACGGGGCGCCACCGCGGGGTGGCCCTTCGGGCGGCGGCGGTGCGGTCCGCCCGTGTCCCGCCGAACCCGGTGCACGCCCGGGGATTGGCGGGGCACAATCAAGGGGACGTGTCGCTTCGGGCGCGATGCCGCATGCTTGAGGTGTGCCGCATTCTTGGAGACGTGCAGTCCTCGGGGAAGATCCGGGCCGAGCGGAGGGGAGGGTGCAGGAGATGACTTCCGGCGCACCCGCTCCCAACGCTCCGCATAACGCTTCGACGCACAACACGGACCGCGGTGCCGCGAATCCTCCGACGCCAAGGCACCATGGATTGATGCGCGACGACGAGGCCCTGGGGTCACCCGCGGCCACCGGCCCGAACGGCGCCGCCAAGAGCGGTGGTACCGGGGCTGTCAGCGCGCTCGTACGGCGGGCCGTCGACGGTGACGAACAAGCCACGCACGATCTGCTCGCCTTCGTGCACCCCCTCGCGATCCGCTACTGCCGCACCCGCCTGTCGCGGCTCCCCGGTGACGCTCGTCACTTCGTGGAGGACCTGGCGCAGGAGGTCTGCGTCGCGGTGCTGATGGCTCTTCCGCGCTACCGGGACACCGGCCGCCCCTTCGAGGCGTTCGTCTTCGCCATCGCCGCGCACAAGGTCGCCGACCTCCAGCGGGCCGCGATGCGACACCCCGGCAGTACGGCCGTCCCCTCCGACGAGATGCCGGAGCGGCCGGACGACTCGCTCGGGCCGGAGGAACGCGCCCTGCTCAGCAGCGACGCCGCCTGGGCCAAGAAGCTGCTCGCCAACCTGCCCGAGAACCAGCGCGAGCTGCTCGTCCTGCGGGTGGCCGTCGGGCTGACCGCCGAGGAGACCGGGCAGATGCTCGGGATGTCCCCCGGCGCGGTGCGCGTCGCGCAGCACCGCGCGCTCAGCAGGCTCCGGGCGCTCGCCGAGCAGTGAGCCCGTCCGGCGGAACGAACGGGTCCGGTCCGTCGGCTCCGAGTGGCGTGAACTCGTCGATTCCATCGTAGGAAACGACGAAACTTCTGCCTGGTCCTGGTCGTGGAATGAGACGCTGCGGGATCCCGTTAGCATGGACATCCGCGCTGAGCAAGACCATTTGGGAAGGTGTCATGACTGACAGCGGTTCGACTGGAGTGCCCGACAAATTCGCCACGCTCGGACTGACCTACGACGACGTGCTGCTGCTGCCGGGCGCGTCGGACATGTCGCCTGACGCGATCGACACCTCCTCCCTCATCTCGCGGAACGTCCGGGTGAACGTCCCGCTGCTGTCCGCCGCCATGGACAAGGTCACCGAGGCCCGCATGGCCATCGCGATGGCCCGTCAGGGCGGCGTCGGCGTGCTGCACCGCAACCTGTCGATCGCCGACCAGGCGAACCAGGTCGACCTGGTCAAGCGGTCCGAGTCCGGCATGGTCACCGACCCGATCACCGTGCACCCGGACGCCACGCTGCGCGAGGCCGACGAGCTCTGCGCGAAGTTCCGGATCTCCGGCGTCCCGGTCACCGACCCGGCGGGCAAGCTGCTGGGCATCGTGACCAACCGCGACATGGCCTTCGAGTCGGACCGCAGCCGCCAGGTGCGCGAGGTCATGACCCCGATGCCGCTGGTCACCGGCAAGGTCGGCATCTCCGGCGTCGACGCGATGGAGCTGCTGCGCCGGCACAAGATCGAGAAGCTTCCGCTGGTCGACGAAACGGGCACCCTCAAGGGCCTCATCACCGTCAAGGACTTCGTCAAGGCCGAGAAGTACCCGAACGCCGCCAAGGACAAGGACGGCCGACTGCTGGTCGGCGCGGCCGTCGGCGTCGCCGGGGACGCGTACGAGCGCGCCCAGGCGCTCATCGAGGCGGGCGCCGACTTCATCGTCGTCGACACCGCGCACGGTCACTCGCGCCTGGTCGGCGACATGGTCGCCAAGATCAAGTCGAACTCCTCGGTGGACGTCATCGGCGGCAACGTCGCCACCCGCGACGGTGCCCAGGCCCTGATCGACGCCGGCTGCGACGGCATCAAGGTCGGTGTCGGCCCCGGCTCCATCTGCACCACCCGCGTCGTCGCAGGCATCGGCGTCCCGCAGGTCACCGCGATCTACGAGGCCTCGCTGGCCGCCAAGGCCGCGGGTGTCCCCGTCATCGGTGACGGCGGGCTCCAGTACTCCGGCGACATCGCCAAGGCGCTCGTCGCGGGCGCCGACACGGTGATGCTCGGCTCGCTCCTCGCCGGCTGCGAGGAGTCCCCGGGCGAGCTGCTGTTCATCAACGGCAAGCAGTTCAAGTCCTACCGCGGCATGGGCTCGCTCGGCGCGATGCAGACCCGCGGCGACCGCAAGTCCTTCTCCAAGGACCGCTACTTCCAGGAGGGCGTGGGCGGCGACGACAAGCTCATCCCCGAGGGCATCGAGGGTCAGGTCCCCTACCGCGGCCCGCTGTCCGCGGTCGTGCACCAGCTCGTCGGCGGTCTGCGCCAGTCGATGTTCTACGTCGGCGGTCGCACCGTTCCCGAGCTCCAGGACCGGGGCCGGTTCGTCCGGATCACCTCGGCGGGCCTCAAGGAGAGCCACCCGCACGACATCCAGATGACGGTCGAAGCGCCGAACTACAGCCGCAAGGGCTGAATCGCGTGAGGTGAGGGGCGGGCCCGGCGGAGCGCCGGGCCCGCCCCTTCGCCGTGCCCGGCCACGGCCGGGTGCGTCCGTACAGCGGTCACCGAAACGCAGTCCCGCGCCCGTCGGGGATACTGGACGGGCAGACCCACAGGAAAGGCCACCACACGTGACTGAGATCGAGATCGGGCGCGGCAAGCGCGGCCGCAGGGCGTACGCGTTCGACGACATCGCCATCGTCCCGAGCCGGCGTACCCGGGACCCGAAGGAGGTCTCGATCGCCTGGCAGATCGACGCGTACCGCTTCGAGCTCCCGTTCCTGGCCGCCCCCATGGACTCGGTCGTCTCCCCGCAGACCGCGATCCGCATCGGCGAGCTCGGCGGCCTCGGCGTGCTGAACCTCGAAGGACTGTGGACCCGCCACGAGGACCCGCAGCCGCTGCTCGACGAGATCGCCGGGCTGGACGAGGAGACGGCCACCCGCCGCCTCCAGGAGATCTACTCCGCTCCGATCCAGGCCGACCTGATCCGGCAGCGCATCAAGGAGGTGCGCGACTCGGGCGTCGTCACCGCCGCCGCGCTGTCCCCGCAGCGGACCGTCGAGTTCTCCAAGGCCGTCGTCGACGCGGGCGTGGACATCTTCGTGATCCGCGGCACCACGGTCTCCGCCGAGCACGTGTCGGGCGCCGCCGAGCCGCTGAACCTGAAGCAGTTCATCTACGAGCTCGACGTCCCGGTCATCGTGGGCGGCTGCGCCACCTACACCGCGGCCCTGCACCTGATGCGCACCGGCGCGGCGGGCGTCCTGGTCGGCTTCGGCGGCGGCGCCGCGCACACCACGCGCAACGTGCTCGGCATCCAGGTCCCGATGGCGACCGCCGTCGCGGACGTGGCCGCGGCCCGTCGCGACTACATGGACGAGTCCGGCGGCCGCTACGTGCACGTCATCGCCGACGGCGGCGTGGGCTGGTCCGGCGACATCCCGAAGGCCGTCGCCTGCGGCGCCGACGCCGTGATGATTGGCTCCCCGCTGGCCCGTGCCACCGACGCGCCCGGCAAGGGCCACCACTGGGGCATGGAGGCCGTCCACGAGGACGTGCCGCGCGGCAAGAAGGTCGACCTCGGTACGGTCGGCACCACCGAGGAGATCCTCACCGGCCCGTCGCACAGCCCGGACGGCTCGATGAACATCTTCGGCGCGCTGCGCCGTTCGATGGCCACCACCGGCTACAGCGAGCTCAAGGAGTTCCAGCGGGTCGAGGTCACCGTCGCGGACTCGCAGCACCGCCGCTGACCCACGGGTCGTACGCGTACCGGAGGGCCGGCACCCCGAGCGGGGTGCCGGCCCTCCGGCGTGCGCGGGGTCAGCCCAGGCCGTGGTGGCGGCGGCGCAGGCAGACGCCCTGCCCGGCCGGGCCGGTCGTGCGGGTCAGCCGGCGGCCTTTTTGGCCGCTCCGAAGGCCACGGCGGCGCCGATCACCAGGAAGGCGTGGTCCGTCACCTCCGCCGACTTCTGCCGGATGCCGGCCAGCCCGCCGAGGCCCTGGTCGACGACGACCTCGATCAGCCCGGTCGCGTTGACGTCGGCGATGACGAGGGCGATGAAGAGCAGCTGGCCGAGGTACAGGGCGCCGAGCGTCAGGGCCGCCGCGGCGGCGGGCAGCAGCGGGCCGCGTCCCCCGGCCTTGCCCGCGGCGAGGCCGACGAGCAGGCCGACGGCGACGGCCGCCCAGCTCGCCTGGCGGTCGATGGACCAGCCGACGGCGCTGTAGGCTCCGGCCCCGAAAAGGGCCGCGGCGAAGGCGGCGGCGAGGCCGAGGCCGGGGCCGCGCGGGACGACGACCGCCGGGAACGGCGTGGCGGCGGTCGAGGCGGTCGGCGCGGTGGCGCGGGACGCGGACATGGTCGTCTGGTGGCTCTGGGTCATTTCGAAAATCCCCCCCCAGGGATTCGTACGCGCATGGGGCCTTCGGTCATAAGCGCGTGATAAGCGACGCCGCAGGCTAACAGTGAGCACTGACATCGCACGGGGGTATTTCGCTCACCTGACCGAGTCGGGACGGGACGTGACCGGATGGGGATCGGGTCGTGATCTGAACGGATCGGTGGAACGCCCCGTTCAGAGCCGGTGGGCCGCCCCCGCCGGGCTGGCGCCCCGGGTGTCCAGGAGCAGTTGCGCCTTCACGGCCAGGCCCTGGAGGTCGTACGTGCGGTGGTGCTGGAGCAGGATCGTCAGGTCGGCGTCGGCGGCCGCCTCGTAGAGCGACTCGGCGCGGGGCACGGGCCGGTCCCGGACCCGCCAGCCGGTGATGTACGGGTCGTGGTAGCTGATCAGGGCCCCGAGGTCGATGAGCCGGCTGGCGATCTCGCTCGCCGGTGAGCCCTCCTGGTCGGCGAGGTCCTGCTTGTAGGTGACCCCGAGGAGCAGCACCCGGGCGCCGCGGGCGGACTTGCCGTGCTCGTTCAGCAGGGTGGCCGAGCGCTGGATGACGTACTGCGGCATCCGGTTGTTGATCTCCTGCGCCAGGCCGACCATGCGCAGCGGGTGACCGGGGGTGCGGGTGGTGTGAGGGAGGTAGTTCGGGTCGAGCGGGACCCCGTGGCCGCCGACGCCCGGGCCGGGCCGGAAGGCCTGGAACCCGTAGGGCTTCGTCTCGGCGCAGCGGATGACGTCCCACAGGTCGACGCCGAGGTCGTGGCACAGGACCGCCATCTCGTTCATGAGGGCGATGTTGACGTGCCGGTAATTGGTCTCCAGCAGCTGCACGGTCTCGGCCTCGCGCAGACCGCGGGCGCGGACGACCTTATCGGTGAGGCGGGCGTAGAAGGCGTGCGCGGACTCGGTGCAGGCGGGGGTGAGGCCGCCGATGACCTTGGGGGTGTTGGCGACGCCGTGCGTGCGGTTGCCCGGGTCCAGCCGACTGGGGGAGTAGGCCAGGTGGAAATCGCGCCCGGCGCGCAGCCCGGAGCCCTCTTCGAGGATCGGCCGCAGGTACTCGTCCGTGACGCCGGGGTGGGCGGCGGACTCCAGGATCACGGTGGTGTGCGGGCGGAGTCGGGCGGCGAGCGTACGGCCCGCCTCGCCGACCGCGGAGAGATCGAGCGCACGATCGGCGCCGAGCTGGGTAGGGGCACAGATGACGGCCGTACGGACCCGGCCGAGCTCGGCCGGATTGGTGGTGATGCGGAAGCCGGCCGCCGACATGCGGCGGATCTCGGCGGCGGTGAGGGTGCTGTCCGTGGCCGGACCGCTGTCGTAGCCGACGGTCTCGATTCCGGCGGCCACGGCCGCCTGGGCGAGGGGGAGGCCGAGGTGGCCGAGTCCGATGACGGCGAGATCTGCGGGCATGGGGGGCCGTCCCTTCCCTTTCCCTGACGTGAGGGGGCGGTGCTTGCTCGTCCGGTCGACAACGGAGGTCCGGAGCCCGACAGGAGCTGGCGCTATGTCAGACTAGGCGTATATATGACAGAAATGTCGCATTCTGGGGTGGTGGTCGCCGTTGTGTTGTCCACAGGCGGTGGCCGATGTGGGGACGGACGGTCACAATCGGGAACGGGGGGACGTGGGCGGACCGCCCGCCCCGAGCGGGTAGGGCCCGCAGCAACGGGAGGCAGCCGTGAGGACAGCGACACTGGGACCGGCACAGCGGGCCGAAGCGCTCGCCCGGATGGCCGAACGGGAACTGGACGTCCTGGTCGTGGGCGCGGGCGTGGTCGGCGCCGGCACCGCGCTGGACGCCGTGACCAGGGGCCTGTCGACCGGCCTGGTGGAGGCGAGGGACTGGGCCTCCGGCACGTCGAGCAGGTCGAGCAAGCTCATCCACGGCGGGCTCCGCTACCTGGAGATGCTCGACTTCGCGCTCGTCCGGGAGGCCCTGAAGGAACGCGGCCTGCTGCTGGAACGGCTGGCCCCGCACCTGGTCAAGCCGGTGCCGTTCCTCTATCCCCTCCAGCACAAGGGCTGGGAACGCTTCTACGCCGGCTCGGGCGTCGCCCTCTACGACGCCATGTCGATCTCCAGCGGACACGGCCGCGGCCTGCCCACGCACCGGCACCTCTCGCGCACGCGCGCGCTGCGCATCGCCCCGGCCCTGCGCAAGGACGCCCTGGTCGGAGCCCTGCAGTACTACGACGCCCAGATGGACGACGCGCGCTACGTCGCCACGCTGGTGCGCACGGCCTCCGCGTACGGGGCGCACTGTGCCAACCGGGCGCGGGTGGTCGGCTTCCTGCGCGAGGGCGAACGGGTCGTCGGCGCGCGGGTGCGGGACGTGGAGGGCGGCGCCGAGTACGAGATCCGCGCCAAGCAGGTCGTCAACGCCACCGGGGTGTGGACGGACGACACCCAGGCGCTGATCGGCGAGCGCGGGCAGTTCCACGTCCGCGCCTCGAAGGGCATCCACCTGGTCGTACCGAAGGACCGGATCCATTCGAGCACCGGGCTGATCCTGCGGACCGAGAAGTCGGTGCTGTTCGTGATCCCGTGGGGCCGCCACTGGATCGTGGGCACCACGGACACGGACTGGGACCTCGACAAGGCGCATCCGGCCGCCTCCAGCGCCGACATCGACTACGTGCTGGAGCACGTCAACTCGGTGCTGGCCGTGCCCCTGACGCGCGCCGACGTCCAGGGCGTCTACGCGGGCCTGCGGCCGCTGCTGGCCGGGGAGTCGGACGCGACGAGCAAGCTCTCGCGGGAGCACACGGTGGCGCATCCGGTGCCGGGGCTCGTGGTGGTGGCGGGCGGCAAGTACACGACGTACCGGGTCATGGCGAAGGACGCGGTCGACGAGGCGGTGCACGGGCTGGACCAACGCGTCGCGGACTGCGTCACGGAGGACGTGCCGCTCGTGGGGGCCGAGGGCTACCGGGCCCTGTGGAACGCCCGCGCCCGCACGGCCGCCCGGACGGGGCTCCACGTGGTGCGGGTGGAGCACCTGTTGAACCGGTACGGCTCGCTGACGGAGGAACTGCTCGACCTCATCGCGAAGGATCCCGGACTCGGCGAGCCGGTGTCCGGGGCGGACGACTACCTGCGGGCCGAGGTCGTCTACGCGGCCTCGCACGAGGGGGCGCGGCACCTGGACGACGTGCTGACGCGGCGGACCCGGATCTCCATCGAGACCTTCGACCGGGGGACGCGGTCCGCCCGGGAGTGCGCGGAATTGATGGCTCCGGTACTGGGGTGGGACGAGCAGCAGATCGAGAAGGAAGTGGAGCACTACGAGAAGCGGGTACAGGCGGAACGGGAGTCGCAGCGCCAGCCCGACGACCAGACGGCGGACGCGGCGCGGCTGGGGGCGCCCGACATCGTTCCGTTGTAACTCCGCGATGCGGAAGGCGGAACCGCGGACCCGGGGCGTCCGTCCGTTGCGGAGTGAGCAACAATGAGGTTTCTGCCGGGGCGGGTTATCGTGCCCCCCGGCGGCTGCCGGGGCAGCCGGGGCAGGCTGCACGAACGCAGAGGGGACGCATGTCGAAGCCGGAGCACACCGAGTCGCCTGCCGGGGCGCCTGCGGCGAAGCGGGATGGCGGGGACGAGGCTGCGTCTTCGGCGGTGCCGTCCGCGAGCGCGCCCGCCGCGCGGGACACGAAGCCCGAGGCGGCGAGGACCGTGCCCGCGCCGAGGTCCCGATCCGGATCGGGTGCCGGGAGTCGGAAACCGGCCACGCCGTCGGCGGCGAAGCGGAAGCCGAAGCCGAAGCCGGTCGAGCCGTCAGTGGTGGGTGTCGAGGTCGGCGCCGAGGACGTGGAACCGGGTGCCGCTGCGGCGAAGCCGGGTGTTGCCGAGGTGGGCTCTGCGGCGGCGAAGCCGCGTGCGGCCGGGGCGGGTGCGGGCGAGGTGCCCGTGGCCGGATCTGGTGGGTCCATACCCCTGACGAAGAAGCCGACTTCGGCGGACGCCACCCCGGTTGCCGGTGCGCCGGCCGAGCCTGCTGACGCGACGTCGGCCGATGCCGACGCGGCGACGCCGACCGTCACCGAGGGTGCGGCGGAGCCTGCGGATGCGCGGCCGGCTGACGCCGATGGCGCCAAGTCGACCCTTGCCGAGGTTGCGCCGGAGCCGGTGGATGCGCCGCGGCCGGCTGACGTCGGTGGCGCCAAGTCGACCCTTGCCGAGGGTGCGGCGGAGCCGGCGGGTGCGCGGCCGGCCGCCGGTGCCGGGGCCAAGGCCTCGAAGTTGAACTTCGCCAAGCCCGCCGCCCAGCCCGCTGACGCCCCGTCGTCCGAGGCCGGTGCGGAGGCCGCGCCGGCGAGCCCGCCCAAGGCCGTACCCGCTGACGACCCGTCGGCCGCGGCCCCGCCCGCGGACGCGAAGCCCACCGAGGCGGCGAAGCCGGAGCTTGCCAAGGACGTGGCAGAGCCCGCCGCTGCGAAGTCGGGCCCCGCCGAGCCCGTCGCCGAGCCCGCTGACGCGCCGACCTCGGACCGGCCCGCTGCCGCGAAGGCCGAGGCTGCCGCCAAGCCCCTCGCGGACGACGGGGTGCGGCGGCCGACCGGGGCGGTGCGGACCGCCGCGTTCCCGCCGGCGCCCGGGCAGGGCAACGGGAAGGACCAGGGGCGTCTGCTCGCCGGCCGGTACCGACTGGGCTCCGTGCTCGGCAAGGGCGGCATGGGCACCGTGTGGCGTGCCGAGGACGAGGTCCTCGGCCGGACCGTCGCCGTCAAGGAACTCCGCTTCGGCAGCGGCGTCGACGAGGACGAGAAGCGCCGCCTCATCACCCGCACCCTGCGCGAGGCCAAGGCGATCGCCCGCATCCGTAGCGCCGGCGCCGTCACCGTCTTCGACGTGGTCGACGAGGACGCCCGCCCCTGGATCGTCATGGAACTCGTGGAGGGCTCCTCGCTCGCCGAGTTCGTCCGGGAGAACGGCCCCCTCACCCCGCGCCGCGCCGCCGAGGTCGGCCTCGCGGTGCTCGACGTCCTGCGTGCCGCGCACCAGCAGGGGATCCTGCACCGAGACGTCAAGCCGTCCAACGTGCTCATCGCCGGCACCGGCCGGGTCGTCCTGACGGACTTCGGCATCGCGCAGGTCGAGGGCGACCCCTCGATCACCTCCACCGGCATGCTCGTCGGCGCCCCCTCGTACATCTCGCCCGAGCGCGCCCGCGGCCAGAAGCCGGGCCCGCCCGCCGACATGTGGTCGCTCGGCGGCCTGCTGTACGCGGCGGTCGAGGGCGTGCCCCCGTACGACAAGGGCTCCGCGCTCGCCACCCTCACCGCGGTGATGACCGAGGCGGTGGACCCTCCGCAGAACGCCGGCCCGCTGACCGAGGTCATCTACGGCCTGCTGGTCAAGGACCCGGCCCTGCGGCTCGGCGACGAGCAGGCCCGCACGATGCTGACCTCGGTGCTCAACGCTCCCGATCCCGAACCGGCGCCGCTGCCGGTGCCGGCCGTGGAGGAGACGCGACAGATGTCCCTCTCCCCGGCGGACGCGGTATCCGACATGGCGGCGGACAAGGCGGCGGAGAGGGCGGCCGAGAAGGCCGCGGAGAAGGCCGCGGAGAAGGCCGCCAAGAAGGAACGCGACCGGCGCGAGCGCGAACAGCGCGAACGGACGCGCGCCGCGCTGAAGTCGACCCGCAAGGCGGCCGCCGCCGAGGCCGCGGCGACCGCCGCGGCGGCTTCCGCCGCCAAGGCGCCGAACCGGCCCGCTCCCGTGCCGGCGTCGCTCACCGACGTGATGTCGCGCCGCACGATCGTGCTCGCGATAGCCGGCGTCGTCGTGGTCCTCGCCGTGATCGGCTCGCTCATCGCGTACGCGATGAGCGGTGACGACGCCAAGGACCAGGGCAAGGGCAAGGGCGGCCCGGGTCCGGTCTCCTCCGGCACCCCGACGCCCGGCACGTCCGCCGGCGCCGGCGCGGGCGGCACCGCCCCGAGCCCGGCCCCGAGCACGCCCGGACAGGACGGCCGGCCCAGCACCACCCCCGGCGGCGGCGCGAGCGCGGATCCCGGCCAGGGCCAGGGACAGAACCAGGGTCAGGGCCAAGGTCAGAATCAAGGCCAGGGTCAGGGCCAGGGTCAGGGCACCGGTCCGGGTGGCCCCGGCGGACTGCCCGCCGGGTACGCCATGGTGTCGGAACCCCGGTTCCGCTTCTCGATGGCGATGCCCGAGGGCTTCCACCAGACGGCCACCGCCGGCAAGAACTCCGGCGGCATATACAGCCGCGACGGCGGCTTCCCGCGGATCCAGGTCGACTTCGGCGACAAGCCGACCGACGACGCCCGCCTCGCGTGGGCCCAGCTCGCGCCCGCCGTGGCCGGCAGCAGCACGGACTACCGCCTCCTGCGCCTGGACAAGGTGGACTACCGCGGCTACCCGACCGTCGCCGACTGGGAGTTCGAGCGCGAGCAGCAGGGCGTCAAGGTCAGGGTCCTCAACCGCGGCTTCAAGGTGGACGCGCAGCACGGCTACGCCATCATGATCAGCTGCGCCGCGGACCAGTGGGACGGTGCCGAATGCACCCAGATGCGCAACACGGCGTTCGAGACCTTCCAGGTGCTCGGCTGACGAGCCTCGCCAGGCCCAGGACGCGGGCGCCATGAGCGTCGTATCGTGTCGAGGGGGGCCATGGGGGGCCCGACGCACTCGGGGGAGTCGATGTGGAGGACTACGCGGGCCGGATCCTGGCCGACCGCTACCGTCTGCCGCTGCCGCCGTCCGACGAGTACGAGCTGACGGAGACCAGGGCCTTCGACACCCGTAGCGGGCAGGAAGTCCTGGTCCGGCAGGTGCCGTTGCCGGAGGTCGTGGACGCCGAGCTGCTCGACGGGTCGTACGGACCGCAGGCCGCGCAGCGGCAACGCACGGGCGAACTGCCAGCGGTGCGGCGGGCGATCGCCGCCGCGCAGGCGGCCGCGTCCGTACCCGACCACGCGCGCCTGGACCAGGTCTTCGACGTGTTCGCGGAGGGCGGTTCGCTGTGGATCGTCAGCGAACTCGTCCCGGCGAGGCCGCTGGCGGCGTTGATCGCCGAGGAACCGCTGAGTCCGTACCGGGCGGCGGAAGTGGCCTCCGACGTGCTGACCGCGCTGCGGGTGCTGCACGCGCACGGCTGGACGCACCGGAACATCACCGTCCGGACGGTGTTGATATGCGATGACGGCCGTGTCGTCCTGACCGGGCTGGCGGCGGGCGCCGCCGAGGAGGCCCTGTGCGGGTACGACCCGGTGCCGCGCCCCGACTTCGAGGACCCCGCGGACACGAGCTCGGGATGGGACCCGCCGACCGGCCCCGGCCCCGGGTACGACGGCCCCGGCGCCGGGGTGCTCTCGCCGGAGCCGCCCGGTGCCGGTTTCGGGGCGCGGGAGTGGGCGCCGTCGGAGCCGCCCGCCGAGGGGGCCGCGTACGCGCCGGAGCCGCCGGCGCCCGGGCCGGCGTACGCGCCGCTCGTCGCTCCCGGCTACGACACCGGGCCGCGGTACTCCGACCACATCACCCCGCAGCGGGCGCTGCCCCCGCAGGACGACGCGGCCGACCTCCGGGCGACCGCCCGCGCCGGCACCATCGCCGCCTACCGGGCCGGGGCGCGGGCCGCCGCCGCGAAGGTGGCCGGGGAGCGCGGGGCCGCGACCGGGGCCGAACCGCCGCCGGGCCTCCTGCCGCCCGTGCGGCCGACGGGTGCCAACCTGCCGCAGGGCTACGCGTACCCGTACGGCGGTCCGGACGGCGCCGCCGCCCCGCCCTGGCACGGCGCCGGCCGGCGCACCCAGCCGGCGGAGCCGCAGCCGGCGGAGCCGCCGCGCCGGGAGCTCCCGGCGCCGTCGGGGGAGGAACCGTCCGAGCCGCCCTACGAGGAGTTCTTCGCGCCGGAGCCGGAGCCGGAGGCCCCGGCCGCCGACGCGGGCCGGCCCGCCCTCCCCGCCCGACTCGCCCTGCCCCAGGGCTACCAGCAGGCGGAGGCCCCCGGCGGACCCCCGACCCCGGCCCCGGCCCCGGCCCCGACCCCGCCGCCCCGTCGCAGCGGCTGGGACACGTCCGGCGGTCACCGGCCCGGCGCCGCCGCGCGCCCCGCCCTCCCGGTGCCGTCCCCCGCGACCCCGCCCGCCGGCGGCCGGGACACCACCGGCTCACGACGCCCGGCCCCGACGTCCGCCCCGCTGCCCGTCGCCCCGGCCCGGGGCGGCTGGGACGCGCCCGGCGGGCGCGGTGGGGGTCCGCGTACCGGCTTGGACGCCGAGCGGGCCCGGCAGACGCGGATGGCCGTCGTCGGGGCCGTGACCGAGCGGTGGGCGCCCGAACAGGCCGGGCCCGTGCACGGCCACTGGCAGCTCGCCGCGCCCGTCGGCCCGGCCACCGACCTGTGGGCGCTCGGCGCCCTGCTGTACCGGGCCGTACAGGGCCACGCCCCGTACCCCGAGGACAGCGTGGCCGAACTCGTCGAGATGGTGTGCGCGGAGTCCCCCGCGTTCGCCGAGGAGTGCGGCCCGCTGCGCCCGGTCGTGGAATCACTGCTGCGCCAGGACCCCACCGAGCGGCCCGACTTCGAGGAGCTGCGCGGCTGGCTGCGCTCCCTCGTGCGCTCCGCTCCGGAGCCCGACGGCGCGTTCGGCGCGCTCCCGACGGCGGAACCCGACCCGACCCGGCTGCCCCTGCCGCGCCGGCGCGGCGAACTGCACGGGCGACACCGCAACCCGGCCGCCCCGCGCAAGCCGCGGGCCCTGGGCCGGACCCTGCTCGTCGGGGTCCTGGCCGTCCTCGCCGGGGCGGTGGCGTACGCGATGCTGTTCATGCCCCGGTCCGGGGACCCGGAGGCCGGGGGGCAGCAGCCGACGGCGGCGCAGAGTCCCAAGCCCTCCGCCTCCGCGCCGACCGGGAGCGGCCCGGCGCGGCCCGAGCCGAGCCGCACCCCCTCGGCGAGCCCCGAGTCCAAGCCCGCCCCGCAGGCGGACGCGCCCGCGCCGCAGGGCTTCACCGTCCAGCAGGACCCGGCGCACTTCTCGATCGCGGTGCCCGACGGCTGGGAGCGGCAGACCATCAACGAGGCCGGTCAGGTGCGCTACGTCCAGGGACAGTTCACCCTGATCGTGGTGCCGGGCCGGGACCAGGTGGAGGGCGGCAGCCCGGATCCGGTGGGCTACCAGAAGGACAAGGAGCCGGAACTGGCCCCGTACCGCAACTCCACCTGGGCCTCCGCCGGCGACGTGAAGTCCACGAAGGTGGGCCAGCAGCTGCGGGTCACCGGTCGGTACACCTGGATCGACGCGGCGGGCCGGTCCCTGTTCGCCCGGAACTTCGTCGTCGCGCTCGGCGGCAAGTACCACATCGTCATGGTGACGGGTCCGGAGGACAACCAGGACAAGGTCACCGACGTCTTCGAGAAGGCCACGGCGAGTTACAAGTCCGGGGGTTGAGGAAGGACTGACGGCCTGTCAATACGGCAATTGCGTCACAGTGCCGCCCTACCGCCCCCGCGCGGTTTCGGCTCTGGCCGCAGGCTCCGTAATCTGGCCCGAAGTGCACAGAGCGGCGGGGTTTCGTGGAACAGCAGACAGGCGCGGGTGCGGTGCTCGCGGGCCGGTACCGGCTCGTGGAGCCCATCGGCAGTGGCGGCATGGGCAAGGTGTGGCGTGCGCACGATGAGCTGCTGCACCGGACCGTGGCCGTCAAGGAACTGACGGCGGGTCTGTACGTGGCCCAGGCGGACCGTGAGGTCCTGCACGCCCGTACCCAGAAGGAGGCGCGGGCGGCGGCCCGGATCCAGCATCCGGCGGTCGTCACCGTGCACGACGTACTGGAACACGACGACCGGCCGTGGATCGTCATGGAGTACATCGACGGCCCCTCCCTCGCCGAGGCCGCGAAGGCGGCGGGCCGCATCGAGCCCATGGAGGCCGCCCGGATCGGGCTGCACGTGCTGGGCGCGCTGCGCGCCGCGCACGCGGTCGGCGTGCTGCACCGGGACGTGAAGCCCGGCAACGTGCTGCTCGCCAAGGACGGTCGGGTGCTGCTGACCGACTTCGGCATCGCGGCGATCGAGGGCGACTCCTCCATCACCCGGACTGGGGAACTCGTCGGCTCCATCGACTACCTGGCCCCGGAGCGGGTCACCGGCGGGGCCCCCGACCCGGCCTCCGACCTGTGGTCGCTCGGCGCGACCCTGTACACGGCCGTCGAGGCCCTGTCGCCGTTCCGGCGGACCTCGCCCATCTCCAGCCTCCAGGCCGTCGTCAACGACGAACCGCCCGCCCTGCGGCAGTCCGGCGCGCTGGGACCGGTGATCACCGCCCTGCTGCGCAAGGATCCCGCCGAGCGTCCGTCGGCGGCCGAGGCCGAGCAGATGCTGTTGCAGGCCATGGAGGGCCGGGAGCCCAAGGCCGCGCAGGCCTACGTGCCCACCCGTGCGGTGACCGCGGACGAGCGCGAGTCCCTGGAGGCGGCCCCCCAGCCGCCGCCGGAGCCGGCCCCCGCCGCCCCGGCCGCGACCACCGCCGTCCCGGTGGCCGCGCCGGCCCCCGCCGGGTCGACCCCCGGCCGGCTCAAGCGGGCCGCCGCCGTGGCCGTGGTGGCGGCGCTGCTCGGCGGTGGCGGCGTGTTCGGCGTACTGACCTGGCTGGAGGGGCCCGACGGCGGGACCGAGGGCAGGAGCGGGTCGAAGCCCTCGGCGGGCGCGCCCGACGTCGCCGCGTCCGGTGACGACGCCGCGACCAAGCCGGTGCCGGCGGGCTGGAAGCGGGTCCAGGACGAGGAGGGGTTCACGCTCTTCGTCCCGGAGGGCTGGCAGCGCCTGATGAACGGCAACCAGATCGACTACACCCCCGACAACGGCCGGCACGTCCTGCGGATCGCCATCGACACCACCCCGGACTACCCGAACCCGTACATGCACGTCCTCGACATGGAACGACAGGTCAAGGAACGCATGGACTACAGGCGCGAGATCCTGCGCCAGAACAGCTTCCGGGACACGGCCCTGGGCGCCCAGTGGGACTTCAGCTGGACCGAGAAGGTGCAGTTCCCCGGACCGCGCCGGGCCATCGAGCAGATGTACGTGACGCCCGAGGGCGTCGAGTACGCGATCTACATGGCCGGGCCGGTGAGCGACTGGACGAAGACGCGGCAACAGTTCGACGTCGTGCTCAGCGGGTGGCAGGCGGCGCCCAAGAAGGGCTGATCGCGCCACACCGCACCCAATGCGCCAGCGATCACTGGCAGACTTGGCAAAATCCGGTTACCCACGGGTACCCAAAGGCCTCCCGGCGGCATACGCTCACGGCCATGACGGACTCGCAGGCCCCCGCCGCCCCCCTCCGCAGCGCACCGCGGCCCACCAACCCGGCCGCCCCGGCCCCGGCAGGCGTGCGCACGGCCGCCGACGTGGTGACTCCCGACCTGGTCGCCCGGCTGACCCGCGGAGTCATCGGCTCCGGCCGGACCGCCAACCACACCCCCTTCACCGGGGACAAGCTGGCGGACCTGCCCGAGGCCGGCCCCGAGGACGTGGCGGAGGCCTTCGCCCGGGCCCGCGCCGCCCAGGGCGCCTGGGCCGCCGTCCCCGTACGCCGGCGCGCGGCCGTGCTGCTGCGCTTCCACGACCTGGTCCTGGAGCGGCAGGCGGAGGTGCTCGACCTCATCCAGCTGGAGACGGGCAAGGCCCGCCTGCACGCCCACGAGGAGGTGCAGGCCGTCGTGGTCGCCGCCCGGCACTACGGCCGCAGGGCGCCCTCCTACCTGCGCCCCAAGGGGCACACCGGCGCGATGCCGACCCTCACCAAGGTGACCGAGCTGCGCCAGCCGCGCGGGGTCGTCGGCCAGATCGCCCCCTGGAACTACCCCCTCGAACTCTCCGTCGGCGACGCCCTGCCCGCCTTCGTCTCCGGCAACGCCGTCGTCATGAAGCCCGACACCGAGACCGCCCTCACCGCACTGTGGGCCCGTGACCTGCTCATCGAGGCCGGCCTGCCCGCCGAGGTCTTCCAGGTCGTCCTCGGCGAGGGCCCGGTCGTCGGCCCCGAGGTCGTCCGGCACGCCGACTACGTCTCCTTCACCGGCTCCACCCGCACCGGCCGCGAGGTCGCGCAGGGCGCCGCCGCCCGCCTCGTCGGCGTCAGCCTGGAACTCGGCGGCAAGAACGCCATGCTCGTCCTCGCCGACGCGGACGTGGAGAAGGCCGCCGCGGGCGCCGTCCGGGCCTGCTTCTCCTCCGCCGGCCAGCTCTGCATCTCCATCGAGCGGCTCTACGTCCACGCCTCGATCGCCGACGAGTTCGTCGAGCGCTTCGCCGCCCGCACCAAGGCCATGCGCCTGGGCAGCGCCCTCGCCTACGGCGCGGACATGGGCTCGCTGGTCGGAGAACGGCAGCTGGAGACCGTACGCCGGCACGTGGACGAGGCCGTCGCCAAGGGAGCCGTCCTCGTCGCCGGCGGCGTCGCCCGCCCCGACCTCGGCCCGCTCTTCTACGAACCCACCATCCTCGACGGGGTCGAGGCCCCGATGGCGGTCTGCGCCGAGGAGACGTTCGGACCGGTCGTCTCCGTCTACCGCTTCACCGACGAGGACGAGGTCATCGCCCGGGCCAACGACACCAGCTACGGCCTCAACGCCAGCGTCTGGACCAAGGACGCCCGCCGCGGCCACTCCGTGGCGGCCCGCCTGCGCACCGGCACCGTCAACATCAACGACGGCTACGCCCCCGCCTACGGCAGCGCGCAGGCGCCCATGGGCGGCATGAAGGACTCCGGACTCGGCCGCCGGCACGGCTCCGAGGGCATCCTCAAGTACACCGAGGCGCAGACGGTGGCCCACCAGCGGCTGCTGCCCATGGCCCCGTCGATGGGCATGGACGACGAGCAGTACGCGCGGTTCATGACCCGCAGCCTCAAGGTCCTCAAGGCGCTGCGGTTCCGCTAGGACGTCCGGGCCGTTCAGGCCATTCCGACGTCGCCGGGCGCGACCGATTGGGAGGCACGGGAGTGTCGTACGAGAACGACGGCGGCCGCGGAGGCGGCCCGGAGGACGGGTACGACTACGACGTCCTCGTCATCGGATCGGGCTTCGGCGGGGCCGTCTCCGCGCTGCGGCTCAGCGAGAAGGGCTACCGGGTCGGCGTCCTGGAGGCGGGGCGCCGCTTCACCCGCGAGAGCCTGCCCCGCAACAGCTGGGACCTGCGCAACTACCTGTGGGCGCCCGCCCTCGGACTGTTCGGGATCCAGCGCATCCACCTGCTCGGCAACGTGATGGTGCTGGCCGGCGCCGGTGTGGGCGGCGGCTCGCTCAACTACGCCAACACCCTCTACGTGCCGCCGGCGGCCTTCTTCGAGGACCGGCAGTGGGCGTCCATCACCGACTGGCGCGCGGAACTGGCCCCGTACTACGACCAGGCCAAGCGGATGCTCGGCGTCCGACTCAACCCGACGCTGACGCCCTCCGACGTCCACCTCAAGGCCGCCGCCGAGAAGATGGGCGTCGGGGACTCCTTCCACATGGCCCCGGTCGGCGTCTTCTTCGGCGACGGCGAGGACGCCGGAGGAGCGGGCGGAACCGGCGACGAGCGCCGGGTCCTGCCCGGACAGGAGGCGGCGGACCCGTACTTCGGCGGCGCCGGCCCGGCCCGCCGGGCCTGCACCGAGTGCGGCGAGTGCATGACCGGCTGCCGGCACGGCGCGAAGAACACCCTGAACGAGAACTACCTGCACCTCGCCGAACGCGCCGGCGCCGTCATCCACCCCATGACCACCGTCACCGCACTCTCCGAACACCCCGACGGCGGCCACCGCGTCCGCACCGTCCCCACCGACCACCGCCGCAAGGGCCGGGCCAGGGTGCTCCGCGCCCGGTACGTGGTCGTCGCGGCGGGCACCTACGGCACCCAGACCCTGCTGCACGCCATGAAGGACCGGGGCGAACTGCCCCACCTCTCGGACCGGCTCGGCGAGTTGACCCGGACCAACTCCGAAGGCCTGGTCGGCGCGCAGACCGACGACCGCCGCTACCGCAGGCGGCACGGCGGTGTCGGGCGGGTCGACTTCACCCGGGGCGTCGCCATCACCTCGTCCGTCCACCCGGACGTCGACACCCACATCGAGCCGGTCCGCTACGGCAAGGGCTCCAACGCCATGGGGTTCATGACCATCCTCCAGGTGCCCTACGGCGCGCACCGGGTGCGGTCCTGGCTCGCCCGCACCGCCAAGCACCCCGTCCAGCTGCTGCGCGCGCTGTCCAACCGGCGCTGGTCGGAACGAACGATCATCGGCCTGGTCATGCAGTCGGTGGACAACTCCCTGACGACGTACCGCAAGCCCGGCGGCCTCGGCAAGGGCCTGCTGACCGCCCGGCAGGGCCACGGTGCCCCCAACCCCGTGCAGATCGAGGCGGCGACGCGGGCAGCGAGCCTGCTGGCCGAGGAGATCAACGGCTTCGCCGGGAGCAACATCGGCGAACTGATGGGGACCCCGCTGACCGCGCACTTCCTCGGCGGCTGCCCCATCGGCGCCTCAGCGCGGGAGGGCGTCGTCGACCCGTACCACCGGCTGCACGGGCACCCGGGCATCTCGGTCGTCGACGGTTCGGCCGTCTCCGCGAACCTCGGCGTCAACCCGTCGCTGACGATCACGGCGCAGGCCGAGCGGGCGATGTCGTACTGGCCCAACAAGGGCGAGGCGGACCGGCGGCCCGCGCAGGGGGAGGCGTACGTACGGCTGGCGGCGGTGGAGCCGAACCGGCCGGCGGTGCCGAAGGAGGCCTTCGGGGCGTTGCGGCTGCCGTTCCTGGCGGTCCCGGACGTGCCCCGCAGGCAATCGGAGCCCGAACCATCCTGAGAAATGACGACGGTGAGCACCGCGCTCCCCCTCCGAGCGCGGTACTCACCGCAGTACATGAGTGACTGTCGGTCGCCGGAGAAGGTTGTACCGGAATCCCGTCCCCGGGGCTGTGGTGTCGGTCACACGGCGTAGTGCGCAACTGTGCGGGCGGTCCGGCGGTCAAGGGGGGCATGAGACGTCGCATCGCCCTGCTGGCCGTCTGCGGCCTGTTCGCCGCAGGGCCGGCCGTCCCCTCCGCACACGCCGCGCAGCCGCTGATCGCCCTGGTCGGACCGGCCGCGCTGACCCTCCCGGCGCGCCCCGCGACGGGTGACGCGCGGCCGACGCCGTTGGCGTTCCGCCTGGACCTGCCGGCCGCGGGGGAGGGCCACGGGGCGGACGGGGACACCGCGACTTCCGCGACTTCCGCGACCGACACGGCCGGCGCGACGGGCGCCGACGGCTTCGGCGGCGGTGACGTCACCTTCACCGTCGACCTGAGCGGCGTCGCGGGCGTGGCCGTCGTCCGGGAGGGCGGGGCCGCGCCGGCGGCGAGGTGCGCCGCCGAGGGCGCCCGCCTGATCTGCGTCGAGCGGGAGGTCCGCCCGGGCGCGAGCGTGGTGCTCGACCTGGACGTCAGCGCCGAACAGGGCGCCGGAGCCGGCGCGAGCGGCACCCTCACCGTCATCGCCCGGGCGGCCGGCGTGGCCGTCGCGGCGGCCGTCACCCGCGTCACGGTCGGCGGCCCGGACCTGGCGGTGGAGGAGCTGCGGCTCAAGCGGGACCCGAAGCCGGGCGAGAGCCAGCCGCTGCCGCTCGCCTTCGCGAACCGGGGCACCGGCCCGGCGAGCGGCGTGGTCCTGGAACTCACCACCACCCGCGGCCTGGAACTGGCGCGGCGCTACGACAACTGCGCCTACCGCACCGGCCCGACCTCGACCACCGCCCTGTGCACCGTCGCCGGACACTTCGCCGCCGGCGAGGTCTGGGAGACGGCCGCCGACAGCCCCCTCGACCTCAGGGCCACCCCGTTCGCCCGCGCCGAACTGCTCGGCTACGGCGTCACCCCGGCCGGCCCGGGCCACACCGGGCGCCCGTCCGCGGACCGGCCCGCGCACGGCGGCCCCGCCACCGGCCGGACGCTGACCCTCGTCAGGCGGGCCGGGTCGACGACCCCGGGGGCGCTCGTCCCGCCCGGCCGGGCCTCGCGCGGCGCGGCCCCGGCGGTCCGCGCCGACCGGCGCGAGTTCGGCTTCGCCGTCGAGAACGCGGCGGACCTCGCGATCGAGCCCCTGGCTGTCCGGGGCGCCGCCGGGACCCGGGTCAGGGCCGCGGTCGTGCTGCGCAACCACGGGCCGGCCTGGGTGTTCGACCCCCGGCCCGGAGCCGCCGCGACCGTGGTCGACGTACGGGTGCCGCCGGGCGTGCGGGTGACCCGGGTCCCCGCCGGTTGCCGGGTCGTGCCCGGGCGCGGGCCGGCCCGTCTGCTGTGCGCGACGGGGCCGTCCGTACGGGAGTCCGAGCGCGTCGAGTTCGTCCTCGAGCTGCGGATCGAGCAGGTGGTGCCGAACGCCCAGGGCGCCCTCGTCGTGGGCGGCCCCGGCCCGCGGGGCGAGCCCCGAAGGGCCGCCTTCGATCCGTACCCGGCCAACGACGCCGCGCTCTTCCTGGCCAACGCGACGGGCACCGCGATCGGTCCGGGCCCCGCCGCCCCGGTCGCGATCCCCGACCCGTGGATCGCGCAGGACCCGACGGACGGCCCCGGCGCG
Organism: Streptomyces sp. NPDC029836; assembly: GCF_055574495.1. NCBI lineage: Bacteria > Bacillati > Actinomycetota > Actinomycetes > Kitasatosporales > Streptomycetaceae > Streptomyces > Streptomyces sp. NPDC029836. Next base: position 28,843 of record NZ_JBVHZI010000013.1, on the reverse strand, counting down.
AGGGAGCGGACGAGCGCCGCCGGGGGACTGGGCGACGACGGCCCCCTCGCGCCCACCGGCGGCATCGCGGGCCTGCTCGGTTTCGGCGGGGCCGCGCTGGTCGCGGCGGGCGGCGCGCTGTACGTGGTCTTCCGACGCCGCCGCGCGGGGCGCGGCTGACGCCGCCGAAGGGACCGGGGCCCCGGAGAACGACCGGGGCGGACATGAGAACGGCCGGCCCGGGGCGTCCCTCGGGCCGGCCGTCCTTCACGGGGTGACCGGGCTGCTGTCCCCTGCCGTCCGGTCACGCGAAGGAGCGATGTCCCACGACGCACACCCTCGGGCGGTACGTCTCATCGCTCCCGCTGAGCCACGCGTGGTGGTGCGGACCCGCGCCTGGCCGGCGCGGACATCCACCCCAACGAAGCGCCGCGGGGCCGGTCACGGCCCGGACGGGTGACGAACGGCGGCACGCGCCTCAGACGCGGCCCCGGCACAGCTCCAGCAGGGTCATCGCGAGCGCGGTACCGGGCTTGCCGAGGGCGTCGCTCCAGTGCGCCAGCACCTCCATCTCGCGCGACAGGTGCACCCGGCGGCCCCCGGAGCCGATGCGCGCGTCCTGGATGACGGTCGAGACGGCCGTCCGCTCCTGGATCAGGCCGATGATCCGGTCGTCGATCGCGTCGATGCGGATCCGGGAGTCGGCGATGAGCTGCTCGGGGGTGGTGGTGATCGTGGTCATGTCGGTGCTCCTGTGGGTGGTGGGGACCGACGGGAGCGGAAACGCCGGAGCGCCCCGGTCCTGTCGGACCGGGGCGCTCTGGGAAGTCAGTGGCTCAAGCGAGCATCACGATGACCCATGGCGACCGGACCGGCCGGTGCCATAGGTAAAGAGGAAGCTCAGCTGCTTGCGCATGGAACGGATTATCACCTTCCGTCCCGCTCCGGGCCAAGCCGGTTCGGATGGTGAGACGAAAAGGGGCTGGGGACCCCCGTTAGAATCGACAGAACAAAGCCACCTCTTCCGCCGGAAGGCCGCCCCGTGCCAGAAGCACCCTCCGCCGCCCACGACAGCGCCCCGGACACGGTTCTCGTCGTCGACTTCGGCGCCCAGTACGCCCAGCTCATCGCCCGCCGCGTCCGCGAGGCCCGGGTCTACAGCGAGATCGTGCCCAGCACGATGCCCGTGGCCGAGATGCTCGCCAAGGACCCGAAGGCGATCATCCTCTCCGGCGGTCCGTCCTCCGTGTACGAAGAGGGTGCCCCGCGCCTGGACGACTCCCGTGCCCTCTTCGAGGCGGGCGTCCCCGTCTTCGGCATGTGCTACGGCTTCCAGCTGATGGCGACCACCCTCGGCGGGACCGTCGACAACACCGGCGCGCGCGAGTACGGCCGCACCCCGCTGGCCGTCTCCAAGTCCGGCTCCACCCTCTTCGAGGGCACCCCGGACAACCAGGCGGTGTGGATGTCCCACGGCGACGCCTGCTCCGCCGCCCCCGAGGGCTTCACCGTCACCGCGTCGACCGGCGTCGTCCCGGTCGCGGCCTTCGAGAACGACGAGAAGAAGCTGTACGGGGTCCAGTACCACCCCGAGGTCATGCACTCCACGCACGGCCAGCAGATCCTGGAGCACTTCCTCTACCGCGGCGCGGGCCTGGCCCCCACCTGGACGACCGGCAACATCGTCGAGGAGCAGATCGCGGCCATCCGCGAGCAGGTCGGCGACAAGCGCGCCATCTGCGGCCTCTCCGGCGGCGTGGACTCCGCGGTCGCCGCGGCCCTCGTCCAGAAGGCCATCGGTTCGCAGCTGACCTGCGTCTACGTCGACCACGGCCTGATGCGCAAGGGCGAGACCGAGCAGGTCGAGAAGGACTTCGTCGCGGCCACCGGCGTCCAGCTGAAGGTCGTCGACGCGCAGGAGCGCTTCCTGACCGCGCTGGCCGGCGTCTCCGACCCGGAGACCAAGCGGAAGATCATCGGCCGCGAGTTCATCCGCGTCTTCGAGCAGGCCCAGCTGGAGATCCTGCAGGAGGACGGCCCCGCGGTCGCCTTCCTCGTCCAGGGCACCCTGTACCCGGACGTCGTCGAGTCCGGCGGCGGCACCGGCACCGCGAACATCAAGTCGCACCACAACGTCGGCGGCCTCCCCGACGACATCGAGTTCGAACTCGTCGAGCCGCTGCGCCAGCTGTTCAAGGACGAGGTCCGGATGGTCGGCCAGGAACTCGGCCTGCCCGACGAGATCGTCCAGCGCCAGCCGTTCCCCGGCCCCGGCCTCGGCATCCGCATCGTCGGCGAGGTCACCAAGGAGCGCCTGGACCTGCTGCGCGAGGCCGACGCCATCGCCCGCCACGAGCTCACCGCCGCCGGCCTCGACCGGGAGATCTGGCAGTGCCCGGTCGTCCTGCTCGCGGACGTCCGCAGCGTCGGCGTCCAGGGCGACGGCCGCACCTACGGCCACCCGATCGTGCTGCGCCCCGTCTCCTCCGAGGACGCGATGACCGCGGACTGGACGCGGATGCCGTACGAGGTGCTCGCGAGGATCTCCACCCGGATCACCAACGAGGTCCCCGACGTGAACCGCGTGGTCCTGGACTGCACGAGCAAGCCCCCGGGCACCATCGAGTGGGAGTAGGACTCCCCTCACGCACCACCGACGGAGCCGCCGCCCCCATCCCGGGGCGGCGGCTCCGCCGTTTCCGCGCGCGCCCGCCCCTGGCCTCTTCGACCGGCCGCCGGTACCTTGCGCGGCGACCCGCAGGAGGTGTCATGGCCGAACGACCCGGACCCGTCCCCGTGGAGCGGCTGCGCTTCGACATGCCGCCCGTCCACGACACCGTCGAGGAGGAGCGCGCCCACCGCAAGGAACGCCTCGCCGAGGCGCTGCGGCTGCTGGCCCGGCTCGACCACGAGGACGGCCCGGCCGGCCTGGTCACCGTCCGGGACCCCGGTTTCGAGGACTGCTACTGGGTCAACCCCTTCGGCCTGGCCTTCGGCGGGCTCACCGCCGACGACCTGTTGCTGGCCGACGGCGAGGGCCGCGTCCTCCACGGTGCCCGCCGGCTCAACGAGTTGGCCTTCGCCGTGCACGTCGCCGTGCACCGGGCGCGGCCCGGGGCGGTGGCCGTCGTCCGCACGCAGGCCCCGTACGGCAGGGCGCTCGCCGTGCTCGGCGACCTGCTGGCGCCGCTGACGCCCGAGGCCTGCGCCTTCTACGAGGACCACGCCCTGCTGGACGAGTTCACCGAGGACGGGCCCGTCGCCGCCGCCCGGATCGCGCACGCGCTCGGCCCCTACAAGGCGCTGATCCTGCGCCACCGCGGGCTGCTGACCGTCGGGGACTCGGTCGACGCGGCCGTCTGGTGGTTCGTCGCCGCCGAACGGGCCGCCCGGGTCCAGCTGATCGCGCGGGCCGCGGGCAAGCCCGTACCCGTCGACCACCGCGGCGCCGTCCGCACGCGGGAGCGGTTCGGCTCCGATCTGGCGGCCTGGGTGAGCTACCAAACGCTGCGCCAAGGGGGCGACGCGCCCATGACGTCAACATCATGAACGGTTAATCACCTGCTCTGACATCGTGCGCAATCCGGAGCACTGCCGCAGTGGTGCACAATTCGCTGGCATTGCACCGGAGTTCAGAGAGGCGGCACGCGCGTGGCTGTCCAAGAGATCCCCCGAACCACCCACGGCGGCGCCTGCACCTGCGACGACTGCCCGCACGGCGCACGGGAGGGACACCGCAGGGCGGTGGCCGCCTTCCTGGAGAAACGTGACGGGTTCGCCGCCGGCCAGGGGGTGCCGGCCGCCGTGGCCCACTCCCTCGGCGCCTCCCGCCAGTGGGTGTCCGACGAACTGACCCTGTCCGCCCGCACCGCCGCCGACCGCGGCCGCGAGGCCGGGCACTCCTGGCTCTACCTGCTCTCCCGACGGGCCGTCCTCACCCTGTGGATCGCCGCCGGCGTCCTGCTCGTGGTGCAGGTCGGCACCGCCCTCGGCACCGGCTGGTCCACCGCCCGCACCGCCGCCCTGCTGGCCGCCCTCGTGCTGGCCGGGCTGCTCACCGTCGCCGCCCGCGCCCAGTCGCTGCGCGGCGGACTGCTGGCCCCGCTGGTCGGCGAGGACAACCGGCTGTCCACCTCCAAGGCCGTCCCCGCCGCCTGGCTCGTGCTCACCGCGTTCGCCGCGCTGCTGCCCGCGCTGCGGCTCGCGGCCTCCGCCCCCGGCCCCGAACGGGACACCCTCTACGCCGGACTGGCGCTCGGCCGCGCGCTGCCGCTGCTGGCGGTGCTCGGGCTCACCTCGGGCGTCGCGGTGCTGGTGCGCCGGGTGGTCACCGTACGGATCATGAACCAGCGGCTCCAGAAGCTGCCCGCGGACCGGCCCGCCGGGGCCGACCTGCTGACCGACGACGCCGGGCGGTGCAGCTTCCCCGACGCCCAGTACGTCCTCGTCTCCACGATCGTGCTGGCGTACGCCGCGGTGACGTTGGCCCGCTTCCCCGACCGGCTGCCGCGCCTGCCCTGGTCGCTCGCGCTGCTCGTCGCCCTGTCGGCGGTGGTCTACCTGGCCGCGAAGTACGCCGAGGGCAGCCGCCCGCTCGTGCTGTCGGTGGTGCGCCGACGGGAGCCCGGGGACCTGGACTCCGCCGTCCGCCCCGGGGACGACATCGAGATCCGCGGCGTGGGCTTCGTACCGCCGGGGGCGCAGACCCCCGAGATGATGGCCCGGCTGGTCGTCCGGATCGGGCAGGTGCACGTCCACGTGCCGCTGGTCCCGGTGACCGGCGGCTTCACCAACCCGTCGGACGCGGTACTGACCGTGCCGGTCCCCGCGGAGGTCGAACCGGGGCGCACCGATGTCCAGGTGGTGACCGCCGCCGGAGTGGAATCGAACCGCTACAGCATCGACGTGGCGGAGTGAACGGCGACGGGGTATGCATGGGGCGTGACCCGAACTGACGTCCTTTCCGGTGCTCCCTGCGGCCTGCGGGACCGAGCCGCCCGGTACGCACTCCTGCCCCTGCGCCTCTTCCTCGGCGTGACCTTCGTGTACGCCGGTCTGGACAAGCTGACCGACTCCGCGTTCCTGTCCGCCACCGGCGTCGGATCCATCGGCGAGATGATGCGCGGGGTGCGCGACACCTCCGCGATCCCCGCCCTGGTCGACCTGGCCCTGAAGGCGCCCGTCGGGTTCGCCGTGGTGCTGGCCGCGGGTGAACTCCTGGTGGGCCTGGCCACCCTGGCGGGACTCCTGACCCGGCTCGCCGCCGCCGGCGGGGCGCTGATCGCGCTCAGCCTGTGGCTCACGGTCTCCTGGGCGGTCACCCCGTACTACTACGGCAACGACCTCGTCTACCTGGTCGCCTGGCTCCCGCTGGTCCTCGCCGGGGCCCCCTACCTGTCGCTCGACGCGCTCGCCGCCCGGCGCTCCGAGGACTCCCCGAGCCGGTGGCGCCTGTCGCGGCGCACCGCGTAGGTGACCATGCCGACGAGCGCGGCGAGCGAGAGCCCGCCCAGGGCCATCGGCACCACCAGGAACCACGGCACGTCGGTCCCGCCGTTCGCGTCGAGCAGGTAGAGCACCCCCGCCGCGATCAGGACCAGCCCGGCCAACAGCCGTCCCGGCTGGAAGTCATGACGCCGCACGGGCCACCTCCACCTGTCCCACGGCCGCGCTCAGCCGCAGCTCGATCGTCCCGCCGGCCTCGGTGCCGGCGGGGGGCGGCAGCGTCGCCTCCCGGGTTTCGCCGCCGCGTCTGATGCGTACGTCCTCACCGGTCTCGCCCGGCATCCGGATGTCACCCAGCCGGACGGTGACCACGGCCTTCGCGGTGACCTCCCGGGGCAGGACCACCTTCAGCCGGCCCGCCTCGATGGAGGCGCCGACCGACACCGTGGAGCCCTTCGGCACGTCCAACCGGCTCAGGTCGAGGGTGGCCAGCCCGGTGCCCGACGCGTACACGGGCCGTACGTCGGCCACCGCCGCCGGACGCCAGGCGACCTCCCGCCAGTCGGTGCCGATCTCGCGCGGCAGCGCGGTCGCCGCCGCCAGCAGACCCGCGGTGAGCAGCCCGAGCAGGATCGTGCCGAACCCGGTGCGGCCCTTGACCGAGCTGAGGGCGAGGCCCAGTCCGAAGACGGTGAGGGCGCAGGCGAGGCCCACCTGGAGGGCGTGCCCGAGGGTGCTGCCCTCCCACACCGAGCCCGCGCCGACGCCCGCCGCGACGAGGGCCAGCACGAAGACCCGGCCACCGATGCCCCCGCCGAACCCGCGCACCGCCACCGGCGGGCTCGGCCGTGCGGCCGGTCCCTCACCGTCGGAGGCCGGAGAGGTGTCGTCGGGGCCCCACAGGTAGCCGCTCGCCCCGACGGGTCCCGTCGTACCGTCCTTCACCAGCGGATCGCGCCACCAGGACGGGCTGCCGGGCACGGGCGGGGCCTGCGTCTCGGGCGGTGCCGGGGACGCGGGCCGGGACGCCGCCGGGACCTCGGCCTCGGGGGCGTAGGTGTGCCGGTGCCGCTGGGACCAGTACGAGGCGCCGCCGAGCGCCAGGATGACCAGGACCGAGAAGACCCCCATCACCCCGTTGTCCATCATCGACAGGAACAGCGCGCAGCCCACCAGCGCGCTGAACACCGCGGCCAGGGTGGCGCCCTCGACGCGGCCGGTCAGCAGCCGCTTCCCCTCGCTGTCGTCCTCGCCCTCCTGGGGCAGCAGCAGCCAGGCGAACCCGTAGAAGATCAGGCCGACGCCGCCGGTGACGGCGAGCACCCCGAGGACGATCCGGAACACCAGCGGGTCCAGGTCGAAGTACCGGCCGAGGCCACCGCAGACGCCCGCGAGGACCTTGTCGCGCTTGCTGCGGCGCAGTGGCGGCCGCGGGGCCGCGGCGGGAGCCCCGGCGGCCGGGGCGTCGTGTACTTCGGTCATGGGTCCATGGTGACGGGCCGTACGGCCGCGTGGCACCCGGCCCGACCCTGGCGCAACCCTGATATCCCCCGGCCGTAACTGGGGGGATGCCCTGATGCCCGCGGTCCCGCGCGCGTGTGACCATCGGTGACATGCCCGCAGCCGCCGCCTCCCGCACCCCGCACGCACCGGACCCCGCCGATCCCGCGATCCCGCACCGCCGGCTCTACCGCAGCGCCGACGGCCGGATGCTCGGCGGCGTCGCCCGCGGCCTGGCCGGGCACCTCGGGCTGCCGGTGCTATGGGTCCGCCTCGCCTTCCTCGGCATGTTCATGTTCGGAGACGGGCTCGGGGTGCTGCTCTACGCGGCGTTCTGGGTCTTCGTACCGCTCGGCGTGGGCGGCAGCACCGGACACCACTCCTTCTTCGAGACCCTCCCCGACGGCACCCGCCGGCTGCGCAAGCCCGGCAAGGGGCAGATCTCCGGCCTGATCGCGCTCGCCGTCGGCGCGGGCATCTTCTTCTCCCAGCTCCGCGTCGGCGGCGAGAACGGCCGCTACGTCTGGCCGACCCTGCTCGTCGGCGCCGGCGTCGTCCTCGTCTGGCGCCAGGCCGACAACGCCCGCCGCGCCCACTGGAGCGCCGCCGCCGGCCGACACGGGCGCCTCTTCCAGGTCGTGCGGGCCCTCGCGGGCGTCGCCCTCGTCGGCGTCGGCCTGACCCTCTTCATCGTCGTACGGGGCTCCGCCGCCCAGCTGGGCAACGTCCTCACCGCCACCCTCGCCGTCCTCGTCGGCGTCGCCCTGCTCGCCGGACCCTGGCTGATCCGGATGACCCAGGACCTCTCCGAGGAACGCCTGATGCGCATCCGCGCCCAGGAACGCGCCGAGGTCGCCGCCCACGTCCACGACTCCGTCCTGCACACCCTGACGCTGATCCAGCGCAACGCCGAGGACGTCGGCGAGGTGCGCCGACTGGCCCGCGCCCAGGAACGCGAGCTGCGGAACTGGCTGTACAAGCCCGAGGGCACCGGCAAGGACGAGGCCGAGGAGCCCACCACCCTCGCCGAGGCCGTGAAGAAGACCGCCGCCGAGGTCGAGGACCACCACGGCGTCCCCATCGAGGTCGTCGTCGTCGGCGACTGCCCGCTCGACGAGAAGCTGGCCGCACAGATCCAGGCCGCGCGCGAGGCAATGGTCAACGCGGCCAAGTACGGTGGCGAGGGGGGCCCGGTACAGGTCTACGCGGAGGTCGAGGGCAACACCGTCTTCGTCTCCGTACGGGACCGCGGACCGGGCTTCGACATCGACGCCGTACCGGACGACCGGATGGGCGTACGAGAATCGATCATCGGCCGGATGCAGCGCAACGGCGGGACCGCGCGACTGCGGTCCGCGCCCGACGGCGGCACGGAAGTCGAGCTGGAGATGGAGAGGGCGGCATGACCGAGGACAACGCGGTGACGGAGGCCAGGCGGGTCCGGGTGGTGCTCGTCGACGACCACCGGATGTTCCGCACCGGAGTACAGGCCGAGATCGGGGAGACCGCGCGCACCGGCGTCGAGGTCGTCGGCGAGGCGGCCGACGTCGACCAGGCCGTCACCGTCATCACCGCCACCCGCCCCGAGGTGGTGCTCCTCGACGTGCACCTGCCCGGCGGCGGCGGCGTCGAGGTGCTGCGCCGCTGCGCCCCGCTGATGGCGGCGGCCGAGAACCCGGTGCGGTTCCTGGCGCTGTCGGTGTCGGACGCCGCCGAGGACGTCATCGGCGTCATCCGGGGCGGCGCCCGCGGGTACGTCACGAAGACCATCACCGGCAGCGACCTGGTCGACTCGGTCTTCCGGGTCCAGGACGGCGACGCGGTGTTCTCGCCGCGACTGGCCGGCTTCGTGCTCGACGCGTTCGCCTCGACGGACGCCCCGCCCGTCGACGAGGACCTCGACCGGCTCACCCAGCGCGAACGCGAGGTGCTGCGGCTGATCGCGCGCGGCTACGCGTACAAGGAGATCGCCAAGCAGCTGTTCATCTCGGTGAAGACCGTCGAATCGCACGTCTCGGCGGTCCTGCGCAAGCTCCAGCTGTCCAACCGCCACGAACTGACCCGCTGGGCGACGGCCCGCCGCCTGGTCTGACCGCCCGGCCGCGGCCTCGTACCGACCGCCCGGCGATGTGATCCACATCGCGGTCGGTCGGTGCAACCGGGCAGTGGGCGTCCGCCCTCTTCGGGGGCGTGATGAGCCTGACGGGGACCCCCTTCTTCGCCACCGTGGTGGCCCTGGCGGCGATCGCCGTCGTCCTGCCGCTGGTCGTGTGGAGCAAGGTGCGCGGCCCCGCCGTCGCACGCCTCGCCGCCCGCGGCCTCATGGTGGTCTTCGCCCAGGTCACGGCCGTGGCCCTGGTGTTCGTCGCGGTCAACCGGGACATGAACTTCTACGCGTCCTGGGGCGACCTCCTCGGCACCGGCACCTACGTCACCGCCGCCCCCGACCTCGGCCCCGACGGGCTCGGCGGGAAGAAGGCCGAGCAGGTGAGGGAAGAGCCCAAGGTCCGCCAGGAGTTCGTCCCGGTCGACGGGCTCGGCGGCCGGGTGAAGAAGACCGAGCTGGACGGAAAGATCTCCGGGGTCAAGGGCGACGTCATGGTGTGGCTGCCCCCGCAGTACGACGACCCCGCGTTCAAGGACAAGAAGTTCCCCGTCGTCGAACTGATCCCCGGCATCCCCGGCACCGGCAAGTCCTGGTTCCAGGGACTCAAGGCCCACGAGGTGCTGGAACCCCTCATGAAGAGCGGCAAGGTCCAGCCGTTCATCCTCGTCTCCCCGCGCGCCATGCTGCTCGGCAACGCCGACACCGGCTGCGCCAACCTCCCCGGCAAGGTCAACGCGGACAGCTGGTTCAGCGTCGACGTCCGCAAGATGGTCACCGACAACTTCCGGACCACGGACGAGGCCCGCAGCTGGGGCGTCGCCGGCTACTCGGCGGGCGCGTACTGCGCCGCCAAGCTGGCCATCGCCCACCCCGACCGCTACGGCGCGGCCGTCTCGCTGTCCGGCTACAACGACCCCGGGCAGGAACCCTCCTCGCTCGTCGCCCAGGACCCCGAACTGCGCCGCACCCACAACCTGAAGCACCTGCTGAAGTCCGCGCCCACCCCGCCGCCGGTGTCCCTGTGGATGTCGGGCGCCGAACAGGACGGCTACCTGTCGGGCACGGACCTCAAGGCGATCGCGCAGGCCCCCACCGTCGTCCACGCGGAGAAGGTGACCGGCGGCCACAACCTCGACTCCTGGTCGAAGCAGCTCCCGCAGACCTTCGACTGGCTGAGCCGGACGGTCAAGGCACCGTAACCGCCCCGCCCCGCCCCGGCCCGGCCCGGCCCGCGCGACCGTGGGCCGCTCGGGCCCCGGCGTCCGTCACGCCGGACGGACCGCGCCCGCCCACGGCATGGAGTCGATCGGCGCGAGGCGCACCGTGGAGCCGGGGCGCGGGGCGTGGACCATCTGGCCGCCCCCGACGTACATGCCGACGTGCGTGACGCCGGAGTAGAAGAAGACCAGGTCCCCGGGGGCCAGTTGGCCGCGCGCGACGCGCTGTCCGGCGTTGATCTGGGTGTACGTCGTGCGGGGCAGGGACACCCCGGCCGCGCGCCAGGCCGCCTGCGTCAGCCCGGAGCAGTCGAAGGAACCCGGGCCCGTCGCGCCCCAGACGTACGGCTTGCCGATCGCCCCGTACGCGAAGGCCACGGCCCGCGCCGCGCGGGAACCGTCGGCGGGCGCCGGCGGCGGGGGAGTGCCGGGCGCTCGGGCGGGGGCCGCGGTGGTGGCGGTGCCCGACTGGGCCTCGTACGCGGCCCGTTCCTCGGCGGTGAGCCGGGCCAGCAGGCGCCTGGCCTCGCTGAGCTTCGCCTCGGCGGTGGCCTTGTGTCCGGCCGACTCCTCCTGCCGGGCCCGCAGGTCGGCGAGCCGTCCGGAGGCCTGGTCGCGCAGCTTGCCGACGTCGTCCAGGCCGCGGCGTACGGAGGACACCTCCGCGGCGGTGCGCTTGCCGGCCCGGATCAGGAACGAGGCCCGGTCGAGGTAGTCCTGCGGATCGGCGGCCATGGCCAGCTGGATCGCGGGGCCGAGGCCGCCGCTGCGGTACTGGGTGGCGGCCAGCGACCCGAGCGCGGTGCGGGCGGTGTTCAGCCGGTCGGTGCGACGGGCGGACTCCTCGCGCAGGCCGGTCAGCGCCCGTTCGGCCCCGTCGGCCTGCTCCCTCGCCCCGTTGTACCGCTCGCCGGCGGCCTCGGCCTCCTGGTAGAGCCGGTCGACCTCCGTCTTCACCTCGGCGGGGCTCGGTCGGGGGTCCGCGTGCGAGGTGCCCTCGAAGGCGGTGGCGGTGGCAGCGCCCGCCAGCACGAGCGTGGTGGCGGTCCGTACGCCACCACCGCTGAACGGGCGCTGCCTGGGCTTTCGATGACTGGCCACGGGGGCCTCACGTCCTTCCGTCGGTCTCGGGGGAGGACGCTAGACCCGAAGGTAACGGGACGGTGACGAGATGGCCCGAAGTGGCCGTTCGTGATCGGGACCGATCGGTCAGTGCCAGAGGACGGCGATAAAGATGTTGGCCGTGGTCAGCGCGCCGACCGTCGCGAAGAGACCCTTGTCCACGTGCTCGTCGTCGCGCTTGACGTAGACGAGGGCCAGGACCACGAAGAGGATCGCGAGCTTCACGCCGATCTTGACGTGGTTCAGCGGGGCGCCGTCACCCATCTCGCGGAAGCCGACGAGCAGCACGCCCGTCACGAGCATGGTCAGCGCGCCGTGCAGCATCGCGGGCACGAAGCGGGCGGTGCCCGCGCCCATCGCCTTCATCTGGGTCAGGAAACCGCCCAGGAGGGAGGCGATCCCGATGATGTGCAGGCCGACGAAGACATTGATCAGTACGTCCATGCGGTCGAGCGTACGGGTGCCCCCGACCCCCCCGACGCGCGGGCCCGGGGGGCGTGCGGGTCCCGCGGATCCGGCCGATTCCCGGGGGACGGAACGGGCTGTCGGTCCCGCCCCCTAGACTCGGAAGGCGATGAGTAGCCTCTTTGACGACAGTTTCCTGGCGGACCTGACCCCCTCCGACGAGGTCCCGCCGCCCCCCGAGGAACACGCTGCCCCGGAGCGGGACGCGGACGACCTCTTCGGCGGTCGGTTCGACGCACCCCTGAGCGGGGACGCGTACTACCGGGACGGCGCCCCCAGGCCCGTCATCGACCCGGCGACGCTCCTCGACGGGCTGAACGAGGAGCAGGCCGCCGCCGTGGTGCACGCGGGCTCCCCGCTGCTCATCGTGGCCGGCGCCGGTTCCGGCAAGACCCGGGTGCTCACCCACCGGATCGGCCACCTGTTGTCCGCGCGGCACGTCCACCCCGGCCAGATCCTGGCGATCACGTTCACCAACAAGGCCGCCGGCGAGATGAAGGAGCGCGTCGAGAACCTCGTCGGCCCGCGCGCGAACGCCATGTGGGTGTCCACCTTCCACAGCGCCTGCGTCCGCATCCTGCGCCGCGAGTCCAAGCTCCTCGGCTTCACCTCGTCGTTCTCGATCTACGACGCCGCCGACTCGAAGCGCCTCATGGCGCTCGTCTGCCGCGACCTGGACCTGGACCCGAAGAAGTTCCCGCCGAAGTCCTTCAACGCCAAGATCTCCAACCTGAAGAACGAGCTGATCGACGACGAGGCCTTCGCGGCCCAGGCCGTCGACGGCTTCGAGAAGACGGTGGCCCAGGCGTACGCCATGTACCAGGGCCGGCTGCGCGAGGCCAACGCCCTCGACTTCGACGACATCATCATGACGACGGTCCACCTGCTCCAGTCCCACCCGGACGTCGCCGAGCACTACCGCCGGCGGTTCCGGCACGTCCTGGTCGACGAGTACCAGGACACCAACCACGCCCAGTACACGCTCGTGCGCGAGCTGGTCGGCACCGGATACCCGGACCTGCCGCCCGCCGAGCTGTGCGTCGTGGGTGACGCCGACCAGTCGATCTACGCCTTCCGCGGCGCGACCATCCGCAACATCCTCCAGTTCGAGGAGGACTACGCGGACGCGACCACGATCCTGCTGGAGCAGAACTACCGTTCCACGCAGACGATCCTGTCCGCCGCCAACGCGGTCATCGAGCGCAACCAGAACCGCCGCGCCAAGAACCTGTGGACCCAGGCCGGCACCGGTTCCGTCATCACCGGCTACGTCGCGGACACCGAGCACGACGAGGCGCAGTTCGTCGCCGACGAGATCGACCGCCTGACCGACGCCAAGGAGGCCAAGGCCGGCGACGTCGCGATCTTCTACCGGACCAACGCGCAGTCGCGCGTGTTCGAGGAGATCTTCATCCGCGTCGGGCTGCCCTACAAGGTCGTCGGCGGCGTCCGCTTCTACGAGCGCAAGGAGGTCCGGGACGTCCTGGCCTACCTGCGCGTCCTGGCGAACCCCGAGGACAACGTCCCGCTGCGACGGATCCTGAACGTGCCCAAGCGCGGCATCGGCGAGCGGGCCGAGGCGATGATCGACGCCCTCGCGATGCGCGAGAAGATCACCTTCCCGCAGGCGCTGAAGCGCGTCGACGAGGCCTTCGGGATGGCCGCGCGCTCCACCAACGCCGTCAAGCGGTTCAACGTGCTGATGGAGGAGCTCCGCACCATCGTCGAATCCGGCGCCGGTCCGGCGGTCGTGCTGGAAGCGGTCCTGGAGCGGACGGGCTACCTCGCCGAACTCCAGGCGTCCACCGACCCGCAGGACGAGACGCGGATCGAGAACCTCCAGGAGCTGGCGGCCGTCGCCCTGGAATTCGAGCAGGCGCGCGCCGGAGCGGACGCCCCGGCGACGGACGGCGAGCCCGCCGACGGCGCGACCGCCGACGGTACGGCCGATGGCGCGGTCGTCGCGGCCGGTCCGGGCACCCTCTCCGAGTTCCTGGAGCAGGTCGCGCTCGTCGCCGACTCCGACCAGATCCCGGACGAGGACGAGGACGGCAGCGGCGTCATCACCCTTATGACCCTGCACACCGCCAAGGGCCTGGAATTCCCCGTGGTCTTCCTGACGGGCATGGAGGACGGCGTCTTCCCGCACATGCGCGCCCTCGGCCAGACCAAGGAGCTGGAGGAGGAGCGCCGGCTCGCCTACGTCGGCATCACCCGGGCGCGCGAGCGGCTGTACCTGACCCGCTCCGGCATGCGGAGCGCCTGGGGCACCCCCTCGTACAACCCGCCGTCCCGGTTCCTGGAGGAGATCCCCACCGAGTACCTCCAGTGGAAGCGGACGGGGGCCACCCAGAAGCCGGCCGGCCCGATGCGCGGCTCCGGGTACGGATCCGGTTCGAGCTCCGGCAAGGCGACCTTCGGGACCTCGCCCGAGGCGTTCCTGTCCTCGTCGCGTACGAAGACCGGCCCGTCGGGGTTCGCCACGCGCCGGGCCTCCGACAAACCGGTGATCGCGCTGGCCGTCGGGGACCGGGTCACGCACGACCAGTTCGGCCTGGGCACCGTCATGGAGGTCCGGGGAGCCGGTGCCGACGCGCAGGCCACGATCGACTTCGGTGACGACAAGCCGAAGCGGCTGTTGCTGCGCTACGCGCCGGTGCAGAAGCTGTAGGCCCGCCGGGCGTCATCGCCCCGTCGCCCCACGGTCCGACGGCCCGAGGTCCCACACCTCGGGCCGGGCGGGTGCGTTACCTCGGGTCCAGGCCGTGGCTGCGCAGCCAGGCCAGCGGGTCGATCGCGGAGCCGCCGCCCGGTCGCACCTCGAAGTGCAGGTGCGGGCCCGTGGAGTTGCCGGAGTTGCCGGAGTAGGCGATGACGTCGCCGGCCTTGACCTTGCCGGAGCGGATCTTGGTGCTGCCGAGGTGGCAGTACCAGGTCTCGGTGCCGTCGGGCGAGGTCACTATGGCCATGTTCCCGTAGGCGCTGTTCCACTGGGTGCGCACGGTGCCGTCGGTGGCGGCCATGACCGGGGTGCCGTAGGAGACCGGGAAGTCGATGCCGGTGTGCACGGACATCCACATGCCGCCGGCCTGACCGAAGCTGGCGGAGAGGCCGTTCTGGGTGACGGGCACCGCGAACTTGGGCCGGGCCGCCTCCTTGGCGGCGGCCTCCTCGGCCCGCTTCTTCTTCTCGTCCTCCTGGCGCTGGCGCAGGTCGATGCGTTCCTGTGTGCGGCTCGCGCGGTCCGCGAAGTCACCGGCGTCGGCGCTGAGCGCAGCCAGTTGGGTGTCGAGCTTGTTGTTCGCGGCGACCGGCTGCACCGAGGCGGGATCGGGCGCCGCCATCGTGGTGGTCTCCTCGGACGGCTTCTCGGTGCTCCCGGCGAGTCCGCCGACCGAGGCCGCGGCCACTCCTGCGACGCCCATGACGCAGGCGGACGGCACCGCGACGGTCAGCAGGGCGGAACGCTTGGCGGGGGTGCGGCGGCGGGTGTTGCCGCCGGCGCCACCGGTCTTGACGGGGGTGGTCCTGGCGCCGCCCTTGGACGTGGGCGTGGACGTGGACCCGGATGTGGGCGTGGGCGCGGGCGTTGCCTTCGCCTTCGTCTTCGCCGACCCCTTGGCCCCGGCCCGCCGGGACGGGCGCGGCTCGCTCGGGGTGACCGGCATGGCCTGGGTGGGCAGGTCGTGCACGCCGTCGATGAAGACCGGTTCGTTCGCGGACGGAGCGGTCACCGCCTCGAAGACGGAGGTCTCGGCGGTGTGCAGGTCGGCCTCGGCCCGGCCTTCGACGTACGGATCGGCGTAGGGCTCCGGGGAGGTGCCGGCGTAGGACTCGGTGTACGGATCGGCGTAGGAGTCCGCGTAGCCGTCGCCGTACGGGCCTGCGCTCTCGGCGGCCGGGACGACCGGGACGACGGTCGTGGCCTCGTAACCGTAGGAGGCCGACTGGGAGTTGACGTCGACGTAGGTCCGGGGGCCGGTGTCGGTGACCGGTTCGGTGATCCCGCCGCCGTTCCAGGCGGTGGCGTCGTAGGTGCCGGTCTCCTGCCCGTATCCCGGGAGGGTCCAGTGACCCGTCTGCTCCGAGGCGGCGGGGTCGTGGCCGAAGGACGCCGAGTCCCAGCCGATTCCGGTTCCGGTCCCGTGCCACGCGCTCGCGTCCCACTGCCCGGTGCCGTCGTCGGGCACGCCCTGGCTGGGCACGGTCGGCAGGTAGGTCTCCGGCGCGGACCACGCGGTGGTGTCGTACGAACCGGTCGACGGGTACGAGCCGTAGGCGTCGTAGGTGCCGGAAGCCGTGTAATCCGCAGGGTATTGGTAGCCTTGGCTCTGCGTTTCATAGGAAACGTAGGCCTGGTCACCAGCGAAAGTGGTGGTGGAAAGGCCGTCGTACCCGGTTTCGGGGTACTGGCCCGACGTCGGGCGGTCGTTCACCAACTTCTCTTTCGCCTCGGCAGTGGGGGGCCTGGGTGGCCGGGGAACTCAAGGTTCACCGGAGGAGAGCAGTGGCGTGACTGTACCCGTCGGTTACTGGGGACGACAATCTTCGGCGGGTTCCGTTCTTACGGGATCGGGGCATTCGGCGCCCTTTCGGTCCTCCGAACACCGAGCCTTGGCCTTGAGTTCGAAATTAGTTCGACTGGGGTTGGGAGGGAGCGCGAGCGCGCCTCCGGTGTGTTCGTGTCTCCGGGGCGCTCACATGGCCAGGCTTTGGCCCTTGGTTCCCGTGGAAGCGGTGAGGCCGGTGGCGGGAGCGGTCGGCGCCGTCGGCGCGCTCGATGTCCTGGCGGGCGCCGTCGCGTCGGTGACCGGGCCGTCCAGGGCGCGGCGAACGGCGGCGATCACGGCGGGATGGACCGGCAGGGCCAGGTGACCGATGCCGGTGACCTGCACGTTCGTCGCGTCCAGGTCCGGGTGCTCGATCCTGGCCGTCCCCGTCGGCGCCATCAGGGTGTCGAACTCGCTCCAGAAGGCGACGCACCGGGTCCGGCAGCCGGGCGACGGGGCGCGCAGTTCCGTCAGCACCTCGGACTCCGGACGCATCTGCCGGACCAGCGGGTGCGCGTCCATGAAGGGCGCCACCCGGGTGCCGGCGTGAGGGGTGCCGAGCGTGACGAGCGTCCGCACCCGCGCGTCCCCGCCGAGCCGCTGCACGTAGTAACGGGCGACGAGGCCACCGAGACTGTGCCCGACGAGGTCCACCCGGTCCTGCCCGCTGCGCTCGCACAGTTCCTCGATCCGCCGGGCGAGATGGCGGGCCGTGACGCGCAGATCGCGGGTGAAGGGGGAGTAGTTGTACGTCTCCACCCGGCGCAGACCGTCCGCGCCGAGGGCGCGCCGCAGCAGGACGAAGACCGAACGGTTGTCGGTGAACCCGTGCAGGAGCAGTACGGGGGGACGCTGTCCGGGGTGGGCGGGTTCGGCGGTGGCGTCCGGGTCGGCGACGGCGTCGTCGGGGTCGGTGTGCGTGGTCGCCGGCGCCGGGCGCTCTTCGAGGAGTCCGGTGGGATAGAGGAGGAGGTGGCCGGCCAGGACGACGGCCTCCAGGACGGCGGCGCGCAGGGCCGCCCCGGTCATCGACAGCGGCAGCGGCAGCGGTGTGATCGACAGCCCCATGGACGGCCCTCCCCTGGACCTCTCGGGGACACGGCCGCACCGCCGAAGCGACCCCGCCACCGTGCCGGGCGGCTGTCGGCGCGGTGGCGGGGCGACTCGGCGGTGAAGGATCCGCTGTGTCCCACGTGTGATTTCCCCCTCCCGGTTGACCGCGAAACGGTGCGGTGCGCGATGCTGTACTTAACGTTCGTTCACTCGGGAGGCAGTGCGATGGGTGTGACCGGTCCGATCCGTGTGGTGGTGGCCAAGCCGGGTCTCGACGGCCACGACCGGGGTGCCAAGGTGATCGCACGTGCGCTGCGCGACGCCGGCATGGAGGTCATCTACACCGGCCTCCACCAGACCCCCGAACAGATCGTGGACACCGCCATTCAGGAGGACGCCGACGCGATCGGTCTCTCGATCCTGTCCGGCGCCCACAACACGCTGTTCGCGCGCGTGCTGGAGCTCCTGAAGGAGCGGGACGCGGAGGACATCAAGGTGTTCGGCGGCGGGATCATCCCCGAGGACGACATCGCTCCGCTCAAGGCGAAGGGGGTCGCGGAGATCTTCACGCCGGGGGCGACCACCACGGCGATCGTGGACTGGGTCAACGGGAACGTGCGGCAGTAGTTGCCGTCGGCCCCGGCCCTGTCGGGGCCGGGGCCGGTTCGGGTCGGCGCCGGGTCGTTGTGGTGGCCCCGACCTGTGTGGGCCCGGCCTGTGTGGGCCCGCCCTGTGGGGGGCGGCGGGGCATCGTTCTCAAGGGGTCGGTGGGGTGAGTTCGGTGAGCATCGTGGCGCGGAGGCGGAGGGTGGCCACCAGGCGTTGGAAGGCTTCCGACCAGTAGGCGGCCGCGCCCGGGGAGGCGTCCGGCGGGTCCTGGGCGCCGGCGGTGAGGGCCTCCAGGTGGGCGGCTTCCGTGGGGTCGAGGCAGCGTTCGGCCAGGCCCATCACCCCGCTGAAGCTCCACGGGTAGCTGCCCGCCTCGCGGGCGGAGTCGAGGGCTTCGACCACGGCCCGGCCCAAGGCCCCGGACCACGGGACCAGGCAGACGCCGAGTAGCTGGAAGGCCTCCGAGAGGCCGTGGGCCCGTATGAACTCCGCCACCCAGGAAGCCCGTTCGTCCTCCGCGAGGGTTTCCAGCAGCTTCGCGCGTTCGGCCAGGGACGCGGTGCCCGGGCCAGCCGCCGGTGGTGCCGAGGGTGCGCCGAGGAGGGCCTTCGACCACTCCGCGTCGCCTTGGCGGACGGCCGCCCGGCACCACGCCGCGTGCAGTTCCTCCGCCCAGCCCTCGGCCACCGTCAGGGCCACGATCTCCGCCGGGCCGAGCCCGCCGAACCGGTCCCGCCAGCAGGCCAACGGCGCCGCCTCCACGAGTTGGCCGAGCCACCAGGCCCGTTCGCCGCGTCCCGCCGGGGGGCGCTTGACCACGCCGTCGCGGAGCATGCCCGCGTCGCACTCGGCGGGCGGGGTCACCGATCGCGGGCCGACGCAGGCCAGCGCCCGCTCCGCCATCCGGCCGGCCAGGGCGGAGCCCGGCAGGGCCGACAGCAGTTCGGCGGCGGTCGCCCGTACGTTGCGGCTGCGGTCCCCGAGAGCGGATTCCAGGAACGGCTCGTCCGTGGGGGAGAGGCCTTCCCTGAGGGAATCCAGGAACATCAGCCGGTCCTCGGCCCGTTCGGTGGACCAGGTGGTGGCCAGCAGACGGGGCGCGGCCGCCGCCTCGTGCGCCCGGACGGCGCCCAGCAGGGCGACCCGTTCGGCGAACAGCCCCTCCTCCCAGAGCCGGTTCACCGCCTCCTGGTCGGCGGGGTCGGGCAGTTCGCCGGCGCCGCCCGTCCCGCCGCGCAGCGCGAACCGCCAGTCCGGGTTGAACCGGGCCAGCCACAGGCCCCGCGCCCCGGCCAGGGCGAGGGCCTGGGGGCGCAGGTCGGTCCGGGCCCGGGCCGCGTCCAGCAGCGCCGGGACCAGCGCCGACGGGGCCCGGTAGCCGTGCCGCGCCGCGGTGGCGAGCCACTGCGGCAGCAGTTCCGTCAGGTCGGGTGAGGCTCCGCGCCGGCCGCCGGCGCTGCCCGCGCCCGTGCGGCCCGCCAGGAGTTGCGCGAGCCGCCGCCGGGCCGCGTCCGGCGGCGCCGGACGCGGATCCCGTGGTGCGGGTGGCGGCAACGGGCCGGCCGGGGCCGGCCGGAGCCCGGCGCGGCGGCGCAGGGTCTGCACGGCCGCCGCGTCGAGCAGGGCCTGCGGTGCGCCGCCCCGTCGCTCGGTTCCCAGCAGCGCGACGGCGACCAGTTCCTCCCAGTCCTGCGGTGCCGCGCTCTTCTCGTTCGCCTCGGCCGTGCCGTTCATCGGACCCCTCCCTCTTGTCGTTCCGTGCTCCGGTCCCGCCCCCTCCGCGGGACCGGAGCGTCCGTGTCGGATCGGTCAGTGCCTCAGCTCGCGTGGTTGTCGTTCATCAAAGCCCCCCGGCTTACTCGTTTCCTCACGACGGCGCCCCCGCGCCGTCGCTTCCTGCTCCCCGCCCGACGTCACCCGAGGGCGACCGGCTCCGCCCCCTGCGGATGCCATGCCGTCAGCGGGGTGAACCCGCGGTGACCGCACTCGCCGAACACCGTGACGGGGCCGCCGCCCGAGAGGGCGGCCAGCTGCCACAGGCCCGACCGTGAACGGCCTCCGGCGAGGTGCACCGGCAGTGCGAACTCCCCTTGGGCGTCCGCGAGTTGCCAGCCGCCGTCGCCCGATTCCCCCGGTATCGGGATCACCGGGCCCAGTACCACCGGCCACGACTCCAGCCACGGGTCCTCCCGCAGCGCGTCGCCGTACGCGGCCAGTGCCTCCTGCGTGCCCACCCCGGCCGGAACCCGGGTGTCCGCCGCCGCTGCCGCGAACCGTTCTCCCAGGTCCGCCCGCAGCCCCGCCGAACCGGGACGGAAGCGGGCTTCCGCCTCCAGCACCAGGCCGACCGGCAGGGCCGGCCCCGGCGGTCGCCCGGGCGGTCCGAAGTCCAGCACCAGGGCCGGGCGCCCGCTCCCCAGCCCGTGCAGCCAGATCCGGCGGGTGATGAGCCGGCCGTCCGGGGACGCCGAGTCGTACTGGGCCAGGACGAGCCAGTGGTCCCGTACGGTTTCGCCCTCCCCCGAGGACGGCAGCCCCACCCGGCTCCGGACGGTCGCGGCCAGCGGTTCCGGCAGCCCGGACGCCCCCAGCCAGGCCCTGTCCAGCAGGTGCAGCAGCGCGAACTCCTCAAGCATCCGCGCGGGCCAGCCCGGGCCGCAACCGGGTATTGTCCCCAACTCCCTTACCCGGGAGGCCAATCCCGGAGCCTGCGCGTCGACCATCCGGGCCGCCGTCTCCTCCCACGGCGCGTACCCCGCCTGCTCCTGGCCGGCCAGGCCCGCGCGCACCAGGTCCACGAGCCGCTGTTCCAGCTCGGTGACCCCCGCGCCGATCCGTTCCGCCCGCCGCAGGGCGCGGCGCCTGGCCCCCTCCTCGTCCACCGGTCCGGCCACCGGCCGGGCGGCCTTCGCCGCCCGCTCCGTCAGCCATTCCCCCGCCCAGTCCGGTGCGTCGACCGGATCCCCCACCCCTTCCGCCGCCCACAGCAGCAGCAGTCCCAGCGCGTGCTTGCACGGGAACTTCCGGCTCGGGCAGGAGCACTTGTACGCCGGCCCCGTCAGGTCCACGACCGTCCGGTACGGCGTACTGCCGCTGCCTTTGCACCACCCCCACACCGCACCGGAAGCGGAACCTCCGGTCTGCGACCACGGACCCGCCCCGCCCAGCCTGCCCCCCGCCTTGCGCGACGCCTCGTCAGGAGCCAGGGCCAGTACCTGTTCCGTCGTCCAACGAACCCCCTGCTCAGTCATGGGAACCACCGTAGGGACCCCCACTGACAATCGCTTTGACCTGCAACAACAGCTCGAAAGACGGGTGTTGTCAGTGGCATGGTGCACCTTGGGTGCAGCAGCCGGAAGCGGCTGGAGAGCCTTGGAGGGGGACCATGACCACGATCGAGAACGAGAGCCCCGCAGAAGCCCTGCGACCGCACGCCGAGGACGCCTTCGCGCACGAACTGAAAGCCCTGGCCGCCGCCGACGACCGTCCCCGGCCCACCCGTTGGAAGCTCTCCCCGTGGGCCGTGGCGACCTACCTGCTCGGCGGCACGCTCGACGACGGCACCGTCATCACGCCCAAGTACGTCGGCCCGCGCCGCATCGTCGAAGTGGCCGTCACCACCCTCGCCACCGATCGCGCCCTGCTCCTCCTCGGCGTCCCGGGCACCGCCAAGACCTGGGTCTCCGAACACCTCGCCGCCGCCGTCAGCGGGGACTCCACGCTCCTCGTCCAAGGCACCGCCGGCACCCCCGAGGAAGCCATCCGCTACGGCTGGAACTACGCCCGCCTCCTCGCCCACGGACCGAGCCGCGAAGCCCTCGTCCCCAGCCCCGTCATGCGGGCCATGGCCGAGGGCATGACCGCCCGCGTCGAGGAACTCACCCGCATCCCCGCCGACGTCCAGGACACGCTCATCACCGTCCTGTCCGAGAAGACGCTCCCGATACCGGAGCTGGGCCAAGAGGTGCAGGCCGTTCGCGGGTTCAACCTCATCGCCACCGCCAACGACCGCGACCGCGGGGTCAACGAGCTGTCCAGCGCGCTGCGCCGGCGCTTCAACACCGTGGTCCTGCCGCTGCCCGCCACCGCCGACGCCGAGGTCGACATCGTCGCCCGCCGCGTCGACCAGATGGGCCGCTCGCTCGACCTGCCCGCCGCACCCGAGGGCCTGGAGGAGATCCGTCGGGTCGTCACCGTCTTCCGCGAGCTGCGCGACGGGGTCACCGGCGACGGCCGGACGAAGGTGAAGTCGCCCAGCGGGACCCTGTCCACGGCCGAGGCCATCTCCGTCGTCACCGGCGGGCTCGCGCTCGCCGCGCACTTCGGGGACGGCGTCCTGCGCCCCTCCGACGTGGCCGCCGGGATCATGGGCGCCGTCATCCGCGACCCGGCCGCCGACCGGGTCGTATGGCAGGAGTACCTGGAGGCCGTGGTCCGCGAGCGGGACGGCTGGAAGGACTTCTACCGCGCCTGCCGGGAGGTCTCGGCATGAGCCCGGCCGCCAAGGGGCCGCTGCTGCTGGGCGTGCGCCACCACGGGCCGGGCTCCGCGCGGGCGGTGCGGGCCGCCCTGGACGCGGCGCAGCCGCGGGCCGTGCTGATCGAGGGCCCGCCCGAGGGGGACGCTCTGCTGCCGCTGGCGGCCGAGCCCGGGATGCGTCCGCCCGTCGCCCTGCTCGCGCACGCCGCCGACGATCCGGGCCGGGCCGCGTTCTGGCCGCTGGCCGGGTTCTCCCCGGAGTGGGTCGCCATCCGCTGGGCGCAGGCGCGGGACGTGCCGGTGCGCTTCATCGACCTGCCGGCCGCGCACTCCCTCGCCGCGCCGGCGCCCGAGGGGGAGACGGGCGCCGGCGACGGGGAGGGGGCCGGCGACGTCCGGCTGGACCCGCTCGGGGTGTTGGCCGAGGCCGCCGGGTACGACGACCCCGAACGTTGGTGGGAGGACGTCGTCGAGCACCGCGGCAGCGGCGCCGCGGGCGATCCGCTCGCCGCCTTCGAGGCCCTCGCGGAGGCCATGGGGGCCCTGCGCGAGGCGTACGGGGACGGCGGCCACCCGCGCGATCCCGTCCGCGAGGCCCACATGCGGCAGCGGATGCGGGCCGCCCGGCGGGAGTTCGGCGACGACTACGCCGTGGTCTGCGGGGCCTGGCACGTCCCGGCGCTTGCCGCCAAGGCGACGGCGAGCGCCGACAAGGCGCTGCTTACCGGCCTGCCCAAGGTCAAGGTGGAGACCACCTGGGTGCCCTGGACCCACCGCAGGCTCGCGCGGGCCGGCGGGTACGGGGCGGGCATCACCTCGCCCGGCTGGTACGCCCACCTGTTCGCGGCCCGCGACCGACCCGTCGAGCGGTGGCTGACCAAGGTCGCCGGTCTGCTGCGCGAGGAGGACTTCCAGGTTTCCTCCGCCCACGTCATCGAGGCGGTCCGGCTGGCCTCGACCCTGGCCGCGGTGCGCGGCCGGCCGCTGCCGGGGCTCACCGAGACCCTGGAGGCGGTCCGGGCCGTCATGTGCGACGGCTCCGACGTGCCGCTCGCGCTGATCGAGGACCGGCTCGTCGTCGGGGACGTCCTCGGCGAGGTCCCGGACGAGGCACCCGTCGTACCGCTCCAGCGGGACCTCACCCGCAGTCTGCGCTCGCTGCGGCTCAAGGCGGAGGCGCAGGAGCGCGAGCTGGAACTGGACCTGCGCAAGGACACCGACACGGCCAAGTCCCTGCTGCTGCACCGGCTGAGGCTGCTCGGGATCGACTGGGGCGTGCCCGTCGCCTCCCGGGGCAGCACCGGGACCTTCCGGGAGACCTGGCGGCTGCGCTGGGAGCCGGAGCTGTCGGTCCGGGTCGCCGAGGCCGGGATCTGGGGCACCACCGTCCTGGGGGCGGCCACCGCCAGGGCCGAGGCCGACGCGGCCGGGGCCGATGACCTGGGGGCCGTCACGGCGCTCGCCGAACGGTGCCTGCTGGCCGGGCTGTCGCAGGCGCTGCCGGCCGTGCTGCGGGCGCTCGCCGACCGGGCGGCGCTCGACACCGATGTGGCGGGCCTGGCCAAGGCGCTGCCGGCGCTGGCCCGTTCGCTTCGGTACGGGGACGTCCGGGGGACGGACGCGGCGGCGCTCGGCGCGGTCGCCGCCGGGCTCGCCGAGCGGATCTGCGTGGCGCTGCCGCCCGCGTGCGCGGCCGGACTGGACGCCGACGGGGCGGCCGAACTGCGCACCCATGTGGACGGCGTGCACGGGGCGCTGGCCCTGCTGGCGGACGCCCGGGAGGCCGGCGGGCCGCGCGAGCGCTGGTCGGCGGTCCTGCGGGCGCTGGCCGAGCGGGACAGCGTGCCCGGGTTGATCCGCGGCCGGGCCGCGCGACTGCTGCTGGACGACGGCCGGCTCCCGGCCGAGGAGACGGCCCGACTGATGGGCCTCGCCCTGTCCCCGGCGTCCGCGCCGGCCGACGCGGCGGGCTGGATCGAGGGGTTCGCCGGCGGGAGCGCGGGCGGCGGCACGCTGCTTGTCCACGACGAGCGGCTGCTGCGCCTGATCGACGCCTGGTTGGTGTCGGTGCCGGAGGGCGCCTTCATCGACGTACTGCCGCTGCTGCGGCGGACGTTCGGGGGGTACGAACCGGGGGTGAAGCGGGCCTTGGGCGAACTGGTCCGGCGCGGACCCGGGGGGCGGGCCGCGGCCGCTGCGCCGGGCGGCGCCCGGGCGGGTTTCGCCGCGGAACCGGACCCGGTCCGGGCGGACGCGGCGGAAGGGCTGGTCCGGCTGCTGCTGTCCGCGGCGCCGGCCTAGTGCTGTGGCCGGAAGGGTTTGCCGGGTCGCGGTGTTCGGTGCGGTGCGTCGCGAGGCGGAGGGCCGCGGCTCGTACTGGAGTACTTCCGTGGTCCGACAACGCGGCGAGGTGCCGTGCCGGGCGCCGCGACCCGGTGGACCCTTCCGGTCCCAGCACCGGGTGGCCCGTACGCCTGTGGAGGCGGAGTACGGAACGCGTGGGAAACGACTGGAGGGGACGGGGACATGAGGGCAGCGCAGAACCCGGCGGAGAGCGCCGCGGGCGGGGACACCGGTGGCGACGCGGAGCGGCTGCGGCGGTGGCGGCTGGTGCTCGGCGGCGGCGAGGCCGACGGCACCGGCCGCACGCTGACCGGGCGGGACGCGGCGATGGACGCCGCACTGGGCGCGCTGTACGGCGGCGCGCGCGCCGGCGGCTCCCGCCGGGCCTCGGGGGAGCGGTCGGCCGGACTGGGCGGCAGCGCGCCGAACGTGGCGCGCTGGCTCGGGGACATCCGTACGTACTTCCCGGCCTCGGTGGTGCAGGTCATGCAGCGGGACGCGATCGAGCGGCTCGGGCTGGCCTCGCTGCTGCTGGAGCCGGAGATGCTGGAGGCCGTCGAGCCGGACGTCCACCTCGTCGGCACCCTGCTCTCGCTCAACAAGGCCATGCCGGACACCACGAAGGAGACGGCCCGGGCCGTCGTCCGCAAGGTGGTGGAGCAGCTGGAGAAGCGGCTGGCGACCCGTACCCGGGCCACGCTCACGGGCGCCCTGGACCGGTCCGCGCGGATCAACCGGCCCCGGCACCACGACATCGACTGGAACCGGACGATCCGGGCCAACCTCAAGAACTACCTGCCCGAGTACCGCACGGTCGTCCCGGAGCGGCTCATCGGTTACGGCCGGGCCTCGCAGGCGGTGAAGAAGGAAGTCATCCTCTGCATCGACCAGTCGGGCTCGATGGCGGCGTCCGTCGTCCACGCCTCCGTCTTCGGCGCGGTCCTCGCCTCCATGCGCTCGATCGCGACCCGACTGGTCGTCTTCGACACGGCGGTCGTCGACCTGACCGACCAGCTCGACGACCCCGTCGACGTCCTCTTCGGTACGCAGTTGGGCGGCGGCACCGACATCAACCGGGCGCTGGCCTACTGCCAGTCGAAGATCACCCGGCCCGCCGACACGGTGGTCGTCCTGATCAGTGACCTCTACGAGGGCGGCATACGCGACGAGATGCTCAAGCGGGTCGCCGCGATGAAGGGCGCCGGGGTGGAGTTCGTGACCCTGCTCGCGCTCTCCGACGAAGGCGCCCCCGCCTACGACCGCGAACACGCGGCGGCCCTCGCCGCCCTCGGGACGCCCGCGTTCGCCTGCACCCCCGATCTGTTCCCGGACGTGATGGCGGCGGCGCTGGAGAAGCGCCCCCTGCCGGTCCCCTGACGGGGGTCGTGCGCGGGCGCGCACCGTGCGGTCGTAAATCGGCAGATCACACGAACACGCAGTTCAACCGTCAGGGGATCTGTGACAGGTATCACCGCTCAGGTGTGATCTGCGATTTAGGGACCCACGGCCCACGGGGATAACCTGCGGGACGGACATGCCGCGTCCACGGTCACCGTGTGCGCCTTCCTTGTGACAGCGCCGTCACGTTGCCCTCCGCGGCACGCCCACGCAGATAGCAGACAACCGCGAATCACTGCGAATCTTTGAAGACAAGGGACGGACGCGCGTGGACCTGTTCGAGTACCAGGCGAGGGACCTCTTCGCCAAGCACGGTGTACCGGTGCTGGCCGGTGAAGTCATCGACACGCCTGAGGCGGCTCGCGAGGCCACCGAGAAGCTGGGCGGCAAGT
The DNA here is from genome assembly GCF_055574495.1 of Streptomyces sp. NPDC029836. Classification (NCBI taxonomy): domain Bacteria; kingdom Bacillati; phylum Actinomycetota; class Actinomycetes; order Kitasatosporales; family Streptomycetaceae; genus Streptomyces; species Streptomyces sp. NPDC029836. The sequence continues at coordinate 2,184 of NZ_JBVHZI010000013.1, read as the reverse complement.
CGGTAGTCAAGGCGCAGGTGAAGGTCGGCGGCCGCGGCAAGGCCGGCGGCGTCAAGCTGGCCGCCACCCCGGACGAGGCCGTCGCCCGTGCGACGGACATCCTGGGCATGGACATCAAGGGCCACACGGTCCACAAGGTGATGATCGCCGAGACCGCTCCCGAGATCCTCGAGGAGTACTACGTCTCGTACCTCCTCGACCGCACCAACCGCACCTTCCTGGCCATGGCCTCGGTGCAGGGCGGCATGGACATCGAGGAGGTCGCGGAGAAGACCCCCGAGGCCCTCGCGAAGGTCCCGGTCAACGCCAACGAGGGCGTCACGATCGAGAAGGCCCGCGAGATCGTCGCGCTGGCGAAGTTCCCGGCCGAGGTCGCCGAGAAGGTCGCCGAGGTCCTCGTGACCCTGTGGGCGACCTTCATCGCCGAGGACGCGCTCCTCGTCGAGGTCAACCCGCTCGCGAAGGTCGCCAACGGCGACATCATCGCGCTCGACGGCAAGGTCTCGCTCGACGAGAACGCCGAGTTCCGCCAGCCGGGCCACGTGGAGTTCGTGGACCACGCGGCCGCGAACCCGCTGGAGGCCGCCGCCAAGGCGAAGAACCTCAACTACGTCAAGCTCGACGGTGAGGTCGGCATCATCGGCAACGGCGCGGGTCTCGTCATGAGCACCCTCGACGTCGTCGCCTACGCCGGCGAGGCCTACCAGTCGGTGAACGGTGGCGGCGTCAAGCCGGCCAACTTCCTCGACATCGGTGGTGGCGCCTCCGCCGCCGTCATGGCGAACGGCCTGGAGATCATCCTCGGCGACCCGGACGTCAAGTCCGTCTTCGTCAACGTCTTCGGTGGCATCACCGCGTGCGACGAGGTCGCCAACGGCATCGTCCAGGCGCTGCAGCTGCTCGAGGACAAGGGCGAGGCGGTCACCAAGCCGCTGGTCGTCCGTCTCGACGGCAACAACGCCGAGCTGGGTCGCAAGATCCTGTCGGACGCCAACCACCCGCTGGTTCAGCGCGTGGACACCATGGACGGCGCGGCCGACAAGGCCGCCGAGCTCGCGGCTGCGAAGTAAGGGCAGAGGTCAAAGACTCACATGGCTATCTTCCTCAACAAGGACAGCAAGGTCATCGTCCAGGGCATGACCGGTGCCACGGGCATGAAGCACACCAAGCTGATGCTGGCTGACGGCACCAACATCGTCGGCGGCGTGAACCCGCGCAAGGCCGGCACCACCGTCGACTTCGACGGCACCGAGGTCCCGGTCTTCGGTTCCGTCGCCGAGGCGATCGAGAAGACGGGCGCCAACGTCTCCGTCCTCTTCGTCCCGCCGGCCTTCGCCAAGGCCGCCGTCGTCGAGGCCATCGACGCCGAGATCCCGCTGGCCGTCGTCATCACCGAGGGCATCGCGGTGCACGACTCCGCCGCCTTCTGGGCGTACGCGACCGCCAAGGGCAACAAGACCCGCATCATCGGCCCGAACTGCCCGGGTCTGATCACCCCCGGCCAGTCCAACGCCGGCATCATCCCGGGCGACATCACCAAGCCCGGCAAGATCGGTCTCGTGTCCAAGTCGGGCACGCTGACCTACCAGATGATGTACGAGCTGCGCGACATCGGCTTCACCTCCGCCGTCGGCATCGGTGGCGACCCGGTCATCGGCACCACGCACATCGACGCTCTGGAGGCCTTCGAGGCCGACCCGGACACCGAGCTGATCGTCATGATCGGTGAGATCGGCGGCGACGCCGAGGAGCGTGCGGCGGACTTCATCGCGAAGAACGTCACCAAGCCGGTCGTCGGTTACGTCGCGGGCTTCACCGCCCCCGAGGGCAAGACCATGGGCCACGCCGGCGCCATCGTCTCGGGTTCTTCCGGCACCGCACAGGCCAAGAAGGAAGCCCTCGAAGCCGCGGGCGTCAAGGTCGGCAAGACGCCGACCGAGACCGCGAAGCTGGCGCGCGAGATCCTCAACGCCGCGAAGTAGGCGGTCGCCGCCCGCACGTCGCGCACGCGAGTGCGCGGACGCGCGGAGCGAGCACGGGCGTGGGCCCCCCCCCCCCGGGGGGGGGGCCCCCCCCGGTTGGGGGCGGGGGGGGGGGGCCGCCCCCCCCCCCCCGCGCGCCCCCGGCGGGGGCCGCCCCCGGGGGGGCGGGGCCCCGGTGCCGGGGGTGCCCGCGCCCCCCCGG
>NZ_JBVHZI010000012.1:2517-217981 GCF_055574495.1 Streptomyces sp. NPDC029836 | reverse complement strand
AAGCTAAGCCTTTCAGCGCCGATGGTACTGCAGGGGGGACCCTGTGGGAGAGTAGGACGCCGCCGAACAATCATTGTGGGAAAGCCCCGCACCAGGTAACTGGTGCGGGGCTTTTCTGCGTTTACGGCCAGGTCGTTTACCGGCGGGCCGCCGGCCCGGCCGCGGGGCCAGAGTTCCTCCGTTTACCAGCACCGGCCTGCCGGGAACCCGGACCGAACGCTCGTACTGTGGGTGGATGGGCTATGAGCTGGTCATCTTCGACAACGACGGCGTCCTCGTGGACAGCGAGCCGCTCTCGAACACCATCCTCTCCGCGTACCTGACGGAGGTCGGGCACCCGACGACCTATGAGGAGTCCCTGCGCGACTACATGGGCGGCGCGGTGCACCGGGTGCACGACCTGATCCTCGAACGGACCGGGCAGCGGCTGCCCGCGGACTTCGACCGGGTCCTGCACGACCGGATCTTCGCCGCGTTCGAGCAGGACCTGCGGCCCGTCCCCGGCGTGACCGAGGTGCTGGCGGAGCTGTCCGCGCAGGGAGTGCCGTACTGCGTCGCCTCCTCCGGGAGCCACGAGCGGATCCGGGTCGGGCACCGCAGTGCCGCGCTCGGCGAGTGGTTCGAGGAGGAGTGGATCTTCAGCGTGGACGACGTCGGTCATGGCAAGCCTGCGCCCGACCTGTTCCTGCACGCCGCCGACATGATGGGCGTCCTGCCCGCGCGGTGCGTCGTCGTCGAGGACAGCCGGCTCGGGATCGACGCCGCCCGCGCCGCCGGGATGGACGTGCTCGCCTTCACGTCGATGACCCCCGCCGAGGGTCTCCCCGGTGCCAACGCCTACTTCGGGGAGATGAAGGAGCTCTACGGGCTGCTCGGATTGGGTGTGTGATCGCTCTACCCACCGGTAGCCCCTGGGCCTACGCTCAGCCGCCATGACAGTTGATGCGCGGCTGCGGCGTGGCCGCCGGGCCCTGGGGTTCAGCTTCTTCGCGCAGGGGGTGGCCTTCGCCCTCCTGGTCACCCGCATCCCGGCCATCCAGGACCGGTACGGGATATCCGACGGGCTGTTGCCCGCCTTCCTCGCCGCCGTGCCGGTCCTGGCGGGGGTGTCGAGCGTCGCCACCGAGCACCTGGTGAAGAGGGTCGCGCCCAGCGCCGTGCTGCGGTGGGCGCAGCCGGTCGTACTGCTGTCGCTGCTGGGGGTGGGGGCCGGCACCTCCATGTGGCAGGTCGCCGTGGCCCTCGGGGTGTTCGGGCTGGCCGTGGGCGTGTTGGACGCCTCGATGAACATGCTCGGGGTCAGCCTGCAACGCGCGTACGGGCGCAGCATCATGCTGGGGTTCCACGCCTCGTACAGCCTGGGCGGGATCCTCGGCGCGTCCGCGGCGTGGGCGGGGGCGCATTGGCACCTGGAGCTGTTCACCGGGTACCTGCCGGCGGTGGTCGTGGTGCTGCCGTTGGCGTTGCTGGCGAGCCGGTTCTACGTCGACGCGGTGGCCGGGGCGAAGGACGGGGCGCAGGGGTGGCCGGCCGGGGGCGGGAAGTTGTTGCTGCCGCTGTGCCTGGTGATGGCGTGCGCGTACATAGGGGACTCGACCGTCGCGAACTGGAGTGCCAAGTACCTCCAGGACGTGCTGGGGGGTTCGGAGCAGCTGGCGACGGTTCCGTACAACGTGTACATGGTGACGACGCTGATGGGGCGGGCCGTCGGGGACCTCGGGGTGCGCCGGTTCGGGGCGGTGGCCGTGGTGCGGGGCGGGACGGTAGTGGCCGCGGGCGGGTTCGCGGTGGTGGCGTCGGCGCCGGGGGCCTGGTGGGGGATGCTCGGGTTCACGTTGCTGGGGATCGGGCTGTGCGTGATCGTGCCGCAGACGTTCGCGGCGGCGGGGAGGCTGTTCCCGGGGGCGTCCGACACGGCCGTCGCGCGGCTGAACATCTTCAACTACGTCGGGTTCCTGATCGGGTCCCCGCTGGTCGGTGGGGTCGGGGACGCGTGGAGCTACCGGGGCGCGATGCTGATCCCGATGGTGTTGGTGTTGGTGCCGCTGTTCAGTACCCGCTCGTTCGGCTCCGGTGGGGCCCGATACGGTGGCGGGCATGAGCGGCGAGCCGGTGACCGGGTTGTTGATGTGGGACGAGGCGGTAACGAAGTATGACTTCGGGCCGAGCCATCCGATGGACCCGGTGCGTCTGGCGCTGACCATGGGCCTGGTACGGGCCTTCGGGCTCGACCGGGAGGTCGAGGTGCGGGCGGCCCGCGCGGCCGGGGATTCGACGCTGCGGCTGGTGCACCGCGAGGAGTACGTGGCGGCGGTGCGGGCGGTGTCGGCGGATCCGGGGGCGGCGGACGGCTCGTACGGGATCGGGACCCTGGACGATCCCGCGTTCCGCGGGATGCACGAGGCGTCGGCGCTGATCGCGGGTCAGTCGGTGGCGGCGGCGGAGGCGATCTGGCGGGGTGAGGCCGCGCACGCCGTGAACTTCGCCGGGGGGCTGCACCACGCGATGCCGGGCGGGGCCGCCGGTTTCTGCGTGTACAACGACGCGGCGCTGGCGGTGGCGCGGCTGTTGGAGCTGGGCGCGGAGCGGGTCGCGTACGTGGACGTGGACGTCCACCACGGCGACGGGGTCCAGGCGGCGTTCTGGGACGACCCGCGGGTGCTGACGATCTCCCTGCACGAACACCCGCGCACCCTGTTCCCGCAGACGGGTTGGCCGGAGGAGACCGGGGGCGACGGCGCGCCGGGGAGCGCGGTGAACGTGGCGCTGCCGGCCGGGACGGGGGACGAGGCGTGGCTGCGGGCGTTCCACGCGACGGTGCCCGAGCTGCTGGCGGACTTCCGGCCGCAGGTGCTGGTGAGCCAGCACGGCGCCGACACGCACTTCGAGGATCCGCTGGCCCACCTCGCGGTGTCGCTGGACGCGCAGCGGTCGGTGCAGGAGGCCTGCCACCGGCTGGCGCACGAGCACAGTGAGGGGCGCTGGCTGGCGTTGGGCGGCGGCGGGTACGCGGTGGTGGACGTCGTACCGCGATCGTGGACGCACCTGGTGGGGATCGCCGCGCACCGGCCGGTGGACCCGGCGGCGGAGGTTCCGCAGGCGTGGCGGGACGAGGTGTACGCGCGGACGCGGCAGTCGGCGCCGGCGCGGATGACGGACGGTCGGACGGTCGGGTGGCGGGAGTGGGAGGCCGGCTACGATCCGGCGGACCGTACGGATCAGGCCGTTCTCGCGACGCGGCGGGCGGTGTTCCCACTGCGCGGAATGTTGACCTGACGCAGCATGTGTTACGCCAACTGTGGGGCTGTTCGCTGGAATTGATGACCCGCCAGGTGGGGTGCGACAGCATCGGAGCGTGTTGAGCACCGGAGCGCTGCGTGCGCATCTGCTGGCCGCCCGGTTGGCCGGGCCCGTCGCCACGACGCGGGAGGAGAGCCTGCGCAGTTACCGTCTGTTCGCGGCGCGCGATCCGCGGGTGCTGCTGGGGCTCGACCCGGAGCGGGTGTGGGGCGAGGGCGAGTTGTTGGGGCTGATGGCGGCCAAGTGCGGGGTCTCGGCGGACCCCGCGCACGTCAGCGGACCGGACGTGATCGATCCGGAGCGGACGGTGGCCGCCCTGGGCGCGTTCGCGGAGCGGCTGGGTGCGGTGGCGGGAGCGCGGGCTCCCGTGCTGTTCGGGACGGGTCATCCGCATCGCCTCCTGGAGTTCTACGCCAGTTTGGCGGCGGCGCTGTCGGCGGCGGGATGTGATGTCCTCACTCCGGCGCAGGGGGTGCGTGTCGACATGGCGACCCGGTTCGGCGTACGCCCGCACCGCATCGATTACGTACGGGGAGTCGCGTTGGTGCGGGAACCCGGCGTGCGGCCGTCGGGGAGTGCGACCGGCGTGCACTCCCATTCGCCGCTGCCGGTTCGGGTCGCGCTCGGGGCGTTGGCGGAGGCCGGCGAGCGGCTGCCGGAGTTGGTGGTGGGGGATCACGGTTGGGTCTGCGGTGCAGGTCAGCTCGGTGTCGAGGCGATCGGGCTGGGGGACACGGATGATCCCGCGCTGTTCGTCGGGGAGGCCGAGGGGCGGCTGGCGGTGGCCGTTCCGCTTGATGACGGGGTGCGCCCGGACTACTACCGACCGCTTACGCGATACCTGCTGCACCGCGCAAGACTGCCGGGCCGCCAGGAGTGGCCGTAGCTCCTCTTCCCCACTCGTATCACCCGCCCCTACTCTGGGGAGTGAGCGTGCGACGACGATGAGTAACCGGAGGGGAAGCCGGTGCCCGTCCTGCGCGGAAGGTCAAGGTGTGTCATGGCTGCTGGCGAGAGGCCTCTCAGTGAGGTTCAGTTCCTGACCGTGGCGGAGGTCGCCTCGGTGATGCGAGTGTCGAAGATGACCGTGTACCGCCTGGTGCACAACGGTCATCTGCCCGCAATCCGGGTGGGCCGGTCCTTCCGGGTCCCCGAGAACGCGGTTCACGAGTACCTCCGGGAGTCGTTCGTGGGGGTGGAATCAGCCTGAGGAGGGGCTCCGGATCATCGGCGGAGGCCGCGGATTACAAGCTCCGAGCTCGGGCGGGTAGGCTAGGCCGACGTAGGTCGTGTGGGCCCAGACGCCCCGCACCGTTCTCCGTCAACACGGGGATGTTCCGAGAAGTGAGCGAGGGTAGTCGTGGGCTCTGTTATCAAGAAGCGGCGTAAGCGGATGGCCAAGAAGAAGCACCGCAAGCTGCTCAAGCGCACCCGCGTCCAGCGCCGTAACAAGAAGTAAACGGCAGCTGTACGTGTTCTCCGCAGCCCCTCCACCATCCTTGGTGGAGGGGCTGCGGTGCAGCCGGGGACTTCTTCGAGGGAGGCGCTGAGCTCGTGGGGAAGGTCGTGCTCGTCACCGGGGCATCCCGGCAGCTGGGGGGTCGCTTCGTGCGGCGGATCCAGCGCGACCCGGAAGTGGAACGGGTCGTCGCGGTCGACGCGGTCAAACCGCCGCACCGGCTCGGCTCGGCCGAGTTCGTACAGGCGGACATCAGACAGTCCGGGATCGCCCGCGTGCTCGCCGAGCACGCCGTGGACACCGTGGTGCACCTCGCGGTGACCGGTGGCGGCCCGGGATCGGCCGGCGCGCGCAGCGCGGTCAAGGAAACCAACGTCATCGGGACGATGCAGCTCCTCGGAGCCTGCCAGAAGTCGCCGACCGTACGCCGGCTCGTGGTGAAGTCGAGCACCAGCGTGTACGGGGGCACCTCCCGCGACCCGGCCGTCTTCACCGAGACGACCCAGCCGAAGTCGCTGCCGGCGGGCGGTTTCGCGAAGGAGGCCGCCGAGGTCGAGGGCTACGTACGCGGCTTCGCGCGCAGACGGCCCGACGTGGCGGTGTGCGTGCTGCGGTTCGCGAACATCCTGGGGCCCTGGGCGGATTCGGCGCTCGCCGAGTACTTCTCCATGCCGGTCATGCCGACGGTCCTCGGCTACGACCCCCGACTGCAGTTCGTCCACGAGGACGACGTCGTGGACGTGCTGCGCCTGGCGGCGGGGGAGCCGCGGCGCGGAACCCTGAACAGCGGGACGTTCAACGTCGCCGGTGACGGGGTGCTGTTGCTGTCGCAGTGCTCGCGCCGGCTCGGGCGGCCGACGGTGCCGTTGCTGCTGCCCGCGGTGACGTGGGTGGGGTCGGCGCTGCGCGCGGTCGGGGTGACGGACTTCTCGCCCGAGCAGATCCGGCTGTTGACGCACGGCCGGGTCGTGGAGACCACGCAGATGCGGGAGACCCTGGGGTTCCGGCCCCAGTACACGACCGCCGAGACGTTCGCGGACTTCGCGCGCAGTCGCGGGAGCGGGCTGCTGCCGGCGGATCGGGTGGAGCGTGTCGTGGAGCGGGTGGCGGGGTTGCTGAAGGTGGATGCGGGCGCGGGTGCGGGCGCCGGTGTGATCGAGGGAGCGAAGCGATAGTGGCGGACGCCAAGGTCATCCCGTTCGACGAGGAGCGGCCGCGCCGGCGGGGCGGGCCCCGTACGGTGCGGGCGGTCCCGACGCCGGCGCCCGATCCGGTGGCGGCCGATCCGGTGGCCGAACCGCTGGGCGAGCCGGTGGAGGTACCGCTCGTGGAGCCCGCCGCCGGGTCGGCGGCGTCGTCCGGTGCGGGCTGGGACCGGCGGATCGCGGGCGGGCTGGCGTTCCTGCGGCGCCGGATCACCGGGGACTACGAGGTCGACGACTTCGGCTACGACGAGGAGCTGACGGACCAGGTCCTGATGACCTTGCTGCGGCCGCTGTACGACAAGTACTTCCGGGTCGAGGTCAAGGGCATCGAGAACATCCCGAAGGAGGGCGGCGCGCTGATCGTCGCCAACCATTCGGGGACGTTGCCGCTGGACGGGCTGATGCTCCAGTTCGCCGTGCACGACCAGCACCCCGCGCAGCGGCACCTGCGGCTGTTGGCCGCCGATCTGGTGTTCATGCTGCCGGTGGTGAACGAGCTGGCGCGCAAGGCCGGTCACACCCTGGCGTGCGCGGAGGACGCGCAGCGGCTGTTGGAGGCCGGGGAGCTGGTCGGCGTGATGCCGGAGGGCTTCAAGGGGATAGGGAAGCCGTTCGGGGAGCGGTACAAGCTCCAGCGGTTCGGGCGGGGCGGGTTCGTGTCGACGGCGCTGCGCGCGGGGACGCCGATCGTGCCCTGCTCGATCGTGGGGGCCGAGGAGATCTACCCGATGGTCGGCAACGCGAAGACGTTGGCGCGGTTGTTGGGGGTGCCGTACTTCCCGATCACGCCGACGTTCCCGTGGCTGGGGCCGTTGGGGGCGGTGCCGCTGCCGACGAAGTGGACGATCCAGTTCGGCGAGCCGATCCCGACGGACGGGTACGCGGCGGAGGCCGCGGAGGATCCGATGCTGATGTTCAACCTGACGGACCAGGTGCGGGAGCAGATCCAGCACACGCTGTACAAGCTGCTGGTGCAGCGGCGGTCCGTGTTCTTCTGAGTCGTGAGTCGGCCGGTCGGTGCCGGAAAGAAGGAGGGGGGCCGCGCGGTGCGCGGCCCCCCTCTCCCTTACTGTTCCGCGTCCTCGCTGTTGAGGCCCAGACCCGGGAGGAGGCCTGGGAGGAGGGGCGGGAGGGTGATGTCCGGCTGGGGGAGCTCGGGGGTCCCCGGGGCGGACGTGCCCGGAGGGGCCTGTCCCCCCGCCGGCGGGTTCAGTAGGTCGCCCGTACCGCCCAGGAGGCCGCCACCGGTGGGTTCCGGGGTACGGCTGCCGGTGGACGGCGTCGGGGTGGCCGCGGGCGCCGATGAGGGCGTACTCGAAGCCGATGGCGCGGTCTGCTGTTTGCCGGTCGCCGGGGTGCTCGGTGTGGCCGAGCCGGTCGACGGGCGGCCGCCGCGGGTCTGCTCCGGGGGCTTGGGCAGCAGGCCCTGGAGCGGGGCGACGTCAGCGTCTATGGCCTGGAAGACCGATTCGACCTCGCCCCCGACGTCGGTGAGTTGCGCCGGGAGCTTCTCCCGGAGCTTGCCCCAGGCGTCGCGGTGGGAGCGGGAGAACGAGGACAGCGTCTGGATGGGGCCGAGCGAGCCGTCCCGTTCGTACGCGGCCTGGAGCAGCCGGTGGCCCTGTTCCGCGTCGTGCTTCATGCCCGCGAGGGCACGGCGGATGTCACCCAGGGATTCGTGGTCGAGTACGCCCGTCCGGCCCCTCTCCATCAGGCGGCGGGCTTCGGACAGCCGGTTCGAGGCCCGGTCGAGGTAGAGCTCACCCCGGTCCGCGTCCTCGTCGGCCATGCCCAGCTTGAGATCCTCCATGCCCCGTTTGATCGGGTACAGGGAATCACCGGGCAGGGCGTCCGTGCTGGCAGCGGCCACTCCGCTGAAGGCCCCTGCGGCCACACCCACGGTGAGGCCTCCTGCTGCGATGCCCTTGGACCAGCGGGAGCGGGGCCGCAATCTCCGGAGCGACGTCGCCCGGTGGGCGCCGCGGCCGGTCCGCTGTTCGGGCACCAGAGGGTCCGCGGCGGCACCGCCCCCGGCCCTCTCCTCCTTCACCATGGCCTCCATGGCGGCGACGAGCTGGGCTCGTTGCACCACTTTGACCTCGGGATCCAGCGCCGGGCGCGGCATTCTTTCGCCGAGCGCGTTCGCCAGGGCCAACAGCCGGTCGTGGTCGGCAGGTTCGGCAGGTGCCTCGGACTGCTCGGCCACCGGGTCCGGTTCTGAAAGATCGGATGGCTTCCGATCCTCCAGGGCCTGGGCGAAGGCGTTCGCCCGCCGGTGCGGAGTCACGTTCGCGATCACTGGCGGCACCTCCTCTCGTCATGACGATCGACTCCCCAAGGTGTCCGGAAGGTTGCCTGCCTTGAGCACATCCACACTTTCGGGTGAGCGGCTTCGGGCAGGGCGTGTCCACAGGGAGCCTGCATTCCGCACAACGAGCGGCGCGGCACTTGGGTTACGGACGAAGGATGATCGGACCACAGCGTCATCGAGGGGTCACCGGGGGTGAGGTCGTGTCGTCGTTGAGTGTTGTCTTGTGGAGCGTGGTCGTACGCGGTGGACGTACGGGTCGGATGGGCCGGATGGGACGGGTGCGTCAGCGGGCGTCTTCCGGGAGCAGGCGGGCCAGGGTGCGGACCGCCCGGTACTGGAGCGTTTTGATGGCGCCCTCGTTCTTCCCCATGACCCGGGCCGTTTCGGCGACCGAGAGGCCTTGGAGGAAGCGCAGGGTGACGCACTCCTGCTGCTGGGGGTTGAGTTTGCGCACGGCTTCCAGCAGGGCCGCGTTGGAGAGGGACTCCAGGACGGAGTCCTCGGGGCTGCGCTCCACCTCGTTGGCGTCGAGCATCTCGCCGGTGGTGACCTCCAGGCGGAAGCGGCTGGACTTGAAGTGGTCCGCCACCAGGTTCCGCGCGATGGTCACCAGCCAGGCACCGAAGTCTCGGCCCTGCCAGGTGAAGGTGGAGATGCGGCGCAGCGCGCGCAGGAAGGTCTCGCTGGTGAGATCCTCCGCCGTCGCCTTGCCGCCGACGCGGTAGTAGATGTAGCGGTACACCGTGTCGCTGTACTGGTCGTAGAGCCGGCCGAAGGCGTCGGCCTCGCCGGCCTGGGCGCGTTCGACCAGGTCCATCATGCGGGCCTGGTCGCTGTCCGCGGTGGGGCGGCGGTGGACGGGTGCGGTCGTGCCGGTGGAGCCGGCCGATCCGGAGCCCGCGCGACCGCGTCTGCCCACCGTCGCCCCACCGTCGGTCAGGGCGTAGCAAGGACCGGCCGGGCCGAGGCCGGCGGGTACGGCGGCGAAGGCGGGGACGGCGTACGCGGTGGGGACGAAGCCACGCAGGTGGTCGAGGACCGTTGCGCGCAGCGTAGCCAGGCCCGAGGCGTCAACCCCGACAGGTGGGTACACGGGACTCCCAGAGGCAGAGCTTCCATCACGTGCAGTGCGGGACCGTTCACCCGTCGTGGCGACAGATGGGCGGTGGCATGCGTTTGAGGAGAATAACGCTTCGTACAGGCAGCGCTACACCCAGTTGTCTAAATCACCGGTTCCGACACTTCTGTTGCGTGTCCAGGGCATATTCAGGCCTGATTGGTGATCGATTCCTGATCGCTTGGGTGCGCGGAATGGAAGCTTCCGCAGAGGCTCACGACCGAGTGGGGCAGGTCGGAGTGCCGCGCCGGAGGCGCGGGTAGAGGTGAGCGAATGAACGCCGGGCGGGCCGGAACCGGCCCCCGGCCCGGCGCCGCTACTTGCGGCGGCGGTGGAGGGCGATGGCGGCGGCCGTGCCGCCCGCGATCGCGCCGACCCCGGCGGCCGCCGGGACGCCGACCTTCACGGCCTTGCGGCCGGTCCGATAGTCGCGCAGTCGCCAGTCGTGGGTCCGGGCATGCTTGCGCAGTTTCGTATCGGGATTGATCGCATACGGATGTCCGACCAGCGACAGCATCGGAATGTCGTTGTGCGAATCGCTGTACGCCGCGCAGCGGCCGAGGTCGAGTTCCTCGGCGGCCGCGAGGGCGCGCACGGCCTCCGCCTTGGCGGGACCGTGCAGGGGCTCGCCGACCAGTCGGCCGGTGTAGACGCCGTCCACGGACTCGGCGACGGTGCCCAGGGCCCCGGTCAGGCCGAGCCGGCGGGCGATGATCGTGGCGGTCTCGACGGGGGCGGCGGTGACGAGCCACACCTTCTGGCCGGCGTCCAAGTGGGCCTGGGCCAGGGCGCGGGTGCCCGGCCAGATCCGCTCGGCCATGTACTCGTCGTAGATCTCCTCGCCGATCGACATCAGCTCGGAGACCTTGTGGCCCTTGACGATGGACAGGGCGCTGTCCCGCGCGTCCTGCATGTGCTCGGGGTCCTCGACGCCGGCGAGCCGGAACCAGGCCTGCTGCCAGGCGAAGCGGGCCAGTTCGCGGCGGCGGAAGAACTCGCGCTTGTAGAGGCCGCGACCGAAGTGGAAGATCGCGGCGCCCTGCATGACGGTGTTGTCGAGGTCGAAGAAGGCCGCGGCGAGGTCGTCGCCGGGGACCGGGAACTCGGGCTCGACGGGAGCGCCGACTTCCGCTTCCGGTTCGACGGCCGTGGGGAACGGTGGCGCTTCGGCCTGCGCGGTCTTGCGGGCGGCCTCGGCCGAGGCCTCGCCTGCCAGCACGCTCCGCGCGGTGGCGGAGCGCCTACGGGGGGTGAGCCATCCCAGAGCGGCCATGACGCGAGCATAGCCATTGTGTTCGGGACTTCCCGAACCGCCGGCATACGGGGTGGTTAACAGTTCGGGGCCCGTGCCCCGGCGCGGGACAATGAGGACATGAGTCCTCTGCTGCGCCGCAAGGAGAAGAAGCGTCCCGCCGAGCGGATGGTCACGCTGGTCGGGAAGCCCGGGTGTCACCTCTGTGACGAGGCCCAGGAGGTGATCGAGAAGGTCTGTGCCGAGACGGGGGCGCAGTGGGAGAAGAAGGACATCTCGCAGGACGAGGAGCTGTACCGGTTGCACTGGGAACAGATTCCGGTCGTGCTCGTCGACGGCGAGCAGCACACCTTCTGGAGGGTGAACCCGGACCGGCTGCGGCGGGCGTTGGGGGCCTGACCTTGCCGGCCGTTATCATCGTGGGCGATTTATGGGGACACGGGGGCGTATTGATGAGGAGTGTGCACGGTTTTGCCCCCTTCTGGATTTGAACGGGTTCGGCCCGTTCTCGGTTCCGGTCCCGGTCGCACGGCCCGCGTGACCCCGGTCACTTTGGCCGGACAAAGCGGACACAATCTTTGTGCACGCGTTCACAAAGACATAGCCTGCATTCGACGGGGCGGTCCTGGGACAAGAGGCCGCCTGCAGCCCCGCTCATCCCGCAGGAGCATCGTGGCAACTGGCCGAACTCACCGACCGGCGACCCGCAGCCGAGGTATTCCCGAGGCCACTGTCGCCCGGCTTCCGCTGTACTTGCGTGCCCTCACCGCGCTCTCCGAGCGATCGGTGCCCACGGTGTCCTCCGAGGAACTCGCGACCGCCGCCGGAGTCAACTCGGCGAAGCTGCGCAAGGACTTCTCGTACCTCGGCTCCTACGGTACCCGGGGCGTCGGCTACGACGTCGAGTACCTCGTCTACCAGATCTCCCGCGAGCTCGGCCTGACCCAGGACTGGCCGGTCGTCATCGTCGGCATCGGTAACCTCGGCGCCGCCCTGGCCAACTACGGCGGTTTCGCCTCCCGCGGGTTCCGCGTGGCGGCGCTGATCGACGCCGATCCCGCCATGGCCGGGAAGATGGTCGCCGGCATGCCCGTGCGGCACACCGACGAGCTCGAACAGATCATTGAGGACAACGGCGTCTCCATCGGGGTCATCGCGACGCCCGCCGGCGCCGCGCAGCAGGTGAGCGAGCGGCTGATCGCCGCGGGCGTCACCTCCATCCTGAACTTCGCGCCGACGGTGCTGTCCGTGCCGGAGGGCGTCGACGTGCGCAAGGTCGACCTGTCGATCGAACTGCAGATCCTCGCGTTCCACGAGCAGCGCAAGGCCGGCGAGGGCGCGGCGGCGGCCGCCGCCGAGGAGCTCGCGGGCCCGGCCACCGGTACGGGGGCCGCGCCGGCCGCCGCCGTCGTGCCGCCCGCCGGGCGGGCCGCCGCGGCCGCGCGCAAGGGCGGCCCCGAGGGTGACGTCCCGGCGGTGATGCCGGCATGAGCCTGCTCGTAGTCGGCCTGAGCCATCGCAGCGCGCCGGTGAGCGTGCTGGAGCGGGCCTCGCTGTCCGCCGATGCCAAGGTCAAGCTGTTGCACGACACGCTGGCCGCGGAGCCGGCGGCCGAGGCGACCGTCCTGGCCACCTGCAACCGCATCGAGCTGTACGCGGACGTGGACAAGTTCCACGCCGGCGTCGCCGAACTGTCGACGCTGCTGGCCCAGCACAGCGGGGTGGCTCTGGAGGAGCTGACCCCCTACCTGTACGTCCACTACGAGGACCGGGCGGTGCACCACCTGTTCTCGGTGGCGTGCGGACTGGACTCCATGGTCGTCGGCGAGGGGCAGATCCTCGGCCAGATCAAGGACGCGCTGGCGCTGGGGCAGGAGCTCCACACCGCCGGCCGGCTGGTCAACGACCTGTTCCAGCAGGCGCTGCGGGTCGGCAAGCGGGCGCACTCGGAGACCGGGATCGACCGGGCCGGCCAGTCGCTGGTCACGTTCGGGCTGGAGCAGCTCGCCGTGCGCGAGCCGGTCGGGCAGTGGGCCGCGGGCAAGCGGGCGCTGGTGATCGGCGCCGGTTCGATGTCCTCGCTGGCCGCCGCCACGCTGGCCCGGGTGGGCGTCGCCGACATCGCGGTGGCGAACCGGACCGCGGAGCGGGCGGAGCGTCTCGCCGAGATTCTGGTTGCCTCGGGCACCGGTGTGACGGCGCGGGCCGTGACCATGGGCGCGGTGGCCGAGGAACTGACACGTGTTGACGTCGTCGTGTCCTGTACGGGCGCGACGGGTTTGGTGCTGAGCGCGGACGACGTGCTCGCCGCGGTGTCCGGCGACCCGGCGGTGGAGCTTCTGCCGGTCGGCGCCCCCACGCAGGCCGTCGGGGCGCGGGCCGTAGGCGCGCCGGCTGTGGGGGTGCGGGTCGCGGAGTCCGCCGCCGGCGACGTACTGGCCCGGCTGGTCGCGGCCGCGGAGGCCGGGCGGCGCATCGCCGACGCCGGCGCCGTACGCACCATCCCGGCCGCCGAGCCCGACGGCTGCCCGCTGGGCCCGGACGTGCCCGCCGGTGACGGCCGGGCCGCGCTGACCGGCGTCGACGCGGGCTCGCTCGAACTGCACGGCACCTGGGCCGACCAGGGCGGGGCCACCGCTACGCGGCAGCCCCGCCGGACCGCGCGCAGCCGGGCGGACGGCGCCCCCGTACGCCTGGCGCTGCTGGACCTGGCCATGCCGCGGGACATCGACGCCGCCGTGCACCGGATCCCCGGGGTCCGGCTGGTCGACATCGAGTCGCTGGCGGAGACCTCCGCCGACGCCCCGATGGCGGCCGACGTGGACGCCGTACGTGGGATAGTCGTCCAGGAAGTGGCCGCGTTCGGGGCCGCCCAGCGGGCCGCGCACATCACGCCCACCGTCATCGCCCTGCGGGCGATGGCCGCCGAGGTCGTCGCCATGGAAGTGGCGCGGCTCGACGGACGGGTACCCGATCTCGACGAACGGCAGCGGGCCGAGGTCACCCAGACCGTGCGCCGCGTCGTCGACAAGCTCCTCCACGCGCCGACCGTGCGCGTCAAGCAGCTCGCGAGCGAGCCCGGCGGCGCCGGGTACGCGGAGGCGCTGCGCGAACTCTTCGACCTCGACCCTCAGACGGTGGCTTCCGTCAGCCGGGCGGACGCGGCCGATCCGAAGAACGACGACCCAGGACGGGCATCATGAACACACGTCCCGACCGGCCCCTCAGGCTCGGAACGCGGCGGAGCAAGCTGGCCATGTCCCAGTCCGGGCACGTCGCCGAGGCGGTCCGGGCGGTCACCGGCCGAGCCGTGGAACTCGTGGAGATCACGACCTACGGTGACGTGTCCCGGGAGCACCTCGCGCAGATCGGCGGCACCGGCGTGTTCGTCACCGCGCTGCGCGAGGCGCTGGTGCGGGGCGACGTCGACTTCGCCGTGCACTCGCTGAAGGACCTGCCGACCGCGCAGCCCGACGACCTGGTCATCGCGGCCATGCCGAAGCGGGAGGACGCGCGCGACGCGCTCGTCGCCCGCGACGGCCTGACCTTCGAGCAGCTGCCCGACGGCGCGCGGATCGGTACCGGTTCGCCGCGGCGCACCTCGCAGCTCCACGCGTACGCCAGGAGCCTGGGCAAGCGGATCGAGACCGTCGCCATCCGCGGCAACGTCGACACCCGGATCGGGTTCGTCCGCGCCGGTGAGCTCGACGCGGTCGTGCTGGCCGCCGCCGGCCTGAACCGGCTCGGCCGCGGCGACGAGGCGACCGACCTGCTGGCCGTCGACTGTGTGCTGCCCGCTCCCGGCCAGGGAGCCCTGGCCGTGGAGTGCCTGGCCTCCGACGCGGCCCTCATCGCCGCGCTCGGCGAACTCGACGACCCGCACACCCGGGCCGCCGTGACCGCCGAGCGTTCCCTGCTCGCCGCCCTGGAGGCCGGCTGCAGCGCACCCGTGGGCGCGCTCGCCGACCTTCCCCCACTCTCGGCTCCGCTCGAGTGGGGGGACCCCCTCGTCGAGGGGCAGATTGTCAATGAAATGCGCCTGCGCGGCGTCGTCGGCACCCTCGACGGCTCGACGCTGGTGCAGCTGTCCACCACCGGACCCGTGCCCCAGTCGTATGACGAGGCCATGGCGCTCGGCCGCGAACTCGCGGACGAGATGCTGGCCAAGGGCGCGGCCGGTCTTATGGGGGAGCGATCGCTTTGAACCCCTCACGTCCGACCACCTCCGCTTTTCCGGTCGTCGCCGCCCACGGACTCGTCACCTTCCTCGGTGCCGGC
Organism: Streptomyces sp. NPDC029836; assembly: GCF_055574495.1. NCBI lineage: Bacteria > Bacillati > Actinomycetota > Actinomycetes > Kitasatosporales > Streptomycetaceae > Streptomyces > Streptomyces sp. NPDC029836. The sequence continues at coordinate 203,059 of NZ_JBVHZI010000012.1, read as the reverse complement.
CCCGGCGACCCGGGTCTGCTGACGCTGCGCGCCGTGGAGGCGCTGGCCGCCGCGGACGTACTGATCGCCGAGCCCGAGGTGCTCGACGTCGTACGGACCCACGCGCGGGCGGGCATCGACACGCCGCAGCTGACGGTTGCTGACGAAGTGTCAGCCGCCGCCGGGGTCCCGGTGATCCGCGACGCCGCCAATCTTGTCATGGAGGCCGCACGGTCCGGCAGGCGGGTCGTCCGAGCCGTCACCGGCGACCCCGGGCTCGACGGGAACGCGTCCGGCGAGATGCTGGCCTGCGCCGCGGAGGGGATCCCCTTCGAGGTGGTGCCCGGTGTCGCCACGGCCGTCGGCGTACCCGCGTACGCGGGTGTCCCGCTGCGCGGGGAGCAGGGCACGGACGTCCGCTTCGTGGACGCCCGGCACGCGTCGGCGCAGTGCTGGAGCGAGGCGGGCGCCAGTGGCGGCCGCCTCGTCGTCACGGCGACGCTGGAGACGGTGTCGGCCGCGGCCGCCGAGCTGGTGGCCGCGGGCCGCAAGCCGGAGACCCCGCTGACGGTGACCGTCGGCGGTACGACGACCCGGCAGCGCACCTGGAGCGCGACGTTGGGCACGATCGCCCAGGTGTTCAAGCAGGGCAAGGTGCTCCCGTCGCCGGAGGGCGCGCGCCCGGTGATAGCCGTGGTCGGTGAGCAGGGCGCCGCCGAGCGGCGCGAGGAGATGGCCTGGTTCGAGTCGAAGCCGCTGTTCGGCTGGCGGGTCCTCGTACCGCGTACGAAGGAGCAGGCCGCTTCGCTCTCCGACCAGCTGCGTTCGTACGGCGCGGTGCCGCACGAGGTGCCGACGATCGCCGTGGAGCCGCCGCGCACCCCGCAGCAGATGGAGCGGGCGGTCAAGGGGCTCGTCACGGGGCGCTACGAGTGGATCGCCTTCACCTCGGTCAACGCGGTCAAGGCGGTGCGGGAGAAGTTCGAGGAGTACGGGCTCGACGCGCGCGCGTTCGCCGGCATCAAGGTCGCCGCGGTGGGCGAGCAGACGGCGGCGTCGCTGGTGGAGTTCGGTGTGAAGCCGGACCTGGTGCCGAGCGGTGAGCAGTCGGCGGCCGGGCTGCTGGAGGACTGGCCGCCCTACGACCCGGTCTTCGACCCGATCGACCGGGTGTTCCTGCCGCGCGCCGACATCGCCACCGAGACGCTGGTGGCCGGGTTGATAGAGCTGGGCTGGGAGGTCGACGACGTCACCGCCTACCGGACGGTGCGGGCGTCGCCGCCGCCGGCCGATACGCGCGAGGCGATCAAGGGGGGCGGGTTCGACGCCGTGCTCTTCACTTCGTCGAGCACGGTGCGGAACCTGGTCGGGATCGCGGGCAAGCCGCACAACGTGACGGTCATCGCGTGTATCGGGCCGGCGACGGCCAAGACCGCGGAGGAGCACGGGCTGCGGGTGGACGTGCTGTCTCCGGAGCCGTCGGTGTCGAAGCTGGCGGAGGCGCTGGCCGCTTACGGGGAGGCTCGTCGGGAGGCCGCGAAGGCCGCCGGGGAGTCGGTGGCCCGGCCGAGCGAGCGTCGGCCGGGGGCGCGGCGGCGTCGTACGACGTGAGCGCGTTAGACGGGCCGGCCTGCGGCCGGATGCGGGTGGTGCGGAGGGGTTCGGGCGCGGGATGCGCTCGGGCCCCTTTTCGTTGGTGGGGGTGCCCCGTTCGGACGGGCGCCCACCGCCCGAAAGGCCCCTGAGCAGCTGGGATACGTTGTGCGTTTCATCGAGGCGGCACGACGGGGGAAACCGAATGACGCAGAATCCAGGGTGGGGATCCGGACATCACGGCGGTTGGGGCGGATATCCGCCGCCCCCGACCGCCAAGCCCGGAGTGATCCCGCTACGGCCGCTGGGTGCGGGCGACATCATCAGCGGGTCGTTCTCGACCCTCGGCCGCTACTGGAAGCAACTGGGCGGCGTCTTCCTGGCCGTCCACGGCATCTGGCTGCTGATCGTCGTCGCCGCCGTGGGCATCGCCTTCGCCGCGGTGCACGAGCACGTCGCCCCCGTTTTCGACGCGACCGACGGCCGGGCGCCGGATCGCGAACATCTGACTCCGATCCTCCTCGCGGGCGCCACGCTCCTGGTCCTGCTGGTCGTTCTCGGAATCACGTCGTTGGCGCTCTCGGCCTCGCTCCACCAGACCGTCCTGCGGAACGCGGTCCTCGGCCGTCCCGTCGCCTTCCGCGCGCTGTGGCGGGCGACCTGGCGGCGGGCACCCGCGGTGGCCGGCACGGTCGTCCTCGCCGAACTGATCGCCGCCGCCCCGATGCTCGTCGTCATGGCGGTCTGGCTGCCCCTGACCATCGCCGGCGCCGGCGCCGCGGACGATTCCGCACCCGGGACGGTCGTACTGTTGCCGTTGCTCCTGATCCTCACCATGCCACTGATGGTCTGGCTCACCACGCTGTTCGGCCTGGCGCCGGCCGCCGCGGTCATGGAGCCGGCCGGTCCCGTCACCGCGCTGCGCCGCTCGGCGCGCCTGGTCAAGGGCGACTGGTGGCGCGTCTTCGGCGTCACCATGCTCGCCGGCCTCATCGCGGGGCTGGTCGCGTGGCTGATCCAGCTGCCGTTCCACCTCGTCGCCCTGTTCACGCTGATTCCGGCGGTGTCCGACGTACCCGACGGCGGGGTTCCCCCGCTCGGCGCGCTCTTCCTCTTCGTCCTGCTCGTGCTGGTCGGCGGGATCGGTGGCCAGCTGGTCCAAACCGGCTTCATGCAGTTGGTCAGCGGCCTGTTGTACGTCGACCTGCGGATCCGGCGCGAGGGCCTGGCGGCGGAACTCCTCCGCGCGGTCCCGGCCGGTTCGGCCGCTCCCGTGCCGTCGTCGTCGCCGGTCGGCTGACCCGAGGCACGCGGCCGACCGCGCCCCCGGTCACCCGGGGGGGACAGTGCCGGCCTTCCGGCGGGGCCGGGGCCGGCGACCATCGGCGCAAGGATCGACAGAGGGGGACTCGTGGGCGAGTTGGATGCTCTGCTGGTGGGTGCGGTGGGGGTGGGGGACGCGGAGGCCGTACGGGGGTTGGTGGAGGCGGGCGCGGATCCTGACGCGGTGGGCGGGGACGGGCTGCCGGTGTTGTGCGCGGCGGTGACCGCGTTCGCGGTGGAGACCGTACGGGCGTTGGTCGAGGGCGGGGCGCGGCCGGACCGGGTGCCGGCGGACGGTACGACTCCGCTGTTGCGGGCCGTCGAGGGTGGTTCTCCGGCCGTGTGGGAGGCCTGCCTGGGGGAGCGGGCTCGTGAGCGGCTGCCCGAGGGGGAGCGGGTGCGGCTGCTGGAGGTGGCTCGGCGGTGGTACGAGGTCGGCGCGGAGGCGGAGTTGCGCCGGGTGACGGGGGCAGAGGGGCCCGCGCGGATCGAGGTGGTCGCGGAGGGCGAGTTCGACCGGGTCGAGGAGATCACCCTCGGCGGGCGGACCGTGCGGGGTGGTCACGGGGCGGTTCTGACCCGGTTGGAGTGGGACTTCCGGATCCTGGCGCCGGTGGAGGAGTTGATGGGCCGGGCGACGAAGTACGAGCACGAGGACCACGTCGACAGGTCGGCGGTCGAATGGATTCTCCTGGTGCGGAAGAGCGCGGAAACCTGGTTGCAGGTGGTGGAGCACCACCGACACCCCTCGCCCACCCATCGGGCGTTCGTCGCCGACTTCCTGCGCAGGGGCGACCTGATGGCGGGCGCGGTCGCGCACCCCCGTTGGTACGAGAGGCAGCGGCTCGCGCTGCTCCCCGGGTGGGCGGACGTGGAGCCGGACGGTGGGGTTCTGGGGCTCGTGCTCGACCTGCTCTGCGCCGAGGAGCACCCGCAGGCTCGGGCGTTCGGGCTGCGGTACGCCGGGCATCCGGACCCGAGGGTGCGGCGGCGGGTGCCGCCGCTGTTCCTGCGACCGCTCGACCACGAGACGGCGCAGGTGGTGCAGGACCTCGGACGGGACGTCGACGCCGGGGTGCGGGCGGCTGCGGCGGAGGCGCTGGCGTGGGAGCCGCTGACACGGTCGGAGCGGGAGGTGCTGTTCGCCCTGCTTCGGGACGAGGATCCGCAGGTCAGGGAGCGGGCCGTGTACGCGGCCGGTCACGGCTGCGACCGGTCGCCGGCCATCGCCGAGGCGTTGATGGAGCTGCTCGACGTCGGGGATCAGGACGCCCGGCTCGCAGTCGCCTACGCCCTGTCCCTGCGCGACGACCCGCACACGCGGGAGGCGTACGCGCGGGTGGGACCGCTCGGCCCGGAGCTGGTGGGTGACCATCGGGCGGACGGCCTGTGGCGGTGGGAGCTCAGGAACGGACCCAGCGGGTGAGGTCGGTCCAGGCGGCGGGGGTGAGGGCGAGCGTCGGCCCGTCGGTGACCTTGGAGTCCCGGACGTGGACGGTGTCGGCGCAGGCGCAGGTCGCGACCTCGACGCAGGCGTCGCTTGCGCCGTTGCTGTGTGAGGACTTCTGCCAGGTGACGGCCACCTCAAGGCAGTTGCCGCCCTCGCTGGCGCTGTAGCTGGACTTGAACCACGTGAGTCGGGTGCTCATGGATCTCCTAGCAGCTTGTTCAACAGGTCCCTGGTTTCCTGGGGGCTGAGGGCCTGCGTCCGCAGCATCGCATATTTCGAGGTCAGGATGCTGACCTCATCGAGGTCGGAAACGACCAGGCTGCCACGGTGTGTTTCGAGGTACGCGATGTGTTGATGTTCCGCTGTTTCCAGGAGGACGAACGGGCCGTCGAGAGCAGGGTGGGTCCCTTGGCCGAGAGGAAGAACCTGGACCGTGACGCCGGGGAGGTGCGAGCACGTGGCCAGGTGTCGGAGCTGCTCGTTCAGGACGGCGCGCCCACCGACTGGGCAGCGTAGGACCGGCTCCCAGATTACGAAGCTCGCCAGTATGGGCTGAGTCCGGCGCAGGGCGGAGTGGCGGTCGATGCGTGCGGAGGTCTGCGCCGTGATCTCGTCCGCCGAGAAGAGCGGTAGTCGACTTCGGAAGACCGCCTCGGCATAGGCCGGCGTCTGAAGGAGTCCTGGCATGACCTGGTTCTCGTACGAGGAAATGGCCTGAGCCGTCTTTTCCAGGTTCATCAAGGGCTCTGCCCAGGGCGGGATGACGTCGATCTGCGGCATCTTGAGCGCGGCGACAGTGAGGACGCCGGGGAGTCCGAGTACCCGGTCCATCAGTTCCGCCACATCCGGCATCAGCGGCCTTCTGCCTTGCTCGATGGAGGCGATGGTCTCTTCCTGGAGCCCGACCAGCTTGCCGAATTCCTTCTGTGTCAGCCCTTTTGCGGTGCGGCAGACGGCAACCTGCTCGCCGACCATCTTCATCACCGTGGCATTGGGCCGTGTCCTCTTACGTGGTGGCATGACCGTGAACTCCCCGCCCGTGGACGCGAACTACCCGTACCAACCCGTACTGATCGTCGCGTACGGGTTGCCGCACTGCGCCAGGTTAGTTACGCACCGCCACGATCGACGCGTGAACGTGGAAATCCATCCGGCCCTGCTGCGTGAGCGGTTCTACCCCCGCAGCCGCCAAACCGTCCGCTCTGCCAGGGAGTTCGCGGCGGTGACACTGCACGCGTGGAGTGTCACATGCCGTCGGGACGACGTGTTGCTCTGCGTGAGCGAGCTGGCGACCAACGCCCTGCTGCACGGGGTCCCGGCCGGGCGCGGCTACCGGTTGCGGATGCTGCGGTTCGGGGAGGTCGTACGGGTCGAGGTGCACGACAGCGGGGGCGGGCGGCCTCGGATCGAGAACCGGGACACGGGGGCCGAGGGCGGGCGGGGGTTGTTGCTCGTGGCGGGGGTCGCCGATCGGTGGGGGGTCGGAGCGCGGGTGCCGGGCAAGGTGGTGTGGTGTGAGTTCGGGGTCGGGGCGTCCGGCGCGGGGACGGGCGGTGGCAGCGCCTAGGCTGGGTTCCGACTGCTGTCGATGCTCGAAGAGGCGACTGAGAATGAGCGCGTACGGATCCTTCCCCGGCTCGCGGCCCCGCCGGCTGCGCACCACCCCGGCCATGCGGCGCATGGTCGCGGAGACGCGGCTGCACCCTTCGGACCTGATCCTGCCCGCGTTCGTGCGCGAGGGGATCTCCGAGCCGCTGGCCATCTCCGCGATGCCGGGCGTCGTCCAGCACACCCGGGACACGCTGCGGAAGGCCGCCGCTGAGGCCGTCGAGGCGGGCGTCGCGGGCATCATGCTGTTCGGCGTGCCGGCCGACGAGAACAAGGACGCGCTCGGCACCGCCGGCACCGAGCCGGACGGGATCCTCCAGCTCGCGATCCGGGACGTGAAGACGGAGGTCGGGGACGACCTCGTGATCATGTCCGACCTGTGTCTGGACGAGTACACCGACCACGGGCACTGCGGGGTGCTGGACGAGCACGGCCGCGTCGACAACGACGCCACGCTGGAGCGGTACGCGGAGATGGCGCAGGTCCAGGCCGACGCGGGCGTCCACGTCGTGGGGCCGAGCGGCATGATGGACGGCCAGGTCGGCGTCATCCGTGACGCGCTGGACGAGACGGGCCACGAGGACGTGGCGATCCTCGCGTACACGGCGAAGTACTCGTCGGCGTTCTACGGGCCGTTCCGGGAGGCCGTCGCGTCGAGCCTCCAGGGCGACCGCAAGAGCTACCAGCAGGACCCGGCCAACGCCCGCGAGTCGCTGCGGGAGCTGGCGCTGGACCTGGAGGAGGGCGCCGACATGGTCATGGTCAAGCCCGCCGGACCGTACCTGGACATCCTGTACCGGGTCGCGCAGGAGGTCGACGTACCGGTGGCGGCGTACCAGATCAGCGGCGAGTTCGCGATGATCGAGGCCGCCGCGGAGAAGGGCTGGATCGAGCGCGACCGGGCCATCCTGGAGACCCTGCTCGGCATCAAGCGGGCGGGCGCGGACACGATCCTGACGTACTGGGCGACCGAGGTCGCCGGCTGGCTGCGCCAGGAGCGCTGAGCCCGGCCGCGCGTGCGGTGAGGCCCCCGGATCCCGGTCCGGGGGCCTTTCGCGTGTCGTTGCGGGGGCGTGCGTGCGGGCGCACCCTGGAGGGAGAGGCCGACTGTGGAGGTGGTCCGCGATGCCCACGCTCGTCGGATGGCATGTCGAGATGGAGTTCTCCGAGGAGGGCCACCGCACCGGTGCGGCGGCGATGCTCCGGCTCGCCGACGGCTCCGAGATGAGGGCGCGCGGCTACGCCATGCGCCACCCGTCCGACCCCGAACAGCTGCGGGTCGGTGAGGAGATCGCCGGCGCGCGTGCGCTCATGGATCTCGCGTCGCAGATGTTGCAGAAGGCGCACACCGAGATCGACGAGGCCACGGGCCGGCACTCCCACCCGCTGTAGCGGCGCCGAGCCGACGGGCCCCTGCCGGACCTCGGGGTTCGGCAGGCGCCCCGTGCGCGACGGTCAGCGGGTGCGGCGTTCGAACAGGGCCGATGACAGGACGACGGCCAGGGCGAGGATGCCGGCGCACCAGGACAGCGCCACCCAGGGGGAGTTGCCCGCCGGCTGGTCCAGCAGGAGGGCGCGCAGGGACTCGATCACCGGGGTCAGTGGCTGGTGGTCGGCGAAGCCGTGGAGCCAGCCGGGCATCGTGTCGATCGGGACGAACGCGCTGGACGGGTAGGGCAGGAACATCATCAGGAAGGTGAAGCCGCCGGCCGCCTCGGGGGTCTTGGCGAGCAGGCCGAGCGCCGCCGCCAGCCAGGAGATGGCCGTGATGTACGCGAGCAGCAGGGCGGCCGCAGCGAGGAAGCCGAGGGGGCCCGCCTGGGGGCGGAAGCCGATGGCGAGGGCCACGGCGAGGACGAGGGCGGTGGAGAGCAGGTTGCGCGCCACGGAGGCCGTGACGTGTCCGGCCAGGATCGGGACGCCGCCGACGTCCAGCGAGCGGAGCCGGTCGACGACGCCGTTGCGCATGTCGTCGGCGACGGCGACGGCGGTGCTCGCCGCGCCGAAGCCGGCGCACAGCAGCATGGCGCCGGGGACCACGTAGGTGACGTACGCGGTGCCGGTGTCGATGGCGCCGCCGAAGAAGTAGACGAAGATCAGCATCAGCATGACGGGCAGCATCAGGGCGGTGATCAGGGCGTCCGGCTGCCTGCTGCTGATGCGCAGGCTGCGGCCGGCAAGGGCGAAGGCGGTCGGGGCGAAGGCGGTCGGGGTCGTCACGGGGCTGCTCCCGTCAGGGTGAGGAACACGTCGTCGAGGGTGGCTGTGCGCAGGGTGAAGCGGTCGATGCCGGTGCGGTCGGGGTCGAGCTCGTCGAGCAGGGCCCGGACGTGGGCGGCTGTGCCGTCGGTGGGCAGGCCGAGGGTGAGTTCGTCCGGTACGAGGTGCACCGCGCGCGGGGCCAGCGCCTCGTAGGCGCTCCGGTCGGCCAGGGTGAGGTCGAGGCGGTGTCCGGCGACGCGGGACTTGAGTTCCGCCGGGGTGCCCTCGGCCGCGATCCGTCCGTCGGCGAGCAACGCGACGCGGTCGGCGAGCCGGTCGGCCTCCTCCAGGTACTGGGTGGTGAGCAGCACGGTGGTGCCGTCGGCGCGCAGTTCGCGTACGAGGTCCCAGAGGTCCTGGCGGCTGCGCGGGTCCAGGCCGTTGGTCGGCTCGTCGAGGAAGAGCACCTCGGGGCGTGAGACGAGGCTCGCGGCGAGGTCGAGGCGGCGGCGCATGCCGCCCGAGTACGTCTTCGCGGTGCGGTCGGCGGCTTCGGCGAGTCCGAAGCGTTCGAGGAGCTCGGCGGCCCGGGCCCGGGCGCGGGGGGCGTTCAGGCCGCTGAGGCGGCCCATCATGCGCAGGGTCTCGGCGCCGGTGCGGAGGTCGTCGACGGCGGCGAACTGGCCCGCGAGGCTGATGCGTTCGCGGACGCGGGCCCGTTCGGTGGTGACGTCGTACCCGGCGACGCGGGCGGTGCCCGCGTCGGGGGTGGTGAGGGTGGCCAGGAGGCGCACGGTGGTGGTCTTGCCCGCGCCGTTGGGCCCGAGGAGGGCCAGGACGCTGCCGCGCGGGACGGCGAGGTCGATGCCGTCGAGGACGCGGAGGGCGCCGTAGGACTTGGTGAGGGTGGTGGCGTGGATGCCGAGGGCGGTCGTGGTCATGGCGGACCCAGCTCCCTTCTTCGCTTCTTCTGCGTATGGGCTACGCGCTTCTGTGTAAGTAATACACAGAACTAGGATGTGGGTCAACGATCCAGGAGGGAGAGTGGGCGCCATGACGCGGGAACCGGCGGACGATCCGGCACGGGACACCGGGCTCCCGGCGAGCCTGGAAGTGGCCTGGGGGCTGCGCGAGCGCCCCGCCAAGGGCCCCAGGCCCACCCTCACCCTCACGAAGATCGTGGACGCGGCCGTCGCGCTCGCCGCCGCCGAGGGCACCGACGCCGTGTCCATGGGCCGCGTCGCCAAGGAACTCGGCGTCTCCACGATGTCCCTCTACCGGTACGTCACGGCCAAGGAGGAGCTCTACATCCTCATGTCGGACGCCGGCGTCGGCACCCCGCCCGAACCCGCCGGGGACCCCGGCGCGGGCTGGCGCGAACTGGTGACGCAGTGGGCGTACGCGCAGCGCGCCGTCCTGATGGCCAACCCCTGGATCCTGCGGATCCCGCTCACCGGGGCGCCGGTCAGCCCCAACCAGCTGGCCTGGATGGAACGCGGGCTCGCCGCGCTGGCCGACACCGGACTCGACGAGGGCGAGAAGATCTCGGCGATCATCCTGATCGGCGGGCTGGTGCGCAACGAGGCCACCATGGCCGCCGACATGATGGACGCCATCATCAAGTCCGGGGTCGCCCCCGACCAGGTGATGGCCCGCTACCTGCGCACGCTGCGCCTGATGACCGGCCCCGACACGCATCCGGCGCTGACCCGGCTGCTGGACTCCGACGCGTTCACGGGCTCCGACGAGCCCGACTTCCAGTTCGCCTTCGGCCTCGGCCGCGTCCTGGACGGCCTCGCCGCGCTGATCGGCGAGCGGTCCGCGCGGTAGGCGTGGTGGTGGGGGCGGGGCCCCGGGAGGTCCCGGGGGCCCGTCATGGTGGGGCGGGGGGTCAGACCGGCTGCTCCGGGGCGGTCGCCGTGATCACCGCGAACGGGCCGCCCTGCGGGTCGGTGAGGACGGCCATGCGGCCCACCGGCATGTCGAAGGCCGGGGCGATGACGTTGCCCCCGGCGCGGGTGGCGGCGGCCTGGATCTCGTCGACGCTGTCGACGTGGAAGTACGGCAGCCAGTGGGGCGGCGTACCGGGCGGCAGGTTGTCGGGGCCCATCAGGCCGGCGACCGCGCGCCCGCCGACCTTGAACTCCGTGTACCCCTCGGTGCCCGGCATCTCGGACGCGGCCGTGGTGACGGGCAGGACCGACGCGTAGAACGCGGCGGCGGCGGCGACGTCGACGGTGGTCAACTCGTTCCAGATGAGGGCGCCGTGCTCGTTGACGATGCCCGCGCCGTCGAAGGTGCCGGGCTCCCACAGCCCGACGACGGCGCCGGTCGGGTCGGCGACGACCGCCATCCGTCCGAGGTCCATGACGCCCATCGGGCCCATCATGACCGTGCCGCCGGCGTCGGTGACGGACTTGAGGGTGGAGTCAATGGCGTCGGTGGACAGGTACGTCGTCCACACGGTCGGCGGCAACGGGTCCGGGACGCTGCCGTCCGGGTTCAACGCCTTCATGATCCCGGCCACGGGCTTGCCCTTGAGGGTGCAGACGGAGTAGCCGCCCTGCTCGGCCGGGCCGACCTCGCCCTGCCAGCCGAAGAGGTCGCAGTAGAAGTCGAGGGCCGCCTGCTGGTCGGGGACGAACAGGTCGATCCAGCAGGGAGTGCCGGGCTTGTAGGGGCCGTTCATGTCGGGCACGGATGCCTCCGGATGGGCGCGGGGGCGGCCGGGCCGCCCGTCGGGGGAGGGACGGGCCGTCCCCTACCCGGACGATGCGGGACGAACCGGCCCGTCCGGGTGACGGGCGCCTGGCCGGCGGGGGGTGTGGGGCGGGGCCGTACGGGGCCGTCCGGCCGGTGGCCCCTTGGACGCCGGCCGGGCGGCGGGGCGGGGTGCGGCACCCGGGGTGGGGTGGGGTGCTGGGAGGCGGCCCCCGGGTGACTTCGGGGTGGCTGGGGGCCGCCGTGGGTGGTGGCGGGGGTGGTGGCCGGCGTCAGGTGGTGGTGCGGCGGCGGTGGCGGCCCGTGCCGGCGGCGAGGGCCGCTCCGAGGGCCACGGCGAGACCGGCGCCGCTGAGGGCCCAGCCGGTGGCGCTGCCCGTGGCGGCGAGTTCGCCCGACGGCTGGTCGCCGATCGGCTGGAGGCCGCCGTTGGGCACCGGCGCGTTCCCCGAGCCACCGGTGCCGGGTGCGCTGCCGCCGGGGGTGCCACCGGGCGTGCCGCCGGGTGCGCTGCCGCCGGGGGTGCCACCGGGCGTGCCGCCGGGTGCGCTGCCGCCGGGGGTGCCGCCCGGGGTCCCACCAGTACCGCCCGGCGTGCCGCCGGGGTCTCCGCCGGGCGTGCCGCCGGGGTCGCCTCCAGGAGTTCCGCCGGGCGTGCCGCCTGGAGTTCCGCCCGGGTCTCCGCCGGGCGTGCCGCCGGGGTCGCCTCCAGGAGTTCCGCCGGGCGTGCCGCCGGGGTCTCCGCCGGGCGTGCCGCCGGGGTCTCCGCCGGGCGTGCTGCCCGGGTCTTCGTTCGGGGTGGGGGCCGGGGGCAGGAGGGTGGTCAGGTGGCGGGGGGAGCGGGAGCCGGCCCAGGGTGGGGGGGTTTCGGCGTCGACCTGGGACGTGCCCCAGGAGAAGAAGGACACCGAGCCGGTCGGGGTGTCGGCGGCGAAGCGGACGCGGACCGGGACGTCGAAGGTCCCGCCGGCCGCGATCGGGCCCTGGGTGAGACCGGCCGCGTAGAAGAAGCCGCCCTCCTCGGAGAGGACCTCGACGGGCTGCCAGGCCGGCGCCCCGTCCGCGCCCGTGCGCCGGACCTCCACCGTGATCTGCGAGGCCTCCATCGCGACGAAGTCCGGTCGGGACATGATCAGTCCCAGGTCGAACGCGGCCAGCGCGCCCTTCCCGGTGTTGTCCACGCGCACCGAGAGGTTCGTCCAGTCGCCGCCCGCCCGCCCGCTCTCCGGTACGCCGCTCACCGTCAGCGCCGGGCCCACGACGTGGACCGGGTCCTCGTCGCCGCCGGCCGCGCCGGTGATCCGGGTCGGGTACGAGGTCGTGGGGGAGGTACCGGTCGAGTTGCCGACCCGGCTCCTCCCGTCCGACGTCAGGTCGAAGAGCACGACCGGGGTGTCCGCCGCGAAGCTGATCCGTACGTCGATCGTGCGGACCTGCCCGGCCGGCACCGCCGCCGAGGTGCCCAGGGCGTAGCCCAGGGCGGGCGCCGCGTCCGGGTCGTCGACGGGCGCCGCCGCCTGCCAGACACCGTCGCCCGTCCGGTACTCGACCTTGACCTGGGCGGACGTGAACGCCCCCGCGGCCTGCGCCACGCCCAGCTCCGCCGTGTAGCCGGGCACGGCCACGTGCCCCGAGTTGTCGACGGTCACCGTGAGCGGCGTCCAACTGCCGTCGGCCGGGAAACCGCCCTGCGGGATGCCCTGGACGGTGACCTCGGGCCCCATCAGGAGCCGGTCCGACGACGTCTCCTCGGCCGATTCCGCCGATCCCGCCGATGCCGAGGACGGTTCCGAAGTCGGCGCCGGCGGTGCTGCCCGGCCGGCCTGGGCCTGGGCCGGTACGGCCTGAACCGGGACCTGAACCGGGACCGGGACCGGCGCCGCTGCCGGCGCGGGCGCCGCCGCCTCGACCGGCGCCGCCGCCGCCGGCGCGGCCTCCGCCGCCCCCTCCGGCTCCGCGGCCCCGTCCCCCGCCGGCAAGGCGTCCGGCACGGTCACCGAGGGGTGGTCTTCGGCCATCGCCGGCGCCGCCATCAGCAGTGTTTGACCCGCCACCGCCGCGGCGGCCGCCACGGCCATGCGCTTGAGCTGCATGTTCTTTCCTCCCCGGGCTCCGAACGCACGCCCGGACCCACCCCAAACCCCTTGGAACGCGCCCAGGTTAGTGAGCCGGAAGGAGCCGGCGGGGAGATATGGAAATCAGAAATGCGTACGGCCCCGGCGGAGTGAGCAGGGGTGCCGGGGCCGTGCGCGAGTTCACCCGGCCGTGCGCCGGGCCGGTGTCAGAGCTTCTCGGGGGTGCGGATCCCGAGGAGGGACATGCCCTTGTTGAGGGTGCGGGCGGTCAGCTCGCACAGGAACAGCCGGTTCTCACCGACGACGAGCTCCGGCTGCGGCTTCACGACCGGGCACTCCGTGTAGAACGTCGTGAACAGCGAGGCCAACTGGTACAGGTACGCGGCCACCTTGTGCGGCGCGTACTCCGCGGCCGCCTCCTCCACGAGCGCCCCGAACGCGTCCAGGTGCAGACCCAGCGCCCGCTCCGCCGGCGCCAGCTCCAGCTCCGGGTGGGCCACCGGCGAACGGTCGCCCGCGTTGCGCAGGATGGACCGGATGCGGGCGTACGCGTACTGGAGGTACACGGACGTGTCGCCGGTCAGGGAGACCATCTGGTCCAGGTCGAACTTGTAGTCCCGCGCGGCCGAGGTCGACAGGTCCGCGTACTTGACCGCGCCGATGCCGACCTGGAGGCCGTTCTCGACGATCTCCTCCTCGGTGAGCAGCCCGCGCTCCGCGTCCTTGTCGCGGACCACGCCCGTCGCCCGCTCCACGGCCTCGTCGAGCAGGTCCACGAGCCGTACGGTCTCGCCCTCACGGGTCTTGAACGGCTTGCCGTCCTTGCCGAGGACGGTGCCGAAGGCCAGCTGGACGGCCTCGACCTCGTCGTTCAGCCAGCCGGCGCGGCGGGCCGTCTCGAAGACCATCTTGAAGTGCAGGGACTGACGGGCGTCGACGACGTACAGCAGCGTCGAGGCCTTCAGGTTGCCGACGCGGTCACGGATCGCTGACAGGTCGGTCGCCGCGTAGCCGAAACCGCCGTCGGACTTCTGGACGATCAGCGGGGTCGGGTTGCCGTCCTGGCCCTTGTACTCGTCGAAGAACACGCACAGCGCGCCGTTGGAGCGGACGGCGACGCCCGAGTCCTCCAGCAGCTTGCAGGTCTCCACCAGCATGTCGTTGTAGCCGGACTCGCCGACGACGTCCGCGTCCTGGATGTCCATGTCCAGCTTGTTGAAGACGGAGTAGAAGTAGATCTTCGACTCGTCCACGAACCGCTGCCACAGGGCGAGCGTCTCCGGGTCGCCGGCCTGGAGGCCGACCACGCGGGCCCGGGCGCGCGTCTTGAACTCCTCGTCGGAGTCGAAGACGGCGCGCGAGGCCTTGTACAGCCGGTTCAGGTTGGACATGGCCTCCTCGCCGGAGACCTCCCCGTCCGACTTGTGGTCCAGCTCGTGCGGGTGCTCCAGCAGGTACTGGATCAGCATGCCGAACTGGGTGCCCCAGTCGCCGATGTGGTGGCGACGCACCACGGTCTCGCCCGTGAACTCCAGGATCTCCACCATCGCGGCGCCGATCACGGCGGACCGCAGGTGGCCGACGTGCATCTCCTTCGCGACGTTCGGCTGGGCGTAGTCGATGACCGTCGTGCCCGGGTTCGCCGCGAGCGCGACACCGAGGCGGTCGTCCGCGGCGCGCGCCGCGAGGGTCTCGATGATCGCCCGGTCGGTGATCGTGATGTTGAGGAAGCCGGGGCCGGAGACCTCGATCTCCCGGATCAGGTCACCGGTCGCGATGGCCTCGACCACGGTCGTCGCCAGCTCGCGCGGGTTGGCCTTGGCCTTCTTCGCGAGCGCGAGGATCCCGTTGGCCTGGAAGTCGGCCCGGTCGCTACGTCGCAGCAGCGGGTCGGTCGCACCGGCCTCCGGCAGGGCGGAGGCAAGGGCGTCCGCGACGCGCTGATCGACGGAAGAAGCGAGGGAAGGGACCGAGGCCATGAGCTGCCGTTCCTGTGAGGTTGCACGTGAGGACGCACTTGGGTGTTCCGACAAGTGCCGAGTATCCCACGCGGGCGCCGAAGGCCTCGCGGGATATCAGCGGGACACCAAGGAGCGGAAGCAACCCCGGAGCGCTCCCCTCCGTCTGGGAGAATGGCTGAAGCCAGCATTCGAGTAGAAGGACGTGTCGTGGCTCAGAGCAGCACCGAGACCGACTGGGTCTCCCGTTTCGCGGACGAGGTCATCGCCGAGGCGGAGCGCCGAGCACCCGGCAAACCTGTCGTCGTCGCGTCCGGACTCTCCCCCTCGGGCCCGATCCACCTGGGCAACCTGCGCGAGGTCATGACCCCGCATCTGGTCGCGGACGAGATCCGCCGCCGGGGCTTCGAGGTCCGCCACCTCATCTCCTGGGACGACTACGACCGTTACCGCAAGGTGCCGGCCGGCATCCCCGGCATCGACGAGTCGTGGGCGCAGCACATCGGCCGCCCGCTGACCTCGGTCCCGGCCCCGGCCGGATCCGCGTACCCGAACTGGGCCGAGCACTTCAAGGCCGCCATGGTCGAGGCGCTGGCCGAGCTCGGCGTCGAGTACGACCCGATCAGCCAGACGGAGCAGTACACCTCCGGCGTCTACCGCGAGCAGGTCCTGCACGCGATGAAGCACCGCGGGGACATCGACGCCGTCCTCGACCAGTACCGCACCAAGCAGAAGCCGGGCAAGAAGCCCCAGCAGAAGCAGGTCGACGAGGCCGAGCTGGAGGCCGCCGAGGGCTCCGGCGCGGCCGCCGAGGACGACGGCAGCGCCGGCGAGGGCGGGTACTTCCCGTACAAGCCGTACTGCGCCGAATGCGGCAAGGACTTCACCAAGGTCACCTCGTACGACGACGCGACCACGGAGCTGACCTACGTCTGCGCCGAGGACGCGTTCACCGAGACGGTCAAGCTCAGCGAGTTCAACCGGGGCAAGCTCGTCTGGAAGGTCGACTGGCCGATGCGCTGGGCCTTCGAGGGCGTCATCTTCGAGCCCTCCGGCGTCGACCACTCCTCGCCCGGCTCGTCGTTCCAGGTCGGCGGCCAGATCGTGCACATCTTCGGCGGCGAGCAGCCGATCGGCCCGATGTACGCGTTCGTCGGCATCTCCGGCATGGCGAAGATGTCCTCCAGCAAGGGCGGCGTCCCGACGGCCGCCGACGCGCTGGAGATCATGGAGCCGCAGCTGCTGCGCTGGCTCTACGCCCGCCGCAAGCCGAACCAGTCGTTCAAGATCGCCTTCGACCAGGAGATCCAACGCCTGTACGACGAGTGGGACAAGCTGGAGGGCAAGGTCGCCGACGGCTCCGTGCTCCCGGCCGACGCGGCCGCGCACACCCGCGCCGTCCGCGTCGCCTCGCACGAGCTGCCCCGCACCCCGCGCCCGATGGCCTACCGCACCCTCGCGTCGGTCGTCGACATCACCGCCGGGCACGACGAGCAGACCCTGCGCATCCTCAGCGACCTCGACCCGGAGCAGCCGCTCACCTCGCTCGACGAGGTACGGCCGCGCCTGGACCGCGCCGAGAGCTGGATCACCACCCAGGTCCCGGCCGACCAGCGCACCCTGGTCCGCGAGGAGCCCGACACCGAGCTGCTGTCCTCGCTCGACGAGGAGGCCCGGCAGTCGCTGCGGATGCTCGTGGACGGCCTCGACACCCACTGGTCCCTCGACGGGCTGACCACGCTCGTCTACGGCGTGCCGAAGGTCATGGCCGGGCTGGAGCCCGACGCCAAGCCGACGCCCGAGCTCAAGGTCGCCCAGCGCACCTTCTTCGCGCTGCTCTACCGACTGCTCGTGACCCGGGAGACCGGTCCGCGCCTGCCCACGCTGCTCCTCGCGGTGGGGGCGGACCGGGTGCGCACGCTGCTGGCGGTCTGAGCCGGTACAGGTGGACGCGGACGGGCCCGCACCCCTCGGGGTGCGGGCCCGTCCGCGTTCTCCGGTGGCGGGTCGTCCGTCCGGTGACTCAGGCGATGAAGTCGTTCTCCAGGTCGCGCTGGTAGCGCTGCTTCAGCGTCGGCATCATCGCGTCGATGAACGAGACGCTGTCCGGGTGGATGGGCCCGTACAGCTCCGTGAGGGCCTGGTCCACCTGCTTGGCGCTCGGGTGCCCGTTGCGCTCCTCGACGTACGCGCGGTACGCCTCGTACGCCGCTTCCTCGAACTTCTCCTGGTCCAGGTCCGCGCCGGCCTCGTCCCGGGGGGCGGGTACGGGCGACTGCTCGGCCGGAGCCGTCGGAGCCGTCGGAGCCGCCGGGGCCGCTGGGGGTACGGGGGTCTGCGCCGCCGGGGTCTCGACCTGCTGGGGGTTGTAGTCGCCCTTGTACTTGGTCGCGTCCGGGGCTACGGGACCGGCGAACCAGGCGCTGTTGTGGGCGGCGGGCATGGCCGTCGGGTCCACCGCGAAGGCCGGCGGGGTGTGCGCGGCGGCGGGCTGGGGCTGGACCGCGGGCTGCGGCTGGGGTTGGGGCTGCGGCTGGTCCGGTGCCCGCACCTGGTCCGGGACCGTGGGGCCGGCCGTCGTCCCCGGCTCGGGGTGTGCGGGGGCGGCCGCCGCCGGCAGGGCCGGGGCGGCGGGGCCGGCCTGGGTGACCTGCGCGGCGGGGGCGGCCTCCGCCGCCGTAGCCGTCGTTGCCGTAGCCGTCGTTGCCGGGGGCAGCAGGACCGGGTCGATGCCCGCCGCCGCCAGGCCCTCCGGGGCGGTCTGCGACAACGGGACGCCGATCCGGGCCAGCCGCAGCGGCATCAGCGCCTCCACCGGCGCCTTGCGGCGCCAGGCCCGCCCGTACCGGGCCTGGAGGCGCGCCTGGTAGATCAACCGGTCCTGCTCCATGGTGACGGCCTGCTCGTAGGAGCGCAGCTCCCACAGCTTCATCCGGCGCCACAGCTTGAACGTGGGGATGGGGGAGAGCAGCCAGCGCGTGATGCGCACGCCCTCCATGTGCCGGTCCGCGGTGATGTCCGCGATCCGGCCCACGGCGTGCCGGGCGGCCTCGACCGTGACCACGAACAGGATCGGGATCACGGCGTGCATGCCGACACCGAGCGGATCCGGCCAGGCCGCCGCGCCGTTGAACGCGATGGTCGCCGCGGTCAGCAGCCAGGCGGTCTGGCGGAGCAGGGGGAACGGGATCCGCATCCAGGTCAGCAGCAGGTCCAGCGCCAGCAGGACGCAGATGCCCGCGTCGATGCCGATCGGGAACACCAGCGAGAAGCTGCCGAACCCTTTTTGCAGGGCCAGGGCCCGTACGGCGGAGTACGAACCCGCAAAACCGATGCCCGCGATGACCAGGGCTCCGGCGACCACGACACCGATGAGTATCCGGTGCGTACGTGTCAGCTGCATCGCGGCCACACGCGATCCCCTCCCCTGTTCGAGCTACGGCAGGCACAGCGTACGGGTGACTGGATGTCAGTGGTCCCGTAGGTCCCCCCAGCGGCGTGCTACTGGGCCGGAGCCGATGCGGACTCGGAAGCGGAACCCGACGGTGCGGCCGACGGGGAGCCCTCGCCGGCGGACTGCGAAGGCGCCGCCTCCTGGTTCGCGGTGGCGATCGACGCCACGCTCTCCTTGGCCGCCGCGATGGCGTTCTCCAGCAGCTTCTTCTTGTCCGGGGCGCCGGCGCCCTCGTAGGCGGCGCCGTTGTAGTCGACGGTGATCACGACGTTCTGGGTGCGGGTCACGATGGTCGTGTTCGAGAAGTCGACGTCCTTCTTGACCGCGTACACGACGGACGAGGCCTGGTCGCCGACCCCGCCGGCCTGCTCGACCTTGACGTCGTTCGCGCCCTCGGTGGTCTTCGACGCCTCGATTTGCTTGTTGTACTGCTCCTCGGCGCGCTTGTTGCCGCTGCCGAGCGAGGCGTGCGAGTCGTAGCGCACGAGGGAGATGGACAGCCAGCGGTACTGCGAGCCCTTCAGGCCGTCCGTGTCGAGGCCGTTCCAGGAGCAGCTGGCGCGGCTGGCGAGGTCGTTCGACTTGGTCGCCGTGCCGTTCTTCTCCTTCGCCTCGGGGACGTAGATGTCGATGGACTTCGCCGCGACGGTCTTGCAGGGGTCGGGCAGCTTCGCGAACGCCACCTTCTCCAGCACGGGCGCCGCCTTCGCGCTCGGCTTGGACGACGCGGTGGATTCGGACTTCTTGCCGGAGTCCTTCGCCGAGTCCTTGCCCGAGTCGGAGGAGCACCCGGCGACGGTGAGTATCACCGGGACGGCTGCGCAGGCGAGGACGCGGGTGAGGCGCGAGGCTGATCGGTGCATGGTTCCTTCAGACGTTGAGGGTCTACTTTCGGACCCGTTGCGGGCGCGGGACCCGTGCAACGGTAGCCCGACCGGGCGTCCGCCTGCTGTGCGCGCCGTCACGCGGGCCGCGCGCAACCCCCGGCGGGCGGGGCTGTCAGTCGCTGAACCGCTCCACCAGGGCCTCGGCCAACACGCGGGCCTTGTCCTGCGTTTCCGTACTCGGGGGCACGGCGCCCGGCCCGGTCGGCTGGACGCTGTACTCGACGGTGACGATCACGTTCGAGGTGCGGAACACGATCCGTACGGTGCGTGGTCGGGCGGCGGTGGCGCCGGCCGCGCTCAGCTTGTCGTCGAGGTAGGCCTCGTCGCCGAGCCCCTCCAGGACCCGGGAGCCGAGCTCGGGCGGGGCGCTGGGGGAGGGCGAACCGGAGGGGGAACCGGCAGGGGAACCGGAAGGCGCACCGGAGCCGGAGGCGGACGGCGCGGCGGGGCCGCTCGCGGGGGGCGCGGAGGGCGCCGTCGAGGGGGCGGCGGGCGGTGCGGTGGCCGGGGGGTTCGGGGCGGGGTTCGCGCCCGGGTTGGCGCCCGGCGTCGCGCCGGGGTTCGCGCCGGGGGTTCCGCCCGGGGTTCCGCCGGGGGTGGTGACCGGGCCGGGGAACGGCAGCTGGGCCGCCGTCAGCCGGCTGACGTAGACCTCGTGCGCCTTCTCGTCGTCGCTCGTGGTGGCGCGGTCGTACGAGACCACCCGCTCGAAGTTCACCGACAGCAGCAGGGTCCCCTCGGGGACCTGCGAGTTCCAGCGGCAGCCGACGTGCCGGTCGCCGTCGTACGAGGCGTCCGCGATCCCCTCGTAGAGCCGCTCGCGCGCCTCGGTGGTGAGGGAGTCGGCGGCCGGGAGCATCGCCCTGAGCGGCTTGCCGTCGGCGGCCTTGCACGGTTGCGGCAGGCTGCGGTACTTCCCGGGCTGGGCCGGCGGGGCGGTGCTGCCGCCGTTCTTCGGGTCGTTCGTACCGCCGCCGTTGCCGTCGGTGCAGCCGCCGAGGCCCGTCACGGCGGCCGCGATCGCGGTGAGCATCGCGATGCCCGGGAGGACCCGCCGACGTACCGTCTTGCGCTCCACGTCCACTGGCTCCCTGGCTCCCTGGGGAAAATGCGTTGCCGCGACTTGGGCGCGGATGGACACAATGTCTATCGCACACGCTGGTGCCGGCGCCGGTCCCCTGACTGTTTTGGGGTGATGAGCGCCGCTTTTTGCGTATTCCTAATTTTCTGTGGTTTCCGGGGGGTTGACGCCGTATGTCGTACGTAGAGGTTTCGGGAGGAAAGGTCCCGATCCGCATGTGGACGGATCCGGCGTCGGTCGAGGACAGCGCGATGCGCCAACTCCACAACACCGCCGGCCTCCCGTGGATCAAGGGCCTGGCCGTCATGCCGGACGTCCACTACGGCAAGGGCGCCACGGTCGGCTCGGTCATCGCCATGAAGGACGCGGTCTGTCCGGCGGCGGTGGGCGTCGACATCGGCTGCGGCATGTCCGCGGTGAAGACCTCCCTGACGGCGAACGACCTGCCGGGCGACCTGTCGAAACTGCGGTCCCGCATCGAGCAGGTGATTCCGGTGGGGGCGGGCATGCACCGCGAGGCCGTCGACCCGACCCGCCTGTACGGGTTCGCCGACGCGGGGTTCGGGGACCTGTGGCAGCGCTTCGACCACGTCGCGGACGCGGTGAAGTTCCGTCGGGAGCGGGCTGGGCGACAAATGGGAAGTTTGGGGCAAGGCAACCACTTCTGGGAACTTTGTATCGATGTCTCCGGTTCGGTGTGGATCATGTTGCACTCCGGATCCCGGAACATCGGCAACGAGTTGGCGGACTTCCACATCAACGTTGCCCGTGGGCTCTCCCACAACCAGGGCCTGGTCGACCGGGACCTCGCGGTGTTCCTCGCGGCGACGCCGGAGATGCGCGCCTACCGGGACGACCTCTTCTGGGCGCAGGAGTACGCGAAGTACAACCGCGCCGTGATGATGAGCCTCTCGAAGGAGGTCATCCGGAAGGAGTTCCGGAAGGCCAAGGTCTCCTTCGACCAGGAGATCAGCTGCCACCACAACTACGTGGCGGAGGAGCGGTACGACGGCATGGACCTGCTGGT
Organism: Streptomyces sp. NPDC029836; assembly: GCF_055574495.1. Lineage (NCBI taxonomy): Bacteria > Bacillati > Actinomycetota > Actinomycetes > Kitasatosporales > Streptomycetaceae > Streptomyces > Streptomyces sp. NPDC029836. Next base: position 181,701 of record NZ_JBVHZI010000012.1, on the reverse strand, counting down.
CACGCGGAAGGGCGCGATCCGCGCCGGCAGCGGTGAGTACGGGATCATCCCGGGTTCCATGGGGACGGGCTCGTACATCGTGAAGGGCCTCGGCAACGAGAAGTCCTACAACTCCGCCTCGCACGGCGCGGGCCGCCGGATGAGCCGTACGGCGGCGAAGAAGCGGTTCTCGGCGCGCGACCTGGTGGAGCAGACGCAGGGCGTGGAGTGCCGCAAGGACTCCGGGGTCGTGGACGAGATCCCGGCCGCCTACAAGTCGATCGACCAGGTCATCGAGCAGCAGACCGACCTGGTCCAGGTCGTCGCGAAGCTGAAGCAGGTCATCTGCATCAAGGGCTGAACAGACCGTGCGAGGGGCGCCACTTCGGTGGCGCCCCTCGCACGTGCCCTCGCTTACTGCGGGGCGACGGCGACCCGGCCGCTGCGGATCCGCCACAGGCGCATGACGCAACTCTGTTCAGTGCGGTCCAGGGCCGTGGCCGCCGCGGCCGCGTCACCGAGGCGGACGAGTACGGCGTCGTCCTGGGCGGTCCAGGGACGTCGCGGCGGGGCCACCCGCATTCCGGCGGGCCTGATCCAAGCCTGGATCGCGTCGGCGTTCGCCCTTTTGTGGGCGAGGGCGAGGCAGCCGTCGTAGTAGAGGTGCGCGGCCAGTTGCTGGGCCGTCTCCTTGTAGTAGCAGACGTTGTAGACGCCGTCCCGCGCGTTCCGGGAGATGGTGCGCCCCGTTCCGGTGATCTTCTTGCCGTAGTGGCAGAGGAAGGCCGCCAGGGCCGTGCTCGCCGAGGTCAGGGACAGGAACGGAAAACCCTGGGCGGTCCAGCCGAGGGACCCGTCCGCGTCGATGATTCCGCGGAGGTAGTCGGGGCGGGCGAAGTCGGTGCGCGGCGGTTTGACGCTCAGGGACTTCTTGCCGTAAGGGATGCCGAGTTCGTTGATGATGGTCCTGGCCTCAAGAGAGCACAGGGTCCAGGTCGCCGAGTGGGGTCATCCGGGGAGGGGCGCGGTCGGCGCTGTTCCGATCGTGATCCGGGCGCGTCCGGGATGTGGTCGGCGGCGTGTTTCCATGCGCTGTTCCGGTCGTTCGGTGGGTGGGGGAGTGGGTCGTCGTGGCTGGTCGGTGGCGGGTGCGGGCGGTGGTGGCCGGGGTGGTGGCGGTATGCGTGCTCGGGGTCGGTGGGTGTGCGGGCGGGGATGCCGACGCCAAGGCTGCCGCGCGGCCTTCGGTGGCGCCCGTGGCGACGGTGATCGGGGTGTGGCAGGCGCAGCAGGTGTTCGACCGGTACGTCGCGGCGCGCGGGGCGGCCGTCGCGGGGCTGGACGCCGACGGCTTCGCCCGGGTGGAGACCGGGCCGCTGCTGGCGGAGAGCCTGGCCGTGGTCGAGGCGCGGCGCAAACGGAAGGCCGACTGGGAGGCGGGGGTGTTCCGGCGGCCGGAGTTCCTGATTCCGGCGGAGCGGGACCAGCCCGGGTACCCGCGTACGTTCGTCGCGTTGAGTCGGGGTGATTCGCCGATCGACAACCCGCGGGCGCGCGCCGTGCACTACTTCGTCCAGGAGGCGGCGGGAGCGGAGTGGAAGGCGGCCGTCCTGTCCTGGGTGTACGACACGCCCCGCAAAGCAGGGGTGTTCGAGGACAACGCCGCCGCGCTCCACGGCTACGACGTGCGACCCCGTGAGGTCGCGGCTTTCGTGCGGGGCGCGGGGGGCGAGGCCGCGCTCTCGCCGAGGGCCGGCGCGGACCGGGAGGTGTGCGGGCGGTACGCGGAGTGGATGAGCTTCACCGCGCCGGAGGGCCGGACGGAGAGCGCGGACTTCGTGCCGGGTCCGTTGACGAGCGGGGTGGTCGAGGCGGCCAACGCGGCGGCCGGTGGGAACTGGCGGATCGTGACCCGGGAGCAAGCCTTCGCGCCGGCGGCCGGCGGGGTCGAGCTGCCGGTGGTCCGGTTGGCGGACGGGAAGGCGCTGGTGACGTGCGCGTTCACCCGGACCGATCGGTGGACGGGCGACCGTTCGGTGACGTTCCCGCAGGGCGGCGTGGGTTCGCACGCCGACGTGGAGGTGCTGCTGGGCGCCGGGGAAGCGCCGCAGAGCGGTGGGGAGTCGCGCCGGTGGCGGCGGACGACGGTGCGGTGGAGCGTGACGGTGACGTTGGAGGTGCCGGAGCGGGGTCCGGCCGAGGCGGTGGCGTGCAACTGCCTCCGTCCGCGCCCACTTTCGGCGGAGGGAGACCCCGAGTAGGACCGCGACGGCGAAGGTGTTCTGGACCGGGGTGTGTGGCATGGGGAGATCCCGTGTGCTCGTCGCCGTGCTCGCTCGGTGAAGGATGCCGAAGTGTGCGGGGCCGGTGAGCGGGTGGAGGCTCCCTTCGGGGGAGCGCCGGAGCTGCTGCGGCCGCCGTACGGGGTCGTGAACGACGACGTACGGCTCGCGGCGAAGGCGTGCGGGGGCAAGGCGCTGATCACCTGGACGCACGACTTCACGACCTGGGGGCAGACGCCGCCGACGCCGCGGCTGCGGGCGGGGGACATCGTGCTGCCGCACTTCACGCCGACGCCGGCGGCCGACCTCCGGCGTGCCTTGGACGCGGCGAAGGCCGCCGGGCTGGAGCCGGCGGCCCTCGTGCGGCACCTGAAGTCGGCCGGGTTGGTCTGACCGGCGCGGCCGGACCGGGTCGGCCCCGAGGGGTTACAGCTCGCGGTGGACCTTCGTGTTCGAGGCCTGGGCGCGGGGGCGGACGACCAGGAGGTCGATGTTGACGTGGCTGGGGCGGGTCACCGCCCAGGTGATGGTGTCGGCCACGTCGTCGGCGGACAGGGGCTCGGCCACGCCCGCGTAGACCTTGGCGGCCTTCTCGGTGTCGCCGCGGAAGCGGGTGGTGGCGAACTCGTCGGTCTTGACCATGCCGGGGGCGATCTCGATGACGCGGACCGGCTGGCCGAGGATCTCCAGGCGCAGGGTCTCGGCGATGACGCGGGCGCCGTTCTTGGCGGCGACGTAGCCCGCGCCGCCCTCGTAGGTGGAGTGGCCCGCGGTGGAGGAGAGGACGACGACCGTGCCGTCGCCCGAGGCGGTGAGGGCCGGGAGCAGGGCCTGGGTCACGTGGAGCGTGCCGATGACGTTGACCTCGTACATCGTGCGCCAGTCCGCGGGGTCACCGGTGGCGACGGGCTCGGCGCCGAGGGCGCCGCCGGCGTTGTTGACGAGGACGTCGACGGAGGGGAAGCGTTCCAAGGAGACGGCGAAGGCGTCGACGGCGCCCCGGTCGGTGACGTCGAGGGCGTGGGCGGTGGCCTCGTGGCCCGCGGCGGTGAGCTCGGCGGCGAGGGCCTCGATGCGGTCCTTGCGGCGGGCGGTGAGGACGACGTGGTAGCCGGCTGCGGCGAGCTGCCGGGCGGTGGCCGCGCCGATTCCGCTGCTCGCGCCGGTGATGACGGCGGTGCGGGTGGCCGTGCTCATGGGCGGGGCTCCTCGTTCGTTCGTACGGGCGATTTCCGTCAGCATAGGCCGGGACGGGAGGTCGGGCGGGCGCGTGTCGGGCCGCCCGCTCAGTGACTGCGTGGCGCGTACATGATGATGGCCATGCCGGCGAGGCAGACGAGGGCGCCCGTGACGTCCCAGCGGTCGGGCCGGTAGCCGTCGGCGACCATGCCCCAGACCAGGGACCCCGCGACGAAGACCCCGCCGTAGGCGGCCAGGACCCGGGCGAAGTCGCCGTCGGGCTGGAGGGTGGCGACGAACCCGTACAGGCCGAGCGCGATCACGCCGGCGCCGATCCAGGCCCAGCCCCGGTGTTCGCGCACGCCCTGCCAGACGAGCCAGGCGCCGCCGATCTCCAGGAGGGCGGCGAGGACGAAGAGGAGCGCGGAGCGGGCGATCGGCATGGCCGGAAGCCTACGCAGGCGGACGGGGCGGGGGTCGTCCGGCGAATGGGGGGAGGGCTCGCCCTCGTTCGTGTGATGGTCCGATCGGGGGGCGGGCGGGCCGGCTAGCGTCCGCGCGAGGAGGTGGTCGCGGTGCGTCGTGGTGCCGTACGGAGTGTGGTGGTGGCGAGCCTGCTGGTGCTCGGCGGGGCCGGGCAGGCCGGCGCCTGGGCGGGCCCGGAGGCCGATCTGGCCTACCACGGGCGGGTGTCCCTGACCCAGGGGCAGCTGCGGGTGTGGATGGTCCCGGAGAACGACGGCCCCTCGGCGCTGGCGAACGCGACCCTGCGGGTCCGCCTGTCGGTGGACCTCGCCGACGTGCAGCACCTCGCCGGGGGCTGTGCGCGGGCCGGACAGCGCGAGGTGGTCTGCGAGACGGGCCCGCTCCCGGAGCACGGCAGGGGCCGGCACATCGGGCTGGCGCTGAACCTGCGGGAGCGGCCGTCGGAGGTGGTGGTGCGGATCGACACCTGGTGGAACGGCGGGGCGACCGACCGCAACCGCACCAACGACGACCACGTGGTGTTGGCCCTGGACACGGGCGACGACTACGCGTTCTGAGCGGCGGCGCCCCGAGCGGGGCGCGCGGTGCCGGGCGGCGCGCGGTGCCGGGCGGGCGTCTCCGATACCGGTCGCCCGCGCTCGGGCCGCCCCGCGCCCCCGTACTACCCCGCGCCGCCGCCGAACTCCGCCACCGCGTCGACCACGATGCGTTCCAGGCGGGCGTGGTGCGCGCCGCGCCAGTAGACGCGTTCGCAGGCCGTGCACTCGGCGAAGACGTCGTACGAGCGCTGCGTGCCGTGTTCCAGCCGGTCGCCGACGCTGTCCTTGTCGGCCGCGCTCAGCGGGCCGTTGCAGGCGGTGCAGCGGGTCCAGGGGGTGAGCACGGGGGCGAACCGACCCAGGACGTCGCGCAGTTGCTCGTCGGGGTTGTCGCTGTAGACGTACGCGCCCGCGAACAGCTCGCGGCGGCGCAGCAGTCCACGGTCGCGGGAGAGCAGGACGCGCTGTTCGGCCGCGGAGCGGGTGGCGAGTGCGGGGTCGCCGATGTCCTCGTTCTCGTACGCGGCGTCGACGCCGAGCAGCCGCAACCGGCGGGCGAGGGTGCCGAGGTGGACGTCGAGCAGGAAGCGCAGCGGTGCGCCGGCGACCCGTTGGGGCCGGTCCACGCCGAACACCTCGACGGACTCCCCCTCGCGGGGGACGTACGAGAGGGGTACCTCGGTGCCGTCGACGAGCAGTCGGCCGACCTCGGTCAGGGGGACGCCCGCCGACTCGACGACGTGGCCGACGCTGGACGCGCCGTCGGTGGTGGTCGGTACGCGTTCGGCGCGCCGGCTGGGCGGGGCGAAGAGGCGCAGTTCGGGGGCGAGGGTGAGCTGAATGTCGGGACCGTTCACGGGGTCAGCATGCCATCGCGGTCCCGGCCCGCGCCGCCGGATTACGGCGGTCGCGCCCGCCGCCGGAACGGCCGGAACCGAGCGGGCGGAGGGCACGGAGCCGAGCGGGCCGAACGGCGCGGAGCCGAGCGGGCCGAAGGCGCGGAGCCGAACGGCCGGGCGGCCGGAGCGCCCGCACGCCCGCCCGCCGGTTCAGGAAGCGGTCGGGGTCAGCTCCAGGCGCCAGTCGTTGCTGGGGTGCGGAACGCCGGCCGGGTACTCGAAGTCGACCTCCCCCCGGCAGGTGAACCCGCCGCGCCGGCAGACCGCGTTGGACGCCGGGTGGTCGATGCCAGGGAAGGCGTGCAGGGCGCGGCGGTTGCCGTGGGCGGTGGCGTGGCGGACGAGTTCCGCCAGGGCGGCGACCGCCAGGCCCCGGCCCTGGAACTCGGGGAGGACGGCCCAACCGGTCTCGTACACCGGCTCGTCGCGCCAGTCCCGTTCCCAGTAGCCGATCGAGCCGACGGTCTCGTCCGTGTCCGTGAGCACCACCCGGAACATCCGTCCGGCGGCCGGTTCGCCGGCGCCGAGTTCCTGGTAGCGGCGGTGCCGGTCGGCGAGCTTCTCCGGTGACTCGGGTCCGCCGAGGTGCTCGGTCATGACGGGCTCGTTCTTGCGCTCCAGCAGCCAGAAGTCCCCGGCGGCCCAGGGCTCCAACCGTACGTGTGTCTCCATGGACCCACGCTACGCACCCCGGCGCCCGGCCGGCCCTCCGCGCGGGTCGGCCCGGTCTGGTCGGCCCGGTCAGGGCCAGACCAGGCAGTACGGCTGGTGGCCCGCCTCGTGGAGGCGGTGGGAGAAGTCCTGCCACTCGTGCAGGAGCTGGTAGACGTTGAACGCGTCCCGCGGGCCGCCGCGGTCGGGGACCGTGGACCAGATGAAGGCGGCCGCGCCGACGGATTCCTCTCCCACGCCGCGCAGCGGGTCGACGACCGTCATGGGGAGCTTGACCACCGCGTAGTCGGGGTGGAGGACGACCAGCTCCAGCGGCGGAACCTTGTGGAGGGGTATGCCCTCGATGCCGGTCAGCACCATGGCGGCGACCGTCTCCGGCTTGATCTTGGTGAACATGCCGCCGGTGCCGAGCTCGTCGCCGCCCAGTTCCTCCGGCCGCATCGTGACGGGGACGCGGGCGGCGGTCGCGCCGTCGGGGGCGCCGAAGTACTTGTAGGTCACTCCCATGCCGCGGCCCCGGGGGAGGCCGTCCGGGCCGAGGGCGCCGTCAGGGTCTCGGGTGGGGCCCGGTACGGGGTCCGCGGCTTCCGCTCCGCGGCGCCGGTGCTTGCCTCGGCGGCGGGCATCACGGGCGCGCTGCGGGTCCAGGCCGTCCGTGCCCTCGCCCGGTCCACCACCGCGTTGCATATCTCCACCCGACTGGTATTGCCTGCCCCGGCCCCGCGGCCCCCGCCACGCAGCCTGATCATCATGGCAGTGACCTCCCCCGCGGCGGCGCGGTGAAACGCCCGTCCGCAAGTCTGTCGCGGCCTCTGAGACCATGGCTGGTGTGAGCTACCCGTACCCGTATGAAGCCCCAGTTTCGCAGACGCTCTTCGAGCGCGCGTCCCTCGTGACCCCCGGCGGCGTGAACTCTCCGGTCCGCGCCTTCCGTGCCGTGGGCGGTACGCCCCGGTTCATGGTGTCCGGTACCGGTCCCTACCTGACCGATGCCGACGGGCGTGAGTACGTCGACCTGGTCTGCTCGTGGGGACCGATGATTCTCGGCCACTCCCACCCGCAGGTGATCGAGGCCGTCCAGGCCGCCGTGGCCCGCGGCACGTCCTTCGGCACGCCCGGTGAGGGCGAGGTCGCCCTCGGCGAGGAGATCGTCGCCCGCATCGAGCCCGTCGAGCAGGTGCGCCTGGTGTCGTCCGGCACCGAGGCGACCATGTCGGCGATCCGGCTGGCCCGTGGTTTCACCGGCCGCGCCAAGATCGTCAAGTTCGCCGGTTGCTATCACGGACACGTCGACGCCCTGTTGGCCTCCGCCGGCTCCGGACTCGCGACCTTCGCGCTCCCGGACACCCCGGGCGTGACGGGCGCGCAGGCCGGGGACACGATCGTGCTGCCCTACAACGACCTGGAGGCCGTCCGGGCCGCGTTCGCCGCGCACCCCGGCGAGATCGCCTGTGTGATCACCGAGGCGGCGCCCGGCAACATGGGCGTCGTGACCCCGGGCGAGGGCTTCAACCAGGGGCTCGCCGACCTGTGCCGGGAGAACGGCGCCCTGTACATCTCCGACGAGGTGATGACGGGATTCCGTACCTCCCGCGCCGGTTGGTACGGCGTGGACGGGGTCAAGCCCGACCTGATGACCTTCGGCAAGGTCATGGGCGGCGGCTTCCCGGCGGCGGCCTTCGGCGGGCGCGCCGACGTGATGGGGCACCTGGCCCCGGCCGGCCCGGTCTACCAGGCGGGCACGCTGTCCGGTAACCCGATCGCCACGGCCGCCGGTCTCGCGCAGCTGCGGCTGCTGGACGACGCGGCGTACGAGAAGGTCGACGCGGTCTCCCGGGAGATCCAGGGTCTGGTGACCGGCGCGCTGACCAAGGAGGGCGTCACGCACCGGTTGCAGACGGCCTCCAACATGTTCTCCGTGTTCTTCACGGCGGACGAGGTCCGCACCTACGACGACGCGAAGAAGCAGGAGAGCTTCCGCTTCAACGGGTTCTTCCACTCGATGCTGGCGCAGGGCGTCTACCTGCCGCCGTCGGCGTTCGAGTCCTGGTTCGTGTCCACGGCGCACGACGAGCGGGCGGTCGAGCGCATCGCCGCCGCCCTGCCGGCCGCGGCCCGCGCCGCCGCCGAGGCGAAGCCGGAGGCGGGCGCGTGAGCGACATCACCGTGGTCCACCTCATGCGGCACGGCGAGGTGCACAACCCGGACGGCGTCCTCTACGGCCGCCGGGCCGGCTACCACCTCTCCGAGCTCGGCCGGCAGATGGCCGACCGGGTCGCCGAGCACCTCCAGGACCGGGACATCAGCCACGTGGTGGCGTCCCCGCTGGAGCGGGCGCAGGAGACGGCCGTGCCGATCGCCAAGACGCACGGCCTGGACCTGGCGACCGACGGGCGGTTGTTGGAGGCGGGCAACGTCTTCGAGGGCAAGACCTTCGGCGTCGGCGACGGCGCGCTGCGCCGGCCGGGCAACTGGAAGCACCTGACGAACCCGTTCAAGCCGTCCTGGGGCGAGCCGTACGTCGAGCAGGTCGTGCGGATGATGAGCGCGATCGAGGCGGCGCGGGACGCCGCGCGCGGGCACGAGGCGGTGGCGGTCAGCCACCAGCTGCCGATCTGGATCGTGCGCAGCTTCGCGGAGAAGCGGCGGCTGTGGCACGACCCGCGGCGCCGGCAGTGCACGTTGGCCTCGCTGACGTCGTTCACGTACCAGGGCGAGCGGCTGGTGTCGGTGGGCTACAGCGAGCCGGCGCGCGACCTGGTTCCGGCCCACCTGCTGGCCGGGGCGAAGCCGGTGAAGGGCAAGTCGAAGGCCTTCGGGGCCTGATTCCCGCTCGGCCGGGGGGCCGTGCGATCCCCCCGGCCCGGGCCGGCCGCCGTCCTCGGTCGAGTGGGCCCGCCGCCGGCCGCCCCGGGGCCCCCGCTGCCTGACGACCCCGGCGCCCCCGCGACCGTGCCTCGCGGTCCGGTTGCGCCGTGAAGGTCAAAAGGACGCCATGGTTGGGGATGAGTTCGCTCAAGTTCCGTGCGCTCGGGCGGGGCGGGGTGTCGGCGCCCCTGGATTGTCCGTTTATATGACATTTCATGAGCGACGTACGAGACTTCAGTCGAAGGACACTGCTCGGACTCGGTGCTGCCGCCGCCGCCGCGATGGGCGTCGCGGGCTGTGGCGGCGGAGGCGGCGGATCCGAACAGGGCGGCGCGGGCCCGGACTCCACCGCGGGCCCCGCGAAACCCGACGCCAAGCCGATCGGTGACGGCTCCACCGCCGACACCGGCGGGCAGCCCCGGCAGCCCCCGGCGCCCGTGCCGCTCCAGCCGGGCGAGACGCCGCCGCAGTTCGTCGTCTTCAGTTGGGACGGGGCGGGCGAGGTCGGCAACGGCCTGTTCCCGCGCTTCCTCAAGCTCGCCCGCGACCACGACGCGACCATGACCTTCTTCCTCTCCGGCCTCTATCTGCTGCCCGAGTCGAAGAAGCACCTCTACAAGCCGCCGCGCAACCCCGTCGGGGCCTCCGACATCGGCTACCTCAAGGACGAGAACATCCGCGCCACCCTCGGCCACGTCCGCCAGGCCTGGCTCGACGGGCACGAGATCGGCACCCACTTCAACGGCCACTTCTGCGCCGGCCCCGGCTCCGTGGCCCGCTGGACCTCCGAGGACTGGCGCACCGAGATCGACCAGGCCGTGTCGTTCGTCACGGGCTGGCGCACCAACACGGGCTTCGTCGATCTCGAACCGCTGCCCTTCGACTACCGCAAGGAACTGGTCGGCGGGCGCACCCCCTGCCTGCTGGGCCGCGACACCCTGCTGCCCGTCGCCCGCGAACTGGGCTGGCGCTACGACGCCAGTTCGCCCGGCGGCCTGCAGACCTGGCCGGTGAAGAAGGAAGGGATCTGGGACCTGCCGCTCCAGTCGCTGCCCTTCCCCGGGCACTCCTTCGACGTGCTGTCGATGGACTACAACATCCTCGCCAACCAGTCGAAGAACTCGACGAAGGGCGTCCCCGCCAACTACCCCGGCTGGCGCTCCCAGGCCACCGCCACCTACCTCGGCGGCTTCCGACGGGCCTACGAGACCAACCGCGCTCCCCTCTTCATAGGCAACCACTTCGAGGAGTGGAACGGCGGCATCTACATGGACGCCGTCGAGGAGGCCCTCAAGAGCATGGCGCGCAAAAAGGACGTACGCCTCATATCCTTCCGGCAGTTCACCGACTGGCTGGACGTCCAGGACCCCGCCGTACTGGCCAAACTGCACGCCCTCGGACCGGGCAAGCAGCCGGACGGTGGCTGGTCCACGTACCTCTCCCGTACCTGACCAGCGCATTGACTTCGCGTCGGGGGGTGCGGAAGATCCGCAAATCGGTCATGCGAAACTTTTCACATGAGCCTTAGCCGCGCCCTTCGCCGCCGAAGTAGCCGCCGCTCGACCAGCGGCCGCGCCGCCCTGCTGACCGCGGTGGCCCTCGCGAGCGCCCTGACCCTGACGGCGTGCGGCGACGGGGACGGCGGCAAGCCCTCCGGGTCCGCCGGCGGCAACTACGTGGCGGGCCCCAGCGGCATCGCCACCGTTGCCTCGGCCGACCGCAAGGAAGCCCCCAAGCTCGACGGCGAGACGGTCGCCGGCCCGACGCTCGACACGACCACCCTCAAGGGCAAGGTCGTCGTCCTCAACGTCTGGGGCTCCTGGTGCCCGCCGTGCCGCGCCGAGGCCCCGTACTTCGCGAAGGTCTCGAAGGAGATGGCCGACGCCGGCAAGGACGTCACCTTCGTCGGCCTCAACACCCGCGACAACAGCAAGCAGAACGCGGCCTCCTTCGAGGAGACGTACGGGATCACCTACCCCAGCCTCTACGACCCGGACGGCAAGCTGATGCTCCGCTTCCCCAAGGGCACGCTGAACCCGCAGGCCATCCCCTCCACGATCGTCCTCGACAAGCAGGGCCGGATCGCGGCCCGCGCCCTCGTCGCGCTCAACGAGGAGCAGCTGCGCTCGATGATCGACCCGCTCCTCGCGGAGAAGTGACCTCGTGGTCGAGTACCTCCTGGCCGCCGAGCCGATCGGCGTCAACACCACGGTCCTGAACGGCGGCCTGCTGGCCGCCCTGCCGATCGCCCTGTTCGGCGGTCTGGTGTCCTTCTTCTCGCCCTGCGTGCTGCCGCTGGTCCCCGGCTACCTGTCGTACGTCACCGGCGTCGGCGGGGTGGACCTCGCCGAGGCGCGGCGCGGCCGGATGGTCGCCGGGGCCACCCTCTTCGTCCTCGGCTTCACCGCCGTCTTCGTCTCGACCGGCGCGCTCTTCGGGTACTTCGGCCAGACGTTGCAGGCCCACCAGGACGTGATCTCCCGGGTGCTCGGCGCCCTGGTGATCGTCCTCGGCCTGTTCTTCATGGGGCTCATCCCCGGCCTGACGATGCGCGAGTTCCGCTTCCACAGGAAGCCGACGGCGGGACTGCTCGGCGCGCCCGTGCTCGGCGTCCTGTTCGGCGTCGGCTGGACGCCCTGCATGGGCCCGACCTTCGCAGCCGTCAACAGCCTCGCCTTCGAGCAGGCGAGCGCCGGCCGCGGCGCGCTGCTGACCACCGTCTTCTGCCTCGGACTCGGCGTACCGTTCATCCTCGCCGCCGTCGCCTTCCGCAAGGCGCTCGGAGCGTTCGGCTGGGTGAAGAAGCACTACGCGTGGGTGATGCGCATCGGCGGCGGCATGCTGGTCCTCACCGGCATCCTGCTCGTCACAGGATGGTGGGGCAGCATCGTCATGGAGATGCAGAGCTGGAGCGAGAGCTTCACGGTGGGGATCTGAGGACTACACGGACATGAGTACGACCGACAGGGCGCCCGGCGAGGCGCCGCACGACTCCGCCCCCGCGGACCCCACCGAAGTCGTCGACCCCGCCGCGGACGCCACCGACGCCGCGGCCGGCGCGCAGCTGTCCACGGCCCCGCTGGAGGACGCGCCGTCGGCCCCCGTCGGCATCGGCGTGATCGGCTGGGCCCGCTGGTTCTGGCGGCAGCTCACCTCCATGCGGGTGGCGCTGATCCTGCTCTTCCTACTGTCCCTCGGCTCGATCCCCGGCTCGCTCGTCCCGCAGACGCAGGTCGACGCGATGAAGGTCGCCGAGTGGAAGGACGCGCACGAGTTCTGGGTGCCGATCGCCGAGAAGCTCCAGCTGTTCGACGTCTACAGCTCGGTGTGGTTCTCCGCGATCTACATCCTGCTGTTCGTGTCGCTCATCGGCTGCATCGTGCCGCGCACCTGGCAGTTCGTCGGCCAGCTCGCCGGCCGCCCGCCGGGCGCCCCCCGGCGCCTGGACCGGCTGCCGGCGTACGCGACCTGGCGCACGGAGAAGTCCCCCGAGGAGGTCCTCGCCTCGGCGAGGACCCTGCTGGGCGGCCGGCGCTTCCGTACGGAGGCCTCCGGGACGGCCGTCGCCGCCGAGAAGGGCTACCTTCGCGAGGCCGGGAACCTGGCCTTCCACATCGCCCTGATCTTCATGCTGGTGGCCTTCGCGGTCGGGCAGCTCTACAAGTCCGAGGGCGGCAAGCTCGTCCTGCGCGGCAAGGGCTTCTCGAACACGCTGACCCAGTACGACGACTTCAAGTACGGCGGCCTCTTCTCGCCCGACAGCCTGCCGCCGTTCTCGTTCACCCTGGACAAGTTCGACGCGACGTACGAGACGAGCGGCCCGCAGAAGGGCACCCCGCGCGACTTCAAGGCGTACGTCTCCTTCAGCGAGGGCGCGCACGGCAAGCCGGTCAGGACCGAGATCGAGGTCAACAAGCCGCTGGAGGTCGACGGCTCCAAGATCTTCCTCCTCGGCCACGGCTACGCGCCGGTCATCTCGGTGACCGCGCCCGACGGCAAGGTGATCTACAAGGACGCCGTGCCGATGCTGCCCTTCGACGCGAACCTCAGCTCCTCGGGCGCCATCAAGGTCACCGACGGCTACAAGGACAAGGACGGCAAGGCGGAGCAGCTCGGCTTCAACGCCATGTTCGTGCCGACCTTCGCCGGCGAGGGCCATGGCACGATGCTCTCGCAGTTCCCGGCGCTGGACTTCCCCGTCCTCGCGCTCAGCGCCTACCACGGCAGCCTCGGCGTCGACTCGGGCCTGCCGCAGAACGTGTACCAGCTGAACACCTCGAAGATGAAGGAGTTCAAGGACGAGCAGGGCGAGCTGTTCAAGAAGCGGCTGCTGCCCGGCGAGACGATGACCCTGCCGGACGGCGCGGGCACCGTGAAGTTCGAGGGCATCGAGCGCTGGGCGACCTTCTCGGTCACCCAGCAGCCCGCCAACGGCCTCGCCCTCGCGGGCGCCGTCGTCGCCATCGGCGGTCTGGCCGCCTCACTGTTCATCCAGCGCCGCCGGATCTGGGTCCGGGCGGTGACCGGCAAGGACGGCGTCACCGTCGTCGAGATGGCGGGCCTCGGCCGCAGCGAGTCCGCCAGGCTCCCGGAGGAACTCGCGGTGCTGTCCGCCGCCCTCCACCAGCAGGCGCCCTCGGCGCCCGGACAACCTGTCAAGGAAAACGTTGAAGGGGAGCGCGGATGACGCCGCTCGCAGTCGCAGCCAATGAGAACCTGGCGCAGATCAGCAACTACCTGATCTATTCGTCGATGGCGGTCTACACGCTCGCCTTCCTCGCGCACATCGCCGAGTGGACCTTCGGCAGCCGCAGCAAGGTGGCCCGAACGGCCGCGGCGCTGACGGCGCCGCAACCGGCCGGGGCGCCCGCGGTGCAGGTCCGCGGCAAGGGCGGCACCGCCGTCCTCGACAAGCCGAAGGTCATCACCCGCTCGGCCACCGGCTCGCGCGACGTGCCGGACGGCCCCGGCGCCGCCGGCGGGGACCAGCAGGGCGACCTGTACGGGCGGGTCGCGGTCTCGCTGACCGCGCTCGGCTTCCTCATCGAGGCGGCCGGCGTCGTGGCCCGCGCGCTGTCGGTGCAGCGGGCCCCCTGGGGCAACATGTACGAGTTCTCGATCACCTTCTCCACGGTGGCCGTCGGCGCGTACCTGCTGCTCCTCGCGCTGAGGAAGAACGTCCGCTGGCTCGGTCTGATCCTGGTCACCACCGTCCTGCTGGACCTCGGCATCGCGGTCAAGGTGCTCTACACCGACAGCGACCAGCTGGTGCCGGCGCTGGACTCGTACTGGCTGTGGATCCACGTCTCCACCGCCATCTTCTGCGGCGCCGTCTTCTACATCGGCGCGGCCGGCGCGGTGCTCTACCTGTTCCGCGACAGCTACGAGAGCCACCTGGAGGCGGGCCGCACGCCGGGCCGCTTCCGCACCTCGGTGATGGAGCGGCTGCCCTCCTCGGCCTCGCTCGACAAGTTCTCGTACCGCATCAACGCGGCCGTCTTCCCGCTGTGGACGTTCACCATCGTCGCCGGCGCGATCTGGGCGGGCGACGCCTGGGGCCGCTACTGGGGCTGGGACCCCAAGGAGGTCTGGTCGTTCGTGACGTGGGTCGCGTACGCCTGCTACCTGCACGCGCGCGCCACGGCCGGCTGGAAGGGCCGCAAGGCCGCCTACCTGGCGCTGTTCGCGTTCGCCTGCTGGATCTGGAACTACTACGGCGTGAACATCCTGCTCAGCGGCAAGCACTCGTACGCCGGCGTCTGACGCCCACCGGCGGCTCCGAGCGGCCCCGCCGCCCACCATCGACCACGTCGGGGCGGGCGGCGGGGCCTTCTCGTGCTCGGGGGTCCCCGCGTGCTCGGGGGCCCCTTCGTGTTCAGGGGGGCCCGCGTGCTCAGGCGTCCTTCTCCAGGACGTAGGCGCCGTGGCCCTGCGCGGGGCCGAGGAAGAAGTAGAGCTCCAGGGTCCGGCGTTCGTCGCGGCGCAGCTCGAAGGTCCAGGAATAGCGGCCGGGCGTGCGGGTGACCGTGTTGCTGCGGGTCGCGGTGCCGGTGGCGGCGGGCAGGTCCAGGCGCAGGTGCTGGCCGAGGTTGCGGCCGGCGGACCGGTCGTCGGTGAGCGTCCAGGTGGCCGGCCCGGACAGCCGCCAGCCGGCGGCGTAGTCGCGTTCCTGGCCGTCGAGGAGGGTGACGGAGGCGGCGCCGCCGGCGTGGAAGACCACCACGGTGCCGTCGACGCAACGCCAGGTGCCGACGATCTCGGAGAGCCGGGCGTCGTAGACGGCGGGGACGGGGCCGGGGGCGGAGCGCTGCGGGTTCCAGCCGGTCATGGCGAGCAGGGCGGCGACGAGCACGCCGTACGCGAGGAGATTGCGCAAGGCCGTGTCGACGATCCGCGGCCCGCCGTACCGCGGGGGCCGTGACAGTGGCATGGGGCCATTCTGTCAGCCGACTTGAACGCGTTCAATCATCTTTCGCGTCACACGCCGACCCGCTTCCCCTCCAACGCGCCGACCCCGCGCGCGAGTTCCCGGCGGGGTGGAGGCGGCGGTGGGGTGGGGTGTCGCGGTGCGTCAGTCCTTGTCCTTGTCGCGGTCGCGGTCGCGGTCCTTGTCGCGGTCCTCGTCCCGGTCGCCGTCGCGCTCGCCGTCCGTGCCGTCCGCACCGTCCGCGGCCCCCTCGGCCTCCGCGGCCTCCGCGGCCTGCCGGTCCTCGTCCTTCTTGTCCTGCTCGGCGCGCAACGACTTCAGGAAGTCCGGGTTGTCGTCGGGGGCGACCCACTGGTTGCGGCGGGACCGGCCGCCGCCCGCGCCACCGACCGCGGAGCGCTTCTTGCCCGCGAAGAGCCACACCAGCGGACCGACGATCGAGAACAGCAGGATGATGATCACCCAGACCGCCTTGGGGAGGGCCTTGACCTCTTCCTCCGGGGTGTTCAGGCAGTCGACGAAGGCGTAGATGGTCAGTGCGAGGAGCAGCAGGAAGGGCACAAGGCGCAGCACGGTGTGGGACCGACTCCCGGACAGTGGCGGCGGGCCCGCGTCGGGCCCCGGTGACGCTTCCAGGGTAGAGGGTGACGGATACTGGGCCCCATGGCTTACGACGATCTCCGCTCGCTGCTCCGGGCTCTGGAGCGGGAGGGCGACCTCAAGCGCATCAAGGCCGAAGTCGACCCGTACCTGGAGGTAGGGGAGATCGTCGACAGAGTGAACAAGGCGGGGGGTCCCGCGCTGCTCTTCGAGAACGTCAAGGGCTCCGCGATGCCGCTCGCGATGAACGTCTTCGGGACGGACCGGCGGCTGCTGAAGGCCCTCGGTCTGAAGTCGTACGCGGAGATCAGCGAGAAGATCGGCGGGCTGCTCAAGCCCGAACTCCCGCAGGGCTTCATCGGCGTCCGCGAGGCCTTCGGCAAGCTCGGCTCGATGGTGCACGTCCCGCCGAAGAAGGTGAAGGGCGAGTCCGCACCCGTCCAGGAGGTCGTCCTCACCGGCGACGACGTCGATCTCGACCGGCTCCCGGCGCTGTTCACCTGGCCCAAGGACGGCGGGGACTTCTTCAACCTCGGCCTGACGCACACCAAGCACCCCGAGACGGGCGTGCGCAACCTCGGCCTCTACCGCCTCCAGCGCCACGACAAGCGCACCATCGGCATGCACTGGCAGATCCACAAGGACAGCCGCAACCACTACGCCGTCGCCGCGGCGAAGGGCGAGCGGCTGCCCGTCGCGATCGCCTTCGGCTGTCCGCCGGCCGTCACCTACGCCTCCACGGCGCCGCTGCCGGGCGACATCGACGAGTACCTGTTCGCCGGCTTCGTCGCGGGCAAGCGGATCGAGATGGTCGACTGCAAGACGGTCCCGCTCCAGGTCCCGGCCAACGCCGAGGTCGTCATCGAGGGCTGGCTGGAGCCGGGGGAGATGCTCCCCGAGGGCCCCTTCGGCGACCACACCGGTTTCTACACCCCGCAGGAACCCTTCCCCGCGTTGAAGATCGACTGCGTGACGATGCGCAAGCGTCCGCTGATCCAGTCGATCGTGGTCGGCCGCCCGCCGACCGAGGACGGCCCGCTGGGCCGGGCCACCGAGCGGTTCTTCCTGCCGCTCCTGAAGATCATCGTGCCGGACATCGTGGACTACCACCTGCCGGAGTCGGGCGGCTTCCACAACTGCGCGATCGTCTCGATCGACAAGAAGTACCCGAAGCACGCGCAGAAGGTCATGCACGCCGTCTGGGGCGCCCACATGATGTCGCTGACCAAGCTGATCATCGTGGTGGACAAGGACTGCGACGTCCACGACCTGCACGAGGTGTCCTGGCGGGCGCTCGGCAACACGGACTACGCGCGTGACCTGACGGTGGTCGAGGGCCCGGTGGACCATCTGGACCACGCCTCGTACCAGCAGTTCTGGGGCGGCAAGGCGGGCATCGACGCCACGAAGAAACTCCCGGAGGAGGGTTACACGCGCGACGGCGGCTGGCCCGACATGGTGGAGTCCGACCCCGCGACGGCGGCCCTCGTGGACCGCCGCTGGAAGGAGTACGGACTGTGAGCCCCATCGCCGTGGGCGGACCCGCCCTCTTCATCGGTACCGACACGCCCTGTGTCGCGCTCGTGCGGCCCGAGATCGATCCGGCGCAGCCGGGTGTGCGGGAGGCGGCCGAGCGGGCCGGGGTGAGCCCCGAGGAGTTCGCGGGGCCGTCCGACCTGTGGCAGTTGATCGCCGACCGGACGGACGGGGAGGGCCGCGAGATCGCCCTGACCGAGCTGTCCACCGCCGACGCCGACGCCTTCGCGGGCAGCCTGCTGGACGCGACCGCCGACCCGGACGCCGAGTTCACGCTCGTGCTGACCGTGGCCGCCCACGACGTCCTGCGCCTCAGCGGCCGGCCCGCCGGCGAGGGCTTCGCCTTCCTGGCGTCCGTCGTCCCGCCGCCGTCGGAGGGCACGCCTCCGCTGGAGGTGGAGATCGGCCCGACCGCCCTCGCCGACCTGCGCGTCGAACTCGAACAGTTCCGGAGGTCCCTCCGATGACGTCGGCCGCCGAAGGGGTCCTCGGATCCGGGCCCGCGCCCCGCGCGAACGGCAAGGTGAAGGCGTTCCTACGGCTCGTGATGATCGAGCACTCGGTCTTCGCGCTGCCGTTCGCCTACATCGCCGCCTTCACCGCGATGTTCCGGCTCGACGGGACCGTGCACTGGGGCACGCTGCTGCTCGTGACCATCTGCATGGTCGGGCTGCGCACCTTCGCGATGGCCGCCAACCGGATCATCGACCGGGAGATCGACTCCCGGAACCCGCGCACCGCCGGCCGCGAGCTCGTGACCGGAGCGGTGTCGGTGCGCTCCGCCTGGACCGGGGCCGGGATCGCGCTAATCGTGTTCCTCGGCTCGGCGGCGCTGTTGAACCCGCTGTGCCTGATGCTGGCGCCGATCGCCGTGGTGCCGATGGTGGTCTACCCGTACGGGAAGCGGTTCACGGACTTCCCGCACGCCATCCTGGGCGTCGCCCAGGCCATGGGGCCCATCGGAGCCTGGCTGGCCGTCACCGGTGAGTGGTCCTGGGACGCGGTCGTGCTGGGGCTCGCCGTCGGCGTGTGGATCGGCGGGTTCGACCTGATCTTCGGCTGCCAGGACGTGGCGGCCGACCGGGCCGAGGGCGTCCGCTCGGTGCCGGCCCGTTTCGGCATCCCGGCGGCCCTGTGGGGCGCCCGCGGCGCGCACGTGGTGACCACCGGCCTGCTGGCCTGGTACGGCGTGCTGACGGGCGCGGGCGTGCTGTTCTGGGCCGGCCTGGTGATCGTCATCGGCGCGTTCCTGTACGAGCACACCATCGTCAGGCCGCACGACCTGTCCCGCCTGAACCGCGCGTTTTTCACGGTGAACGGGTTCATCGGGATGGCCCTGTTCGTGTGCGCGCTGCTGGACCTGATCGTGCGGGGGCTGACCTTCTAGAGCGTGAGGGTGGTGCGGGGGGCCGGCCGGCGGAAGAAGAGGGCCGTGACCACGCCGGCCGTGAGGCCGCAGAGGTGGCCCTGCCAGCTGATCCCGTCGTCGTCGGGCAGGAGGCCGTAGAAGATGCCGGCGCCCCAGTAGAGGCCGATCACCACGCCCACCACGATGCCCAGGACCTTGCGCTCGACGAAGCCCCGTACGACGAGGTAGCCGAAGAGGCCGAAGACGAGGCCGGAGGCGCCGGCGGTGATGCTGTCCGTCTCCGCGATCAGCCAGGTGCCGATGCCGTCGGCGACGATGATGATGGCGCTGACGGCGAGGAAGCGGCGGATGCCGCTGAGCGCTGCGACGAAACCGAAGACCAGCAGCGGCACGCTGTTGGAGGCGACGTGGTCGAAGCCGAAGTGCAGGAACGCGCCCAGCGGGGACCGCAGGAGGCTGTAGGGCTCCCGGGCCACGATGCCGTACTCGTCGAGCGCGTGGCCGGTGGCGTGGTCGACCGCTTCTATCAGCCAGAGCAGGCCCACCCACCCCAGCATCAGCAGGGCGGCCGCCTTGGCCCGCCGCGTTCGGCTCCACTCCTCCAGGTGTGCTTCCGCCACGGCGGCCCCGCCCCCTCGTGTGTCGTACGTCCCACCCCTTGAACGTCGGGTCACCTTACCCAGTGCCCTTCCGGTGTGGCCGGATAGTCTCGGAGGTATGACTGAGCGCAATCGCACCCCGTGGGTGGTCGGGGTTTCCGGGGCGTCCGGGACGCCGTACGCGGCGGCGGTGCTCCGCGGGCTGCTGGCCGCGGGGGAAAGTGTGGACCTGGTGGTGAGCAGGGCCTCCCGGCTCACCCTCCTGGACGAGACCGGCATCGCCTTCCGTGACGCGCACTGGCGCGAGGACCTGTCCCGGTGGCTGGAGCGCGGGGCGGACGGGAAGCCGGGTACGTTCGCGGCGCCGGTACTGGACGACGTCCGGCACTGGGCGGCCGGCGACCTGGCGGCCGGGCCGAGCTCGGGGTCGTACCCCGTGCAGGGGATGTTGATCGTGCCGGCGTCCACGGCCTGTGTGGCCGGAGTGGCGCTCGGGCTGTCGAAGGACCTGCTCCAGCGGGTGGCGAGCGTGACGCTCAAGGAACGGCGCCGGCTGGTGGTCGCGGTGCGGGAGACCCCGCTCAGCGGGCAGACCCTGAAGCAGCTGGTGGCGCTGGACGAGGCGGGCGCAGTGGTGCTGCCCGCCTCTCCGGCGTTCTACGCGGGGGCGACGCACATCCAGGATCTGGTGGACTTCGTCGCGGGGCGGGTGCTCGACGCGGCGGGTGTGCCGCACCGGCTGTACCGCCGGTGGGAGGGGGAGCTCGGTGGCTCCCGTCCTCCCGAGGGGGCAAGCGGCGGTGACTAGCGCTTCTTGGTGCTGCGCGGCTTGCGGGTCTTGTCCACGCGGTGAGCGGCGGACGGCTGGTCGGTGCGGGATCGGTTGGCCAGCTCCTGGAGCTGTCGCATGTGCGCGTAGGCCATCTCGATCGTGTACACGGTGAACCACTCCTGAAGATCGTCATCGATCTGTTGAAAGATTCGCAGGGTGTTGACCCTACGTGCCTTTGATTCTATACCTAGACTTGCAGCATCGCCGAATAATGGAAGGCTCCACGTAATGGACACGGTGGACAGGCAGCTCATCCAGGCACTTCGCGAGAACGGTCGTGCCTCGTATGCGGAGCTGGGCCGTCTCGTGGGCCTCTCCGGCCCCAGCGTCACCGACCGCATCAACCGGCTGGAGACGGCCGGCGTCATCACCGGCTACCGCGCGACGGTGGCCGCCGCCGAGCTCGGGCTCGGCGTCACCGCACTGATCGGCATCTCCCTCTCCGACGCCGCCGACCACGAGGACGTGGCCCGTCGGCTGCGCGACCTCGCGGAGATCGAGGACTGCTGGTTCATCGCGGGCGACGACTCCTTCATGCTGAAGGTCCGCGCCAGCGACGTCGACGGCCTGGAGAAGATCATCCGTAGGCTCTCGGGCACCAAGGGCGTCTCGCGCACCCGCACCACGATCGTGCTCTCCACGAAGTGGGAGAACCGGGTCGGGGAGCTGCCCGAGGAGAGCTGAGAGTACGGTGGGTGGCGGTTGCAGGCAGGTCGGGACAAAGAGGAGACACCGGCATGGACGCTGGGCTCAAGCGTGAGCTGGAGGAGAAGGTCCGCTCCGGCGAGCGGCTGACACGTGAGGACGGCATCGCCCTCTACGCGTCGGACGACCTGGCGTGGCTCGGCGGCCTCGCGCACGAGGTGCGCATGCGCAAGAACGGTGACGTGGTCCACTTCAACGTCAACCGCCACCTCAACATGACGAACGTGTGCACCGCCTCCTGCGCGTACTGCTCCTTCCAGCGCAAGCCGGGGGAGAAGGACGCGTACACGATGCGCATCGAGGAAGCCGTCCGCCTGGCCAAGGCCATGGAGAACGAGAACCTCACCGAGCTGCACATCGTCAACGGCCTGCACCCCACCCTGCCGTGGCGGTACTACCCGCGTTCGCTGTCGGCCCTCAAGGAGGCGCTGCCGAACGTCTCGCTGAAGGCGTTCACGGCGACGGAGATCCACCACTTCGAGACGATCTCCGGCATGTCGGCCTCCGACATCCTGGACGAGCTGATCGAGGCCGGTCTGGAGTCGCTGACCGGCGGCGGCGCGGAGATCTTCGACTGGGAGGTCCGCCAGCACATCGTGGACCACCGCACGCACTGGGAAGACTGGTCGCGCATCCACCGCCTCGCGCACTCCAAGGGGCTCAAGACCCCGGCGACGATGCTCTACGGGCACATCGAGGAGCCGCGCCACCGCGTGGACCACGTACTGCGGCTGCGCGAGCTCCAGGACGAGACCGGCGGCTTCCAGGTCTTCATCCCGCTGCGCTACCAGCACGACTTCGTGGACATGAAGGACGGCAAGGTCCGCAACAAGCTCCAGGCGCGCACCTCGATGGCGACCGGCGCCGAGGCGCTGAAGACCTTCGCGGTCTCCCGGCTGCTCTTCGACAACGTCCCGCACGTCAAGGTGTTCTGGGTGATGCACGGCGTGCAGACCGCCCAGCTCGCCCTGCTGCACGGCGCGGACGACATGGACGGCTCGGTCGTCGAGTACAAGATCACGCACGACGCCGACAACTACGGCACCCCGAACAAGCTCGGCCGCGAGGACCTCCTCGACCTCATCCGCGAGGCGGGCTTCCGCCCCGTGGAGCGCAACACGCGCTACGAGATCATCCGCGAGTACCCCGGCCCGGACGCCGACCTGCGCGAGACCCCGCAGGCGATGCGCCTCTGAGCGAGCCCGGCGATGACGGAGCCCCGGTCCCCAGGGACCGGGGCCTTCCGGTTCCCCGCCCCGGCCGCGCCCCGGCCGGTGCGGTGCGGTGCGGTGCCGAGGCGGCACCGACCCCCGGCGAGCCGTCGAGGGGTGCCGGCGTGCTTCACTGGACGGGCAAACGCCCTGTCCGTAGGACGACGAGAGAGAAGGTGGGGTCACCGTGTCCCTCAAGACGAGCGCGACGATCCGCTACACCGCGATGCGCCTGGGCATCTTCGTCGGATGCCTGGTCCTCGTCGCCCTGCTGGTCCGCCTGGGCTGGGTGCCCTCCGGCCTCGGCGACGCCAACCCCGCCTGGATCGTGCTGCTCGCCCTCGTGCTGTCCGCGCCGCTGTCGTTCGTCCTGCTGCGCAAGCAGCGCGACGCGATGTCCGTGCAGATCTCCGGGCGCGTCGCGGGTGCGAAGGACAAGCTCGCGGCGAACCGCAGCCAGGAGGACGTGGCCGACGACGCCGCCCGCGTCGGCTGACCGGAGCCGCGTTGGCTTCCTCACACACCGAACCGCCCCAGCTACGGGACCACCGCCCGTAACGCTGGGGCTTTCGTGTTTTCCGGGCCGTGCGGGGCGGGCGCCGCGGTCTTGTGGATCAAAGAATGACTTTGGGCTTCTCAAAGGAGAAGTGTTAGCGTGTTCAACATGTTGACCACAGTTGCGCACCCGATGACCGCGAGCGTCCCGCTCGTGGCGCGCCTGCACGTCGACCTCTGCCGCCGCGTGTCCGCGGCCTGTTGCTGTTGTCGCTGATTCCCTCCGCAGTCGAGCTTCCCTCCGCAGTTGAGCTGAATCGATACAGCAGCGGTCCCGGCCGGCCCGGCCCCTTCCGGCTGCTGCCGCACCGCACCCCTCGCAGAACCTTCCGCCGTACCTCGTGCGTCCCCCCGGAGAGTGTCCGTGTCCGCCACGCCCCAGGCCCAGGCTCCCGCCAAGGCCTCCTTCAAGTTCCCGTTCTGGGCCCAGATCGTCGCCGGTCTCGTGCTCGGTGTGCTGTTCGGCTGGCTCGCCCGCAGCCAGGACATCAGCTGGCTGAAGACCACCCTCGAACAGGTCGGTGACATCTTCGTCCAGCTGCTGAAGCTGGCCGTCGCCCCGCTCGTGTTCTTCGCGATCCTGGTGTCCATCACCAACCTGCGGAAGGTGAACAACGCCGCGCGGCTCGCCTCCCGCACCCTGCTCTGGTTCATGATCACGTCGCTGATCGCGGTCGGCATCGGCCTCGCGATCGGCCTGCTGACCGACCCGGGCGCGGGCACCGGCCTCACCCCGGCCGACGGCAAGGAGCCCAAGCGGACCGGCTCGTGGATCGACTTCCTGACCGGCATCGTGCCGAAGGACATCATCACGCCGTTCACCGAGCTGAACGTGCTCCAGATCGTCTTCCTGGCCGCCGTCGCCGGCATCGCCGCCCTCCAGCTCGGAGCCAAGGCCCAGCCGGTCCTGAACCTCGCCGAGTCGGTCCTGGAACTCCTCCAGAAGGCCCTGTGGTGGGTCATCCGCCTCGCCCCGATCGGCACCATCGGCCTCATCGGCACCGCCATCGCGAGCTACGGCTGGGACCTCCTCGGCAAGTACGCCACCTTCACCGCCGACGTCTACATCGGCTCGGCGCTCGTCATGTTCGGCGTCTACCCGCTGCTGCTGTGGGCCGTCGCCAAGGTCAACCCGCTGCACTTCTACAAGGGCGCCTGGCCCGCGATCCAGCTCGCCTTCGTCTCCCGCTCCTCGGTCGGCACCATGCCGGTCACCCAGAAGGTCACCGAGCGCCTCGGCGTCCCGAAGGAGTACGCCTCCTTCGCCGTCCCGTTCGGCGCCACCACGAAGATGGACGGCTGCGCCGCGATCTACCCGGCGCTGGCCGCGATCTTCATCGCGAACATCTTCGACGTGCAGCTGGGCATCAAGGAGTACCTGCTCATCGCGTTCGTCTCGGTGGTCGGCTCCGCCGCCACGGCCGGTCTGACCGGCGCGACCGTGATGCTGACCCTGACACTCTCCACGCTGGGTCTGCCGCTGGCCGGTGTCGGCCTGCTCATGGCGATCGACCCGATCCTCGACATGATGCGCACCGCCACCAACGTGGCCGGCCAGGCCGTCGTCCCGGTCATCGTCTCCGCGCGTGAGGGGATCCTGGACAAGGAGGCGTACGCCACCGCCTCCGCCTCCCCGCTGGACGAGAAGGCCGAGCAGGCCGAGACCCCGGCCGAGGAGAAGGCCGGCGCCCCGGTCCCCGTCACCGCCTGATCCGGACGCGCCCCGAGCGCGCCCGCCACCGCGACCCCCGCCCCCGTCCGGGCGGGGGTCGCGGTGTTTCGCGTACGGGGCGTCGTCCGCGCGGGGGTCACACGGGCTTCACGGGCGGCGTCAGGAGCGTGCGACGAACTCGGCCCAGGCGCCCGGGGCGAACGCGAGGTGGGGGAGCGCGGTGTCCTTGGAGTCGCGGACGTGGACGGTGGCGGGGGTACGGGCCACCTCGACGCAGTCGTTCCCGTCGCTGCTGTCGCTGTAGCTGCTCTTGAACCAGGTGTAGGCCACCTCGACGCAGGAATCGCCTTCGCTGCCGTCGCTGTAGCTGCTCTTGAACCAGCGCGGCTCGGGGTAGTCGATCATGTCTCTCCCAGCAGGTTTTCGATGAAGCCCCGCGACTCCACGGGCGTGAGCGCTTGGGCTCGGATCATTCCATAGCGCAGTTCAAGGATCCGAAGATGCTTCGGGTCGGTTACGGGGCGCCCGCCGAAGGCGCCTTCCGAACGCCCGACAGCCGTTCCGTCTCCGAACTTCAGCACCTCGATGCCGCCATCCATACCGGCATGGACCTCGCAGTCGGTCGGCATCACTTGAAGGGCCAGGTGCCGCAACCGGCTCACCTCCAGCAGGCGTTCAAGCTGTTCGCGCCACACCATTGTGCCTCCGATGCGCCGCCTGAGGCTCGCCTCTTCCTGGACGATGCTGAGAGACGGTGAGGGGGTCCGGTCGAAGAGCGACCGCCGGGTCATCCGGGCGGAGACGTACCGTTCCACTTCGTCCTGCGAGTAGGCGGGCTGGCGCATCTCGAACAAGGCCCGCGCGTAGTCCTTCGTCTGCAGAACCCCGTGTATTCCGTGGATGCGGTAGGCCCCGATTTCGACTGCACGGGCCTCCATGTTCGCCAGGTCTCGGACCTTCTTCGGGTAGCGGACCCGTTCCATGTCCGCCTTCATCGCGGCGATCTTCCCGTTCGCCCGTAGGGCGTCGTCGGCCTTGTCCAGGTATTCCGGGCGCGGGATTCGCTTGCCCGCCTCGATCTTGCGGACCAGGTCCTCCCCGTACCCGACTTCTACGCCGAAATCGGCGGCCCGCTTGCCGGCCTCCTCACGCCACACCCTCAGCTGGCGGCCGAGCGCCGACAGGACGGCGACGCCCTGTTCGTCATCCGGGTCGACGTCCCAGCCCGCGTCTTCCGTACCGTCCGTGTCCATCGTCATGCCCGC
The DNA here is from genome assembly GCF_055574495.1 of Streptomyces sp. NPDC029836. Lineage (NCBI taxonomy): Bacteria > Bacillati > Actinomycetota > Actinomycetes > Kitasatosporales > Streptomycetaceae > Streptomyces > Streptomyces sp. NPDC029836. Next base: position 156,026 of record NZ_JBVHZI010000012.1, on the reverse strand, counting down.
TCGCTCCCGACGCACCGAAAATCGACTCAGCAGTCCTGCCCCTACGGCGTCCGGGACAGCCCCTACAGCGCGGGACAAGCGCGGGACAAAGTCCGGACCGAAGGAGGTTCGCCCTGAAAACGGTAGGCAGGGCGCTCCACGCTGGGCGATGTGAATACTCAAATCTGGTTCACCGAATACCAGTTCGGCGTGCGGCTCGCCGCGACCCCGTACGGCGCGCACCGGGCGCGGCGGCTCGCCGTCGAGCAAGTGCGGTCCTGGGGACTGCCGCCGGACGGGCCCGCGCTGATCGTGGGTGAGTTGGCGGCCAACGCGGTCACGCACGGGCGGGTGCCGGGGCGGGACTTTCAGGTCGTGCTCACCCGTGCCGGCAGTGTGCTCCGGATCGAGGTGGTGGACACGCGCCGGGACCGTGTCCCGGGTCTTGGCGACGCGGACGTGGACGCGGAGTCCGGGCGGGGGCTGGCACTGGTGGCCGCGCTGGCCGACCGGTGGGGCGTGGATCAGGGGCCGCCGCCGCGCAAGGTGGTCTGGGCGGAACTGGACCTGCCCGGAGAGGGCTCGGACCGTGACGCGGCGGGTCGGGACGCGGTCGTGCTCGACCTTTGAATACCAAGTACCGAGGTGAAACCAACCCACCCCACCCCTCCGGCTCCCCGCTCACTCACACGAGTGAACTACGCCAACTGGGCTGGCTTTTGCTGCGGTTGAGCGGCATATGCTCGGCCCCACAACCCTCAGACATGAGACGGCCCCCGCCGGGACTGGCATCCCGAGCGAGGGCCTGACCAATCAGGAAGAAGCACCTTCCCCATGGCTTCAAGGCACCCTAGCGCGCCCCAGCGCGCCTCGTCCCGTGTTCCTGCCGGGACCATTCGATCCGGTGTGGTCCCCGTCAACGTGCGGCACACCAGTCACTACACCGTGGTGGGCAACCACCTCGCCCAGCACCGTTCCCTGTCGCTGGTGGCGATCGGGCTCGCGCTGCACATCCAGTCCCTGCCGGCCGGCGCCAAGATCGGCATCAAGGCCCTCTCGAACCGCTTCCCCGAGGGCGAGGTACGCATCGCCAGGGCCCTGCGGGAGCTGGAGGAATACGGCTACCTGGAGCGCATCCGGGAACGCACCACCGGCGGACGCATCCTGACCCGGACGGTCTCCTACAACCACCCCGGGGCGGCCCGTCCGGAGCTGTCGATCCCGTCGCCGCTGCCGGTGCCTGTGCCTGTGTCGGCGCCCGTTCCGGTGCCGGTGCGGGTGTCGGTTCCTCTGTCGCCGCCGCTCGCCCCCGAGCCCGCTCCGGCTCCGAAGCCCGCCCCGGCCCCCGAGCCCGCCCCCGCCCCGGAGCGGGCCCCGGCCCCCGAGCCCGCCCCGGCCCCCGAGCGGGCTCCCGGTCCCGTGCGCGCCGGCTGCCTGCGGCAGGACGCCGTGGACCTGCTCGCGCGGCTGCGGGTCGACGATCCCCGGTTGCTGCTCTCCGAGCGTGCCGTCCGGCAACTCGCGCCCGACGTCGCCTCCTGGCTGGACCGGGGCGCCGCACCCGAGGCCGTCCGGCAGGTGCTCGCCGCCGACCTGCCCGCCGACCTCCGGCACCCGGCCGCGCTGCTCGGCCACCGCCTCAAGGAGTCGCTGCCCCCGTACCTCCCGCCGCCGTCCCCGGTCTTCGCGTCCGCGCGCCCCGACCCGCTGCAGAACTGCGACGGCTGCGACCGCGCCTTCCGCGCCCCGGCCCCGGGCCGCTGCGCCGACTGCCCGCCCGAGGGTGTCGCCGCCGCTTGAGCCGCCCCGCAGGGCCTCTCAACCCCTTGTCCTCAAGTGGGCTTGAGCTTCTAGGGTCTCGACATGGCCGTATCGGGTGCGGACTCCGTGTCGAAGTACCAGGAGGGGACTTTCCATGACGACCCAGCAGGGACCGGACGCCGAACTCGCGGGGCAGCCGGCCGCGTACTGGACCGGCGTCGCCCATGAGGCGCTCACCGCCCACACCCGGGCCCGCCAAGTCGAACTGGGTTACACCCACCCCCAGTTCTGGCTGCTGCGCCATCTGTCGGCCCACGACATCTCGCCCGACGGCGAGGGGATGACCCTGGACGCGCTGCGCGAGGCCATGACCGGGTACATCCGTCCCGAGGACGACCTGGCCGCGGAGGCCGAGGTGCTCCTGGAGCGCGGCTGGTTGACCCGGGACGCCGAGCGGCGGCTGTCGCTGACCGAGGCGGGGGAACGGGCCCGTGTCGAGCTAGGACGCAACGGGCCCGCGATCCGCGCCGCCCTGCACGAGGGCATCGACGACGCGGACTACGTCACCACCCTGAAGGTGCTCCAGCGGCTGATCCACAACGCCGGCGGTCTCCCGCAGGTCCGCTGAGCCCGCCCCCCGAGGGGCGGGGGCGGGTCCCGGACGTACGGCTCCGGGCCGAGTCGGCCGCGCTCAAGGGCGGTTGCCGGCGTGGGTGGTCAGGAACTCCGTGCGTTCCGGGGTGGCCGGGAGGGGGGCCACGGCCGCGGCGAGGCGGGCCGCGAGGTCCGGGAAGAGGAGCCAGGCCGTGGCCGGGCGGGTGACGGCGGCGTGCAGGAGGTCGCCCTCGTAGAAGCAGGCGTCCAGCAGCGGGTCGTCGACCAGCAGGTCGACCGCCAGCGGCAGGACGTGGGGGAGCGCCACGTCCTGGCTGATCAGGGTGCGCAGGTCCGCGGGCGCGAGGCTGCCCAAGGGACGCCGGCGCAGGGCGTGGACCTTGGTGGCGAGGCTCGTCGCGTTCGGCGACGCGGGTGGCCACGGGGGGCCGTCGATCTCGTCGAGGGTGCGGTCCAAATGGTGGAGCATCATGTCGCCCTTGCGTCTGCCGGGTTGCGGAAGAGTGGAGAAGCCTCCCTGTCTACCAGTCGGGAGCGCCTATCGGCGGGAGTACGAGCCGATGCCGACGAGGCAGTACACGTACTCGTTCAGGACGCTGCCGCCCAACGTGTAGCGGTAGGAGAAGGCGTATTCGGTCTTCGAGTTGGTGTTGCAGCGGTCCATGTCCGAGGTGAACGGGATGCTCTCGATGACCCGGTAGTGCGCGTCGGACGCCGTGCAGGGCACCTCGTTCACGTCCGTGACGCGCTGTGCCGTCGTCGAGTCGGGGAGCTGCCCGTTGAGGCAGGTGCCCCGGTCGAAGGGGGTGGGCGCCTCGCTGGTGGGGGTGACGGGGTAGGCCGCCGAGGGGGTCGCGTCCGGTGCCGGGGCGGCGCTCTGCGAGGGGGTCGACTCGGTCGCCATGTAGGTGGGGGCGGGGGTGGCGGGTGGCGAGTACTGGCCCGGGACGGGCGTGTCCGAGGGGCTCGCGGAAGCGGAGGCCTTGTCGTTGGAGTTGGCGGTGTTGCGGGAGTCGTCGTCGTTGTTGACGAGGAGGACGACGACGGCGAAGGCCGCGATCAGGCCGAGAGCCCCCAGGATGCCGGCTCGGACGTTCTTGGTGGGCGCGCCGGGTGCGCCGGGCGACCCCGGGCCGGCGGGTGCCGCCGCGGCCATCGGGGTCGTCGTGCCGAACGTGCCGCCGGTCACGAGGATCCGCAGCAGTACGTCCTTGCCGGCCACCTGCGCCCGGATGAGGTCGCCGTTGCGGGTGGGCGGGATGCGCAGGTTGACCGGGCCATCCGCGAGGTTGACGCTGATGACCGTCCCCGCCGCGGCCTGCTCGGCGGTGAGCGTGAGCTGGATTTCCTGTGACGACACCGGAGTCCCCTTCCGATCGCGGGCCCGAAGCCGTCGGACGGACCGCCCCGATTCTGCCCGCTGCGTGTCGGCGAGCGCATGCGTTCGGCCGTACTCAGTAAGGCGGTTGGGAGCCACGGGCGTCAAAGGGATTGCGGCGGCGATTCGTTCGGCGGCCCTCGGACCGGGGCGAGGCGCACCGGGCGGTGTGCCGACGGCTCGGGCCACCGGATCGAGGAACTCGGCGCGACCGTGAGGACGTGGCGGCGGGGAGTGCCTCGTCGGCTGATCCGCGGCACGGAATTTCACGGCGGGCGTGGACGGCGTCCGGCGCGCCGCCGCTCCGCCGAACTCCCGTGCGGTCGGGGACGGTCGGCCCGGGGACAGCCCTCCGGCGGCGGTCCCGAGGGCCGCCGAACGGGCCTCCGGGAGGAGGAAGACCCGGTCCGGGGGGTGGTCGGACCGGGTTACCCGTGCGTAGATTACCGGCGGTAACTCCGATCGCCGACCGAGGAGAGCACGCCGTGCATGCCGAACCGAAGCTGGTGGAGCCCGTCAAGACGACCGTCGCCGGGGTGGTGCGGGAGGTCTCCGTGCCCCCACTCGCGGGGATGCCCCAACGGGGCTCCCTCGGGGACCTACCGTTCGACAACGCCCGCGAGGCCCCCGGCGAGGCCGTCCTCGCCCGCAAGGCCCCCGACGGCACCTGGCACGACGTCACCGCCGACCGGTTCGCGGCCGAGGTCCTCGCCGTCGCCAAGGGGCTCATCGCCGAGGGACTCAGGGCGGGCGACCGGCTGGCCATCATGGCCCGCACCACCTACGAGTGGACCCTGCTGGACTTCGCCGGCTGGGCCGCGGGCCTGGTCACCGTACCGATCTACCCCACCTCCTCCGCCTCGCAGGCGCGGTGGATCCTCCACGACTCCGGCGCCGTCGCCTGCGCCGTCGAGGACACCGCCCAGGCCCGGATCATCAGCGCCGAGCGCGGCAACCTGCCCGGACTGGCGCACCTGTGGGAGTTCGACACGGGCGCGGTGGCCCGCCTCGTCAAGGCCGGGGAGCACCTGCCCGACGCTCTCGTCCACGCGCGCCGGGAGGCCCGTACGCCGGACACCGTCGCCACGCTCGTCTACACCTCCGGCACCACCGGCCGGCCCAAGGGCTGCGTCCTGACCCACGCCAACTTCTTCGCCGAGGTCGACAACGCGGTGGGGCTGCTGCACCCGGTCTTCAAGTCGGTCACCGACGAACCGGCCTCCACCCTGCTGTTCCTGCCGCTCAGCCACGTCTTCGGGCGGATGGTCGCCGTCGGCTGCATGCGGGCCCGGGTCAGACTCGGCCACGCGCCGAGCATCCGCACCGAGGACCTGCTCGCGGACCTGGCGGGCTTCCGGCCGACGTTCCTGCTGGCCATCCCGTACGTCCTGGAGAAGGTCTACAACACCGCCCGCGCCACCGCGGAGCGGATGGGCCGCGCCGCCTCCTTCGACCGGGCCGCCCGGATCGCGCAGAGCTTCGGCGAAACCGTCGAGGGCAAACGCCCCGGCATGGGACTGCGCGCCGCCCACGCCCTGTACGACCCGCTCGTCTACCGGCGCGTCCGGGCCGCCCTCGGCGGACGCGTCCGCTACGTCCTCAGCGGCGGCTCCCCGCTCGGCCGGCGGCTCGCCGCCTTCTACACCGGCGCCGGCGTCGAGGTCTTCGAGGGCTACGGACTGACCGAGACCACGGCCGCCTCCACCGTCACCCCGCCGCTGCGCCCCCGCCTCGGCACCGTCGGCTGGCCGCTGCCCGGCACCTCCGTACGGATCGCCGACGACGGGGAGGTGCTGTTGCGCGGTGCCCACGTCTTCGCCGGCTACTGGAACGTCGCCGCCCAACCGGCGGGCGAGTGGCTCGCCACGGGGGACATCGGCGAACTCGACGCGGACGGCTACCTGACCATCACCGGCCGCAAGAAGGACATGATCATCACCTCCGGCGGGAAGAACGTCGCCCCCGCGCCCCTGGAGGACTGGTTGCGCGCCCATCCGCTCGTCGGCCAGTGCATGGTGATCGGTGACAACCGGCCTTACGTCACCGCCGTCATCACGTTGGAGCCCGACGGGTTGGCGCACTGGCGGCAGATGAACAAGAAGCAGGGCGTGCCGATCCGTGAGCTGGTCACCGACGAGGTCCTCCTCGCCGACCTCCAGCGCGCGGTGGACGAGGCGAACGGGACGGTCTCGCGCGCCGAGTCGATCCGCCGCTTCGCCGTCCTGCCGGGGGACTTCACCGAGGAACGCGGGCACCTGACGCCCTCGCTCAAACTCCGGCGCGGCGCCGTCGCCCGGGACTGGGCCGCCGAGATCGACGCCCTGTACCGGGGCCCGCGGGAGCGGTGAGGGCCGGGGGGCGTCCACGACGGCGGTCATATGATCACGGCGACCCGGTGCGCGGAGATCGACCGCGCGCCCGAGCTTGGGGGGAGCCGTGACCGTGAGCCTGTCCGCAATCGTGCGCGAGGCCGTGCGCAGAGCCGTGCCCGGGGCCTTGCCCACAGCCGTGCCCGGAGCCGTGCCCGGGGCCTTGCCCACAGCCGTGCCCGGAGCCGTGTCCGTGCTGGTGGCGGTCGTCTGCGCGGGTGGCGCGCTGGCCGGGTGCACCGGTGCCGAGCCGACGCCGAAGTCCACCGCGGACGCCGCGCCGACCCCGCCCCCGATCGTCACCCGTACCCCGGCCCCGGCCACGACCCCGCCGCCGGCGGGCACCGAGGAGTTCGGGCCGGTCGTCGCCCGGGAGGGTGACGCCAGCGCCTACGCCCCCGTACGGGGCGCCGACGGCGTGCTGCGGGTACCCGTCTCCCTCACCAACGGGGGCACCGTGCGGGCCTTCTACGAGGTCACCCTGCGGGTGACCGGCCCCGACGGCTACGAGGCCACGGGCAGTCTCAGCACGGACACCGTCGGCGTGTACCCCGGCGCGTCCTGGCCCACCGAGGTCGAGGTGTCGATGCCGGGCCGGGCGGCGCCGGCCGACCCGAAGGTGGAGATCGCCCGGGTCGAGGTGGACCGGCATTAGCCCCTCTCCTCGGATCTTGCCGGTTGAGCCCGTGTCGTCCGGTGCCGTGCATCGCCCTCCGGACGGCCCCGCGCCCCGGCGGGAAGGCCCGCCGGGGCGCGAGGGGTGGCGACGGTCTAGCAATTGCCGCGTGCCGGGCGGCCCGCGAAGCGGTCCGCGAGCCAGTTGCCGGCCGCCAGGGAGTGCGTGATCACACCGCTGACGTGCTCGCCGAGCCAGATCGTGTCGAACTCGACGTTCGCGCCCCGCGCGCACCAGTCCGCACGCAGCCGGCTGCCGACCCCGTACGGGATCAACTCGTCGGCGAGCGCGTGGTACTGGTGCACCGGCGCGGCCGGGGCGGTGCCGCCGAGCCGACTCTGCCCGAGCCGGGCCCGCCAGTCGGGCCGCTCCAGCGGGTTGCGGGTGGTCAGGTCGGAGATCCGCTTGAAGGAGCCGGCGATCGCGTCGATGGCGACGCAGTGCTCCTTCATCCCGGCCACCAGGGCCTTGCCGGCCGGGTTGAGGTAGGAGTCCAGCCGCAGTTCGGGGAAGGCCGCGTCCTGCCCGGCGGCCGCCATGAAGATCAACCCGGAGCCGTAGGAGCCGTCGTTGAAGTCGGCCACCTTGAGCAGGTCCGCCGGGACGCCGCCCGTCGCCGTGCCCTTCACTTTCAGCTCCGGTGCGTACGCACCCTGCAACTCGGCGGCCCACCCGGCGGCCTGACCGCCCTGCGAGTACCCCATGATGCCGACCGGGGTGTCCGGGCCGAGCCCGGCCGCGGGGAGGCGGACCGCGGCGCGGGCGGCGTCGAGGACGGCGTGGCCCGCCGACGGGCCGACGGTGTAGGTGTGCACGCCCGGAGTGCCGAGGCCCTCGTAGTCGGTGACGACCACGGCCCAGCCGCGCAGCGTCAGCTGCTGGATGAGGTTGGCCTCCATGGAGGTGCCGTACGGCAGGTTGTTGCTCGGCGCGCAGGAGTCGCCCATGCCGACCGTGCCGACGGCGTAGGTGACCAGCGGGCGCGGGCCGCTGCGGCCGTCCTGCGGGACGATGACGGTGCCCGAGACGACGTTGGGGGCGCCGTCGGCGGTGGTCGAGCGGTAGTGCACCTTCCACGCCTTGGTGTTCGTGGGCTGACCGGGCAGCGGATGGAAGGCGGAAGGCGCGCTGGAGACGAGGTCACCGGGGGCGCCGGCGGTGGGGGCGGCGGCGGTGTCGGCGCCGGCGGCGGAGGCGGAGGGGATCCAGGCGGACATGGCCATGGCGGCCACGACGGCGAGGGCGGTCCTGCGAAAGCGCATGGGGCGGCTCTCCCAACGGTCCGTACGGGGTGGGTGAGGAGAAGGTAGTGACCGACCGGTCAGGATGTCGCTGACCGCGCAGCTCACCTTTCCTGACCCGGAGGCCCACCACCGTCCGGCGCGCCCTACCCGCCGGACGCGATCCGGTACGCCCCCGGCGTCGTGCCCGTCCAGCGACGGAACGCGCGGTGGAACGCGGTGTCCTCGGAGAACCCCAGCCGGGCGGCGAGTTCCGCGATCGGCTCACCGCTCTCGGCCAGCCCCGCGATCGCCGCGTCCCGCCGCACGTGGTCCTTGAGCTGCTGGAACGACGTCCCCTCCTGCCGGAGCCGGCGGCGCAGCGTCGCGGGGGACACCGCGAGCCGGGCCGCCACCTCCCCGAGCTCCGGCAGCCGCGGGGAGGTCCGCAGCCGCCGCGTCAGGGTCCGGCGCACCTGCTCCGCGACCGTGGTCCCGTACGCGGGGCGCGAGAGCAGGTCGAACGGGGCCCGGCGCAGCATCGCGTCCAGCGCGGCCTCGTCCCGCACCAGGGGCGCGGTCAGCCAGTGCGCCCCGAACACCGCCTCGGTGCGCCCCGCGCCGAAGCGCACCGGGCAGTCGAAGAGCAGCGCGTACTCGTCCGCGTGCGGCGGCGCCGGATAGCTGAAGGACGCCGAGGCCAGCGGGATGCGCCGGCCGATCAGCCAGCTCGCGAGGCGGTGCCAGATGGCGAGCACGCACTCGGTGAGGAACCGTTCCTCGTCCCGCTCGAAGTCGTTGCCGACGGTGAACCGCGCCTCGCCGCCCTCCGCGTCGACGTGCAGCGCCAACTCGGGCCCGCCCGGGAACAGTCCGTAGAAGGCCGCCCCGCGTTCCACGGCCGCCCCCAGGTCCCGGCAACCCAGTGAGGCGTGGCACATCATCGCGAAGGTGCCGGGCCGACTCGGGACCGCCGACAGGCCGAGGAACTCGTCCTGAGTGGCCCGGTACAGCGCCCGGAACAGCCGGGCGAACTGCGCGGACGTGATCAGCGCCCGGTCGTCGCCCAGCAGCAGCGGCGGGATCTGCGCCTCCTGGAGCAACGGCAGCAGGTCGAAGCCGGCGCCGCGCGCCCCGCGAGCACGGCGCGCACGTGGTGCACGGTGACCGTCCGCCTCCCCATGACCTCGACGGTAGCCGCAATGAGCGCTGGGGTCAGTGGGGGTGACGCGTCCGGTCATGCCGGAGCGGGCCCGCCGGTGCCTAGCGTCGAGGGTCACCTACTGCGGGAGGGCACGCGATGGACGGTCGGCCGGACACGCTGGCGGAGTTCACCCGGTGGACCGAGGAGAGGTACGGGCCCGGCACGGCCCTGCGCTTTCGCGCGGGACCGGACGGCTGGACGACCCGGACCTACGCCGAACTGGCCGCCGCGGTAAGGGCGGTCGGGCGCGCGCTGATCGGCCCGGACCTGGCCGTCGCGGCGGGCGAGCGGGTGGCCGTCCTGGCGGAGACCGGGCCGCTGTGGACGTACACGCACTTCGGGGTGCTGGCCGCCGGCGCCGTCCTCGTCCCCGTGTACCCGACGGCGGGGGAGGAGGAGCTGGCGTGGGTGCTGTCCGACTCGGCGGCCGTCGTGGCCGTCTGCGACGACGCCGCCCAAGCGGCCCGGGTGGAGGCCCTGCGGTCGAAACTGCCCGCGCTGCGGGCCGTCGTACGGATGGACGCCCTGGCCGGTCGGGCCGCCGCCCCCGCGGCGCGCCTGCGGGAGCGGGCCGCCGCGGTGGGCCCCGACGACGACGCCTCGATCGTCTACACCTCGGGCACCACGGGCCCGCCCAAGGGCTGTCGGCTCACCCACGGCAACTTCGGGGCGGTGCAGGACGGCACGCTGCCCCTGGTCCGGGGCGGGCCGGGGGACTCCACGTACCTCTACCTGCCGCTGGCGCACCTGCTGGCGCAGCTGATCCAGTTCACGACGCTGCTGGAGGGCGGCGAGCTCTGCTACTTCGGCGGCCGGGTCGAGGACGTCGTCGCCGAGCTGGCCGAAGCCCGGCCCACCCACCTGCCGTCCGTGCCGCGGCTGTTCGAGAAGGTCCACGCGGTGGTCCTGGCGCTGGCCGAGGGACAGGAGGGCGGCCGGGAGCGCTTCGCGGAGGCCGTCCGGCTGGGGGTGCTCGCCCGCGAGGGCCGGCTCCCCGAGGAGGCGCGGGCCGCCCACGCGGCCGCCGAGGAATCGCTGTACTCCCCGGTCCGGGCGGTCTTCGGCGGTCGCCTGACATGGGCGCTGACCGGCGGCGCCCCCATCGCCCCCGACACGCTGGACTTCCTGCGCGCCTGCGGGATCAGGGTCTTCGAGGGCTACGGGATGACCGAGTCCGGCGGGGTGATCAGCCTCAACCACCCGGACGCCGTCCGGTACGGCACGGTCGGCCGACCCATCGCGGGCTGCGAGGTCCGGATCGCCGCGGACGGGGAGATCCTCGCCCGCGGCCCGATGGTCTTCCCCGGCTACCACGCGAACGCCGCCGCCACCGCGGAGACCGTCGACGCCGACGGCTGGTTGCACACCGGCGACCTCGGCGAACTCGACGCCGACGGATTCCTGTCGGTCACCGGCCGCAAGAAGGAACTCATCATCACCTCGGCGGGCAAGAACATCACCCCGACCGAGGTGGAGTTCGCCGTCAGGGCCGCCTCCCGGTACGTCTCCCGGGCCGTCCTGATCGGCGACCGGCGACCCCACCCGGTGGCCCTGATCACCCTGGACGCCGAGGAGATCGCCGGCTGGGCGGCCCGCCGCTCCCTCGACCCCGGGCCCCGCCCGGGCGCCCACCCGGAGGTCCGCGCCCTGGTCGCGGAGGCCGTCGCCACCGCCAACGCCACCGTCTCCCGCCCGGCCCGCATCCGCGCCTTCCACGTCCTCGACGCGGACTTCTCCGTCGAGGACGGCACCCTCACCCCGACCCTCAAACTGCGCCGCGGCGCGGTCGCCGAGCGGTACGCGGCGCAGATCGAGGCGCTGTACGGGCAGTGAGGTCCGGCTCGCCGGCGCCCGGCCGAGGCGCGCGTCGCAGGGGACCGGTACGACCCGACCCGGGCCCCGGCCAGGTCAAGCACTGGAGGGCGAAGAGTTCGAGGTCGGGGAGGCCGCCGGCGAAGGAGACCACCCCGGGGCGTTCGGTCAGCGCCGGGATCTCGCGTACGCATGAGAAGGAGTGGGCGGCACCTACTCGTTCACCAGGTGAACGCTCCCCGCCCCCTCGCCAACTGATGCCCCATCAGCTACACCGGAGCCATGACAACGGACGAGCGAGCAACAGACCGGGACGACGCGCCGACCCCGGGCGCCGGCGACACCCGGGGCCAGGACACCCGGGCCGAGGACTACGCCGCGCTCGCGGCCGTCGGCCCGTACGGCGTCCGCCCGGGCCACGCGCTGATCACCATGGTGGAACCGCACCCGGGCCACGAGTTCGCGTACAACCGCTGGTACGAGGACGACCACTACTACGCCGGCGCGATGGCCATGCCCTGGATGTACGCGGGCCGCCGCTGGGTGGCCACCCGCGAGCTCCAGGAGCTGCGCTACCCGGAGAAGTCGGCGGTGGTCCAGCCCGTGACGGCCGGGTGCTACATATCGACGTACTGGGTGACCCAGGGCCGCTACGACGAGCACATGAAGTGGACCGTCGGCATCAACAAGCGGCTGAACCGCGACGGCCGCGTCTACCGCGACCGCACCCACGTCTTCACGGCCTTCCAGGACCACGCGGCCACCGTCTACCGCGACGGCGCCGCCGGCCCCCGGGACTTCCACGCCCTCGACCACCCGTACGCCGGGCTGGTGGTCCAGGTCGTCGACGCCGAGGGGCCCGAACAGCGGGCGGAGCTGCTGGAGTGGCTGCGCTCCCGGGCCCTGCCGAAGAGACTGAACGGTTCTCCGGCGGCGATGGTGACCGTCTTCCGGCCGACGCCACTGCCCGGCGACCGGATGACCTACGTCAAGCAGGTCGAGGGGGTCGACACCCGACTGACCCTGCTGTGGTTCCTGGAGGCCGACCCGCGGGCCTGCTGGGAGCACTTCCGCGGGCTGGACGCGGAAGTCGCGGGATCGGGGCTGGGACGGGTGGAGCTGGTGGCGCCGTTCATCCCCACCGTGCCGGGGACGGACCGGTACGTCGACGAACTCCGGTAGGGGCTCGCGTCGACGTTCCGTTTGGCGTTCCGTTCGGGCTTACGTTCGGGGTTCCGTTCGGCGTTCCGGGTGGAGCTCCGAACGGCCGGTCCGGCGGGCGGGGTGCCGCCCGGAACCGGTTTCCGGTCGCCGCGCCCCGGGTGCGGGCACGGCCGAGCCCCCTCGGCCAGGACGGCGGGCCGGTCGAGAGGGCTCCAGTCAGTGGTGCGCTTACAACGGTCGAGGTGGACGGCGTGATGTTCAGACGAGGCGCCCCGACCGGCCCTCGGTGACGTCGGTGACGAAGGAGGTCCAGGAACCCGGGGCGAAGGTGAGGGACGGGCCGTCCTGCACCTTCGAGTCACGGACCGAGATGGACGCGACGACGGGGGACTTGACCTCGACGCAGGCGCCGTTTCCGCCGGAGTAAGAGGACTTGGTCCAGTTTTCCGTGGCGCCCTGACGAATAGCCATGTTTCTCTCCGGTTCAGCGAGTAGTTCCGGTTCGCGCCGGCCGAATTCTCCGACCGACGTGATCGACGCTACCCGCACCTCCCGATGGGTGAAGGAGGCATTCACTCGACCGGGTGGCATATTCCATTCAGGCCTTCTGTGGCTGGGGATGGACGGTGTACCGTACCCGGCCCTCCGTCATCCCCCGTCGCTTTCGCCACCCCGGCACCACCCGTTACCCGGCTTTGACCGCGTAGTGCTCGATGATCTCGCCGATGAACTGCCTGGTCTGCTCGACGTTGAGCGCCTGGGCGCGCAGGTGCTCGTACATCACGCTGTACTTCTGGACGTCGTTGGCCTTCTCCAGGTACAGGTCGCTCGTCACGCCCTCGATGTAGACCACCGTCGAGTCCGAGGCGTCGGGGAACTCCAGGATCGCGTACTGGCCGTTGACACCGGGGTGCGCGCCCATCGAGAAGGGCATCACCTGCACCGTGATGTACGGCTGCTCGGACTGCTCTATCAAGTACTCCAACTGCCGCACCATCAACTGCGGATCGCCCACGTGCCGGCGCAGCGCGGCCTCGTCGATGACCGCCCACAACCGCAGCGGACCGACCTCCGGATTGTTGTTGTCCGTCTCCGAGAGCCGCTTCTGACGGTGCATCCGGACCTGGACGCGCTTCTCCACGTCGGCCGGCGCCGTCTCCGGCAGCGCGCCCCGGATCAGGGCCTGCGCGTACTCGGGCGTCTGGAGCAGCCCGGGGACCATCTGAGGCTCGTAGGTGCGCAGGCTGGCCGCGTCCGTCTCCAGACCGATGTAGACGCTGTACGGGATGTCTCCGAAGGCGTGCCACCAGCCCTGTTGGCGCGAGTCCTTCGCCATCTGCATCAGCGAGTCCACGAGGCGCGGGTCCTCGACCTCGTACACCTCGCACAGGTCGCGGACGTCGCGCTGGCTGATGGACCTGCGGCCGTTCTCCAGTCGGCTGATCTTCGACTGGGAGACGAGGAGGCGCTCGGCGACCTGTTCGGCCGTCATGCCCTTGTCCTCGCGGAGCTTGCGCAACTCCATGCCCAGTCGGCGGCGTCGGACGGTGGGATTGACATTGGACGCCACGGGTCGGCCCCTCTCTCTGTGTGTCTGCTGTTCAGCAGACTGCCACCGAAGGGCGCGACGCCGCTGGGGAACGGCAGGGAAATGCGAACGCGCGGGGTGGCGGAGCCGGTGGTCCGGCCCCGCCGCCCCGCGCGCAGGCGACCTGCGGACCGGGTCTTTGGGGGACTTCCGGTCGAGGTGCCGACGAAGCGGTGGAACGGTGGAACGGTGGTGCGCAGTGGGCCCCGCGGCGGTGTACCAGGGGTGTCGCGGGCCCCACGGGGGTCGTGCCTGCTGCTGCGGTCCTGCTCCGCCCGCAGGCGGTGCTGCTCCGTCCGCTAGTGCGCGGCCACGCGGGCCATCGCACCCGTCCGGCGCGGCTGCAGCGGTACGCCGCCGCTCGCCGTGGGCCGGGCGGCCGGCGGAGCCGGTGCGCGGTCACGGCGCGGCTGGGCGGCCACGCCGTTCTGGACGTCCATCACGGCGTGCGCCACGAGACCGCCCATGGGGTCGTGCCGGATCAGGTCCCGCAGTCGGGACCTGGACGACCGCCCCTCGTTGCCTGGGTACAGGTGCTTGCCGAGTCCGACCGCGTGGGCCAGAGCGGCGAGCGCCGCGGTCCGCGGGTCCGGCGGTACACCGGTGCGGATCGCACTGTCCAGCCGGGCACGGATCTCCCGGCTGATCGCCGTGTCGGTCGCCTGGTAGCGAGTCGTCGGCAGCACCCCGCACATCTGACCGGCGACGGCATGGACCATGCCGCAACGCTCCAGATGGGCGAGGTAGATCTGGCGGAGCCCCAGCCGGGGTCCGCCGATCCAGTGGACGGCCCGTACCGGGCTGCCGCGCCTGCGCAGCAGTTCCAGTGCGGAGTCCAGTGTCGGATCTCCTGTCGGCCGTGGCATCACCACGGCGATACGATCCCCGTCAGGGGCTATCCGTCCTGCCAGAGCCAGCTCCACTAGCTGTGCCCCGGCCAGGCCGAGGTCGAGCGACTGCGGCTGCGCCGTGGTTCCCGTGGTCGGGTCCAAGGCGAGCAGCAGGAGCTCCTCCGGAATTGTTCTGCGGCTCTTGCCCATCCATGCCTCCCCGCGTGGATGAGTGACAGGGTGACGCCTCTCACATTCATCTGTCGAGAGCGCGTGGCCGCTTTGTGGGGGAACCCGCAGCTATGTCGTTCTCGTCTCGCGCGGGGGCGATGCCCCCTAGACGGGACACTGTTAGACGGTTCGGACAGCGACCGGACGGCGATCGAGGAGGAACGGTGGCGGGCGAGTCCCCCGACAAGTCGGTAGATGAAGGAGCGTCGGGGGCGGCGGAGTCCTCGTCCGCGGAGCGGGATCCGAGGATGTCGGTGTTCCAGCCGCGCGACCCGCTGAAGGAGGCCGTGGCGGCCTGGGTGGCGACGGCCGGGCCGACCGCGTCGGCCGGCGGCGCGGACGCGGACGCGCGCGCCGAGGCGGGTGTCGGGGCGGACGCCGAGTCGGGCTCGGGCTCCGGTGGAGACGCCGGCGCGGGCGCCGACGAGACGCAGGCGCTCGAGGCGGTTGCCGACGCCGAGCCGTCCTCCGGTCGGGTGGACTCCCCGGCCGGGCCTTCGAAGCTCGCGGGCCTCGTACGGCAGTCCCCGCCCGCCTCGGCGTCTGCGGACGCGGCGGCGGATGCGGCGGCGGACGCGGCGGCGACGGACCGGGAGCCGGGTTCCGCTTCGGCGGATGGGGCGGGTGCGGCGGATGCCGGTACCGACACGCCCGGCGTGACGGCGTTCGGAGTGGCCAGGTCCGGTTCCGTTTCGAAGTCCGGTACGGATTCCGCTTCGGGTGCCGGCGCTGCTTCCGGTACGGGTTCCGCGGGCGCCGGCGACGGTACGCGGGAGCGGGCCGGGGACTCGGCGCGGGATCCGCGTGCCGCGGACGAGCCCGCGACCACGGCCTTCGGTGCGGTGAAGTCCGGCCCCGCCCGAGAGGGTGGGCGGGCCGACGAGAGCGAGCGCACCGCCGTGTTCCGGGTGCCGAAGGTGGACGCCGCCTCGACTGCCGGGTCGCCCGCCGCGGACCAGCCCGAGGTGACCGCTTTCGGGGTGGTCAAGTCCGGTTCCGCTTCCGACGCCGCCCGGGACGGCGCGGCGAAGCCCGCGCACGATGCCCGGACGACGGCGTTCGGGGTGATCAGGCCCGAGGAGAACCCGAAGGACACCCCCCGCGCCGAACCCGGTGCGGAGCCGAGGCCGCAGGGCGGCTCGCAGCCCGGGCCGGACGCCGAGCGGCGGCCGCAGGGCGGCTCGCAGGCCGAGTCCGGTAGGGAGCAGAAGTTGCAGGGCGGCTCGCAGACCGCGCCTGGTGCCGAGCAGAAGTCGCAGGGTGGCTCGCGGCCCGGGCCGGATGCCGAGCGGCGGCCGCAGGGCGGCTCGCAGGCCGAGTCCGGTAGGGAGCAGAAGTTGCAGGGCGGCTCGCAGCCCGGGCCTGGTGCCGAGCAGACGTCGCAGGGTGGCTCGCGGCCGGAGCCGGACGCCGAGCCGAGGCCGCAGGCCGTGCCCGGCACCGAGCGGCGGCCGCAGGGCGGCTCGCGGCCCGAGCCGGATGCCGAGCAGAAGTCGCAGGGTGGCTCGCGGCCCGAGCCGGACGCCGGGCAGCAGCCGCAGGCAGGCTCGCGGCCCGCGCCCGGCGCCGGGCCGGACGCCGCTTCGGCTGGGGCCGGCGGTGAGCGGACCGCCGTCTTCCGGACGGTGAAGCCGGGGTCGGCGCCCGCCGCCCCGCCCGCCCCCGACAAGTCCGCCCGGAGCGCTGCTCCGGCCGAGGACGCGCAGGACACCCCGGGGGCCGAGGCCACCGACGCCCCCCGGCGCGGCGGTCCCGACAGCGAGCGGACGGCCGTCTTCCGCGCGGTGAAGGCGGACTCCGCGCCGCCCGCCCCGGCGAAGACCCCGCCTGGGGCCCCCGACAGCGAGCGGACGGCCGTCTTCCGTACGGTGCGGCCCGACGCGGCGCCTCCCGCCCCCGGGAAGACCCCGCCGGCCGCGCCCGACAGCGAGCGCACGGCGGTCTTCCGCGCCGTGAAGCCGGACTCGGCGCCCCCCGCCGGCCCGCGCGGCCCCGGCGCGGCCACGGCCGGGCCGAAGAAGCCCGCCGCGGACGCCGCCGACCCCACGAGCGCCGCAGCAGCCAAGGACGGCCCCACCGTCGGCAAGGCGGCCCCGAGCCCCACCGCGGGCAAGGGTCCGGGCGGCGGCAAGGACAGCCGGGACGGCGACGGCGCCGGCTCCGACAGCGAGCGCACCGCCGTCTTCCGCGCCGTTAAGCCGGGCGGCGCTCCGCCGGCTCCCGCCGGGGAGGCCGCCAAGGCCGCGGGGGAGCGTGCGTCCAGCACCTTCGTCCCGCTGCGCGGTGACCTCCCGGCCCCGCCGAAGCCGACCCGGGTGGCCGGATCCCCGGCCCCGCCGAAGCCCGCGCCGGCGTACCCGACCGGACCCAAGCCGTCGACCCCTTCGACCCCGTCGACCGCCGCCTCGGCCGCCGCCGCGGCGGCGAGCGGGCTCGACTCCAGCGAGCGGACCACGCAGCAGCCGCTGCCGCCCAGGCCGCCGCTCGACATGCTGGCGGACCTGACGAACAACCCGCCCCCGCCGCCGAGCCCGCTGCGCACCGCCGTCCGGCGGTTCAAGATCTACGCCCCGATCGTGCTGCTGCTGGCCGTCGTGCTCGCCGTCGTGCAGCTGGTGCGCCCGCTGCCCGCGCCGACGCTCGCGATGACCGAGAAGGCCTCGTACACCTTCCCCGGCGGGAAGCCCGACCTGCCCTGGCCCACCGAGGGGCAGGCCTCCATGGCCGCCGCCGGCCTCGGCACGATCGGGTCCTCCGGCGAGCAGAAACCGGTGCCGATCGCGAGCGTCACCAAGTCGATGACGGCGTACATCATCCTGCGCGACCACCCCTTCAAGAAGGGTGAGAAGGGCGCGATGATCGACATCGACAAGACCGCCGAGACCGAGGGCCAGAAGGACAAGTCGGACAACGAGTCGACCCTCAACACGGTCAAGGAGGGCGACAAGATCTCGGAGTACGACGCCATCGCGGCCCTCATGATCCCGTCGGCCAACAACATCGCGCGGCTGCTCGCGCGCTGGGACGCCGGTTCCCAGGAGGCGTTCGTCAAGAAGATGAACGACACCGCCAAGGAACTCGGCATGACCAACACCACGTACACGGACCCCTCGGGTCTGGACGCGACCACGGTCAGCACCGCCGAGGACCAGGTCAAGCTGGGCCTGAAGATCGTCGAGATGGATGCGCTGGTGGACATCACCCGCAAGCCGGCCTGGGTCGACCCGTACGGCAAGACCTGGTCGAACTGGAACCGCCTGGTCCCGCTCAACGACTCCCTCGGCATCAAGACCGGTACGACGACCAAGGCCGGCGGAAACCTGCTGTTCGCCGCCCAGAAGAAGGTCGGCGGCACCAACCAGCTGATCGTCGGCGCGGTCCTCGGACAGCACAAGCCGCCGATCATCGACAGCGTCATCGCGGCGAGCCGCACGCTGCTCATCGCCACCCAGAAGTCCCTCGAAGGCGCGGTCGTCGTCAAGAAGGGCGCCGTCGTCGGGTACGTCGACGACGGCCTCGGCGGCCGGACCCCGGTCGTCGCCACGGCCGACGTCCAGGCCGTCGGCTGGTCCTCGCTGACCGTGGACGTCAAGCTGGGCGACGGCGGTACGAAGCTCCCCGCGACGGCCAAGGCCGGCACGGAGGTCGGCGTGCTGACCATCGGCGACGGAGCCAGCCAGGTGAAGGTGCCCGTGGCGCTGAAGACCGAGCTGGCCGAGCCGGGCATCGGCAGCAAGCTCGTCCGCGTCGGCTGACCGCAGCCGCGCCGGACCGGCGCCCCGGGCAACCCCGGGGCGCCGCGGCGCGTCCAGGTAACCGGGACGGCACCCACGTGCGCGTGTCGGGGAGAGAGCGTCATCGGTGACCACCGCTGAGCAGCACCAGAAGTCCGGACAGCCCCGGCCCGCCGGGCCGTCGGGCCGGTCCGACGCGCCCCCGGGCGGTTCGGGCGCGTCCGGCGGGTCGGCGCCCGGCCCCTCCGGCGCGGGGGAGCAGCCGGCGGCGCCGGCCGGCCCCGACGGCATAGCGGCGCGTGCGCTCGCCGGTGCGCACCGGCACCCGGTGGCCGTCGCCACCGCGCTCGCCGCCGTGCTGCACGTCGTCTGGTTCTTCACCTTCGCCAACAGCGGCGGCGACCTGGCCGCGCAGGACGCGTGGGCCGAGTTCGTCGGCCGACATCCCGACACCGCGTACAACCTGGCCTGGTACGGGGGCATGCACCCGGTCTCGTACAGCGTCGTGTCCCCGTACGTCATGCACATGATCGGCGTCCGGACCACGATGATGATCGCCGGGACCTGCTCGGCAGGGCTCCTCGCGCTGGTCCTCACCCGCTGCCGGAACACCGTCCGGCGCCCCCTGTGGCCGGCCCTGGCCGGGGTCTACGGGCTGCTGTGCAACGCGCTCTCCGGCCGGGTCACCTTCGGCCTCGGCGTGCTGTTCGCGCTCGGGGCCGTCGCCGCCGTCTTCTGCTGGCCCCGCAAGTGGGCCCACCGGCGCTGGGCGAAGGCCGCCGTCGCCGCCCCGCTCGCCGCACTGGCCACCGCCGCCAGTCCGGTCGCCGGCCTGTTCCTCGGGGTGGTCGCCGCCGCGCTGTTCCTGAGCGGCCGGCGGCCGGGCGCGTACGCCCTCGGGCTGGCGCCGGTGGCCGTCGTCGGGCTGTCCGCGTGGCTGTTCCCGTTCTCGGGGACGCAGCCGATGAAGATCGGCTCGGCCTGGCTGCCCTTCGTGTTCGGCCTGGCCATCGTCTTCCTCGTGCCCAAGCGGTGGAAGACGGTCCGGATCGCCTCCGCCGTCTACGCCCTCGGGGTGTTCCTGACCTGGGCGATCGACTCCCAGGTCGGTTCGAACGTCACCCGGCTGGTCATGCTCTTCGGCGGCGCGGTGCTCCTGGCCGCCGTCCCGTACGCCGCCCCGCGCTCCCGGCGCCGACGCGCGCTGCTGCTCGCCTTCGCCGGCCTCACCGTCTGGATCACCACCAACAGCGTCACCGACATCGTCCGCACCACACCGGTGGCCGCCTGGAACCGCGAGCTGGCCCCGCTGATCGCCCAGCTCCAGAAGGCCGGCGCCGACCGCGGTCGGGTCGAGGTGGTCCCGGCCAGCAGCCATCGCGAATCCTCGGCGTTCCCCGCGTACGTCAACCTCGCGCGCGGCTGGAACCGCCAGGCCGACCTCGAACGCAACCCGCTCTTCTACGACGACACCCTCACCGCCGAGACCTACCGGACCTGGCTGGACCGCTGGGCCGTGCACTACGTCGTCCTGCCCGCCGACAAACCCGACTCGGGCGGCGAGGACGAGGCGAAGCTCCTGCGCAAGGGCCTCCCGTACCTGCGCGAGGTGTGGGGCGACGCGAACTGGAAACTGTTCCAGGTCCAGGACCCGGGCAGTCTGGTGGCCGGCCCCGCGAAGGTCGTCCGGGCGGGCGCGGACCAGATGGTCATCGACGTCGAACGGCCCGGCCGGGTCCTGGTCCGCATCCCGCACTCGCCGTGGCTCGGCCTGGTCGACGCCACCGGCAAGCCGGTCCTGCCCCCGCAGGAAACCTTCGCCTCCCGCGCCCGCGGCGCCTCCGCGGCGCCGAAGGAGTACGCGAACACCGCCGGCTGCCTCTTCAAGGCGGCCCCGGACGACGCCGGCGACGTATGGACGGAACTGCTGGTCCCGGCCCCCGGCCAGTACCGGGTGTCGGCGAAGTACCAGATCCCGCGCGGCACACCCTGCCCCGAGCCACTGATCCAGGCCGGCCTCGGCACCCCGGAACCGGTACAGCCCTGAGCCCTCGTTCTTGCGGCAGCGGCTGCAAGCGATTTCTTTACGCGCGCTTCCGGGTGCATTGGTCCGCATATCTGCATACGATCCGAGTAGTCCGATTGGGTGCTTCCCGAGGGAGTTGACGACGGGATGAGCAAAGAGCACAAGCATGACGTCCAAGCGGCACGGGCAAGGATGACGGAGCAGCTCCCACTGCCCCCCACGCCCGCCGGGCACGGCTTCGACGGTCCGATCCGGAGCAAGGTGAAGGGCGGGGCCCACACCAAGGCCGCCGCCCTCAAGCGCGCCGGCACTCCCCAGGGCGACCGCATAGGCGAACGCAGCAGAGGCCTCAGCTGACCCGCCCGCCGAGGACGGCGACCCCTCCCGACCCGCAGGACCTTCTCGCACCGCCCGCCCCGCGAACGCCGAAGACCCCCCAGCCGACCGGCTGGGGGGTCTTCGCGTGGTGCCCCCGGCAGGATTCGAACCTGCGACACCCGCTTTAGGAGAGCGGTGCTCTATCCCCTGAGCTACGAAGGCATCGTGCGCGG
Source organism: Streptomyces sp. NPDC029836 (assembly GCF_055574495.1). Lineage (NCBI taxonomy): Bacteria > Bacillati > Actinomycetota > Actinomycetes > Kitasatosporales > Streptomycetaceae > Streptomyces > Streptomyces sp. NPDC029836. The sequence goes on along the minus strand of NZ_JBVHZI010000012.1, from coordinate 134,888 downwards.
TGCGGAGCCAGGGCCGCGCACCGGCGCCAGTGTAGCGGGTGGGGGCCACCGGTCGCTGTCGGATTCGGGGGGAAGTGATCTTGGGGGAGTGCGGCGGGCCTGCGGGGGGCGCACCGGGTGTGCCGACGGCGGTTGCGCGGGGCCGTCGCGCGGTGCGGCGGCGAGGCGGTCGGGCGGTGGTGCGCGCGGCGGTCGGAACGTGCCGTGCCGGGGCGGGCGGTGTGTGGATGCGGGTTCGGCGGCGGGGTGAGTGGGTGGTCGCGGTGGGCGGGGTGCGGGCGGGGAGGGACGGGGCGGGCTCCGTGGGTCTCGTACGGGGGAAAGGGGGCGGTGACCGGGCGTCAAGATCGGCTTTCTGGTAGTTCTTTCAGCGGGGTACGGGTCGCAGGCCCGGGGGCGGCGTTTCGGCGATGCCGCAGGGAGGACGCACATGGGCACCACCACTCGGGACGAGGTCCTCGCGGTCGAACAGCGGGCCGTGGACCACGCGTACGACTGCTACGCGGCGCGACTGGCCGAGATGAGCGGCACGTCGGCGGCCAACGCCTCGGCGAGCGGCAAGGACGGGATCGCCAACCGGATGGAGGCGGAGGCGCGGGCCGCCGCGTACGGGGGACTCGGCGACGAGGCGCTCGTCTTCGCCCGGGTCGACGCGCCGGACGAACCCGGGACCGAGCCGCGCCCCTGGTACATCGGGCGGCGAGGCGTGCGGGACGCGTCGAACGAGCCGGTGGTCCTGCTGTGGACGAGCCCGTTGGCGAAGAGGTGGGCGGAGTTACGGGCCGAGGAACCGGGGGAAGTGACGCTGCGGCGCCAACTGCGCTGCGTGCGGCGCGTGGTCGACAACTACTTCGACGACATCGTGGTCGGAGCGGCCGTCACCGAACCCACGACCACGACCCCGACCACAGCCCCGACCCCGACCGCGACCGGCCCCGAACCCGTTCCGGTCGCCCACCCCTCGCCCCCGCCCGTCCCGGAACCCCGCACGGCCCCCGGCGACCGCACGGCCCCCGACGACCGCACGGCCCCCGACGACCGCACCGCCCCTGGGCAGCCGCCCCCCACCCCCGGCGACCTCGTCCGGCGGCAGCGGCGCAAGGCGCTCCAGCCGGACGACTTCCTGCTGCGCGAGCTCCAGCGCTCGCGCGGCGGCCGGATGCGGGACATCGTCGAGACCATCCGCCGCGACCAGATGGACCTGGTCACCGGCGCTCCCTCGGACATCCTCGTCGTGCAGGGCGGTCCGGGTACGGGCAAGTCCGCCGTCGGGCTCCACCGCGTGACCTGGCTCGTCAACAACGAGCACTTCAAGGCGCAGGACATCCTGGTGATCGGTCCCCACCAGCGGTTCCTCGACTACGTCGGCCAGGTCCTGCCCACGCTCGGCACCCGGGACGTCAACGCCGTCCAGCTGAGCCGGTTGTGGGACGGCGAGATCCTCGGCGCCGACTCCCCGCGGGCCCGGATCGTGAAGTCCGACGAGCGCATGGCTGCCGTGCTGCGGCGCCGCGTCGAGCACGACTACCGGCCCGAGGTGCTCGACGACCTCGTCGTCGCGCCCTCCTTCGAGGGCGACGAGCCCGCGGTCGTCGTCACCGCCGGCAGTACGACCCTGCGCGTACCGCGCTCCGAGGTCCGCGCCCTCCTGGACCGGGCGCACCAGGGCGACGGCCCCTACCGGGAGCGCCGTGACCGCTTCCGCGGCCTGCTCGTCGACCGTCTCCTCCAGGAGCTCTCCGGCATCGCGCCGCGTCGCGGGCAGGCCGGGACGATCCGCCGCGACCTGGAGCGCAACCGCAGGGTCGAGCGGCTCATCGAACGCGTCTGGCCGTCCCCGGGTGCCCGGGAGGCGCTGCGCGGCCTCTACGACTCGCCCGAACTGCTGCGCGCGTGCGCCGACGGCATCCTCGACGAGGGCGAACAGGCGGCCCTGCTGCGCGCCCGCGCCGCCAGCGCCGAGGACGATCCGTGGACCCTCGACGACCACGTCTGCCTCGAAGAGCTCAGGGTCCTCATCAGCGGGGAGGTGCCGAGGCGTTACGGACACATCGTCGCCGACGAGGCGCAGGACCTCACGCCCATGCAGGCCCGCGCCCTGCGGCGACGCTGCGCCGTCAACGGATCCATGACCGTCCTGGGCGACCTCGCGCAGGCGACGGGACCCCACGTCCCGGACGGCTGGGACCGGCTGGGCACGCTCCTGTCCGACGACGGTGACTGGCGGGTCGCGGAGCTCAACACCAGCTACCGCGTGCCCGCCGAGATCATGGAGTTCGTCGCCCCTCTCGCCCGGGCGATCGCGCCGACGCTGCCCTACCCGCGGGCCGTGCGCGAGGCCGGCGAGGACGCCGTGCGGACGGTGGCCACGGAGCCGTGGAAGCTCCTCGACGACACCGTCGCGCAGGTCAGCCGCCTCGTGGGGACCAGTGACGGGAACACCCCGCGCTCGGTGGCCGTCATCGTCCCCGACGACTCGCACTGGCTGGACGCGATCAGTGACCGGGTCGACGGGCCCGAGGACATCGGCCCCCGGAACCGCGGCGCCGTCTCCGTCCTGGCCGCCGCTCAGGCCAAGGGCATGGAGTACGACCACGTCCTGGTCATCGAGCCCGCCACCATCGCCGACCGAGGTCCGGCGGGCCTGCGGCAGCTGTACGTGGCCCTCACCCGCAGCACCCAGAGCCTGACCATCCTGCACACGGCCCCGCTGCCGACCGTACTGGCGGACTCCGGGACCGCGGCGCCCACGGCCGCCGCGGAGCCGGATGCCGAGGCTACGGCCCCCGAGCGACTTCCCCGGATCGGATCCGATCTGCGGGTCGAGGTCGTGGACATGGCTCCCGGCGGGCGCTTCAAGGTCAAACCCGTCTCCCCGGGGGTCGGCCGTCCGCTCGTTCTCGCCGTCCGCCACGGATCGGTTCCGCCGCGCCGCGGCGAGAAGCTGGACTGTTGGGTGTTCGCGAACGAGTCGAACCAGACGGTCCTCACCTCCGACCAGCGGGGCCGGTCGCCCGTCTCCCCGCGGATGGCGGGACGCTACATCGCGGCCCTGGACGTGCTGGGCGAGCTGACCGGCGGCGACGGGGACGTGCCCGATGCCCGGGGCCGGCTCTCCGAGTTGCAGGGCATGGCCAACCGCGTCCTGCGGCGTGACCAGGCCGACTGGGTCGACGTGCTCCACCTGTTCGGCTCGCCGGACAGGGAGAAGCTGGGCGTCCTGCGCGACCTCGCCGCGACGGCCAACCGCGCCTTGAAGGAGGGCACCTTGGACGCGGCCCGCCTCGGGGAAGCCCTGGCGGTCTCGGGCTGGACGCAGACGCTGACCGAGGCCCGACGCACGCTCCGGGACCGGTTCGCCGCCGGCCATGAGGGGGCGGCCCCCGACCCCCCGGACCCCGACGCCCCGGACCCCGACGCCGCAAACCCCGACGCCCCGGCCCCCGACGCCGCAAACCCCGGCGCCCCGGCCCCCGGCGCCGCAAACCCCGGCGCCCCGGCCCCCGGCGCCGCAAACCCCGACGCCCCGGACCCCGGCCCCCCGCACCAGCCCGAGCCGAAGGACGAAGAGCAGATGACCCTCGCGGACAGCACGACCGCGCCGGCCCCGGCCCAAGCCACAGCCACAGCCCCGGCCCCGGCCCCGGCCACGGCCACGAAGGATGGCTTCCTGCGCGCGCTGGAGGCGTCGGCCGCCGCCGACCGGACGTGCACGAGGCACGAGGCGGTCCGCCACGCCCTGAAGTCGTCCCTGTTCTGGGCCGACCTCCAGCCCACCGACTCGCCCGTCGTCGACGTCAGTTGCGTCACCCCGCACGGCTTGTTCCTCTACGAGGCGCTGGGCTCGGGACTGGCCGGCTACGCGGACCTCCGCTCGGGAGCGACCCGCCTGCTGGAGATCAACCACACCCTGCCCACCCGGGCCGACGGCCTCTACCTGGTCCTGTCCGAGCCGCCCGCCGAGGAGTGGTCGGCGGACACCGTCCGCGACGTCTTCGACGTCCACGTCATCTGGCGGAGCCCCGAAGGCTGGGGCGGCCGGGACACGGACATCGCGTTCGGCTCCGCGCGGCCGTGACCGGGACGACCGTCAGAAGCGGAGGGACGCGACGACCGGTAGGTGGTCGCTCGCGGTCGCCGGGAGGGTCCGGGCGGAGACCGGGGTGAGGCCCCGTACGAGGATCTGGTCGATCCGGGCCACCGGGAAACGGGCCGGCCAGCTGAAGCCGAGGCCGACGCCCGCCTCCTCCTGCGCGGAACGGAAGCGGGACGTCAACGGGGCCAGGGCGGCGTCCGCGGTGGTGCCGTTGAGGTCGCCGAGCAGGAGCGTACGGCCGGCGGCGCCGGCGGGGTCCGCGCGCAGGGCGGCGTCCAGGTTGCGGGCGGCCGCGTTGCGGCGCTCGGTGACGAAGCCGCCGGGGCGCAGCCGGACGGAGGCCAGGTGGGCGACGTACACCCTGACGGGCCCCCTCGGGGTGTCGGCGGTGGCGCGCAGGGCCCGGGTCCACGGCATGATCGGGACGGCCTCGGCGTCGCGCAGCGGGAACGTGCTCCAAAGCCCCACCGTGCCCTCCACCACGTGGTACGGGTGGGTCGCGGCCAGCTCCCGCTCGTAGGTCCGGGTCGCGGGCCAGGTCAGTTCCTCCAGCGCGATCAGCTGCGCGCCGGACGCGACGACGGCCCGGGCGGCGCCGGCCGGGTCGGGGTTCGCGTCGTCCACGTTGTGGGTGACGACGGTCAGCTCGGCGGGGCCGCCGGTGCCCCGGTCGGTCAGCAGGGCCGGACCGTGCAGCCCCGTCCACGTCAGCGCGGGCAGCAGGACGGCGATCAGGGCCGTGCGCGAGCGGCGCAGCAGGGCGCCGACGAGCAGCGGTAGGACCAGCAGGCCGGTCCAGGGGAGGAAGGTCTGGACGAGGCTGCCGAGGTTGCCGGCGGCGGGGCCGTTCGGGATCCAGCGGTTCAGCGACACGGCCAGGGCGGTGAGCACGCAGCATCCGGCGATGACCCGGCCGCGGCCGGCTACGGTCCACCGACCCGCGGGTGGGGGCGGGAGCGGGGGTGGTGCGGGTGTCGCGTTCATGCCCTGGAGGACGCCGGGAACCGGCCGGGGGTTCGGCCGCGCCCCGCCGCATCCGCGCCCCGCACCCGAGCCCCCACTTTCCCCCGGCGCCTCACACCCCCATCGGAGTGTGCAGTTCCACGAGCAGTTCCACCTCGACGGGTGCGTCGAGCGGCAGCGACGTCACGCCGACCGCGCTGCGGGCGTGGATGCCCGCGTCACCGAAGGCGGTGCCGAGCAGCTCGCTCGCGCCGTTCACGACGCCGGGCTGGCCGGTGAACGAGGGGTCGCTCGCGACGAAGCCCACCACCTTCACCACCCGCTTCACCGCGGACAGGTCCCCGGCGACCGACGCGACCGCGGCGAGCGCGTTCAGCGCGCACTGCCGGGCCAAGTCCTTGCCCTGCTCCGGGGTCACCCCGGCGCCCACCTTGCCGGTCAGCGGAAGGGCCCCGTCCACCATGGGCAGTTGGCCGGAGGTGTACACGTGGTGCCCGTTCAGCACGGCCGGTACGTACACGGCGACCGGCGCGGGGGCGGGCGGCAGGGTCAGTCCGGCCGCGGCCAGACGCTCTTCGGGGGTCGTGGGGGTCACGGTCACGACGGGCTCCTCCGGGGGAAGTGGACGATGGGTTCGACCATGCCCGGCTCCCGCGCCGAAAGCCGCCGAAAGGCCTGCTCCACCCGGGTGAAGGGGAATTCGTGGGTGGTCACTTCACGGCGGTCGGCCTCCCGGGGTCGTCGCGGTGCTGGTCGGGACCGGCCGACGGGCCGCGGCGAACGCCCCGACCCCCGAACCCGGCCCGGGCGCCGTGCCCGCGCCGGTCCCGCGCCGGGCCCCGGGCGCCGTCAGGGCCGGGTGATGCGGACCTGGTAGCTGCCGTTGCGCAGTTCCCCCACCACCGAGACGCTGATCCCGGACTTGTCGTCGGTGAAGGTCTCGCCCGGCACGAACGGGGCGTCCGACAGTTCGGCGTGCACGTTGGGCCGCCGGGTGCAGCCACCGCTGTCGGCCGCGCTGTCCCGTACGGTGACGGGCCCGCGCCCGGTGTCCACGCCCGAGTCCACCTTGTAGATGAGCACGCCGGGCCGGCACACGGCCTCGTCGTTCCCGGCCCGCGTGCGCACCTCCACCGCGTACCCGGAGCTCTCCGACAGCGGGACGAAGGCCAGCTTCGTGCCGCCCGTCACGGCCAGCGGCGACAGGACGTGGTCACTGACCCCGGACTTGGAGGCGCAGCTGATCTGCTCCCCGTCCAGCCACCCCAGCTTCCACTTGTGCCAGCCGAGCAGGTCGTTGTTGGCACCCCAGTCCTCGCTCATGATGTCCCAGTGCCCGACCGTGCCGCCGCCGTCGGCGGTGTAGAGGTCGGGCAGTCCGAAGACGTGCCCGTTCTCGTGGGGGAGCACCCGGTAGCCGGTCTCCCGGTAGGAGCCCGAGCCGTCGTCCTGCCGGCTGTAGACGAACGAGGTGTTCGCGAGCGGTACGCCGTCCGCGACCGGGGCCTCGGCGTTGCCCGAGAAGGTCACCGACAGGACGGTGTCCAGGGCCGACGGGCCGGCGTTCGGCGTGACCAGGATGTTGACCAGGTCGTACTTGCCGAAGTCGACCTCGCTGTCGGCGGCCTTCGCGATGTGCTCGACGAGCTGGCGGTACCCCGGCTCGTACGGGGACCCGCGCTCGATCCCGTACTGCGCGAACGGCATCGGCATCCGCAGCCAGTCCGTTATCGGGGCCTCGGCCCGGTAGCTGAGCCGGCCGTAGGAGCTGGTCCGGAACCAGTCGGAAGTCTGCGGGAAGAACTCCGACAGGCGGTCCATCGCCGTGCCCTCGCCCTTGGCGTCCGGGAAGTCGATCATCAGGTTCAGGGCGCGCACCTCGCCGGTCGACCGCGAGTACCCGGGCGGTGTCGGCAGGCCCTCGGACATCTGCACGCCCATGGTCCCGGCGAGCCGGCAGGGCGCCAGCACCGACTCCGCGGTGGCGGCCACGGGGCCGGCCGCCGAATGCCCGCGGCCGGAGATGCCGGTGCTCGCGGTCGCCGTGACGCCGAGGGCCAGCGCGGTCAGACCGACGTACGCGCAGGCGCGGCAGGGTCTGCGTATCCGGCGGCGGGTCTGCGGCATGGAGATCGCCTTCGGGTCCGCGGCAGCCGGCCGGGTCCGGACTGCGCTCTGTCCGTTCACCCTCCGTCGGCTGCGGCGCGCCCGCGCGTCGGGAGCGTCCAATCGGGCCCGGCCCCCGAACCGGCCGGTGGGCCGGCCCCGCGCCGCCCCCCGGCCTGTGAGTCAGGTCACACGCGCCGGCGAAATAACCGGGGACTCCCTCCCCGTTTGCACCTACGTCCCACGAAGCGGGGACGGGCTCCCCGTTTCGGACCGCGCAACGCGCAGGCGCCGAACCGGCGTCCGTGGCCCGAGCCGCAGTCCCGCCCGCACCCCGCCCGAACCTCCCGCCCGTCAAGGAAGGCCCCGGAATGAAGAGCCCGACCCGCACCCGCGCGGCCGCCCCCGCGGTGACGGTGGACCTCACCACCGCGCCGATCGCCGCCGCCCCGGAGCCGGTCGTCGTGGGCGCGGCCCCCACCCGGGTGCCGAAGCCGCGCGCGGACGCCGTGCGCAACCGGGAGCGGATCCTGGTCGCGGCCCGCGAGATGCTGGTGGAGTTCGGCTCGGAGGCGCCGCTCGACGAGATCGCCCGTCGCGCCGGCGTCGGCAACGCCACCCTCTACCGGCACTTCCCGGACCGCTCCGCCCTCGTCCACCACGTGGTGCTCTACGTGACGGGTCGGGTCGCCGCCCTCGCCGAGGACGCGCTGGCCGAGGAACCCGACCCGTTCACCGCGCTCTGCCGCTTCGCGCACGCCGCGGCCGACGAGCGCATCGGCGCCCTGTGCCCGATGCTCGCGGCCGGCTTCGACCCCGATCACCCCGAACTGATCGCCTCCCGCACCGCGTTGGAGGAGTCCGTGGAAGCCCTGGTGGCCGCCGGGCAGGACGGCGGTCTCGTCCGCGCCGACATCGGTGTCGGCGACCTGATGGTCGCCCTGTCCCAGCTGAGCCGCCCCCTCCCGGGCACCGGCTGCCCGGACCTGGACCGGTACGCGCACCGGCACCTCCAGCTCTTCCTGGACGGGCTGCGCGGCCCGGCCCGCTCCGAACTGCCCGGTGTGGCCGCCTCCTTGCGGGACCTCAGACGTAAAACCACGTGACGCGCCAAACCCTCGTTAACTAGGCTCTTTCAGTCATTCCGCACAGTGAAGCAGGTACCCCCATGTCAAAAACAGCCGCGACCGCTCCGCCGGTCGTCGCCGATCCCAATCGCTGGAAGGCGCTCGTCTTCATAGCCCTGGCGCAGCTGATGGTCGTCCTCGACGCGACCATCGTGAACATCGCGCTCCCGTCCGCCCAGACCGATCTCGGCATCTCGGACGGCAACCGCCAGTGGGTCATCACCGCGTACGCGCTCGCCTTCGGCGGGCTGCTGCTCTTCGGTGGCCGCATCGCCGACAAGTGGGGCCGTAAGAACGCCTTCGTCGTCGGCCTCGCGGGCTTCGCCCTGGCCTCCGCGCTCGGCGGCGCCGCCACCAGCGAGGCGATGATGCTCGGCGCCCGCGCCCTCCAGGGCGCGTTCGGTGCGCTGCTGGCCCCGGCCGCGCTCTCCCTGCTGGCCGTCAGCTTCACCGACGCCAAGGAGCGGGCCAAGGCCTTCGGCATCTACGGTGCCATCGCGGGCGGCGGCGGCGCCGTCGGCCTGATCCTCGGCGGCTTCCTCACCGAGTACCTGAACTGGCGCTGGACGTTCTTCGTCAACATCCCCTTCGCGATCGTCGCGGCCGTCGGTGCCTGGATGGTCATCCGCGAGCCGGCCGGCTCCCGCAACCCCGCGAAGCTCGACGTCCCCGGCGTGCTCCTGTCCACCACCGGTCTCGTCTCGCTCGTGTACGGCTTCACCCGCGCCGAGTCCGAGGGCTGGTCGGACCCGCTGACCATCGGCCTGTTCGTCGCCTCCGCGGTGCTGCTGCTGGCGTTCGTGTACGTCGAGTCCAAGGTGAAGTCCCCGCTGCTGCCCCTGCGCGTCCTGCTGGAGCGCAACCGCGGCGGCGTCTACCTCTCGCTGGGCCTGGCCGTCATCTCGATGTTCGGCCTGTTCCTCTTCCTCACCTACTACCTCCAGGTCGTGAAGGGCTTCTCCCCCGTCAAGACCGGCTTCGCCTTCCTGCCGATGATCGCGGGCATGATCACGGGATCCACCCAGATCGGCGCCCGCCTGATGACCCGCGTGCCGCCGCGCCTGCTGATGGGCCCGGGCTTCCTCGTCGCCGCGACCGGCATGCTGCTGCTGACCCAGCTGGAGGTCGGCTCCTCCTACCCGGCGCTGATCCTGCCGGCGCAGCTGCTGCTGGGCCTCGGCATGGGCACCGCGTTCATGCCGGCCATGTCGCTGGCCACGCACGGCGTGAACCCGGCCGACGCCGGTGTGGCCTCGGCCATGGTCAACACCTCGCAGCAGGTCGGCGGTGCGATCGGCACCGCCCTGCTGAACACGATCGCCGCCTCGGCGACGACCGCGTACCTGACCGACCACGCGGCCGAGGTCGCGGCGGGCGGGCCGGCCGCGCAGCTGGTGCAGGCCAAAGCCATGGTCGAGGGCTACTCCTCCGCGATCTGGTGGGCCGTCGGCATCCTCGTGATCAGCGCGGGCATCGCGTTCACCCTGATCACCACGGGCCGACCCGGCGCGGGCGCGCCCACCGCCGGCTCGGGCTCCGACTCCGAGGACGCCGAGTTCAAGATCCCGGTGATCGCCCACTGACCGGGACCCCGGTACGGGAATGACTGACGACCCCGCTTCGTTCAAATTTGAACGAAGCGGGGTTAGTCTTTCCACGGCAGCCACGGCAGCCACGGCAGCCACGGCAGCCCCGCCGACAGTCGGGGGAGAGCTCTGTCGAGGGCCCGCTCCGCCGCCACCCGACGGCTCCCGCACCGACCTCCCGACCAGCACCGAGGAGCGCCCGATGACCTCCGCGCCCGCCCCCGCCCGCATGCCGGCGCTGTACCTGAGCCACGGCGCCCCGCCGCTCGCCGACGACCCCGTCTGGCCCGGCGAGCTCTCCGCCTGGTCGGCGGCGCTGCCCCGGCCGCGCGCGATCCTGATGGTCTCCGCGCACTGGGAGGAGGCCCCGCTGGCGCTGAGCGCCACCGAGCCCGTCCCCCTCGTGTACGACTTCTGGGGCTTCCCCGAGCACTACTACGCCGTGCGGTACGGGGCCCCCGGCGCCCCCGAACTCGCCGCCTCGGTCCGCGCCCTCCTACGCACCCCCGGCACTCCCGTCCAGGACATGCCCGACCGGGGCCTGGACCACGGCGCGTACGTCCCCCTCGTCGAGATGTACCCCGACGCCGACATACCGGTCCTGCAGATCTCCCTGCCGACCCTCGATCCGACCCGCCTGATGGACATCGGCCGCCGCCTCGCGCCGCTGCGCGACGAGGGCGTGCTCATCGTCGGCAGCGGGTTCTTCACCCACAACCTCGCGGCGCTGCGGCACCCCGGCCCCGGCGTCCCCGGCTGGTCGGCGGAGTTCGACGACTGGGGCCGCGAGGCCCTCGCCGCCGCCGACGTCGACGCCCTGCTCGACTTCGAGGCCAAGTCCCCGGCGGGCCGGCTGGCCCACCCCCGGACCGAGCACTTCGCCCCGCTGTTCGTCACCCTCGGCGCCGCCGAAGCCGACCTCGGCGCCCAGAGCACCCCGGTGGACGGCTTCTGGCTGGGCCTGTCCAAGCGCTCCCTCCAGTTCGGCCAGGGCGCGGCGGGAACCTCGCGCACCGTGCCGGGTTAGGGCGGAACGCGCTGCTTGTCGGATATCCGGGCATTCGATCGCCAGTCCAGGCAACCAGAAGGCGGTGCGGCCCGTCTTCAGGGTGGGAGTGCGGCCACGGGCGGCGCTGTTCCGGGCCGAAGAGCGCCGTATCGCATGTGACGGCGGTCTCACGGGCGTCGTTGTCGTACGGCCCCCGTGAGGGCTTCGCGGTCCGCTTCGATTCCGGGCCTGACCTGCACCCCTTCGGTTTCTCGCCGCCTTTCGCGCCCCTCCGTCACCGGGCGGGGGCGGGGCAGGATACTGCAAGATCTCGAAAAAGAGGGAGCAGCGTGGGAATTCTGTCCCGTTTCCAGTCGTTGTTTCCATCGGAAGCGGGCACTCGGGAGAGTGTCCGAAGGATGAACCGCCGCAGCGCCGGCTGTTCCGGTCCGTCCTCCAGCCGCACCGCGACCGACTCATCGCACCGCAAGGGAGCACGCATGGCAACCCGCGCCGTCGCCCGTCGTCAGTCCACGAGCAGCGCCCGCGCCGTGGGCGGGGAGATCGCCGACCGTGACCTGGTCGGCATGTACCTGGACGAGATCGCGCGCACCCCGTTGCTCGACGCCGCCAAGGAAGTGGAGCTCTCGCAGATCATCGAGGCGGGCGTGTACGCCCAGCAGATCCTCGACGAAGCGATAGAGCGGGCGGGGGACGCCCCCGCCCGCGAGGAGCTGGAGCTCTTGGCCGCCGAGGGCGAGCGCGCCAAGGAAGTCTTCATCCGGTCCAACCTCCGCCTGGTCGTGGCCGTCGCCCGCCGCTACCCGCGCAGCGGGCTGCCCCTCCTCGACCTGATCCAGGAGGGCAACGCCGGCCTGGTCCGCGCCGTGGAGAAGTTCGACTACGCCAAGGGCTTCAAGTTCTCCACGTACGCGACGTGGTGGATCCGGCAGGCCATCACGCGTTCCATCGCCGACCAGTCCCGTACGATCCGCCTCCCCGTCCACCTGGTCGAGGAGCTCGGCCGGATCCGTCGGGTGCAGCGCGAGTTCAACCGCGAGAACGGTCGCGACCCGGAGCACGCGGAGATCGCCGCCGAGCTCGACTCCACGGAGAAGCGCGTCGGTGACGTCCTGGATTGGGCGCGGGACCCGGTCAGCCTGAACATGTCGGTGGACGACGAGGGCGACACCCAGTTCGGCGACCTGCTGGAGGACACCTCCGCGATCTCGCCGGAGCAGTCCGTGCTCTCGTTGCTGCGCAGCGAGGAGCTGGAGGACCTGCTCGGCAAGCTGGACCAGCGCACCGCGTCCATCATCAAGATGCGGTACGGCATCGAGGACGGCCGGGAGCGGACCCTGACCGAGGTCGGCAAGCAGCACGGCCTGACCCGCGAGCGGATCCGGCAGATCGAGAAGCACGCCCTCCTCGAACTGAAGCGGATGGCCCGCGACACCGGCTTCGACGCGGTGGCCTGACCACGGCCTGACCGGTACGCGACCCCGCGGCCCGACCGGCCCGCGTCGCACCCCCCTGACGAGCCCCGGCACCTACCCCCCCCCAGGTGCCGGGGCTCCCCCCTGCCCCGCCCCCGCCCGAGCGGGGTCAGGCCGCGCCCGCCGCCTCCGACAGGCGGCCGGCCAGCGTACGGGCGGCGTCCGACAGGAACGCCGGCGCCAGCACCGTGAACGGCAGTCCCGTCAGCGCCAGCCGGGCCACCAGCCACTCCGGGGCGTCCGCGGTCTCGAAGCGCACCCGCGCCCCGCCCGGCTCCTCCCGCGCCGCCTCCCGCAGCCAGCCCGGCAGCTCCGCCGGAGCCACCGCGAAGGACACGTCGACCCCGTACCGCTCCCCGCCCCGCAGCCCGCGCCGGACGAACTCGGCCGCCTCCATCGGCAGCTCCCGCGCCGCGAACCGGGCCCCCGTCGCGAACGGCTCGCTGACCCGGTCCACCCGGAAGGTCCGCCAGTCCTCCCGCTCCAGGTCGAACGCCACCAGGTACCAGCGGCTCCCCGTGCTCACCAGCCGGTACGGCTCCACCTGCCGCCGGCTGTCCGCCCCGTCCCGCGCCCGGTACGCGAACCGCAGCCGCTCCAGCCCCGCGATCGCGGCGGCCATCGTCGTCAGCGTCCGCGGATCCACGCTCGCCCCGTCGCCACGGGTCACGGCGACCGTCGCCGACTGGAGCGCGCCCACCCGGTGCCGCAGCCGCGACGGAAGCACCTGCTCCAGCTTCGCCAGGGCCCGTACGGAAGCCTCCTCGACCCCCTCGATCGCGTGCCCGGCCCCCGCCCGCAGCCCGACGGCGATCGCCACCGCCTCCTCGTCGTCCAGCAGCAGCGGCGGCATCGCCGCCCCCGCCACCAGCCGGTACCCGCCCTCCGCGCCCAGCGAGGCCTCCACCGGGTAGCCGAGGTCGCGCAGCCGGTCGATGTCCCGCCGGATCGTCCGCGCGCTCACGCGCAGCCGCGCGGCGAGTTCGCTGCCCGGCCATTCGCGGGGGGTCTGCAACAGGGACAGCAGGGTGAGCAGCCGCGCCGGGGTGTCGTTCATGACCCCAGGCTGCCATCCAAATAGGACACCATCTGGCCTACATGCCGTCTAGGTTTCTCTCCATGAGCACCGAGACGTCCCGGACATCGCCCGAAAGAAAGACCGGGCCCGTACGAGAAGAGCGGAACGAAACCACCGCCCCAGCACCGGACCCGGCCGCCGCGCCGGCCGCCGCCGCCGAGGAGGGCGCCGCACCGCCCGGCGACCGCCGACGCTGGCTGGCCCTCGCCATCGTGATGACCGCGGCCTTCATGGACCTGGTCGACGTCACGATCGTCAACATCGCGATACCCAACATGCGCGAGGGCTTCGGCGCCTCTACCAGCGCGATCCAGTGGATCACCGCCGGGTACGCGCTCGCCTTCGCCGCCGGTCTGATCACCGGCGGCCGTCTCGGTGACATCTACGGCCGCAAGCGCGTCTTCCTGATCGGCATCGCCGGGTTCACCGCCGCCTCGCTGCTGTGCGGCATCGCCGCCGACCCGTCCATGCTCGTCGCCTCCCGCATCCTCCAGGGCGCGATGGCGGCCCTGATGGTCCCGCAGGTACTGGCGATCATCCACGTCACCTTCCCGCCGCACGAGCGCGGCAAGGTCTTCGGCATGTTCGGCGCGATCGTCGGCCTCGGCGCCGTCTCGGGCCCGATGCTCGGCGCGCTGCTCACCCAGTGGAACCTCTTCGGCCTGGAATGGCGCCCGATCTTCCTGATCAACCTGCCCGTCGGCATCGCCGGGGTGATCCTGGGCCGCAAGTTCATCACCGAGTCCAAGGCACCCAAGGCCCTGCGCCTGGACCTGCTCGGCGTCGTCCTCGCCACCGTCGGTCTCGTCATGCTGATCTTCCCGCTCACCCACGGCCGGGAGAACGACTGGCCGCTGTGGGGCTTCCTGTGCATGGGCGCGGTGCCCTTCCTCTTCGTCGGCTTCATCGCCTACGAGAAGTGCAAGATCAAGAAGGACGGCTCGCCGCTCGTCGAGCTCTCCCTCTTCAAGGTCAAGAGCTTCGCGGGCGGCATCACCGTCCAGCTGACCTTCGGCATCGCGACGGGCATCTTCTTCCTCGTCTGGACCCTGTACATGCAGATGGGCCTCGGCTGGACCGCCCTGCGGGCCGGCGCCACGGGCATCCCCTTCTCCCTGGCCGTCTCGGCCGCCGCGGGCATCTCCGTCCAGAAGCTCGTACCGCGCTTCGGCCGCAAGGTGCTCCAGGCGGGCGCGCTGATCATGGCCTCGGGCCTGCTCCTCTACATCTGGGAGTCCGAGCACTACGGCATGGGGATCACCTCCTGGCAGATGGCGGCCCCGCTGGTCGCCATGGGCATCGGCATGGGCCTGATCGTCGCCCCGCTGACCGACACCGTCCTGTCCCAGGTCCCGCGCGAGCACGCCGGCTCGGCTTCCGGCCTGATCAACACCACCGGCCAGGTGGGCAACGCCCTGGGCCTCGGCCTGACCTCCGTCGTCTTCTTCGGGCTCATCGACGACGACCGGGTCTACGGCGCCCCCTACGTCGAGGCCTTCCGCGGCGCGCTGTGGTGGGTCGTGGCGGTCCTCGTCGTGATCTTCGCGGTGATGTTCATGCTGCCGCGCAAGCAGGTCCCGATGGGGGAGCGCGAGGGCGGCGACCCGCAGGCCGCCCCGTCCCCGGAGAAGGCCCGCACGGTCTGACGGTCCCGCGCGGCCCGGCCGGCGCGCACCCGTACGGACATGCCCGTCCCCGTGGACCGGGCATGTCCGTTTTGCTTTGCTTCTCCGGGTCTGTGGGCGTACGGTAAGGGTGAAGCCACACAGTCGGGCACAGGACGGACCGAAACCCACATGTACGGACCCGAGCGCCAGCAGGAAATCCTGCGCCTGGCCCGCGAAGCGGGGCGCGTGGACGTGCTCTCCCTGGCCGAACGTTTCCAGGTCACCGCCGAGACGGTACGCCGCGACCTGACCGCCCTCGACCGGGCCGGCCTGATCCGCCGCGTCCACGGCGGCGCCATCCCGTCCGGCCGCCTCGACTTCGAGCCCGACCTCAACGAACGCGAGGCCACCGCCGCCGACGAGAAGGACCGCATCGCGGCCGCCGCCCTCCTGAGGATCCCCGACGGCGCCGGCATCATCCTCGACGCCGGCAGCACCGTCGCCCGGCTCGCCGCGCGCATCCCCGTCGACCACGCGCTGACCGTCGTCACCCACGCCCTGCCCGTCGCCGCCCGGCTCGCCGACCACACCGGCATCGACCTGCACCTCGTCGGGGGCCGCGTACGCCACCGCACCCGGGCCGCCGTCGACGCCTGGGCGCTGCGCGCCTACGCCGAGGTCCGCGCCGACGTCCTCTTCCTCGCGACCAACGGCTTCACCCCCGAAACCGGCCTGACCACGCCCGACCTGGCCGAGGGAGCCGTCAAGCGGGCCGCGATCGCCGCCGCCCGCCGGGTCGTGCTGCTGGCCGACTCCGCGAAGGCCGGCCAGGAACACTTCGCCCGCTTCGGCACCTTCGCGGACGTGGACCTCCTCATCACCGACACCGGGCTCGCCCCGGCCCACAAGGCGGCGATCGAAGCCGCCGGTACGGAAGTCGAACTCGTATGATCGTCACCGTCACCCCCAACCCCTCCCTGGACCGGACGTACGAGGTCCCCTCGCTGGAGCGCGGTACGGTCCTGCGCGCCACCGGCGACCGGGTCGACCCGGGCGGCAAGGGCGTCAACGTCTCGCGGGCCGTCGCCGCGGCCGGCGTCCCCACGACGGCGGTCCTCCCGCTCGGCGGCACCCCCGGCATACTGCTCGCCGAACTGCTCGGCGCGCAGGGCGTGGACGTCACCGCGGTCTCCATCGCCGGCCGGACCCGCTCGAACATCTCGGTCGCCGAACCGGACGGCACCCTCACGAAGATCAACGCGCCCGGCCCCGAGCTGCTGCCCGAGGAATCGGCCCTGCTCCTGGAAACGGTCCGCACCTGCTCCGCCGAAGCGGACTGGATCGCCTGCTGCGGCAGCCTGCCCGGCGGCGCCGGCACCGACTGGTACGCCGAACTGGTCACCCGCGCCCACGAGGGCGGAGCCCGCGTCGCCCTCGACACCTCCGGCCCGGCCCTCCTCGCGGCGCTCCCCGCCCGCCCCGACGTGATCAAGCCCAACGCCGCGGAACTGGCCGAAGCCGTCGGTCGCCCGCTGCCCACCCTCGGCGACGTGGTCAAGGCCGCCGAGGAACTCCGCTCGCTCGGCGCCGGATCCGTCCTGGCCTCCCTCGGGGCCGACGGACAGCTCCTCGTCTGCGCGGAGGGCACCTTCCACGGCACCGCGCCCGTCACCACCGTCCGCAGCGACGTCGGCGCGGGCGACGCGGCCCTCGCCGGGTTCCTCATCGCGGGCGGCAACGGCCCGGCGGCGCTCGCCTGCGCCCTGGCCCACGGGGCGGCGGCCGTACAGCTCCCCGGCAGCGCCATGCCCACCCCCGCGGACCTGCGTCCCGCGGAGGTCCGCGTCACCGCGGACCCGCCCCTGGACCTCCCGCTGACCGGATCCGCCGCGCTCTGATCCCCGGTCCCCCCGCCCGGGCGGGCAGGGGCGTCATCGCACCCGGGCGCGGACCTCCATGGCGCCGCGCGCGACGGCCTCGCTCTCGTAGACCTCGCACATGTGTCGGCCGTCCGGCGTGGCCGTGTGCTCGACCTCCCACAGGCTGAGCTCGCTGCCGTCCAGCAGCACGAACGCGTGCTCGTACAGGCTGAACCCCGCGTCCCGCCCGTCGGCGAGACACTGCCGGCCGCCGAACGCCTGCGTGATCCGGTGCCCGTACGCCGACCGCAGCAGCGCCGCCACCGACTCACCGGGCCGGTCGAGGTTCTCGGCGCGCCGCAGCACCCGGCGGGCGTGGTCCGCCGACTCCTCCATGGCGTACTCGCGGTTGCGCTCCTGCGGGGTCGACGCCGCGAACAGGGCGCTCAGCGCGGAGAGGTCGTCCTCACCTTCGCCGTCGTGCCCGCCCGCCGGCGAGGGATCCAGCACCGACTCGGCGGGCGCCTCACCGAACAGCCCGGTCACCGCGAGGCCCAGCTCCGCCTTGCTCGCGAACACCTCGCAGCGGGTGTCGCGATCACCCCGCAGCCGGTAGGCGAGCTCCCACAGGGACGCCGAACCGCCGTCGGCCAACAGGTAGGTGTGCCGGTGCGTCTCCCGCCACAGGTCCGCCGCGGGACTGTGATGCGTGGTGTACAGCGAAGAGCTGTGGGCGAGCGCGGTACCCAGACGCTCCACCAACGGGTCCGGCAGGTCGAAGGAGTTGAGTGCGCGGCCGAGGAGTCGGTCGAGGTGCGCCTCGGTTGTCTCGTACGGATCGCTCAAGGTGGGTCTCCAGGCCGTCGCAGGTTGTCACTTCGCAGACGCTCAACGTAGCCCCTGGTTCTGACATCACGTCCGGGGTTCGGTAAAACGTCCGGGAAGTACCAGGGGTTCCCGCCACACCTTCAGGTCAACTTCCTGCTGTATAGGCATGATTCAGGCCCCTCTGTGCAACTGCGGGGGACTATGGGTGACATGGCAACGAATACAGTGGGCGTCCCCCGTCAGCAGGGGCTGCCCGGCAGTCGACCCGAGGACGAAGCCGCACCGGCCCCGAAGGGGCCGGCATGGCTGCTGGTGCTCACCGGCGCCGCGGGACTGCTGGCCTCCTGGGTCATCACCCTGGACAAGTTCCTCCTGCTGGAGGACCCGGACTTCAAGCCCGCCTGCAGCCTCAACCCCGTGGTCTCCTGCGGCAGCGTCATGAAGAGCGACCAGGCGGCCGTCTTCGGCTTCCCCAACCCGATGCTGGGCCTGGTCTGCTACGCCGTCGTGGTCTGCGTGGGCGCGGGTCTGCTCGCCGGCGCCCGCCACCGCGGCTGGTTCTGGCTGGGACTGAACGCCGGCACCCTCTTCGGCACCGGCTTCTGCGCCTGGCTGATGATCCAGTCGCTTTACGAGATCAACGCCCTGTGCCTGTGGTGCAGCCTGGCCTGGGTGGCGACGCTGCTGATGTTCTGGGCCGTCACCGCGCACAACGTCCGCGCCGGACACCTGCCCGCGCCCGCCCCGGTACGGGTCTTCTTCGCCGAGTTCGGCTGGGCGCCGCCCGCCCTGCACATCGGGGTGATCGCCATGCTCGTCCTGACCCGGTGGTGGGACTTCTGGACCGGCTGACGGCCCCGCCCCACCACGCACGGGAGCCCCGGCAGCCGCAAGCTGCCGGGGCTCCCTCGTCACCCGGTCACGACCGGGGCACCCCCTGCTCCACGGGCACCGGGGGCCCGGCCGGAGGGGGCGGTGATCAGCTGCCGATGGAGCCGTTGCCCGAGAGGACCGGGATGTTGCTGAGGATGTGCGAGAGCGGCTCGTCACCCTTGGCCTGGGTGGAGTTCTCGGCGCACTGCTGGTTCTGCGGGTTGGACAGGACGTTGATGTCCTGGATACCGACGTTGACCAGGGCCAGGACGGACTGGACGTTGAGCTTCGCCGGCAGGCCGATGCAGGGCTTGTTGAGCGTGCCCTGGACCAGGCCGAGCTGCGGGCTCTGGTCGCCGTGGGTCTTCTGGTTGCCGTAGACCTGGGAGGCGCCGTTGCCGTTGACGGTGTTGATCCCGTTGTCGTTGCCGATGGCCATGGCCGGAGCCGCGGCCGCGGCTCCGGCGCCGATGGCAACGGCGGAAACCGCGGCAGCGGTCATGATCTTCTTGAACATCGTTGGTCCTTTTGTCGCACGAGTGCCCGTTGGCGGAGCTCCCTGGACAACTCCCGCTCGCGGGGTTGGTTCCGCTCGTTCACTCAAACGGCCCGTTCGCGCCGCGCCATTCGCCGGAGCGGGTGAGCCCGCCCCGGACGCGTGCGCGAAGCCCGTACGCAACCACCGGTTTCCACCCGGGCGCCTCCCGTCCGGTTGCGGTCCGTGGAAGGTGTTCGCACGGTGGGTAAGGAGGCGGATCGCTCGGGTCCGCTTCTGGACGACCACTTCCGAAGGAATCTCCATGCAGCGCACCAAGCCGTCCCGCTTCCGCGTCCTCGTCCCGTCGGCCCTCGCCGTCGTCATACTGTCCGGCGCGGTCGGCCCCGCGGTCGCCGCGGACGGCGAGGGTTCGGCCGCCCTCACCAAGAAGGTGGAGGCCGTGCAGGAGCAGCTGGACACCCTTGAGGGGCTGGAGTCGCGGGTGGCGGCCGGCCCGATCGACGACCTCCTCGCCGGCATCGGCACGACCCTGTCGGACCTCCTCAAGTCGCTCCAGGCGCTGCTGCCCGGCGTGACCCTGCCGGAGATCAAGCTGCCGACGCTCCCCACCCTCCCGGAGATCCCGGCGCTCCCCGCGCTTCCGGGCCTCCCCACGGCCCCGACCGTCCCCGCGGTCCCGGGCGTGCCGCCGGCCCAGGTCCCGCAGCTGCCCGTGGCCAACCCGGCCGTCCCCCCGACGGGCGGCCTCACCCCCGCGATCCCGGAGATTCCGGCGATCCCCGACATTCCGATCCACTAGCAGTTACGACTATTGGGCTGAACAGGTCTGATCGGTTCCGCAGCCGTGTCGTCCGGGACGGTGGACCGTTTCGCTCGGTGTGAGCCCCGGCATCGGGGCAGGACATCGAACAGAAGGTGCACTTCCCATGAACTCTGCTGCTGCCAAGAAGGCCGCCCTGGTCCTGGCCACCGCTGGTCTCGCCGCGGCCGGTGCCGCCGGCTCCGCCGTCGCCGACTCGTCGGCCGAGGGCGCGGCCGTGGGTTCCCCCGGTGTCATCTCGGGCAACCTGGCTCAGGTTCCGGTCCACGTCCCGGTCAACGTCTGCGGCAACTCCGTCAACGTGATCGGCCTGCTGAACCCGGCCTTCGGCAACGTCTGCGTCAACGACTGACGTTCGTCGCAGTCGGCACACATGACTGTGGGCGCCCCCGGCATCGCCGGTGGCGCCCACAGTCATGTCGGCGACGGTTCAGTGCGCGCCGCCGTTGAGCTTCACACCGCCGAGCAGCTCGGGGGACGCCTGGGGGGCGACGTTCGCGACCTCCAGCACCTGGCCCGGGAGGTTGTTGCGGGCCTCGTTGACCTTCTGGACGGTGCCGAAGACCTTGTCGACGCCCTCACCCTGCTCGGCGAGACCGTTGCCCACCGTCTGGGGGAGCGCCTCGGTGACGGGGCCGACGGCGTTCAGCGCGTCGGACAGCCCGCTCGTCGCGCTCATGGGGGGCATCGACGCCGGGGTCTCGGTGGCGAAGGCGGGGGTCGCGGCGCCGAGGGCGGCGATGGAGCCGACGACGACAGCGGCGACCTGCTTGATCTTCATTATCGAAATCCTCGTCTTTCGGGGGCGGAGCCGTCAGCGGCGACCGTCGCGCCGCTTTCGCCCTGGGTAACGATTACCGGCCGCTACGGAAACGCCGGGTTTCGCGGCACGACAGCGGCCGGAGAATCCGACAAGGGATTCTCCGGCCGATATTTCTTCTGATGACCGGTATTCCGGGTCAGGAGATCCGGGACCTCCGGTACAGGATCGCGCCGCCCAGCAGCAGGGCCGAGGCGAGCGCCGCCGCGGCCGCCGGCCGGCCGGCTCCGGTGTCGGCCAGCTCCGGCGCCGCCGCGTGGGCCGGCGCGGGGAAGGCGGGGACGACCGGCGCCGGGGCGGACGGGAACTCCGCGGCCGGTACCGGCCTGGGGGCGGGCGCCGGAGCCGGTACGGGGGGCAGCGGCGCGGGGGCGTCACCGCCGGGGGCGGCCGGGGGTTGGTCGCCGGGACGCACCTGCTCCGGTACCGGGACGGGCGCCGGAGCGGGCCGCACGGGCAGGCTGCCGCGCGGCGGTCCCGTCTCGGGCGGCTCGTGCGCGGCGGGTGGCGCGGGGGCGGGCAGCGGCGCCGGGTGCTCCGCGACCGGCTCCGGCAGCGGCGCCGGGTGGGGGGCCGGGTGCTCGGCGTGCGGCGGGGGACCCGCGGGGTGGTCGTCGCACTCCTCCTCCGGCTGCTGCTCGCCCGGGCCGCCGTAGCCGCCGTCGTCGTGGCCGTGGTGGCGCGGCTCCTGGTGGCGCGGCTCCTCGGGGCGGGGCGCCGCGTGTCGGGGGAGGTTCGCGCGGGGTTCCTCGTGGCCGCGCTCCTCCTCGTGGCGCTGGGAGGGGAGCGCGTGCCGGCCGCCTCCGCCGCGCCCGTCGAGGTAGCGCTCGACGGTTTCGGCGTGCTCGGGGCTGAGGTGGCGCCCGTAGTCGTGGTCGACGTCGGAGCCGGTGGTCGTGGCGCAGGTGTTGCCCATCGCGGGGTTGAGGGCGGCGCCCCCGTCCACGCTGTTGCCGCACACGTTCGGGGCGAAGGTGATCGGTACCGAGACGCTGTTGCCGGACAGCACACCCGGCGAATGCGAGGCCTCGGACGTCGCCGCGGGGTGCGCGTGGGCCGCGCCGGTCGCGATCGACAGCAGGCTGGACGCGGCCGCCGCCGTGAGCATCCCCTTGCCCAGTACCTGTCGGCTCAGTACCTGTCGCATGGGTCCTTCCCTGTCTACCGGCGATGGTGCCGGTGCTGAATCGAAGGTGGCCCCGGAGTGCACCGCCGTGCACTCCGGGGCCACCCCGAGGAGGTTCGCCCTCGCGGGCGCAGGCGCTTCGTCAGGCGTTGACGCAGGTGTTGCCGAACGCCGGGTTCAGCAGCGCGATCACGTTGACGGTGTTGCCGCAGACGTTGACCGGGACGTGCACCGGGACCTGGACGAGGTTGCCGGAGAGGACACCGGGGGAGCCGGCGGCCACACCGTGGGCATCCGCGTCGGCCATGGCGGGGGAGGCGACACCAGCGGCCATCAGCGCGCCGGCGGCCAGCACCACTGCCTTCTTGTACGTCATTTGATTTTGATCCTTTCCCGCAGGGGCGTATCCACTGCAAAAATAACAACGAGCGGCTCCGGGAAAAGAAACCGGAGATTTTCGGGGGTCGTCGGGCAATTCACTCCGATGCCCCCCGGGTCCGTGTGCGGAATTCCGAACGGATTCGGTCCGGAATTCGAGAGGTCCTATACGCGGCGAGGCCGCCGCGACCCGAGGGTGCGACGGCCTCGCCGGGGCGGGGCTGAGGGGGTCAGCTGCCGGAGGAGACGTTGCCCGAGAGGATCGGGATGTTGTCCAGGATGTGCGAGAGGGCCTCGTCGCCCTTGGCCTGGGTCGAGTTCTCGGTGCACTGCTGGTTCTGCGGGCTGGACAGGACCGGGATGTCCTGGACGCCGACGTTGACCAGGGCGAGGACCGACTGCACGTTGGCCTTGGCGGGCAGGGCGATGCAGGGCTTGTTGAACGAGCCCTGGATGAGCGCCATCTGCGGGCTCATGTTGCCGTACGTGGCCTGGTTGCCGTAGATCTGCGAGGCGCCGTTGCCGTTCACGGTGTTGATGCCGTTGTCGTTCCCGATCGCCATCGCCTGCGGGGCCATCGCGGCACCCAGACCCACGACGGAGGCGGCAACCGCTGCGCCAGCCACAAACTTCTTGATCATTTTCGTCCCTTTTTTGCAGGATTGCCCGGTACTGGAGCACCCGGATCAACGGCCCCGCCCCGGCCCGGGTTGCGTCGATTCACCCGGATGCCGACGTTTCGGATCGGAAGGTTGACGCTCAGGCGTTCCCGCGCCCGCTCCCGGGGTGGTCGCGGCGCGGGTCCGGCCCGACTTTCGCGGTGATTTCCGCTATCCGTTCGCGTGGTGCTGCGCGGCCTTAACGACCCGCCGACCGTGAGGGTGCGTGGCATCGCCCAAAAGGCCGTACGAGCGAGTCCGACGTGATTTCCAGCCTGATTTCTGACAAAGTTCACTCCTGTTTTGCCCCCTTGGTCGAAAATGGAGACAGGGACATGGGTTCACCCCGCAGAATCCTCGGCACACTCGGCCTGTTGTCCTGCCTCGCACTTTCCGCCAACGCCCCCGCGGCGCAGGCGGTGGAACCGGTCGGTCCGCGCGAATTGCCGCGGGTTCCGTTCACGCAGCGTTATCAAGCCGTCCAGCACGGCGGGCTCGTCCGGGCCTCGAACTCGGGCATCAGCTGCCGCAAGGAGGAGTCCCCGCAGGCCGAGCCGTGCGCCGAGGTCAAGCGGGGCGCGGCCGGGGTGAACAGCGACTTCGAGATGTTCTACAGCGAGGTCGACAAGGATCCGGACACCTACAACTCCACCCGCGCCGAGCTCAAGGTCCCGCAGGGGGCGAAGGTTTCGTACGCCCGGCTCTACTGGGGCGGGAACCTGCGGGTGGGGGAGCAGAAGCCGCCGCAGGACAACGGGCGGGTGCTGGTCGCCGAGCCCGGGGGCGCGTACAAGGCCGTCCTGGCCGACACCGTGATCGGGCACCGCGCGGACGCCGGCAGCGACGCCTACCAGGCCTCGGCCGACGTGACCCCGCTGGTGCGCAAGGGCGGCGCCGGTCTGTGGACCGTCGCCCAACTGAACATCGCCATGGGGCACTCGGACGTGGGCGCCTGGGGCGGGTGGACGCTGGTGGTCGCCTACGAGCACCCGCGGGAGTCGCTGCGGCGGATCTCGCTGTGGGACGGCTTCGAGGGGTTGGTGGCCGGCGGCGGCGAGGCGGCCGGGGAGACGGTGGAGATCGCCGGGCTGGACGCGCCGACCGGTGCCGCCGGGCGGGCCGGGGTGGTCGCTTACGACGGGGACCGCGGGACCCTGGGTGACTCACTCACGGTGACCGCCGACAGTGGTCGTCGGATCAGCCTCAGTGATGCAGAAAATCCTTTTAATGATGTTATGAATTCCACGATCACGGAATTCGGGCGTCCCTCATTCGTGCGACAGCCCGAACATGTGAACAATCTCGGATATGACGCGGACGTGTTCGACATCGGTCCCGCGCTGTCCGGTGGTGCCCGCAGCCTGAGTTTCACGTTCACAGGCGAAAGTCAGGGTCAATTCCTCGGTGTGCTCTTCGTTCAGACAGACGCGCGCCGCTGAACGCAGGAGTCCACTCCACGTGCCGACACAGCCATCAGCGCAACCCTCACACCCCTCCCAGCCCTCCCCGGCACCTTCCGGAGCCGGTTTCACCGTCCTGCACCTCGTGCAGCCCGTGGACGGCGGCGTGGCCCGGGTGGTCACCGACCTCGTACGGGCGCAGGCCGCCGGCGGACTGCGCGTCGTCGTCGGCTGCCCGCCGGGCGGGCGGCTCGCCGACGAGGCCCGGGACGCCGGAGCCGAGGTGCTCACCTGGCGCGCCGGGCGGGCCCCCGGTCCCGGCCTGCCCGCCGAAGTGCTCGGCGCCGGCCGGCTGGTCCGCCGGGTCCGCCCCGACCTGCTGCACGCCCACAGCGCCAAGGCGGGACTCGCCGGGCGGCTCGCCGTACGGGGCTCCTTGCCCACGGTGTTCCAACCGCACGCCTGGTCCTTCGACGCCGTCGGTGGCGCCACCGCCGCGCTCGCGCTGCGCTGGGAACGCTTCGGCGCCCGCTGGGCCGACCGGGTGCTCTGCGTCAGCGAGTCCGAGCGCCGGGAGGGGGAGTCCGAGGGCATCGCCGGCCACTGGTCGGTGATCCGCAACGGCGTCGACCTCGACCACTTCCGACCCGGCCGGCCCGATCCCGAGCAGGACCGGGCCGAGGCCCGCGCCGGACTCCCCCTGCCCGACGGGTTCCGGGGCGACGGACCGCTCGCCGTCTGCGTCGGCCGGCTCTGCCCGCAGAAGGGCCAGGACATCCTGCTCCGGGCCTGGCCGGAGCTGCTCGGGGCCGTTCCGGAGGCCCGGCTGGCGCTGGTCGGGGACGGCCCGGACGGCGAGCGGCTGCGCCGCACGGCGCCGCCCGGGGTGTTCTTCGCGGGGGCCGCCGCGGACATCCGACCGTGGCTTCGGGCCGCCGATCTCGTTGTACTGCCGTCGCGGTGGGAAGGAATGGCGCTCGCTCCGCTCGAGGCCATGGCCTGTGGCCGACCGGTCCTGGTCTCCGACGTCAGCGGTGCGCGGGAGAGCCTGCCCTCCGGCCAGGGACGGCTCTGCCTGGTGCCGCCGGAGGACCCGACGGCCCTGGCCAAGGCCCTGGGACGGCTCCTCGCCGAACCGCGGCTGCTCGCCGAACTCGGGGAGCAGGCCCGGCAGCACGCCCGGACCGACTTCGACGTGCGGCGGACCGCCGACGCGGTCACCGGCCTGTACCACGAACTGCTGGGCAGGCCCCGGCCCTCGAACCAGGAGCGCATCAGCCGATGACGATGGACAGCGCACCCGCCCGGCACGGTGGGCAGGGCGGCACGGGGCCCGCCGGCGGCAGCGCCTTCGCGCCCGCGCCGCCGGCGGAAGCCCGCCGTTCCGTGACCGCGATCCACCCCCCGCGCCGGCCCCGGGCCGAGCGGGCCCGGCCCGTCCTGCGTCCGCAGCGGGTCCGTCGCCGCAGTGGCGTCGGCCCGTTGCTGACCGTGGACGCGCTGGCCGTCGCGGCCGCCGCGGCCGCCGTACCGGCGTCGACGCTGCCGCCCGGCGCCGGCGCCCCCGCCGTCGTCCTGCTCGCCGCCACGTACACCGCCCTGCACGCGCAGGCCGGCCTCTACCGGCCCCGGCTCGCGCCCTCCGCCCTGTTCGAGCTGCCCGCGCTGCTCGGGCGGGCCGCCGTGCTGTGGTGCGCGGCCGCCGCCGTCCTCGCCGCCGCCCTGCCGGGGCACGCCCTGGGCTGGAACGCCCTGCTCGGCGCCGTCTGCCTCCAGGCCCTGCTGGCCTGCGCCGGACGCGGATTCGTCCACCAGCTGCACCGCCGCTCCGCCGTGCGCAGGCCGCTCTCCGCGCTCGTCGTCGGCCCCGGCGAGGGCGCCGGCGCGGTCGCCGCCGCCCTGCACGGCCGTCCCGAGTACGGGCTGCGCCCCGTCGGCATCGCCGACACCGCGCCCACCGCCGACGGGCCGAGCGGGCAGCTGCCGCTGCTCGCCACCCACGAGGACATCCGCCGCGCCGTCATCCAGAACTCCGTGCGGCACGCCGTGTTCACCCGCCCGCCCGAGGCCGACGAGCGCACCGCCTCCCTGGTCCGGCTCTTCCACGACCACGGCTGCCGGCTCTGGCTCGCCGACCCGGCCGGGACCGCCAAGGTCACCGGCATGCGGGTCGCGCAGCCCGCCGACCAGCTGTGGGGGTACGCCGTACAGCCGCTGTTGCCGCGCCCGTCCCGGCCGTTGGAGCGCTTCATCAAGCGGGGCATCGACTCCTCCCTCGCCGCCCTGGCCCTGCTGGCCGCGGCCCCCGTCATGGCCGCCTGCGCGCTGGCCGTACGGCTCACCGACGGACCCGGCGTGATCTTCCGTCAGGAGCGGGTCGGCCTGTACGGGCGCCCCTTCACCCTGCTGAAGTTCCGCACCCTGCGCGCCGACGAGCACGAGGCCGCGACCCGTTGGACCGTCGCCGGCGACCGCGGCATGAGCCCCGTCGGTTCCTTCCTGCGCAAGTCCTCGCTGGACGAGCTCCCGCAGCTGTGGAACGTCGTCCGGGGTGACATGAGCCTGGTCGGCCCCCGCCCCGAACGACCCTTCTTCGTCGCCAAGTTCAGCAGCATCCACCCCGGCTACGAGGCCCGCCACCGGATGCCCGTCGGGATCACCGGCCTCGCGCAGATCAACGGCCTGCGCGGGGACACCTCCATCGAGGACCGGGCCCGCTTCGACAACCACTACATCGACACCTGGTCGCTGTGGCAGGACCTGTGGATCCTCGCCCGGACCGCGGCCTCCTTCTTCCGCTTCCGGCTGGGAGGGAGTTGAGCATGAGCCTCGCCGCATCCGCCGCGGTCCGTCTCCCCGGGCTGCCGGGCCTGCTGCGCCGACACTGGCCGCTGGTGCCGCTCGCCGCTACCGTGCTGTTCCTCCTCGCGCCCCTGCCCGCCGGGGACGCGAGCGCCTCCGGGAAGGTCGGCCCCGCCGACGCCGCCTCGCTGCTCCTGGCCCTGATCTGCGCGGTGCAGGCGCTGCGGGGCCGGGTGCGGCCGCTGAGTCCGCTGGGCGTCCTCGTCCTCGGGCTGCCGGCGGTCGGGCTGGCCGTGGCGACGGTGACCGCCGGTGACCCGTACGCCGCGCTGCCCGGCTTCGTCCGCTACCTCCAGGTGTTCGTGCTGGTCCCGGCGGCCGTGGTGCTGCTGGTGCGCGACGCGCGGGAGTTCCGGCTGGCCGCCGGCTGCTTCGTGGTCCTCGCGCTGGTGCAGGGGACGGTGGGGGTCGTGCAGTACGCGACCCACACCGGGGCCTCGTACCAGGGTGAGGACATCCGCGCCGTGGGCACCTTCGGCCCCGGCGACGTCATGGGCATGGCCACGGTGGTGGCGTACGGGCTGATCGTGGCGACCGCCGCAGCGCTCGCGCCGGGGCTCGCGCCCCGGGTCCGGCGGATCGCCGGGGCGTGCGCGCTGGTACTCGTGGTGCCGCTGGTGCTGTCGTTCAGTCGGGGCGCCTGGATCGCCACCCTCGGCGCGGCCGTGCTGGTGATGCTGCTCGCCGGGATCCGGCGGGCGTTGAAGGTGCTGGTGGCGCTGGGCGCCGCCGCCGTGGTCCTGGTCGGGGGACTGGGCGTCGGCTCCGAGATGGTGGCCGAGCGGCTGACCTCGATCACCCAGGTCTCCAGCGCCCCCGACCAGTCGGTGACCGACCGCTACACGATGTGGGCGGCCGCCGGTTCGATGTGGCGGCAACGGCCGGCCGCGGGCGTGGGCCTCAAGGGCTTCCCCGCCCACCGTGACGGACACTCCTCGCTCGGCCTGTCCTCGGGCAGCGACACCGCCGGCGCCGGACAGGCCTACCTGCGCCAACCGCTGCTGTCCCCGCACAACATGTACCTGCTGATCCTCAGCGAACAGGGACTGATCGGGCTCACCGCCCTGGTGGGCGGCTGGGCGGTGCTGCTCGTCGCGGGTTTGCGCCGGTACGCGGCCGGGCGCGGGATCCGCGACTGCGGGCTCGTCGCGCTCGGGCTCCTCGTCTGGCAGCTGACCGACTTCCTCTACGCCGACATCGGCGGCCCCTCCACCGTCCTGACCGGCGTGATCATCGGACTCGCCGCCTGGTGGGCGCTGCCCTCGCCCGGGGACCGGTGGGCACCGGGCTCCGGAGGCCCGCTCCCCGAGGGACCGGCCGGCCGGTGACCGACACGACGCCCCGGCGACGGCCCGCGGCCGCGGCGACCGAAGTCGCCGCGACCGCGGGCCGTCCGCCGCGCCCGGCGCCGGTCACCGGCGTCGTCGCCGGAGCCCCGCGCGGCGGACCGGCCCGCGGGCCGGTGCTCTCCGCCGCCGGTCCCGGGCCCGACGCCGACGGCGGGTCCGACGCGGCCCGCGCCGGGGCGGGCCCCGAGCCGGACGGCGCCGCGCCCGCCCCCCGCAGGCCGGTGCTCGCCCGGACGGGCCGCGGCGGCGCGGGGGCCGCCGCGGTACCGGCGCGGACGCCCGGCGCGCGGAGGGACGCTGCGCGGACGGCCGCCGGCGCGGCCGCCGGCGGGGGTACGGCGGCCGCCGGGAGCGGGCCGGGCGGCGGCGGATCCGGATCGGGCTCGTCCGGCGGCGGGCCGGCCGCGGCCGCGCCCCTCGGCCGGTTCCTGGCCAAGGCCGCCGCGGTCACCGCGGGGCTCACCGTCGCCGGGGCCGTCCTCGGCCTCGTACGCGACCAGACCATCGCGCACCTCTTCGGCGCCGGACACGACAGCGATGCCTTCCTGATCGCCTGGACCGTGCCCGAAATGGCCTCGACGCTGCTCATCGAGGACGCCATGGCGCTGCTCATGGTGCCCGCCTTCAGCCACGCGCTGGCCCGCCGGGCCGCCGCCCGCGCCGGCCTGACCCGCCGCGAAGCCCGTACGCAGGACCCCGTACGGCTCCTGATCGCGGCGACCCTGCCGCGGCTGCTGGTGATGCTGGCGGCCGTGGCCTCCGTCCTCGTCGTGGCCGCGCCGTTCGTCGTGGGGGCGCTCGCGCCCGGCCTGCCCGACCCGGGGCTGGCCGTCGAGTGCACCCGGTTGACCGCGCTCACCGTGGTCTCCTTCGGCATCGCCGGGTACTTCAGCGCCGCCCTGCGGGCCCACCGCTCCTTCCTGCCGCCCGCCGCGATCTACGTCGCGTACAACGTCGGGATCATCGGCACGATGGTCGCCCTGCACGCCCTGTGGGGGGTGCGGGCCGCCGCCGCCGGGGTCGCCGTGGGGGGGCTGCTCATGGTCCTCGTCCAACTGCCCGCGTTCATCCGGAACGTGGGCTTCGGGCCGCGCCGGGTCAGGTTCGCCCCGCGCGGTCGGCGCGACCGGGACCGGCCCACCCTCATCGCCTTCGGCGTCATCGCGCCCGTCATCTTCTTCGCGGTGTTCCGCCAGTCCCAGGTCCTCGTCGAACGCTTCCTCGCCGCCTCGCTGCCCTCGGGCGCCATCTCGCACCTCAACTACGCGCAGAAGGTCGCGCAGATGCCGATGGTGCTGTCCCTGATGATCTGCACCGTCACCTTCCCCGTCGTCGCCCAGGCCATGGCCGGCGGGGAACGGGAGAAGGCGCGGCGCCGGGTGGAACGCGACCTCGCGCTGGCCTCGCTCGCCGTGCTGATGGGCACCGCCCTCGTCATCGGCTACGCCCCGCAGATCATCCAGGTGCTCTTCGAACGCGGTGCGTTCACCCACCGGGACACCCTCGCCACCGCCTCCGTCATGCGGGTCTACGGCCTCGGGCTCCTCGGCCACTGCCTCGTCGGCGCGCTGTCCCGGCCCTTCTTCTCGACCGCCCGGCCCATCTGGTTCCCGGCGCTCGCGATGGGCACCGGGCTGCTCGTCAACGTCGTCGCCGGAGCCTTCGCCGTCGGCTGGTGGGGCACCTGGGGCATCGCCGCCGCCAACGCCGCCGGCATCTCCACCACCGCCGTCCTACTGCTCACCGGGCTCGGCTCCCGGATCATCGCCATCCAGGTCCGCCGGGTCGCCGTCAGCATCGGCCGGCTCGCGGTCGCCGCCGTCGCCGCCTGCGGCACCGGTTGGCTCGCCGGGCCGATGATCCCCGACCCGCTGCTCAGCGCCGCCCTCGGCTGCCTGCTGGTCCCGGCCATGTTCGGGGCGACCGGCATGGCCATACGGGCCCTCGAAGTCACCGCCCTGCCCGCACAGCTCGCCCAGCTCACCTCCCAGCTCACCCAGAGGTTCCGCAATGTCCGCTGACACCGACACGGCGCCCCCCGCCGCGGTGGTCCCCGCCCGCCGCACCGCGGCGCCGTGGGTCCTGATGTACCACTCGGTCGCCGAGTTCACCGACCCCGCGGAGGACCCGTACGGCATCACCGTCACCCCCGCCGCCCTGGAGGCCCAGCTGCTGTGGCTGCGCGCCCGCCGACTGCGCGGGGTGTCCGTCGGCGAACTGCTGCGGGCCCGCGCCGCCGGCCGCGGCCGCCGACTGGTCGGGCTCACCTTCGACGACGGGTACACCGACTTCCTGACCTCCGCCCTGCCGCTGTTGCGCCGGCACGACTGCACCGCCACCCTGTTCGTGCTCCCCGGCCGGCTCGGCGTCGACAACGTCTGGGACCCGCTGGGCCCCCGCAAGGCACTGCTCACCGCCGAGGGCATCCGCGAAGTCGCCGCCGCCGGCATCGAGATCGGCTCCCACGGACTGCTCCACCAGGACCTCACCGCCGCCTCCGACGACGCCCTCCAGCAGGAACTCCGGGGCAGCCGCGACCTGCTGCGCGAGCTGACCGGCACCCTCCCCGAAGGTTTCTGCCACCCGTACGGGCACCTCGACGCCCGCGTCACCGCCGCGACCCGGGCCGCCGGCTACGCGTACGCCTGCGGCATCGCCCCCGGCCGGCTCGCCGGCCCGCACGCCATGCCCCGCACCCACGTCAGCCAGGCCGACGGGGCCGCCCGACTGTGGATCAAGCAGCTCCGCCACCGGGTGGCCGACCTGCGCCGGGTGGTGCTCCCGTGAACACGGTCAAGGCACTGCACATCATCACCGGGCTCGGCGTCGGCGGGGCCGAACAGCAACTGCGACTGCTGCTGCGGCACATGCCGATGCCCTGCGACGTACTGACGCTGACCAACCCCGGCCCGGTCGCCGAGGGCCTGCGCGCCGACGGGGTGCGCGTCGTGCACCTCGGGATGACCGGCAACCGGGACCTGGGCGCCCTGCCCCGGCTGGTGACGTTCATCCGGCGCGGCCGCTACGACCTCGTCCACACCCACCTGTACCGGGCCTGCGTCTACGGGCGCCTCGCGGCCCGGCTCGCGGGCGTCCGCGCCACCGTCGCCACCGAACACTCCCTCGGCGAAGCCGAGATCGAGGGGAGGCCGCTGACCCGGGGCGTCCGGGCCCTGTACCTGGCCGGCGAACGGCTGGGTGCGGCCACCGTCGCCGTCTCGGACACCGTCGCCGCCCGGCTGGAGGGGTGGGGGGTGCCGGCGCCCCGCATCCACGTCGTGCCGAACGGCATCGAGGCCGCCCGTTTCCGCTTCGACGAGGGCGTCCGGCGGGCCACCCGGGCCCGCACCGGACTGTCCGACCGGGCCTTCGTCATCGGCGGGGTCGGCCGGCTGGTGCCGGGCAAGCGGTTCGACGTCCTCATCCGGGCCGTCGCCGCCCTGCCCGGCGCGCACCTGCTGCTCGCCGGCGACGGGCCGGAGCGGGCCGCGCTGCGCGCGCTCGCCGCCGAACTGGGCGCCCAGAGCCGGATCCACCTGCTCGGGGAGCGGGACCCGCTGGGCGACAGCGCCGACGGGCGCACCCCCGGCATCCCCGCCCTGCTGGCCGCCATGGACGTCTTCGTGTCGCCCTCGCGGGAGGAGGCGTTCGGGCTCGCCGTGGTCGAGGCGCTGGCCGCCGGACTGCCCGTCCTGCACGTCACCTGCCCCGCCATCGACGACCTGCCCGCCGCCCAGGCGCCCGGCGCCCGCCGCATCGGGCCCGGTACCGAGGAACTGGTCGCCGCGCTGCGCGGGCACATGGAGGCCGGCGCCCGCCGGCTGCCGGCGCCGCCCGTGGCGCGCCGCTACGACATCGCCGGCAGCGCGAGCCGCCTGCTCGACGTCTACGCCCTCGCGCTGGCCGCCCCGGTGCCCGGCGGGACGCCGACCCCGCCCCTGCCCGCGCCCCCCACCCCGGCGGGACGGGGCCCGGCCGCGCCGCGCTCCGGGCCCGCGGGCAACGGCTGACCCCGCACCTTCCCACCCGGCCCGCGCAGCGGCCGGGTCCGTCGCACTCCCCCCGACCCGCCCCCCCGCCCAGGAAGTGAGCACCGCACATGGCCGACACCGCCGACCAGAAGAAGTCCGACCACCGCTCGGAGAAGAAGCGCCGCTCCCCGCGCCCGCCCGCGTGGTGGCCGTTGCCCGCCTGCGCCCTGCTCGGCATGGCCGCGGGCGGGGCGTACGGGGTGCTCAAGGCGCCCGAATACGCCGCCACCAGCTACGTCGTCGCCGTCCCGGACGACACCACCGAACCGGCGACCGCGCTCGGCTTCGCGCAGGCCTACGCCCGCATCGCCACCAGCAGCTCCACCCTCGCCTACGCGCAGCCGCGCGCGGGCATCGACGCCAAGCGGCTGCGGACCCAGGTGCGCGCGGAAACCTCCCCCGAGTCCCCGATGATCGCCATCACCGGGACCTCCAAGAGTCCCGCCGAAGCCGCCGACATCGCCAACGCCGTCGCCGACGCGCTGTCGCTGAGCAGCAATCAGGCCGCGAAGAACACCGGTGTGCAGCTGCTCCTGTTCAACCAGGCCGTCGCCCCCACCGACGCGGCCTCGCCGTCCGCGCCGATCAGCGGCGCCGTCGGGCTGTGCGCGGGCGGGCTGCTGGGCGGCCTGTGGCTGCTGGCCCGGCCCACCCGGACCGGACGCCCCGTACGGCGCGCGGACGGCGAGGGGACCCAGCCGGCCGTCGAGGAGTACGCCTCCCTGCCCGCGCAGGGCGAGCACACCGAGACCAAGGAGAAGGAGTCCGCGCGATGAAGCGGGGCTCCACCGGGGCCCTGTCGGTGACGTTGTGCCGCGACCCCCGACAGTTCGCCGCCCTGGAAGAGCAGTGGAACCGGCTCTTCCGCGGCTGTCCCACCGCCACCCCGTTCCAGAGCCACGCCTGGCTGCACTCGTGGTGGCTGTCGTACGGCAAGGAGGGCCGGTTGCGGACCGTCCTCGTGCGGCGCGGGGAGGAACTGGTCGGGGCGGCCGCGCTGATGCTCGTACACCGGCCGCTGCCGCGGCTGGTGGCGCTCGGCGGCGGGATCACCGACCACTCGGACGTGTTGGTGGCCGCCGAGCACGCCGAGGAGGTCGTCCCGGCGCTGGCCCGCGGGCTGCACCGGGCCGCCCGCAGGGCGATCGTCGACCTGCGCGAGGTGCGGCCGGGAGCCGCCGCCGAGGCGCTGTACGAGGCGTGGCCCGGGGTGCGCAGCAAACTGGCCGACTCCACCTGCATGGAGCTGCCCGCGCTGCCCTTCGACGAGTTGGTGAAGCGGATGCCGTCCTCCGGCGCCCAGCGGGTGCGCGCCAAGCTCCGCAAGACGGACGCCGCCGGGATCGAGGAGCACGAGGTCACCGAGCCGGAGGTGCCGCAGGCCGTACGGAACCTGCTGCGGCTGCACGAGAAGCAGTGGCGCGGGCGCGGGGTGACGCCGGAGCACCTGAGGCCGCGTTTCGCCGAGCACCTGACCCGGGCCACCCGGCGGATGGTGCGCGCCGGGGAGGGCCGGCTGACCGAGTTCCGGTTGGAGGGGAAGGTGGTGGCGGCGAACGTCACGCTGTTGTCCGCCGGCCTGAGCGGCGGCTACCTGTACGGGGCCGATCCGGACCTGCGGGACCGCAAGGTGGACGTGGCGACGCTGCTGCTGCGCTACGAGACCGGGCGGGCGCTGGCCGACGGCCGGCCGGTGGTGAGCTTCCTGCGCGGCAGCGAGCCGTACAAGAACCACTGGCGCCCCGAAACGGTGGTCAACCAGCGGTTCCTGATGTCCACGGCCGCGCTCGCGCCCCTGCTGCGACTGCACGAGTCGCAGGTGACGGGGCGCGAGCGGGCGGTGGAGGCGCTGCGCGAGGCGATGCCGGCCGCGCGGGACTGGCGGGCCCGGCTCAACGAACTCCGGGTCCGGTGACCGCGGCGGTGCGCCCGCCGCGCGGGGGGCGGGGGCTAGAAGGGCCAGACCCAGGAGTCCTTGCCCCACTTGAGGTCGAAGCAGACGGCCTGGTTGCCGACCAGCTTCGACAGCCACTCCCCGAAGTTGAGCGGTACGCACCACTGGTTGCTGTTGTTGGGCTGCGGCTTGGGCGGCTGCGGCTTCGGCACCAGCGGGCTGGGCGTCGGCTTCGGCGGCACGGGCGGGGGTACGGAGACCGCCGGCGAGGGCACCGGCGGGAACACGGGCGGCACCGGGACCTGCGGCGAGGGCAGCGGGGGGACGACCGGCGGCACGGAGACGTCCGGCTTCGGGACGACGGGCGTGGGCTCGGCCGGCGTGGGCTCGACGGGACCCGGGACCGGGGTCGGCACCTCGGGGCTCGGCACCGGAACGGGTACCTCCGGCGAGGGGACGGCGGGCGTGGGGATCTGCGGGGTCGGGACGGCCGGGGTCGGGATCTGCGGCGTCGGGATCTGCGGGGTCGGGACCACCGGAGTGGGAATCACGGGCGTCGGGACCACCGGCGTCGGGACCACCGGGGTCGGGACCACCGGGCCGGGCAGGTCCGGCGTCAGGGCCTCGCGGAACACCCGGGAGGACTCCGGGTTGGCCTTGCACTGCCACACGCCGTGCGGGCAGTAGTCCGTGATGGTGTGGTAGAGCGGCTTGTGCTGCTCGATCCACTTCAGCATCCGCCGCACGTACTCCGGGTTGTCCCCGTTGCGGAACAGGCCCCACTCCGGGTACGAGATCTCCTTGCCGTGTGCCTTCGCGAAGTCGACGTGCTGCTGGAGCCCGTACGGCTGGGTGATCTGCTCGTCGAAGTTCCGGCCGGGAGCCTGGTCGTACGAATCCATGCCGACGATGTCGACCCAGTCGTCGCCCGGGTAGCACGTGGTCCAGCCGATGGCGTCCGTGCCCCGGTTGGGGGCGAAATCGAACTTGAACGCCTGTCCGGGCACGGCGCGCATGGTGTTGACGACGCGCTTCCAGTACGCCTTCCAGTTCTGCGGGTCCGGCCCGCAGCGGTGGGTGTAGGTGGTGCCGTTCATCTCCCAGCCGAGCACGATCACCGTGTCCGGGACGCCCAGGTTCACCAGCCGCTCGGCCAGCCTGCGGAAGTGCTGGTCGTGCTCGCCGTTCGCGCCGGCCCTGATCAGCTGCGCCACCTGACGGTCCGGGATCCGGCTCTCGTTGCGCGCCTGCATGGGCACGTTCAGGACGAACAGCCGGTCGGCCCGGGCCCTGCGCCAGGCCGCCCAGTCCGCGAGGAAGCCGACGTTGCCCTCGATGCCGCCCCACACGTCGCCGGGCAGATAGGTGTGCCCGACCCGGATCTCCTTGCCGCCCAGCCAGCGCGACAGGGACGGGATCCGGGCCACCCCCGGGGGCCCGAAGTCGAGGTACGCGCCCATGGCGACGTCGGAGGTCCTGGACGTCTCCTCGTCGGGTGCCGACAGTGCGGCACCCGTGGCGAGCAGTCCGGCCGTGACGGTACCGATGCAGGTGCTCACCAGTCGGCGGCGTGGTCTGGGCATGGCGTCTCCCGAGCTTTCCTGAACCGGTGTGCTTACCAGAGACGTTAGGCATCAGATCTGACGAATGGCCTGTCCGGTGGCCACTGCGTAGGCCATTCGCAGGTGCGTATCCATCCCGCTTGGTCCGACTAGGTGAAAGACACCGTTTCCATGCACGCGTTCGCCAACCACGTCCCCGCGGTTCTGCTCAGACTCGATCGGAACCCGTTCCACCACGGAACCCTCGGCGCCGTCAGATCGCTGGGGCGCAAGGGCGTGGAGGTCCATGCCGTCGTCGAGGCCGGGGGAGGTCCCATGGGGCGTTCGCGCTACCTGAGGGCCGCCCACCCGGGGCCGGACGGAGGCGTGGACCCCGAGGCGCCGGACGCGTTGCGCGCATGCCTCGTACGGGTGTCGGAGCGGATCGGCCGGCCGGCCGTGCTCATCGCGATGGACGACCTGAGTGCCATCGCGGTGTCGCGCACGGCAACGGACCTGACGGACCGTTTCCGGATTCCCCATCAACCCGACAACCTGCCCGCGCGGGTGGCCGACAAGGCCGAACTGTCCCGGCTGTGCGCGCGCTGGGACGTCCCGCACCCGGAGACCGTGATCCCGGCGAGCGGGGCCGAGGCGGCGGAGGCCGGCCGGCGGCTCGGCCTGCCGGTGGTGGCGAAGTGGAGCCGGCCGTGGTTGCTGCCCGCCGGCGCCGGGCTGCGCAGCACCACCCTCGTGCACACCACCGCCGAGGCGCGGGGGCTGTACGAGCGGTCCGCGCAGGCCGGGAGCCGGCTGTTGCTCCAACGGTTCCTGCCGGCCGGTCCGGACACCGACTGGTTCTTCCACGGCGCCTTCGCCCGGGGCGGACACCCGCTCCTCGTCGGATCGGGCCGCAAGGAGCTGTCCTGGCCCGTGCGCACGGGGCTGACGGCGGTGGGCCGCTGGCTGCCGGACCCGGCGGTGGAGGAGGCCGGGCTGCGGCTCGCCGACCGGCTCGGCTACCAGGGCATCCTCGACCTCGACTTCCGTCGGGACGAGGCGGGCTGCTTCCGGCTCGTGGACTTCAACCCGCGCCCCGGAGCCCAGTTCAGGCTGTTCACCGACGACACCGGGCTCGACGTGGTCCAGGCGATGTACCTGGACCTGACGGGCCAACGGGTGCCGGAGCCCGTCGGCGGCCCGGGCCGGGTCTTCGTCGCGGAGAACTACGCGCTGCTCGCGGCCGTAAGGGGGCGCTCGCTGCCGCGGCGTCGCGCGGGAGCGGTCGGCGCGCCGTCAGGGGCGTCCGCGCCGAACGGTGTTGCCGACGGCGAGGCGCCGCGGGCGCCCGCCGCGGCCCCGGAGCCGCCGCTGCTGCCGGGCGGACGGCGGCCCCGGGGCCGCTCGGACGTGCCGCCACCGGCGGCGCCCCGCGCGGCCGGGCCGGTACGGGTGCCCCGCGCGGCCGGGCCGGTACGGGTGCCCCGCGCGGCGGGGCCGGTACGGGTGCCCCGCGCGGCGGGGCCCGGGCCGTCGCGGCCGGCGCCGAAGGGGGAGCGGGGACGGACGGAGCCGGCCTGGTTCGCCGCCGACGACCTGCGGCCGTTCCTGGCGATGCTCGGCGCCTTCCTGGGCCGGGGCCTGGGCAAGGGGGTCCGCGTCCTGCGGGGCGTCCCCGGCCAGGGGCGGCGCACGGGCCGGGCGGCCGTCCGGGCGCCCCGCCAACGGGCGCGGCCCCCGGCGGCCTCCCGTCCGACCCCGCCGGAGGCCTCGACGGAGCCGGACGAGCTGGTGACCCGGTGACGGGCGGCCCCGCCCCCGACACCAACCCGGCCGGGTCGGTGTCGAGCGAGTCGGAGGAACTGCCGTGACGCGGGTGGACGATCTCGTGGTGGTCGGCGCGGGACCGTACGGGCTGTCGATCGCCGCGCACGCGGCGGCGGCCGGGCTCGACGTGCGGGTGCTGGGGAGGCCCATGGCCTCCTGGCGGGACCACATGCCCCCGGGCATGTACCTCAAGTCGGAGCCCTGGTCCTCGAACCTGTCCGCGCCCGGCGGCCGGCACACCCTCGCTGAGTACTGCGTCGGCCTCGGGGTGGCCGCCGACCACGGCAGCCCGCTGCCGATCGGCACCTTCAGCGGGTACGGGCTCTGGTTCGCCGGGCGGGCCGCGCCCGGGGTGGAGGAGGTGACCGTCACCGGCGTCATCCCGCAGGGCGAGGGGTTCCTCGTCCGCACCGCCGAGGGGCCCCCGCTGCTGACCCGGACCGTGGCCCTGGCGGTCGGGGTGATGCCCTTCATCCGGTACCCCGACCTGCTGCGGGAGCTGCCGCCGGGGCACGTGTCGCACAGCAGCGACCACGGTGACCTGGCCCGGTTCGCCGGGGTCGACGTCACCGTCCTCGGGGCCGGGCAGGCCGCCCTGGAGACCGCCGCGCTGCTCGCGGAGGCGGGGGCCCGGCCGACCCTGGTGGCCCGGCGGGCCCGACTGAACTGGAACACCGTCCCGCAACCCCTGGAGCGGCCGCTGAGGCGGGCGCTGCGCGAGCCGCACAGCGGTCTCGGCACGGGCTGGCGCAGCTGGGTGTGGTCGGAGCTGCCCTGGGCGGTGCGGCGGCTGCCCGCGCCGACTCGCGAGCGGATCGCCGCCACCGCGCTGGGGCCCGCCGGGGCCTGGTGGCTGCGGGATCGCTTCGAGCGGCGGGTGCCGGCGCTGCTGGGACACCGGCTGCACGGGGCGACCGCGGCGGGCGGGCGGACCCGGCTCACACTGACCACGGCCGCCGGGGAGTCCGTCGTACGGGAGACGGAGCACGTCGTCGCGGCGACCGGGTTCGCCCCGGACCTGCGCCGGCTGGAACTCCTCGACGCCGGGCTGGCGGCCGCGCTGGAGACCCTGGGCGACGGCGGGACCCCGGAGCTGAGCGCCGGCTTCGAGTCCTCGTGGCCCGGGCTGTTCTTCGCGGGGCTGCTGACCGCTCCCTCATTCGGCCCTTCCATGCGATTCGTACACGGTGCGGGGTTCACGGCGGGGAGACTGGTGAAAGGAGTCCGCAAGCGCCTCGGTGCCCGGGGTCCGCTGCCGGGCGCCGCGAAGGTCGCGGACCGCGCCCGGACGGACCGGGCCGCCGGCGGGCATCCGTGGACGTAACTGCGCCGAGATCCACCTGAGAGGGGTCCGCGATGGGAGCGGAGCGAGCACAGGGCGGCCGTGGCTGGGTGCGCATCCCCGCCAGCCGCGGCGAACAGTCCCCGGCCGGTCCGGCCGCGGACCCCGCTCGGGGGGCGCCGGGGTACGGGCCCCCGGGGTACGGGACGCCGTCGTACGGGCAGGCTTCGTACGGGCAGCCCTCGTACGGGGCCCCGGCCCACGGCTCTCCGGGTGCGGGCGGCCCGCCCCGCAGGTCCGGAGCCTTTCCGGCCGGGGATCCGTGCGCGATCTACCTCTCCCTCGTCAAGCGCTGGCGGGAGGCCGGACGCACCCTTCCGGGGCATCCTGACGAGGAATGGGAGCGGCTGATCTCCCAGCCGTGCTGGCCCGGCCGTTAGGTGGTGTGTCTCTTGGCAGCGGCGGAGCACGACGGATCCGAGCAGGGCCGGGAGAGTCCCCTGACAGGCCCGGGCGAACGGCTCGCGCTGAACGGCATGGGCAGCTTCGAGTGGAACCTGGGCACCGGGACGCTGCTGCTGGACGCGGCCGGCCTGGTCGTCTTCGACCTGGAGCCGGAGGAGTTCGACGACACCCCGGAGGGCCTCGGGCTGCGGATCCCGGCCGACGACTCGGCCCGCCTGGCGCAGACCGTGATCGAGGTCCTGGACGGTGAGGGGGACACGTACGGCTCCTACTTCACCGTGCGGCGGCGCGACGGCCGCGATCAGTGGACGCACACCCAGGGCCGGGTCCTGCGCGACGCGGCCGGCCGCCCCGTGCGGATCGCGGGCATCGTCCGGGACGCGACGGCGGAGCTGGCCCACGCCACCGTCCTGCGGAAATTGGAGTCGGCCCGCGCCCACCAGGCGACCATCGTGCAGCGCACCACGGACGCCCTGTCGCGGGCGGTGACGGTCGACGACGTGACGGCCGCCCTGACCGGCGCGGGCGCGCTGGAGCGCCTCGGCGCCGACGGGCTGGCGCTGGGACTCGTCGAGAACGGCGCCATCAAGATCATCGCGTTGAGCGGGGAAACCCTGGAGATCCTCAGCGAGCGACAGTTCACCCGGCTGGACGGATCCCTGCCGCTGTCCCAGGCGGTCATCACCCGAACGGCGCGGTTCGTCACCTCCCTCACCGAACTCGCCGACGAGTTCCCGCTGCTCGCCGACTACCTGAGCCGGATCCGCTACGACGCCGCCGCCTACCTCCCGCTGATCGCCCAGGCCAAGGCCATCGGCGGGCTCGTCCTGTTCTACCGGCGGCGCACCGAGTTCAGCCCCGAGGAACGCAACCTGTGCCTCGGCCTGGCCGGCATCGTCGCCCAGTCCCTCCAACGGGCGCTGCTCTTCGACCAGGAACGCGAGTTCGCGACGGGCCTGCAGGCCGCCATGCTGCCGCGCCGCATCCCGGAGATCATCGGCGGGGAGATCGCCGTCCGCTACCACTCGGCCTGGAGCGGGCGGGAGGTCGGCGGCGACTGGTACGACGTGATCGCGCTGCCCCGCGACCGCGTCGGGATCGTCGTCGGCGACGTCCAGGGCCACGACACGCACGCGGCGGCCATCATGGGCCAGCTGCGCATC
The DNA here is from genome assembly GCF_055574495.1 of Streptomyces sp. NPDC029836. Taxonomy (NCBI): domain Bacteria; kingdom Bacillati; phylum Actinomycetota; class Actinomycetes; order Kitasatosporales; family Streptomycetaceae; genus Streptomyces; species Streptomyces sp. NPDC029836. The sequence goes on along the minus strand of NZ_JBVHZI010000012.1, from coordinate 94,165 downwards.
GCGCTGCGCGCCTACGCGGGCGAGGGGCACCCGCCCTCCACCGTGCTGGCGCGCGCCTCCCGCTTCCTCGCCGAACTGGACACCGAACGCTTCGCCACCTGCATGTACGCGCAGGTGGACCTGGAGACCGGCAGCGTACGGGCCGTGCGCGCGGGCCACATCGGCCCGCTGATCCGGCACACGGACGGGCGTACCGGCTGGCCCAACGTGCGCGGCGGGCTCCCGCTCGGGCTGGCCACGCTCTTCGAACGGGAGGAGTTCCCCGAGACCCGGCTCGACCTGGTGCCCGGCGAAACCCTCGTGCTGTGCACGGACGGGCTCGTGGAGGAGCCCGGAACCGACATCAGTCAGGGCATGGAAGCGCTCGCCCACGCCGTCAGGAGCGGCCCCCAAGGGGCGGGCGCGCTCGCCGACCACCTCTCGGACCGGCTCTGGGAACGCTGGGGCTCCGGCGACGACGTGGCCCTGCTCGTCCTGCGCCGCGCCCCGGACCCGGGCACCCACCGGGCGCCCCGGATCCACCAGTACGTCCACCAGGCCGACCCGGAAGGGCTCTCCGAGGCCCGCTACGCCCTGCGGCACGCCCTGCGCGACTGGGGCGTGCCCGAGCTGGCCGACGACGTGGAGCTCGCGGCCGGGGAACTCCTCGTCAACGCCCTCCTGCACACCGACGGCGGGGCGGTGCTGACCATGGAGGTGCTGCCGGAGCCGGTGCGGCGGATCCGGCTGTGGGTCAAGGACCGCTCCAGCGTGTGGCCGCGCCGGCGCAGCCCGGGCGAGGCGGCCACCACCGGACGCGGGCTGCTGCTCGTGGACGCGCTGGCCAGCCACTGGGGCGTGGAGTCCCGCGGCGACGGCAAGGCCGTCTGGTGCGAGTTCGACGTGGACGCCACCCGTCGCGCCGGAGGGTGACCGGATGCCTACGTCGGGTTGTGGGGCGTGGGGCGCGGGGTGATGATGCGGCCATGGAACGGACGGTTTTCAAGGCTTCGCGACGGAACGCCCAGTGCGCCGCCTGAACCGGGGCGCGGTCACCGCGCTACTGGCGGCCCTGCTGCTGGTGGCCGGGGTCCCCACGGTCGTGGACTGGACGACGGGGCGTCCGCACGCGGACCCCGGGTGCCAGACGGTGGCGTTCATGTCGATGACGGGCGAAGCGCCCGAGTGCCGGTAACGAGCGCCCGGGTTCCGGTAGCGGCGGCTACCGGATGACCGGACGACGGACGACGCGGGAGCCCGGCCCGGGACGGCGTCCGGCGGCGGCGGTCCAGCGGCGGCGGGCTTTAGCGGCGGCGGTCGTGCACCGTGACGTCGCGGGCGTCTTCGGCGACGGTGTCGACGGACCGGGGCAACATACCGCCACCGAAGTGGATCTCCTGGAGCTGCGCCACCGCGCGGGCGGCGCCTCCCTGCACGCCCCAGGTGCGACCCGGCTTGCTCTGCGCCCGCCACGGGTGCTGGTGCCCGTCGCAGACGGCGTCGCCGGCGCCCATCGTCACGCGGACGCCCTCCTGGATCACGGTCGCGCGGATCTGAACCGCTCCGACGGGTGACGCGGCCTCGCAGCTGTAGGTCCCGGAAAGGGTGATCCTGCCGTCGGGGGTGATGTGGGCATCCGGCCGTACGGAAATCTCCTGATGGAAAACGGTGGCTTCCGCGGGAACGGCCAGGGCGGCGGTGGCGGCCAGTGCGGAGCAGGCCGTGAGGGCCAGTCGGACGGCGGTCGTGCGCATTCTTCCTCCAGGTGGACGGGCATGTGGATGAGCCGGTGGACGGGCATGTGGATGAACGGGTGGACGCGGGTGGCGGTATTCCGTCGGAACGCATTGTGCTGGCAGTTGGCGGGCAACTCGCGCCCTCCGCCCGTGTCGGTGTGTGCAATTGCCCGCTCGGGCGCGTGAAACTGACCGGAATAAATTCCCGAAGTTCGAAGATCCCCGAAGGGATCCCGTATGCGCTGCCTTTCCGTCCCCGCCTTCGCCGGCGCGGCCCTGATCCCGCTCCTGCTGCTCGGCGCCACCGGCTGCTCCGGCGAGTCCGAGGGGGCCGCGGTCGCCCCCGCCGCGGCGCCCGCCGTCCCGATCGACGACGGAGCGCCCGGCGCCGACGAAGACCCGGCCGCGCTCCCGCGCGAGGTGAGGCCGGCCGCCGTGAAGGAAGCCCATGTGGGTGACTCCGTACGGGTCCGGGGGCGCGAGGTGGGCCGTCACCTCCAGGTGGTGCTCGCCGCGTTCGTCGACCCGGCGGTGAGCGTGGAGCCGAACTTCGTGCCGCCGGCCGGGAAGCGGTGGGTGGCCGCCTCGATGTCGTTCGTCAACGTCGGCGGAGCTTCGTACGGGGCTCTCGGGCGCATGTGGGCGCACGACAGCGCGGGCAAGCGCCACCCCGTCGTGCGCACCGGGGAACTGACCACCGGCAAACCCCTCGTCTTCGATTCCCTGGAGGTCGGTGAGCGGGCCGAGGGCTGGGTCGTGTTCGAAATTCCGGAAAGCGCGCGGATCGTACGGGTCCAGTACCAGGACGCGAACATGCAGGCGAATTCCGGAGGGGGTTTCTGGGCGGTCTAGCCCGGGCGGGTGAAAGGCCGTGAAAGGGTCGGGTGACGGCCCACTAAGGTGCGGCGCATGACTTCTACGCAAGCCGAAATCGACCGGTCCCACCTCGGCACCCTTTCGGTGCTCGCCTGGATCGGCGACCCCTCCGAGGGGCACGACATCCCGTACCTCCTCGCCTACACGCTGGGTGACGGTCCCAAGGGCCGGGAGGCCGGCGAGGCGGCTGCCCGGGGGCTGCTGGAGGAGATCGGCCTGCCCATCGGGGACGTGGTCATGGACGGCACCCGCAACCCGCACAAGTTCGACGTGAAGGTCCTGCTCGCGGACAACCAGATCGCGCTGACCCTGCCGGGGCTCAACGCGACCTGCACCGCGCCGCCGGAGTGGGTGGACGCGGCCAACGAGAGCGGGCAGGCGTACTTCCTGTTCGCCACCCGCGCCTGGCCCGAGGCGGTTCCCGGCAAGCCCGTCACCGCGGAGATCCTGCAGGCGTTCGCGGGTGACGAGGAAGTGCTGACGAGCAGCGCGCACTGCGTCGTGACGGTGCAGAGCCTGCAGAAGTGACGGTGCGGGGCCTGACCGCCGTTCGTGGTTCGCCTTCCTTCCGCTCCGGCCGCCGGGCTCCCAGCCTGCCCGGTGGCCGGTCCCCCGGCCCGTCCGTCCTTGTGGGTCAGGGGCGTTCGAAGGCGAACCGCAGCGAACGCACCCGGTTGTCGAAGCTGGAGCCGGCCAGGTCGGGCAGGCCCACCGCGCGCAGGCCCACCGGGCGGGTGAGCAGCTCGCGGAACAGGGCCTTCATCTCGACCCGGGCGAGGTGCGCGCCCAGGCAGAAGTGCGGTCCGCCGCCGCCGAAGCCCAGGTGGGGGTTGGGGGAGCGGGTGATGTCGAAGGCGTCCGGGTCCGGGAAGACGGCTTCGTCGCGGTTGGCGGAGGCGTAGTACAGCACCACCTTCTCGCCCGGTCGGAACAGCCGACCGCCCAGGCCGTGTTCGGCGACGACCGTGCGGCGGAACTGGATGATGGGCGTCGAGTGGCGGATCATCTCGTCCACGGCGCCGTCCGCATACGTCTCGAAGTCCGCGAGCAGTAGGTCGCGTTGCTCGGGGAAGTCGGTGAGCAGGGTCAGGCCGTGGGTGATGGCGTTGCGGGTGGTCTCCACCCCGGCGACCATCAACAGGGAGAAGAAGGCGCCCAGTTGGCGGGCGCCGAGGGCTTGGCCGTCGACGTTCGCGGTGACCAGTGCCGAGATCAGGTCGTCCGTCGGGTGCCTGCGCCGTTCCCGGCCGATGCCGGCGACCATCCGTTGCATCCGGGCCAGCGCCCGCAGCCCGCGCCCGGGCATCCGCAGTCGGGCCGCCAGGCCCCGCTCCACGCCGATGTTCTCCGAGGCGTGGTTGACCCGGTCGGCGATCTCCGCCCGGTAGCGCTCGGGGATCCCCATCATGTTGCAGATGACCTCCAGCGGGAGCCGGGAGGCCACCGCCGAGACGAACTCGTCCGGCCGTTCGGCCAGTACGTCGTCCACGATGCGGGCCGCCACCGCGTGGATGTCCTGCTCCGCGGCCGCCAGCAGTCGGGGGGTGAAGGCCCGCTGCACGATCTTGCGCAGTTGCGCGTGGTCGGGGCCGTCCAGGTTGACCATCGAGTCCCCGAACAGGGCGCGCACCCAGCGGGCCGGCTCGGGGGTCGTGACGCCGGGCGCGCTCGCGAACACCTTCGGCAGCCGGCTCGCCTCCTGCACGTCCGCGTGCCGTACGAGGGCCCAGTGGCCCGCCCCCTCGGGGACGAACACCGGCGCGTCCAGGGCGCGCAGGCGGGCGAAGGTCGCCAGCCGCCGGTCCGGGGGGAGCTGCCAGAACCCCGGGTCGGCGAGCTCTCCTGCGGGGTCGACCGCGTCCGCGTGCTGTTGTGGGGGCAGTGTCATGGGCCCGTCCCTTCCTGTTGCCGTTCCGCTGCGCTGCTGAACGGATCCGGGGGCGCGGGGGTGACGGGTCCGGCGGCGTTCACCCGGCGGCGCCGCGGGCTCCCGGGCCGCGCACCGCCAGGGTCTGGCCGACCACCACCGTGAGCGTCGCGACCAGGCCCGCCCACAGGACCGCGTACGGGCCCGCCCAGGTGCAAGCGAGGAGCGCCGCGGCGGACAGCGGCAGCACCAACTGTTGGGCGGGCCCGCGCTTGAAGTAGCGCGAGTGCAGCAGCCACACCATCAGCAGGAACAGCGCGGAGGGGACGGTGACGGCGGCGTTCGCAGCGGGCTGCGAGATGTGCGCCTTGCCGACCGCGTGCTCCACCGCGACCTCGATGCCCGCACCGATCGCCGCGCCCGCGAGGAAGACCAGCAGGTGCCCGTAGCCCCACGGGATGGCGTCGCGGTTGGAGTTGAGCCGGGTGTGCATCGGGACCGCGAAGTAGATCCACCAGGCGGCGAAGACGATCAGCAGGCCGCCCGCGGCGATGGGCAGCAGCTCGCCGAGAGCCTCGTGCTCGTCGAGCGCCGACTTCACCGCCACGGTGGAGGCGGCGATCGTCTCACCGAGCACGATGATGGTGAACAGCCCGTACCGCTCCGCGATGTGGTGGGCGTGCCAGGGCGTCTGGTGACCGCGCTCGGCCACCACCGGAACGAACAGTTCGGCCACCACCAGCACCAGGAACAGCCAGCGCCGGGAGTCCTCCGGGGCGAACAGCAGGGCCACCCAGCCCGCCTGGCACCCCACCAGTCCCGCCGCGTAGGTGAACGCGGCCCGGCGGGCCGGGCCGCTCTCCCCGGCCGCCGCGCGCAACCACTGCGCGGTGAGCGCCACGCGCATGATCAGGTAGCCGATGACGGCCACGCCCCAGTCGTTGTCGTCGAAGGCCCGGCTCACGCCCGCCGCGTAGACGAGGACACCGGCGATCTGGACGAGCGTGGCGATCCGGTACGGCACGTCGTCGCAGTCGTAGGCGGAGGCGAACCACGTGAAGTTCATCCACGCCCACCACACGCCGAAGAACACGAAGAAGTAGCCGATCACCCCGGCGCCCGGATGCCCCTCCGCGAGGGAGTGCACCAGCCGTGCCCCGGCCTGAGCGATCGCGACGACGAAGCAGAGGTCGAAGAACAGCTCCAGCGGGGTCGCCGCCCGATGGTCCTCGTGGCGGCTGCGGGCGGTCATCGGTACGTACGTCATACCGCTCAGCACAGCAAAGCCGGGCCTGCCGGTAGGCGAGGCGCGCGGCCGGCGGGACGCGGGTACCCCGGGCGGACTCCTGGGACTCGTACCGGTCCAGCACCAGCCGGGCGATCCGCGGATGGTCGGCCGGCGGATCGGTGACCGCCCAGGCCCCGACGTCGGCCAGGGCCCGGGTGAAGCGGCCCGGCGCGAGCAGGTGCGCTGCGACCGCGATCCGACGGTGCCCGGCTTCCCGCAGCGCGGCGAGCGCCTCGGGGACGGTGGGCCCGGCCGAGGTGAGGTACGCGGGGACCACCGGGACGCGGCCCGGCCCGTGGTCCGCCACCAGCAGCTCCGACAGGTCGTCCAGGCAGACACCGGTGCGCAGGTCGAAGACCTGCTTGTGCCCGCGGGTCTCCCTGCCGGTGGTCGCCCTGCGCTGATCCGCCGCCGAACGTCGTGTGGGCGACAGGACCTTGTCCTGTCGCCCACACGACGTTCGCCCCTGATGCGGGACGGTGGTGCGGGCGGAACCTGGATAGGTCAGGACCCTTCTCGACGTTCAGGATCACGCGATGAGTACCGCCACGCAGCAAGTGCCAGAGGTGCTGGCCGATCCGGCGCAGTACCGCCCCGGCCGCACCATCACCGAATGGACGCCGGAGGATCCGACCTTCTGGCGCACCACCGGCAAGAAGGTCGCGACGCGCAACCTGTGGATCGCCGTGCCGGCGCTGCTGGTGGCCTTCGTGGTGTGGCAGGTCTGGAGCATCACCGCGACGAACCTGAAGGACGTCGGCTTCGGCTTCTCGCAGTCGCAGCTGTTCTGGCTGACCGCCGTACCGGGCATCACGGGCGGCACCGCCCGCGTCTTCTACACCTTCCTCGGCCCGATGATCGGGCAGCGCCGCTTCACGGCGCTCTCCACGGTGGTGCTGATCGTGCCGCTGCTGTGGCTCGGTTTCGCGGTGCAGGACCCCAACACCTCGTACACCACGATGGTCGCGATCGCCGCGCTCTGCGGTATCGGCGGCGCCAACTTCTCCTCCTCGCTGGCCAACATCGGCTTCTTCTACCCGAAGCAGGAGAAGGGCAACGCGACCGGCATCAACGGCGGTCTCGGCAACCTGGGCGTCTCGGTGGTCCAACTGCTGACGCCCATCCTGATCACCGCCTCCGTGCTGGCGATCGGCGCCGGCCAGAAGAAGGGCGACGGCTCGGAGATCTACCTCCAGAACGCCGCCTTCGTCTGGGTGCCCGTCCTGATCGTCCTCGCGGTGATCGCCTGGTTCGGACAGAACGACCTGAAGGTCGCCTCCACCCCCTTCAGCCAGCAGAAGGTCATCTTCAAGCGCAAGCACAACTGGTTGATGACCTGGCTCTACGTCGGCACCTTCGGCTCCTTCATCGGCTTCGCCGCCGCGCTGCCGCTGCTCATCAAGACCACCTTCCCCGACTACTCGGTGGCGACCCACGCCTGGATGGGCCCGGCCATCGGCGCCCTGGCGCGTTGGGCGGGCGGCTGGATCGCCGACAAGTCGGGCGGCGCCCGGGTCACGATCCTGTCCTTCGTCGGCATGGCCGTCTCGATCATCGGCGTGATCACGTTCCTGCCGGCCGGCTCCGACCCGGGCTCCTTCTACGGCTTCTTCCTCTGCTTCCTGGCGGCCTTCTTCTTCTCGGGCATCGGCAACGGCTCGACCTTCCGCCAGATCCCGGTCGTCTTCCGCGGCCAGCACCTGAAGGGCCTGACGGAGGGCACCCCGCAGTACGCGGCCGCGCTCAAGCAGGCGGAGATCGAGTCGGGCGCGGTGACCGGCTTCACCGCCGCCATCGCGGCCTACGGTTTCTTCTTCATCCCGGCGATGTTCGCGAACTTCGCGGTCACCAGCGCGATGTGGGGCTTCGTGGCCTTCTACGCCAGCTGCGTCGTCGTCGCCTGGTGGTTCTACGCCCGCAAGGGCGCGGAAGCCCCCAGCTAGTGCTGTGACCGGAAAGGTCCCCCGGGTCGCGGCGCCCGACCGTGCCGGATGCGGGAACCCGCCCCGCATCGTGGCCGTGGTCGTCCCCGCGGTCCTGCTCGGCGTCCTCGCCCCGGTCGCCGTGCCGTCCCGGAGCGGCCGGGAGCGCCGCCGCCGGGAGCGCCGCCGGGGACCCCGCGCACCCGGGCCGGTCGGCCTCGGGCGCGATGGCGCCTTTCGCCCCCGCCCGGGCCTGGTCCCGCAGGGGGCCGGGAGCGCGGGCGCGCTGGTCCTCGTACCTCACGGGCACACCTGGCGGAGTCGCGCGGACCGACCCCTGGCTCTTCGCGCTCATGCTGCTGCTCCTCTCCGGCCCCCCATCGGTGAGGCCGCTCCGTCGTCAAGCACTCCCTCATGCTGCCGGGACCGGTCACGACGTGCGTCGCGGTATCCACAGGCCTCGCCCCTGTTCGGATGATCTGACTTGTCGGTCCCGATCCGAGATTCTTGTGAATGTTTTCACAAGCGCACGACGGACTTATGGCCCCATCAAATTCCCAGGTCAGGGGGGGTGTGGTGAACCGACGCCCGCAAGCGGCGGGACCTTCGGGCCCCAGCTCGGGACCAACGCGGCCCCAAATGATCGATCAAAAGGCGTGCAATGGAAGCAAGCAACGAGGCGACTGAAGAAGGTGCCGGCCATGACTGCCACCCCTGCGGAAACCACGAAGAGCGCGGAGGCCTGGGACGGCTTCAAGGGCGGTCCGTGGCGCGACTCCATAGACGTCCGCGACTTCATCCAGCAGAACTACACGCCGTACGAGGGTGACGACACCTTCCTCGCCGGCCCCACCGAGCGGACCACCGCCGTGTGGAAGGCCATCACGGACAAGTTCCCCGAGGAGCGCGAGAAGGGCGTCCACGACGTCGCGTACGACATCCCGTCGACGATCACCGCGCACGCCCCCGGCTGGATCGACCGCGACAAGGACCTGATCGTCGGCCTCCAGACGGACGCCCCGCTCAAGCGCGCGATCATGCCGTACGGCGGCTGGCGCATGGTCGCCGGCGCCCTGGAGACCTACGGCTACCCGGTTTCCGAGGACCTGGAGAAGGTCTTCACCGACTACCGCAAGACGCACAACGCCGGTGTCTTCGACGCCTACACCCCCGAGATCCGCGCCGCCCGCAAGGCCGGCATCGTCACGGGCCTTCCCGACGCCTACGGGCGCGGCCGCATCATCGGCGACTACCGGCGCGTGGCCCTCTACGGCGTCGACCGCCTCATCGCCTTCAAGAAGGAGGAGAAGGAGGAGCTCAACGCGCTCCCCGGGGGCCACCGTTCGCTGGAGGAGACGATCCGCCTGCGCGAGGAGCTCTCCGAGCAGATCCGGGCGCTCGCCGAACTCAAGGCGATGGCCGCCTCCTACGGGTGCGACATCTCCGGACCCGCCTCCACCGGCCGCGAGGCCATCCAGTGGCTGTACTTCGCCTACCTGGCCGCGGTGAAGGAGCAGAACGGCGCCGCCATGTCGCTGGGCCGCACCTCGACCTTCGTGGACGTCTACCTCCAGCGCGACATCGAGGCCGGTCTCCTCACCGAGGAGCGGGCCCAGGAACTGGTCGACGACTTCATCATCAAGCTCCGCATCGTCCGCTTCCTGCGCACCCCGGAGTACGACGAGCTCTTCAGCGGCGACCCCACCTGGGTCACCGAATCGATCGCCGGCATGGGCGAGGACGGCCGCCCACTGGTCACCAGGAGCTCCTTCCGGTACCTCCAGACCCTCTACAACCTCGGCCCGGCCCCCGAGCCGAACATGACGGTCTTCTGGTCCCCCCGGCTGCCCCAGGGCTTCAAGGAGTTCTGCGCCCGCGTCTCGATCGACACCTCCTCGGTGCAGTACGAGTCCGACGAGCTGATGCTCCCGCGCTTCGGCGACGACACGGCCATCGCCTGCTGCGTCTCGGCGATGCCGGTCGGCAAGCAGATGCAGTTCTTCGGCGCCCGGGTGAACCTCGCCAAGACCCTGCTGTACGCGATCAACGGCGGCCGCGACGAGAAGTCCGGCGCCCAGGTCGGCCCGGAGACCGGCGCGCTCACCTCCGAGGTGCTCGACCACGGTCAGGTCATGGCGAAGTTCGACGAGCAGATGGAATGGCTCGCGCAGACCTACGTGCACGCCCTGAACGTCATCCACTACATGCACGACCGGTACGCCTACGAGCGCATCGAGATGGCCCTCCACGACCGCGACGTGCGCCGCACCATGGCCTGCGGCATCGCCGGCCTGTCCGTCGCCGCCGACTCCCTCTCCGCCATCAAGCACGCCAAGGTCACGGCCGTCCGCGACGAGACCGGCCTCGCCACCGACTACGTCATCGACGGCGACTACCCGGCCTACGGCAACAACGACGACCGCGTCGACGACATCGCCGTCTGGCTCGTCGAGGAGTTCATGAAGAAGGTCCGCAAGCACGAGACCTACCGGGGCGCCGAGCACACCCAGTCGGTGCTGACGATCACCTCGAACGTCGTCTACGGCAAGAAGACCGGCAACACCCCGGACGGCCGCCGCGCCGGCGAGCCCTTCTCCCCGGGCGCCAACCCGATGAACGGCCGCGACACCCACGGCTACGTCACCTCGGCGCTGTCGGTCGCCAAGCTGCCCTACGGGGACGCCGAGGACGGCATCTCGCTGACCAACACCGTCACCCCCGACGGCCTGGGCCGCACCCCCGAGGAGCGGATCAAGAACCTGGCGGGCGTCCTCGACGGCTACATGGCCGGCGACGGCTTCCACATGAACGTGAACGTGCTCAACCGCGACACGCTCATGGACGCCATGGAGCACCCGGAGAACTACCCGCAGCTGACCATCCGGGTCAGCGGGTACGCGGTGAACTTCGTCCGGCTCACGCGGGACCAGCAGCTCGACGTGCTGAACCGCACCTTCCACGGCTCGCTGTAGAGCCCCGAACCGCGCCGCCCGGGGCCGGGGCCTCACCCCTCACCCCGGCCCCGGGACCGCGCGTCCCACCTCGATCCCACGGACACCGGCCCACTCTGGAGCGCCTGCCATGACCGTCCTCTTCGGTACGAGCATCCCCGTTGGCCGGGCCAACGCCGTCACCACGGGCGCCGTCACCACGGGCGCCGTCACCACGGGCGCCGGCGCCGGCCGGACGCCGGCCGCCGCCGCGACGCAGCGACCGAGCGAGGGCTCGGTGCACTCCTGGGACCTGTCCACCGGCGTCGACGGCCCCGGGACGCGCTTCGTCACGTTCCTCGCGGGCTGCCCGCTCAGCTGCCTGTACTGCCACAACCCCGACACCCTGCGGATGCGCAACGGCAAGCGCACCGCGGCCGACGAGGTCATCGCCGAAGCACGCAAGTACACCCGGTTCATCTCGGCATCGGGCGGCGGCGCCACCATCTCCGGCGGCGAGCCCCTCCTGCAGCCCGTCTTCGCGGGCGAGCTGCTGCACCGGATGAAGAACGACCTCGGCCTGCACACCGCCCTGGACACCTCCGGCTTCCTCGGCGCCCGCGCCACCGACGCCCTGCTGCGCGACGTGGACCTCGTCCTGCTCGACATCAAGTCCTGGGACCGCGCCACCTACCGGAAGGTCACCGGCCGCCCGCTGGAGCCCACCCTGGACTTCGCCCGCCGCCTCGCCGACCTCGGCAAGGAGGTGCACCTGCGGTTCGTCCTGGTCCCCGGGCTCACCGACGCGCGGGAGAACGTCGAGGGCGTCGCCGACTTCGCCGCCGCGCTCGGCAACGTCTCGCGGGTCGACGTCCTGCCGTTCCACAAGCTCGGCGAGAGCAAGTGGGAGGCCCTGGGCATGCCGTTCACCCTGCACGACACCCCGTCGCCCGACGCGGAGCAGGTCGCCGCGGCGAAGGCGGTCTTCGCCGCCCGGGGCCTGACGGCCGTCTGACCGGGCCGGCGGGCGCGCGTCCGGCCGACCCGGCCGACCCGTTCGGCCCAACCACATCACGGGCACAAGAGGCCGAAACGGGACGAACCACCTAGCGTGGTGGCTGTGTCCGAGCCCACAGAAGTCATCGTCGAAGCCCCGCCACCGCCGCCCGGGGTGCCCGGCACCCCGCCGCCCGCCGGCCGGTCCGTCACCGCACGGGCCACCCTGGCGGGCGTCGTCGTGTCGCTGCTGCTCATCGCCGCGATCGTGCTCGGCAGCCGGCTCCTGCGGGACTTCGACTCCGCCCTGCTGCCGTACGCCGTCGCCACCGTCTTCCTGGCCTTCGGCGTGGCCTACCGCTACACGGTGTGGGTCTCGGCGCCCGGTGCGCGCCGCCTCTTCAAGAAGGGGTTCGGCAGCTTCTTCTCGGTCGCCAACTTCAAGAAGGCTCCCACCGCGCTGCCCAGGATGATCGCCACCTACCTCGGCTTCCAGAAGTTCCTCGGCGCCCGCTCGCGCGGCCGTTGGGCCGCCCATCAGCTGATCTTCTGGGGCTGCCTGCTGGCCGCCGCGATCACCTTCCCCCTCACCTGGGGCTGGTTCACCTTCACCTCCGACAGCGGCGCCGGCCCCGGCTACGCGATGCGGATCTGGGGGATCAAGGTCCTCGGCTTCGACTCGCTGAGCATCCTGGGCTGGCTGATGTTCCACGGCCTGGACATCGCGGCCGTCCTCGTCATCCCCGGGGCCTCGTACTTCCTGTGGCGCCGGATGAAGGACCGCGGCGCCATCACCGGCCAACGTTTCGCGTACGACCTGCTGCCGCTGATCTGCCTGATCGTCATCTCGGTGACCGGGCTGCTGCTGACCTTCTCGTCGATCTTCCTGCACGGCGGCGGCTACGAGTTCCTCGCGATCCTGCACATGGTGTCGGTCGTCTTCACCCTCATCTACATCCCGTTCGGGAAGTTCTTCCACATCGTCCAGCGGCCCGCCGCCGTCGGCATGCAGCTCTTCAAGTACACCGGCCGCCAGGACGAGCAGGTCTTCGCCTGCAAGCGCTGCGGGGAGCCCGTCGACACCGCCCCGTACGTGGAGAACCTGCGCGGCACGATGAAAGACCTGAAGCTCGACTTCGACGCCTGGGCCGAATACTGCCCTCGCTGCAAGCGGATGCTGCGCGGCAACGCCTACCTGACCCACGTCAAGAAGGGCTTCAAGTGACCGCGACGGACCCCGCCCGGGCGGCCGGCACGGCCCCGATCCCCCTCGACCCGTCCATCGCCCCGCCCGGCACCCGCAACTTCCGCGACGCCGGCGGCATCCCCGCCGACCAGTGGCACGCCGACCAGAACGGCGAGACCCTCGTCCCCACCCACTGCTGCTTCTGCGGCGTCCAGTGCGGCATGTACCTGCGCGTGGACAAGGGCGGCAAGGTCTTCGGCGTGGAGCCCCGCAACCACGACATCAACCGGATGCGGCTGTGCCCCAAGGGCATCAACGCCTACCAGCAGGTCAACCACCCCGACCGGCTGACGGCCCCGCTCGTGCGCCGCTCGCGGGACGAGGAGTTCCGCGAGTGCTCCTGGGACGAGGCGCTGGACTTCACCGTCTCCGAGGTCCGGCGCATCCAGGCCGAGCACGGCAACGACGCCTTCGGGCTGCTCGGCGGGGCCAGCCTCTACTCCGAGAAGACCTACCTCGTCGGCAAGTTCGCCCGGGTCGCCCTCAAGACCCGGCACGTGGACTACAACGGCCGCCTCTGCATGGTCAGCGCGGCCGGCGCCAACAAGCTCGCCTTCGGCATCGACCGGGCCGGGAACCCCTTCTCGGACATCCTCCTCACCGACTGCCTGCTGATCGCCGGGTCCAACGTGGGGGAGTGCTTCCCCGTGATGACCCAGTACGTGTGGGGCGCCCGGGACCGGGGTGCCTCGCTGATCGTCGTCGATCCCCGCGAGACGGCCATCGCCCGCACCGCCGACATCCACGTCGCCCTCAAGCCCGGCACGGACTCCGCCTTCTTCAACGCCGTCCTGCACGTGATCATCGCCGAGGGGCTGGCGGACGAGGCCTACCTCGCCGCCCACGCCACCGGCTGGGAGGAGGTCCGGGAGAACGTTCAGGACTACCCGCCCGCCCGCGCGGCCGCGATCTGCGGGATCCCCGAGGAACAGGTCGTCCAGGTGGCCCGGACGTTCGGCCGGGCGGGCAACGCCATGGCCTTCCACGCCCGGGGCGTCGAGCACCACTCGCAGGGCGTCGAGAACTGCCTGTCCATCATCAACCTGTGCGTCGCCACCGGGAACATCGGCAAGCCCGGGGCCGGCTACGGAACCATCACCGGACAGGGCAACGGGCAGGGCGGCCGCGAGCACGGCCAGAAGTCGGACCTGCTGCCCGGCGGGCGCTCCATCATGAACCCGGAGCACCGCCGCCAGATCTGCCGGATCTGGGGCATCGAGGAGTCCGAACTGCCCCTCGCCGGAACCTCCATGATGGAGATGGTCTGGCAGATGCAGCGCCGGGAGATCCGCGGCCTCATCGGCATCTGCAACAACCCCTTCGTGTCGCTGCCCAACTACGGCGCGGTCAAGGACGGCTACGACGCCCTCGAATTCCATGCCCAGTTCGACTTCTTCCTCTCCGAGACCGCCACCAACGCCCACGTCGTCTTCCCCGTCACCGTGTGGGCCGAGGACGAGGGCGTCATGGCCAACACCGAGGCCCGCGTCGTCAAGCACAACAAGGCGCAGGAGCCGCCCGCGGGGGTGCGCACCGACACCTGGGTGATGTGCGAGCTCGCCCGCCGCCTGGGCGTCGGCGACAAGTTCGACTTCCCCGGCTCGCGCGAGGTGTTCGAGGAGCTGCGCGTGGCCTCCGCCGGCACCGTCAACGACTACTACGGCATCACCTACGAGCGGCTGGAGGAGACCGGCGGCATCGCGTGGCCGTGCCCGTCCACCGACCACCCGGGCACGCCCCGGCTGTTCGAGGGCGGCACCACCTACCACCCCGACGGGAAGATCCACCTCCAGGTCGTCGAGTGGCACGCGCCGATGGACCCCTACACCGAGGAGTACCCCCTCTCCCTCACCACCGGGCGCACCGTCGCGCACTTCCTCTCCGGCAACCAGACGCGCCGTCTGGGCGCCCTCGTGGAACAGACCCCGAGGCCCTGGGTGGAGGTCCACCCCTCGCACGGCTTCCGCAACGGCGATCCGGTCCGGGTCGTCACCCGGCGCGGCAGCGAGGTGTTCCCGGCCCTGGTCACCGAGGCCATCCGCCCCGACACGGTCTTCATCCCGTACCACTGGCCCGTCCCGACGGCCGCGAACGCCCTGACCATCGACGCCCTCGATCCCCGCTCGAAGATCCCCGAGTACAAGGTGTGCGCCGCGCGCATCGAGGCCGCCGAACGGGTCGACGAGGTGCCCGCGCCGCCCACGGCCCCCGGCCACGAGGCCTACCCGGAGACCCAGGTCTCCCGCACCGACGCCCTGCCGCCGACGTCCCCGCAGGGGCGTGGCACGGCCGAGAGGAGCTGACGCGCCATGATGGGTCGCACGATCTTCATCGATCCGGGCCGCTGCATCGGCTGCCAGGCCTGCGTCTCCGCCTGCCGCGAATGCGATTCGCACCGCGGCAAGTCGATGATCCACCTGGACTACACCGACCCCGGCATGTCCGTCGCCTCCCTCCCGACCGTCTGCATGCACTGCGAGGACCCGGTCGCGCCCTGCGCCGAGGTCTGCCCGGCCGACGCGATCCTCGTCACCGCCGACGGAGTGGTGCAACAGGCCGACACCACCCGCTGCATCGGCTGCGCCAACTGCGTCAACGCCTGCCCCTTCGGCGTGCCGAAGATCGACCTCCAGGCGAAGCTCCAGATGAAGTGCAACCTCTGCTACGACCGCACCGCCTACGGCCTGGCCCCCATGTGCGCCACGGTCTGCCCGACCGGGGCGCTGTTCTACGGAACCCTCGAAGAACTCCGGGCCGAACGCCCCGGCGTACAGGTCGCCGACTCCTTCGTCTTCGGTGACGTCGTCGTCAGCACCGGCGTGGCGATGGTCGTCCCAGCGGACAAGGTCCAGTGGCCCGTTCCCGGCGGTCTGCCCGTCGTCGAGATCAACGGAGTGGATGTCCGATGAGCGTGACCCAGCAGCCCCCACCCGGCCCGGGACCCGGACCCGACGGCCACGGCCACGGCCGCGGACCCGACGGCGACGCCGCGGCGGACCAACTGCGCGATCGGATCAGCGCCGACTCCCTCACCACCCGCCGCGACTACCTGCGGATCGTCGCCACCGTCTCCGGAGGCCTGGCCATCGGCGGGGTCGGCGTCGCCGCCGGCATCCTGCACCGGCACGGCGACAGCGAGACCCTGCCCGAGGCCAAGCGGGTCGCCGACGACCTGCCCCCGGGGCAGTCCGTCGCCTTCCGCTTCCCCGGCGAGGAGGACCGGGCGCTGGCCGTCCGGCTGTCCGACGGCAGCCTCGTCGGCTACTCCGCCGTCTGCACCCACCTGGCCTGCGGCGTCCTCTGGCGCGAGGACCGGGGCGCCGACGGGGAGCTGTACTGCCCCTGCCACGAGGGCGTCTTCGACGCCCGCACCGGAGAGGTGACGGCCGGGCCACCGCCCCGCCCCCTCCCCAGGATCATCCTGACCGAGCAGGCCGACGGCAGCGTCTGGGCCGTCGCCACCGCCCGGTCGGGAGAACCGGCCAAGGAAGCCCTGTGCCGGCAGTTCGGCGAGTCCCGACCGGAGATGGCCCAACGCCTGGGCTGCCCCGCGGCGGCCCGCGCCACGACGACCGGGAGCGGACGGACGTGAGCGAAGCACCCCTGCCCCCGCGCCCCGGCTACCGGCCCGGCAGCGCGGAGCCCCGACTGAACCGCCCGGTGCGCGAGCGGTATCCGCAGATCCGCCCCACGAGCGGCTACGGGGACCCGCGGATCCGGCACACCGGCCCCGGCCCCGGAGCCGGCACCGAACAGGAGCCGGAACGCTCCTCGAAGCTCAACGCGCGCCTCGCCCTGGCCCTGACCGTCGTCATCGGGCAGCTCTGGGCGCTGACCGTCACCGTCAACGAGTGGATGAAGGGAAACACCGGCACGGCCTGGTGGGGGGCGGGATTCCTGATCCTGTCCTTCCTCGTCGTGATCGGTCTGTGGCTCCTCGACCCGAAGGACCGATGACCATGTCCATACCCACGCCCACCCCGTCCGCGGTGCGTTCGCACCGTGCGGAGACCTACAAGCCCGGTGCCACGATCGGGGACTGGCGGCCCGAGGACGACGGCTTCTGGCAGTCCACCGGCCGCAGGGTCGCCCAGCGCAACCTGTGGGTGTCCATCCCCGCGCTGATGCTCGGCTTCGTGGTCTGGCAGGTCTGGTCGGTGACCGTGGTCAAGCTGAACGACGTCGGCTTCGCGTTCTCCAAGTCGCAACTGTTCTGGCTGACCGCCATACCCGGCCTCACCGGCGGCACCTTCCGGATCCTGTACACCTTCATCGGGCCGATCTTCGGCGAGCGCAAGTTCACCGCGTTCAGCACGATCATCCTGGTCGCCCCGATGCTGTGGCTGGGCTTCGCGCTCCAGGACACCGGAACGCCCTACTGGGAGCTGGTCCTCATCGCGGCCGTCTGCGGGATCGGCGGCGCGAACTTCGCCTCCTCGATGGCGAACATCGGCTTCTTCTTCCCCAAACGGGAGAAGGGCAGCGCCAACGGCCTCAACGGAGGGCTCGGAAACCTCGGCGTGAGCGTGGTCCAGCTGGTCGCGCCGCTGGTGGTCACCGCCGCCGTGCTGGGCGCCCCCGCCGGTGGCCCGCAGCACGACGCGAAGAACGACACCGACATCTGGCTCCAGAACGGCGCCTTCCTCTGGGTGCCCCTCCTGGTGATCATGGCGGCGCTCGCCTGGTTCCTGATGAACGACCTGAAGGTGGCCTCGGCCCCGTTCAGCCAGCAGAAGATCATCTTCAAGCGCAAGCACAACTGGCTGATGACCTGGCTCTACGTCGGCACCTTCGGTTCCTTCATCGGGTTCGCCGCCGGCCTGCCCCTGCTGATCAAGAACAACTTCGAGTCCCAGGGCTACCAGGCCACCACCTACGCCTGGATCGGCCCGTTCATCGGCGCCCTCATGCGCTGGGCCGGCGGCTGGCTCTCCGACCGCATCGGCGGCGCCAAGGTGACCATGCTGTCCTTCGTCGGCATGGCCGCGGCCCTGGTGGTCGTGATCTACGCACTGCCGCACGGCGACGACCAGGGCAGCTTCTGGGCCTTCTTCATCGGCTTCCTGGTGGCCTTCGCCTTCTCCGGACTGGGCAACGGCTCCACCTTCCGGCAGATCCCGGTGATCTTCCGGGACCAGCACATGCGCCGGGCCGAGGGCCAGGGCCCCGAGGCACAAGCGGCCGCCATGAAGCAGTCCGAGATGGAGGCGGGCGCGGTCACCGGCTTCTCCTCCGCCATCGCCGCCTACGGCTTCTTCTTCATCCCCGCGATGTTCGCCGCCATGGCGGTCACGAACGCGCTGTGGCTGTTCATCGGGTTCTACGCGACCTGCCTCGCCGTGTGCTGGTGGTTCTACGCCCGCAAGGGCGCGGAAGCCCCCAGCTGACGAGCGGCGGTACGGGTACGGGGAGCACCGCGAGTGGTACCGGGAACGGAGGCGGGGTCGGCGGCCGGGACGGGGGCCGCCGACCGGGCGGCCGTACCCTGGAGGCATGAGCACCGCCCGCGCCTCCGAACCGCAGCCCCCGCAGCCCGAGACCGAGGCGCAGTCGGCGGAGCCCGAACCGAAGCCCGCGCCGTCGAAGCCCGCACCGGCCAAGCCCGCGCCGCGCCTGGTCTTCGACGACCCGCTGGACCAGCAGTCCTCCGACGACTCGGACCGCGGCTGGGGCGAACGGGCTCCCGCCGGCGGAAGCGCGGCCGACCTGGCCCGCTTCCTCGACGAGAAGCCCCCGCACCACATCTGATCCGCCGCGGCGGTCAAAAGGCGTCGCGCGACCCCGGCGCCCCGGGGGCGCCCCCGCCGTTCGCGCCGCCCTGTGCGACGAGCGCGTCCCGGATCTCCTTGAGGACCTCCAGCTCGGTGATCTCCATGGTCTCCTGCACGCCCTCCTTGGCCTTGCGGCGCGCTTCCTGCTTGGCGAGGTACTTCGCCATCGGCAGCACCATCAGGAAGTAGACGACGGCAGCGGTGATCAGGAAGGTCAGCGTGGCGTTCAGGACCGAACCCCAGAGGATCTCCACGCCCGTCGGCTGGCCGTCCTTGCCGATGCCACAAGGGTTCTTGATGCAGGACTTGTAGACGTCCAGGTTCTTCGTGCCGATGGCGCCGATGACCGGGCTGATGATGCCCTTCACGAGCGAGTTCACGATGTTCGTGAAAGCGGCGCCGATGACGACCGCCACCGCCAGGTCGACGACGTTGCCGCGCATCAGGAAGGCCTTGAAGCCCGCCAGGACGCTCTCCTTCTTCTTCTCGCTCACCACTGAGCCTTTCTTCGCACCTACGGAACTTGGAGCCAACGGTTCCGAAAGCTACGGCAGTCCGGGCCCGGCGTGTCCAATCGCTGCCCTCCTTGAAGTGACTTGACTGCTCGCCCGTGCGAATCGGCGCCGCGCGAAACGGAGTCGTGCGAAGCGCCCGGCGGACCGGCGAGGTGCGGATCAGCACAGCGTCACCGCCAGCTTCGCCACCGTGCCCGCACCGACGAGCGCCCGCGCGGTGTCCCGGGGTACCGACAGGACCACCAGCGCCCCGCCGTCCCCCACGTCCCGCTCCGCGCGCGGGACTTCGGTCACCCGCGCCCCCGCAGCCACCACTCGGGGCGGCCCCGCGCGCTCCGCCGCCACCACGTCCACCCGGTCCCCGGGCCGCAACAGCCCCACCGTCGCCGCGTCGGCGATGCGCACCGGGGCGGAGACCATGCGCACCACCGCCTGCGGCGGTTTCACCTCGGGCGGCGGCGCGCTCCGTGCCGCCCGGGCCTCCGTCCCGCCGACGACCAGCGCCGCCGCCGTCACGGCCAGCCCGGCCGAGGCGGCACGCCGCCGACGCCGCACCGCGCGGCGCAGCCGGCCCCCGCCCCGCCCCACGCGCAGCGGGGGAAACAGCGGAACGGGGCGCGCGGGGGGACACGGGGAAGCGGGAGAACACCCGGGGACGGAGGCGACCGCGACAGCCGGGGCGCCCGCAGCGACGGGCAAACAGGCAGCAGCCGGCGAACACGCCGACGGCGAAGCCGCGAGGGAGGTCGGGAGCGAGCCGCGGAGGCTCGGGGGAGTGGTCCTGGACATGGTGGGGCACCGCCGAACTGATCAAGTTCCGGTGTCCGGGCGGGCGCCCGAACACCCCTCACGATCCGCCCCGCCACCGCATCCCGCTCCGCCCTGTGGACGGTCCCCAGGCTGTGGACAACCGCGTCACCCGGACGAGTGGGCCTCCCGGACGAGTGGGCCTCCCGAGCCGGCTTCACGTCCCGGACCGCCTCAGTACGCCGAACCGGCCCGATGCCCCGGACGCCCCGGCCCCCTCACGCCGTGGCGGCGGGCCGCACCGTGCAGGCCTCGGTGAACCCCTGGCTGGTCATGCCGAAGGCGCTGTTCACGCGCGAGCGGAAGTTCTCCAGGGCGACCATGGCGGTGAGTTCGACGAACGCCTCCTCGCCCAGCAGCCCGATCAGCCGCGCCGCCAGCTCGTCGGTCACCGTCGGCTCGGTCTCGGTCATGGCCTCGGCGTACTCCATGACGAGCAGCTCGGTCGCGGTGAACACCTCGCGGGCCTCCCGCCACCGCGGCACCCGCTCGATCTTCTCCGGCGACAACCCCAGCCCGGCGCCGGCCCATTGACCGAAGTCCATGCACCACGAGCAGTTGACCCGCGCCGCGGTGGCCATGACCGCGAGGTGCTTCAGCCCGGCGTCGAGCTTGTTCCACTTCGCCGCCCGCTGTTCGAGCCGGACGTACGAGAACAGCACGCGCGGGTTGTGTCCGTACGCCAGCCCCGGCTCCAGCACCTTGCCGTAGGTGCGGCGCGAGTACCAGGTGGCGATCCGTACGAGGAGCGTGCGCGGCGGGGTGAGCGAGATGCGCGGCATGATCGGCCTCTTCCGGTCGGGGGCGGGTGATGGCCGCCCGTTCACCATGGAGACAAAGGCACCGCGCGGAACGTGACACCTTCCGCGAAATCCCTTCGCGGCGAAATGCGGCCCCTACCAAAACCCGGCCCCGAACCCGGCCCCGGCCCCGCACCCGACACCCGTCCCGCCCGGCCACGCCCCCGCCCCCGCCTACGGCAGCTCGATCCCCAGGTCCCAGCCGTCGTGGGCGTGGGTGCACAGGCAGTCGCGGGACTTCGTCTCCGGCAGCGCCTTCACCGCGTCGAAGAGGACCTCGCGCAGTCGGCCGACGTTCTCGCCGAACACCCGCAGGACCTCGGTGTGGGACACGCCCTCGCCCGTCTCGGCGCCCGCGTCCAGGTCCGTGACCAGCGCCATCGAGGTGTAGCAGAGCCCCAGCTCGCGCGCGAGGACCGCCTCGGGGTGCCCGGTCATGCCGACCACCGACCAGCCCGCCGCCGCGTGCCAGCGGGACTCGGCGCGGGTGGAGAAGCGCGGCCCCTCGACGACGACCATGGTGCCGCCGTCCACCGGCTCCCAGTCCCGCCCGCGCGCCGCCGCCAGGGCCACGGAGCGCCCGACCGGGCAGTACGGATCGGCGAAGGTGGTGTGCACGACGTTCGGGACGGACCCGTCGGGCAGCGGTTCCCCGTCGAAGAAGGTCTGGGCGCGGGACTTCGTACGGTCCACCAGCTGGTCGGGGACGAGCAGCGTGCCCGGCCCGTACTCCGTGCGCAGGCCGCCCACCGCGCAGGGGCCCAGCACCTGGCGGACGCCGACGGAGCGCAGCGCCCACAGGTTCGCGCGGTAGTTGATCTTGTGCGGGGGTACCGTGTGGCTGCGCCCGTGCCGGGGCAGGAACGCCACCCGGCGGCCGCCCAGCTCGCCCAGGTACAGGGAGTCGCTCGGGGGCCCGTACGGGGTCTCCACCCGGATCTCGGAGACGTCCTCAAGGAAGGAGTAGAAGCCCGATCCGCCGATTACACCGATCTCTGCATTCGCCATGCCGTCACCCTAGCCGGGGACGCGCAAGGCCCCGCCGC
Organism: Streptomyces sp. NPDC029836; assembly: GCF_055574495.1. Lineage (NCBI taxonomy): Bacteria > Bacillati > Actinomycetota > Actinomycetes > Kitasatosporales > Streptomycetaceae > Streptomyces > Streptomyces sp. NPDC029836. The sequence continues at coordinate 72,386 of NZ_JBVHZI010000012.1, read as the reverse complement.
CCACAGGGGCGACGGGGCCTTACGGAAGACGTACGAGGTCAGGCGGCCGACGTGGAGCCGGCGCTGCTGCCCGAGCCGGACGAGCCCGCGGACGACGAGGAGGACGACGCTGCCGGGGCGGCGGTCGCGGTCGTCGTCGACGCCGGCTTCGCGGCGGGCGTGCTGCTCGACGCGGAGCCGCGGCTGTCGTTCCGGTAGAAACCGGAGCCCTTGAACACGATGCCGACCGCGGAGAACACCTTCTTCAGGCGTCCGTCACAGCTCGGGCACACGGTCAGTGCGTCATCGGTGAACTTCTGCACGGCCTCAAGGCCCTCACCGCACTCGGTGCACTGGTACTGATAGGTCGGCACGAATTTCCTCCTGGCACTCTGACTCGATGAGTGCTAACGACGCTCCATGGTGACGTATTCCGGCGGATCAGTCCACCGTCACCGGCGTGCGGTGACCGATCCCACGCTCGTTCACCCGATTACGGGCGACCGGAGCGGTGGCCGCCGAGCTGCTCGTGGTGCCCGTCGAGGACGAGCTCACGATCCGGCTCGGGGCCGTCGGGGCCAGCTTCGCGCGCAGCGCCAGCAAGGTGGCGAGCGCGACGACGGTGGCGACGAGCGGCACGAGGAAGCCGTACGAGGATCCGTGCGCGTCCGTCAGGCGGCCGGCCAGGGTCACGGCGCCGGCCTGGCCGAAGGCGACCGCGCCGGTCAGCCAGGTGAAGGCCTCGGTGCGCGAGGCGGCCGGGATGAGCTGCTCGATCATGGTGTAGCCGGTGATCAGCGCGGGGGCGATGCACAGGCCGACGACCAGGCCGAGCGCGCCCAGCAGGACCACGGAGTTCGCGGCCCACAGGAGCGAGGCGGCGGCGGTCAGGCCGACGTAGCCCAGGATCAGCCGGCGGCGCGGGCCGATCTTCCACGCGATGGCGCCCATCGCGATGCCGGCGATCATGTTGCCCGCGGCGAAGACGCCGTACAGCATGCCGTTCGCGCCGGGGTTGCCGATCTCGTTGGAGAAGGCGGCGAGGGAGACCTGCATGCCGCCGAAGACGGCGCCGATGCCGATGAACGCGACGACCAGGACGCGCAGGCCCGGGAAGGAGAGGGCGGCGGCGTGCTTCTCGCCGTTCGCGAGGGCGGGGGTCGCCTTCGGTTCGGTGGAGCGCTGCGCGGCGAAGAACAGGCCGCCGAGCAGGGTCAGGGCGGCCTCGGTGGCCAGACCGGCCGCGGGGTGGACGCCCGTGCACAGGGCGGTGGCGAGCACCGGCCCGACGACGAAGGTGAACTCGTCGGTGACGGACTCGAACGCGGCCGCGGTCGGCAGCAGCGGGGAGCCCTCCAGCTTGGCCGCCCAGCGGGACCGGACCATCGGTCCGACCTGCGGGACGGAGGCGCCGGCCGGGACGGCGGCCAGCGCGAGCACCCACAGCGGGGTGCCGATCAGGGCGAGCGCCGTCAGGGCGCTCACGGCGACGGCGTGCACGAGCACGGCCGGAACCAGGACGGCGCTCTGGCCGCGGCGGTCGGTGAGCTTGCCCATGACCGGGGCGAACAGGGCCATGGAGACGCCGGTGACGGCGGCGACGATGCCGGCGTCGCCGTAGGAGCCCGTGGAGTGCTGGACGAGCAGCAGGATGCTGATGGTCAGCATGCCGAACGGCAGACGGGCGGCGAAGCCGGGGAGGACGAAGGAGAGGGCACCGGGCGTGCGCAGCAGCTGCCCGTAGCCGGGGCGGGCGGACTTGTCGGTCGTGACCGCGGATGTCACGGCCTGGCCTTTCCGCTGCCTGGTAGAACTCCCCGTCTGCGGACGATGCGCCGCCTTGTGAGCGGCCGCACCCGTACATGTGGGAGCCCCGAGAGCTGTCCTCTTGCGCAGAACCGAGTGATACCTGGGCGCCCACTGCGGACTGCGGGAGGGAGCCACGGCCGCTTTGCGGTCGCGCCAGCTCTGCGTCAGGCAGAGTTGGTTCGATCTGGTGTGCCTTCATCATACAGGGGAATGCGCTAGCACGCCCTGTGATTACGGTGACAAGGCATGACTTCACCTGCGATTAACCGGAACTTCGCATTCCCTGACCACCGATATAGGGGCAAGGTCGGTCACACACCACTGAAATTGGCCGAATTAGAACGTCGCTCTAACGAAAAACGTTCATACGCGCCCGGTTCCGGCCGGCCTCCGCCACCTAGAGTGACGCCGCGCCACCGGTTCCCAGCCACCCCGCGAGCTTGCCGCCGCGGGCCACGGCGCGCAGCCGCGCCTCCGCCGCGTCCCGCACCGGATCGGTGGCCACGACCAGCAGCTCGTCCCCGCGGCGCAGCACGGTCGACGGCGCCGGTACGAAGCTCTTCGCGTCCCGGACGACCAACGTCACGGAAGCCCCCGCGGGCAGCCGCAGCTCGCTGACCTCCACGCCGTGCATCCGCGAGGCGGCTGGGATCGCGAAGGACAGCAGGTGCCCGCGCAGCTTCTCCAGCGGCGCCGACTCGATGCCGAGGTCCGACGCGGCTTCGTCGGTGTCGCCGAGTTCCAGCTTGCGCGCCAACCACGGCAGCGTCGGACCCTGCACCAGGGTGTAGACGACGACCAGCACGAAGACGATGTTGAAGACCCGCTCGCTGCCCTCGATCCCGGACACCATGGGGATGGTCGCCAGGATGATGGGCACCGCGCCGCGCAGTCCCGCCCATGACATCAGGGCCTGCTCCTGCCAGGGGATACGGAAGGGCAGCAGGCTGACGAAGACCTCCAGCGGCCGCGCCACCATCGTGAGCACCAGTCCGATGATCACGGCGGGCCAGAAGTCGTGGACCAGCTCGTGCGGCGTGACCAGCAGGCCGAGCAGCACGAACATGCCGATCTGGGCGATCCAGCCCAGCCCGTCGGCGAACCCCCGAGTGGCCGGCCAGTGCGGCAGCTTGGCGTTGCCGAGCACCATCGCGGCCAGGTACACCGCGAGGAAGCCGGAGCCGTGCGCCATCGCGCCGGCCGCGTACGCGGTGATCGCGATCGCCATCACGGCGATCGGGTAGAGGCCCGAGGCGGGCAGGGCCACGTGCCGCAGCCCGTACGAACCGAGGAAGCCGACCGTCAGGCCGATGGCGGCGCCGATGGCCAGCTCCAGCGCGATCTTGCCGAGCAGCATGTACCAGTCGTCGACCGGACCGACCGTCGCGAAGGCGACGACCAGGATGACGACGGGAGCGTCGTTGAAGCCCGACTCGGCCTCCAGCACACCCGTGATCCGGGAGGGCAGCGGGACCTTGCGCAGCACCGAGAACACGGCCGCCGCGTCGGTCGAGGAGACGACCGCGCCGACCAGCAGCGCCTGCCGCCATTCCAGTCCGACCAGGTAGTGCGCCCCGGCCGCCGTCACGCCGACGCTGATCGCGACGCCCACCAGCGACAGCATGATCGCGGCCGGGAGGGCCGGTTTGATCTCTTTCCACTTGGTGCCCAGACCACCCTCGGCGAGGATCACGACGAGCGCGGCATAGCCGATGACCTGGGTCAGTTCGGCGTTGTCGAAGACGACGTTGCCGATGCCGTCCTGGCCTATCGCGATGCCTATGCCGAGGTAGATGAGCAGGCTGGGAAGTCCGCTGCGCGACGAGACGCGCACCGCCGCCACGGCGACGAGCAGCACGAGCGAGCAGACCAGCAGGAGCTCATTGAGCGTGTGGACAGTCAGTGGGCGGCCCTTCCTGGAGGCGCCGCCCGGCGGATCGTTCCTCCCGAGGGCGCATTCGGCAAGTACTTCGTTACTTTACCTAATCTTTGACGCTTTCTTGACGCGCTCCTCACATTGTGAAACGCCGGATCGGCCTTGTCCTCAGCACCCGCGACCCCGCTTCCGCGTCGGGCCGGGCTGCCCCCCTACCCCTGGCGGATCAACGAACCCGGGTCTGCGCCTATGGTTGCTCCCAGACTCAGGACCACCCTGCCCCTCTAAGGACAGCGATGCCCGCCAACGAATCCGGACCTTCCGTCAAGAAGAAGGGACGACGCGCACGCCTGCTCGTGCTCGTCATGGTCCTGGCGCTCTTGGCGGGCCTCGGCTACGGCGCGTACTGGAGCGCGGACACCGTACGCGCCTCGTTCCCGCAGACGACCGGCTCCCTCAAGGTCCCCGGCCTGACCGGGACCGTCGACGTCAAGCGCGACGAGCACGGGATCCCCCAGCTCTACGCCGACAACGACGAGGACCTCTTCCGCGCCCAGGGCTTCGTGCACGCCCAGGACCGGTTCTGGGAGATGGACGTACGCCGCCACATGACCTCGGGCCGTCTCTCCGAGATGTTCGGCTCCGGGCAGGTGGAGACCGACGCCTTCCTGCGCACCCTGGGCTGGCGGCAGGTCGCGCAGGCCGAGTACGACACGAAGCTCTCGCCCGAGACCAAGAAGTACCTCCAGGCCTACGCCGACGGGGTCAACGCGTACCTGAACGGGAAGTCCGGCAAGGACCTCTCCGTCGAGCACGCCACCCTCAAGCTGAGCGAGGGCTACGCGCCGGAGAAGTGGTCGCCGGTGGACTCGGTGGCCTGGCTCAAGGCGATGGCCTGGGACCTGCGCGGCAACATGCAGGACGAGATCGACCGCTCGCTGATGGCCAACAAGCTCTCGCAGGCGCAGATCGACGAGCTCTACCCGCCGTACCCCTTCGACCGGAACAAGCCGATCGTCGAGGGCGGCACGGTCGCGGGCGGCAAGTACACCCCGCAGGGCACGGGAACCGGAACGGGCACGGGCACGGGCTCCAGCACCGGCTCGGGTACGGGTACCGGCTCGGGTACCGGCTCCGGCACCGGCTCGGGTACCGGCTCGGGTACCGGCTCCGGTACGGGCAACGGCACCGGCTCGCAGGTCGCCCCGCAGGGCGGCAGCACCGCCACCGGTCTCGCCGGCAACGCCACCGCCCAGGGCGCGAGCGTCGGCCTGCGCACGCAGCTGACCTCCCTCGCCAAGACCCTGGACGAGATCCCGGCCATCCTCGGCCCCAACGGCAGCGGCATCGGCTCGAACTCCTGGGTCATCGCGGGCAAGTACACGACCACCGGCAAGCCGCTCCTCGCGAACGACCCGCACCTGTCCCCGCAGCTGCCCTCGGTCTGGTACCAGATGGGCCTGCACTGCCGCGCGACCTCGCCCCAGTGCCAGTACGACGTCGCCGGCTACAGCTTCTCCGGCATGCCCGGCGTGGTCATAGGCCACAACGCCGACATCGCCTGGGGCATGACCAACCTCGGCGCCGACGTCACCGACCTCTACCTGGAGCAGGTCCGCCCCGACGGCTACGTCTACGACAACAAGACGCTCCCCTTCACCGTCCGCGACGAGGTCATCAAGGTCGCCGGCGGTCCCAGCAAGAAGATCACCGTCCGCTCCACCAACAACGGACCGCTGATCTCGGACCGCAGCGACGAACTCGGTACGGTCGGCTCCCGCGCCCCCGTCCCCAGCTCCGCGCCCGACCGGGGCGACGGCTACGCCGTGGCCCTGCGCTGGACCGCGCTGGACCCGGGCAAGTCGATGGACGCGGTCTTCAAGCTGAACCGGGCCAAGGACTTCAACAGCTTCCGGGCCGCCGCCGCGGACTTCGAGGTCCCGTCGCAGAACCTGATCTACGCCGACAACAAGGGCGCCACCGGCAACATCGGCTACCAGGCCCCGGGTCGCATCCCGATCCGCACCCAGGGCGACGGCCGACTGCCCGCCCCCGGCTGGGACCCCAAGTACGCCTGGAAGAGCGGCAACGCGGGATACATCCCGCAGAACGAGATGCCGTGGGAGCTCAACCCGGCACGCGGCTACGTCGTCACCGCCAACCAGGCGGTCACCGAGAGCGGTACCGGCGCGGGCAAGTACCCGTACCTGCTGACCACCGACTGGGGCTACGGCGCCCGCAGCCAGCGGATCAACGACCTCATCGAGGCGAAGATCAAGGACAGCGGCAAGATCTCCACCGACGACATGCGCACCATGCAGATGGACAACAGCAGCGAGATCGCCGCGCTGCTGACCCCGATGCTGGCCAAGATCCAGGTCTCGGACCCGGACGTGCGCTCGGCGCAGAAGCTGCTGGAGGGTTGGAACTACACCCAGGAGCCCGACTCGGCCGCCGCCGCCTACTTCAACGCGGTCTGGCGCAACATCCTCAAGCTGTCCTTCGGCGACAAGATGCCGAAGGAACTGCGCATCGAGGGCAGCTGCGTCAACGTCCGCGACCAGACCAGCGGTCCGGCCGACGACCTCGCCGAGCTGGTCCGCGAATGCGGTACCCGAGGCGCCGACTCGGCCCAGCCCGACGGCGGTGACCGCTGGTTCGAGGTGGTCCGCCGACTGGTCAAGGACGAGAAGTCGGCCTGGTGGCAGAGCCCCGCGATCCGCGCGGAGAAGGCGACCACGACCCGTGACGAGCTGTTCGCGCGGGCCATGGAGGACGCCCGTTGGGAACTCACCGCCAAGCTCGGCAAGGACCAGTCGACCTGGAGCTGGGGCCGGCTGCACCAGCTGACGCTGAAGAACCAGACGATCGGCACCGAGGGCCCCGGCTTCATGCAGTGGCTCCTCAACCGCGGCCCGTGGAACCTGGGCGGCGGCGAGGCCACCGTCAACGCCACCGGCTGGAACGCCTCCGGCGGGTACGGGGTCACCTGGGTCCCGTCGATGCGCATGGTCGTGAACCTCAACGACCTGGACAAGTCCCGCTGGATCAACCTGACCGGCGCCTCGGGGCACGCGTACCACGACAACTACACGGACCAGACGAACCTCTGGGCCAAGGGCGAACTGCTGGACTGGCCCTTCGGGAAGGCGGCCGTCGACAAGGCGACCGTCCACACCCTGACGTTGAAGCCGGCCGGCTCGAACTAGCCGAAGCGCACCACCCCCGAGGGGGTGGCGACCGCCCGAACGGGGTGGTCGTGCGGTTCCTCCGGGACCCGCGCGACCACCTCTTCGTCGTAGAGGAGCACCACCAGCGCCGGGTGCGCCCCGGCCCGTTCCAGCCGCGCCAGCACCCGGTCGTACGAACCGCCGCCGCGGCCGAGCCGCATGCCGCGCCCGTCCACCGCCAGCCCGGGCAGCAGGACGGCGTCCGCCCCGGTCACCGCGTCCGGGCCGAGCGCCGGCCCGACCGGCTCCCACAGCCGCATCTTCCCCGGGTGCGCGGCCTCCGCGAGGCCGTCGGGGCCTTCGTACACCGCCCAGTCGAGGTCGTTGTCGGGCAGCAACAGGGGCAGCAACACCCGCTTGCCGGCGGCCCGCAGCGCGTCGAGCAGGTCCCGGGTACCGGGCTCGCCGCCGACGGAGACGTACGCGGCCACCGTGGCGGCGTCGGCCAGTTCGGGCAGCGCGAGGGCGGTGCGGGCGAGCGCGCGGGCCGCCGTCCGGCGCGCGTCGTCGGTCAGGGCGCGCCGGGCGGCGAGCAGTTCCCGGCGCAGGGACGCCTTCTCGGGCGAGCGGGGTCCGTTTTCGGGCGGATTTTCTACCACAGTTGAGTCTCAATCGCTCGTTCATTCGGGCATATCGGGAGGTATTTACCGGTATCCAGCGGAGTGTTCGATGGGAGCCACTATCGTTCTGCCCATGACTCAGTTGCACCCCGTGATCAAAAAGGCCGTCATTCCGGCTGCGGGCCTCGGCACTCGGTTCCTTCCGGCGACCAAGGCGACCCCCAAGGAAATGCTCCCGGTCGTGGACAAACCGGCCATCCAGTACGTCGTGGAGGAGGCCGTCTCGGCCGGCCTGGACGACGTCCTCATGATCACAGGACGTAACAAGCGCGCACTCGAAGACCACTTCGACCGGAACTACGAGCTGGAGTCGGCCCTCATCGCCAAGGGTGACGACGACCGACTGAAGAAGGTCCAGGAGTCCAGCGACCTGGCCACCATGCACTACGTCCGCCAGGGCGACCCGCGCGGTCTCGGTCACGCCGTGCTCTGCGCCGAGCCCCACGTCGGCGACGAGCCGTTCGCCGTCCTCCTCGGTGACGACCTCATCGACCCCCGCGACCCCCTGCTGCGCCAGATGGTCGACGTCCACGCGCGCACCGGCGGCACCGTCATCGCGCTCATGGAGGTCGACCCGGCCAACGTGCACCTCTACGGCTGCGCGGCCATCGAGGCGACCGACGAGGCGGACGTCGTCCGCGTCACCGGCCTCGTCGAGAAGCCGGACGCCTCCGAGGCGCCCAGCAACTACGCGGTCATCGGACGGTACGTCCTGAACCCGGCGATCTTCGGCATACTGCGGGAGACCGAGCCGGGCCGCGGTGGGGAGATCCAGCTCACCGACGCCCTGCAGAAGCTGGCCGCCGACGAGACCGTGGGCGGCCCGGTGCACGGCGTGGTCTTCCGCGGCCGCCGCTACGACACCGGCGACCGGGGTGACTACCTGCGGGCCATCGTCCGACTCGCCTGCGAGCGCGATGACCTGGGACCCGAGTTCCGCACCTGGCTTCACCGTTACGTCACGGAGGAGATGTAGCACCTTGAGCAGTCCCGCACCGCAGGACACCGGCCACCAGCGTCTGTGGTCCGTGGACGAGCACCTCGCGGACGTCCTCGCCACCGTCCGGCCGCTGGAGCCCATCGAGCTCCAGCTGCTCGACGCCCAGGGCTGTGTCCTGGTCGAGGACGTCACCGTGCCCGTCGCCCTCCCGCCCTTCGACAACAGCTCCATGGACGGTTACGCCGTCCGCACGGCCGACGTCCAGGGTGCGACCGAGGAGTTCCCCGCGGTGCTCGCGGTGATCGGGGACGTGGCGGCGGGCAGCGGCGAGCTGCCCACCGTCGGCCCCGGCCAGGCCGCGCGCATCATGACCGGCGCCCCGCTGCCCCCCGGCGCGGAAGCCGTCGTCCCGGTCGAGTGGACCGACGGCGGCGCCGGCGGCGGTGCGGCCTCCGGGATGACCCCGGCCGCCACCGCGCCCGAGGGCGCGGGCGGCGAGGTGCGGGTCCACCGGCCCGCCGAGGCGCGGGCGCACGTCCGCGCCCGCGGCAGCGACGTACAGGCCGGGGACCTGGCGCTGGCCGCCGGTACCGTCCTCGGGCCGCCGCAGATCGCCCTGCTGGCCGCCATCGGGCGCGGTACGGTCCGGGTCCGGCCGCGACCGCGGGTCGTCGTCATGTCCACCGGCAGCGAGTTGGTCCAGCCGGGTGAGACGCTGGCCGCGGGCACGATCTACGACTCCAACAGCTTCGCGCTGGCGGCGGCCGCGCGGGACGCCGGCGCCATCGCCTACCGCGTCGGCGCCGTCGCGGACGACGCGGACACCCTGCGCTCGACCATCGAGGACCAGCTCATCCGGGCCGATCTGCTGGTCACCACGGGCGGGGTCAGCGTCGGCGCGTACGACGTGGTCAAGGAGGCCCTGACCTCCGTCTCCGCCGGCGACGACGCGGCCGCGGCGGGGAACGTCGACTTCCGCAAGCTCGCCATGCAGCCCGGCAAGCCCCAGGGCTTCGGCACCATCGGCCCCGACCACACCCCGCTGCTGGCGCTGCCCGGCAACCCGGTGTCCTCGTACGTCTCCTTCGAGCTGTTCGTGCGGCCCGCGATCCGGGCGCTGATGGGCCTGCCCGCGTCCGCGGTCAACCGGCCGAGCGTGCGGGCGGTGCTCACGTGCGACAAGCCCCTCGGGTCGCCGGCGGGCCGCCGGCAGTACCTGCGCGGCAAGTACGACGCCGATAACGGCACCGTCTCCCCGGTCGGCGGATCGGGCTCCCACCTGATCGCCGCGCTGGCCCACGCCGACTCCCTGATGGTCGTACCGGAGGACGTCACCTCGGTGGAGCCCGGCACCGACCTGGAAGTGATCCTGCTCGGCTGACCACCCGCCGGTGCGGGTAGCGTGTGTCGCACCACACAGGCCCCCCGGGGCCCAGAGCGGAGCGGCACAGCATGAGTACCGAGAGCAGGCTCACCCACATCGACGAGGCCGGCGCTGCCCGGATGGTCGACGTCTCGGCCAAGGACGTCACCACCCGGACTGCCCGCGCCAGCGGACGCGTCCTCGTCTCCCCCCGGGTGATCGAGCTGCTGCGCGGCGAGGGCGTGCCCAAGGGCGACGCCCTCGCCACCGCGCGGATCGCCGGGATCATGGGGGCCAAGAAGACCCCCGACCTGATCCCGCTGTGCCACCCGCTGGCGGTGTCCGGCGTGAAGGTCGACCTGTCGGTCGTCGACGACGCCGTCGAGATCCTCGCCACGGTCCGCACGAGCGACCGCACGGGTGTCGAGATGGAGGCCCTGACGGCCGTCGCGGTCGCCGGGCTCACCGTGATCGACATGGTGAAGGCCGTCGACAAGGGCGCGGTCATCACCGACGTCCGGGTGGAGGAGAAGACCGGCGGCAAGTCGGGCGACTGGAGCCGGGGATGAACGCCCCCCGCGGCGGCGAGGTCCACAGCCACGTCCCGCCGGCGGCCGGCGGGGCCCGGACGGCGGCGGCGCCCGCCGCGGCCGAGACGCCCGCGCCGCGCGCCCTGGTAATCACCGCCTCCAACCGCGCCTCGCGGGGCGTCTACGCCGACAAGGGCGGCCCCCTGCTCGCCGAGGCGCTGGAGAAGCTCGGCTTCGCGGTGGACGGCCCGCGCGTGGTCCCGGACGGGGACCCCGTCGAGGCGGCGCTGCGCGAGGCCGTGGCCGCCGGGTACGACGTCGTCCTCACCACCGGCGGCACCGGCATCTCGCCGACCGACCGGACCCCGGACGCGACCGCCCGCGTACTGGACTACGAGATCCCCGGCATCCCCCAGGCCATCCGCGCCGAGGGCCTCGCGAAGGTACCGACCGCCGCCCTGTCCCGGGGCCTGGCGGGCGTCGCCGGCCACACCCTCATCGTGAACCTGCCCGGCTCGACGGGCGGCGTGAAGGACGGCCTCGCCGTGCTGGCCCGGATCCTGCCGCACGCCGTCGACCAGATCCGCGGCGGCGACCACCCCAGACCCCCGGCGGACCCCGGGAGCCAGAACTGAACGGCCCCTCCTGGCCGGTGGCGCTCGCGGACGGTGACGTCACGCTCCGGCCGATAAAGGTGCGGGACCAGCGGGCCTGGCGCGAGGTCAACCGCCGCAACCGCGAATGGCTGCGGCCGTGGGAGGCCACCATTCCGCCGCCCGCGCCCTGGGGCCCCGTCGTGCACCGGCCGACGTTCCGGCAGATGGTCCGCCACCTGCGGGGGGAGGCGAACGCGGGCCGCATGCTGCCCTTCGTCATCGAGTACCAGGGGCGCCTCGTCGGCCAGTTGACGGTCGCCGGGATCACCTGGGGCTCGATGTGCGCCGCCCACGTGGGCTACTGGGTGGACCGCGACGTGGCGGGCCGCGGCGTGATGCCGACGGCCGTCGCGCTCGCCGTGGACCACTGCTTCGCGAAGGTGGGACTGCACCGCGTCGAGGTGTGCATCCGCCCGGAGAACGGTCCCAGCCGCCGGGTGGTGGAGAAGCTCGGCTTCCGCGCGGAGGGCACGCGTCCGAGGTACCTGCACATCGACGGGGCCTGGCGGGACCACCTGGTCTTCGCGTTGACGGTGGAGGAGGTCCCGGAGGGGCTGCTGCGCCGGTGGCACCGGACGCGACCGCAGCCCCAGGACATGCCGCCGACGGTCGCCTGAAAAGCGGTTATCGTAAATGCGTTCGAATTCTTGACCGGGTCGCCCATAACCTGATCCGAAGAATCACAAAAAAAGTCCGTGATATCAGCCTGATCGTGCGACACACCGACTCAATTGGCTGATCCCCCCGCCCGCGCCCCTCTACGGTGTGGGGTGTGAGCAGCAGCGGCCTCATCTACGCAGTCATTGTCGGGGCCTGGGCCGCCTACTTGGTGCCCATGTGGCTCCGGAGGCAGGACGAGCTGAACGAAGCGCGTCCGACGGAACGCTTCTCCACCGCCATCCGGCTGCTTTCCGGCCGGGCGGGAATGGAGCGCCGTTACGCCAAGGGGCTGCGTGAGCGCGGTGACGAACAGGCGGAGCCCCAGCCCCGCGGGGAGCCGGACGCCGCGACGGAAACGGTCAACTCCGTGGACGCCGACGCCCGGGCCTTCGACGTGCCCCCGACCAGGGCCGAACCGAGATTGGCCGAGGCCGAACGGGTCCGGCGCCAGCAGCGCCTCCAGGTGCTCGCCCGCCGCCGGCGCACCACCGCGCTGCTCTTCCTGGTGTTCAGCTGCGGAGCGGTCGTCGCCGCGGTCGGCGGCCTCCACTACCTGTGGGCGCCGGCCGTCCCCGCCCTGCTGCTGAGCGCCTACATCGTGCACCTGCGGGTCCACGAGCGGCGGCGCTACGAGTTCACCATGGACCGGCGCCGCGCCGAGGCCGCCGCCCGCAACCTGCGGGAGAACCGGCCCCGGCGCCGGACGGCCGACGACGGCGCCGCCGCGGGCGCCGAACCGGACCCCGCGCCACCGGTCTCCCCCCAGGAGGCCGGGCGCCGCGCGCTCGTCGAGCAGACCGACCACGCCGAGTGGGTGGACCAGCAGCGCGAACGTGAGCGCGGTCCGGCGCGCGGCGACAGCTGGGAGCCGGTCCCGGTCCCGCTGCCGACGTACGTGACCGCCCCCGTCGCCCCCCGCGCCACCGGACCGGCCGCCCCCGACGGCTGGAGCTCCACCCGCTCCAGTACCGCCGAGCCGACAGAACCCCGACTGCGGGCGCAGCCCGGGGTGCCGAAGCCGACGTCGGAGCCGAGGCCGGAGGCGAAGGCGGCGACGGGTCCGGAGACGGGCCGGGCGGCCCGACCGGAACTCGGGGCCCAGGCCACGACGCCCCGCCCCCGCGGCCGCGAGCGGGGTCGCACCCCGCTGTTCGACCAGTACGAGGGCGAGGACCGCCCGCGCGCCGCGAACGAGTGATCGGCGATCGGTGACCTGCGCGGACGCTCCGGAGAATCGGTTTTGGAGCACCCGCGAGGGGATGCTAATGTTTCACACGTCGCAAGGGCCTGTGGCGCAGTCTGGTAGCGCACCTCGTTCGCATCGAGGGGGTCTGGGGTTCAAATCCCCACAGGTCCACAAACGACAGTTCACGGGTTGCTCCCGAGAACGTCCCGAAATCCCGTCAGGTCGAAAGACCGGGCGGGATTTCGGCGTTCGTGGGGTCGTGGCGATGTTCGGGTGCGGACGCCCGTGGGCGCGGTCCGACTCGGGTGAGGGTCGGTGAGCGGCGGGGGTCCGCCGGAGTCGACCCGGCGGGCCCGCCGTCGGGTGGGTCAGGCCGTCAGGGACTTCGTCATGCAACGGCTGGACTCGTGGAAGCGGTAGTGGCCGAACTTCTCCGACAGGGCGTAGCCCGAGGAGAGGTAGAGGGCGATGGCCTCCGGCTGCTGGTCGCCGGTCTCCAGGACCATGCGGCGGCGGCCGGCGGCGCGGGCGTCGGCTTCGAGGTCGGCCAGGATGCGGCGGGCCAGGCCCAGACCGCGGGCCTCGGGGACCACGTACATGCGCTTCACCTCGGCGTCGCCCTCGGAGTAGCCCTCCTCGGCGCGCTCCATGCGGCGCCAGGCCCCGCTGGCCACGGGGGTGTCCGAGGCGTCGTAGGCCAGCAGGTACAGGCCGTTCGGCGGGACGAACATGCCGGGGTCGAGGAAGGTGGCGTCGCCCTCGCCCTGGTAGCGCTGCTGGTATTCCAGCTGGACCCGGGCGTCGAGGTCGACGGCGTGGGGGTGGTCGTAGGCGGCGGTGCGCAGGTGTATCCCGTGAGACATCAGGACATCGTACGGAAGGCTCCGGCTATGGTGCGGGGATGCTCACTGTGACCTCCGTGAATGTGAATGGGATCCGCGCCGCCGCCAAGAAGGGCTTCGGGGAGTGGCTCGCGGGATCCGACGCCGACGTCGTGTGCCTCCAGGAGGTACGGGCCGAGGAAGGGCAGATTCCGGACGAGGTGCGCACGCCCGCGGGCTGGCACACGGTGTTCGCGCCGGCCGCCGCCAAGGGGCGGGCCGGGGTCGCGCTGTACACGCGCCGGGCCCCGGAGCGGGTGCGCGTCGGCTTCGGGAGCGAAGAGTTCGACGCCGCCGGGCGGTACCTGGAGATCGACCTGCCGGGCGTGACCGTCGCCAGCCTCTACCTGCCCTCCGGCGAGGCGGGGACCGAGAAGCAGGACGAGAAGTACCGGTTCATGGACGAGTTCCTCCCCTACCTGGCCGCGCTCAAGGTGTCGGCCGCCGCCGACGGCCGCGAGGTCGTGGTGTGCGGTGACTGGAACATCTGCCACCGGGAGGCCGACCTGAAGAACTGGAAGACCAACCGCAAGAACGCCGGCTTCCTGCCGGAGGAGCGGGAGTGGCTGGGGAAGGTGTACGCGGAGGCCGGTTACGTCGACGTCGTGCGCGAGTTGCACCCCGACACCGAGGGTCCGTACTCCTGGTGGTCCTACCGGGGTCGGGCCTTCGACAACGACGCCGGCTGGCGCATCGACCTCCAGGTCGCGACCCCGGGGCTGGCCGCGAAGGCCGTGAAGGCCTGGGTGGAGCGCGCCGAGACCCACCCGGAGCGCTGGTCGGACCACGCCCCGGTGTCGGTGGCCTACGCGCTCGGGTCCTGATTCGAGGCCGTCAGCCGGTCCATCGCCATGGTGAGCTCCGCCTCGACCACGCTCTTCGCGAGGGGGCGCAGGCGGGGCAGGGACTCCTCGGACAGGTGCGTGGAGATGAGCTCGGTGAAGAGGGCGGCCATGGCGTCCGCGTGCTCGCGTACCCGACGGCCGGTCTCCAGCACGGCCGCCAGCGGTACGCCCTCGCGCACCAGCGCCGAGGAGACGTCCAGCAGGCGGCGGCTGACGTGCACGATGGCCTCGCCGTCGACGGCGAGGTAGCCGAGGTCGAGGGAGGTCGCGAGGTTCTCCGGGGTGACCTCGCCCTCGAAGTGGTCGGCGAGGGCCTCGGGGGTGAGGCGGACCGGGGTCTCCTCGGACCAGCCCATGCCGAGCAGCTCGCCGAGCTGGCCGACATCGCGGCCGTTCTCGAAGGCGGCGATCAGTTCGGCGATGCCGCCCAGCGTGTGACCGCGGTCCAGGAGCGCGGCGATGGTGCGCAGGCGGGCCAGGTGGTGGTCCTCGTACCAGGCGATCCGGCCCTCGCGGCGGGGCGGCGG
The DNA here is from genome assembly GCF_055574495.1 of Streptomyces sp. NPDC029836. NCBI lineage: Bacteria > Bacillati > Actinomycetota > Actinomycetes > Kitasatosporales > Streptomycetaceae > Streptomyces > Streptomyces sp. NPDC029836. The sequence continues at coordinate 57,284 of NZ_JBVHZI010000012.1, read as the reverse complement.
GAGCAGCTTGCGCTCGCGGTAGAAGCGCAGGGTGCGCAGCGGTATGCCGGCCGCGTCGGCCAGTTCCGCGGTCCGGTATTCGCGTGCCATCGCGGGCCCGTCCTCCGTCGTCACTGCTGTCTCTTCGTGCGCCACACGCGCAGCCTAGGCCGTACATCGGGTCGTACCCGCAGTAACTTTCCCGGCGCGACCCCTACCCATGGGTACGGAGCTGCTCTACTCTCCCGATTGTGCCAGTGATTGCTGGCAGTGTTGCGGTGTGGTGGCTGGGACTGCGGAAGCGGAAGGCGGCGGGCATGGGCGGCATGGCAGAACACGGACGCGAGCACGTACGAGTGGCGGTGATCGGATCCGGATTCGGCGGGCTGGGGGCGGCCGTGAGGCTGCGGCGCGAGGGGATCACGGACTTCGTCGTCCTGGAACGGGCCGACTCCGTCGGCGGCACCTGGCGCGACAACAGCTATCCGGGGTGCGCGTGCGACGTCCCCTCGCACCTGTACTCCTTCTCCTTCGCGCCCAACCCCGACTGGCCGCGGACCTTCTCCGGGCAGCCCGCCATCCGGGAGTACCTGGAACACGTCGCCGACGTGTTCGGGCTGCGCCGCCACATCCGACTGAACCACGAGGTCGAGATGATGCGCTGGGACACCGAGGAGCTGCGCTGGGAGATCGAGACCTCCGCCGGCGCGCTCACCGCCGACGTGGTCGTCTCCGCGACCGGGCCGCTCTCGGAACCGAAGCTGCCGGAGATCCCCGGGCTCGCCGAGTTCCCGGGCAAGGTCTTCCACTCCGCCCGCTGGGACCACGACTACGACCTGCGCGGCAAGCGCGTCGCGATGATCGGGACCGGAGCCTCCGCGATCCAGATCGTGCCGGCCATCGCCCCCGAGGTGGAGCGCCTCACGCTCTTCCAGCGGACCCCGCCGTGGGTCATGCCGCGCACCGACCGGGCGATCGGCGGCGTCGAGCGGTGGCTGCACCGTCAGCTGCCCTTCACCCGCGCCGCGCGCCGCGGGCTGCTGTGGGGGATCCGCGAGCTCCAGGTCAGCGCCTTCACCAAGCGGCCGAACCAGCTCGGGCTGGTCGAGTCGCTGGCCAAGGCCAACATGGCGCGCTCCATCAAGGACCCGGAGCTGCGGGCCAAGCTGACGCCCTCGTACCGGATCGGCTGCAAGCGGATCCTGCTGTCCAACGCGTACTACCCGGCGCTGGCCCGGCCCGACGTGGACCTGGTGGCCTCCGGGCTGGCCGAGGTCCGCGGTTCGGTGCTGGTGGCGGCCGACGGGACCGAGACCGAGGTCGACGCGATCATCTTCGGCACCGGCTTCCACGTCACGGACATGCCGATCGCCGACCGGGTCGTGGGCGCGGAGGGGCGGACCCTCGCGGACACCTGGAAGGACGGCATGCAGTCGCTGCGCGGCGCGACCGCGGCCGGCTTCCCCAACTGGATGACGATCATCGGTCCCAACACCGGGCTGGGGAACAGCTCGATGATCCTGATGATCGAGTCGCAGCTGAACTACATGGCCGACTACATGCGTCAGCTGGGCGTGCTGGGCGGGCGCACCGCGCTGTCCGCGCGGCCCTCCGCGGTGAACAGGTGGAACCGGAACGTGCAGGCCCGCATGGAGCGGACCGTGTGGAACACCGGCGGCTGCACCAGCTGGTACCTGGACGCCCAGGGCCGCAACACGACCGTCTGGCCGGGCACGACCGGCGAGTTCCGCAAGGAGACGCGGACCGTCGACCTGTCCGAGTACGAGGTCATCCGGGGGCGGGACCGCGAGCGGGTCCCGGCGGTCGCCGTCGCCGTCGCCGCCCCCGCAGCCGCCCCCGTGGGAGCGGCCGAGCCGCGCCGGGGCGCGAAGGCCGCCGCGGAACCCGCCCCGGCCGCCGCCGAGGAGGGGGCGGCGTGAGCCGGCCCGCGTACGTCACCACCGGGCGCTGGGCGCCCCCCGTACCGGCCCGGGTGGTGGCCGTGACCTCCGCCGACGGGGCCCGCCTGCACGCCGAGGTGCACGGAGCCGAGGGCGCCCCGGCCGTGGTCCTGGCGCACGGCTGGACCTGCTCCACCGCCTTCTGGGCGGCGCAGGTGCGCGACCTGGCGAAGGACCACCGCGTCATCGCCTACGACCAGCGCGGCCACGGCCGCAGCCCCGCGGCCCGCGCCTACGGCACCGACTCCCTCGCCGACGACCTCGCCGCGGTACTGGGGGCCACCCTCGCCCCCGGCGAACGGGCCGTCGTCGCCGGGCACTCCATGGGCGGCATGACCGTCATGGCCGCAGCCGGCCGGCCCGCGTTCACCGAGCACGTCGCGGCCGTCCTGCTGTGCAGCACCGGCAGCTCCGGGCTGGTCGCGGAGTCGACCGTACTGCCGCTGCGCGCCGGACCGTTGCGGACCCGCGCGACCCGGGGGGTGCTCGGCGCGCGCGCCCCCCTCGGGCCCGTCACGCCGGTGGCCCGCGCCCTGCTCAAGTACGCGACGATGGGCCCCGGATCGGCGCCGGACCGGGTGGAGGCCTGCGCCCGCATCGTGCACGGCTGCCCCAGCGGGGTACGGCACGCCTGGTCGCGGGTGCTGGCCGCCCTCGACCTGGACGCCGAACTGGCCCGGCTGACCGTCCCCACCGCCGTGATCGGCGGCACGGCCGACCGGCTCACCCCGATCCGGCACGCCCGGGCGCTGGCCGCCGCGCTGCCGAACTGCGTGGGCCTGACCGAACTCACCGGGGCGGGCCACATGACGCCCATCGAGGCGCCGGAGGCCGTCTCGGCCGCCCTGCGCGAACTCACCGCCCGCCACCTGCCCGCACGACAGGCCGCCCCGGCCGCGGGAACCGCCGCGGCCGCAGAGGCCGAGAAGGAGAAGACGCCGTGAGCCGCAGCAGTCTCGAAGGACAGGTCGCCGTCGTCACCGGAGCCGCCCGCGGGGTGGGCGAGCTGCTCGCCCGCAAGCTCTCCGCGCGCGGCGCCAAGGTCGCCCTGGTGGGCCTGGAGCCGGAGGCCCTCAAGGAGGTCTCCGAGCGCCTCCACACCGACAGCGCCCACTGGCACGCCGACGTCACCGACCACGAGGCGATGGCGCGGGTCGCGCGGGAGGTCAAGGAACGCTTCGGCAAGGTGGACCTCGTCGTCGCCAACGCCGGCGTCGCCGCCGGCGGGCCGTTCGTCGACTCCGACCCGGTGGCCTGGCGCCGCGTGATCGAGGTCAACCTCATCGGCGGGGCCGTCACCGCCCGCGCCTTCCTGCCCGTCCTCACCGAGAGCCGCGGCTACTTCCTCCAGATCGCCTCGCTCGCCGCGATCACCCCGGCCCCGATGATGACGGCGTACTGCGCCTCCAAGTCCGGCGTCGAGGCCTTCGCGCACTGCCTGCGCGCCGAGGTCGGCCACAAGGGCGTCAAGGTCGGCGTCGGCTACCTGTCCTGGACCGACACCGACATGGTGCGCGGGGCCGACCAGGACGAGGTCATGCGCGACCTGCGCCGCAGCCTGCCGTGGCCGGCGAACCGCACGTACCCGCTCGGACCGGCCGTCGACCGGATCGTGGCGGGCATCGAGCGGCGCTCGGCGCACGTCTACGCGCAGTGGTGGCTGCGCGGCATGCAGGGCACGCGCGGCTACCTGCCGGGGATCATCGCGGCGGTCGGGCAGCGCGAGATGCGGCGGTTCGAGCCGCGGCTGTCCGGCGTCTCCACGGGACTCGTCGGCGCCGGCGGGGCGGCCGACGAGAAGGAACGCACCTACCACGGATAGACCGGAATGCGAGGAACGTCCCCTCGTGCCAGGCTGGTCGGCATCACGCCCCACCCTTTCCAGGAGGGAACAGCATGGGTCTGAGGGACCAGTTCCAGGACAAGGCGAGACGGCTCGCGGAGCAGGCCGAGGCGCGGGCCGCCGCGCAGGGCGCCGAGGCGGAGGCCGGCCGGGCCCCGGCCCCGGCGCGGGAGGCGGGGTCACCGACCGGCCAGGTCCGTGACGCACTGGACGACGCGCTCGACAGGTAGCGCGTCCCGACACCGAGGGGCGCGGTCCGCACCACGCGGGCCGCGCCCGTTTCGCGTGCCGGCCCGCCTACTCCCGCGGCGGCAGCTTCGGGCGGCGCCGGTCCGGGACGTCCGTGTAGCCGGGCGGTACGGCCGCCGGGTCCTGTTCCAGTAGCTCCAGCGCCAGGTGGACGGCGTCGTCGAGCTGGGCGTGCCGGCCCTCCGCCCAGTCCAGCGGGGTCCGCAGGATCGAGAGGTCGGGCTCGACGCCGTGGTTCTCCACCGACCAGCCGTACTCCGGGAACCAGGCGGCGTTCATCGGCACCGTGATCACCGTCCCGTCGCCCAGGGTGTGCCGGCCGGTCATGCCGACGACCCCGCCCCAGGTGCGCTGGCCCACCACCGGTCCCAGGCCCAGCAGTTTGAACGCGGCGGTGATCATGTCCCCGTCGGAGGAGGTCGCCTCGTCGGCCAGGGCCACGATCGGGCCGCGGGGGGCGTTGGAGGCGTACGAGACCGGCTGGGCGTCCCGGGTCAGGTCCCAGCCGAGGATCGAGCGGGTCAGCTTCTCCACGACCAGCTCGCTGATGTGTCCGCCCGCGTTGCCGCGCACGTCGACGATCAGGGCGGGCCGGGACATCTCCATCCGCAGGTCCCGGTTGAACTGCGCCCAGCCGGAGCCGCCCATGTCGGGGATGTGCAGGTAGCCGCAGCGCCCGCCGCTGACCTCGCGGACCACGGCCCGCCGCTTGGACACCCAGTCCTGGTAGCGCAGCGGCCGGTCGTCGACGAGCGGTACGACGGCCACCCGTCGGGCCCGGCCGGACCCCTCGGCCGGCTCGAAGGTGAGCTCGACGGTGGTGCCGCCGGCCGCCGCGAGCAGCGGGTAGGGGCCGGTGACCGGGTCGACGGGGCGGCCGTCGACGTGGGTGAGCACGGCGCCCTCGCGGATGCCGGTGCCGGCGAGGGGGGAGCGGGCCTTGGAGTCGGAGGATTCGCCGGGCAGGATCCGGGCGAGCATCCAGGCGCCGTCCCGGGGCACGAAGTTGGCGCCGAGCAGCCCGATGGCCCGCTGGTAGTGCGGCGGGCCCTCGTTGCGGCGGGCGGGGGAGACGTAGGCGTGCGAGGTGCCGAGTTCGCCGAGGACCTCGCGCATCAGGTCGGCGAACTCGTCGGGGGAGGCGACCCGTTCGACCAGCGGGCGGTACTGGCGAAGCACCGCGTCCCAGTCGATCCCGCACATGCCCGGGTCCCAGAAGTAGGCGCGGATCAGTCGGCCCGCCTCCTCGAAGGCCTGGCGCCATTCGGCCGCCGGGTCCACCTCGTGCAGGATGCGCCGCAGGTCCAGGTAGACCGTCGAGTCCCCGTCGCCGGACTCCGTCGAGGGGACCGCGCGCAGGTCGCCGTCGTCGTTGACGACGAGGCGGGTGCCGTCGCCGCTGACGGCGAACCAGTCCAGTCCGGTGGCCAGTTCGGCCTTGCGGGCCTTGGTCATGTCGAAGTGCTCCAGCGTCGGCTTGCCGCTGGTGTCGGCCGGGTTGGCGAAGGTCTCGCCGAGCGCGCCGGAGATGGGCCAGCGCAGCCACACCAGCCCGCCGCCGCTGACGGGGTACAGGGCCGAGTACTTCGACGCGGACACCGGGAAGGGGGTGACCCGGCTCTCCAGCCCCTCGACCTCCACGGTCACCGCGCCGTCGCCGGACTCCGAGTCCCCCTCGGCCGGGTCGAGTCCGCCGGCCGCCGGGCGTCCGTCGGGGGAGAACGCGAAGGGGGAGTTCGTCGCGGAGGACAGCGGCACCAGGTACGGGCGGCAGCCCAGCGGGAAGGAGAGGTCGCCGGTGTGCACGTCGTAGACGGGGTCGAAGCCGCGCCAGGACAGGAAGGCGAGGTAGCGGCCGTCGCGGGTGAAGACCGGGTTCTCGTCCTCGAAGCGGCCGTTGGTGACGTCGACGACGGTGTGCGGGCCGGGGCCGGCGATCTTCGCCATCCTGATCTGCCGCAGTGAGCGCCCGATGCCGGGGTGCGACCAGGTCAGCCAACAGCCGTCGGGGGAGAAGGCCAGGTCGGTGACGGGCCCGTTGATCGACCGGACCAGCTCGGTGACCTCGCCGTTGGACTCCTCCGTCGCGTCGAGGAGCAGCAACCGGCCGTCGTTGGAGGCGATCGCGAGGCGTTCCCCGTCGGGATCGGACAGCAGCTCCAGGACGCGGCCCACCGCGCCCGAGGCCAGCCGTCGGGGTTCGCGTTCGCCGGAGGCGCGGGGGAGGTAGGCGATCTCGATCGCGTCCTCGCCCTCGGCGTCGGTGACGTAGGCGACCTGGCCGCCGCTGCCGAGCATCTCGGGCAGCCGGACCCGCACGCCCGGGGTGTCGGCGATGGTGCGGGCGGGCCCGTCGCGGTGGGTCAGCCAGTAGAGGCTGCCGCGTACGACGACGGCGCTGGCCCGGCCGGTGGCGTCGACGGACAGCGAGTCGACATGGCTGGCGGCCGGCACCTGGTACGGACGGCGCCCCGCGCGCGGCCCGCCGAGGCGGACCCGGAGCTTGCGCGGGGAGGCGCCCGGGGCGAGGGAGTCGACGAGCCAGATGTCGCCGCCGCACTGGTAGACGACCCGGGAGCCGTCGCTGGAGGCGTGCCGGGCGTAGAACTCGTCGTGATCGGTGTGCCGGCGCAGGTCGGTGCCGTCCGGCAGGCAGGAGTAGAGGTTGCCGATGCCCTCGTGGTCGGAGAGGAAGGCGATCCGGCCGTCGACGAACACGGGGGAGTCGAGGTGCCCCTCGATGTCCTCCAGCAGCCGTTTGCCGTGCAGCCACAGCCGGCCGGTGGCGCCGCCGCGGTAACGCTTCCAGGCGGCGGGCTCGTGCGGCGGCTTGCCGGTCAGCAGCAGGCTGCGCCGCTCGCCGTCCGGCCCCTCCTGGACCTGTAGGTCGGAGACGGGCCCCCAGGGGAGGCGGCCGCCGGGGCTGCCGTCGGTGGGCAGGCTGTAGGCCCAGGCGAAGTAGGAGAACGGTTGGCCGTGCGAGGACACCGCCAGGATGTCGCTGCGGCCGTCCTCATCGGGCGGGGTCCAGCCGCAGACGCGCGTGTCGGTGGCGCCCCAGTGGCTCAGCTGCCGGGCCGGCCCGCCGTCCACGGGGACGAGGTGGATCTCTGGGTCGAGGCTGCGCCAGGTGGTGAAGGCGATGTGTCGGCCGTCGGGGGAGAACCGCGGGTGGCTGACCCGGGTCCGGTCGACGGTGATCCGCCAGGCCCGGCCGGGGCTGGCTCCTTCGGGGGCGAGGGGGGCGACCCAGAGGTCGTCCTCGGAGGCGAAGCACAGCAGGTCGTCGTGCAGGTGCGGGAACCGGAGGTACGCGACGTCGTGACTCACCCCCCAATGCTTTCCGCGACGGGGGGCCGCGGCAACTCGTACAGGTGATCCCCTTCGAGGGATTCGGGGCGTTCGCCGGTCGGGTGACCGACGCCACTCCCCCCAACGAAACGGAACGGTTTCGTTCCCTTGAGGGTGGAGGTATCGTCTTAACGGTACGGAACAGTTTCGCTCGGGCAGGGGGCACGGAGATGACCGAAGAGGCGTCGGAGACGTCGGCACGGCGTACCCGGATCACCCCCGAGCGGCAGGCCGAACTCCACGAGGCGGTCCTGGACCTCCTGCGCGAGGTCGGCTACGACGCGTTGACCATGGACGCGGTCGCCGCCCGTACGAAGTCCAGCAAGGCCACCCTCTACCGCCAGTGGGGGAGCAAGCCGGAGCTGGTCGCCAAGGCCCTGCGATGTACCCAGCCGGTCTCCCTCGGGGAGATCGACACGGGGACGCTGCGGGGGGACTTCGCGCTGATGGTGGCGCACTCCGATGACGCGCAGATGGCCAAGGACACCGCGCTGATGCGGGGTCTGGCCCATGCGGTCCACGAGAGCCCGGAGCTCCACAAGGCGCTGCGGGACCTACTGGTCGACCCGGAGATCAACGGGCTCCAGCAGATGCTGCGGCGCTCCGTGGACCGGGGTGAGATCCGGTCGGACTGTCCGGCCCTGGATTTCGTGCCGCACATGCTCATCGGAGCGTTCATCGCGCTCCCGCTGATCGAGGACCGGTCCGTCGACCGGGCCTTTCTCGGCGAATTCATCGACGCCGTGGTCTTCCCCGCCCTCGGCGTCTGACTCCCTCCCCACCAGCGTTCCGCACCGCCCGCTGCTCCTGACACGCCGCTCTCGTCGTCGGGCCGGCTTTCCACGCCCTGATCCGTCCCGGATCCATCCCACGACCTGAACGGGAGAACCACCCTCGTGGCCACCTTCCTCTACCGGCTCGGCCGCGGCGCCTTCCGGCGCCGCCGCCTCGTCGTCCTCGCCTGGGTGGCGCTGCTGTTCGCCGCCGTCCTCGGCGCCGCGACGGCCTCCGCGCCCACCTCCGGCTCGTTCTCGATACCCGGCACCGAGGCCCAGCGGGCCTTCGACCTGCTGGACAAGAAGTTCCCGGGCATGGCCGCCGACGGCGCCACGGCCCGGATCGTCATCAAGGCGCCCGAAGGTGCCAAGGTCACCGACCAGAACATCAAGACCGAGGTCGAGAAGGTCATCACCGGCCTGAAGACCGGCCCCGGCGCCGCCGAGGTCGCCTCCGTCGACGACCCGTACACGACGCAGGCGGTGAGCCAGGACGGCTCCACCGCCTACGTCAGCGTGAAGTACAAGGTCAGCGGGATGGAGCTGGAGGACGCCACCCGCGACGCGCTCAAGGAGTCCGGCCAGGACGCCCGGGCGCAGGGTCTCGGCGTCGAGATCGGCGGCGACGCCCTGATGGTGGCGCCCGAGACGGGCTCCGGCGAGATCATCGGCATCCTGGTCGCCGCGATCGTCCTCGTCATCACCTTCGGCTCGCTGATCGCGGCCGGCCTGCCGCTGCTGACCGCGCTGATCGGCGTGGGCATCGGCGTCTCCTCCATCACCGCGCTCGCCAACGTGCTGGACCTCGGCTCCACCACCTCCACCCTCGCGATGATGATCGGCCTCGCGGTCGGCATCGACTACGCCCTCTTCATCGTCTCCCGCTACCGCGCGGAGCTCGCCGAGGGCCGCGCACGGGACGAAGCCGCCGGCCGCGCCGCCGGAACCGCTGGTTCCGCCGTCGTCTTCGCCGGTCTGACCGTGGTCATCGCCTTGGTGGGCCTGGCCGTCGTCAACATCCCGATGCTGACCAAGATGGGCGTCGCCGCCGCCGGCACGGTGGTCATCGCGGTGCTCGTCGCCCTCACGCTCGTCCCGGCGATCCTCGGCATCGCGGGCAAGAGGGTGCTGCCCGCCGGCGAGAAGAGCAAGCTGTTCGGCAAGGGCAGGGCCAAGAACCCCGCCGACACCGACGCCAAGCCCAAGCCCAACGGCGGCACCCGCTGGGCCCGCTTCGTGCTCCGCCGCCCCGTCATGGTGCTGCTCGCCGGCGTCATCGGCCTCGGCATCATCGCCATCCCGGCGAGCAAGCTGGAGATGGGCCTGCCGGACGACGGCGCGCAGCCGGTGTCCACCACGCAGCGCAAGGCGTACGACCTGATGTCCGACGGCTTCGGCCCCGGCTTCAACGGCCCCCTGATGGTCGTCGTCGACGGCGACAAGGCGCTCGCCGACAGCACCGCCGAGCGGATCAAGGGACTGCCGGGCGTGGCCGCAGTGGCCCCGCCGATGCAGAACGAGGCCAAGGACGCGGCGATCGTCAGCGTCATCCCCAAGGACCGGCCCTCCTCGCACGCCACCGAGGAACTGGTCCGCGACATCCGCGACGGCAGCGGGGACGACGTGCTCGTCAGCGGTCAGACCGCGATGAACATCGACTTCTCGCAGAAGATGAACGACGCGCTGCTGCCCTACCTGGCGCTCGTGGTCGGTCTCGCCTTCCTGCTGCTGATGCTCGTCTTCCGCTCGATCCTGGTTCCGCTCAAGGCGGCCCTCGGCTTCCTGCTGTCGGTCGTCGCGGCCCTCGGCGCCGTCGTCGCGGTGTTCCAGTGGGGCTGGCTCGCCTCGGTCTTCGGGGTGGAGCAGACCGGTCCGATCATGTCGATGATGCCGATCTTCATGGTGGGCGTGGTCTTCGGCCTGGCCATGGACTACGAGGTCTTCCTGGTCACCCGCATGCGGGAGGCGTACGTCCACGGCGAACGCCCGGGCCAGGCCGTCGTCACCGGCTTCCGGTACAGCGCCCGCGTGGTCGTGGCCGCCGCCGTCATCATGATCGCGGTGTTCGCCGGCTTCCTCGGGGCCAGCGACCAGATGGTCAAGATGATCGGCTTCGGCCTGGCCATCGCCGTCCTCTTCGACGCCTTCGTGGTCCGCATGGCCATCGTCCCGGCGGTGCTCGCGCTCCTCGGGCGCAAGGCCTGGTGGCTGCCGAAGTGGCTCGACCGGATCCTGCCGAACGTCGACGTCGAGGGCGAGAGCCTGCGCAAGCACCTCGGCGAGGACTCCGGCCCCGCGGACGGCCCGGACAAGGACCGCGAGCTGGTCAACGCCTGACACCCGCGCCCGCGCGTCGCCCCGGCCCCGCACCCCTTCGAGGGTGCGGGGCCGGGGCCTTTTTCGTACCCGGCCGCTGCGCCTAACGGGTGGCGGGGGCGGCGGGGGCGTACGTACGGCGCAGGAAACGGCGCAGCGCGGCGATGTCGAACTGGACGACGGCGACCCCGTCGGGGGAGTGGAACTCCACGACCGCCTGCACCCGGCCGCACGGCCAGACGCGGACGTCCCCGGTGCCGGTCGGGGAGCTCAGGCCCGCCTCCAGCAGGGCGCGGGGGAAGACCCACTCGTTGTCGGTGCCCTCGGGGGACAGCTCGGCGGGGAAGACGATCCGTACGGCCAGCGGTTCGTCGGGGGCGAAGCGCAGCGCGACCGGGATCGTCCGGTAGAGGGGGTCGTCGGTGATCACGCGGGCGCGCACCCGCTCCTCGACGGCGGTCGTGTCTGCGGTCGCTGCTGGATTCTCCGCGGTGGCTGACATCGACAGGGCTCCTCGAAATCGGAACATTTGCGTCCGTTTGTCCGTCCAGACTCGCACATTCCAACGAAACCGCGCGCCACCATTTGTGACGTGACCGCTCTTGCCAACGATTTGCAACTGGGCACTATTCTTGAACGGTTAAAGATTTTGTGAGGTAAACAGGAAGCGGAGCCACTCCATGCATGTGCCCGACGGATTCATCAACGCACCCGTGTCGGTGGCCGCCGGAGTGGTGGCCGCGGCCGCCGTCGCCGTCAGCCTCCGCGGCGCCCGCCGCGAACTGGACGAACGCACCGCCCCGCTGGCGGGCCTCGTCGCCGCCTTCATCTTCGCCGTGCAGATGCTGAACTTCCCCGTCGCCGCGGGCACCAGCGGCCACCTCCTCGGCGGAGCGCTCGCCGCGATACTCGTCGGCCCGTACACCGGCGTGCTGTGCGTCTCCGTCGTCCTGCTGATGCAGGGCATCCTGTTCGCCGACGGGGGCCTGACCGCCCTCGGCGTCAACATCACCGTCATGGGCGGCGTCACCGTCGTCGTCGCGTACGCCGTCTTCCGCGGCCTGCTCAAGGCGCTGCCGGCCACCCGCCGGTCCGTCACCGTGGCCGCCTTCTGCGGGGCCCTGCTCTCCGTACCGGCCGCCGCGGCCGCCTTCACCGCCCTGTACGCCCTCGGCGGGACCACCGACGTCCCGATCGCCAAGGTGTTCACCGCGATGGTCGGCGTGCACGTCCTCATCGGCATCGGCGAGGCCCTGATCACCGCCGCGACCGTCGGAGCCGTCCTCGCCGTCCGGCCCGACCTCGTCCATGCCGCGAGCGGCGTGAGCACCCCGCTGAAGCTGCGCGTCAACGGCGAACTCGTCGACGCCCCGGCGCCCGCGCCCGCCGCGCCCGTCGCCGCCCGCTCCACCCGCGCGGTGTGGCTGACCGGGCTGGCCACCGCCCTCGTCCTGGCCGGTGTCGTCTCCTTCTACGCCTCGGCCGACCCGGACGGACTGGAGAAGGTCGCCGCCGACAAGGGCATCGACGCCAAGGTCGAGGACCACGCCGCCGCGGACTCCCCGCTCGCCGACTACGGCGTCAAGGACGTCGAGGACGCCCGCCTGTCCGGCGGCCTCGCCGGGGTCATCGGCGTCGGCGTCACCGTCGTCGTCGGCACCGGGATCTTCTGGAGCGTGCGTCGCCGCCGCGCCGAGGACCTGACCGCCACGTCCACGGCAGCGCCGTCGGCCCCGTCGGCCCGCTGACATGGGAGCCGGGCACGCGCACAAGCTCTACCGGCACGGGCACTCGCCCGTCCACGCGCTGCCGCCGCACTGCAAGATCGCCGCGGTCTTCGCCTTCGTGGTCGTCGTCGTCTCGACGCCGCGCGAGGCGATGTGGGCCTTCGGCGCGTACGCCGTCCTGGTCGCCGCCGTCGCGGCGGCGGCCCGGATCCCGGCCGGATTCCTGCTGCGCCGGCTGCTGATCGAGGTGCCGTTCGTGGCCTTCGCCGTCCTCATGCCCTTCGTGGCCGAGGGCGAGCGGGTGGAGGTGCTCGGCATGTCGCTGAGCGTCTCCGGACTCTGGGGGGCCTGGAACGTACTCGCCAAGGGCACCCTCGGCGTCGCCGCCTCCGTCATCCTCGCGTCCACCACCGAACTGCGGTCCCTGCTGCTGGGCCTGCAACGCCTGAAGCTGCCGCCGCTGCTCGTCCAGATCGCCTCCTTCATGATCCGCTACGGCGACGTCATCACCGGCGAGCTGCGGCGCATGTCCATCGCCCGCCGCTCCCGCGGCTTCGAGGCCCGCGGCATCCGGCACTGGGGCGTCCTCGCCAAGACCGCGGGCGCCCTGTTCATCCGCTCCTACGAACGCGGCGAACGCGTCTACCTCGCGATGGTCAGCCGCGGCTACACCGGCTCCATGCCGGTGATCGACGACGTGTCGGCCACCCGCGCCCAGTGGGCGTACGCGGCGGTGCTCCCGGCGGCGGCCCTCACGGTGTGCCTGCTGGGGTGGACGCTGTGACGGCGCGGGGCAGGGTCGGGGTGGGCGTGGGCGTCGGCGTCGTCGTCCCGCCGGCCGGGGTGGGCGCCGTGACCTCCTGCTGCGGGGCCGATGCCGTCAGCCCGTCCCGTGCGACGGGTACCCCGACCGCTCTGATGGGATGGACACCGTGACCGCTGCTTCCGCTTCCTCCGCCCCCTCCTCGCCCGCGGCCGTGCCCTCCCTGGAGGTGTCCGGTGTGGCGTACGCCTACCCGGACGGGCACCAGGCCCTCTTCGGGGTCGACCTCACCGTCGGCCACGGCGAGCGGGTCGCCCTGCTCGGGCCCAACGGCGCGGGCAAGACCACCCTGGTCCTGCACCTCAACGGCATCCTCGGCGGCGGCGTCGGCACGGTGACCGTGGCCGGACTGCCCGTCGAGAAGCGGCACCTCGCCGAGATCCGCCGCCGCGTCGGGATCGTCTTCCAGGACCCCGACGACCAACTGTTCATGCCGACCGTCCGCGAGGACGTCGCCTTCGGCCCCGCCGCCGCCGGGATGCGCGGCGCCGAGCTGGAGGCCCGGGTCCGCGAGGCCCTGGAACAGGTCGGCATGGCGGCCTTCGCCGACCGGCCGCCGCACCACCTGTCCTTCGGCCAGCGCCGCCGGGTGGCGGTGGCGACCGTCCTGGCCATGCGCCCGGAGATCCTCGTCCTCGACGAGCCCTCCTCCAACCTCGACCCGGCCTCCCGCCGCGAACTGGCCGACATCCTGCGCTCCCTGGACGTCACCGTCCTGATGGTCACCCACGACCTGCCCTACGCCCTGGAGCTGTGCCCCCGCGCGGTCATCCTCAGCGAGGGCGTCATCGCGGCGGACGGCCCGACCCGCGACCTGCTCTGCGACGAGGAACTGATGGGCGCGCACCGCCTGGAACTCCCCTTCGGCTTCGACCCCCGCGCCACCGCCGCCCCGGGCCGCCGACCCCGCTGAGCCCCGGCCCCCGCCCCCGGCCCGGACGGGAAGCAGGACCGGCCGGGCGGCGTTGCATCCTGGTGGGCGGCCCCGCACGGGGGCCGACGGAGCAGGCGAGCAGCACGCGAGGAGTCGGCCGTGGAGGTCCAGGGGACGGTGACGGAGGGCTTCGAGGCCGTCCGGGAAGCGTTCGTACGAAACTTCGAGGCCCGGGGCGACCGCGGCGCGGCCGTCGCCGTGTACCGGGACGGACGACGGGTCGTCGACCTGTGGGCCGGCTCCCGGGACGCCGACGGGCCGGCCGCCGAAGGCACGGCCGGCGGGGGCTCCGGGGCGTGGCGGGCCGGTACCGCCCAGGTGGTCCGCTCCGCCACCAAGGGCGTCGCGGCGGCCGTGCCGCTGCTGCTGCACCAGCGGGGCCTGCTGGACCTGGAGGCGCCGGTCGGGGCGTACTGGCCGGAGTTCAAGGCGGGCGGCAAGGAACACGTACGGGTCCGCGACCTGCTCGCCCACCGCGCGGGCGTACCGGCGCTGGAGCGGGGTCTGAGCCCGGCGGAAGCGGTCGACGGGGTGTCCGGGCCGCGCGCCGTCGCCGCGCAGGCCGCCCTGTGGGAGCCCGGCACCGCGCACGGGTACCACGCCCAGACCTACAGCTGGCTGCTGTCGGAGCTGGTGCTGCGCGTCACCGGCGTCTCCCTGGGGAGCTGGCTCGCGGAGCAGGTCACCGGGCCGCTGGGGCTGGACTTCTGGATCGGCCTGCCGGACGCGGAGGCGGGCCGGGTGGGTCGCGTGGCCCCCGTGGACCCGCCGGAGCGTGCGGGCGCGCTGAAGGTCCGCCCGCGCAGGAACGTTTCCGAAGCCTGGGCCGACCCGCACTCCCTCACCCGGCGCGCCTTCGCCGCGATCGACCCGCTGCCCGACGAGAACGCCCCCGCCTACCGGGCGGCGGAGCTGCCGGCCTCCGCCGGCATCGGCACCGCCCGGGCGCTGGCCGGCTTCTACGCGGCGCTGATCGGCGACACCGAGGACGGCGCCCGTCTCTTCGACCCCGCGACCACCGCGCTCGCCGGGACGGAGCTCTCCGCCGGGGCGGACCGGGTCCTGGTCGTCAACACCCGCTTCGGCCCCGGCTACATGCTGCACGGCCCGGCGTCACCGCTGCTGTCCCCGGCGTCCTTCGGGCACCCCGGGCGGGGCGGATCGTTGGCGTTCGCGGACCCGGAGGCGGGCATCGGCTTCGGCTACGTCACCAACGGCCTCGCCAAGTCCGTCACCGCCGACCCGCGCGCGCAGGCCCTCGTACGGGCGGTGGGGGCAAGCCTGTAGGGCCGGGCCGGGCCGGGCCGGGCCGGGCGGGGGTCGGGTCGGGCGGGCGCCCGGGGGCCTCGTCAGTCCCGTTCGCGTACGTCGGCCACGGTGGCCCCGGCCTGCTCGACGAGCTCCTTCGGGGCCATCGGGAACACCGAGTGCGGGGTGCCGGCGGCCGCCCACACCACCTCGTGGTCCAGCAGGCCGGGGTCCGCCAACACCCGGGTCCGGGTGCGGTGGCCGAAGGGCGGGACGCCGCCGATCGCGTAGCCGGTGGTCTCCCGGACCAGCGCCGCGTTCGCCCGCGTCACCTTCCCCGCGCCCAGCTCCCGCCGTACGGCCTCCATGTCGACCCGCGAGGAGCCGTCCATCAGCACCAGAACCGGGACCCCGTCGGCGGCGAAGATCAGCGACTTCACGATCTGGCCGAGCTCGCAGCCGATCGCGGCGGCGGCATCGGCCGCGGTCCGGGTCCCCTCGGGGAAGGTCCGGACGGGAAGGTCGAGGCCCAGCCGGGCCAGGGCCTCGGCGAAGAGGGGATGCGTCGTCGTCATGCGGGGACGCTAGCCGCCACTGGCAGCCGGGGCGAGCGCGTTTCGCCCCGTGGACCGGACGGGCGCTCGGGTTTCGCGGGCCCCGGGTACGGCCCCCGGGCCCCCGCCCGCGCCGACGTACGCGCACGAGGGAGCGTCGGCGCGGGCTGCGCACCCGGGGGCCGGGACGGGCGTTCGAAGGGGCAGCCGTCAGGAGGTGAGGACCCCGGCGACGATCCGGCCCGCCGAGTCGCCGCCGTGGCCGCCGCCCTCGACCATCGCGGCGGCGGCCAGGTCGCCGCTGAAGCCCGTGAACCAGCTGTCCGGGCTGCTCGCGCCGTCGACCTCCGCCGAACCGGTCTTCGCGCCCTTGTCGGAGCCGGGGACCGAGGCCATCGCCGCGGCCGCGGTGCCGCCGGGGGCGGCCGTCTGCTTCATCATCCTGACCAACTGCGCCGATACGCCCGGCTGGAGCGGCCGCGAGGCCGTGGCCAGGGTGCGCCCGTCCAGCGAGGCCTTGACGACCACCGGCTGACGGAACACCCCGGTCCGGGCGGTGGCGGTGATCGAGGCGAGGTTCAACGGGTTCATCTGGATCGTGCCCTGGCCGATGTACTCGGCGGCGGCCGCGGGGCCCGAGGTCACCGGGACGGACCCGTCCTGGGTGACGACGCCCGCCTTCCAGTCCAGACCGATGCCGAAGACGTCCTTCGCCTCGCGCGGCAGCGCGCCGTTGTCGTCGACCTGGTCGATCAGGCCGATGAAGGCGGTGTTGCAGGACCGGGCGAAGCTCGTGGAGAAGTTCTGGTTCTGCAGGCTGAAGCCGTTGAGGTTGCGGAAGGACTTGCCCTCCCACGACACGGTCGGCGCGCACTCCGCCGGCTTGTCCGCCGCCACCAGGCCCTTCTCCAGCAGCATCGCCGCCGTCACGATCTTCATCGTCGAGCCGGGCGCGCGCCGGCCCTGGAGCGCCGCGTCGAATCCGTCCTTGCGGTGGTTGGCGACG
The DNA here is from genome assembly GCF_055574495.1 of Streptomyces sp. NPDC029836. Lineage (NCBI taxonomy): Bacteria > Bacillati > Actinomycetota > Actinomycetes > Kitasatosporales > Streptomycetaceae > Streptomyces > Streptomyces sp. NPDC029836. The sequence goes on along the minus strand of NZ_JBVHZI010000012.1, from coordinate 40,517 downwards.
GCCAGGATGTCCCCGGTGCTGGGCTTGACCGCGACGACCGAGGCCTCGGCGTACGAGGTCACGGCCTTCTCCGCGGCGGCCTGCACCTCGGCGTCCAGCACGGTCCTCATCTCCCCGGGCTTGCCCTCCACCAGGGTCAACAGGGTCCGCTTGGGGGCGTCCGCGGCGGTCGGCTCGATCCACAGCTCGACGCCGGGGGTGCCGCCGGTCTTCTCCCCGTACGCCTTGCGGAGCTGGTCCAGCACCGTGCGCAGCGAGGGGTACAGCTCGGCCGTCAGCTCCTTGCCGTTGCGGTCGAGGGCCTTGACCGGCGGGCTCGACGGGGTGCCGGTGCGCAGCGCCTCGCCCTTCCGAAGCTGCGGGTGCACCACCGATTCCTGCCAGTCGACGAGCGGCTTGCCGCTGTTGACGCCGCGTACGACGGTCAACCGGGAGTCGTAGACGAGGGGCTTGGTCGAGCCCTCGTACGTCACCTCCGCCTCGACCTTGAACGGCACGGTGGTGCCGTTGGGGGTGCCTGGGGTGATCACCGTCCTGGCGACGTGGGCCTTGGTGCGGTAGTCGCCGACCGCCGTCCGCGCGGCCTGGGCGTTGTTGGTCAGTTCGGCCGCCGCGCCGTCGTCGCCGGCCGCCCACGCGGCGAGGAAGGCCTTCGCGGTGGCGGCGGCGTCCTTCTCCCCGACCGGCCCGGACCCCTTGGGCGCGGGGGCGGCCTTGCCACCGACCTCGGCCCCCTTGGCGCCGCCGCTCTCGTCCGCCACCAGCGTCCAGGCGCCGTACCCCGCCCCGCCGATCATCGCGAGGAACACCCCGCCGATGATGGCGCCCTTTGTCGCCCCGTTCATCCTTCGTCCTCCCCCGTGACCCCAGTTCCCTGAACATGTTCAAAGAACCCCTGGTGCGGACCTTACTCTGCGCGAACGGGTGAGGTACGTGTTGTTACCCGACCGGAACGTGGACGCGGGGACTCCGGATCCGCGCTCGGGGGGGGTGTCCGGGTCGGGGAAACGCGACGGGCCCGACACCGCGCGGTGCCGGGCCCGTCGTTCGCGCCGCTAGATCCAGGTGTCCAGCCACATCCTGTTGCGCCAGGAGTCCATCGGGAGGGTCTGGCCCGTGTAGATGGGCCAGAAGTAGATGAAGTTCCAGACGATCAGCAGGACCAGGACGCCCGCGCCGATCGCGCCGAGCGTGCGGCGGCGTTCCGTGGAGCCCGCCGGGCCCAGGAGGGCGCCGATCATCATGGCCACGGCCAGGCACAGGTACGGGACGAAGACCACCGCGTAGAAGTAGAAGATCGTCCGCTCCTGGTAGTTGAACCAGGGCAGCAGCCCGGCGGCCAGCGCGCACGCGATGGCGCCCGCCCGCCAGTCGCGGCGGAAGAACCACCGCCACAGCACGTACAGCAGCGCGAAGCAGCCCACCCACCACAGCAGCGGCGTGCCGAGCGCCAGGACCTCGCGGGCGCACTTGCCCGCCTCGGTCGCCGGGCAGCCGTCGGTGCCGGGGTCGGGGGACTCGTAGAAGTAGGAGACGGGCCGACCCAGGACCAGCCAGCTCCACGGATTGGACTCGTAGGTGTGGCCGGAGGTCAGGCCGACGTGGAACCTGTAGACCTCCGTCTCGTAGTGCCACAGGCTGCGCAGCCACTCCGGCAGGAAGGACAGCGAGCTGCCTCGGTCGTTCTTGGCGGCCCAGTCCCGGAAGTAGCCGCCCTTGCCGTTGTCGGGCGAGAGGATCCAGCCCAGCCAGGACATCAGGTAGACGCCGATCGCCACCGGGACCGTCGACAGGAAGGCCGGCAAGGCGTCGCGGCGCAGCATCGACGCGTACGGGGAACCCGCGCCGGCGGTGCGGCGCGCGGCCGCGTCCCACACGACGGTCAGGACCCCGAAGAACGCCAGCACCACGAGGCCGTTCCACTTGGTGCCGAACGCCAGGCCGAGGCAGACGCCCGCCAGGATCCGGTACGGGCGCAGGCCCAGCCGCAGCGTCTCGGCGATCTTGAGGTCGGGTCGCGTGCGGCCCTCCTCGTCCACCGGTAGGGCCGCCGCGAGCCGGGCCCGCGCCCGGTCCCGGTCGACGAGCAGCGCGCCGAAGGCCCCCAGCACGAAGAACATCAGCACCAGGTCGAGGAGCGCGGTGCGGCTCATCACCAGGTGCAGGCCGTCCACGGCGAGCAGGGCGCCCGCCAGGCAGCCGAGGAAGGTCGAGCGGAAGAGTCGGCGGCCGATCCGGCACAGCATCAGCACCGACAGGGTGCCGAGCACCGCCGTCATGAACCGCCAGCCGAACGGGTCGAAGCCGAACATCCACTCGCCGAGGCCGATCACCCATTTGCCGACGGGCGGGTGCACGACGTAGCCGGGATCCGTGGGCAGCGCGACGCCGTCGGGGTTGGCGAGGATCGCCTTGTCGATGTCCTTCGGCCAACTGGCCTCGTAGCCCTGCCGGATCGTGGCCCAGGCGTCCTTGGCGTAGTACGTCTCGTCGAATATCACCGCCTTCGGGCTGCCGAGGTGGGTGAACCGGAGTACCCCCGCCACCAGCGTCACCAGCAGCGGACCGGCCCAGGCCATGACCCGCTGCCAGGTCTGCGTCGCGGACGGCGCGACGCCGAGCGCCGTCCACAGCTGGGCGGACGGGCGGGCGTACGGGGGCACGAGCCGCGTACGGACGTCCGCGCGCGCCCCGCCCTGGGCGGGGCGCGGCGCGTATCCGAAGCCGCGCAGTCGGCGCAGCCAGACGGGCGACCCCTGTTCGAGGTCGCGGTCGCCGGTCGGCTCGGGCGGGGCCCCCGCGGGGCTGGGCGGCGGCGTCGCGGTACTGGTCACCGGGTCATCGTAGGGAACACCCCTGTGCGCACCCCAGCCCCCACAGGCGCGGCTCCGCCCGAACCCACCCGAAACTCCCGTCCCGCGCACACCGTTCGCGGTCCGGTACCCGGTCCGGGACTCCGTCCGCGCCCCGGGGGCGCGGGGACCCAATGAGAGGATGGTGGCGTGACTGATCAGCCCCGTTCTGCCGATGCCCCCTCCTCCGCAGGCGTCCTCGTCCTCGCCGGTACGCCCATCGGGGACCTCGCCGACGCCCCGCCACGCCTGGGCGCCGAGCTGGAGCGGGCCGATGTGATCGCCGCCGAGGACACCCGGCGGCTGCGCCGCCTGACGCAGGGCCTCGGCGTGCACACCACCGGGCGGGTGCTCTCGTACTTCGAGGGCAACGAGTCCGCCCGCACCCCGGAGCTGGTGGAGGCCCTGGAGGCCGGCAAGCGGGTGCTGCTGGTCACGGACGCCGGGATGCCGTCGGTGTCCGACCCCGGCTACCGGTTGGTGGCGGCGGCCGTGGAGAAGGACATCAAGGTGACGGCCGTGCCCGGGCCGTCCGCCGTGCTCACCGCGCTGGCCCTGTCGGGACTGCCGGTCGACCGGTTCTGCTTCGAGGGCTTCCTGCCGCGCAAGGCCGGCGAACGCCTGGGCAAGCTCCGCGAGGTGGAGGGCGAGCGGCGAACGCTCGTCTACTTCGAGGCGCCGCACCGGCTGGACGACACCCTGGCGGCCATGGCCGAGGTGTTCGGCGCGGACCGCCGGGCGGCCGTGTGCCGCGAGCTGACGAAGACGTACGAGGAGGTCAAGCGCGGCGGGCTCGGCGCGCTGGCTCTCTGGGCGGCCGAAGGCGTGCGCGGGGAGATCACGATCGTGGTCGAGGGGGCTCCGGCGGCGACCCCAGGAGACGTGGACGCCGAGGAGCTCGTACGTCGCGTGCGGGTGCGCGAGGAGGCCGGGGAGCGCCGCAAGGAGGCCATCGCGGCGGTCGCGGCCGAGGTCGGCGTACCCAAGCGCGAGGTATTCGACGCGGTGGTGGCGGCAAAGAACGCGGCACAAAAGGTGCCGTAAGTCGGTAAAGAGCTAACCTGAAAGGCAAAGCTCAGACCGCGCACCGGGCGCTTTGGGCATGAGTCGCCCAAGGACCGTCCAACACTCGACAGGGCCTGATGCGCTCCCGCCCGAAGAGGCGTCCACTGGCAGTGGCACCAGTGGAACAAGAGGAGCTGGCATGAGTGAGATCGCAGACACCCCGGCACCCGCCCCCGTGCACGTCCCGGTCGCACCGACCGTGCCGACCGTGCGCGAGGCGTACTCCTTCGCCTGCATGAAGTGCGGGTACGGCTGGGAGCAGGCCTACGAGATAGAGCACCACGTCGACGGCAGGGGCGAGGCGTTCATCGTCTACCGGGCGAACAGCGAGCGGGTGCCGTCGCCGCTGTCCAACCCGACCTGCCTGAACTGCGACGGCCACGTCGTACGGATCATGCGGGAGGGGCAGGTCTCGTCGGTGACCGGGATGCTCGACAAGCTCTACCACCACCCCGTCGCCCCCGGCATCGCCGGACCGGTTCCGGCGGGCGCCTCCCTGCCGCGCACGCCCCGACCGCGCGGGGCGAGGCCGCCGAAGGCGGCGGCCGCGAAGGCGCCGCAGCCGGCGCACGACGCGCCCGGGCCCGTGGCCGTGGACCCCGAGGAGGGGCGCGGCCCGATCGCCCGGCTGATGGGGTTGTTCCGCCGGTCATAGGATCGGACGCATGAGCCCCAGCCCTTCCTCCTCCGCCGCCGCCAAGGACGTCAAGGACGCCAAGGACACCCCGCCTCCGCTGCCCGAACCGCTCCGGGTGGCGGTGGCGGATTCGCACACCCACCTCGACATGCAGTTCGGCACGGTCGAGGAGGGCCTCGCGAAGGCCGCCTCGGTGGGCGTGACCACCGTCGTCCAGGTGGGGTGCGACGTGAAGGGTTCCCGGTGGGCCGCCGAGACCGCGGCCGCCCACCCGAACGTCCACGCGGCGGTGGCCCTGCACCCGAACGAAGCGCCCCGCATCGTGCACGGCGACCCCGACGGCTGGTCCCGGCAGGGCGCCCGGCCCGGCGGCGGCGACGCGGCCCTGGACGACGCCCTCGCCGAGATCGAGGCGCTGGCGGTGCTGGACCACGTGAAGGCGGTCGGCGAGACCGGCCTCGACTTCTTCCGTACCGGCCCCGAGGGGATGGCCGCGCAGGAGCGTTCCTTCCGGGCCCACATCGAGATCGCGAAGCGGACGGGCAAGGCGCTGGTCATCCACGACCGCGACGCCCACGCGGACGTGCTGCGCGTGCTGCGGGAGGAGGGCGCACCCGAGCGGACGGTCTTCCACTGCTACTCCGGGGACGCCGACATGGCCCGCGAGTGCGCGGCCGCCGGCTATTACCTGTCCTTCGCCGGGACCGTCACCTTCAAGAACGCCGCGCCGCTGCGCGAGGCCCTCGCGGTGGCCCCGCTGGACCTCGTGCTGGTCGAGACGGACGCCCCGTTCCTCACCCCGGCGCCCTACCGCGGTCGGCCCAACGCGCCGTACCTCATTCCGCTGACGGTACGGGCGATGGCCGCGGTCCGCGGTCTGGACGAGGACGCGATGGCGACGGCCCTCGCCGCGAACACGGCCCGCGTCTTCGGGTACTGACCCGCCCGCTCGCCCGTCCTCCACGCACCCCCACCCCTCGCTTCGCACGTCCGTTCGTTCGACACGCTGGGTAGTCGAACGACTTTGAAGCGTGACGCCCGCTCCGGCTAGGGTGCCCTGCCCCGACCACCTGGGGCCGGACCAGTGGAGCGAGCGACGTGAGCGAAACACAGGGCAGTCACCGCCGTGTCTCCTGGCCGGGGACCGAGCCGGACGCCGGTCCGGCCCCGGCCCCCGACCGCGCGCTCGACCTCGAACTCGACCCCGCGCTCGACCTCCCCCTCGACCCCGAGCTCGACTTCGCCCCCGACCGGGACCCGGACCCGGAGCTCGACCTCGCCTCCGCGCTCGGCCTCGTCGCCGACGGCGGACCCGACGGCGGGGTCCCGGCCCCCCGCGGCGAAGGCCGCCGGGGGGCGCGGCGGCGGGGTGCGCCGATCGTCCCCACCCCCGGGACCGGCCTGCGCCCCACCGGCCGCCGCCGCGCCTCGGACCCGGCGCCCCCGCCCCCGCTGCCGACTCCGGACGCGGACGCCCCGCCGGCCGGCCGCGCCGCCGGTCGGCGCCGGGCCGGGGACCCGGACGCGGAGGCCCCCTCGGGCGGCCGCAGCGCCGGTCGGCGCCGGGCCGGGGACCCGGTCCCCCCACCTCCGCTGCCGGGGCCCGACGGCGACGCCCCCGCCGGGCGGCGGCGGGCCGCGGATCCCGGGCCGGGGGCCGGTGTGCCCGGGACGCGTCGGCCCACCGGACGCCGTCGGGCTGCGGACCCCGTACCCCCGCCCCCGCTGCCGGGGCCGGACGGGGACGACCCGGACACCGGGCGGCGGCGGGCCTCCGTCCCCGCCCAGGGCGGCGGCGGGTCCGGGCAGCGGGCCGCCGCCCGCGGCCGGCGGGGCGCGGCGGCCCGCGGCAGTTGGCGGCGGATCGTCCCGCAGGCCCTCGTCGTGGCCGTCCTGGCCGGCGGCACCACCGCCTTCGTCGCCGCCGACAAATCGGTGCGGCTCACCGTCGACGGAGCGCCCCGCAGCCTGCACACCTTCGCCGGGAGCGTCGACGCCCTGCTCGCCGCCGAAGGACTCGGCGTCGGCCCCCACGACCTCGTCGCCCCCGCCCGCGGCTCCGACCTCGCCGACGGCGAGGAGATCGTCGTCCGCTACGGCCGCCCGCTGGAACTGACCCTCGACGGCCGCACCCGCCGACTGTGGACCACCGCCCGCACCGTCGAGAGCGCCCTGCGCCAGCTCGGCGTCCGCGTCGAGGGCGCCTTCCTCACGCTGCCCCGCACCGCCGCCGTCCCGCGCGCCGGCCTGACCCTGGGCGTGCGCACCGAACGCGGCGTCACCTTCATGGCCGACGGCCGCGAACGCACCATCCGCACCAACGCCGCCACCGTCCAGGAGGCCCTGGACCAGGCCGGCATCACCCTCGGCGGCCAGGACACCACCTCGGTCCCGCCCGGCGCGTTCCCGCGCGACGGGCAGGTCGTCACCGTGCTGCGCATCACCGGCACCCGCGAGGTCCGCGAGGAGCGCATCCCCTTCACGACCGAGCGCGTCCAGGACGGCGACCTGTTCGCCGGGACCGAGGTCGTCGAACGGGCCGGCCGGCCCGGCGCCCGCCGGGTCACGTACAGCCTGCGCACCGTCAACGGGGTCCGCCAGCAGCCCCGCCGGATCGCCGAGGAGGTGGTCCGCGAGCCCGTCGGACAACTCGTGAAGGTCGGGACGAAGCGGCTGCCGAACTCCGTCGCCGGCGCGGACGGCCTCGACTGGGGCGCGCTGGCCCAGTGCGAATCGGGCGGCCGGGCCTCGGCCACCGACCCCTCGGGGACCTACGGCGGCCTCTACCAGTTCGACGTGCGCACCTGGCAGGGCCTCGGCGGCAGCGGTCGCCCGCAGGACGCGTCGGGCTCGGAGCAGACGTACCGGGCCAAGAAGCTCTACGTGCAGCGGGGGGCGAGTCCGTGGCCGCACTGCGGCCGTAGGCTTTACCGGTGAGCACCGCAGAGCAGCAGCCCCACGAGACCCCTTCCGACGCCCTCCTCGGGCCGGCCGACATCCGGGAACTGGCCGCCGTACTCGGCGTCCGGCCGACGAAGCAGAAGGGCCAGAACTTCGTCATCGACGCCAACACGGTCCGCCGCATCGTCCGCACCGCGGAGGTGCGCCCGGACGACGTGGTCGTCGAGGTCGGTCCGGGACTCGGCTCGCTGACGCTCGCGCTGCTGGAAGCCGCCGACCGGGTCGTCGCCGTCGAGATCGACGACGTCCTGGCCGCCGCCCTGCCCGCCACCATCGAGGCCCGGATGCCCGCGCGGCAGGACCGGTTCACGCTCGTCCACTCCGACGCCATGCTGGTCAAGGAGCTGCCCGGACCGCCGCCGACCGCGCTCGTCGCGAACCTGCCGTACAACGTGGCCGTTCCGGTGCTGCTGACCATGCTGGACCGGTTCCCGACCATCGAGCGGACCCTCGTCATGGTCCAGGCCGAGGTCGCCGACCGGCTCGCCGCCGAGCCCGGCAACAAGGTGTACGGGGTCCCCTCCGTCAAGGCCAACTGGTACGCGCACGTCAAGCGCGCCGGGTCCATCGGCCGCAAGGTGTTCTGGCCCGCGCCGAACGTCGACTCCGGTCTGGTCTCACTGGTGCGCCGCACCGAGCCGATCCGGACCACGGCGTCCAAGGCCGAGGTCTTCGCGGTCGTCGACGCCGCCTTCGCGCAGCGCCGCAAGACCCTGCGCGCCGCCCTGGCCGGCTGGGCCGGTTCGGCCGCCGGCGCCGAGACCGCGCTCGTCGCCGCCGGGATCTCCCCGCAGGCGCGCGGCGAGTCCCTCACGGTCGAGGAGTTCGCGGCGATCGCCGAGCACAAGCCCGCCGCGGAGAGGCCCGCCCTGTGAGCGTGACCGTACGGGTCCCCGCAAAGGTCAACGTGCAGCTCGGGGTGGGCGCCGCCCGCCCCGACGGCTTCCACCCCCTCGCGACCGTCTTCCTCGCCGTCTCCCTGTTCGACGAGGTCACGGCCACCCCCGCCGCGGCACTGACCGTCACCTGCGAGGGCCCCGACGCCGACCAGGTGCCCCTGGACCGCACCAACCTCGCCGCCCGGGCCGCCGAGGTCCTCGCGGCGCGGGCCGGCATCGAGCCGGCCGTCCACCTCCACATCGCGAAGAACATCCCCGTCGCCGGCGGCATGGCGGGCGGCAGCGCCGACGGCGCGGCCGCGCTGCTGGCCTGCGACACCCTGTGGGGGCTGGACACCCCGCGCACGGAACTCCTCGACCTGTGCGCCGAACTGGGCAGCGACGTCCCCTTCAGCCTGCTCGGCGGCGCCGCCCTCGGGACCGGTCGCGGCGAACTGCTCACCCCGGTCGACGCGGGCTCCTTCCACTGGGTGTTCGCGGTGGCCGACGGGGGCCTGTCCACCCCGGCCGTGTTCCGAGCGTTCGACCGGCTGACCGCGGGGACCGCCGTCCCGGAGCCGCAGCCCTCCCCGGAAATCCTCGCGGCCCTCGCCTCGGGGGACCCCGACCGGCTGGCGCCCGCCCTGTCCAACGACCTCCAGGCGGCCTCGCTGTCGCTGCGCCCGGCGCTGGCCGACACCTTCGCGGCGGGCACCGGAGCCGGCGCGCTGGCCGCGCTGGTCTCCGGCTCCGGGCCGACGACCGCCTTCCTGGTCCGGGACGAGGAGGGCGCCGCCAAGGTCGCCGCCGCGCTGGAGGCCTCCGGTACCTGCCGCACCACCCGGACCGCCTCGGGGCCCGTCCCGGGCGCCACGGTCCTGCGGGGCTGACCCCGGAACCCGGCCGGGTACCCAGCGGGATCTGAGTATCCGTACCCTGTCGCGGCGGCCGCCCCGCCGCGACCGTGGTGGACATGACAGTCACCGCACGCGACCTGGCCGCCGCGACCCCCGCCACCAGGGACCGCTGGGTCGACCTGCTGCGGGTCGCCTCGCTCGGCACGGTCGTGCTCGGCCACTGGCTGATGGCGGCCGTCGCCGGCGACGGCATCGGGAACCTGCTCGCCCTCGTGCCCCCGCTCCAGGTGCTGACCTGGGGGCTCCAGGTCATGCCGGTGTTCTTCTTCGTCGGCGGGTTCGCGCACGCCCTCTCGTACCGCTCCCTGGCCCGCAGGGCCGACGGGCCGCTCTACGCCGCCTTCCTGCGGGCCCGCCTCCAGCGGCTGCTGCGGCCCACCCTCGTCTTCGTCCTGGTGTGGACCGCCCTCGCACTGGCCGTCCAACTCGCCGGCCTCGACGGCGGCCGGCTGACCGGCGCCGCGCTGCGGCTGGTCACGCAGCCGCTGTGGTTCATCGGGATCTACCTCGCGATGGTCGCCTTCACCCCGCCGCTGCTGAGGCTCCACGAACGCCACGGCTGGGCCGCCTTCGCCGCGCTCGCCGGGGCCGCCGCGCTGGTCGACGTCCTGCGCTTCGCCTTCGGCGTCCCGTACGTGGAGTTCCTGAACTTCGCCTTCGTGTGGTTGGCCGTGCACCAACTCGGCTTCCTGCGCGCCGACGGCCGCATCACCCGACCGGCCGTCCTGGCCGCCGCCGGGCTCGCCGGGGCCGTCCTGCTCGTCGCGGCCGGCCCGTACCCGCTGTCGATGGTCGGGATGCCCGGCGAGAAGGTGTCCAACATGGCCCCGCCCACCCTCGCCCTGCTCTGCCACGGCCTGTGGCTGGTCGGCGCCGTCCAGCTGCTCGCCCGGCCCGCCGCGGCCCTGCTGGAGCGGCCCCGCGTGTGGCGGCGGGTCGTCGCCGCCAACGGCGTCGCCATGACCGCGTTCCTGTGGCACCTCACCGCCATGCTCGGCGTGTACGCCGCCCAGCTCGCCCTCGGCCTCGCGCTGCCCGAGCCGGCCACCGCCGCCTGGTGGGCGCAGGTCCCGCCGCGGATCCTGCTCGCGGCGCTGGTGACGGCCCTGCTCGTCGCCTGTTTCCGCCGCTTCGAGGCCCCCGTACCGGCCGCGCCGACGCGGGGGAGCGGACCCGTCGCCGCCCTCGGGATCACCCTCGCCCTGCTCGGGATCCTCGGCCTCTCCCTGACCGGCCTCGGCGGGATCCTGGACGGCCACGGCGCCACCCTGATCGTCCTGCCGCTGACCGCGCCCGCCGCCATCGGCATGGCCCTCGCCGGCGCCCTGCTGGTGGATCGGTCGGGGTCGGCCCGGAGGGTCGGCGCTATTGGTCCTTCAGTTCACCCCTGTGAGTGATGGTGCGTTGGGGTGGGTGTCGTTACGGTCGGGTGCATGGACCCGAAGGAGAGGGCGAAGGCGCGGGGGTGTGCATCCGCAGACCGCGTATCGCTGGTTCCGTGAGGGCGTGTTGCCGGTCCCTGCCCGGCGGGTGGGACCGCCGCTCCGCGAACAGGCGGGCGACGAAGGCAGGGGAAGCGGCGGCTGCCGATGACTGAGCAGCCCAAGAAGCAGCAGCTACGCACCATCGACGCGCCCTTCGTGGCGTTGGGCCCGTCCGGTGTGGCGATACGCGACCGTCTCAAGAACTTGAGCGTCGAGGACGACAAGGTGTTGCGCCTGGTGGGCGAGCACCTGGGGCGTCTGGCGTCCCTCGACCTGGCGGCCCGGTGCGGGGATGGTAAGGGCCATGACGCGCAGAGGTGGGCGGCCCGCAAGCAGGGCCTGACCGCCTCGTCGTCGTCCCGTTGGGCCGGGAGCATCACGAGGGCCACCCACGATCAGTGGGCGCTCTCGCGCCGTTGTCAGTTCGCGCACATCCGAAACCTTGAGGCGGGCGTCCGTACGCTGATCGACCGGCTGTCCCGGCCGATCGGGCAGAAGGGCACGAAGCGGGCGCCGGGTGGATACCGCTCCAAGCATGAGTGGTTCCACAAGACACGGCGTCTGCACATCCTGGAGCACCGTCTCGACACAGCCCGAGCCGACCGGGACGAGGGTGTTGTGCACGTGGTGCGCGGCGGCAGAAAGCTCCTCAACAGCCGGCACAACCTCGAAGAGGCGCGGCTCACCGAGGACGAGTGGCGCCGGCGGTGGGAGGCGGAACGCTGGTTCCTGGCCGCTGATGGCGAGTCGGGCAAACGCTTCGGCAACGAGACGATCCGCGTCACCGCGGACGGTGAGGTGTCGATCAAAGTTCCCGCGCCGCTTGCGTACCTGGCGAACGCGAAGCATGGCCGGTACGTCCTGACCTCCCGCATCGCTTTCGCGCACCGGGGCGCCGAGTGGCGGGACCGGATCGACAGCAATCGGGCCGTCGCCTACCGCATCCACTACGACGCCGCGCGCGGGCGTTGGTACCTCACCGCCTCCTGGCAGCGCCCCGTCGTCCGGACGGTCCCGCTGGAGACGGCACGGGCCAAGGGCGTGATCGGCGTTGATACGAACGCCGACCACTTCGCCGCCTACCGCCTCGACACCCACGGCAATCCGATGGGTGAGCCCCACCGGTTCTTCTATGACCTGTCGGGCACCGCGGACCATCGGGACGCGCAGATCCGGCACGCCATCACCCGAGTTCTGCACTGGGCCGGGCGCGCCGGCGTCGTCGCCATCGCGATGGAGGATCTGGACTTCACCGCCGAGAAGACCCGCGAGAAGCACGGCAGGCAGAAACGGTTCCGGCAGCTCATCTCCGGTATGCCCACCGGCAAGCTCAAGGCCCGACTGGTCTCCATGGCCGCTGACGCCGGTCTGTCGATCGTCGCGGTCGATCCGGCCTACACCTCCCAGTGGGGCGCCCAGCATTGGCAGGAACCGCTGGTCACCCCGCGACGCAAGATGTCCCGTCATGATGCCGCCGGTATCGCGATCGGGCGACGCGCCCTCGGGCACCCGATCCGGCGTCGGACGGCACCGCCCCCGCAGCACCGGAGTGATGCTGCGGGGCATCGGACCGTCCAGGCCGGCCGTGGTACCCCAGGACGTGAGGGAACCCGCCGCCTCGTCACGGAGCGTGCGCACGATGCACGTGCCCGAGCGGGGACACCACGAGGAACGCGGGAGACCAGTGCATCCAAAACCGTTCGGGATGCGCGCAGTGCCAGGACGTGGGTCCACGTCTCACTCCTGCTCACTGATGAGGAACGGTTAGGCTGAGGGGCTGATCCACACCCCTTCCCTGGAGCGCGTCTGATGGCCGTCAATCTGGTCAATGTCGAGGCAGTCAGCAAGGTGTACGGCACCCGTACCCTGCTCGACGGCATCTCCCTCGGCGTGTCCGAGGGGGACCGGATCGGTGTCGTCGGCCGCAACGGCGACGGAAAGACCACCCTCATCCGGATGCTCGCCAAACTGGAGGAACCCGACACCGGCCGGGTCACCCAGAACAGCGGCCTGCGCATGGGCGTCCTCACCCAGCACGACTCGCTCGACCCCTCCGCCACCATCCGGCACGAGATCATCCGCGACATGGCCGACCACGAGTGGGCCGGCAACGCCAAGATCCGCGACGTGCTCACCGGCCTCTTCGGCGGACTCGACCTGCCCGGCTTCGGCCAGGGCCTCGACACCGTCATCGGCCCGCTCTCCGGCGGCGAGCGCCGCCGCATCGCGCTCGCCCAGCTGCTCATCGCCGACCAGGACCTCCTCGTCCTCGACGAGCCCACCAACCACCTCGACGTCGAGGGCATCTCCTGGCTGGCCAAGCACCTCCAGGAACGCCGCTCCGCGCTCGTCTGCGTCACCCACGACCGGTGGTTCCTCGACCAGGTCTGCACCCGCATGTGGGACGTCCAGCGCGGTGACGTCCACGAGTACGAGGGCGGCTACAGCGACTACGTCTTCGCCCGCGCCGAGCGCGACCGGATCGCCGCCACCGAGGAGTCCAAGCGGCAGAACCTGATGCGCAAGGAGCTGGCCTGGCTGCGCCGCGGCGCCCCCGCCCGGACCTCCAAGCCGCGCTACCGCATCGAGGCCGCCAACGAGCTGATCGCCGACGTGCCGCCGCCGCGCGACACCTCCGAGCTGATGAGGTTCGCCAACGCCCGCCTGGGCAAGACGGTCTTCGACCTGGAGGACGTGACCGTCCAGGCCGGCCCCAAGACCCTCCTCAAGCACCTCACCTGGCACCTCGGCCCCGGCGACCGCGTCGGCCTCGTCGGCGTCAACGGAGCCGGCAAGACCTCGCTGCTGCGCGCCCTCGCCGAGGCCGCCCGTACCCAGGGCGACGTCCAGCCCGCCGCGGGCAAGGTCAGCGTCGGCAGGACGGTGAAGCTGGCCTACCTGTCCCAGGAGGTCGGCGAGCTCGACCCCTCGCTGCGCGTGCTGGAGGCCGTCCAGCGGGTGCGCGACCGCGTCGACCTCGGCAAGGGTCGCGAGATGACCGCGGGCCAGCTGTGCGAGCAGTTCGGCTTCACCAAGGAGAAGCAGTGGACCCCGGTCGGGGACCTGTCCGGTGGGGAGCGGCGGCGGCTGCAGATCCTGCGGCTGCTCATGGACGAGCCGAACGTCCTCTTCCTCGACGAGCCCACCAACGACCTCGACATCGAGACCCTGACCCAGCTGGAGGACCTCCTCGACGGCTGGCCCGGCTCGATGATCGTGATCTCCCACGACCGGTTCTTCATCGAGCGCACCACCGACACGGTGATGGCGCTGCTGGGCGACGCCTCCCTGCGGATGCTGCCGCGCGGACTCGACGAGTACCTGGAGCGCCGGCAGCGCATGATCGAGGCCGCCGCCCCGGCGGCCCCGGCGCCCGTCGCGAAGTCCTCCGCCTCGGGTGACTCGCGGGCCGCGAAGAAGGAGCTGCAGAAGATCGAGCGGCAGCTCAACAAGATGTCCGACCGCGAGTCGAACCTGCACGCGCAGATCGCCGAGAACTCCACCGACTACGACAAGGTGGCCAAGCTCGACGCCGAGCTCCGGGAACTGATTTCCGAGCGCGACGAGTTGGAGATGCGCTGGCTGGAACTGGCCGAAGACGCCTGATTTCGGACAGATTTGCACAGTGTCCGGTCGGATAACGACCGAGTCACGGGCCGGTCCTCCCTTGGGAACAGGGGTCGGACCGGCCCGTCGCATGTCGGCCACGAGTGATAGAAAGGGTCGTTCTCCCGACCGACTTACCGCCTGACGCCGAAGGTATGCGCTGATGACCGAGCCGCCCCAGCCGCCGAACCAGCCGCCGTCACCTTCCGGTTACGGCCACCTGCCGGGACCCCCGCAGCAGGGGTACGGATTCCCGCCCCAGGGGCCCAATCCGTACGCCCAGCAGCCGCCGACCGTCCCGCAGCCGCCCGTGCCGAACGGCGGCTACGGATTCCCGCCGCCCCCGCAGGGCATGCCGCCGGTCCCGCCGCGGCCCGGCCGCAACAAGGCCCTGGTCCTGATCGCCGCCGCCGTCGCCGGGGTGCTCGTACTCGGCGCGGGCGGCTGGTTCCTCCTCGCGGGGGACGGCGACGACAAGGCCGCCAAGGAGCCCGTCGCGCAGAGCTCCGCGCCCACCGACGACAAGCCCTCCCCCTCGGCCTCCGTGGACAAGGGCGACGGCAACGGCGCCGGCGGCGCGTACCCGACCGACCTCAACTCCGGCCGCAAGACCGGCGAGGACAAGGCCCTCTGGCTCAAGACCGTCAAGATGGAGGGACCCGGCGCCGGGATCCCGGCCAAGGGCCAGTGGGTGGTCGGCGACGCCGTCGTCAAGACCGTCGACAAGTCCGTCGTGGCCTACGCGGTGACCGACGGCAAGGAGAAGTGGAAGCTCGACCTCCGTACGGAGATCTGCGGCATCACGGGTCAGACCACCCCCGACGGCCGGACCGTCATGGTGGTCAAGAACGACGACGACTCCAACTGCAACCAGATGAAGCTCGTCGACCTCAAGGGCGGCAAGGAGCTCTGGACCAAGGAAATCGTCATGGAGGGTCTTTTCAAGACCGCCTCCGAGACCACGGTCACCTTCACCGGGGACACCGTCGCCCTCGGCTGGATGGGCGGCCAGAGCGTCCACCGCCTGAGCACCGGCGACAAGCTCTTCTCCGACGCCGGCCCCGAGGGCTGCAAGCCCACGGACTACGCCGCGGGCAACGGCAGGCTGATCGCCGTCGCCATGTGCCTGGACGCCGACAAGACCGTTGAGATCCAGGACGCCGACCCGAACACCGGCAAGAAGACCTGGGCCTACAAGCTTCCCAAGGGCTTCCAGGTCAAGGCCGTCTACTCCGTCAGCCCGACCGTCATCGACGCCCAGAACCGCGAGACCAAGCAGCGCGGGATCATCGTCCTCGACGACAAGGGACAGAAGCGCAACTCGCTCTCCGGCGACGGCAACTTCGTGATCAACTGCGGCGGCGGCAGCAGTAGCGAGGGCCTCCAGAACTGCGGGAACTCCGTCGTGGACGGTGACACCATCTACCTGGGCACCGGGGCGGAACTGGACACCGCGAGCGCGGAGATCGTCGCCTTCGACCTCAATACCGGCAAGGTCAAGTGGCGCACCAAGGCCGGCGACAAGCAGACCTTCGTCCCGCTCAAGGCCGCGGGCGGCCGGCTGACCGCCTACCGCACGGGCGCCGGCCTCGACGAGCCCGGCGAGATCGTGTCCCTGCCGGCCGCCGACGGCAAGCCCACGGTGCTCCTGAAGATGCCCTCGGGCCCCGCCGCGAAGATCGAGGGCTCCTTCATGTTCTCCCGCACCGCCTACGAGGACGGACGCTTCTTCCTCTCCGTCACCAACCTGCAGGGCGACGGCAAGGACGAGAAGCTCCTGATGGCCTTCGGCAAGTGAACGAGTCCACCGAGCCGCCCACCGAGAGGCAGTAGCACGTCATGAGTACCCCGCCGCCCCCGCAGCAGCCCCCGTCGGGAGGCTTCGGCGCGCCCCAGCCGGTCCCGCCGCCCCCGCCGATGCCCCCCACCGCCCCGCAGCCGCCGGCCCAACAGCCCGGCTACGGCTACCCCCAGCAGCAGCCCGGCTACGGCTACCCCCAGCAGCAGCCCGGCTTCGGGCACCCGCAGCAGCCGGCCACCCTCCGGACCCCGGCGCGGCCCGCCGCGGGCGGCGGCAACGTCGTCCGCACCCAGCTGATGATCGTCGGCTCCGCGCTGGTGGCGATGGCCCTCATCATCGGCGGCGGCTTCTGGTACGTCTCCGGCGACGACGAGGGCGGCGGCGGCACCACCACCGCCGAGGGCGGCACCCCCAGCGGCTCGACCGACCCCAAGGCCCCCGCGGCCCCCGGCGGCACCGAGAAGGTCCCGACCAACACCAAGTCGAAGACGCTGGTCAACGTCCCGAGCCCGCAGCCCGCCGACGTCATCTCCGTCGACGGTTCCTGGCTGACCGACTCCACCTACGTCAAGTCCGACGTCGCGAAGGTCGTCGGCTACAACCTGGTCGACGGCGGCAAGAAGTGGGAGCTCCCGCTCCCCGCCCACATCTGCGGCGCGACCAAGCACATCAGCGACAACAAGTCGGCGATCCTCTTCCAGGAGGCCCTGCCGACCGAGGACAAGAAGTACCCGCAGTGCAACCAGGTCGGCGTCATCGACCTGAACGCCGGCAAGCTGCTGTGGTCCGGCTCCGCCAAGTCCGCCACCGGCGGCGACAAGCCCGTCGCCTTCAACGAGGTCACCATCAGCGGCCAGACCGTCGCCGCCGGCGGCCTCAGCGGTGGCGCCGCCTGGAACCTCGCCGACGGCAAGTCCCTCTGGACGCCCAAGGTCGACGCCGAAAGCTGCTACGACCTCGGCTACGCGGGCGGCGAGGCCCTCGCCGTGCTGCGCAAGTGCGGCCGGATCCCCAACCAGAGCCTGATCGCCCAGGTCCTCGACCCGGTCACCGGCGCGCCGAAGTCCGCGTACAAGCTGTCCCCGGGCATCGAGTGGGCGGGCATCATCTCCACGAAGCCGCTCATCGTCGCCGCGGACGTCGGCGACACCGCCAAGAACGCCACCGGCGTCAGCGACCTCTTCGTCGTCGACGACGCCGGCCAGCTCAAGAGCCGCATCTCGCTCGCCGCCGGCACCTGGGCACCCGAGTGCCCCGCCACCGAGGTCGAGCAGTGCTCGAAGATGGTCGTCGGCAACGGCAAGGTCTACCTGCCGACCTACGAGCACCAGGGCTCGGGATCCTCCGTGGGCCGCACCAACGAGCTCGTCTCCTTCGACCTGGAGACCGGCAAGGCCACCAGCGACCGGGCCGACGCGGGCGAGAGCTACACCATCACCCCGCTGCGCATGGACGGCTCGAACGTCATCGCCTACAAGTCGCCCCCGTACAACAAGGGCGGCCAGATCGTCAGCATCGACAGCAAGACCATGAAGGAGACCGTCCTCATGGAGAACCCGCCGGAGAAGACGGGCCAGCGCGCCGAAGCCCAGTTCTCGGCGGACCACTCCGAGTTCCGCTACCACAACGGCAAGTTCTTCATCTCCCGCACCACGGTCCGCAAGCCGTACTCGGAGAAGAGCGACCCGGAGTACCTCTTCGTCTCCTTCACCGCGAGCTGACCTGCGAAGGCCCGCCGCACCGCACGCCCCGAAGCCCCCGGAAGGTCCGCCCTTCCGGGGGCTTTCGCGCTGTATCGGGCACGCCCCGTCGAACAAGCGTGTAGCTTGCCGGGTCAGAAGGATCTGGGGTGGGAGCCTTGATGGGCGTACGGGTCGTGGTGGTCGACGAACACCGGCTACTGGCCGAGGCGCTCGCCTCGGCCCTCAAACTGCGCGGGCACCGGGTGCTCGCGGCCGCCGCACCGACGGCCGGCGCCGCCGAGCTCGTCATCGGCCGCGCCCCGGAGGTCTGCCTGTTCGGCACCGCCACCCCCGCGGCCCCCGGGATCTTCGAACCCGTCGCCCGGATCAAGGGCGAGCGCCCGCAGATCGCCGTGGTCGTGCTGGGCCCGGTGCCCAGCCCGCGCGGCATCGCCGCCGCCTTCGCCGCCGGTGCCTCGGGCTACGTACGCCACGACGAGCGCATCGAGGGAGTGGAACGGGCCCTGGCCAAGGCCCGGGTCGGGGAGGTGGCGATCGCCCCGCAGCTGTTGCAGGGGGCCTTCGCCGAGCTGCTCAACCCCGCCGCCCAGCCCGACGACGAGGGCAGCCGCCTGCTGCGCCTGCTGACCCCGCGCGAGGTGGAGGTGCTGGTCCGGGTCGCCGAGGGCGAGGACACCCGGCTCATCGCCGCGGGCATGGCCATCGCGCCGAGCACGGCCCGCACCCACGTCCAGCGGGTGCTGATGAAACTCGGCGTGGGATCGCGGCTGGAGGCCGCCGCGCTGGCCGCGCGCACCGGTCTGCTCGACCGGGCCGCGGGGCCGGGACTCCTCGCGGAATGAGCCGTCCCGTCCGGTGACGATTTCCCCGGGCGATTTCCCCGGGAGCGCGGAATCCGGTATGCCAGATACCAGCACGCGCGTTCGCGTGCGTCCGCGAGAGCTTGGAGTGCGAGTGAGTAAGTACCTGGTCACCGGTGGCGCCGGATACGTGGGTGGCGTCGTCGCGGCCCACCTCCTGGAAGCCGGCCACGAGGTAACCGTCCTCGACAACTTCTCCACCGGCTTCGGTGCGGGAGTCCCGGCCGGAGCGACCCTGATCGACGGCCGGATCCAGGACGCCGCCGACCACCTGGACGCCTCCTACGACGCGGTCCTGCACTTCGCGGCCTCCTCGCAGGTCGGCGAGTCCGTCGTCAACCCCGGCAAGTACTGGGACAACAACGTCGGCGGCACCCGCGCCCTGCTCGACGCGATGCGCGGGGCCGGCGTCCGCAAGCTCATCTTCTCCTCGACCGCCGCGACCTACGGCGAGCCCGCCGACGGTCCGCTCACCGAGGACTCGGTGACCGCGCCGACCAACCCGTACGGCGCCTCGAAGCTGGCCGTCGACCACATGATCGCGGGGGAGTGCACGGCGCACGGCCTCGCGGCGGTCTCGCTGCGCTACTTCAACGTGGCCGGCGCCTACCGGGAGTTCGGCGAGCGGCACGACCCCGAGACCCACCTGATCCCGCTGGTCCTCCAGGTCGCCCTGGGGGAGCGCGAGTCCATCTCGATCTTCGGCGAGGACTACCCGACCCCCGACGGCACCTGCGTGCGCGACTACATCCACGTCGCCGACCTCGCGGACGCCCACCTCGCGGCGCTGGAGACGGCGGCCGAGGGCGAGCACCTGATCTGCAACCTGGGCAACGGCAACGGCTTCTCGGTCCGCGAGGTCATCGAGACCGTCCGCAAGGTCACCGGCCGGGAGATCCCCGAGACCGTCGCCGCCCGCCGCGCCGGCGACCCGGCGGTGCTCGTCGCCTCCGCGGAAGCGGCGCGCGTGCGCCTCGGCTGGACCCCGACCCGCTCGGACCTGACCAACATCGTGACGGACGCCTGGAACTTCGCCCGCGAACAGCGCGCCTGACGCGAACGTCCGGCGTCTGACGCCCGACGGGTCCGCCGCAGTCGGCGCGGCTCCGCACCACGCCCACCCCACGCCCCTCGCACCCCGACCGGTGCGGGGGGCGTGCGCGTGCGCGGCGAGCGCGGTGGACGGGCGCTCTGCGCGGGCGCCCGGCGCGCGTACGCCGGGTGAAAGCCCCCTCGTGCAACTGCCGATGGCACACTCCGGTCGGGAAATCAGCTTCCGGGCCGCCCGGACCGTCGAAATCAAGCCACGACACCACGCCTGCGGGACCGCCCCACCGGAAAATCGCTCGAAAAACTTCTGCTATTCGGCCAACCGCGAGACGGCCCCGGGCCTACGCTGAAGCGTGACGCCGGTGGGGGCCGGTGTTGATTCAGGGGTCGAGACACGCCGGGTACGGCGTCCGGTCCGGGGTAGTGCACAGAAGTCACGGCGGCGGCTGCGACGGCCTGTGGACCTCCTGGTCCGGGCGTCGTACCCGCAGTCGTCCGTTCCCCGACCCTTGGGGGTTTTGTGGTTCGCATCCGGGTTCTGGTGGTCGACGACCACCGCATCTTCGCCGAGTCCCTCGCGGCCGCGCTCGCGGCCGAGCCGGACGTGGACGTGTCCGCGGCCGGCAGCGGTCCCGCGGCCGCGCGCTGCCTCGAACGCGCGGCGGCGGAGGGCCGCCGCTTCGACGTCCTGCTCGTCGACGCCGACCTCGGCGCCGCCGCCGGGACCGTACCCGCCCCGCGGGAACCGGGCTCCGGGCCACCGCCCGGCCCGGACGGGATCGCGCTGGTCGCCGGGGTGCGCGTCGCCCATCCCGGGGTGCACACCGTGGTCCTCGCCGAACGGGACGACCCCCGCCGGGCCGCCCTGGCCCTGCAGGCGGGCGCCTCCGGGTGGGTGGCGAAGGACTGCTCCCTGTCCCGGCTGCTCGCCGTCATCCGGGGGGTGCTGCGCGAGGAGACCCACCTGCCGCCCGCGCTGCTCACCGGGGTGCTGCGGGAACTCACCGCCGCCCGCAAGCACCGTACGGACAGCGAACGGCTCGTCGAGTCCCTCACCCCGAGGGAGCACGAGGTGCTGCGCTGCATGGTGGCGGGGCTGGGCCGCAAGGACGTGGCGGCCAGGCTGTTCCTGTCCCCGCACACCGTCCGCACCCACATGCAGAACGTGCTGGGCAAGCTGGGCGTGCACTCCACCCTGGCGGCCGTGGCCCTGGCCCGGCGGGCGGGCGTACGGCCCGCCGAACTGGCGGGTCTACCCGGGGATGTTGTCGAACGGAGCGGTCAACTGGCGTAGCAGCCCGGCGAGGTCGCCGCGCTGCCCCGTCGAGAGCTGGGCCAGGATCGCCCGTTCCTGGGCCAGCAGACCCGCGAGGGACTGGTCGGCGCGGTCGCGGCCCTCCGGCGTCAGCCGGACCAGGACGCCCCGACGGTCGTTGGGGTCGGGCAGCCGCTCGACGAGGCCCTTCTTGGCGAGCCGGTCGATGCGGTTGGTCATGGTGCCCGAGGTGACGAGCGTCTGGGTCAGGAGTTGCCCGGGGGACAGCTGGTAGGGCGCGCCGGCGCGCCGCAGCGAGGTCAGGACGTCGAACTCCCACGGTTCGAGCCCGTGCTCGGCGAAGGCCAGCCTGCGGGCGCGGTCGAGGTGGCGCGCGAGCCGGCTGACCCGGCTGAGCACCTCAAGTGGTTCCACGTCGAGGTCAGGGCGCTCTCGCCGCCATGCCGCGACCAGTCGGTCGACCTCGTCCTCCATGCCGATCAGTGTAAGGGGTCTGTCGATATGAAGTCTCTTGAAACCAAGAATCTTGACATCGAGATATATTTTGGCCGACCATGGGGCATGGAGGTGGCCGGAACGGATTCCGCTTCCAATCGCCCCACCCATGGGAAGGCTCGAACATGCATTCCGATATCGCGCCGGCCGTGCGCCCCCCGGCCCTGGACGGTTCCGCCCCGTCCGCACCCACCTGGGACCCCCAGCAATACCTCCGGCACGCGGGACACCGAACCCGTCCCTTCCTCGACCTGCTGACCCGCATATCCGAGCTGCCCACGCCCGCCGCGCACTCCGACGAGGGCCCCGGCCCGCGCATCGCCGACCTCGGCTGCGGACCCGGCAACGTCACCGCCCTGCTCGCCGAACGCTGGCCCGACGCCCGGATCACCGGCTTCGACCTGTCGCCCGAGATGCTCGCCCGCGCCACGGCGGAGCACGCCGGACCCACCGCGGGCGGCGGCCGGCTCGACTTCCGGCACGGTGACATCGCCGACTGGATGCCCGAGGAGACGTACGACCTGATCGTTTCCAACGCCGCCCTGCAGTGGGTTCCCAGCCACCCCGGGTCCTTCGCGGCCTGGCTCCACGGGCTGCGGCCCGGCGGCACCTTCGCCTTCCAGATCCCCGGCAACTTCGGCGCCCCCAGCCACCGGCTGCTGGCCGAGCTCTGCGACACCCCGCGCTGGCACTCCCGGCTCGCCGGCCACGGCGCCCGCTACGTCCACCTCCTCGAACCCGCCGAGTACCTCGCCCGATTCACCGAGCTCGGGTGCGCCGTCGACGTGTGGGAGACCACCTACCACCAGCTGCTCCAGGGCCCCGACCCGGTGCTCGACTGGGTCAAGGGCACGGCCCTGCGGCCCGTCCTGACCGCCCTCGGCGACGACCGGGAGGCCGTCGAGAGCTTCCTCGCCGAGTACCGCGAGGCGCTGCGCGAGGCCTACCCGCCCGGCCCGCGCGGCACCGTCTTCCCCTTCCGGCGCATCTTCGCCATCGCCCGCAAGGAGGACGGCCCGTGCTGACCGCCGTCGACCACGTGCAACTCGCCGCGCCCCCCGGCTCCGAGGACGCGCTGCGCGCCTACTACTCGGACGTCCTCGGCATGCGGGAGCTGTCCAAACCGCCCCTGCTCGCCGCCCGGGGCGGTTGCTGGTTCGCCCTCGGCGCCGTCCAACTGCACCTCGGCGTGGACGAGGACTTCCGTCCCGCGCGCACGGCGCACCCCGGGCTCAGGGTGAACGGCATCCAGGAGTACGCGCGCAGACTCCAGGAGCGCGGGGCGCGGGTCGTGTGGGACGGCGACCTGCCGGGCCACCGGCGTTTCTACTCCGAGGACCCGGTCGGCAACCGGCTGGAGTTCCTGGAGCCGCACGGCCCGGACGCCGGCGGTGCGGACGTCGGGCGTCCGGACGGGAGCGGCCCGGACGGGGGCGACCCCGGCGGGGACCGTCCGTAAGGAGCGCGACGCGACGGCGCCCCGTCACCGGATCTCCGGTGACGGGGCGCCGTCGGGCGGTCCGCCGTGCGGACCGTGGCCGCCGAGGCCGGGCGCCGGCCGTCAGCTCTTGCGGTGTCCCACCAGTCGGGGCCTGGCCTCCAGGTTCTCCAAGCCGTGCCAGCACAGGTTCACCAGGTGCGCGGCGACCTCGGCCTTCTTCGGCTGCCGGGTCTCCAACCACCACTGGCCGGTCAGCGCCACCATCCCGACCAGCGCCTGCGCGTACAGCGGCGCCAGCTTCGGATCGAACCCGCGGGCCTTGAACTCCAGCCCCAGGATGTCCTCGACCTGCGTGGCGATGTCGCTGATCAGCGACGCGAAGGTGCCCGTCGACTGGGCCACGGGGGAGTCCCGGACCAGGATCCGGAAGCCGTCCGTATAGCTCTCGATGTAGTCGAGCAGCGCGAACGCGGCCTGTTCCAGGAGCTCCCGCGGGTGCCCCGCCGTCAGGGCGCCCGTCACCCCGTCCAACAGCTGGCGCATCTCGCGGTCGACCACCACCGCGTACAGGCCCTCCTTGCCGCCGAAGTGCTCGTACACCACCGGCTTGGACACCCCGGCCTTGGCCGCGATCTCCTCCACCGACGTGCCCTCGAAGCCCTTCTCGGCGAACAGGGCGCGGCCGATGTCCAGCAGTTGCTGACGCCTCTCGGCGCCCGTCATCCGGACCCGACGGCCTCGCCGGGGCTTGTCGCTGCTGGAACTGCTGCCGTCGATCGCCACGTCCCCCATCATGCCGGGTTCGTCATCTTTTCCTGGCGCCGGGCAGCGATCCGGTCGGCTGACGGCCACCGCACGTCCGACGCCCATCCCAGCTGCTCGAACCAGCGGATCAGCCGCGCGCTCGAATCGACCTGCCCGCGCAGCACGCCGTGCCGCGCCGACGTCGGGTCGGCGTGGTGCAGGTTGTGCCAGGACTCACCGCACGACAGCACCGCCAGCCACCACACGTTGCCGCTGCGGTCCCGGGACTTGAACGGCCGCTTGCCCACCGCGTGACAGATCGAGTTGATCGACCAGGTCACGTGGTGCAGCAGCGCCACGCGCACCAGGGAGCCCCAGAAGAACGCGGTGAACGCACCCCACCAGGACATCGTCACCAGACCGCCCACCAGCGGCGGGACGGCCAACGAGAACATCGTCCAGTACACGAAGTCGCGCGAGATCCGCCGGATCGCCGGGTCCTTGATCAGGTCCGGGGCGTACTTCTGCTGGTCGGTCTGCTCCTCGTCGAAGAGCCATCCGATGTGCGCCCACCACAGGCCCTTCATCAGGGCCGGCAGCGTCTCGCCGAACCGCCACGGCGAGTGCGGGTCGCCCTCGTGGTCCGAGTACTTGTGGTGCTTGCGGTGGTCGGCGACCCAACGCACCAGCGGACCCTCCACCGCCATCGAACCCATGATCGCCAGGGCGATCCGGAGCGGCCGCTTCGCCTTGAAGGAACCGTGCGTGAAGTACCGGTGGAAGCCGATGGTGATGCCGTGGCAGGCCAGGAAGTACATGAACACCATCAGGCCCACGTCCAGCCAGCTCACCCCCCAGCCCCAGGCCAGCGGGATCGCCGCCAGCAGCCCGATGAAGGGGACGGTGATGAACAGCAGCAGAGCGATCTGCTCGATGGACCGCTTGTTCTCGCCGCCGAGCGTGGCGGACGGCGCGGACGCGGAATCGCCACCGCGCACGGAGGACGACGTCGCGCCCTCGGTCAGATCCGGACTGGTGGTCATGGGGGTTCCCCCGGGGGTGAGGAGTCGGCAGGCGCCGGGCGCAGACCTACGGGTCCGTAACCTACGGCGTCGTAAGTATGGCAAAAGTCCCGCATCCGGCAAGAGGAGCACGCCCGCGACCTCACCGACCCGCACGCCGCCCCGCCGCGCCCGTCCACTGGACGGTCACCCTGGCGGCGCACCGGCACGGGCCACCTATCCTGGTGTCGTCGGACAGCGCGGTCCGCACGGGCAGCCCGAGCTGCGCATCAGGACGCGGCACCGCCGCGCGCACCCGGGAGCCCCCCGCCCAGTAGCGCTCGAACACTGCAAGGAGCCGCACCTGTGAGCAGTGCTGACCAGGCCCCCGTCAACTCCGTCTCCGCGACCGCCGCGGACACGGCCAACGCAGAGCTGCGTGCGGACATCCGCCGCCTCGGTGACCTCCTCGGGGAGACCCTCGTACGCCAGGAGGGCCAACACCTCCTCGACCTCGTCGAACGCGTCCGCGCGCTGACGCGCACCGACGGCGAAGCCGCGGCCACCCTCCTCGGCGACACCGACCTGGAGACCGCCGCCAAGCTGGTGCGCGCCTTCTCCACCTACTTCCACCTCGCCAACGTCACCGAGCAGGTGCACCGCGGCAAGGAGCTGCGCGCCCACCGCGCCGCCGAGGGCGGGCTCCTCGCCCGCACCGCCGACATGCTCAAGGACGCCGACCCCGAGCACCTGCGGCAGACGGTCAAGAACCTCAACGTGCGTCCCGTCTTCACCGCGCACCCCACCGAGGCGGCCCGCCGCAGCGTCCTGAACAAGCTGCGCCGCATCGCCGCCCTCCTGGAGGAGCCGGTCTCCGGCGCCGGTGAGCGCCGCCGGCACGACCTGCGCCTCGCCGAGAACATCGACCTCGTGTGGCAGACCGACGAGCTGCGCGTGGTCCGCCCCGAGCCCGCCGACGAGGCCCGCAACGCCATCTACTACCTCGACGAGCTGCACGCCGGCGCCGTCGGCGACGTCCTGGAGGACCTCGCCGCCGAGCTCCAGCGCGTCGGCGTCGAGATCCCCCCGGGCACCCGCCCGCTGACCTTCGGCACCTGGATCGGCGGCGACCGCGACGGCAACCCCAACGTCACGCCCGACGTCACCCGCGACGTACTGATCCTCCAGCACGAGCACGGCATCACCGACGCCCTCGAACTGATCGACTTCCTGCGCGGGCTGCTGTCCAACTCGATCCGCTACACCGGCGCCACCGAGGAACTCCTCACCTCCCTCCAGGCCGACCTGGAACGCCTCCCCGAGATCAGCCCCCGCTACAAGCGGCTGAACGCCGAGGAGCCGTACCGGCTGAAGGCGACCTGCATCCGGCAGAAGCTCGTCAACACCCGCGACCGCCTCGCCAAGGGCACCCCGCACGAAGAGGGGCGCGACTACCTCGGCACCGCCGAGCTGCTCACCGACCTCACCCTCATCCAGACCTCGCTGCGCGAGCACCGCGGCGCCCTGTTCGCCGACGGCCGCATGGACCGCACCATCCGCACGCTGGCCGCCTTCGGCCTCCAGCTGGCGACCATGGACGTGCGCGAGCACGCGGACGCCCACCACCACGCCCTCGGCCAGCTCTTCGACCGGCTCGGCGAGGAGTCCTGGCGCTACGCCGACATGCCGCGCGACTACCGGCAGAAGCTCCTCGCCAAGGAACTGCGCTCCCGGCGGCCGCTGGCCCCCACCCCGGCCCCGCTCGACGCGGCCGGCCAGAAGACCCTCGGCGTCTTCGGCGCGATCAAGGACGCCTTCGAGAAGTTCGGCCCCGAGGTCATCGAGTCCTACATCATCTCGATGTGCCAGGGCGCCGACGACGTGTTCGCCGCCGCCGTCCTCGCCCGCGAGGCCGGCCTCCTCGACCTGCACGGCGGCTGGGCCAAGATCGGCATCGTCCCGCTCCTGGAGACCACCGACGAGCTGCGCGCCGCCGACGTCATCCTCGACGAAATGCTCGCCGACCCCTCCTACCGACGCCTCGTCTCGCTGCGCGGCGACGTCCAGGAAGTCATGCTCGGCTACTCCGACTCCTCCAAGTTCGGCGGCATCACCACCTCCCAGTGGGAGATCCACCGCGCCCAGCGCCGGCTCCGCGACGTCGCCCACCGCTACGGGGTGCGCCTGCGCCTCTTCCACGGCCGCGGCGGCACCGTCGGCCGCGGTGGCGGCCCCTCGCACGACGCGATCCTCGCCCAGCCCTGGGGCACCCTGGAGGGCGAGATCAAGGTCACCGAGCAGGGCGAGGTCATCTCCGACAAGTACCTCGTCCCCTCGCTGGCCCGCGAGAACCTGGAACTGACCGTCGCGGCCACCCTGCAGGCCTCCGCCCTGCACACCGCGCCCCGCCAGTCCGACGAGGCCCTCGCCCGCTGGGACGCGGCCATGGACATCGTGTCCGACGCCGCACACGGCGCCTACCGCGCGCTGGTCGAGGACCCGGACCTGCCGTCGTACTTCTTCGCGGCGACCCCCGTCGACCAGCTCGCCGACCTGCACCTGGGCTCCCGTCCCTCGCGCCGTCCCGACTCCGGCGCCGGCCTCGACGGGCTGCGCGCCATCCCGTGGGTCTTCGGCTGGACCCAGTCCCGCCAGATCGTCCCCGGTTGGTACGGCGTCGGCTCCGGCCTCAAGGCCCTGCGCGAGGCCGGCCAGGACGCGGCCCTCGGCGAGATGGGGGAGCGCTGGCACTTCTTCCGCAACTTCCTCTCCAACGTCGAGATGACGCTGGCCAAGACGGACCTGCGCATCGCCCGGCACTACGTCGACACGCTCGTCCCCGAGAACCTCAAGCACGTGTTCGCCCGCATCGAGGCCGAGCACGAGCTGACCGTCCGCGAGGTGCTGCGCATCACCGGCGGCGAGCGGCTCCTGGACTCCAACCCGGTCCTCCAGCAGACGTTCGCCGTCCGCGACGCCTACCTGGACCCGATCTCCTACCTCCAGGTCTCCCTGCTGGCCCGCCAGCGCGCGGCCGTCGCCCGCGGCGAGGAGGCGGACCCGCTGCTGGCCCGCGCCCTGCTGCTCACCGTCAACGGCGTCGCCGCCGGCCTGCGCAACACCGGCTGACCCGTACCCGCACGCGCGAAGGCCCCCGCCGCCGGATTCCTCCGTCGGCGGGGGCCTTCGCGTACGCCCTACGAGTTGTACGTCGACTGCGCCCGCTCCAGGCCCTCCTGGATCAGCGACTCCACGGCGTCCGCGGACCGGTCCACGAACCAGTCCAGCTCCTTGCGCTCGGTCGAGGAGAAGTCCTTCAGCACGAAGTCGGCGACCTGCATCCGACCCGGCGGCCGGCCGATGCCACAACGGACCCGGTGGTAGTCCGGACCCATCGCCTTCGTCATCGACTTCAGGCCGTTGTGCCCGTTGTCCCCGCCGCCCAGCTTCAGGCGCAGCGTCGGGTAGTCGATGTCCAACTCGTCGTGGACGGCGACGACGCGCTCCAGCGGGACCTTGTAGAAGTCGCGCAGGGCCGTCACCGGGCCGCCCGACAGGTTCATGAACGACATCGGCTTGGCCAGCACCACCCGGCGGTTCGCCGGTCCCGGCGGGCCGATGCGGCCCTCGACCACCTGGGCCCGCGCCTTGTGCGCCTTGAACCTGCCGCCGATCCGCTCGGCCAGCAGGTCGGCCACCATGAACCCGATGTTGTGGCGGTTGCCCGCGTACTCAGGCCCGGGATTGCCCAGGCCGACGACCAGCCAGGGCGCCGCGTCGTCCGACATCAAAAGCTCCTTCGCGTTGAGCCCGTACACGAGAACGACCGCCGTCCCGCTCCAGTGGAGCCGGACGGCGGTCGGTCAACAACTGCTGAGGGGGTGGGGCGAGGCTCAGGCCTCGGTGCCCTCGGCGTCGGCGGCCGGCTCCTCGGCCTGCGGGGCCACGACCTGGAGGACGGCGATGTCACCGTCGACGGCCAGGGTGGTGCCCTTCGGGAGGACCAGGTCCTTGGCGTGGATGGTGTCGCCGGCCTGGAGACCCGCGATGGAGACGGTGACCTCGGTCGGGATGTGCGTGGCCTCGGCCTCGACGGAGATGGTGTTCTGGAGGGTCTCCAGCATGTTGCCGCCGGCGGCCAGCTCGCCCTCGGTGACGATCGCGACGTCGACGGTGACCTTCTCGCCCTTCTTGACGATCAGGAAGTCGACGTGGGAGATCGAGCGCTTCAGCGGGTGCTTCTGCACGGCCTTGGGGATGACCAGCTCGGTGCCGGCGTCGCCCAGGTCCAGGGAGAGCAGGACGTTCGGGGTGCGCAGCGCCAGCTGGAGGGCGTGGGCGTCGACGTTGACGTGCTTCGGCTCGGTGCCGTGACCGTAGATGACACCGGGGGTCAGGGCGTCGCGACGGGCCTGGCGGGCGGAGCCCTTGCCGAAGGAGTCACGGATCTTGGCGGAAAGCTTGACCTCGGACATGCTCACTCCTCGTGGGGTGACGGAAATGGACGACAGTCACCCGGCCGGAACGGCCTGCTACGAAGAGCGCGTCGATAACGGAGTGTCCGGACCCGAAACGGGTACGGCCTCCCTCGCCGAGCAACTCGTGGAGTGTACCCGGGCGGGGGAGGCCGCACCAAAAGGATCTAGCGGGGAACGGTTACTGCTGTTCCTCGAACAGGCTCGTCACCGAACCGTCCTCGAAGACCTCGCGCACCGCGCGGGCGACCATCGGGGCGATCGACAGCACGGTGATCTTGTCGAGCTCCAGGTCGGACGGGTCCGGCAGGGTGTTCGTGAACACGAACTCGCTGACCTTGGAGTTCTTCAGGCGGTCGGCGGCCGGGCCCGACAGGATGCCGTGCGTGGCCGTCACGATGACGTCCTCGGCGCCGTGCGCGAACAGCGCGTCGGCGGCGGCGCAGATGGTGCCACCGGTGTCGATCATGTCGTCGACCAGGACGCAGACGCGGCCGCGGACCTCACCGACGACCTCGTGGACGGTCACCTGGTTGGCGACGTCCTTGTCGCGGCGCTTGTGCACGATGGCCAGCGGCGCGTCCAGACGGTCGCACCAGCGGTCGGCGACGCGCACGCGGCCGGCGTCCGGGGAGACGATCGTCAGCTTGGTGCGGTCCACCTTGGCGCCCACGTAGTCCGCGAGGACCGACAGGGCCGACAGGTGGTCGACCGGGCCGTCGAAGAAGCCCTGGATCTGGTCGGTGTGCAGGTCGACCGTGAGGATGCGGTCCGCACCCGCGGTCTTCAGCAGGTCCGCGACCAGACGGGCCGAGATCGGCTCGCGGCCCTTGTGCTTCTTGTCCTGACGGGCGTAGCCGTAGGACGGGACGATCACGGTGATGGAGCGTGCCGACGCGCGCTTCAGCGCGTCGATCATGATCAACTGCTCCATGATCCACTTGTTGATCGGAGCCGTGTGGCTCTGGATCAGGAAGCAGTCCGCGCCGCGGGCCGACTCCTGGAAGCGGACGTAGATCTCACCGTTCGCGAAGTCGAAAGCCTTGGTCGGCACGAGGCCGACTCCCAGCTGGTGTGCGACCTCCTCGGCCAGCTCGGGGTGGGCGCGGCCGGAGAAGAGCATCAGCTTCTTCTCGCCGGTCGTCTTGATCCCGGTCACAGCACAGTCTCCTCAGACGTCTGAAAGCTGCTCGCTCCCGCGTGCGTCCGTCCCGCACACGGTCAGCCAGCCGAATTGCGTGCACCTATCACGGTACGCCGTCACGGGCGCACCTGTTTCCGGCCAGTTCACCTCACGGGCGGCCGGAGTCCTTGTCCGCCGTCGACTGCGCGGCCGTCGCCGCCGCGCTGCCGGGACGCTTGCGGGCCACCCAACCCTCGATATTCCGCTGCTGGCCGCGGGCCACGGCCAGGGCGCCGGGCGGCACGTCCTTGGTGATCACCGAGCCGGCCGCCGTGTAGGCACCGTCCCCGATGGTGATGGGAGCCACAAACATGTTGTCGGATCCCGTCTTGCAGTGTGAGCCGACGGTCGTGTGGTGCTTGTGTTCGCCGTCGTAGTTCACGAACACGCTGGCCGCGCCGATGTTCGTGTAGTCGCCGATCGTCGCGTCGCCCACGTACGACAGGTGCGGCACCTTGGTGCCCTCGCCGATCGTCGCGTTCTTCATCTCGACGTACGTACCGGCCTTGGCCTTGAGGCCGAGGTTCGTGCCCGGCCGCAGGTACGCGAACGGGCCGACGGTCGCCGACTCCCCGATGACGGCCGTGTCCGCCACCGTGTTGTCCACGCGTGCGTGCGGCCCCACCCGGGTGTCCTTCAGGCGGGTGTTCGGGCCGACCTCGGCCCCCTCGGCGACGTGCGTGTTCCCGAGCAGCTGGGTGCCCGGGTGGATCAGGGCGTCCTGCCCGAAGGTCACCGTCACGTCCACGAAGGTGCTCGCCGGGTCCACGACCGTCACGCCCGCGAGCATCGCCCGCTCCAACAGGCGCGCGTTCAGCAGCGCCCGCGCCTCGGCCAGCTGGACCCGGTTGTTGATGCCGAGGATCTGCCGGTGGTCCGCGCCGACGGCCGCGCCGACGCGGTGGCCCGCCTCGCGCAGGATGCCGAGGACGTCCGTGAGGTACTCCTCGCCCTGGCTGTTGTCCGTGCGGACCTTGCCGAGGGCGTCGGACAACAGGGACCCGTCGAAGGCGAACACCCCGGAGTTGATCTCGCGGATCGCGCGCTGCGCGTCCGTGGCGTCCTTGTGCTCGACGATCGCGGTCACGGCGCCGCTGGCCGCGTCGCGGACGATGCGCCCGTAGCCGGTGGAGTCCGGGACCTCGGCGGTGAGCACGGTGACGGCGTTGCCGTCCGCCTCGTGCGTGGCGACCAGGGCGCCGAGGGTCTTGCCGGTCAACAGCGGGGTATCGCCGCAGACCACGACCACGGTGCCGGCGACCGGTCCGCCGAGCTCTTCGAGCGCCATCCGGACGGCGTGCCCGGTGCCGTTCTGCTCGTACTGGACGGCGGTGCGCACGTCGGCGTCGATCGCGGCGAGGTGCGCGGTGACCTGCTCACGGGCGTGCCCCACGACGACCACGAGGTGCGTGGGGTCCAGTTCGCGGGACGCGGCGACCACGTGACCGACGAGCGAGCGCCCGCTGATCTCGTGCAGAACCTTGGGAGTGGCCGACTTCATGCGGGTGCCTTCACCCGCTGCGAGTACGACGACGGCTGCCGGGCGGGTTGCGCTCACGGGTGTGCCCTTCGGCTTCGGGTGGTGGACGCACGAAGGATACCGGTGGGCAGGGTGGCGGAAACGAAGCCGGGTCCCGACCGTGGAGGTCGGGACCCGAATGTGCGAAGCTCCCCCGCCAGGACTCGAACCCGGACATAAGGCACCAAAAGCCTCAGTGCTGCCAATTACACCACAGGGGATGGCAATCTAGTCTAAAGCGGACACTCGGCTGTGCCGTCTCAACTGGACGCCCCTACTATGCCGTACCACCAGCCCTCGATGCGACGGTAAAGTTCCGTGCCCTGTAGGACGCGTACGGACAGGCAGCCGTGGTAACCCTCGCCGGTGTTCTTCCGGTTGGTGCGCGGGTTGTGCTGTTTCAGGGACGTCTTGCCGAACTGTCTACGGTCCATGCCGACCACGTCCACCCAATACCGCTCTGCCGCCTCGACGTCGGCGGACTCGTGGATCTGGAGGAAGAACCGGAGCCGCCCCGTGTCCACCTTGAGAAGGCGAAGCCAGGCGAGGAAGGTGCGGATCATCGCCTGGTCGCTGTTGGTGAAGTTGATGTAGGGCTGCGGTCGGGCCTTGGCCCCTTCCGCCCAATACAGGGCGACGCCGACGAGGAACAGTTCCCGCTCGCTGAGCGTTCCGATCTCTTCCTGTGCCCGTCGCCGAGTCTCCGCCTGCTCTTCGGCGCGGCGCTCCGCAGCCTGCCGACGCCCTTGCTGCGCCGGCGAACCGGCCCCCGAATGGACAGAACGCCCCAACGCGAAGGACGACCTCCGCGCGCGGGCCCGCAAACTCCGCCTCCAGGGCCTGACCTACGACGAGATCCAACTCGAACTGGGCTGCTCGAAGAGCTCGATCTCCCTCTGGGTCCGCGACCTCCCGAAACTCGCGGCGGAGGGTGACGGCCTGTTCGCGCAGGCCTTCGAAGGTCGCGGCCCCGGTGCGGAGGCCGCCGGTGCCGTCGCCGGGGCGACGTCGGATTTCGGTCATGTCGCCAATGTCGTCCGGAATATGGGATTCAGGTACCGAATGACGGTCAATTCCATCGTGCGTGCGATTACCGGGGGTTTATGGGAAATTCGCCGGCGGGTGTGCTGAGGCCCCTGCGTACGCTGGTCGGCATGACCGGTACGGGGGAAGAGCGGGGCGGGGTCGGGCGGGACGGGCCCTGGTGGTGGGAGCGGCGGCGGGGGGCCGTCCTGGACGTGGGGTTGGGGGTGGTGTCCGCCGTCGAGTGCGCCCTGGAAGGGGTGCCGACCGCTCGCGAGGCGGGCGTACCCGTGGTCGTCGGGGTGCTGTTCGGGCTCGTGGTGGGGTCCACGCTGGTGCTGCGGCGCCGCTGGCCCATCGCGGTGGCCCTCGTCGGCATCGCCGTGACCCCGGCGATGATGGGCTTCCTGCTGGGGGTGGTCGGGCTCTACACGCTGGCCGCCTCCGAGGTGCCCCGACGGATCGTGGGGACGCTGGGCCCGATGGCGCTCGCCGGGACGTTCGTCGTGACGTACGTGCGCACCCGGGGCGACATCGAGGCGGACGGCACGCTCGTGTTCGTGCTGTCCGCGTTCATGGCGGTGGCGCTGACCGTGCCGCCCGTGCTCCTCGGGCTGTACGTGGGGGCCCGGCGCCGGTTGATGGAGAGCCTCCACGAGCGCGCGGACTCGCTCGAGCGGGAGCTGTCGCTGTTGGCGGACCGGGCGGAGGAGCGGGCCGAATGGGCCCGTACGGAGGAACGGA
Source organism: Streptomyces sp. NPDC029836 (assembly GCF_055574495.1). NCBI lineage: Bacteria > Bacillati > Actinomycetota > Actinomycetes > Kitasatosporales > Streptomycetaceae > Streptomyces > Streptomyces sp. NPDC029836. Next base: position 6,802 of record NZ_JBVHZI010000012.1, on the reverse strand, counting down.
CCCGGATCGCGCGCGAGATGCACGACGTCGTGGCGCACCGGGTGTCGCTGATGGTGGTGCACGCGGCGGCGCTCCAGGCCGTCGCGCTGAAGGACCCGGAGAAGGCGGTGCGCAACGCCGCGCTGGTCGGGGACATGGGCCGGCAGGCCCTCACCGAGCTTCGGGAGATGCTCGGGGTGCTGCGGACCGGCGCGGCGAAGCCGGTGGCGCCGGCCCCGGTGGCGTGCCCGCCGGTGGGGGGCTTCGAGGAGGGGCCCTCCTTGGAGGAGCTGGAGGCGCTGATCGGGCAGTCCCGGGCGGCCGGGATGGTCGTCGAGCTGCTGGTGCAGGGGGAGGGGCGGGAGGACCCGTACCCGGCGGAGGTGGAGCAGACGGCGTACCGGGTGGTGCAGGAGGCGCTGACCAACTGCCACAAGCACGCGCCGGGGGCGCGGGTCGTCGTACGGCTGGCCCACCGCGACGGGGAGGTGGCCATGCAGGTGGAGAACGGTCCCTGCGCGGCCGACGTGACCCGGCCCGGGCTGCCCAGCGGGGGCAACGGGCTGGTCGGGATGCGGGAGCGGGTCGTCGGCCTCGGCGGGGTCTTCGTGTCGGGGCCGACGGACGCGGGCGGCTTCCGGGTCTCGGCGGTGCTGCCGCGCGAGCGGGCGGCGTAGGACGGCGCACGGCGGCGCGGGCCGCCGCCGCGCGACGGCGTGCGGGTGGGCGGGGGGTGCCGGGGTCCCCGCCCGCGTGCGTTGTGGGCGGGGGCGGCGCGGCCTCAGGGTTCCGTGCTGAGGCGGGTCGGTTGCAGGCCGGTCAGGAGCAGGGTCAGGGCCTCGTCGAGGCCGCCGCCCAGGTACCAGTCGCCGGTGTGGTCGATGCCGTAGACGCGGCCCTCGCGGTCGATCGCCAGGTGGGCCGAGCCGTCGTAGTCCACGCCGAGCGGGCAGAGCTGGGTGGACAGGGCGCGGCCGAGGTCGGCGAAGGTGCGGGCCAGGTGCAGGCCCGTGAGCGGGTCGAGGCGGATCGGGGTCGGGGCTATCTGGCGGCCCGGTCCGGGTGCGGACACGACGAGCCCGCCGAACTCGGCCCAGGCTTCGACGGCCGCCGGGAAGACGGTGTGGCGGTGTCCGGCCGGGGTGGTGTGGTCGCGCAGCGCGTCCGCCCAGTACTCGGCCTGCTTGATGTCCCAGCGGCCGGGCTCCCAGCCGGCGGTGCGCAGCGCGGAGTCCACGACGCCCGGGAAGCGGGTGGCCGAGGAGCGGTCGTAGGAGGCGGAGGAGGCCGCGGAGGCCGAGGCGGTGGTCATGGTGGCTACTCGGGGTGGGTGAGGTCGACGGGGCGTACGCCGAAGTGGTTGAGGAGCGCGTCGCAGGAGCGGCAGGGCGGTGCGTAGCTGCCGTGGAGCGGGTCGCCGTCCTCACGGATGCGGCGGGCGGTGATCCGGGAGTGCTTGAGGGAGCGGCGGGCCTCACCGGCGGTCAGCGGCTTGCGGGACGCGCGCCGGCTGCGGGCACCTTCCACGGCGGCGAGGTGGCGGGAGAGCAGGATCGCCTCCGGACAGCGGCCGGTGAAGCGTTCGCGCTGGCCGCTGGTGAGGGTGTCGAGGAAGTCCTGGACGAGCGGGTGCAGTACGGGTGGCTGGTCGGCCTTGCCCGCGGTGCCGGTGAGCGTCTCGCCGCGTACGGAGAGCGCGGCGGCGACGGTCGGCAGGATCCCGTCGCGGCGGAAGCGCAGGACGGGCGCGGAGGCGCCGGCTGCGCTGCTCCAGCGCAGCCGGGGATCACCGCCGGCGCCGGTGTCCGTGGGTTCCGCCCGGTCGGTGCGGGTTGCCGTGTTTCCTGGTGTCGCGGTCTGCATGGTCGCGCCTTCCCTCCCGTGGCGGCGGTGGTGGCCGCTGTCGCGCACGCCCCCGTGCTGCGGGGACAGCCTGTCAAATGTCACCTGCAGTGTGGAAGCGGGGTCGAATATTCGTATCAATTCGGATGTTCCTGCCTGGTGCGCGTGCGCACTGGGTAGGGACGGGTGTCGCTCTTGCCCGAACGCTTAGGCTGTGGCGAACCAGCCAGATCCAGCAGGGGGCTACCGCCATGACGACAGGTCGGCTCGGGCAGCAGGCCGCGCCACCCAACGCCGCTTACTCGGGGCAGGTCGTGCACTTCCCGGACCCGGTCCGGGCCGCCCGCCATCCCCACGGAGTGCGGATGGACGGGGACGGTCATCCCGATTTCTCGCGCTACGCGCGGGCCGCGGTGGAGATCGCCGAGCCGCCCGAGGGCTTCGGCGTCGACGAGCTGCGCCTGACGGACTGCGTCTCCGCGAACGCGGCGATGCGGGTGGCGGGCCACGAACTGTGGGACACCGTCGGACCCGTGGCGACCCCGCACGGCTGGACCTGGCACCACGTCGCCGGGACCCGCCGGATGGAGCTGGTCCCCGTCGAGGTCAAGGCGCTGCTGCGGCACCACGCCGGCCTCGCGACGGCCCCGGTCGACCACGACAAGCGCGGTACCCGCCCGCTCCAGGAAGTGCGTCCGGCGCACCTGGAGCTGCCCAAGACGCTGGTGTCGGTGTCCGAGCAGCAGGTGCAGGGCGTCGAGGAGGACCTCGGCTACCGGCTGCCCGAGGCGTACCGGTCCTTCCTGAAGGCGGCGGGCGGTTGTGCCCCCGTGGGCGCCGGCCTGTTCGTGGAGCTGGGCCTGCTGGTCGACCAGCCGTTCTTCACGGTGCGCGAGGAGGCGGCGGTCAACGACCTCGTCTACGTCAACAAGTGCCTGCGCGACCACCTGACGAAGGACTACCTGAGCGTGGCCTTCGTACAGGGCGGGTTGATCGCGGTGAAGGTGAAGGGCCAGGGGATCGGTTCCGTCTGGTTCTCCCCGTTCGACGACGCGCGCGACCGGGACGGCTGGTCGGTGCAGGAACGGGTGGATCAGCTGCTGCTGCCGTGCGGTGCCGATTTCGATGCCTTCCTGGAGCGCCTGGCGGGAAACCCGCCGGAGCTGGAGACGGTGGCCGGTCTGATGGTGGACGGCGGATTCGCACGTTCGGTTCCGGTGTCCGCGCCGGGCATGGGAGGTTGATCGGGCTGTGGTGACGTTCGCGCAGGCGCAGGAGCGCGCCGAGGAATGGATCAACGGGGACGTTCCCGCGTACCAGCACCGGGAGGTGCGCGTACGGGAGTTCGGACTCGGGTTCGTCGTGTGGGCCGAGGACCGGCCCACCGGTCCGGTGTCCGGCGGCGGCCGGCAGCGGCTGGTGATCGCGCGGGACAGCGGCGAGGTGACGCTGTGGCCGGGGCTGCCGGTCGGCGAGGTCATCCGGCGCTACGAGGAGGAGTACGGAGCCGGGGCCGCCGCAGCCCCGGCCGAACCCTCGGTGCCGCAGCCGCGGATCGACTCCGAGATGACCTCGTTCATGCTGAGTCCGCCGGAGTGGCTCCAGGAGGCGGCGGACCGGGCGGGGATTCCGCGGGATCCGTCGTCGTCCTCGTCGTCGTCTTCGCCCTCTGCGATGTCGTCGTCGTCTTCTTCCGCTCCGTTGCCGGCCTCCGCTGTTTCGATGGATCCGGCTCCGGTTCCGGTTCCCGTCGCGGAGGCCGCTCCGGCCCCGGGCGGGGTCGGGGAGCCGGTGCCGCTGCGGCGCGGGGGCGAGGTTCCGTACGAGCCGACCGCGAACGACGGGGTGCCGGCCGGGTCCACGCCGTGGGCCGGGACCGATGTGAACTCCGGTGCGGACGAGGCCTCCGTACCCCTGCCCGCGACGGTGTTCGCGCCGCCGCTGTCCGGATCGGACGAGGAGGAAGGGCCCTCGTCCTCCGGTGTGGCACCGGAGGCGAAGACCACGCTGATGGCCGGTGGTAGCCAACTGCCGCGGACGGCCGTGGTTCCCGCGGTGGGGCTGCGCCCGGAGGCGGCGGACATCGCCGACGCGCCGACCAGCAAGGCGCAGGTGTCCCGGCCGGGTGCTCCTGCGGGTGGCTCCGCGGGTGGCTCCGCCGGTGGTGCGGGTGCGGCCGGTGGGCCCCCGCAGCCGCCCGGGCCGCCCAGCGCCCCCGGTGTGCCCGGTGGCTCGGTCGGGCGCGGGCTCGACCATGCCGCGACGATGTTGGCGGGTCCGGCCGTGGGCCGTCCGCCGCAGCCGCCCGGTCCGCCCGGTGCTCCCGGTGGCGGACAGCAGCCCGCGCCTCCCGGTCCTCCCGGTCCTCCCGGTGGCTCGGTCGGGCGCGGGCTCGACCATGCCGCGACGATGTTGGCGGGTCCGGCCGTGGGCCGTCCGCCGCAGCCGCCCGGTCCGCCCGGTG
>NZ_JBVHZI010000012.1:0-2420 GCF_055574495.1 Streptomyces sp. NPDC029836 | reverse complement strand
GTGCTCCCGGTGGCGGGCAGCAGCCGACGCCGCCCGGTCCTCCCGGTCCGCCCGGGGGCGGCGCCCCTCACGCGGCGACGATGCTCGCCGGTCCCGGGGTGCCGCGGCCGCCCGGTCCGCCGGGTGCTCCGGGTGCGCCCGGTGGCGGGCTCGACCACGCCGCGACGATGCTGGCCGGTCCCGGGGTGCCGCAGCCGCCCGGTCCGCCCGGGCCGCCGCCCGGTGTCGCGGGCCGGCCGCCGGCGCCGACCGGGGTGCCCACCGTCGGGCCCGGGTACCAGGCCGTACTGCGCTACCGCGCGCCCGACGGCTCCGAGCAGCAGCTCATCCGTCGCTCGGCGCCCGGCACCCCGCACCCCGAGTGGCAGATCCTGTACGAGCTCCGCGCGATGAACGTGCCGCCGCAGCAGGTGCTGGAACTCCACACGGAGCTGGCCTCCTGCGAGCTGCCGGGCGGCTACTGCGCCCGGATGATCCGGGAGACCTGGCCGCAGGTGCGGATCACCAGCGTGGCCCCGTACGGAACGGACCACGCGGGCCGTCAGCAGGGCGTGCAGCACCTGCTCACCCATCAGGGTGAGCTGCACCAGGTCGCGGACGGTCCGGCGCGCCCCGCGCCGGTACGGGCGCCGCTGCCGCAGGTGCCGCTCCAGCCGGCCGTCCCGATGGAGGTCATCGGGCAGGAACTGGCGGGCGCGTTCGGGCCGCAGGGCGTGTTCCGCTTCGACCAGCGGGCGGTGTCCCGGCAGGGCGTGCCGGACGTCGTGGCGCAGACCCTGATGTGGGCCGGTCTGCCCGTCGATTTCGGGCCGTTCTTCTGGGCGCAGGCCGTCCCCGGGCAGCCGGTGCCGACGCTGGCCGAGCTGGCGGCGCAGCGGCAGGTGCAGCCGGCGTCGGACGCGGGCTCGTACCTCGTCGTCGGCAGCGACTTCGGCAAGGCGCTCTGCGTGCAGTACGGGACCGCGCACATAGTGGCGGTCCCGGTGGAGGCCGGTCCGGGCGGGGCGCCCGTGCCGCCGCAGTTCGTGAACTCCAGCCTGCCGCAGTTCGCCCGGTCGTTGGCCATGCTCGGTCACATGTGGCGCCTGCGTCAGCATCTGACGCCGGAGCAGGCGGGCCGCTGGACCGTCGATTTCCAGGGGAATCTCGCGGGACTCGACAGCGCGGCGCTGGCTTCGCCGGAGAACTGGTGGTCGGTGCTGCTGGAGCAGATGTGGGACGGGTTGCTCTGAGCGGATGATCGGATCAGTGGCCGGGCCGGGACCCTCGAACGGGGTACCGGCCCGGCCATTCCGGCTTCTGCGAGCAAATGACGCATCCTTGACGGGAATCCCCGCGAGAGAGGCGCTTCCAGGATGAGTGCACCCATGTCACCTCACGGACCTCAGGGTTTGGCGACCGTACGCGGCCGCGGGTACCGGATCGAAGACGTCGACCGGTACCTCGCGCGGCTGTCCGGCAGCCGTGACGAGGCCTGGGAACGGGTGGCGCGGCTGACCGTCCTCGAAAAGCAGATGGAGGCCGAGGCGGAGCGGCTGCGCGAGGCCGTGACCGCGCTGGCCCCCCAGACGTACGACGAGTTGAGCGAGCGCGCCCGGCGGATCCTGCTGCTCGCGCAGGAGGAGGCGGACGTCCTGCGCCGGGACGCCCGTACCGACGCGGGCGAGGCGCTGGGCGCGGCGGAGGCGCACGCCGACCGGGTGGCGGAGCTGGCGCGCCACGACGGGGAGGCGGTGCGCGAGCAGACCGAGGTCCGGGCGCGGCAGGGATTGCTGCGGGCCCAGCGGGAGGCCGACGAGGCGCGGGCCGAGGCGCGGGACGACGCGGCGGCGTGGCGGGCCGAGGCCCAGGCCGGGCTGGTGGAGATGCGGCGGCGGTCGGAGGCGTTGCTCGCGGAGCGCGAGCAGGAGCAGGCGGAACGCCGGGACGCGGCGGAGCGGGAGCTGGCCGGGCGGCTGGCGGAGCTGGAGGCGCGGGGCGCGGAGCAGGAGCGGTACGCGCAGGCGCGGCTCGACGAGGCGCGGCGGGGGTTCGCGGAGGCGGAGGAGTCCGCGCGGCACGGGCAGGAGGACGCGGAGGCGCGGGCGGCGGAGTTGCTGGCGGAGGCGAGGGTGCGGGAGGAGCGGGTCGGGCGGGAGACGGACCGGATCCTGCGGGAGCACGGGGAGGCGCAGGAGGAGATGCGGGCGCACATGAATCACGTCCGCTCCAGCTTGGCGGCGCTTACGGGGCGGGCGCCGGCGGAGGGGTGACCTTGCCCTGGCCGGGCGTTGGGTTTGGGGGCGGGGGCGTTGGCGGGGGTGCGGCGGGGGCTGCGGGTGGGTCGGGGGGGGGGGGGGGGGGGGGGGGGGGGGGGGGGGGGGGGGGGGGGGGGGGGGGGGGGGGGGGGGGGGGGGGGGGGGGGGGGGGGGGGGGGCGGG
>NZ_JBVHZI010000011.1:0-272189 GCF_055574495.1 Streptomyces sp. NPDC029836 | reverse complement strand
CCCTCTCCCGCCTCGCCGACCCCGACACCCTCCACCACACCCCCATCGGCGTCCTGCGCAGCGTCGAACGCCCCGTCTACGACACCCTCATGGCCCAGCAACTCGACACCGCCGTCGACCAGTACGGGAAGGGGGACCTGAACGCGCTCCTGACCGGCCGGGACGCCTGGACGGTCACCGGGCGGTAGCGCCGGGGGCACGCGGCGGGGGCCGGGCGTCGGAACCGGACCGCCACCCCCTCCGAACCGAACCCGAAGCCCACCCCCGCACCGTGCTCACCGGCCGGCCCGCCCCCTGTCCGCGTGGCCCCCGACCGCGCGCCCCGGCCGGGCGAACAGCGTGTTCCCGCCACGCCGGCAAGCGCTCCCGGCCTGCCGGAAAAGGCACCGTTTCACCGGCCGACGGTTGGGGAGTATTGAGCGCGGGAGCCGGACGCGACGACAGCGCGAGGCCCGACGAACGGAAGGCACGGCATGGCTCAGGGAACTGTGAAGTGGTTCAACGCGGAGAAGGGCTTCGGGTTCATCGCCCCGGACGACGGCACCGCCGACGTCTTCGTGCACTACTCCGCGATCGACTCCTCCGGTTACCGCTCGTTGGATGAGAACCAGCGGGTCGACTTCACCACCTCGCAGGGCCCCAAGGGTCCGCAGGCCGACCAGGTCCGCCCGATCTGAGCCGCACGTGTCGGGTCCGCCGGGCGGCGGACCCGACGCGCAGCCCGAGAGGGCGCGGTGGCGGCCGGGCGCGTGTCGACCCGGCGGCCCGAGACCCGGGCGGACCTGACGGATCGGCCCGCGCACCGGAATATCCCCGTCGGGCACCGGGGTTGGAGGCGTCGACCACACTCGATCGGCCCTCACCGGAGCAGACATGACCAGCGACGCCGCCCGCTCGTTCCTCTTCGTCCTCGGTAGTTCCCGCCCCGACGGCAACAGCGAGATCCTCGCCCGTACGGCCGCCGGCCAACTGCCCTCCCACGTCCCGCAGCAGTGGATCGACCTGTCCCGGCTTCCGCTCCCGGACTTCCAGGACGGCCGTCACGAGAGCGACGCCTGGACGGTGGGCGAGAACGAGGAGACCCTGCGGCGGGCCACCCTGGGGGCCACGGACATCGTCCTCGCCTCACCCCTGTACTGGTACACCCTCTCCGCGCAGACCAAGCGCTACCTCGACTACTGGTCCGGCTGGCTGGCCGTCCCGGAACTGGACTTCAAGCAGCGCATGGCGGGCCGCACCCTGTGGGGCGTCACGGCCATGGCGGACCACGACGAGACCGTGGCCGACGGCCTGACCACCACCCTCACCAACACGGCGGCGTACCTGCGGATGCGCTTCGGCGGCGTCCTGCTCGGCAACGGCTCGCGCCCCGGGCAGGTACGCGACGACGAGCGGGCGATGATCCGCGCCAAGACCTTCTTCGAGGGCGAGGCGCCCCTCGCGCGCTTCCCCAACGAGCAGCCGTAGCCGCCCGGTCGTCGGTACCGGGACCGCAGCCGATACCGGGTCCCGGTACCGGGACCGGGACCGTGACCGCCGTACGAGGCGTCGCGCCGGGTCAGAGCGCCCGGCGGCGGCGCACGTGCAGGTGTCCGTCGAGCGGGAACTCGGGCGGCGCCGCCGGCAGGATCCGCTCGAAGGCGTACCCGCTCCTGCGCGCGACCCCGCACGACGCCAGGTTGTCCTCCTGGTGCAGGAGCTCCAACACCGCCGGGCCGTCGGCGCCGAAGGCGACGAACGCCCAGCCGGTGAGCGCGTCCAGCGCCCGCGACGCCACGCCCCGGCCCCGCGCGTGCGGAGCCGTCCAATAGCCGACCTCGGCGGACGCCCTGCCCGGCGCGACCTCCTTCAGCACGATGCCGCCGACGAGCCGCCCCGACCCCGCCGTCGGCGGGACCTCCCGTACGGCGAACCCGAACCGGGTGCCGGTCGCCCAGCCCCGGCGCTGCTCCGCCACCCACGCCGACCCGTCGGCCCCGTTCCCGACCGGGGAGCCGGTCCAGTGGCCGAACGCAGGATCGCGCACCACCTCGACCAGCGCGCCGACGTCCTTCACGGTCCAGGGACGAAGGACGAGAGCGGGAGCGGACGACGTCGCGTCCACCCGGAGAGTCATGACGGAATCCATCGACGCAGGATAGGAGGCGCGCGCCCGGTCCCGACCGGACGGCCACCGCCCGCCCGCCCCTCCCCATCGCTGAGCCGGCGCGGTTGGATGGACGCATGTCGATACCGGCCGACCCCCAGTGGGTGAAACTCGCACTCGACCTGACCACCTTCGACCCCCGCCGCTTCGGCGCCTACGTGGCGCGGACCCGCCGCGAAGGCATCCGGCTGTCCACGTTCGACGAGCTGACGGACACTCCCGCGCACCGCAGGACGCTGTACGAACTGCACCGGACCTGCGCCGCCGACATCCCGGAACAGGGCGTGTTCCCCACCTTCGACGCGTACCTCGGGCGCCGCTTCGACACCCCCTCCTACGACCCGCGCGGCATCGTCATCGCGCTGGACGGCGACACCTGGGTGGGGATGGCCGCGACGACCCACCACGACGGCCACCTCTTCAACGAGATGACCGGCGTCCTGGCCGGCCACCGGGGGCGCGGCCTGTCCATCGCCATGAAGACGATCGGCACGCGCTTCGCCGGTCTGTACGGGGTGCACCAGATCCGCACCGTCCACCACCCGGCCCACACGCACGCCATCGCGATGAACCGCAAGATGGGCTTCGTCACCGCGCACTGGCCCGACCCCTGACCGTCCCTCCCGAGCGGCACCGGGCCGCCACGGCGGATCAGTACGTCAGTCGGTAGGTCGAATCCTTCGGCACCGGGTGCGGGGCCTTGTCGGTGTAAAGGATCCGGAGCGTCGTGAAACGGTCCAGGTCGGGATGGTCGGGCCAGCGCTCCGGGTTGGCCAGGGTCACCGTCACCGGGTACGCGCGGAAGCGGCCCGCCGCGCAGTACGGGCGGCAGTCGTTGACCATGTCCGTGCCGGTGGCCGTCGCGGTGCGCGAGCCCCAGGTGTCCCAGTGCAGGTCGACGAGGCGGTTGTTCCCGTCGCCGCAGGCCAGCAGGTACTCCTCGGGCCGCACCTGGGCCTGCGCGAAGCAGTCGACGACCACGACGGGGTCCGGGGCCGGCGTGGTCTGCGCGGAGGCGGCCGGTACGACTCCCGCGACGAGGGCCGCGGCGGCGCACGCGACGCCGACCGTCCGCATCACGGACCGCACACCGTGGCGTGCTCCGCGTCCTGCCCGGTTCCCGCCCGCGCGGGCCGACCCGCGGCCGTCCACCGAAACGTCCACGACACCCTCCTCGCCCGGCGACCGATCACACCCAGCCTCCCCCAGATGCGCCGGACCCGCATCAGCGGACGGGGTCGGACGGGGTTGGCGCGGCGGGACGGTCACCTCGCGTGTGCCCGGCGTAGCTCGCGGTGACACTCGGGTCGATCGTCGGCGGGTGATCCAGGGGGCGCGGGAGGTCCGCGCTACCCGGCCCTGCGGTAGGTGCGGCGGGCGGACAGGTGGGCGCGGACGGTGTCGCCCCGCCACAACTTCGTCTCGCCCTGCGACCACTGGTCGGGAGCGGGCCACCGGCCGCGACTGATGTCGGAGCGGACGGTGTCCGGCTGCAGGTTCGCCGCTTCGGCGATCTCGACGACGGTGTACAGGCGGTCGGGGTCGAGCGGCGCGGTCTCGCGGATGTGGTGCTCGTTGAAGAAGGCGGCGACGGCGGCCGGGTCGAACTCCTTGTTCCGCCCGCGCTTGCCGATGCTCTCCGGCCAGCGCTCGTGCCGGCCCCATCGGGGGTTCTCGGAGATGTAGCGGGCGCTCATGCCGTAGTGCGCGGCTATCTCGGTGTAGGTGACTCCGATGCGGCCCTTCGGAGGGACGGGAACGCTGTTGTCCGCCATGCGGCCGGCTTCCTTTGTTCGAATTCTACTGCGCAGCCAACCATGCCCGACCAAACAGGAGTTGGACTGACGACATCCCCTTCGTGCGGGAGGAAATCGACTCGCTCCCGCGGGTGATCGAGACGAACCTCAGGAGGGATATGCGGCGCACGGAGCGGGGGCGTGCATAGGCGAAAATATGTGCGGTCCGCAGCATGTTCGAGACGCTGGGCACCACTGACAACGCCCCGCGAGGAGCGGAGCCGCACCGGTGCGCGAGCCCCGGCCCGCACCGGACAGCCCCACGCCCGCCCGCTGTTGTGACAGCGGGCGGGCGTCGGCAGGCGGATGGAGCGGGAATGGTGTCAGCGCCTGATCAGGACTCGGGCCAGGCCGCCGGCGCCACCGGTGAGGAGGCCCCACACGCAGCCCTCGCGTCCGGCACGGCGTACGTTCTGCCAGACCCAGCCGTGGAAGAACGCCTCCTGGGCGGCTCCGGACAGGTAGCCGAGTCCGCAGGCGCCGAGGGCCCAGCGCAGCACGACGTACGCGGCGAGCGCCGCGCCGACCAACCACACCGGGTCGGCGACGATCGGGTAGGCGTGGCCGCCGCCCCGGTGGTCGACGACCTGGGTCAGGGACGCCCCGTCGGTGGTGAAGCGGGTCGGGACGGGAGCGCCGTTCGCGTCGGCCGCCCAGGGCGCCGCGACCTGCGAGACGGTCGCGCCCGACCCGTCGCGCACGACGGCCCCGCCGTCCTCGGTGAGGGCGATGGAGCCGCCGCCGGGGACGGTCACGTCGTACCGGTACTCGGTGGCCGCCGTGGGCACCGAGATGACGGTCAACATGCGCGCCCCGCCGCCCTCCAGGGCCTGGACCGCGTTGGCGCTGCCGTCGCCCGACGGGTAGGCGACGGTGCCGGGCGCGACGAGCGTGCCCGGTCCGTCGGACGCGCCGGCCGGCAGGGACACCGCGAACCCGGTGCCCGCGTCCGGCGCCAGGGTGACCTCGCCGGAGGCCGCCTTGGGGACGTCCACGGTGGCGCCGCCGGTGGTGGCGGACGCCGCGGAGTCGCGGTCGGCGGAGACCGCCACCCCATCGGATGCGGAGAGCAGGCCGGGTACCTCGCCGAGCGCGGCGGCCACCTCCTGCGTGGTCACCGTCCGGTCCGGCGCGGCCGGTTCACCGGCGAAGGCCGGCGCGGACAGACCGCCGACGCACAGGGCGCCGACGAGGGTTGCCGATACGAGCCTCAGTCGCATGACTGTCTCCTTCAGGTGCGGGTGTCAGGTGCGGGTGTCGGGTGCGGGTGTCGGGTCGGTCGGCCCCTGCCCGAGTTGGGCAGGGGAGCGAAGGGGGGTGGAAATGGCCCGGACGGCGTGCGTCAGGGCTGCGGCGTCCACCAGGGTTCGGGCTTGCGGCGTCGGCCGCGCAGCCTGCTGAGCCGGTTGTCCCGGGCCACGACGATCTCCTCCAGCTCGGGGGCCTGGAAGAACGTGCGGTGCGCGTGCGCGAAGGTCTCGACGATCCGCTGCGTCGGATCGGACTTGCCGGGCCGCCCCTCCTCCGCCCCCGGGCGCCCCAGTACGGCCTGCGCACCCAGCGGGTGGACGACGTTGCCCCGCATGGCCTTCTCGAACGCCGTGATCGCGGCCACGTACTTCTTGAAGCGCTTGCGGACCGTGGAGACCGACGCGGATGTTCCCGCGGCCAGGTCGGCCGCCTCGTAGGTGGTCCGCGACAGCATCGACCACAGGCGTACGTCGGTCCGGCCCGCCAGGATCTCCTGCATGAAGGCCCCCGTCGCCGGTGCCGCGTCCGGCGTGCATGGCTCCAGGGTCCGGGGCCTGGCCGGCGGGGAGCCGGCGGCGATCGTGTCCAGGATCCGGACCAGCTCGGGGAAACCGCGCCCGGGCCGGTCGTCCTTGTACGTCCAGCCGACGATGGTCCGTCCGGTCGGTGGCGGCAGCAGTTGGCAGACGGCGAACGGGAAGAGGGTGCGTCCGTACTGCGAGGTGGACAGGCCGATCGCGACGGGCCCGCCCCGGCGCAGGACGGTGTCGAAGGCGGTCAGGCAGGTCCGGGTACTGGTCAGCTCGAACTCCACGTCGATGACGACGACGTCGATCTCGTCGCCGTAGGCGTCGAGGTAGTTGTCCAGCCGCGCGGGGTCGGAGAGGTGCCGCATCGCGAAGCGGTCCGGGGATCCGGCCGTGGCCGCCAGGTGGTAGTTGAGCGCACCGAGCGCGGTGGTCGGGTTGTCGTCCAGGACGAGGACGTTCAGGCGACGGTTCATGACGTGCCGTCCTGCGGGGTGAGCGACCAACTCGCGGTGACCACGGTGCCGGTGACCTCGCCGGGTCGGAACGTGAGACTGCCCCGCAGCTGGCCGAGGAGCTGGCGCAGCCGCACCAGGGAGGTGCCCGGCGCGCCCCCGGCGCCCCCGGCGGCATCCGCACCGCCGGCGAAGCCGGGGCCGTCGTCGCTGACGACCAGGGTGAGCACGTCCTCCTCGTACGCCGCCGTCACCACGGCCTGCGGGCGGTGGCCGCCGCGGACCTCCTTCAGGGCGTTGCAGCACAGGTCGGCGAGGATGCTGCGGGCCAGCGAGGCGTCCATGGGGCCCAGCCGGCGCGGGGAGCCGGAAGGACCGGAAGGACCGGAAGGACCGGAAGGATCGGGGGAGACGGGGGAGTCGAAGGTGAGTCGGGGACGGTCGTCGGGCAGCAGGCCGGCGCGGACCGCGTCGACGATCTCGCCGATCGTGGCGGGCGGGTGCTGGTGGTCGAGTTCGTCCAGGCACCGCCGGAGCTCGCCCCGCAGGTAGATCATCAGCGGTTCGGCGTCGGCGGCGGGCCGCTCGCGGGCGGCCAGCAGCACGTAGTGCAGGGGGTTGCTGATGCTGGAGTGCACGATGGTGGCGTCCTGGAGCCGTTGGGCCACGATCGCGGGCCGCATCTCGTTCAGCGCGCTGGTCAGGATCCTTTCGTAGACCACGGTGGCCGGGTAGAGCAGCAGGAACACGGCCGCGAGCCAGGGGAGGCCGGCGTTGGCGCCGGTCGCGTCGGCGTTGCGGGCGAGCAACAGGCCGTAGACGGCGGCGAGCAGGGCGGGGACGACCGCGCGGGCCAGCCGGGCGAACGCCACCGACCAGGCCTTCGTCGGCTCGAACTGGTAGAAGACCGATTCGACGATCCAGTGCAGCGTCCCGAGGCCGCTGTAGAGCAGGGTGGCGGCGGCCGCGATGAGCTGGGCCCCGGGATGCCCGGTGAACGGCCCCGACGGCGCCCCCACGGTCCAGGCCAGGACGAGCGGCCCGAACGTCTCCAGGATCGCGGGCACGTTGACCTTCTGCCAGCCGTGCAGGTCGAGTTCGCGTCCGATCACGCGCAGCGGCGCCAGCCGGGAGCGCATCATGGCCTCGATGAGGTCCTGGTGGGTGTGCACGATCGCCAGCGCCGAACCGGCGAACGCGGGCACGGTGACGACCCACCACCAGGGCGAGCCGCCGGTCCCGAGGACGACCCGCCCCAGGGCCGCCGCGAAGACCAGGGCGGCCAGGAACCGGAGCGCGGAGGTGGCGCGGCCCATCGCGGTCGTGTTGCGCCGTGAGATCTCGTAGACCGAGGGCCGGCGCAGCCTCGGATCGTGGAGCGCCGCGAGGGCGGAGGTGAGGGACTGCCAGGACCGCATGAAGCTCTCCCGTGCCGTACGGAGGGGGACGGCCACCAGTGGACCACCCCCGGCGGTACGGAATCCGGGTACTTCTGACATGAAAGCGGGAACCTCGCCGCCCCTGAGCGGAATCCCAACGCCCTTGCGAGCAGCGGCCGGTGCGGCGACCTCCACCACCGGGGGCGGCGACCGCCCTTCCCGTGCCTCGGTGTCGGGGGGCGTCCGCCGGGACGGCCCGACGACGGGTCACGGTGTGCTCGCACGGATGCCGACCCCGCGCCGGCGCCGACGGTGCTCGACGCCGTCCTGAGCCCCGAATGGGAGTTCCGTCGCCGAACTCGGCTTCACGGCCGAGCTGCGGGGCGAGCCCTCCCGGGCGCACGCGCTGCACGCCGAGGGGTTGGAGGTGGCGCTCGAGCTGGGGGACGTACGGGCGCAGGCCCTGGTTGGGAGGGGCTGGCCGGCGCGGCGGCGGCCGGCGGCGCCGCGGAACGGGCGGCGGAGCTGCTCGGCGTCGCGCACGCGGCCCGCCTCTCGGCCGGTGCCCCGCTGCCCGAAGCGGAACGGTACGACGTCGACCGCGTGTGGTCGGCCTGCCTGGTGGCGGCCGGCCCTGCGGCGTCCGAAGCGGCCTTCGCCCGGGGCACGTCCCGGGACCCGGAGCACGTCGATCCTTGACGCCGGCCCCGGTCCCCGGTCCCCGGCCCCCGGCGGGCGCGGGGCCGCCCGCCGCGCCGACGAACGGGCAGGGGTCAGCCGTGGACGTGCAGCGGCTTCCCCGCCAGGGCCAGGTGGGCTTCGCCGAGGGCTTCGGTCTGTGTCGGGTGGGCGTGGACGAGGGAGGCCACGTCGGAGGGCAGTGCCTGCCAGTTGAAGATCAGCTGGGCTTCGCCCACCTGCTCGCTGACCCGGGAGCCGATCAGGTGCAGGCCGATGACGGGTCCGTCCACGAGCTGGACGAGCTTCACGTCACCGGCCGACTTCAGGATCTTGCTCTTGCCGGTGCTGCCCGCGTTGAACCTGCTGATGACGACCTTGTCCTCACCGTGGAGCTCCTTCGCCCTGGCCTCGGTCAGCCCGACGGAGGCGATCTCCGGCTCGCAGTACGTGACCCGCGCGACGCCGTCGTAGTCGATCGGGGTGACGGGCAGGCCCGCCACTCGCTCGGCGACCAGGATGCCCTCGGCGAAACCGACGTGGGCCAGCTGGAGGGTCGGCACCAGGTCGCCCACGGCCGAGACGGTCGGCAGGTTGGTGCGCAGCAGTTCGTCGACGACGACGTGGCCGCGCTCGACGGTGACGCCGGCCTCCTCGTAGCCGAGGCCGGCGGAGACGGGACCGCGGCCGACGGCGACGAGGAGCAGCTCGGCCTCGATCTGCTTGCCGTTCTCCAGGGAGACGCGGACGCCGGAATCGGTGTACTCGACGCCGGCGAAACGCGATCCGAGCTCGAATTTGATCTTCCGCTTGCGGAAGGCGCGTTCCAGGGACTTGGAGATGTCGACGTCCTCGGCGGGCACCAGGTGGGGCAGGCCCTCGACGACGGTGACGTCCACGCCGAAGGACTTCCAGGCCGAGGCGAACTCGACGCCGATGACGCCGCCGCCCAGGACGATCGCCGACTCGGGGATCCGGTCGAGGAAGAGGGCGTGGTCGGAGGAGATGACCCGGTCACCGTCGATGGTCAGGCCCGGCAGCGAGCGGGGCTGGGCGCCGGTGGCGAGGACCACGTGCCGGCCCCGGTAGCGCATCCCGCCCGCCTCGACCTCGGTCGGGGACACCAGGCGGCCCTCGCCCTCCACCAGGGTGAGGGTCTTGCGGGCCTTCAACGTGCCCTGGAGGCCCTTGTACAGGCCGGCGATCACGCCGTCCTTGTAGGCGTGCACGGCCGCCATGTCCACGCCCTCGAAGGTGGACTTCACCCCGTACGACTCGCTGCGCCGCAGCTCGTCGGCGACCTCGCCCGCGTGCAGCAGGGCCTTCGTCGGGATGCAGCCGTTGTGCAGGCAGGTGCCGCCCCACTTGCCCTTCTCGATCAGGACGACGTCCAGTCCGAGCTGGGTCGCACGCAGGGCGCAGGAGTAGCCGCCGCTACCGCCGCCGAGGATGACCAGGTCGTACACGCGGTTCGCGGAATGCTCCATTGCCGATGACCTTTCGAATGCGTGGTATCACCATCTGTCTGTCATCATCCTGTCATCTCGTCGGCAGGGTACGGACTTTGGCACCGCGATCCATCAACTCCGACGCGGAGAACGGGCCGCGACGGGGCAGGTCGGGACCCCGGCCGGGGGGAGCGTTGTCCACCGACCGGTGGACGGCAAGTTCAGTCCGCAGGACGTCATGGCCGCCCCACCCCGCGCCGCATGCTCCTGACATGACCTCATTTCCCGTACGCACGGCCCGTTGGAGCGCCCGGCACGCGTGGGCCGCCATCGCCGGATGGTTCGTCTTCGTCGTCCTCTGCCTCGGCGTCGGCATCACCGTCGGCACTCACCAGGCCACCTCCGCCGACTTCCGCGTCGGCGAGGCGGGCCGCGCCGAGGCGATGGCCGCCGAGGGAGGCCTGGAGCGCCGGCCCACCGAGCAGATCCTGATCCGCTCCCGCGACAAGGGCCTCCCACTCGACACCGACCGGGCCGGCGCCGCCGCCCGGGACCTCACCGCGCGGATGCGCGCCCTGCCCGAGGTCGACACGGTGGCCGAGCCGGTCCGCTCGCGCGACGGACGCGTCCTGATGGTCCAGGTGGTCATGCACGGACCCGAGTTGGAGGGCAGGAAGAACGTCGTCCCGCTGCTCGAACAGAGCGCGGCGGTGGGCGCCGCCCACCCCGGCCTGATCGTGGAGGAGACCGGGTCACCGGCCATCAGCAAGGGCGTCAACGACCAGCGCGACGAGGACCTCGCGCTCTCCGAGCGCATCACCCTCCCGGTCA
Organism: Streptomyces sp. NPDC029836; assembly: GCF_055574495.1. Classification (NCBI taxonomy): domain Bacteria; kingdom Bacillati; phylum Actinomycetota; class Actinomycetes; order Kitasatosporales; family Streptomycetaceae; genus Streptomyces; species Streptomyces sp. NPDC029836. Next base: position 261,678 of record NZ_JBVHZI010000011.1, on the reverse strand, counting down.
CCCTCATCACCCTGCTGCTCGTCTTCGGGTCCGTGGTGATGGCCGCCGTGCCACTGCTGCTCGCCCTGTCCTCGATCGCGGCGGCCCTCGGCCTGTCCATGGCGGCCTCCCACCTCCTCCCGGACGCGGGCGTCGGCACCAACATGATCCTGCTCGTCGGTCTCGCGGTCGGCGTCGACTACACGCTCTTCTACCTCAAGCGCGAACGCGAGGAACGGGCCCGCGCCCGGGGCACCCTCAGCTCCGAGGCCCTCGTGGAACTGGCCGCCGCGACCGCGGGCCGCGCCATCGTCGTCTCCGGCCTCGCCGTGATCGTCTCCACCGCCACCCTGTACCTCGCCACCGACGTCATCTTCTCCTCCCTCGCGACGGGCACCATCCTGGTCGTGGCGGTCGCCGTGGTCAGCTCCCTGACCGTGCTGCCCGCCCTGCTGGTGAAGATCGGACAGCGGTCGGAGCGCCGCGCGGCCCGCACCGCCGAACGCCGCACCCGCCGCGCCGAAGCCCGCGCGGAGCGCCGCGCCCGCAGCGGCAAGCCGGCCCGCGCCGCCCGCCGCCGCGACGGTGGCGCGGACGGTGCGCACGGTGCGGACGACGCTCACGCCGAGGACCGCCCCGGACGGTTGACCGGCGCCCTGCTGAAGCCCGCCCGTACCCGCCCCGTACTCACCCTGTGCCTGTCCGTCCTGCTCCTGCTGGGCCTCACCGCACCCGCCTTCGGCCTCAAGCTGGTAGACCCGGGCCGCGACACCTTCTCCCGCGACATCCCCGCCGTCCAGGTCTACGACCGGCTCAACGCGGCGTTCCCCGAGCTGTCGTCCCAGCACCGCGTCACCGTCCGGGCCACCGGCCCCGACCGCACGGCCGACGTCCACCGGGCCCTGACGGACCTCGGCCGGCGGACCCAGGGCGACCCCCTGTTCGCCGCGCACGCCGAGCCGCGGATCCTCACCTCCGCCGACGGGCGGATCAGCGTACTGGAGGTGGCGGTCCCGTACACCGCCACGTCGCAGCGGGCGGGGGAGTCCCTGACCCGCCTCCGGCAGGTCCACCTGCCGGCCACGCTCGGGCAGCTGACCGGCGTCGAGAGCGCCGTCTCCGGCGACGTGGCGCGCGGTCGCGACTACGTCGACCACGAGAACGCGAAGCTGCCGCTGGTGCTCGGTTTCCTGCTGCTGGTGACGTTCCTGATGACCCTGTGGGCCTTCCGCTCGGTGGTCATCGCCCTGCTCGGCGTCGTCCTCAACCTGCTGTCCGCCGGCGCGGCGCTCGGCGCCCTCGTCGCGGTCTTCCAGGGCACCTGGGCGGAAGAACTCCTCGGCTTCGACTCCCTCGGCGCGATCGCCTCCCGGGTCCCGCTGTTCCTCTTCGTCATCCTGTTCGGACTGTCCATGGACTACCAGGTGTTCGTCGTCAGCCGCATCAAGGAGGCCATGGACGGGGGCATGAGCGCCCGCCGGGCCGTGCTCGACGGCATCGAACGCTCCGCGAAGGTGGTCACCAGCGCCGCCGTGGTGATGGTGACGGTGTTCGGCGCCTTCGTCGCCCTCCACCTCACCGAGATGAAGCAGATGGGCTTCTGCCTGGCCCTCGCCGTCCTGCTGGACGCCGTCGTCGTCCGCCTCATGGTCCTGCCCGCGGTGCTGCTCCTCCTGGGCGAGCGGGCATGGAACCCGCTGCGCCGCCCCCGGACGGCTCCGGCGGCCGGCCCGGCCGTGGACCCGGCCGCCGGCCCGGCGGGCCGCGCGGTGGAGAACGTAGGCTGACGATCATGCTTCAACGGCCCCGGCGCGGCGACCCGTTCTGGATATGGATGCTCCACTGGTGGGACGTCCTGTCCTGGGCGGTCATCGGAATCCTGATCCTGACCACGGTCTTCACGGACCTCCCGAGCACCACGAAGTACGGGTCGCTCGCGCTGCTGGCCGCCCTCGGCGCAAGCTACGGGACCGTCCGGCGACTGCCCGGCAACCCCGTCCGGGGAGGGTACGTCCACCTCGGCGTGCTCCTCGTCGCACTGGCCGGCCTCTCCTACCTGCGCGACGGCTACGGAGTGCTCTACACCCTCGCGCTGCCGCAGTTCGTGATCTTCGTCGACGGTCTGCGCGCCGCGATCGTCCTCAGCGGCCTCGGCGCGGTCGCCATCACCGTCGGCGGCACCCTGCGCGCGGGCTGGAACGCGGAGAACCTCAGCACCAACACCCTCTCCTCCGTCGCGGTGTACGCCGTGAGCGTCCTGCTTGCCGTCCTGACCCCCCGGGCGCTGGAACAGCGCGACGAACGGGAGCGGCTGCGGGCCCAGTTGACCAGCACCCAACTGAGCCTCGCCGAGGCCCACCGGCTCCAGGGCGCGGCCGAGGAACGCGAACGGCTCGCCCGGGAGATCCACGACACCCTCGCGCAGGGCTTCGCCTCCATCATCGTGCTGGCCGAGGCGGCCCGCTCCGGGCTGGCGGCCGATCCGGACCGCAGCGCGCAGCAACTGCTCTCGATCGAGCAGACGGCGCGCGAGAACTTCGCCGAGGCCCGGATCCTCGTCGGCTCCGCCCCGCAGAGCGGCCTCGCCCCCGGATCCGTCGCCGCGACCCTGCGCCGCACCCTGGACCGCTTCACCGAGGACACCGGGCTCCCCGTCACCGCGGAACTGGAGGAGGTGGACTGCGACCAACCCACCCGGATCGCCCTGCTCCGCTGCACCCAGGAGTCCCTCGCCAACGTCCGCAAGCACGCGGCCGCCTCCACCGTCGACGTGGTCCTCGCGCAACGCCCGTACGGGGTGGAACTGGAGATCACCGACGACGGGCGCGGCTTCGTCGTGGCGGACTCCCGCGGCTTCGGCCTCAACGGGATGCGCAAGCGCCTCGCCGAGCTGGGCGGCGACCTGACGCTCACGAGCTCGCTCGGCGACGGCACCCGCGTCCTCGCCCTCATCCCCACGAGCCCGGAGCCGAACCCAGAGCCGAGCTCCGACCCGATCACCGAGGACTGACATGCCCGTACAGCGTGATGAGCGCGACCAGCCCGACCGGCCCGACCGGTCCGCACACGCGGCGCGGGGCGGAGACGGCCCGCAGCCCCTGCGCGTGATCGTCGTCGACGACCACACGGTGATGCGGGCGGGCGTCGTGGCCCTGCTGGCGCAGGAGCCCACCGTCGAGATCGTCGGCGAGGCCGGTGACGGTCGCGCCGGCGTCGAACTCGTCGAGCGGCTGGAGCCCGACGTGGCCCTGGTGGACCTGCGGATGCCCGTGCTCGACGGGGCGAGCGCCACGGCCGAGATCGTCGCCGGCCCGGCCCGCACCCGGGTGCTGATCCTCACCACCTACGAAACCGACGAGGAGATCGAGCGCGCCGTCGAGGCCGGAGCCATCGGCTACCTGCTGAAGGACACCACCCGCGAGCAACTCGTCGACGCCATCCACTCCGCGGCCCGCGGCGAAACCGTCCTGGCCCCCCGCGTCGCGGCCCGCCTGGTCGCCCGGATGCGCAGGCCGGCCGTCGTACCGCTGACCGCACGCGAGGTCGACGTACTGAACGCGGTCGCCGACGGCCTCTCCAACGTGGAGATCGGACGCCGCCTGGTCATCGCCGAGGCCACGGTGAAGACCCACCTGCTCCGCGTCTTCGCCAAACTCGACGTCAGCGACCGCACCCACGCGGTGGTCGTGGCCCTGGAACGAGGCCTCCTCCCCCGCCCCTGACCCCAACCCACCGACCCGCCGACCCACCCCGGCCACTGCTCCGCGACGCTGCTCATTCGCCGGGCCGTACGGGTGTCCCGGGGCGGAGGACGGCGGCCGGTGGTGGGGTACGTGAGTAATTCTTCTCCGGAGTCGTCACACTCCCGGCGTCCCGTCCGTCAGTGCGGTGCAGCCGACGCAGCGAGCAGCGGCACCAACCCTCGGAGGCCGCCATGACGAACACCGACACCCCCCCCCGCGCCCCCTCTCGCGGATGGCGAACCCGGCCGAGTTCGTACCGGAGCTGAACGACATCAGCACTGCCCTGTTCCGGGCCACGGGCAACCGGTCGGTCCCGCGCGCCACGATGAGCCTGGTCCACCTGCGGGCCGGCCAGATCGTCGGGAACACCTACCTGACCGTCCTGAACACCGGCTTCCTCCGCAAGGCCGAGGAGTCCGAGGTGCGCATCCCGGCGGCGGTTCCGCCGAGTTCGGTACGTCCGCGAAGCCGAGTGGGTCCGCGAAGCCGAGTGGGTCCGTCAAGCCGAGCGAGTCCGTCAAGCCCACCGCCCCGGCCAAGTCCACCGCCCCGGCCAAGCCGAGCGCGCCCGCGAAGCCCGGGGGGTCGGGGAGCTCTGTACTACTACCCGATCGTCCGCTTCGCCACGGACACCGAGGTCCAGCCGCTCCCGATGGAGTCCCCGGCGCGGGCGGCCGCCACGATCCGGCCGGGCGGGAAGGCGTACTCGGCCGTGCGCCGCTTCCGGGAAGGCGGATCGCCGACCGAGGCCCGGGCCTCGGTGAAGGTGCTCTTCCACGACCGCACCGCGAACGACGAGGTGGGCGGGCCGATTTCCGTCACGTTGCCCCAGGGGGTTCGTGAACGTCGACTCCAACCACATGGTCACGTTCCGGAACCTCGACCCCGAGGCGGTCAAGAGCTACATGTTCACGGTCCACCAGCCGCGCGCCGGCCCGCCGGCAGCGGTCCGCCGTTAGCCGCCACCGCCACCGGAGGTGGGGGCGGCGGCGTACCGGCCTACCCGGGACCGGAGGCCTTCCGCCCCGCGGTCCGGAGCGGGCTCAGGTGTGGAGGCGGCTGTTGGGGCCGTCCTGGTCGCCCGCGGCCTCGTCGTTGAACCAGTAGTCCCCGGCGGCCAGGTAGCGGAACGAGTGGCTGCTCTTGCTGGGCAGCTCGACGGAGACGGCGCGGTTGCCGTCCTTGCGGGGCTGCAGGGTGTGGACGCCGGGCTGCCAGTCGTTGAAGTCGCCCACCACGCTGACCGGGCCGGGCGGGGTGTCCGCGGGGAGAACGAAGGTGATCTTGGTGCGGTCCTTGCGCAGGGTGCGTTCCAGCACGACGGGCTCCAGACGGGGGGAGGCGGGGATACCCGCCCATCCTGCGGGGCGGACCCGCCCGGCGCCCGCCGACGCCACCGCCCGGGGTCCCAGCGTCACCCGCCCACCACACCCCGTGCACCCGCCAGGGGTTCCGGCCGGTTCAGCCCTCGCTCATGGCGCAGGCGAGGTAGAGGTCCACCCGGTCGTGGGCGAGGGCGACATCGCGGCCGGTCGACGGTTGCTCACGGAGCCGCCGACCGCGAAGGAACCGCCGACCGGCGAAGGAACCGCCGACCGGCAAAGGAACCGACGGCCGGCTACGGAGCCGACGGCTCCGTGCCCTGCCACGTCCTGCGGTAGCCCTCGCGCAGCGGACCTCCGACGAGGTCGAGGACCGCTGACGCCGCATCGATCAGGGCCGTCGGGTCAGCCGCCCGGCACAGCCGCAGGTGTCCTTCCAACAGGGCCGCTCCCAGGGCCGGGTCCGCCTCCAGCAGACGTCGCGGCAGCCACTTCCCACCGCCGATCCACGCCCGACGGTGATCGCACAGGAGGTCGGCCGCCGCGGTGAGGACGTACCCGGCCACGGCCAGGGTCTCGACGGGATCGCCCGCGTCGGCGAGGTCGTCGAGCGCGTCCGTCAACCCGTACCGCCTCGACCCGACGGCCCGCGCATCCAACGCGGGCGGCCCGCCGCGCAGATCCGCCGCGGCCAGGGCGCGGGCCCGGCCGGCCGCACCGTCCACGTCGACCAGGACGAGGCCGCCGGCGTACATGTACTGCATGGCCGCCCGCCGGTTGGCGACGTCCGCGGCGAAGAGTTCGGCGAGACCGGCCCGGGTGTGGACGAAGAGCTCCACGACCCGCCCCTCGAACCGGACGGTCTCCCGGTGGGTCACCCCGTCGTCCCCGACCAGCACCGGGATGTCCAGGTCGCTGCTAGCGGTGGCCCGTCCGGAGGCCGTCGACCCGGCGAGGACCACCGAGAGCGCGTCGGGAAAGCGGTCACGGACGAGACGGCGGGCCTGTGCCACGTGGGGCGCGTTCATGCCGGTCAGCCTGCCAGGACCGACGCGAGAGGGCGAGCGGGTTCCCCGGCGTCCCGGCCGAGGTGTCCGCGGCCCGACCGGGTCGGGTGAGCGGTTCGAAGCCGGGGCGGAAGTGCGGTGGACCCCGCCCGAGCAGGGCAGACTGCCTGGAACCCGGCGGTCGTTGCCGGCGCGGTGCCCGTACGAGAGGAACACCTGAGATGAGCCTGGCAGGCGACATGATCCTGCTCGCCTTCGACGCGAAGCGCGGGGAACTTCCGGTCCGGCAGTACCTGGCACCGGCCGTGCGCGGCGCGATGCTGGCCGAACTGCTCGACCGCGGCGCCCTGACGGACGAGGCGGGTACGGCAAAAGCGGTGGGTGACGCTCCGCAGGATGCCGCGCTCCGGCAGGTGTGGCAGGGGATAGTCGACGAGCCCGGTAGGAAATGGCTCTACTGGGTCCGGAAGGACGGTCGAGAATCGATCCACTACGTGCTGAGGAGCATGGAGCAGGACGGCCTGCTGGAACAGAGCATCAGCCGCGTCTTCGGCGTCTTCGCCCTGAACCGCGCCGACCTCACCCCGCACGGCCTCAGCGCGGCCGGCGAGGTACGGGCGGAGGTGCGGGCGGCGGTGGCCGCCGCGGACGCCGCCCGGCCCGCCACCGGTACGGCCGACCCCGACGGTGACGCCGGACCCGGTGGCCGCGCCGCGCTGCTGGCCGGCCTCGCGCACGCGGGAGGCCAACTGTCCTCGGCCCTGTCGTCCGACCGACGCCGCGTCCTGACGGACCGCCTGATGACCCTGGCCGAGAACGCCGCCCCGGTGTCGGAGGCGGTGTGCCGCGCCGCCCAGGACTTCCGCGGCGCGGCGGCCGCGTAACACCGACCACCGATGCCGCCGGCGCCCCGCCCCCGCCCCGTCCCGGCCCACCCGCTCAGGCGAACAGTTCGGCGAGGAGTTCGGGGCCGATCGGGATGCGGGACGGGCGGTACGCGGGAGGTTGCGTACCCATCAGGGTGCGGACCAGGAAGTCCCAGGCGCGGGTGTGGACGTGGGCCAGGCAGTCGATGAAGGTGTGCTCCGCCCCGGGCACGATCAACAGCTCGAAGTCCTTGTCGGCGGCCAGGAGTCGGTCGGCCAGTCGCGGCGAGTGGGACGGGTGGACCTGGTCGTTCAGTTCGCCGTGCACGAGCAGCAGCTTGCCCGTCAGCCGGTCGGCGAGGTCCACGTTGGACGTACGGGCCCGTGCCTGCGGGTTGGCCGCGCCGTCGTAGGTCTCCACGAAGCCCGGGGTGAAGAAGCGGGCGTCGTGCGAGCCCGAGAGGGCCACCCCCGCCCCGTACACCTCGGGGAAGTCCAGCATCGCCCGCGCCGCCGCGAACCCGCCGCCGGAGTGGCCGAACGCGCCGACCCGGTCCAGGTCCATCCATGGCCGGCTCCCGGCCAACTGGCGCAGCGCCGAGACGTGGTCGGCCAGGCGGCCCGCGTCGGCCAACCGGCCGTACGAGGCGTCGTGGAAGGCCTTGCTCCGCCCGGGGGTGCCCCGCCCGTCCAGCGCCATCACCACGAAGCCCAGCGCCGCGAGGAGCTCGGCGTCGAGGCCCGTGCCACCGGGGTCGAAGCACGGGGCGACCCGGTTGAGCTGCGGGCCGGGGTACAGGTTGTCCACCACCGGCTAGCGCAGGGAGGGGTCGAAGCCCCGCGGCCGGTACAGCACCCCGTAGAGGTCCGTCGCCCCGTCGGCCGCCTTCACCCGGAACCGTTCCGGAGCCGTCCAGCCGGTGGCCGTGAGCTTGCCGATGCCGGCGCGCTCCAGCTCGACCAGCACCCGACCGGCCCAGTCCCGTACGCAACGTGCTACCCGGATCCGTGCACGATCTGACCGCGGCCCGGACCCACGCCAAGCCCGCCACCCTCGCCGCCGACGCCACCAAGTGCTGGGCCGACAAGGCGTACCAGGGCGCACGTCCTGCGGTCCGCGTCCCGTTCCGGGGCTGCACGGCTGGTGCCGACGTCACAACCGCGATCACGCCAAGATCCGCGGCCTCGGCGAGCGTGCCATGGCCACCCTTAAATGCTCGCGGCTCCTGCGGAAGCTCCGCTGCAGCACCACCCGAATCACCGCCATCGTCCGAGCCGTCGTTGCTCTTGAACTCGCCGCCTGATCAAGATGGAAATGGCTCAGTATGGGTCGGTGGTTCGGAAGACCGGGTATGCGATGGGGTTGGACATGCGAGCACTCTGTTGCGACCACCATCGGACCAAGATCCATTTTGCTTTGAGGCCAGTCAAAGCCAGATCTCAACGAATGTCACGTGATCGATAGGACAGGTCCTGGAGAGCGTCCTTCGTGCGCCGGCCGGCTGGTCGGACTTGATGGGCCGGGGGGCTACCGGGGGTCAAGCGGCGGGAGTGCCCGGTGTGGGGTCCGTGCCGCGCAGCTCGGCCCAGGCGGCGCGCAGGATGGAGACCTCGTGCTCGAAGTTGGTGACGTGCAGGTCGTTTACGTGGATGAGTAGCCGGCGCCGGCCCCCGGACAGGTAGGCGTACGTGACCATGTTCGGCATGGAGCTTTCACCATGGGCCGTTCGGGGCATGGGCTCGGTTCTGATGTCCTGGATTTCTGCCCAGGTCAGCCGACGCGTCCGGACCGGTCCTTGGATCCGGAGGCCGCTGTGGTCCACCGAGGTGCCGCTCCGTGGGAGGGTGACCGCCACAACTGCGACGAACAGGAGCGTCGCTACGGTTACCAGCAGCTTTACCTGGTCGGTGATCGGATCTTCCGCGATCCACGTTACGACCAGAAATCCGACTGTCGCGATGCCTAAGGTAGCCAGCATGCTGACTGCCTTTCGCTTGCTCACCCGGTAGTAGCGCGGCAGTTCCTGTGCCCCCATGGTCACTCCATCCTCAGATGATCTAACTGTAGGTGAGGCAAAGAATCACCTGGAAGCCGGGGTGTTCTGCCTGCCCGATGAGCCCGTTCCATCCTCACCCTGCATCTGACCACCTCAAACTGAGGATGGAAAGGGCTCCCTGGTTGGGGTCCACCCGGGTGTCCCCGCTCTCGCCGAGCACCGCGGAGACCTCGCCGGTGACCGGGTCCAGCCGGTGGAGGGTGATCGTGCGCAGGTCGCGGGGGCGGTCGAGGAAGTGGACCGCCGAGCCGTCCGGAGCCCACCACGCCCACTGGGTCAGGATCGGCGACACGTTCGGCATGAGCGGCGGCTCGGCCCGTGCGCGGACCACCGTGCCCGTGGCGACGTCCAGGACGACGAGCTCGGCCCGCGGCAGGTTCTCGTCCCCGGCGTAGGCGTACCGCTGGGTGTGCAGGAGCGGCGCGGAGCCGTCGCTGGGCGCGGCCTCCACGAGGTGGGTGCGGCGGACGTCGCGCTCGTCGGTGCGGTGGGCCAGGACCTTGGTCGAGTCGGGTGACCAGAGGACCGCGGGCGGCAGGTGCGGCAGACCCGTCTTGCGCAACAGGGTGCTGTCGCCGGTGGACCGCGGTCCGCGGCCGTATCCGTGGTCGGGCTCGCCGTCGGTGGTCAGTTCCCACTCCCGGCCGTCGGACAGGGAGCGCGCCCACAGGTCGTGCCCCCGCAGGGACACCGCGAGCTCCCCGTCGGGTGACGGCACCTCCAACGGGTTGCCCGCCGGCGGGAACTCGGCCCGCTCGCAGACCCGGTCGTCCGGCCGGTAGCGCCAGTACGCGCCGAACGCGACGAACTCCGCGGCGTCCCCGGTCACTTCGACGCCGGTGAACGGCAGGGCCTCCGGGTCGACGTCCTGACCGGACGCGGCGGCCGGCGCGGTGACGAGCAGGGCGTGGTCGAACGCCGGCTCACGGGTACCCGCCGCGGGGTCCACCAGCGTGAACCGGCTGCCGAGGCCGTTGCTCACCGCGTACCGGAAGCGGGTGCCGCCGTCGATCCACTGCCGCCGGACCTTGTCACCGACGACGAGTTCGCCGGGGCGGGCGGGCGGGCCGGCGCAGGAGCTGCTCGGCGGCCCGGTAATCCTGGGTGGTGCTCATCCTCGTCGACGTCGTGAGGGGTCGGTACCGGCTACGGATGTCGGGGGGCGGGGCGCGTTCAGTGGCTGCGCGCGGTGATGTCGCCGTACGCGGTGGTGGCGCGGATGGTGAGGGCGGCGGCGGGGCCGTCGGCGTTGTTGAGGGTGTTGTGGACGCGGCCGTAGTGGGTGCCGGCGTCCAGGGTGGCGGAGGTGTGACGGGCGGCGCCGATGGTGATGTCACCGTGCTCGGTGCGCAGGGTGACGGTGCCGCGGGTGGCCTCGGTGATGTGGAGGTCACCCTTCTGGGTGTGGATGTCGGCGGGACCGCCGAGTCGGCCGATGGTGATGTCGCCGGCGTGGACGGTGAGGCGGGCGTGATCGGCCTCGTCGATCTTGACGGTGGCCTGCGCGGCTTCGAGGGTGACGTCGCCGAGGCGTCCGACGCCGCGGAACTCGACTGCGGCGGTCGTGGCCTCGACACGGGAGCCGGCGGGGAGTTGGACGGTGATCTCGACGGATCCGGGGTGGCCGAGGACGCGGTTCCTGGCGGGAGCGGCGGCGATCCGCAGGGTGCCGTCGTGGAAGTCGGCGGTGGTCTGCTCGGCCGCCTTGACGTCGCGGGCCTTGGTGGGGTCGGCGGGCAGGATCTCGACGGTGGTGTCGGAGCGGTCGGCGGCGATGACCTGGATGCGTCCCGCGGGGACGTCGAGGACGGCGGCGACCGGGGCGGGGGTGGCGAACTTCAGCATGGTGGGCTCCTTCGTCTGCGGCGGGCACTCGGTCGGCCCGGTTGTTTCCGATGAGGGAAACAGTAAGTTGCGTTCACGTATTGGGCAACGGATTCGTTGCATCAAGTCGCTGATATTGCAGGTCAAAGGGCCAATTTCGTTGCATTGTGGATGTGTTTAACGCAACGGTCAGTTGAGCACCTGTTGCAATGAGCTGAGGGTGAACGCTTTACTGGCGACACCACCGACTTCGAAGGAGCCCGCGATGCCGGCAGGCCGACTCACCCCACGGGAACGCCGACGGATCGCGCGGGGAGTGGCCGACGGCCTCGCCTACGCGGAGATCGCACGCGGCCTCGGCCGGCCGACCTCGACCGTCAGCCGCGAGGTACGGCGCAACGGCGGCCCCACGGCCTACCGAACCGACCGCGCCTACCGAACCGACCGCGCCTCCCGACCCGACCGCGCCTCCCGACCCGACCGCGCCTCTCGCCCCGACCGCGCCTCCCGATCCGACCGCGCCTCTCGCGCCGACCGCGCCCCCCGATCCGACCGCGCCCCCCGCGCCGCCGAACACCTCGCCCCCGCGCGGGCGTACGGGCGCGACACCGGGGCGGTGCGCGCGTACGGGGCGGTGCGCGCGTACGGGGCGGTGCGCGCGTACGAGGACCAGTGCGCGGCCGTGCTCATGCGATCGGGCCTGCCCAGGATGGCGGCCCGCGCGCTGGCCGGCCTCTGCACCACCGACGAGGGCGCCCTCACCGCGTCCGAACTCGTCGGGCGCCTACGGGTCAGCCCCGCCTCGGTCTCCAAGGCGATCGCGTTCCTCGAAGGCCGGGGGCTCGTCCGCAGGGAACGCGACGGAGGCCGCCGCGAGCGCTACCTCATCGACGACGACGCCCTGTACCGAGCGACGATCGCCGCCGCCCGCGGCACCGAGCACCTCGGTGTCACCGCACGACAGGGCGTCCGCGTCCTCGGCCCCGGGACCCCGGCCGGGGCCCGCCTCGAAACCGTCGCCCGGTTCGTCGACTTCGTCGCCGAGAGCCTCGCCCGCGCCGCGGACCAGGCCCGCGCCGCCCGACACCCGTGGCCCGCGCCGCCCCCGGACGGAACCGGCTGAGCAGCCGGGGTCGGGCCGCCCGGACCGGGGCACCCCGGGTGCCCCCGTACCCGTCAGTACGCGTGCGACGTCGGCGTCGTGCTTCCCATCGGCCTGCGCGGGTAGCCGACAGGCGACGGACCACGGACCACGGACGACAGCACACGGCAGTCGGGTAAGGAGCAGTAGTGATCACTCAGGACCAGCTCACGGCCATGGCAGGATGCACGGCGCACACGGACCAGGGGCAGCGCCTGGGACAGGTGGAGTACGTCCTGGTCGACGACACCACCGGCAGGCCCGAGTGGGTGCGGATCACCGACCGGGCCTCGGGGCTGGGTGGGGTGTTCGTCCCGCTCCGGACGGCGGAGTGGAAGGACGGGCGCCTGGTGGTGCCGTATCCGGTGACGCTGATCGAGCAGGCACCCTGCGCCGCGCTGGACTGCGGGAGCGTGCTCTCCGTGTCGGAGGAGGAGCAGTTGTACGGGCACTACGGGGTGCGTTCCGCACGCGACGAGGTCAACGCGGAGGGCGACGCCGGGTGGGCGGTGATGGACCGGGCGCAGGTCATGCGCGAGGGCACGGCCGGCCAGGAGCACGCCGTCTCCCGGCTGCGACCGGTCCAGCCCGGACGCTGAACCGGGCCCGGGGCGCCCGGGCTCCCGAACGTCCCGCCCGCCGCCGCGCCCCGGCGCCGCGCCCGCGACCTACCGGGCCCCGGCGCCGGTACGGATCACCGGTCGGCGGCGGCCGGTTCCTCCAGGACGCGCTTGAGGTTGCGCAGGGTGGTGCGGATGTTGCGCTGCTGGAAGTCGGCGAAGGTGTGGCCCCGCGTGGCGATCCGGTCGAAGGCGTGGGCCACGAAGTCGGGCCACGCGCGACGGTCGTCGGTCCACGTCTCGGTCACCCGGGTACCTTCCGGGACGGACTCGAACCGGTACTCCCAGGTGGCGATGGGGCCGCGCACGCGCGGCTGCCGGACGCCGATCGCGTGCACCCGGAACCGGAACAGGCGCCCCTCCTCGACCGCCGTCACGGTGCACCGGGTGGTCCACCGGAAGGCGCCGCGCTTGTTGCGCCCGTCGAACACCATGCCCACGCGCGCCTCCCCGGCGCCGCCGTGCACGGTGGCACCGAGGTTCTCCGGGCTCCAGTCGCCCATCCGCGCGGGATCGGAGACCTTCCGGTAGACATCGGCGGGCTGGGCAAGGACGACGATGCTGTCGGACACCGTGAACGTACGAGGCATGGGACTCCCCTTCTCGGCTGCCGACGCTACCCTCGGACGCCCCACCTGGCTACCCCCGGGTAACTTCGGCGGGCGGCAGGCAGGCACCCCCGACCGAGCCCCCGACTGGAGCCCCCGCCCCGAGCCCCCGACCCACCTTCCGGGCCGGGCCGGGGCGGAAACGTCACTCCTCCGTCGCGGCCCGGTCGGAGTCGCCGCGCAGAACGCAGAACTCGTTGCCCTCGGGATCCGCCAGGACGGCCCAGCCCGAGCCGTCGGGATTCCGGTGGTCGCGGACGAAGCGGGCACCGAGGCCCGTCAACCGTTCCACCTCCTCGTCGCGTGAGGTCTCGGGGCGCAGGCACAGATGGATGCGGTTCTTGCCCGCCTTGGCCTCGGGCACCTGGTTGAAGTACAGCACCGGGCCCTCGGCCGGCACCACCTGCGTCTCGCGGTCCCCCGGTTTGTCCTCCGGATGCAGGGGACAGCCCGTCGCACTGCTCCAGAACCGGGCCAACTCGTAAGCATCCGCACAATCGATCGCCACGTTCTGCACTACTGACACCATGCGTGTGACCCTTCCCGATCTCCGCGCCGAACGCCACCGAGTTGCGCCCAGGAAGCAACCCGGCACCCGTCGCGCCGCCACCGCCCGGTCAGAGGCCGGTGACGCCCTCCACGGTCAGGAGTACACCGATCACGGCCAGGACCACCGCCGTCACCGCGGCGTTGTGCGTCTCCAGCCACGTCCTGGCCCGCCCCAGCGGGGTGAGGACGCGCTCGCCCAGGACGACGTGCGACAGCAGGGGCAGCGCGACGGTGGACACGGCGATCGCGGTGAACACCGCCACGGCGATGCCGGCGCGCGCGGTACCCAGTTCGGCCGCGCCGACGGTCAGCCCGGCCGCCGCGGTCAGCAGGAGGGCCTTGGGGTTGGCGAGCGAGAGCAGCAGGCCCAACCGCAGCCCCTTGGCCGGGGTGGCGGTGGTGAGGGCCCGCATCCACGCCGGGGTGTCCTTCGCGACGCCGGAACGCCACTGCCGGACCGCCAGCAGGACGAGCACCAGGCCGAGCACGGCCTTGGTCCACGACGCCCAGGTGGGCGTCTCATCCGTGCGTTCGATGACAGAGGCGAGGGCGGTGCTGGCGGTCGCCACCATGAGGATTCCGACCGTCCAACCGGCGAAGAAGGCGCCGGCGGCCGGCCGGCCACTCGGCTGCGCAATCTACCCGTCGGGTAGGAGTGTGAACGAACAAAACCCGCGCGCATTCCCGTTCCTGGCGATGAAAAACAGGAAAATGCCACGTGCATGATCGGGGGCGGTGGGGGCACTCGGAGTCTCGGAGGTAATAACTATGGTTCCCCTGCTTCTTGTTCTTCTGCTCGCTCTGATCCTCTTCGGCGCCGGTTTCGCGGTGAAGATCCTTTGGTGGGTCGCCATCGCCGTTCTGGTGCTGTGGCTGGTCGGCTTCGTCGCCCGTCCCAAGGGCGGTAGCGGTCGGTGGTACCGCTGGTAGACCCGCCGCTGATCTGCGGCGTTGTGGTGTGGGGCCCGCCCCGGTCGAGGGGGCGGGCCCCACACCCATGTGTGCGTGCTCGTTACGGACGGCTGTTCCCGGGTAGGCGCGCGGGTGGCCCGGGCGGTCGACGGGAGCAGTCGGGAACCGACGCCTCCGAACCCGTCGGCCGCCCAGGTCCCGGCCCGTCCGGGAGCGTCCGGGAGCGTCGGAAAGATTCATCGCTTTCCCGGGTGTGAGGCGAATGCGCCGGGGCAGGCGAGTTTTTGTGATCGTGAGGCCGCCCGTCGCTCGGGAATTCCCGGGGGCGGGCGTCGAGTTCCAAGCCAATGGGAGGTTTCTTATGACCGAGAACGTGTGGGGCTACCGCGAGACGTCCGGCCGACTGACCGGCGCGGACCTGACGGACCTGACGGGCTACAAGGTCGAGGCCGCCGACGGCTCCATCGGCAAGGTCGACAAGCACTCGGACGAGGTCGGCTCCGCCTACATCGTGGTCGACACCGGCCCGTGGATCTTCGGCAAGGAAGTACTCCTGCCGGCCGGTACGGTCACCCGTATCGACCCGGGCGAGGAGAAGATCTACGTGGACCGCACGAAGGAGCAGATCAAGAACGCTCCCGAGTTCGACAAGGACAAGCACCTCGGCAACGCGGAATACCACCAGCAGGTCGGCGGCTACTACGACGGCCCGCGCGGCGTCTGAGCGAGTCCGCCGGATCCGACGCGCACGTCTTCGTGAGGCGGGGACGCGGGGCGGACGACCGGCAGCACCCGGAGGGCGGGGCGGCGACCATGCGGTTGCCGCCCCGCCCTCCGCGCTTGGTCCCGCGGTCGCCGGGTAGGCGCACGAAATGGAAGACGAAGCGGTGGAAACCGGCGAGGACCTGCTGTCCGGGTTGAGCATCGACGCGAGCAGGCCGGAGCAACCCGTCCTGTTGGACGCCGTAGGGGCTCCCATCCGGACGTGGCAGGAGAACTACCCGTACCAACAGAAGGTGCGGCGCGCCGAGTACGAGCGGAACAAGCGGATCCTGCAGATCGAACTGCTGAAGTTGCAGCGCTGGGTGCGCGAGACGGGCGCCCGGGTGCTGGTGCTCTGCGAGGGCCGGGACGCGGCGGGCAAGGGCGGCACCATCCAACGCTTCACCGAACGGCTCAACCCCCGAGGGGCCCGCATCGTCGCCCTGGACAAGCCGACCGAACGGGAAGCGGGGCAGTGGTACTTCCAACGCTACGTCGCCCACCTGCCGGGCCCCGGTGAGATCGTCTTCTTCGACCGGTCCTGGTACAACCGCGCCGGCGTCGAGAAGGTGATGGGGTTCTGCACGGAGCGCGAGTACGAGCTCTTCCTGCGGCAGTGCCCGACCTTCGAGACGATGCTGGTGGACGACGGGATCCTGCTGGTCAAGTTCTGGTTCTCGGTCTCCCAGGCCGAGCAGCGCACCCGGTTCGCGATCCGGCAGGTGGACCCCGTCCGCCAGTGGAAACTGTCGCCCACCGACCTCGCCTCCCTCGAACTGTGGGACGCCTACACGCGGGCCAAGGTCGCGATGTTCCGTGCCACCGACACCGAGGCGGCGCCGTGGGCGGTCGTCAAGAGCAACGACAAGCGGCGCGCACGGCTGGAGGCGATGCGCAGCCTGCTGTGGCGCGTCGACTACGACAACAAGGACCCGGAAGCGATAGGCAAGCCCGACCCCCTGATCGTCGGCGCCGCCGACACCCTCCTCGAAGAGGGCGAGGAACCCACCACGCTGTCCCCCACCCCGCTGACCGGCCTGCCCACCGGCCCGGGCCACCACCCGACGCCGGAGTGAGCGCCGGGCCACCCCGGAAGGGACGTCGACATTTCCGGGGCGCGCCGCCCATAAGGCATACGGATATTGAAAGCGCAATGGGAGATGTACGGAACAGCGGAATGCGCGATACGCGGTGCGGCGCGTCGTGCGTGGGTCACAAGGACATGACGGCCTGAGCAATTCAAGACTTATCCTCGGGGAACTTCGACCGTATGGTGTGGCTCGAATCGAAGGAGCCCCCGTTGTCGAAGGTGATGGAACCCGCTGTGCACGCGGTTGCGGCGGAACAGGATCATGTGTCCTCCCTGTACGAAGTGCTCACCGAGCGGCTTTGCGAAGCGCGAGCGCAGCGGGCGAATGTACTGAAGGACCCGCCGGAAAATTCCGGTGAGGCATTCGAGAGGGAAATAGCCGCCGAGCGCCTCACCAAGGAAATCGGCCGGCTGGAGGGCGCCGAAAAGGGGCTGGTCTTCGGGCGCATCGACCGGACGGACGGCACCACCCTGTACATCGGACGGATCGGCCTGCACGCGGAGGAGGACGACCTACCGCTGCTCGTGGACTGGCGCGCCAACGCGGCGCGGCCCTTCTACGAGGCGACGCCGGTCCACCCCATGGAACTGCGACGGCGCCGGCACCTGCGCCTCCAGGAGCGCACGGTCATCTCGGTGAGCGACGAACTCCTGGACGGGAGCGCCCCGACCGACGAGGACGTCGTGGGGGACGGCCCGCTGACCGAGGCCCTGTCGGCACGGCGTACGGGCAGGATGCACACCGCCGTCGCGACGCTGCAGGCCGAGCAGGACGCGGTCGTCCGCTCCGCCCACCGCGGGGTGACCGTGGTGCAGGGCGGCCCCGGCACCGGCAAGACGGTGGTCGCCCTGCACCGGGCCGCCTACGTCCTGTACGCGTTCCCGCGCGCCGCGCAGGAGGGGGTCCTGGTGGTGGGCCCGAACGCCCGGTTCCTCGACTACATCTCCCGGGTCCTGCCCTCGCTCGGGGAGAACGACGTCGTCCTGGCGACCTGCCGGGAGCTGGCCGGCGTGTCCCCGGCCACGGTGGACCCGTACGATACGGCGCGCCTCAAGGGCGGCGCCGACCTCGCCGACGCCCTGGCCGGCCTGTTGCGGGCCCACCAAGCCCCCGCCGGTGACTTCACCGTGCGGGTAGGACGGGAACTGGTCCAGCTGTCCGGCGAAGAGGTCGCCACGGCACGCGACGCCGCCGTGGCGGCCGTACCGGGGCACAACCCCGCGCGCCAGGTGTTCAAGGAGCTCTTGGTCGACGCCGTCACCGACGCGGTGCGACGGGACATGGGCGATCTCCTGGAGCGGATCGACGCCGACGCCGAAGCGATGACGGGCCTCAACCTGGACCGGTTCACGGGAGCCGACCGGCGGCGTGCCGAAGGCGCGGCCGACACCGGGCCTGCCCACGAGCTGGACCTGGACGCCCTCCGAGCCGACCTCCTCGATGGCGACGACGGTGCCGGCGGCGGCGGCGGCGATGGCGACGGCGATGGCGACAACAACGCCGCCGCAACCGGCGTCGACCGGGCCATCGAGTTGTTGTGGCCGCGTTTGACGGCCGGTGACCTCGTGAAGGCGCTCCTGACGAACGCCGGCGCTCTCGCCGAGCACCTGCCCCGCCTGACCGCGCAGGAGCGGTCCCTCCTGTTGCGCGGTCCGGACGACCCCTGGACCGACGCCGACGTGTCGTTGCTGGACGAGGCGGCGAGCCTGGTCGACGGCCCGCCCGAGCGGACGTACGGGCACGTCGTCGTCGACGAGGCGCAGGAACTGACCGCCATGCAGTGGCGGATGATCGTCCGCCGCTGCCCGGCAAGAGCGATGACGCTGGTGGGTGACTTCGCCCAGGCGGGCCCCCACGCGACAGCACGCGACTGGAAGGAAGCACTGGGCCCCCACGTCGGACGGCGGTTCGCACAGCACGACCTGACCGTCAGCTACCGCACCACGCAGGAGATCCTGGAGAGCGTCCGGGACCTGCTCGCACGGATCGCTCCGGACCAGAAGCCCACACGGTCACTTCGAACCGGGGCGCGCCCCCGCACCGTCACCACGACCGCGGACGGGCTGGTCACCGTCGTCGCTCAGGAACTGCGCGCCCAGAGCGCCGCGCACCCGGGCGAGCTGCTGGGAGTGATCTGCGCGGACAGCAGGGTGAACGAGCTGACTGCCCGGGGCATCGCGCACCACGCACGCATCGTGCCGGCGTCCGAAGCCCGCGGCCTGGAATTCGACGGGGTCGTCGTCCTGCACCCCGAGGAAATCATCACGGCCCGCCCCGGTGGGGAAAGGGACCTGTACGTGGCCCTCACCCGGGCCACGAAACGCCTCTGCACCGTCACCGTCACCGTCCAGCCCGCCTGATCGCCCGGCGCACGCGACGACGCCGCGCCGGCCGGGGGCCGTACGCCACGAGCCGATCCCCGCAGCCCCGTTCGGGCGATCGGCTCCGGGGCCCGTACCCTCCACACCCATCACATCATCGGCCGCTCGTACGGCCCGATTCGAGAAGAACGCACGCGCCATCGGCGCCCACGGCATCCGGGCTCTGGAGCACCTGGCTGCGCCGGGGCCGCTCACCGGGCCGCCGGCACCCGTCCTGCACCCGATCCTCGCCGCCGACGCCCGGCCGGTGTCGTCGGACCAGTGGGGCAGCATGGTCGAGGACGACGCCCTGTGCGAGGCCGTCCGAACGCTGCTGACGGCCGCCGAGGGGTGACGGGACGGGCGGCGGGGGGCGTACCGCGAGGGGGTGCGCCCCCACCCCGACGCTGCGCGCGCCCCGTCCTGCGGCGATTCCTCCCACAGCAGGGGGCCTACATCGGGTCCATGGTCCCGCTGCCCTTGCCGTTGACCTCTTCGCTCAACTGGCGGATGTGCAGGGCCTTCTCCGTCAGCCGCTGCTTCTCCGCCGGGTCGCCGGCGTGCTGGGCCGCCTGTTCGAGTTCCTCGGCCTTCTCGCGCATCTCCCGCGTCCGCTTGCTCGGCTGACTGTCGTTGTTCATGGCCAGTTCCTTCCCTCGGGGGAGTGAGTGCGGACGCCTGCATCCAACCAGCGGAGCGACACCGGGTCACCGCACCAGCACGGCGACCCACCGGAACTTCACCGTCCCGGACGCGCCACCGCTCTCCGCCGCGCCTACCCCATGACGGGATCACCATCCGCCCTCCGACCGGCGCCCGGCCACTCGTGCTCAAGGTCGGTGCTCAAGGCTCGTGCTCAAGGCCTGTGACGGGAGGCTCCGTTGGACCCGTCGATCAGTCGTTCGCCGTTCTGTTCGATGGCCTAGGCTGTCGACGGGCGACGCGATCCGCGAGGCGAGCCGAAGGGCCGATGGCAAGGGCGATGACAGACCGACGGAACACCGGTCCGCCGCACGCCGTTCCCGGTGGGGCGACGCGCTCCCGGGCCGGCGGCGTCTGGGACTCGGCCCTGACCTCCGAGGAGTACGCCGCCGTCAAGGGCGCCGGGTTCGAGCCGGTCGGCCAGGTGCTCGGTACGACCGTCTCCGCCGTCGGGTACGAGGGTCTCGGCGGCTGCCCGGGAGCGTGGAAGGCCGTGAACGGAAAGCGGGTGCCGTCCTCCCGATGGGTGCCGTCGCTGTCGGCAACGGCGAAGGCGATGCAGGGGGCGCGCAGGCTCGCGCTCGCGCGGGCGGTCGCCGAATGCGGCGCGCTCGGCGGCGACGGCATCGTCGGGGTCGAGCTGTGCGTCGACCGGTTCGCGGAGGGGCTCGTGGAGTGCACCGTCCGGGGAACGGCGGTCCGGGCCCGCTCGCGGATCCGGCCGCAGCGGCCCTTCACGTCGCACCTGACGGGCCAGGACTTCGCGAAGCTGCTGTACGCGGGATGGGTTCCCACCGGACTCGCCTTCGGCGTGGCCCTCGAAACCCGGCACGACGACTGGCGCACCTCGCGCCGCACCGCGTGGACCGCCGACGCCCAGGAAGTCGACGGCTACACGGAACTGCTGAGCCACGTCCGCCGGGAAGCCCGTGTGCGACTGACCCTCGACGCGGCGAAGCACGGCGGCGACGGGATGGTGGTGGACGACGTGGAGCTGACGGTGAGCGAGAGCGAATGCCCCGCGTACGGATACACGCGCGACCACGTCGCGGAGGCGGTCCTCGTCGGCACCTCCCTCGTCCGCTTCGCCCGCTCCGAGCGGTCCGCCGGGCCCACACCACTGGCCATCATGAGACTGGAGCGCGAGCGCTGATATGACCGAGCGAACGGGACAGGAACCGGCCGGCGCAGCCGCCCGACCGGCCGCGGACGGCATGCCCGAGGACGCGATGCGGCGGCTCGCGCAACCCCGGCCGGGGGAGGGGGCGGCGCCGTTCACCTCGAACCTGTCGGTGAACGAGTTCCTGTTGGTGCGCGAGGTCGGCTTCCGCCCGCTCGGTCTGGTCCTCGGCTCCTCCGTCTACCACGTCGGCATCCAGTTCGGCCGGTGGTCGAAGAACCAGGAGCTGACCAAACTGTCGCAGGCGATGTACCACGCCCGTGAACTCGCCATGAGCCGCATGGAGGCGGAGGCGAGCGCTCTGGGCGCGGACGGGATCGTGGCGGTGCGGCTGGACATCGAGTTCAAGGAGTTCGGTTCGGACGTGGCCGAGTTCATCGCCGTCGGCACGGCGGTCAAGGCGGCCGGCGCGGACCCGGGACCGGCGGGGACCTGGCTCAACAACAAGGGCAAGCCGTTCACCTCGGACCTGTCGGGCCAGGACTTCTGGACGCTGATCAGGGCCGGTTACGCACCCCTCGACATGGTCATGGGCTCCTGCGTCCACCACGTCGCGCACCAGCGCTTCGCGCAGGTACTGAGCACCGCGGGCCGCAACGTCGAGATCGAACCGTTCACCCAGGCGCTCTACGGAGCACGAGAACTGGCGATGGGCCGCATGCGGGCGGAGGCGGAGTCCCTGGACGCCGAGGGCATCGTGGCGGTCCAACTGCGGCAGCACTCGCACTCCTGGGGACCGCACACCACCGAGTTCTTCGCGATCGGGACAGCGGTCCGCCCGCTGCGCGACGACCACACCATCGACCGACCGAACATGGTGCTGAGCCTCGATGGCTGAGCCGCCGGACGTCGACGCGTTGGCCGCGGCGCTGCGCCGGGACAGCGCGGACCTGAACCTCTACGTCGCCGTGCTGGCGGCGCACCTGGCGGACGCGCTGCCGTCCGGCACGGTACGGGTCGAGCGCCGGCGTTCCGTGGTGGAACGGATGGCGGGGCGCGAGGGCCGCGTCACCACACTGGACGTCGCGCTGGGGGAGCGGCGCCTCCTGCTGCGGATGGACCGGGAGGGCCGCGCGAGCGGCGAGGTCTGCCACGAGGTACGGGGCATCGTGCTCTCCCGGCGCCCGGTGGGCCTGGACGAGTGGATCGACGCCCTGGCCCGTTCCCTG
The DNA here is from genome assembly GCF_055574495.1 of Streptomyces sp. NPDC029836. Lineage (NCBI taxonomy): Bacteria > Bacillati > Actinomycetota > Actinomycetes > Kitasatosporales > Streptomycetaceae > Streptomyces > Streptomyces sp. NPDC029836. The sequence continues at coordinate 239,786 of NZ_JBVHZI010000011.1, read as the reverse complement.
TCCGAAGCCGCGACCGCGAACGCCCGGGCCCGCGAGGCCGCGGAACGCTTCCTGTCCTGAGGGCGGGGGCGGGGGCGGGGGCTCGGGGCGGGGGCTGGGGGCCGGCCGGCCCGCCTCGCCGCCCCATGGCCCGCCTCGTCGCCCCATCGCCCATCGCCCATCGCCGGGGAACTTTCGGGGCGTGTTGCGATGAGTACGGGCTTTGCCGCCGGTCTACCCTTCGGGCCCATCGTTGTGGGAGGAGCGGCAGATGACCGGTACGACGACTCTCGACCTCGGACCGCAGGCCCGGATCGTGGCGCGGCTCGCGGCGGGCGTGCCCGACGCGCGGCTCGGCGAGCCGACGCCCTGCCCCGCGTACGCGGTCGGTGACCTGCTGGGTCACCTGGCCGGACTCTGCGTCGCCTTTCGCGACGCCGCCCGCAAGGACCTGGGCCCGACGACGGACACCGACCCCGAGTCGGGCGTCCCCGCTCTGCCCGCCGACTGGCGCGAGGAGCTGCCCCGGGTGCTCGACGAGCTGGCCGCGGCCTGGCAGGACCCGGCGGCCTGGACCGGCATGACCCGGGCGGGCGGCGTCGACCTGCCCGGCGAGGTCGCGGCCGCGGTGGCCGCGGACGAACTCGTCGTGCACGGCTGGGACCTGGCCCGGGCCACCGGCCAGGAGTACGCCCCCGATCAGGCCGCGCTGCGCGCCGCGCACGCGTTCCTGCTGGCGGCCGCCCAGGAAGGGGACCGCGGCGGCGGCATCTTCGGCCCCGTCGTGCCCGTACCGGACGGGGCCCCGCTGCTGGACCGGGCCGTCGGGCTGAGCGGGCGCGACCCGGGCTGGACGCCGCCGACGTCCCCGTGACACGGGCCCCCGGCCGCACACTGGAGGGGTGACGGACAGCGAAGGACAGACGGACGGCGAAGGACAGAGGGACGCCGAACGGCATCCGGACGGCGAACGGCACCCGGACGGCGAACGGCACCCGGACCGGCGCCTGGAGCGAGCCATCCTGGAGTTGCTGGAGCGTCGAAGCCCGACCTCCACCATCTGTCCCTCCGACGCCGCGCGGGCGGTGTACGAGGGCGACGGCGACGGCTGGCGCGCACTGATGGAACCGGCCCGCCGCGCGGCCCGCCGCCTGGTCACGGCCGGCGAGGTCGAGATCACCCAGGGCGGCCACCCCGTCGACCCGACGAAGACCCGCGGCCCGATCCGCATCCGCCGCCGCCGCCGCTCCGACTGACCGGGCCGGCGGTGGCCCCTCCCCGTCCGGCCGGCTTCAGGTGCCGCCGAGCCAACTGGTGGCGTCCAGGCGGAACGCGGTTTCGGCCGGGACGACGGTCCGCAGGGCGGTCTCGATGTCCCGTACGCGGTCCGCGCCCAGCGCCCGGGCCCACTCGGCGCGGAGTTCGTCGAACACGGCGGCCGAGCGGCCGAGGGCGGCGCGGCCGTGGGGGGTGAGCCGGACGAGTTTGCGGCGCGCGTCCCCGGGGTCGTCGGTGCGCTCCGCGTAGCCCAGGGCCAGCAGCCGGTCGACCGTCTTGCCGGCGGCCTGTTTGGAGACCCCGAGGCGCCGTCCGATGTCGCTCGCGGTCGCGCCGTGGGCGCCGATGGCCTGGAGGGCGAAGCCGTACGCGGGGCGCAGGCCGGGGTGGCCCTCCTCGGCCAGGCGGGCGTGCAACCGGTCGATGAGGGTGCGGAAGCCGCCGAGGAGGAGCAGGGGCAGCTCGAAGCCGGGTGTGCCGTCGGACGCCTCGGGGCGGGTCACCCCCTTGCCCGAATCGACAACCTGGTTTACGTTTCCTTCATCGACATCGTCAACCATGTTGTCGATGCTACGCGTGTCCCTCATCATCCGCCGCACCGACCCCGCAGGAGCCGTCATGACCGCCGCGCTGTCCGCACCCACCGATTCCCCCGCTCCCGCCGAGCTGTCCGCCCGAACCGCCAACGCCGTCGCGCTGCTCCGCGAGTCCCCGCAGACCCTGGACGGTTTCCTCAAGCTCAACGAGATCTTCGAGTCCACCACCCTGGACGCGCATTCCCGCGAGACCGTGATCCTCACCGTCGCCGCGCGCAACCAGTGCCACCTGTGCGTCGACATGCACGAGGCGAAACTCGCCGCCCTCGGCCCCGCCCCGGACCCCGAACGGCTCGCTGCCGTACGCCGGTTCACCCTCCAGGTGCTCGCCTCCTCGGGCGCGGTGAGCGAGGAGGAGCTGGCGGCCTTCCGGGCCCACGGCTACGACCGCCGCAACGCCCTGGAGGTCGTCCTCGGCATCGGTACGTACACCGTCTCGACCCTGGCCAACCGCCTCACCGGCGCCGCGTAGCAGCCCGCGGCGTACGGCCGCCCGGGCATCGGCGCCGGCGGCCGACGCAGAAGCGGACGACTGGGGCCCGGCCGTTGTCCCGTCGCGACGCCGACGACGGCGCCCCCGCCGGCTCGGTGTGGGCCCGCCGGCAGGCGGCGCTCGGCGCACGCGTCGGATCCCGACGGCGTCGAGAACGGGTCGCCGAACGGGGAGAGGTCACCTCAGGGGCAGGACTCGGCGGTCTTGACGGCGGTGAACGCGACCGGCTGCCCGTTCAGCGCGGAGCCCGGGGCCGGATTCTGGGTGCACACCTTCCAGTTCGACTCCTGGAGCACCATGCGGTTCTGCGACGAGGCGTCCTTGACGGTGATAGACGTGTTCGTCGGGAGCGCGGTACGGGCGGCCTTCATGCCCTTGCCGACGAAGTCGGGCATGGTGCCGCCGGCCGGCTTCGGCGCGGGGGCGTCGCCGGTCGGACAGTTCTCTTCGAGCTTGACCGTGCCGAAGTCGATGGTGGTCGACGTGTCGACGTTCGCACCGGGGGCCGGGGTCTGACTACAGACCTTCCAGTTGCGGTCGAGGGCCTGGAGTCGCTCCTGGCCGAGGCTGTCATGGGACTTCAGGAGGAGGAAACCGGCGGCTTGGGCCTCGTCCTGAGCGCTTTGCAGGCCCTTGCCGACGAAATCGGGGAGCGTGGCGGTCTTCGGGCCGCCGCCGGCGGTCTTCGACGGTGAGGTTCCGGCGGGCGAGGAGGAGGCGGTCGGAGCGGAGGTGTCGGGCTTGCCGTCCGCTGCCTGGGGGTTGCAGGCGGTGAGTGCGAGAAGGCCGACGCCAGCGAGCAGGGTGACGTGATGTGTGCGCATCGCGCCATGATCGCCGGGGATGCGCCGGTTCGTGGGGCCTGTGACCGTTCCGTGACGCACTGGAACCGTGGGCCCGCCGCGCGACGGCCAGGAGACGGGGCGGGTGCCCGGGCGTGCGGCCATTGGGATGGTGTTCGTGGGTTCGACCCATCCGGGGCGGGGCCGACGTCGAAACCCCGGGCGAGTCCGCGATTCCCGCGGGCCGCAGGCACGAACCCATACTTCTCGGGGAGCACCATGCGTACGCGCAAGACCATCACCGCCCTGTCCATCGCCGTGGCCGCGGCCCTGTCCGCGCCCGTACTGGCGTCCGCGGACGGCGGCGGCAAAGCCATGGACCACAGGGACCGGACGGGCCGCGAGGCACTGACCGCCGTGGGCCTGACCGCGAACCAGCGCCTGGTCGAGTTCACCGTCGACCGGCCCGGCCGGAGCATGTCCATCGGCAGGGTGACCGGCCTGGCCGGGGACACCAAGCTCGTCGGGATCGACTTCCGGGTGCAGAACGAGAAGCTCTACGGCGTCGGGGACCGGGGCGGCGTCTACACCCTCGACACCGGCAACGCCAAGGCCACGAAGGTGTCCCAGCTGACCGTCGCGCTCTCCGGCCGGCAGTTCGGCGTGGACTTCAACCCGGCGGCCAACCGGCTCCGCGTCATCAGCGACACCGGGCAGAACCTGCGCCACAACCTCGACGACGCCGCGGCCCCGCTCGGCACCACCGTCGACGGGACGCTCACCAACCCGACCACCCCGCCGTCCACGGCGATGGGCGTGACCGGTGCCGCGTACACCAACAACGACCTCAACACGGCGACCGCGACCACCCTCTTCGACATCGACACCACGGCCGACCGGGTCTCCCTCCAGTCGCCCGCCAACGCCGGCACCCTCGCCCCGACCGGGAACCTCGGCGTCGCCGCCGGACCCGACGCCGGCTTCGACATCTACTTCTCGCCCAAGCACGGCACCAACCACGGCTTCGCGGCCCTCAACACCGGCGGAGCCTTCCGCCTCTACGGCATCGACGTACTGACCGGCGCCGGCCGCGACATGGGCGCGTTCCCGAAGCAGCAGCAGGTCACCGACCTGGCCCTGCCGCTGGACCAGGGCTGACGTGACCGTGCGGTGGGCCGCCGGGCGCGCGCCGGTCCACCGCGCCGGTCCACCGCGCCGGCCCGGTGCGCCGCGCCCGCCCCGTCGTCCGTCAGCTGCTTGCGTGCAGCACCGTCAGGACGCGGTCCGGTGTCAGGGGCAGTTCGCGCAGCCGGCGGCCCGTCGCGTGGGCGACGGCGTTGCCGAGGGCGGCGGCCGTTCCGACGATGCCGATCTCACCGATCCCCTTGCTGCCCATCGGGTTGAGGTGCTTGTCGTGTTCGTCGATCCAGTGCGCTTCGAGGTCCGGCACGTCGGCGTGCGCGGGCACGTGGTACGCGGCCAGGTCGCTCTCCGTGAAGTCGCCGAACTCCGCGTCCATGGTGCTGTGTTCGGTGAGCGCCATGCCGATGCCCATGATCATCGCCCCCTTGAACTGCGAGCGCGCCGTCCGCGGGTTGAGGATGTGGCCGGCGGCGAAGACGCCGAGCAGGCGCCGGACGCGTACCTCCCCGGTCACCGTGTCGACCCGGACCTCGGCGAAGTGCGCGCCGAACGCGTGCCGGGCGTACGGGGACTTCTGCTTGGCCGACTGCGTGGTGTCGGCCGACGCCGACAGCCCCTCGGCCGGCAACGGCCCGGCATGGCGCTCCAGGCGCGCGGTCAGGGCGGCGCAGGCGTCGTGCACGGCCCAGCCCCAGGACCCCGTACCGGAGGACCCGCCGGCCAGTGACGCGGCGGGCAGGCCGGTGTGCCCGATGGCGACGGAGACGCTGTCCAGCGGGACCCGCAGCGCGTCGGCGGCCACCTGTGCCAGGACGGTACGGGCCCCGGTCCCGATGTCCGTCGCGTTGATCTCGACGAGGTGGCTCCCGTCCGGGCGGGCGTGCGCGCGGGCGGTGGACGGGGCGATCAGCACCGGGTAGGTGGCGGCGGCCACCCCGGTGCCCACGAGGTACGGGCCCTCCCGCAGCGGGGTGCGCCGGTCCGCCCAACCGAACCGCTCGGCGCCCTCGCGCAGGCACTCCACCAAGTGCCGGCTGCTGAAGGGACGGCCGCTGTCGGGCTCGGTCGACGGCTCGTTGCGCACGCGCAACTCGATCGGGTCCATGCCGAGCGCGTCGGCCAGTTCGTCCATCGCCGATTCCAACGCGTACATGCCGGGAGCCTCCCCGGGCGCGCGCATCCACGACGGCGTGGGCACGTCCAGGGCGACGGCCCGGTGCGTGGTCCGCACGTCCGGTACGGCGTACATGACCCGGGCCGGCACGGCCGCCTGCTCGACGAACTCCCGGACGCGGGAGGTGTGCGTGGTGATCTCGTGGGTGAGGGCGGTGAGGGTCCCGTCCGCGCGGGCGCCCAACCCGATCCGGTGCAGGGTGGGCGCTCGGTGCCCCACCGTCGCCGGCAGGTGGGCGCGGGGGAGGGACAGCTTCACGGGCCGGTCGTAGTGGCGGGCGGCCATCGCGGCCAGCACCACGTGCGGGCGCGGTGTCCCCTTGGAGCCGAAACCGCCGCCCACGTGCTCGGAGACGACGGTGACCTCGTCCTCGGCGAGCTTCAACAGCGAGGCCAGCGCCGCGCGGACCGGGCCCGCACCCTGGCTGGAGTCGTGCACGGTCAGGTGGTGCCCGGCGGCGTCCCAGACGGCGGTCGCCGCGTGCGGCTCCATGGGGTGGTTGTGCAGCGGCGCCACCGCGTAGGCGCAGTCGACCCGTACGTCGGCGGCGGACAGCGCCGCGTCGGGGTCGCCCTGCTCCCGGTGGGCGGGATGGCCGCCGTTGGCCTCCTGCGGGGTGTAGGCCCCGGGGTGGTCGACGCTGAGGACGGTGTCGTGCGGCTCGCTCGCGTAGTCGACCCGCACCCGCGACGCGGCGGCCCGCGCCCCCTCCAGGGTGTCCGCGACGGCGAGGGCCACGTACCAGCCGCGATGGGGGACCCGGGAGTCCTGGAGCAGTTGCAGCGTGGGGTCGTCGGAGGGGCCCAGGCGCGGTGCGTTGAACGGCGTCAGTACGCCGATGACGCCGGGCAGCGCGGCGGCGGCCGTGTCGTCGACGGCGGTGACGTGCCCGCGCGCGACCGTCGCCGGGACCGGCCAGGCGTAGGCGCAGCCGGGCGGGGTGTGCTCGGCGGCGTAACGGGCGGCTCCGGTGACCTTCTCGCGGCCCTCCCGCCGGGGCGCGGGGCTGCCGAGGGCGTTGGTGGAGCGCATGACGGCTCCCTCTCTGATCGGTGCGGACGGCTGCGTCGGCCGGGTGGGGGCGCGGGAGTGCTACACGGTGGGCCGTTCCGTGGGCGCCACCGGCGGCCCGCCGGCGGCGCGCACCAGCCGCGTGAGCGCGTCCCGGGCGAGGTTGCGCGCCAGGTCGACCTTGAACGCGTTGTCGCGCAGCGGCCGGGCCCCCGCCAGCTCGGCGTCCACGGCCCGGCGTACGGCCTCCCCGGTCGGCCGGGCGCCCACCAGCAGCTCCTCGGCGCGGCCGGCGCGCCAGGGCCGGTGGGCGAGCCCGCCGAAGGCGAGCCCGAGACGCCGTACGCGGCCGTCGTCGGCTAGTTCCAGCACGGCGGCGACCGAGGCGAGGGCGAAGGCGTACGAGGCCCGGTCGCGGGCCTTGCGGTACAGGGAGACGGCGCCGGCGCCGGGCGGCGGCAGCACCACGCCGGTGACGAGTTCCCCGGGGCGGATCACGGTGTCCCGCTCGGGGCGGTCGCCGGGCAGCCGGTGGAACGCGGTCGCGGCAACGCTGCGGGGCCCGTCCTCGCCCCCGTACAGCTCGATGTTCGCGTCCAGCGCGGCGAGGGCCACGGCCATGTCGGACGGGTGCGTGGCGACGCAGTGCTCGGAGTGGCCGAGCACGGCGAGATCGCGGTGCACGCCGTCGCGGGCGCCGCAGCCGGTACCGGGCTCGCGCTTGTTGCACGGCTTGGACACGTCCTGGAAGTACGGGCAGCGGGTGCGCTGGAGCAGGTTCCCGCCGGTGGTGGCCACGTTGCGCAGCTGCCCGGACGCGCCCGCGAGCAGGGCCTCGGACAGCGCCGGGTACCGGGTCCGTACGAGGGGGTGCGCGGCCAGGTCGCTGTTGGGCACGCCGGCCCCGACGCGCAGGCCCCCCTCGGGCAGTTCCTCGATCCCGCGCAGGGGCAGCCGGGTGATGTCGATGAGGGTGGTCGGCGTCTCGACCCCGTGCTTCATCAGGTCGACGAGGTTGGTGCCGCCGCCGAGGTAGCGAGCGTCCGGACGACCGGCGTGCGCGTCCACCGCCTCCTGGAGGCTGGTGGCCCGTACGTAGGCGAAGGGCTTCACGCGATCACGCCCGACGGGGTGACGGCCGGGGTGCCGGCTTCGGCGCCGGTTCCGGCGACGGCGGCTACCGCTTCCACGATCCCGTTGTAGGCACCGCAGCGGCAGAGGTTCCCGCTGAGCCGTTCGCGGATCTCCTCGCCGGTCAGCGCGACGGGGCCCGGCGGCCGCGCCGCGTCCGTGACGTGCGAGGGCTGGCCGGCGGCGGCTTCCGCGAGGGCGCCGACGGCGGAGCACAGCTGACCCGGGGTGCAGTAGCCGCACTGGAAGGCGTCGTGTTCGAGGAACGCCTCCTGGAGGGGGTGCAACGATCCGTCGGCGTCGGCGAGCCCCTCGACGGTGGTGACCTCGGCCCCGTCCTGGGCCACCGCCAGCAGCAGGCAGCTGTTGGCGCGCCGGCCGTCCACGAGGACGGTGCAGGCGCCGCACTGGCCGTGGTCGCAGCCCTTCTTGCTGCCGGTCAGCCCCAGCGACTCGCGCAGGGCATCGAGGAGGGTGACCCGGTGGTCCAGGTCGAGCACGCGTTCCGCGCCGTTGACCCGCAGCGTGACGCGGGACCGCAGGCCGTCGTTCTCCGGGGGAGGTGTTCCGCTCGCAGCCAACAGATGTCCTTCATGTCCGGTACGTGTGGATATGACTGTCGACTGCCCAGCCTCGGGCATCCCACACGTTCCGGCGCCCTGGACGCGCCGTCAGGCGCCGGCAGGTCCCCGGCGACCCGACCGTCCCACGGCCAGGGCCGAGGCGGCCGCCGGCGCGCCACGAACGGACCTGCGCAGCCGGTACAGCGAGGCGGCGGCTACGCACAGCAGGCCGGTGAACAGCGCGACCAGCAGCACGAGCACCCACATCTCGCGGCTCCCGGGACGATGCCACCCTTCCCAGACGGCAGCAGCCGCCCACAGGGCGAATCCGGAGGCGTACGCGGCGCGGATGCGACGCAACTGTCGGACGGCGCGCGGGGCGGGGGTGGCGTGCGTCAGCGAGTCCATGGCCACCGACTACCCACACCGCGCCGAAAAAACCGGCCGCCCCACCGGCATTCCACCATTTCTCCGCCCCCGCCTGCTGTCCGCTTCTCCGTCCCCCGCGATCCCCGCCGCCGCGGACCGGCGCGCGCCGCTCCGCGGCGGCGGGCCTATGCCTCCCGGTCCCGCCGGTCCGGCAGGTACCAGCGGTACGGCTCGACGAGGGCGGCGATGCTCTCGGGTCCCCAACTGCCCGGCGCGTACGGCTCCACCGGCGGCGGGGCGTCGAGCAGCGGCGTCGCCACCTCCCACAGCCGTTCGACGCCGTCGGAGCGGGTGAACAGGGCCTGGTTGCCGCGCATCGCCTCCAGCAGGAGGTGCTCGTACCCCTCCAGGGAGTTGTCGGTGGCGAAGGAGGTGCGGTACGCGAACACCATGTCGGCCTCCGCCAGCCGCATCGACGGCCCCGGCTCCTTGACCAGGAACCGGGCGGTGAGGGAACCGGGATCGGCGAAGTCGATGACGAGCTCGTTGCCCCGGCCGTCCGCCGACTCCCGCGCGTCCAGCGGGAACATCCGCAGCACCGGCTCGCGCAGCCCGATCGTCACCACGTGCCGCCCCTCCGCGAGGGCCTTGCCCGTACGCAGGTGGAACGGCACCCCCGCCCACCGCCAGTTGTCGATCTCGACCCGCAGCGCCACGAACGTCTCCGTGTCCGACTCCGGATCGACACCGGGCCCGGCGCGGTAGCCGGCGTACTGGCCGCGGACGACGTGGGCCGGGTCCACCGCCCGCATGCTGTGGAAGACCTTGACCTGCTCGTCCCGCAGCGCGTCCGCCGCCAGGGTGACCGGCGGCTCCATGGCGACGAAGCCCAGCAGCTGGAACAGGTGCGTGACGACCATGTCCCGGAAGGTCCCGGTGCCCTCGAAGAAGTGCGCGCGGCCCTGGATGTCGATGTGCTCGGGCACGTCGATCTGCACGTGGCTGATGTGCTCGCGGTTCCACAACGGCTCGAAGAGACCGTTGGCGAACCGCAGCGCCAGGATGTTGTCGACGGCCTCCTTCCCGAGGAAGTGGTCGATGCGAAAGACGCGGGACTCGTCGAAGACGGCGTGGATGGTGGCGTTGAGCGCGCGGGCGGACTCCAGGTCCGTCCCGAAGGGCTTCTCGACGATGACACGGCCGCCCTCGGCGAGCCCCGTGGCACCGAGCAGGTCGATGACCGAGGCGAACGCGACGGGCGGCACCGCGAGGTGGAAGAGCCGGTGCGGGCTGCCCCCGACGGCCTCCTCGGCCGCCCGTACCGCCGCGACCAGCGGTTCCGCCGCGCCGGTGTCGGCCGCGCCGAAGGACAGGCCGGCCACGAACGCCTCCCAGGCCGGGCCCTGCGGCTGCGAACGGCCGAATTCCGCCACGGCCTGCCGGGCGTGGGCCCGGAACTCCTCGTCGGTCAGCGCCTCGGCCGCCGGCGCGGTGCCGACGATGCGGTAGCGGCCCGGCATCAGCCCCGCCCGGGCCAGGTGGAACAGCCCCGGCAGCAGCTTGCGCCGGGCCAGGTCACCCGTCGCGCCGAACATGACGATGACGTGGTCCGCCGGAAGTGGCTCGGTCGGGGTCGAAGTCGCGGTCGTGGTGCAGGCGGCGGGCTGGGCGGGCTGGACCACGGGGCATCCTCACTCGTCCGACGGCACGGGCCGACGCCGTGCCCGCGCACCGCTCCGGCGCGGCGGCCGTACGTCCTCAAGGCCCCACTGTGCGCGTCGGCGACCGATCCGGCACTCCGGGACCGTCGACTCGGGTGGCGACCCGGCGATCGGGGGAACGCCGAGCCGTCCGGCGGGCCGGGACCAAGGGGGAGCGGACCCCCTACTCACCGTCCGCCCGGCGCCGCAGGTCCAGCATGGCCAGGAGCGAGGCCAGGTCGTCGGGGCCCGTGGTGCGGGACTCGACCGCCTCGTGGGCCCGCTCGCGGCGGTCCCCCGAACCGGTGGACTCCAGGCAGCGCGACCCGCCGGCGACGTCCGGTACGGACGCGCCGCCCCGGCCCGGGCCCGAGCGGTGTTCGGCCGCCGTCGCGCAGACGGCCGCCGTCCCCGCGGCGCGCCGGCGCCGGGCGTTGCGGGCGGCGGCGGTCAGGGTCTCCGCCAGTCGACCCGGTCCGAGCGGGGCGGGCCGGAGCAGCGAGGCCACGGATATGTGGCGGGCGGTGCGACGGGCGTCGGCCATGGAGTGCTCCTCGTCGGTCCGGCCGGGTCCTGACCCGCGGGGGGCCGGGACCCGGATGTCGTGCGGTGCGTACGGCCGGCGGGCGCGGGCCCGGCCCGGCTCAGCGGGAGCCGGGCAGGGAGGCCACGACCGCCTTGGCACGGTTGACCGTACTCGCCGCGGCCGCCTCGGCGGGCCGGCGCACGGCCTTCACCGGGTGCCGGTGATCGAGCGCGTGCAGGGACCGGTAGGCGAGGGAGGGCTTGCCGTGGGTGTCCGCGGCGGCTATCAGCAGCCCACCCAGCGTGGCGAGGTCCGTCAGGAAGTGGGCGCGCCGACGGGCCCGCTCCTGCGGGTCCTCCTCCTTCCAGAAGGCGTGCGTGGCGAGGGAGGTCGGCACCACCGAGGCGGCGAGCGTGAGCGCGGCCAGGCGCGGGGCGCGCCCCGTCGCGAACAGCAGACCCGCTGCCGTCTGGACCGCGCTGGTGACGCGTACGAACTGGACCGCGTCCCCGCCGAGCGCCGGGACGCGCTTGCCGATCTCCCGGGCGACGGGTTGGACGGCTTCCGCGATGGTCTCGGGACGGCGCAGGGTGCGCAGTCCCCCGGCGATGAAGGGGGCGGCGAGCAACGGACGGGCGAGCTTTCGAAGGACGGCCATGCCACGCTGCTGCCCAGCCGCGGCCGGTCCATCCGACCCGACCCCGACCCGACCCCGCTCCTGTTGCCGCGGCACCCGCCGGCGCCCCGCCCCGCCCGTCAGCCGACGGCCGGGGTCGTCCCGGGCCCGGGGGGAGGAGTCGGCGCGCGGCGGGGGAGCAGGAACGGGGTCGCGAGGACGAGTACGCCGGCCAGGCCGAGGGCCGTGCGCGGGCCGAGCAGGACGCCCAGTACCCCCCAGAGGGCCGTCAGCAGGGCGGTCGACGCCTTGGACGTCACCGCCCAGGCGGACAGCGTACGGGCGACCCGGTCGGGCGGGGTGCGCTCCAGACGCTGGGTGGCCTGGACGGGGTTGAAGACCCCGCAGCACAGGATGAGCCCGAACTCGACGCCCATCACCAGCAGCAACCCCCCGCCGCCCGGACCCACGAAGGCCAGGCCGACGGGCCAGATCGCGCGCAGCGCCCCGGATCCGACCAGGACCCGGTGCTGCCCGAACCGGCCGACGAGCGGCCGGGCCAGCCGTGAGCCCAGCAGACCGCCGATCGAGGGCAGGGCGAACGCGAGGCCGTACTGCCAAGGCGCGAACCCGAGCGGGCCGAGCATCAGGAGGGCCAGCAGCGGGGAAGCGGCCATCACCAGGCCGTTGAACAGGACCGTGTTGAAGAACAGCGGTCGCAGCGTCGGATCGGCGAGGACGTACCGCCAGCCGTCGAGCAGGTCCCCTCCCCGCATGCCCTTGCCGTCCCCCCGGGGGCCGGCCTCCGCGCGTTCGGGGCGCGGCTCGTCCCCGCCCATCGCGCGCAGGCCCAGTGCCGAGAGCAGGTAGCTGACCGCGTCGGCCACCACCGTCGCCACCGGACCGAGCAGGCCGATCGCCGCGCCGCCCAGCGGCGGTCCGACGATCGTGGTCGCCCAAGCCGTGGACTCCAACCGGGCGTTGGCGACGAGCAGGTCCCCGGCCGGCAGCAGCGTCTTCAGGTACGCGCCCGAGGCGGCGCGGAACGTGATGTCGGCCGCCGCGACGACCACCGAGACCAGCAGGAGGTGGAGGAACCCGAGCACGCCGAGCGCGAACGCGACGGGAACCGTCAGCAGGGCCGCGCACCGCGCCAGGTCCATCGCGATCAGCACCGGACGCTTCCGGCGGAACTCGACCCACGGGCCGAGCGGCACCGCCACCGCCGCGCCCACCGCCGCCCCCGCGGAGGCGAGCAGCGCGACCTTCGCCGGCCCGGCGTGCAGCACCTGAATGGCGATCATCGGAAACGCGCCGAAGGCGAGCCACGTCCCCAGCGCACCGGTCCCGTACGCCGCCCAGAGCCATCCGAACCGCCGCCCCAACCGCCGCCCGCCCCTCACGTACGACCTCCCCTCCCGCTCCGTACCCACAACCGACCGCGATCGGAACCATCAAAGCGAGCGGCACGACCAGGGATCAAACAACCGCCGGACCTTCCGCCACAACCAGTGGTTGTGACCGTAGGGTGTCGGCATGGACCTCGACACCGTCCGGACGTTCGTCGCCGCCGCCGACGCGGGCCGGTTCCAGGAGGCCGCCGCCGAGCTGGCGGTCACCCAACAGGCCGTCTCCAAACGCATCGCCGTCCTGGAGCGCAAACTCGGCGTACGGCTGTTCACCCGCACCCCGCGCGGTGCCGAACTCACCATCGACGGCCAGGCGTTCCTGCCCCACGCGCGCGAGCTGCTGCGCGTGGCCGACCGCGCCGTCGCGTCCGTGCGCACCGGCCGCCGGCCGCTGCGCGTCGACGTCATCGCCTCGCGCGTCGCGGCGTCGGGGCTGATGCGCGAGTTCCACCGCGCGCACCCCGGGATCGACCTGGACGTGGTGATGCTCTTCGACATCGACACGGCCGTCGCGGCCCTGCGCTCCGGCGCGATCGACGCGTCGTTCCGCGCGGTCGCCGCGCCCGGCCGGCCGCTCCCCGAGGACATCGAGTCCGTCCGCGTGCTCGACGAGCCGCTCCAGCTCCTGACCGGCCCGGGCCACGCGCTGGCGGCGGCCCGCTCGGTGACGATGGCGCGGCTCGTGGGGCACCGGATCTGGATGCCCGGCATCGTCCCCGGTACCGAATGGGCCGCCTACTACGAGGACCTCGTCGCCGCGTTCGACCTCACCATCGAGGCGACCGGCCCCAACTTCGGCTCCGACGCCCTCCTCGACACCGTCGCCGACACCCCGGCCCTGGCCACCTTCATGGGCGAGCGGACCCGCCTGGTCTGGCCCGCCGGCCACGGCCTGCGCCGCATCCCGGTGACCGACCCGACACCCGTCTACCCGCACTCCCTCCTGTGGCACCGCGACAACCCCCACCCGGCCCTGACCACCCTCCGGACCCACCTCGCCACCATCCCGACCCCCGCCGGTCCCGCCCCGGACACCTGGACCCCGAACTGGGCCCTCCCGCACTGAGCCCGCCCTGCGCGACCCCGCGGCCATCGCCTCCGCACGCGGCTCAAGGCCCGGCGCGCGGGACCTCGAACGAGTGCGGGTCGGCGACGCCCGGCGGGGTGCGGCGGGTTCGTGATCATGGAATCCGACCCGTGCGACCGGGTTGCCGAACCGGCAACTACGCTCGAACTCCTGTGCCGTTGCGTGCATGATCGGGTAACGGTCCTGGCGTACGGCAGGCCGAGCAACCTGGAGGATTCATGTCGAAGCAGGCCCTGGACGTCACACACCGGTTGGTTCCCTCCCCGGCGGGGCGGATCCACCTGGTGGAGCAGGGCGAAGGGCCGCTGGTGCTGCTCGTGCACGGTTTCCCGGAATCCTGGTACTCCTGGCGCCACCAGCTGCCGGTGCTGGCCGCCGCCGGATACCGGGTGGCCGCGATCGACGTACGGGGCTACGGCCGTTCCTCCAAGCCCGACGACGTCGCCGCGTACCGGGTGCTGGACCTGATCGAGGACAACGTCGCCGTCGTCGAGGCCCTCGGCGAACAGTCCGCCGTGATCATCGGCCACGACTGGGGGTCGACCATCGCAGCCAACTCCGCGCTGGTCCGGCCGGACGTCTTCAGCGCGGTGGGAATGCTCAGCGTCCCCTACGCCCCGCGCGGCGGGCCGCGGCCCAGCGAGGCCTTCGCGGCGTTCGGCGGGGACGAGGAGTTCTACATCTCCTACTTCCAGGAGCCCGGCCGGGCCGAAGCCGAGATCGAGCCGGACGTGCGCGGCTGGCTCGCCGGGTTCTACGGCGCCCTGTCCGCCGACACCATGCCCGGGCCCGACGCGCCCGTCCCGCACTTCGTCAGCCCGGGCGGGAAGCTGCGCGACCGCTTCCCCGCGGGTCGGCTGCCCGGCTGGCTCGACGAGGACGACCTGGACGCCTACAGCGCGGAGTTCGAGCGGAGCGGCCTGACCGGCGGCCTCAACCGCTACCGGAACGTGGACCGGGACTGGGAGGACCTCGCCGAGTACGACGGCGCCCCCATCACCCAGCCGTCCCTGTTCATCGGCGGCGGCCTGGACGCCCCGACCACCTGGCTGGCCGACGCGATCAAGGCGTTCCCCTTCACCCTGCCCGGCCTGGTCACCTCCCGGATCCTCGACGGCTGCGGCCACTGGATCCAGCAGGAGCGCCCCGCCGAGACCAACCAGCTCCTGACCGACTGGCTCGCCTCGCTGCCCGCCTGAGGTCCGCGCTCGTGGTGGGGTGCGGCCGGTCGTACGGTGGAGGGGAGAGACGGTAGTCGGCTCGGAAAGCAGGTGCGTCCCATGCGCACGTCGACCCGCATCGCCGCCGGTGTCCTGACCGGCCTCATCCTCCTGTTCGGCGGCACGGCCCTCGCCGCCCCCACCGCCCCGGCGGACATTCCCGCCTGCACCCTCATGGCGAGCCGGACGGGCGTCGCCGTCACCGACGCCGTCACGGCCGCGTGTCAACGGGGTGTCGGCAACGACCTCCAGGGATGCGGCAGCGGGCTCACCGAAGCCGGGGTGCCGGGCGGCGCCGCGAACGGCGCCTGCCGCGCGGCGGCCCATGAATCCCGGTGACCCAGGAACCCCGGTGACCCACGAACCCCGGTCGCCCACGAACCTGGGTAGGGCTGGAAGGCCAACTCCCGTACCTCTCATGCGATCTGCGCACCAAACACCCCCGCCATATTCGTGGGATCCGCCAGTACGACGCTCCGGCCGATGAGGAGCAGACTTCCGGCCAGGGGCTTCGACCCGACATGAGGGGCGAAGCCGGATGCATCGGATGCATCGGACGTACTGGATACAACGGGGGAAATGCGTCATGAGCGGTCAGCTGTACGACGAGATCGGCGAAGCGTTCGAGGGCTTCAAGACCCTCCCTCTCGCACGGTACGGAGAGGTGCCCGGCTTCCTCGCCCTCGTCGGCGACGTGAACGGCAGGTCCGTCCTCGACCTGGCCTCGGGAACCGGCTTCTACAGCCGGGAGTTCAAGCGGCGCGGCGCGTCCCACGTACTCGGCGTGGACATCTCCTCCGCGATGGTCGACGCGGCCCGGGCGCTGGAGGACCGCGACCCGCTGGGCGTGCGCTACGAGGTGGGCGACGTCGCCGAACTGCGCGCCTTCGAGCAGCCCTTCGACATCGCGGTGGCGGTCCAACTGTTCAACTACGCCGAGGACGTCGCCACCATCGAGCGGATGTGTCGCACCATCCACCGCAGCCTCGCGGAGGGAGCAGAGTTCTTCGCGTTCGGGCAGAACCCGGACTACCGGTTCGACGGCCCGTCCCTGGCCAAGTACGGCTTCCTGTGCGAATCCCTCGGCGAGGACACCGAGATCGGGCCGCGCGTACGGATCACCGCGCTCCTCGACCCGTCGATCTCGTTCGTCGCGAACCCGCCCAGCCGCGAGGTCTACGAGAAGAGCCTGGAAGCGGCCGGCTTCAGCGACATCACCTGGGTTCCCCTGGAGATCTCCGCCGCCGGCGTGCGCGAGCACGGCGAGGAGTTCTGGCAGGACCTCGACGGCAACATGCCGCTGACCATGCTGCGCTGCCGCGCCTGACCGGATCCCGTCCGGGCGGTGCGAGCACGCGCCGCGCGGACGTCGGCTCGCCCGGACCCGGGGTCCCCCGACGCGGCCTCGTCACGAGACCGAGGCGCCCGGGGGACTCCACCGGTGGGACCGGGGCACGCCGCTCGGGACCCCGTACTCCTTCTTGAGCTGCTCGGGGATGGCGTAGTGCATGACGCGCCCCCGGGTCAGCGAGGACAGCTCGAAGACCGTCGTGAGGTGGCCGAGCCGGTCCAGGGCCCAGGCGCCGAGCGGGGAGCGGTCCTCGATGGTCTCCAGGATGCCGAGCAGGTGGGGCGCGGCCTTGACCACGGTGTCCCACGGGGTGCGCGGCACCCGGAGCCAGTCCGCGCTCGTGTCGCCGACGAGGTGACGGATGAGCGCGGAGACGATCGGGTCGAAGAAGGTCCCGGGCACGATCTCCTCGTACAGGTCGATCAGCTGCCGGGTCAGCCGCGCGCCCTCCTCGGACGGCCCCATGTGCCGGATCATGTACAGGTCGAGGAAGCGACGTGCCTCGTCCAGGGACTTCGGGACGGCCTCCTGGTCGACGCCGAGCATGGCCCCGACCACCCGCCAGGCGTAGAAGTAGGCCTCCGCGCCCTCCGTGGACATGTGGATGTTCAGCCGGTGCAGGCTGTCCAGCACGAGCAGCGAGAAGAACATCTGCCCGCCGATCATGTCCTCCTGACAGATCGGCGTCCCGAGCGCCGCGACGTCCCACTTGTCCTCGCGCGCGAGGTGGTGACGGATCGCCGCGTGCAGGAGCCGGACCTTCTGCACGGCGGGCAGGAAACGGCTGCCGGCCTCGAAGGCGTCGGGCTGCATCAACAGGACGGTGAACTGGCCCGTCTCCGCCATCCGCTTCGACGGGTACTTCAACCCGTGGGTGGCGGACAGCAACTTCGCCACGTGCGGAACGAGGTAGCAGGCGGGCATGGAGGCGAAGGAGAGGGCCGTGGAGATGTGCACGTTGTTGTCGATGAAGAACAGCCGCGCCTTCTCCATCTCCCCCCAGTCCACCCAGGCCGGCGGGAAGCTCGTGACGTCGAGGTACTCCCGGGCGACGTCGGGCAGACCGTCCGGCAGGGGAGCCCCCGCGGTGGAGACGTGGCGCATCAAGCTGTTGAACTTGCCCACCTCCCCGCGCGCGAAGAGCGTGGCCACGGTCGCGTCGGCGAGTTCGTCACCGGTCCGCCGCAGCGCGTCCATCGACGCCTCGGTGTAGGTCATGGCAGGGCTCCTTGTCGCGCGCGGGTCAGGACAGCCGGGCCGACGCCGAATGCGCCAGGACGGTCAGGGCGGTGCCGGCCCGCTCGGGTACGGCCAGGTCGTGGAGGGCGGCGAGGGCTTCCGCTACCCGGGCGGTGATCATGTCCTCGACGCGGTCGGGAGCCCCGAGCCGGCGCATCGTCGCGCGGACCACGTCCAGGCCCTCCGCGTCCAGGTCGGGCCGGCCCAGCAGACCGCGCAGCAGCTCCCGGTCCTCGTCACCGGCCAGCCGCCAGGTCTCGGCCAACAGGGCCGTCGGCCGGTGGCCGCGCAGGTCGTCGGCGTTGGCCTTGCCGGTGTCCTCCGGATCACCGAACAGGCCGAGCAGGTCGTCCCGCAGCTGGAACGCCTCCCCCAGCGGCAGCCCGTACGCGGAGTAGCCCTCGCGCAGCCGCGCCCCGGCGCCGGCCAGCGCCCCGCCGATGAGCAGGGGGTGCTCGACGGTGTACTTGGCGGTCTTGTACCGGATCACCTTCAGCGCCGCGGCGGTGTCCGGACCGGCTCCGGTGCGCAGGATCTCCAGGCACTCGCCCGCGATCAGTTCCCGCGCCATCACGGACCACAGCGGACGGGCCCGGGCCAGGTACGCGGAGGGCAGACCGCAGCCGGCGAACAGCTGACCGGCCAGGGCCATGAGCAGGTCCCCGACGAGCATCGCCAGCGACCGCGCGGCGGCATCGGCATCCGAGGCGCTCACGGCGCGGCGCAGGGCGACGTGCGCGGTGGGTCGCCCGTGCCGCAGCGGGCTGTCGTCGATGAGGTCGTCGTGAACGACGGCGGCGGCGTGCACCAGCTCCATGGAGGCCGCCGCCCGCACCAGGGCGTCACTGTCCGGCTGCCCCACCGCCCGCCAGCCCCAGTAGCAGAACGCCGCCCGCAGCCGCTTGCCGCGCGCGACGGAAGCCTCCAGCTGCTCGGCCACCCCCGCCAGGCTCGCGTCGATCGCCGCGAACCGGTCGGCCTCCTCGCCGACGACCCGGTGCAGCACCTCATCGACCCGGACCTTGAAGGCGGCCTGCGCCCACCCCTCACCCGTCATGGTTCCCGCGGGCCATCACGTGCCGGGCGAGGAGCTCCAGGTGGGCCGGGGGTACGGCCGCGTACCGGTCCACGACCAGGCGTCCGCGCGCCAACAGGTCGTGCTCGGCCTCCGCCGCCAACTCCGTGGCGTCCGAGCGGCGCAGCAGCCCCCCGACCGTGTCGAGGACGGTGCCCAACGCCGAACCCACCGTCGTCACCGCCAGATCGGCCAGGCCGGCCGCCAGCAGCACCGCCCTGCCCTCCGGCCCCGCGTCCTGCGTCATCGCGTCCCCCTGTTCGACCCGCGCCCCGGCGACCCCGGTCACGCGTCGCCCTTGCGAGCATCGCGTCACGGCGGCCCGGACGCGGAGGAACTCGCGATCGAGTGACGGGTTCGCCAGAACGTACGGATCCCACCGGCCGCGGCGGTCGAACGCAGATGTCCACCCGGCTTCGGGAGCGGCGGCGATCCGGCAGATCCGGGCGGGGCGGTACTGATCCCCGTCCTGGTATTCCGCTTCCGCCGCGGAGAAGGGCGGGCCGGCTCTCCGGCAGGACGGCGGCGCGGTGGAACGCACGCTTCACCCAGGCGGGGGAAGAACGCGGAAGGCACCAAGCCGGACCCGTGAGGACGCCGAATCGCAGCTGCCGGCCCGGACGGGTCGGCGCGGCGCGCTCCTCGGGGCGGGTCGGTCCGCATTCCTGAAGGAGAACCCTCATGTCGCGTGTTCTGAAGAGCGCCGGTCTCGTCCTCGCCGCCGGAGCCGTCGTGTTCGGCGGTGCCTCCATGGCCTCCGCGGACGCCGGCGCGCAGGGCGCGGCCATCGGCTCGCCCGGCGTGCTCTCCGGGAACCTGATCCAGGTTCCGATCCACATCCCGATCAACGCCTGCGGCAACTCGGTCAGCGTCATCGGCCTGCTGAACCCGGCCTTCGGCAACACCTGCGTCAACGCCTGATCACCCGCACCAGGACGCCCTTCCGGCCCACCGCACGCCCGGCGGGCCGGAAGGTCCGCACGGGCGCGCCGTCCCCGGACGGGCGGCGGCGGGGCGTACCCCTGGTTACCGGCGGTCCGGGTCGGCACGTCCCGGTGGTCCGGCTCAGCTCTCGATCAGGCACTGGAAGACGACGGTGTCGAAGACGTCCTCCATCCGTACCGCGGTCCCGCCCCGCAGGGTCCAGGAGTGGATGAAGGGCAGGGTCCGCGTCGTGCCGCGGACCGAGGTGACCTGGCGGACGCCGAAGACCACGATCCGGTTTCCGGAGGCCAGGAACTCCTCCGGTTCCAGGCGCATCCCGCCCAGGACGGCCGGCACGCGCGAGAGGAACTCGCGGACGCCCGCGTGGCCGTGCTTGGTGCCGCCGAGGCCGTACTCGGCCATCCCGTGCGGGTGCACCCACTCCACCTGCGGGTCCAGCGTCTCCAGCAGGGCCGCCACGTCGCGCTCGTGGAAGGCGCGGTAGGCGCGCCGGACGAGGGCGAGGTTCGCCTCGGTCGGGTCGGGGGCGTCGGCCGGGTCGGCCGCGTCGGTTGGGTCGGGCGCGTCGGTCGGCTCGGCCACGTCGGTTGGGTCGGGCGCGCAGGTCATCGTCGTCATGTCTTCGTGTCCCCGTTGGTTGGAGCGAGAGAGTCAGCGCTGGAACTGCCGCGGGTGCAGGGCGCGCAGGGTGCGCTCGATGCCGTCCTGCCAGTCGACCAGGCAGGGGCCGGTGAGCCGCCGGCGCAGCGTGGGGTCGAACCGGTACGTCTCCCGGGTGACCTCGCTGGGCGCGAGCCGCGCCTCGACGCCCGTCAGCGCCTCGATGTGCCGGAGCAGATCGGTGACGCCGACCGCCTCGTCGCCGCCCCAGTTGACCAGCGTCGAGGGGACCGAGGCGGCTCGCCACAGGTGAGGGACCTGGGCGACGAGGTCGTCCGTGTACAGGAGCGAGCACCAGTTCTGGCCCGCCAGGGGGACCGGGATCGCCGTCCCGGCCAGCATCTGGCGGAAGTACAGCATCGGGACGCCGCCGTAGCTGCCGCCGGGCCCGTACGCGATGTTGAGGCGGGCGATGGTCGTGGGCACGCCCAACACCCGGGCGAACGCGCGGACCACGCCCTCGGTGGCGAGCTTGCCCACCGGGTAGGCGGGCAGCCAGTCGGCGGACGCGCTCACCGGGTCGTCCTCGGCGTAGGCGTGGTCCAGCGTCCGGCGGGCGTACAGGGCGCCTGTGGAGACGTACAGGAACGATTCAGCGGTCCGGCAGTGGGTCATCAGGCGGCCGGTCGCCACCGTGTTGACCTCGGTGGAGCGGTTGAAATCGCCGTCCTCGCCGCGGTCCACGGCCGAGTGCAGCACATGGGTGAAGTCCTCGGGCAGACCCTTGAACGCGCTGTCCGAGGTGTCGGCCATGTCCCAGCGCCAGGTGGTGACCCCGGCGTCGGCCAGCTCGCGCTCGGCCCCCGGGTCGCCGAACCTGCCGACGCACCAGACCTCGTTGTCCGCTGCCAGCGCCCGGGCGACCGGCCGCGCCACCTGCCCGGTGCCGCCGGTGATCAGGATCTTCTTGCCCCTCATCACTTCTCGTTCCCCCCGGCAAGGCTCGTACGTACGCGCCCGCCGGCGGCCCGCGCGGCGTCGGCTCCGGCCATGCAGCGGTCCAGTTCCCGGCGCAGGATCGCCTGGAAGGCCGCCACATGGCGCGCGCCCATCAGGGTGTGGTGCTCGCCCGGCACCTCCAGGTACCGGTTGGGCCCGGTGGTGTGCTCGTCCCAGCGGCGCAACTGGTGCTCCAGCCAGTCCTCCCGGGTGCCCCGCAGCGGTTCCGCGTGGAAGACGCTCATCGCGCGCACGGTCCCGGCCGGCTCGTAGCCGCGCCCCAGATCGGTCAGGGCGTCGGCGACCTCCGCCCAGGCTGCGAACCTGCCCTCGTCCAGGTCGAGTTCGGCGAGGCGCGCGGCGGGGGCGAGCGCGATCAGGCGGGCCACCTGGGTCTCCTTGGGCAGTCCGCGCAAGGTGGCCGGGAGCAGGGCGGCCTGTTCCTTGTCGATGAGGTCCAGGAAGGACGCCAGATGGGTGGCGGTCTCGGTGAAGTCCAGTTCCTCCATCCGGTACTTGATGTGCGGCGGAAGGTTGAAGCTGCCGACGAAGTCCACCCGTTCCCCCTCGGACTCCAGGACCTTGGCGATCTCGAAGGCCACCGAGGCGCCGTACGAGTAGCCGGCGAGGGCGTACGGTCCGTGCGGCTGCCGCGCCCGGATGGCGTCCACGTAGGCGTCGACCATCTGCGGGTAGGACGCGAAGGGCTTCTCGCCGTCGTTGAAGCCACGGGCGCGCAGGGCGTAGAAGGGGCGGTCGCCCGCGAAGTAGGTGGCCAGCCCGACGAAGACCAGCACCTCGCCGACACCCGGGTGGACGCAGAACAGGGGGGTCTTGGCGCCGGAGGTCTGCAACGGCACGACCGGGTCGTACGGGTGCCGGCCGGTGTCCGAACCGGTGCCGGTCCGGATGCGGCCGGTGACGAGGGCGGCCAGGGCTCGGACCGTGGACGCGGTCAGGACGGTGACCACCGCCAGCCCGGTGACGCCCAGCCGCTGCGCCACCTTGGCGCGCAGCCGCAGGATGTCCAGCGAGGTGCCGCCCAGGTCGAAGAAGCTCGCCGTGGCGCTGATCGCGGCCGGGTCGACGCCGAACAGCTCGGCGTAGATCTCCGCGATCACCCGCTCCACGGGCCCCTCGGGCGGGGTGTGGCCGCCCAACATGCGTTGCCGCAGGTCGGCCGCGGCCCGTCTGTGGTCCTCGTACGCACCGGATTCCAGGCCGCGCCGCATGTGCGAACGCTGGATCTTGCCGAGGCTGGTCTTCGGGAAGTCCTCGGCGGGCAGTGGCAGCACCAGCGCGGGCCGGAAACCCCAGTGCATGACCACCGTGCTGCGGACGGCCGTCATCACCCCGTGCAGGCCGGCCTCGTCACCGACGGGAAGGTCGGGGGTGAAGGCGATCACCAGCTGCTCGGTGTCGCTGTCGGCCGGGCGCGTGGGGAAAGCAGCGACCTGGGTGGGGGTGACGCCGTCCAGCCGTTCGAGCACGGCCTCGATGTCGTGGCTGAAGTAGCTGACCCCGTTGACGATGACGCTGTCCTTGCTGCGCCCGACCAGGGTCAGCCGGCCGTCCTCGATCCGGCCGAGGTCGCCGCTGCGGAACCAGCCGTCGTCGGTGAAGGCCTCGACGGTGGCCCTCGGGTCGTTGAAGTAGCCGGTGGTGACCATCGGGCCGCGGAGCTGGAGCTCCCCGGCCTCCCCCTCGGGCAGCACCCGTCCGGCCTCGTCGACGACGCGCATGCGCAGCCCCGCGACGGGGGTGCCGAGCCCGGCGAACTCGGCGCCGCGGTCGGCCTCGGGGAACTCGCCCCGGGAGTAGACGCTGCCCGCGCAGGTCTCGGTCATCCCGAAGGCCGGCCAGAGGGCGTCGGGGGCCAGGCCGTACGGGGCGAGGACGCGCAGGAACGCCTCGCCGGTCGGGACGACCACCGCCTCGCCGCCGCTGATGACGTGCCGCAGCCGGCCGAGGTCGAGGCTTTCGCCGGTGGCGGTGAGACGACCGGCCGCCGCGGCCACGAGCCCCAGCAGGAAGTTGGGTGAGAACGTCATCGTCACGCCGTGCCGGTCGATCAGCCGCAGGAACTCCAGCGGGTCGTCGAGCACCGCCGCGGCGGGTGCGTGGACCTGGCGGCTGCCCGTGGACAGCGGCAGCAGGTGGCACTCCAGGAGGGCGGCCACATGGTCGAACGAGACCCAGTTCAAGGTGGTGTCGGCGGCGGTGAGCCGCTGGTGGCCGTTCTTGGCGACCATCGAGGAGAGCAGGGCGGCGTGGCTGAGCATGACCGCCTTGGGGGCCCTGCTCGAGCCGGAGGTCAGCATCAGCACGGCCGTGTCACCGGGCGCGGCCCGGTGCAGCTCCTCGGCGGGCTCCGCCCCGTCGAACTCCTCCAGCCGGACCACCTGCCGGTGAGCCGCCGGCGGCAGCCGGTCGGCGAGGGCGGCGTTGGTGACGGTCAACGGACCGCCGAGCAGGGCGCCCACGTGGCGCAGCCGCTCGGTGAGGGCCGCGGGGTCACCGGCCGGAACCGCCAGGGGGCAGGGCAGGAAGCCACCGAGCACCGCCGCCCAGAAGGTGGGCAGGAAGTCCTGCGCACGATCCAGGGCGATGACGATCCTGTCCCGGGGGCGCAGTCCCCGGGCCCGCAGCCCGGTGAGGATCCGGCGGGCCCGGTCCAGGAGTTCGGGGTGGCTCTGGTCCTCGTACCCGAGGTGGGCGGCGCCGTGGCAGTGGCGCAGACCCGAGTCCGGGTGGCGCTCCACGGCGGCGAGCAGCAGGTCGGTGAGGGTGGCCGGCGGCGGGACGGCCGCAGGCGTCGGGGTCGGGTGGGATGTGGTCGAGGGCTGCGCGGAAAACACGGTCGTCTGTCTCCTGGCCTCGCCGCACGCCGGGACGAGGCGTGCGTGCCGAATGGGGTGAAGGACGTGAGGGCCGCGACGGGTCAGGCGCCGAGGCGCCGTACGGAGTACGGCCCTCCGGCGGCGCCCGCGGGCAGTGCGAGCGAGGCCACCCAACCGTCGGGCACGGCCAGTCCGACGGTCCGCCACAGGGCGGGGAAACCGAGGGGCGCCGTATCGACGAGCTGCCGCGGGGCGAAGTCCTGTGCGGTGTGAGCGGGTTGCGCCGGGGCCAAGTCCCGCGCCGTGCCGATGTCCTGTGCGGTGTCGGGCGCCAAGCCGCCGGCGCCGGTGTCCAGCGCGGTCAGATCGGTCGCGATGCCGATCCCGACGGCCTTGAGCACGGCCTCCTTGCGGGTCCAGCAGCGGAGGAAGGCCAGGGTACGGGCGGCTCCTTCGGGCCGCGCGTACACGGCCCGGCGTTCGACCGGGGTGAGCACCACGGAGTCGAACCGGTCGGCGTCGAGCGGGCGGACGTGTTCCACGTCGACACCGACCCGGAAGGGCGAGAGGGCCACCATCCCCAGGCCGTCGGTGTGGGCGACGCTGATCCGCCAGGCCGTCGCGGGGAACCGCACCACGGGCGGCCCGTGGTCCTCGTGGCCGCACCCGGGACAGGCCTCGCGGCCGAGGGAGACCCCGTCGGCCGGCACGCCCAGCACCTCGGAGAGTGCCCGCTTGACCGCGGCCCGGCAGGTGATGAACCCGGCGCGCGCCACCGCCGACCTCATCGCTGCGGCGCGGTCCGCTTCCTCGTCGTCGAGGAGGGCGAGGTCGTCACCGCGGTACGTGCCGGTCGGTACCGGCCACCACCGGACGACTGCGTCGGAGGTCTCCGAAAATGGCGCATAAGTTATCTGTTCCGTCCCCGTGTGGCGTGTGGTCACAGAGGTCACCGTAGGCTTGAGTCCGGCCCCAGCGATGCTTGAGCCGGGGTGAGTTGGCCAGAAGCGGACACCGTCGCCACGCATCGTGAACCGGGGGGAACACCCCGTGATGCAAGCGGAAGTGGCGGTTTTGCGTTCCGGGGAGTGGGTGCAGGTTGCTGCCATCGCAGCTGAAAATCTTCGTACAAGTCGGCGAATTGCAAGCGTGGTGTGACACCTCCTCCCATGTCGCCTTGTGTTCAGCGGTAAGTGACTGTTCAACAGGTGGCGTTATGCACGCGTGATCGAGCTGGAGCCGCCCCTCCGCACATCCGTCCGCCCGGCCGCCCGTCGGCCGGGTCCGCCCGACGGGCGCCCCGAACGTCCTCGGTGACCCCTTGGTCGGAAAGGTCGCGCCGTACCGACTGACCAGGTACTCCGCGGCCGGGGCGGTCGCCTCTGGAATTGTTGACCAGCCGCGATTCGGCGAACTACTGTCTGACCTCGAATGGTGCTTGAAACTCGCTATGATATTTGCTTGATGAAATAGTTGAGCATGCATCTATTTCTGCGGAGGGTTGAAGCCACAATCATCCAGTCACCGGTCGAGCAAGGGGGATGCAATGACAGGTGCCGCGATCGAGTCCACCCATGGGAAAGAAATGCGGGAGGAGATTCCGGAAGTAGAACCGTCCGACCACGCCGCTCACGTGGAGCGCACCCTGTTACAGGCACGCGCGCTCATCGAGTCCACCGTCTCGCTGCACCGCAACCGGTCGGCGCCGGCTCCTGCCGCGCCGCACACCGACGTCGCGGTGCTCGGCGACGCCATCGAGGAACTCGTCCGCCGTGCCCGGCACTCGGTCTGCATCGCGGTCACGGGCGGTGAAGCGTTCCACCACATCGCCCGGAAGGCCCTGGCCACGCTGGAATCCGGACTCGTGGTGCGCGTGCTGTGCGCACCCGACGTCGCCGACCGCTCGCCGGCCCTGCAGGCCAAGGCTCCCGGCATCCGTCTGGAAGTGCGGGTGTGCGAAGCGGAGTTGCGCGACATCGTGGTGGTCGACGGCTCCTCCGCACTGGTGCGGGCAGCTGCCGACAGTGCCAACGGACAGGCGACCCTGGTCCACGACGCCGCGGCCGTGCGAGCCCTGGAACTGCTCTTCGCCGGAGCCTGGGCACGCGGCCGCAGGCTGGACGACCACCTCGCGCTGAGCCCGAAGTTCCGCGGCGACCTGACCCGCCGGATCCTGGAGAAGCTGCGCGACGGACTCACCGACGAAGCGGCGTCCCGCGACCTCAACGTCTCCCTGCGCACCTATCGACGCCACGTCGCCGACATCATGCGCGAGCTCGGCGCCGGCTCCCGATTCCAGGCGGGCGTGCGCGCGGTGGAACTGGGGCTGCTCTCGGAGTGACGCAGCCGCGGGCCGGCTCAAACGGGGATCGCGTGGCACCGATCGACCTACGGGGCCGCGCAGCAACACATCACACCAACGGGGATGGTGAGCGCCACGTGTCGCATGCGACCGAGGACGAACTGGAGCGAGCGCTTCTGGAAGTACGGGCCCTGATCGAGTCGACGGTGGCCATCCACCGGGACCGCAGCATCAGGGAGCAGCAGATCGCCGAGGTGGACGGGGGCTACGCACCCGTTCTGGACACCGCGGCGAGTCTCATCCGGGGAGCCGTGCGGACGATCGACATCGTCGACGCCCGGCTGCCCGGCACGCAGGAGGAACAGGCCCGTCAGGATCGGGCCGAGCGCAACCTCATCTACTCGACCGCCGAGGGGGTCGCCGTCCGGGTGCTGACCAGCCCGGCGATGGTGGACGAGGACTTCGTCCGCGAACAGCTCGCGCTGGAAAGACCGGTGGCGATCCGGGTGGCCCGGGTACCGCCGCTCCAGGCCCTGCTGGTGGACGGCACCAGCGCGTTGGTGATGGCGGAGTCGGCGGCCGGCGTGCGGGCCTCGATGATCCGTGCGCCGGAGGTCCTGCACACCCTCGACACGCTCTTCGAGAGCATCTGGCGCAACGCCGTGCCCGCCGGCGAGCGGATCGTCTTCGGAGACCGCGACCGGGCCGTACTGGCCCGGCAGATCCTCGGCGCGCTGCGCGCCGGGGTCACCGACGAGGTGGCCGCTCGCGAACTCACCGTCTCGGTGCGCACCTACCGCCGGCACGTCGCCGAGATCATGGCGCTACTCGGTGCCCAGTCCCGGTTCCAGGCCGGGGTCCGGGCCGCGGCACTGGGCCTGCTGCCCACCGCACCGGACGCTCCCGGCGGCGGGCGGGCCTGACAGCACGCGGCCCCCTGCTGCCACCGGCACCGTCCCCGACGGGCATCCGGGCCGCTCGCCGGCAGCTTCCTGAAACCTCCGTTGCCGCCCGCCCCGCGTCGCCAGTTGTATGGCGCCGGGACAGGGAACCGGGCTCCTGGTAGATCCTCGGCCCCTTCCCGGTGGCATGGAGAGCCCCCGTCCTGCATGCCATCAGGCGCGCGGGGATCCGTCGATCGCGAGAGCGACGACGACGGATCCTCGCGGCCCCCGGTGGACGACGCGGCGTACGGCGTGGAAGGCGGAGCAATGGACCGGATGCCGACAGGGCTCGTGTTCCCGGGACAGGGAACCCAGAAGGAGGCCATGGGCGCCGTCTGGCGGGACACCCCTTCCTGGAAGATCACCGAGGAGATCTCCGACGTCACGGGAGAGGACCTGCCCCGACTGCTCCTCGACACCCCCGACGAGCAGCTCCGGCGTACCGACCTGGCCCAGCTGACCGTCTTCACGCTGACCCTCGTAGCCCACGCGGAGGCCGTGCGCCGCGGCGCCTTCGACGGCCGGGACGTGGTGGCCTGCGCCGGGCACAGCCTCGGGGAGTACGCCGCCCTGACCGCCGCCGCAGCCCTTTCACCGGGCGGGGCCGCCGCCCTGGTCGCCGCCCGCGGCCGGGCCATGCGGGAGGCCGCCGAACAACGCCCCGGCACCATGGGAGTCCTGGTCGCGGCCCCGCTGGAGGCCGTCACCGGCCTCGCCGAGCAGATGCGTACGGCCGGCCACGAGGTATGGGTCGCCAACGTCAACGCACCCGGCCAGACGGTCGTCGCCGGCTCCGTCCAGGGCATCGACAGGATCGGGGCCGAAGCGCCCTCGATCGGCGCCAAGATGATCCGTCCCGTCGTCGGCGGCGCCTTCCACAGCCCGCTCATGGAGCCCGCCGCGCAACGCCTGCGGGCCGCCCTGCGACACACCGCCTTCGCCCCGGCACACCTGCCGGTGGTCGCCAACGTCGACGCCCGGGCCCACACCGGCGGCGACTGGGTCGAGCGGGCCACCCGCCAGCTCACCTCCCCGGTGCTGTGGGAGCCGTCCGTACACACCCTCGTCGGACCGCTCGGCTGCCGCCGCCTGATCGAGATCGGCCCCGGGCGGACGCTCGCCGGACTGATCCGCAGGATCGCCCCGGACACCGCGACCGTGTCCCTGGACAGCCCCGCGGCCCTGGACTGAGGCCGGGCCCCGTTCCCGGCCGGCATCCGCGCCCACCCCACGCCCACCGCGCCACACGCACGAGGAGACCACCCACATGCCACTGGGCACCCACAGCACTTGGCTGCGCAGGTTCACGACCGCCGGGCCACCGCGCCTGCGCCTGGTCTGCCTGCCGCACGCCGGCGGCTCGGCAAGCTTCTTCCACGACTGGGGGCACGCCTTCGGCGACGACGTCGAAGTGCTCGCCGTCCGCTACCCGGGCCGCCAGGAGCGCGTCTGCGAGGAACCCTGGACCTCGCTGGAGGAGCTCGCCGGCGCCATCACCGGCGAGCTGGAGCCGTACCTGGACACCCCGCTGGCCCTCTTCGGCCACAGCATGGGCGCCACCCTCGCCTACGAGATCACCCTGCGGCTGCGCGAACGGTTCTCCGTCGCCCCCGAACTGTTGATGGTGTCCTGCCGCAAGGCACCGCACCTGCTCACCCCGCGCACGGCGGCCTTCGACACCGACGCCGAGCTGATCGAACAGGTCAAGGAGCTCGGTGGCACCGACTCCGCGCTGCTCGACGACGAGGACCTGCGCGAGCTGGTACTCCCCGCCATCAGGGCCGACTTCACCGCCGTCGCCGGTTACGCCGCCCGGCCCGGCGTCCAGCTGCCCTGCCCGGTCGTCGGGTACGTCGGCGACAGCGACCGCGGTGTCGGAGCCCACGAGGTCGCTGCCTGGTCCGACATCGCACCGCACGGGTTCGACCTGCGGGTCCTGCCCGGCGGCCACTTCTACCTGGTGGACGGCCGGGAGCAACTCGTCGGTGACATCCGCGCACGGCTGGCGCCGCAGCGGTGAGCACCGACCTGCGGCCCCTGCCGGACTGCGGGGTGGGGGTGCTGGACAAGGCGTCCCTCCTGCTGGAGATCGTGGAGAGCGGCCCGACGAGCCTGGTCGACCTGGTCGCGCACAGCGGCCTGTCCCGCCCCACCACCCACCGGATCGCCACCGCCATGGAACGGCTCGGGCTGCTCACCCGGGACGCCCGCGGGCGCTTCGCCCTCGGACCCCGCCTCGGCCTGCTCGCCGTCGAGGCACGCCACGACCGACTCGCCCAGGCCGCCGGGCCGATCCTGGAACGCCTGAGCGGGGAGACGGGCCTCGACGCCCGGCTCCACCGCCGGCGCGAGGGGTTGCACATCTGCGTCGGCTCCTCCGTGGACCGGGTGGCGGGCGTGGACCTGGCCGCGATCGGCACCGCCCGCCCGGCCACCGCCGGCCCCGCGGCCCAGGTGCTGTACGCCTGGGAGGAACCCGACGTGCTGTACGAGGGGCTGCGGCGGGCCCGCTTCACCGCCCCGCAACTGGCGACCGTACGGCGCCGGGGCTGGGCCTACGGCCCCGACCCGCTCGCGTCCGGCCTGATCTCCTACGCCGTACCGGTGCGTTCCGGGGCCGGCGTCGTGGCCGCGGCCCTGGTCCTGACGGGGGTGTCGAGCCGGATGCCCGAGGTCCCCGACCGGGAACTGCGACGTGCCGCGATGGACGCGGCCGTCTCCTTGAGTGACGTCTTGCTGCGCGGTACCCGGGCGAATTCCGCGGCCGTCCGCTCCGCCGGCTGAATTCAGCGGCGACGGTGGCAGGTTGTTGCAGCCGTCGTTGTGAGAAAAGAACTCGCGCCCGCACCATTCCAGTGCGAGTAAACGCGCCGCGCTCGCGGCGGTAAATCGGACAAGGGGAAAAGCGTGACGACTGCAACGCGCGACGATCGGCTCGAACTCATCAAGGAAACCGTCTGCGACATTCTCGAAATCGAGGAGGACGAGGTCACCGAGGTCAGCCTTTTCAAGGAGGACCACAACGCCGACTCGCTCCGCGCCATCGAGATCCTCGCCGCCCTGGAGAAGCAGTTCGGCATCGTGATCAACCAGAGTGAGCTGCCCCGCATGGTGAACCTCAAGGGCGTCTACGAGGTCGTCGCGGAGCCGGCCGGCTGGTAGGGAAAGCGGCGTCGGGAAGGATGGGGAGATTGCCATGACAGCGGCAGAGCACGGCGCCGGCCGTATCCGGCCGGAGCGGCACCGGGTCGTTCTCACCGGACTGGGAGTGGTGTCCAGCATCGGACTCGGCGCGAAGGAGTTCCTCCAGGGACTCCGCGAAGGCCGTAGCGGTGCCCGGCCCATTTCCGTGTTCGACACGGAAGGGTTCGCCCACGCCAACGGGTGCGAAATCACGGATTTCGACCCGCGCGAATGGATCACCACGTTGGACGTGGAACAGCTGGGCCGGGCCGCGCAGTTCTCGACCGCGGCCGCCCGAATGGCCCTGGAGGATTCGGGCCTCGACCTGACGGAGCTGCGCGGCAGGCGGGGCCTGATCTCCATCGGCACCACCGACGGCGAGAGCTACGACCTCGACCAGCTCGTCGAGCGCGAACTCGGCACGAAGACGGGCGACTTCGAACCCGCGGCCGCCCGGCGCGTACCGGCCGGCCGGCTCTCGGTGGCGATCGCCCAAGAGCTCGGCCTCACCGACGTCGAGGCCCTCACCATCCCGACCGCCTGCTCGGCGGGCAACTACGCCATCGGCTACGGCTTCGACGCCGTCAGCTCCGGTGAGGCGGAGTTCGCCTTCTGCGGCGGGGCGGACGCGATGTGCCGCAAGACCTTCACCGGTTTCTACCGGCTCGGCACCATCGCCCCCGACCGCTGCCAGCCCTTCGACGTCGACCGCAAGGGCATCCTCACCGGCGAGGGCGCGGGCGTCCTGGTCCTGGAGCGCCTGGACTCCGCCCTGGCACGCGGGGCGACCATCTACGCCGAGGTACTCGGCTACGGGCTCAACTGCGATGCCCACCACCAGGTCGCCCCCGACCGGGACAGCGTCGCCGAACTGATGCGGCTGGCCCTGGAGAACGCCGGCGTCGAACCGCACGAGGTGGACCTCATCTCGGCGCACGGCACCGGCACCCGGGCCAACGACATCACCGAGGCGGGAGCCATCCGCCAGGTCTTCGGGGACACCCCGCCCCGGACCGTCTCCATGAAGTCGATGCTCGGCCACAGCATGGGCGCCGCCAGCGCCCTCGGCGCGATCGGCTGCGCCCTGGCCATTCAGAACCGCTTCATCCCACCCACCATCAACCATGTCACCACCGACCCCGAGTGCGACGTCGACTGCGTACCGAACCACGCCGTCGAGGCGGATCTGCGGATCGTCCAGAACAACGGACTGGCCTTCGGCGGCAACAACGCGGCGGTCCTGCTCGGCCGGTACGACGCGATCAAGGAGGCGTCATGACGACCCGCCCCATCATCGGGATGGGCGCCGTCGCCGCCACCGGTTCCGGTGTCGGTGAACTCTTCGAGAACCTGTGCGCGGGCGTCAGCGGACGCGCCGAACTGCGCGGCTTCGACCGCACCAGGTTCCGGGCGCAACACGCCTACGAGGTCGACGACCGACCAGCCGTCGGCGAGGACGTACCCGGTCGCGCGAGCCGGCTGCTGCACGAGGCGATAGCCCAGGCCGCCGCCGACGCGGGCCTGGGGGAGGACCTCTCCGGGATCCCGATCCTGGTCGGTACCGGCCTGCGCGAACTGCGCTCGCTGGAGCTGTGGTGGCGTGACGGATCCCCCTTCGCCGACTCCGGGCTGCACTTCGGCACCGGCCTGAAGGAACGCTTCAACGCCGACGTCACCCACACGTTCTCCAACGCCTGCTCCGCCTCCCTGTACGCCCTGGCCCTCGGCAGCGACCTCCTCGCCCAGGAGGGCGAGGACGCCCCCGACACCGTCATCGTCGCCGGCGTCGACGTCCTGACCGAGTCGATGTACGGGCTCCTGGAACGCGTCCACCCGACGCCGCCGGACCGGGTGCGGCCCTTCGACCGCAACCGCACCGGCGTCCTCATGGGCGACGGGGCCGCCGCCATCGTGCTGCGCCGCACCGAGGAGGGCGCCCGCCGGGTCCACGGCCACCTGCGCGGCGTCGCCGTCAACTGCGACGCGTACCACGTCACCGCGCCCTCCCCGGAGGGCATCGCCGAGGCCATGCGCGCCGCGCACCGGCTCGCCGGCGTCAAACCGTCCGACGTGGACCTGGTGATGCTCCACGGCACCGGCACCCTGCTCAACGACGAGGCCGAGGCCACCGCCCTCGCCGACGTCCTGGGCACCGACGCCTCGGTGCCGCTGATGACCGCCGTGAAGTCCATGACCGGCCACACCTCCGGCGCCTCCGGACTCATCAACCTGATCGTGGGCGTCACGGCCCTGAACGAGGGGCGGGTGCCGCCGACCCTGGGCCTGGACGAGCCGGTCGAGGAAGCCGCGCCGTTCCGCTTCGTCACCGGGCAGTCCGCCGAGGGCCGGCCCCTGAAGGTCGCGCAGCTCAACGCCTTCGGATTCGGCGGCATCAACGCCGTCGCCATTGTGGAGGGTCCCCGATGACCGCACAGTCCGCCACCGCAGTCACCGGCACCGCCGTGGTGGTCACCGGCGCCGCCGTCCTGGTGCCCGGCGCCGACACCGTACGGGCCCTGGCCGACGGACCCGCCCGCGGCGGCGCCCCCGTCGAACCCGCAGCGCACGTCGGCAAGAAGGGCCTGCGCTACAAGGACCGGGCCACCCAACTCGGCTACGCCCTGACCGCCGCGGCGCTGCGCG
This sequence comes from Streptomyces sp. NPDC029836, assembly GCF_055574495.1. Taxonomy (NCBI): domain Bacteria; kingdom Bacillati; phylum Actinomycetota; class Actinomycetes; order Kitasatosporales; family Streptomycetaceae; genus Streptomyces; species Streptomyces sp. NPDC029836. The sequence continues at coordinate 206,588 of NZ_JBVHZI010000011.1, read as the reverse complement.
ACGCCGGTCTGCTCGGCGCCGACGAGAAGGCCGGCCTCGGCGTGCCCGCGACCAGCGTCGGCGTGGTGGCCAGCTCCAACTTCGGCAACCTCGACACCGTGGCCCGGGCGCTGGACACCATCCGCGAGGAGACCGTCACGGCCACCTCGCCGATGGACCTGCCCAACGCCTCCAGCAACGTCATCGCCTCCTCGGCGGCCATCCGCTACGGGCTGCGCGGCCCCAACCTCATGGTCTGCAACGGCGAGACCTCCGGCCTGGACGCCGTGCACTGGGCCGTCACGATCATCACCGCCGGCCGCGCCGACCGGGTGCTCGTCCTCGGGGTCGAGCCCGACAACGAGGTCGTGCGCCGACTGCTGGGCGGCGGACACGCCGTCGACGGCGGCGCCGCCCTGGTCGTGGAGTCCCGGGCCGCCGCCGCCGCACGCTCCGCGAGGGTCCGCGCCGTGATCGGCCCGTACAGCCGAGGCGCCGGCGAGGTGGGCGCGCGCGGTCGCCGCTGGGAGGCCCCCGCCCACCTGGGCAAGGCCTCCGGGGCCTCCGGGCTGCTCCAGGTCGCCGCCGCCGTCGGCTGGTTCGACGCCGGCGAGCGCGGCCCCGTACAGGCCGTGACCGGCAGCGCCGTCGATGACGCGCGCGCGGACCTGCTGCTGCTCGCTCCCGAAGCTGCCTGAAAGGGCGAGGAGGAGGTTGTGATGAACACCCATGTGGACCTGCGCCCGGTGACCGTCGAACGGCGCACCGCGGGCAGCGGGCCCCGCGTCCTGCTGCTGCACGGACTCGCGGCCAACGACAGCGTCTGGGAGCGGGTCCTGCCCGAGCTGCCGCCGTCGTACCAGGTGTGGACGGCCCGGCTGCCGTGGCGGACCGAGACCATCGCCGACTGGGGCGAGCAGCCCAACCTGCGGGGCTGGCTCGGCAAGGCCCTGGAGGCGGTGCCGGGCGGCGCCGAAGTGGTCGTCGCCCACTCGATGGCCGCCAACGTCCTGCTCGACCTGCTCGACCAGAAGAACCGGGGCGGCGTCGACTCGCTGCGCCAGTACGGCATCCGGGCCCTGGTCCTCGTGTCGCCGTTCTACCGGTCCCGGGCCGAGGAGTTCGACTGGAACGCCATCAGTTTCTACCTCAACGACTTCCACCTGATCATGGAGGAGGGCATCCGCGCCCACTCCGGCGGCCGGCTCCCGGACGACGTCCGCCGGGCGATGGGGGAACGGGTCCGCGACCGCGTCGGCCCCTACGGCTGGCTGCGCTTCTTCGAGCTGTACCTGCGCACCCCCGCCCTGCAGACCGGGCGGATCACCGCGCCCGCCCTGGTACTGGCCGGCGAGCACGACTTCGTGGCCCGGCCCCAGGAGGGCGTGGCGCTGGCCGCCGCCCTGCCCGACGCCGTCTCCCGCGTCCTGCCCGGTAGCGGGCACTTCCCGATGCTCGACGCGGCGGGCGAGTTCGCCGCCGCCGTCAGCAGCTTCGTCAACTCGACCATGGGCCTGACCCCGCCGAGCGGGCCCGCCCTCCTCACCGCCCTGGAGCACCGAGCATGACCCTCGTCACGGACACCGCCGTCAAGACGCTGCTGACCACCGCCACCACCACCACGGTGCGCCCCCGCTACGAGGGGTCCAACATCTGCACCTGGATCGGCTTCAAGCACGTCAACTACCTCGTCGAGGAAGCCGTACTGGACCACTTCCGCCAGTCCGGGCTGCCCGCCCGCGCGCTGTACGAGGAGCACGGCCTGGGCCTGGACCTGGTCACCATCGACAGCCGCATCCTGCACGCCTTCCACATGGACGACACCGCCGAGGCGCAGGTCGTGCCGTGGACCAAGGACGACGACGGGACCATCGGCTTCAAGGTCACCATCCAGTTCGAGCGGGGCGGCGAGATCCACAAGGCGGTCACCTCGAAGGTCCGCGTCTCCCTGCGGATCGACACCTACCTCGAGGCGGCCGGCGAGGTCCCCGAGCAGCTCGCCCGCTTCGCCGTCGCCAAGCTCGGCGACGACCTGGAGCGCGAGGCGCCCGCCGCCGCCCCGGCCGAGGAGGAGATCCTCGCCTCCCTCACCACCGGCCGCAACGCGTACGCCTGGAAGTGGAACATCCCGTACCCGTACTGCCACTTCACCGAGCGCATCCAGATGTCCGGCTACCTGCGCCTGATGGAGGAGGGCAAGGACCGCTTCGTCGCGGACCGCGGCATCTCCATCAAGACGCTGCTCGACGACCGCCGCTGGATCCCCGTCGTGCCCCGCTCCGACATCCGCATCCTCGACGAGGCGCTGATGGAGGAGGACCTCTACACGGTCTACACCGTCGAGGAGGTCTTCAAGGACTTCACCTACACCTCGCGCATGGACTTCTACGTCCTGCGCGACGGCGAGCTCGTGAAGACCGCGACCGGCAGCATCGTGCACGGCTACGCCGTCATCGAGAACCGCCGCGACTGGAGCCTCGTCAACTTCGACCAGCGCGTCCTCGACGCCGTCAACGGGACGCCGGCGGCGTGAGCGAGGACTGGGAGAGCGGCACCCCCCGGCTGCTGCTCGTCGAGAGCCAGGGTCGCTTCGCGCAGGACGCCGGCTTCCGGCGCGACGCGGTCACCCAGGTGATCACCGGGCAGACGGCGCTCCTCTTCCTGGTCCAGGACGGGGTCGTCCTCGCCGTCCCCGGCAGCGACAGCGACCTGGACCGGTTCCAGAAGGAGGGCGGAGTGCTCGCCGCGGACAGCTTCTCGCTGGCCCAGCGCGGCCTGGAGGAGGCGTCCCTCCGCCCCGAACTGCGCGTCGTGGGCATGGACGTGGTGGCGGGCTGGATCCTCGATCCGGCCGTCCGGGTGGTGTGGCACTGAAGTGGCCAGGAAGATTCCGCACACCGACGTGCTCATCACCCTCATGGGTCCCCCTCACACCTCGGACCAGGTCACCACCGCCCTGCGGCTGACCCAGTCCCTCCTGGAGCGGGGCGCCACCGTACAGGTGTGGACCTGCGGCTACGCGACCATGCTCACCCAACGCGCCCTCGGCGACGACAAGCCGCGCAACCTCGCCGACTGGAACCGGGAGTACCCCTCCACCGCGGCGCTGGTGGAGGACCTCCTCACGACCTGGGAGGGGCGGCTGTACTGGTACGGCTGCCGCTTCTGCAGCGACGACCGGGGGGCCGATCACCACCTGCCCCAGGTGGTGATCCGCCCGCCCGGCGGCTACGCCGCCAACGCGGCGGCCGCCGACAAGGTCCTGCACCTGGGGGGGATCTGATGGACGCCCGTGTACTGGCCATCGTCGAACACGGCTACCGCGGCGCGCTGGAGAAACAGTTCTTCGACGAGCTCTACCTCGCCACCGAACTGCACCGGCAACTGGGCGGCCTCGACATCCTGCTGCGCGGTTCCGCCGCGAGCTACGCCCTGGACACGGGCCCCGTACCGGCGCTGCGCATCGGAAGCCGGACGGTGGACACCCTCACCGACCCCCGCGCCGGCGTCCGCACCCTGCTGGAGCAGGGCGTCGGCGTCCTCGTGGAGGAGCCCGACATCGCAGCCCTCGCGGCCGCCCGGCCGCTGATCGAAGGCGTCCGGCTCGTCGCCGCCGACGAGACCGCCGCCCGCTGGAACGAGTACCGGATGGTCGTCTTCCTGTGACCGTCCCGCCCGGAACCACCGGCACGAACGGCACGCCCGGGACCACCGGCCACGAACGGCACCACCACCTGCACCACCCCGAACGGAAGGAACACGTGACGGTCATGACCACTCCCACCACCGGCACCGGACGCCCGGTGATCACCGCCTGGTCCGCCGTGTCGCCGTACGGCATCGGCAGGGCCGCCTTCACCGAGGGCCTGCGGGAGCGGCGCACGACCGTCACCGAGCTCGGGCCCGAGTACGGCACGACCCCCGACGGCGTGGGCCACGTGGTGCCCGGCTTCGCGGTCCGCGAGGTGCTCGGCAAGAAGGGCACCCGCTCGATGGACCGGGTCACCGGCCTCGCCGTCACCGCCGCCGGCGCCCTGCTGGACGACTCGGCGCGCAACCGCGCCGTCGGCACCGGGGAGGGCGCCGCCTTCGCCCTGGGCACCACCACCGGCAGCGCCCAGTCGATGATGGACTTCACCCGGGACTCCCTCACCGGGGAACAGCCCTTCTTCGTCGACCCGGCCCGCTTCCCCAACACGGTCATGAACTGCGCCGCCGGGCAGAGCGCCATCTGGTTCCACCTCAAGGGCCCCAACGCCACCATCGCCGGCGGCCGCACCGCGGGCCTGCACGCCCTGAACTACTCGCGCAGGCTGCTGGGATCGGGCCGCGCCCGCACCGTGCTGTGCGGCGCCGCCGAGGAGTTCAGCCAGGCCCGCGCCTGGCTGGAGCACCACAGCGGCGAGCCCGCCGGCGCGGACGCCGCGCCGGCCGCCCCCGCCCCCGCGCTCGGTGAGGGCTGCGCCATGCTGCTCGTCGAACCGCACACGCCCGAGGACGCCGACCAGCCCGTGCTCGCCGAACTCCTCGCCGTGGAACTGGGCGTCGTCCTCGACGGCGACCCCCGCCCCGCCCTCGTCGCCTGCCTGCGCGCGGCCCTGCGCCGGGCCGGCGTCGAGCCGTCACAGGTGGCCGCCGTCGCCCGCTCCGGCGCGCCCGGCAGCGAGGGCCTCGGCGAGGCCGACGCGGTGCGCGAGGTGTTCGGCGCCGTCGACCACGCCGACCTCACGCCGACCGGCCTGATCGGCGACACCGGCGCCGCCGCGGCCGCCTTCCAGGCCGCCGCCCTGCTGTCGTACGCCGAGGACCGGCCCGCCGAGGCGGCCGGCCGGATCGGCGTGATCACCTCCGTGGACCGCACCGGCACCGTCGGCTGCGCCCTGCTCGGCCTGCGCTGAAGCCGGCCCGCCCTCCCGAAAGGACAAGAACACCGTGCTGGAGAAGGAAGAACTGCGCGCCCTCGTCGCCCAGGTGCTGGACGTCGAGGTGGCCGAGGTGGGCGACGACGTCAAGTTCGTCGACGACCTGGAGGTCGACTCGCTGATGGCCCTGGAGGTCGTCGTGGTGCTGGAGAAGAAGTACGGCGTCAAGCTGCCGGAATCGGACCTCAAGCACATCGTCACCCTGGACAGCGCCTACGACGTGCTGCGCGCCCGGATCGACACGGCGCAGGCGGCCTGATGCCCGCCGCGAGCCCACTCCTCGCCGCGGTCGAGGTGCTGCCCGCCGACGGCGAGCTGAGCACCGCGGCCCGGTTCACCGTGGCGGACACCGAAACAGTGCTCCCCGGCCACTACCCGGGCTTCCCCATCTTTCCCGGGGTCTGCCTGGTCGAATGCGCCCGCCAGGGCGCCGAGGCCACCCTGCCCGACGGTGCCAAGGGCGCCCGCCTCGCGGCCGTGGAGTCCACCCGGTTCACCGGGCCGGTCTTCCCCGGCGACCGGGTCGACATCGCCCTCGCCTGGAAGCGGACCCCCGCCGGCGACTGGCAGGTGCGGGCCAAGCTCACCACCGGACGGGGCCCCGCGGCCGGCGTACGCCTGCGCTACGCCGCGCCCGCGACCACCGGAGAGGAGGCGGCAGCGTGATCGGCCAGCGCGACATCCGGGCCCGGCTGCCCCACCGCTTCCCCATGCTGCTGGTGGACCGGGTCGTGGACATCGTCCCCGGCGAGCGGCTCATCGCCCTCAAAGCCGTCACCTGCAACGAGCCCTGGTACGAGCGGCTCGACGCGGACACCCCCGAGGAGGACTTCGCCTACCCGGCGACGCTGCTCGTGGAGTCCTGGTGCCAGTCCGCCGGCGTACTGGCCACCTGGGACGACCCCAACCCGGACGTCCTCGACGGCCGCGTGATGCTCTTCGGCGGCATGACCGGCGTCGAGTTCCACCGCCCGGTCCTGCCCGGAGAGGTCCTGGAACACCGCGTGCGCCTGGACCGCAAGGTCGACGACACGCTGCTGTTCGACGGGGAGACCCGTTCCGCCGGCGAGACGGTGATGACCGTCGACCGGATCGTCATGGCCTTCCGCCCCGCGGCGGCGCTGCGCCCCGCCACCGCCTGAGGAGACGAACGACATGTCGGACAGCACCAACCCGGTGGCCCTCGTCACCGGCGGCTCCCGCGGCATCGGCCGCGCCACGGTCCGCGCGCTCGCCCGCGACGGATTCGACGTGGCCTTCTGCTACCGCTCCGACGACAACGCCGCGCGCACCCTGGAGAAGGCCGGCGAGGAGTTCGGCGTCCAGGTGGTGGGCAGCCGCGTCGACGTCGCCGACGGGCCCGCCGTACGGGCCTGGATCACGGCGACCGAGGACGGGCTGGGACCGATCTCCGCGGCCGTCACCGCCGCCGGGATCACCCGCGACAACCCGCTGGTCCTCATGGAGGACGAACAGTGGCGCCAGGTCATCGACACCAATCTGGACGGCGTGTACCACGTCTGCCGCGCGGTGGTCTTCGGGATGATGAAGCGCCGCGGCGGCGCCATCGTCAACATCTCCTCCGTCGCCGGGGTCTACGGCCACGGCACCCAGACCAACTACTCCGCCTCCAAGGCGGGGATCATCGGCTTCTCCCGGGCCCTGGCCAAGGAGACCGGTCGCTCCGGCATCCGCGTCAACGCGGTCGCACCCGGCTTCATCGAGACCGACATGGTCGCCGGGATGAACGACAAGGCCCGCAAGGAAGCCCTGTCCGCGATCCCGCTGCGCCGCATGGGCACCGCGCAGGAGGTCGCCGACCTGGTCGCCTACCTGGCCTCGGACAAGGCCGCGTACATCACCGGAGCCGTCCTGCAGATCGACGGCGGCATCACGATCTAGCACCACCCGCACACGAACCGTTGGAGGCGGTGATGGCACGACGAGGACCCCGCTGGTACTTCTCCTTCCGCAGCCCCTACTCCTGGATGGCCTACCGGGACCTGGTCGGCCGGCACGCGGACGTGGCCGCGGCGATCGAATGGCTGCCCTTCTGGGAGCCGGACGAGCCGGCCCTGGACGAGTTGGAGCGCAGCAACATCAAGCTCCCGTACGTCCCGATGTCCAAGGAGAAGCACCTCTACATCCTCCAGGACGTCCGGCGCCTGGCCCGGGCCCGCGGCCTGGACATGGTGTGGCCGGTGGACCCCGCTCCCCGCTGGGAGGTGTCGCACCTGGCGTACCTGGCGGCCGAGCGGCTCGGAGCGGGTCGTGAGTTCATCGCCGAGACCTACCGCGCCCGCTGGGAGCTCGGTGAGGACATCTCCGATCCCGACACCATCCGCAAGATCGGCGAGGGCCTGGGGCTCGACCCCGAAGCGCTCGCACGGGCCCACGATGACTCCGAGATCCGCGAGCTGGGGCTGAACGCCCTGAACTCCCTGCACCGGGACGGCGTGTTCGGCGTCCCCTTCTTCATCAGCGGCTTCGACAAGTACTGGGGCGTCGACCGGCTGGCCGGATTCGCCGAGTCGGTACGGGCCGCCCGCTGACACGTCTTTTCCGACACCCACACCAATTCCCTTCACCACGCACGGCAGGAAAGGAAGCAGAGATATGGCGACCAACCCGTTCGAGGACGACGCCGCGAGCTACTTCGTGCTCGTCAACGAAGAGGGCCAGTACTCCCTGTGGCCCGCGTTCGCGGAGGTACCGGCCGGCTGGACCGTCCGGCACGGCGCGGCGCCCCGGCAGGAGTGCCTCGACCACATCAACGAGAACTGGACGGACATGCGGCCGACCAGCCTGGTCCGGGCCACCGCGGCCTGACAGGAAGAAGCCGAGGGGACGGGCGTTGGCAGGTATCTGCAACGCCCGTTCGGCGTTGTCGGGGCCGGATGGCAGGTTGATGCAGTGGGCGTTGTCGATGATTTCGGACAGATGTGAGAGTGGAATTCGTTCTACGAAAGTCACAGCCCGGGTTCTTCGGCTGCCGATTGTCCGCTAGGGGTGGATGGGAATCATGCTCGCTGGAGACGCCTTGTCATTGACCGCGGCTCAGGCCGGAATTTGGTTCGCCCAGCAGCTCGACCCGGAAAACCCGATCTACAACGCGGCTGAATACCTCGACATCCAGGGACCGGTGCACGCCGGAATTCTGGAGGAGGCGCTGCGCATCCTGGTCGATGAGGCCGAGGCGCTGCGCATGCGGATCGTCGAGGACGACGAGGGCCTGTGGCAGATCGCCGACCCGGCCCCGGCCTGGCAGCTGGAGCAGCTGGACGTCCGCGGCGAGGACGACCCCGAGGCGGCTGCCGAGGCCTGGATGCGCGAGGCGCTCGCCGAGCCCGTCGACCCGCGCCGCGACCTGCTCTTCCGCTTCGCCCTGCTGCGGGTCGACACCGAGCGCTACTTCTGGTTCTACCGCTACCACCACGTCACCGTCGACGGGTTCGCCGTCGCCCTGGTCACCCGGCGTGCCGCCGAGCTGTACACGGCGCTGGCCGCCGGCCGCGAGCCGCAGCCCAGCGGCTTCGGCACGGTCGCCGACCTGGTCCGCTCCGACGCCGAGTACCGCGCCGGTGAACGCTTCGTCGCCGACCGGCAGTTCTGGCAGGACGGGCTCGCCGACTGCCCCGAACCCGTGGGCCTCTCCGACACCAGGCCCGTCATGGCCCACGGCCTGGTGCGCCGCACCGAATTCCTCGCCAAGGACCGCCTGGAGGCGCTGCGGGACACCGCCCGCGAGGTCGGCGTGACCTGGCCGGCGGCCATGATGACCGCAGCCGCTCTCTACCTTCAGCGCTCCATCGGCGCCGACGAGGTGGTCCTCGGCGTCCCCGTCTCCTGCCGCCTGGGCAAGGCCGCCCGCTCCGTACCGGGCATGGTCTCCAACGTCGTACCGCTGCGCGTGCCGGTCACCCAGGACATGACCCTCGCGGACCTGCTGCTCCAGGTCTCGGCCGACCTGCGCGCCACCGTGAAGCACCAGCACTACCGCTACGAGGACCTGGTCCGCGACCGCAAGCTGCTGAGCGGCGGCGGACGGCTGGCCGGCCCCGAGATCAACATCATGATGTTCGACTACGGGCTGCGCTTCGGCGAGGCGCCCGCCGTCGTCAACAACCTCTCCATCGGCCCCTCCGACGACCTCTCCCTGATCGTCTACGAGCGCTCCGACGGCCGCGGCCTCCAAGTCGACTTCGACGCCAACCCGGCCCTGTACACCCCCCGGGAGATCGCCGCCCACCAGGACCGCTTCCTCGGCTTCCTGGGCCGACTGGCCGCCGCCGATCCCGCATCCCCCGTCGGCCGGATCGAGGTCGCCGGTGACGCCGAGATCGACCTCGTGGTCCGCGGACACAACGACACCGCCCACGACGAGGCATCGGCCACCCTGACGGAGCTGCTGGCCGGGCAGGCGGCGCGCACCCCGGACGCCGAGGCCCTGCGCTTCGAGGGCAGCTCCCTGACCTACGCCGAGCTGCACGCCCGCGCCGACCGCCTCGCCCACGTCCTGCGCGCCCGGGGCGTCGGCCCCGAGGACCTGGTGGCCCTCGCCGTCCCGCGCTCCGTCGAACTGCTCACGAGCCTGCTCGCGGTGCTCAAGGCCGGCGCCGCCTACCTGCCGGTGGACCCCGACTACCCCGCCGACCGCATCGCGTTCATGCTCGACGACGCCCGGCCCGCGCTGCTGCTCACCACCGCCGAGACCGCCGTACGGCTGCCCGCGGGCCTCGCCGCGCCGCTGCTCGTGGTGGACATCGACGACACCGTCGACCTGCTCGCGGCCCAGCCCGACGGCCCCGTCGCCGGCCCGGCCCCCGAGCGGGACCATCCGGCGTACGTGATCTACACGTCGGGGTCGACGGGTCGTCCCAAGGGGGTGGTGGTTTCCCATCGGGGGATCGTGAACCGGTTGCTGTGGATGCAGGACCGGTTCGGGTTGGCCGGGGACGATCGGGTGTTGCAGAAGACGCCGTCGGGGTTCGACGTGTCGGTGTGGGAGTTCTTCTGGCCGTTGGTCAGTGGTGCGACGTTGGTGGTGGCGCGTCCGGAGGGGCATCGGGATCCGGTGTATCTGGCGGGGTTGATCCGTGCGGAGCGGGTCACGACCGTGCATTTCGTGCCGTCCATGTTGCAGGTGTTCGTCCAGGAGCCCGCCGCTTCGCAGTGCACCGTGCTGCGCCGGGTCGTGTGCAGCGGCGAGGCACTGCCCGAGGAGCTCCAGAACCAGTTCTTCCGCGTGCTGCCCCGGGTGGGGCTCTACAACCTGTACGGGCCCACCGAGGCGTCCGTCGACGTCACGGCCTGGGAATGCGCCCCCGACGCCGGCCCGGTACCGATCGGCCGGCCGGTCCGGAACACCCGTACGTACGTCCTGGACGCGGCCCTGCGCCCGGTCGCCCCGGGCGTGCCGGGTGAGTTGTACCTGGCGGGGGTGCAGTTGGCCCGTGGTTATCTGGGGCGGCCGGGGCTGACGGGGGAGCGGTTCGTGGCGGATCCGTACGGTCCGGCGGGTTCGCGCATGTACCGGTCCGGGGACCTGGCGCGGTGGGCCGCGGGTGGGGTGTTGGAGTACCTGGGTCGTACCGATGACCAGGTCAAGATCCGCGGCTTCCGCATCGAACTCGGCGAGATCGAGGCCGCCCTCGACCGCCACCCCGACATCGCCCACGCCGCCGTCGTGGCCCGCGAGGACACCCCGGGCGACAAGCGCCTGGTCGCCTACCTCGTCCCGGCCGGTTCCGGCGTTCCCACCGCCGACGAACTGCGCCGCGAGCTGGCCGGCGAACTGCCCGAGCACATGGTGCCCGCCGCCTTCGTCACTCTTCCCGTGCTGCCGCTCACCCCCAACGGCAAGCTGAACCGCAAGGCCCTACCGGCCCCGGACCTCGCGGCCGCCACCACCGGCCGCGCCCCCGGCAACCCGCGCGAGGAGATCGTCTGCGGCCTGTTCGCCGAGGTGCTGGGCCTGCCCCGGATCGGCATGGACGACAACTTCTTCAACCTCGGGGGCCACTCCCTGCTCGCCACCCGCCTGGTCTCCCGCGTCCGCGCCACCTTCGGCACCGAACTCACCATCCGCAGCGTCTTCGAGGCCCCCACCCCGGCACTCCTCGACGCCAGGATCGCCGACGGCGACCGCGACGAGGACCCGCTCGACGTCCTGCTGCCGCTGCGCCCGCACGGCGACCGCCCCGCCGTGTTCTGCGTCCACCCGGCCGGCGGGCTCGGCTGGTGCTACGCCGGCATCATCAAGCACCTCGGCCAGGACACCCCCGTCTACGCGCTCCAGGCCCGCGGCCTGGACGGTACCGGCGCACTGCCCCGCTCCTTCGAGGACATGGCCGACGACTACGTCGAGCAGATCCGCAAGGTCCAGCCGCACGGCCCCTACCACCTGCTCGGCTACTCCTCCGGCGGCATCGCCGCCCACGTCATCGCCACCCGCCTGGAGCGGGAGGGCGAGGACGTCGGACTGCTGGCGATCCTCGACACCTACCCCGGCCAGACGCTCGCCGAGCTCGGCGAACAGGAGATCCTCGCCGACCTGCTGCGTTGGGTCGGCTACGACCGCCGCTACCTCGGCAAGAAGCCGCTCAAGCACGAGAAGGTCATCGAGATCCTGCGCAAGCTCGGCAGTTCCCTCGCCAGCCTGGAGCAGCACCACATCGAGGCGATCGGCCGGGTCTACGCCAACGGCCGCGAACTCGTCCACGAGTTCGTACCCGCCCGGTACGGCGGCGACGTCACCATCCTGGTCGCCTCCCTCGACAAGGTCGACATCTCGCCGACCCCCGAGACCTGGCGCCCGTACGTGGCCGGCGCGATCACCGCGCACCACCTGGAGCGCAGCCACAACGACCTGATGAAGCCCGCGGCCCTCGCCGAGATCGGCCGCATCCTCGCGGCCGAACTGCACCGCATCGAAGCGGCAGCCCCCGGCGCCCCCACAGCCCTCGGAGCCCTTGCCGCACCCGCCGGCCTCGGAGCGCTCGCCGCCCCCGCCGGCCCCGCCACACCCGCCGCCCCTGCCGTCGACGCCCCGGCCACGGCCGGAGCCTGACGCAACCGACAGCCATTCAAGGGTGGTTACCACGATGAACGACACCGAGCGCGCCCTGCCGGACGCCGACCCCACCGCGCTGATCGAGGCCCGGGCCGCCCGCACCCCGCACGCCACGGCCCTGCTCTTCGAGGGCCGACGCCTGGACCACGCCGGGCTCAACGCCCGCGCCAACCGGCTCGCCCGCGAGCTCGTGGCACGCGGCGCCGGCCCCGAGAGCCTGGTCGCCCTCGCCCTGCCGCGCTCCCTGGAACTGCCCGTCGCCCTGCTCGCCGTACTGAAGTCCGGCGCGGGCTACGTGCCGCTCGACCCCGACTACCCCGCCGACCGCGTCAACTACATCCTCGAGGACGCCCGGCCCGCCCTGTTCCTGGACGCCGCCGCCCTCGCCGAGGCCGAGGCCGCCGCCGCCGGCCGCTCCGGCACCGACCTCACCGACGCCGACCGGACCGCCCCCCTCCACCCGGCCCACCCCGCGTACGCCATCTACACCTCCGGCTCCACCGGCCGCCCCAAGGGCGTGCTGATCACCCGCCGCAACCTGCTGAACTTCCTGTCTTACATGGCCGACCGCTTCCCCATGACGGCCGACGACCGGCTGCTCGCGGTCACCACCATCGCCTTCGACATCGCCGTCGTGGAGATGTACCTGCCGCTGCTCGCCGGCGCCGCCGTGGTCATCGCCCCCCGCGAGAGCGTCCTCGACCCGGTCCGGCTCGCCGCACTCGCCGCGGACAGCGGCGCCACCGTCCTGCAGGCCACACCGTCACTGTTCCACGCCCTGACCACCGAAGCCCCCGAGGCCCTGCGCGGCCTGCGGATGCTGGTCGGCGGCGAGGCGCTGCCCCCGGCACTGGCCGACGCGATGAGCGCCCTCGGCGCGCGCACCACCAACATGTACGGGCCGACCGAGACCACCGTCTGGTCCACCACCCTCGACGTCGAGGGCGCCCGCGACCTGCCCGGCATCGGAGGCCCCATCTGGAACACCACCCTGCGCGTGCTCGACGAGCACCTGCGACCAGCCGACGAGGGCGAGCTGTACATCGGCGGCGAGGGCCTGGCCCGCGGCTACTGGATGCGACCAGCCCTGACCGCCGAGCGGTTCACGGCCGACCCGTACGGTCCTCCCGGGGCCCGCATGTACCGCACCGGCGACCTCGCCCGATGGAACGCCGCCGGCGGCGTCGACTACCTCGGCCGCAGCGACCACCAGGTCAAGATCCGCGGCTTCCGCATCGAACTCGGCGAGATCGAGGCCCGGCTCGCCGCCCATCCGACGGTCGCCCAGGTCGCCGTCGTCGCCCGCGAGGACCGCCCCGGCAGCAAATTCCTCGCCGCCTACACCGTCCCCGTCGCCGGCGGACCGGCCCCCGAAACCGCCGCCCTGCGCGCCCTGGCCGCCGAGAGCCTCCCCGACCACATGGTCCCGGCCGCGTACGTCGTCCTCGACCGGTTCCCGCTCACCCCCAACGGCAAGCTGGACCGCAACGCGCTCCCCGCCCCCGACTTCGCGTCCGCCACGTCCGGGCGAAGCCCGCGCACCCCCGACGAGGAGCGGCTCGCCACCCTGTTCGCCGAGGTGCTCGCGCTGCCCGGAGTCGGCATCGACGACGACTTCTTCCACTTCGGTGGGCACTCGCTGCTCGCCACCCGCCTGGTCAGCAGGGTCCGCTCCGTCTTCGGCGTGGAGCTGCCCGTCCGCGCCGTCTTCGAGGCCCCCACCGTCGCCGCGCTCGCCCCGCTGCTCCGCAGCGCGGGGGCCGCCCGGCCCGCCGTACGACCCGTGGCCCGGCCCGAGACCCTGCCGCTGTCGTACGCGCAACGCCGGCTGTGGTTCCTGGACCGCCTGGAGGGCGGCGCGGCCACCTACAACCTGCCCTACGCCCTCCACCTGACCGGGCCCCTGGACCACGACGCGCTCCGGGCCGCACTGGGCGACGTCGTCGCCCGGCACGAGAGCCTGCGCACCCTCTTCCCGGAGACGGACGGAGTGCCCCGCCAGCAGATCCTCGATCCGGCGGTGGCCCGTCCGGGGTTGGCCGTGGTGGAGGTGTCGGAGGACGGGTTGGACGCGGCGCTCGTCGCTTCGGCGGCGCGTGGGTTCGATCTGGCGGCCGAGTTGCCGCTGCGTGCCGAGGTGTTCGTGCTGGGTTCCGAGGAGCAGGTGTTGCTGCTGACGGTCCACCACATCGCCTCGGACGGCTGGTCACTGGCTCCTCTTGGTCAGGATCTCGCCGCCGCCTACGCGGCCCGCGTCGAAGGGGCCGCTCCCGACCTGCGCCCGCTGCCGGTCCAGTACGCGGACCACAGCCTGTGGCAACAGGAGCTGCTCGGTTCCGAGGACGACCCGGAGTCCCTGATCAACCGCCAACTGCGGTACTGGACGAAGACGCTGGCGGGGGCCCCGGACCTGCTGGAGTTGCCCACCGACCGGCCCCGGCCCGCCGTCGCCGGGCACCGGGGCGCCGGCCACCCCTTCACCGTCCCCGGTGACCTCGGCCTGCGGATCCGGGCCCTCGCCCAGGAGACCCGCTCCACGCCGTTCATGGTCCTCCAGGCCTCGCTCGCCGTGCTGCTCTCCCGGTTGGGTGCGGGGGAGGACGTTCCGATCGGTGGTGCGATCGCGGGGCGTCAGGACGAGGCGTTGGACGAGCTGGTGGGGTTCTTCGTGAACACGCTGGTGTTGCGTACGGATGTGTCGGGTGATCCGTCGTTCCGGGAGTTGTTGTCGCGGGTGCGTGAGGGCGATTTGGCGGCGTACGCGCATCAGGACGTTCCGTTCGAGCGGGTCGTGGACGCGGTGGCTCCTGATCGTTCCCGGGCCCGTCACCCGCTCTTCCAGGTGATGCTCGTCCTGCAGAACACGGAGGCGGCCGACCTGCGGCTGCCCGGCCTGGACACCCGGATGCGCCGGGTGCGGACGGGCGCCGCCAAGTTCGACCTCGCCTTCGAGGTGACCGAGCACGTCACCGGTGCCTTCGAGGGCCTGGTGGAGTACAGCACGGACCTGTTCGACGAGACCACCGTCGCCGGGCTCACCGACCGCCTGGTCCGGCTGCTCGACGCGCTGACCGCGGACCCCGAGGCACCCATCGGCTCGTTCGACGTCCTGGACGCCGGCGAACGACAGCGGGTCCTGGGGGAGTGGGGCACCCACCCGAGCGGGGTCGAGGACCTGACCGTGCCCGAGCTGTGGGACCGACGCGTCGCCGCCGCTCCGCAGGACCCCGCGCTGGTTTCCGACGCGGGAACGGTCACGGCGGTCGACCTCGATGTGCGGGCGGCGCGGTTGGCGCGGCGTTTGGTGGGGTTGGGGGTGGGGCCGGAGTCGTTGGTGGCGTTGGCTCTGCCGCGTTCGTCGGTGGAGTTGGTGGTGTCGGTGTTGGCGGTGTGGAAGGCCGGTGGTGCGTATCTGCCGGTGGATCCGGCCTATCCGGTGGATCGGATCGCCTACATGTTGGGTGATGCGCGTCCGGCGTTGGTGTTGGCGTCGGCGTTGACGGTGGGGAGTGTGCCGGCGGGCACCGAGGTGGTGCTCCTGGAGGCTCTCGAGGCTCGGGATGGGGCGGATGGTGTGGATCCGAGGGGTCTGTCGGGTCCGGCGGGTTCGTCGGGTCCGGTGGTCGGCCTGGGGTCGGGTCATCCGGCGTACGTGATTTACACGTCGGGTTCGACGGGTCGTCCCAAGGGTGTGGTGGTGACGCATCGGGGTGTGGCGAGTTTGTTGGCCACGCAGGTGGAGCGGTTCGGTGTGGGTGCGGGTAGTCGGGTGTTGCAGTTCGCTTCGCCGAGTTTTGACGCGGCGTTCTGGGAGTTGTGCATGGGGTTGTTGTCCGGTGGTGCGTTGGTGGTGGCGGGTGCGGATGGGTTGTTGCCGGGTGAGCCGTTGGCGGGGACGTTGCGGTCGTATCGGGTGACGCATGCGACGTTGCCGCCGGTGGTGTTGGCGGCGATGGACGCGGGTGGGGATCTGTTGTCGGGTGGGACGTTGGTGTCGGCGGGTGAGGCGTTGTCGGGTGAGGTGGTGGCCCGTTGGTCCGTCGGTCGTGATCTGTTCAACGCGTACGGTCCCACCGAAACCACCGTCTGCGCGTCCATCGGAGGGCCTCTGCGCGACCCGGTCGTCCCGCCGATCGGCCGGCCCGTCGTCAACAGCGGGCTGTACGTCCTCGACGCCCGCCTGCGACCCGTCCCGCCCGGTGTCATCGGCGAGCTCTACGTAACGGGCCCCGTCGCCCGCGGTTATCTCGGTCGTCCGGGGTTGACCGCGGAGCGGTTCGTGGCGGCTCCGTTCGGTGCGGTCGGGGAGCGGATGTACCGGACCGGTGACCTGGTGCGGTGGCGGGCGGACGGGCAGTTGGAGTACGTGGCGCGGGCCGACGACCAGGTGAAGATCCGCGGGTTCCGTATCGAGCTCGGCGAGGTCGAGGCGCGGTTGGCGCGGCACGGGAGTGTCGGTCAGGTCGCTCTGATGGTCCGTGAGGACGTTCCGGGGGTGAAACAGCTCGTCGGATACGTCGTTCCGCGCGGCGGGCAGGACGTCGATCCGGCGGAGTTGCGCGCGTACGTCGCCGAGGCGTTGCCCGATTACATGGTTCCGGCGGCGATCGTGGTGCTGGCGGAGTTCGCGCAGACGCCGAACGGGAAGCTGGACCGCAAAGCACTACCGGCCCCCGATCTGTCGGTGTCCACCTCCGGTGGCCGTCAGGCCCGTACGGACCGGGAGGAGGCCCTCGGGGCCATCTTCAAGGAACTCCTCGGTCTGTCCTCCGTCGGGATCGACGACAGTTTCTTCGACCTCGGTGGCGACAGCATCATGTCCATCCAGCTCGTCAGCCGGGCCCGCCGAGCCGGACTGGTCATCACCCCCGGGGAGGTCTTCGAGCACAAGAACATCGCCGCGCTCGCCCTCGTGGCGGGCACCGCCGACGCCTCCCCCGCACCCGTCACGGACAGCGGCACCGGCCGGATCCCGGCCACCCCCATCGTTCACTGGCTCCGCGAACACGGCGGACCCATCGGCCGGTTCCACCAGTCCATGCTCCTGCACACCCCGGCCGGCCTGACCGAGGACCGGCTCACCGCCGCCCTCCAGACCCTGCTGGACCACCACGACGCCCTGCGCGCCCGCCTGGTCCGGGAGGACGACTGGGCGCTGCACGTCCCGGAGCCCGGCGCGGTGGCCGCCGGCCCGCTGCTGCGCCGGGTGCCCGTCGCGGACATCGACGGCACGGGCGGGGCGCTGCGCGCCACCGTGGCCGCGGAGAGCGACACCGCGGCCGGGCGGCTCGCCCCGGACGCCGGAGTGATGCTCCAGGCCGTCTGGTTCGACGCCGGAACCGACGCACCCGGCCGGCTCCTGCTCGTCGTCCACCACCTCGTCGTCGACGGGGTCTCCTGGCGCATCCTGGTGCCGGACCTCGCGGCCGCCTGCGAGGCACTCGCCAAGGGCGCCGAGCCCGCCCCGGCGCCGGTCCCGACCCCCCTGCGGGCCTGGTCGCGGGCGCTGACAGCCGTCGCACCGCAACGGCTGGAGGAACTGCCGCTGTGGCAGCTCCAGTTGACCGGAAACGATCCGGTACTCGGCCGCGGCCGGCTCGACCCCGCCCGCGACGTCTTCGCCACCGAGCGGACCGTCGTACGCACCCTGACCGCGGACCACACCGCCGCGCTGCTGTCCGAGGTTCCCGCCGCCTTCCACGCCGGCGTCAACGACGTCCTGCTCACCGCCTTCGCGTTCGCCGTCGCCGACTGGCGCGCCCGCCGCGCCAAGGGCAACGACGCGGGGGTCCTCGTGGACCTGGAGGGGCACGGCCGGGAGGACGTGGTCGACGGCGCCGACCTCTCGCGCACCGTCGGCTGGTTCACCAGCCTCTACCCGGTGCGCCTGGACACCGGCCCGGCCCGCCGCGACGGCTTCTGGTCCGGCGGCCCCGCCGTCGGCCGGAGCCTGAAGCACATCAAGGAACAGCTGCGCGCCCTACCGGACAGCGGCATCGGATACGGGATGCTGCGCCACCTCGCACCCGAGGCCCGGCTCCCGGAGACCCCCGCGCCCCAGCTCGGCTTCAACTACCTGGGTCGCTTCCCGGCCGCCGCGCAGCGCGGCGAGCCGTGGACCGCGGCCCCCGAGGCCGAGCTGCTCGGCGGCGGATCCGACCCGACGATGCCGCTGACCCACGAGCTGGAACTCAACGCCCTCACCCAGGACCACCCCGAAGGGCCCCGCCTGCTGGCCACCTGGTCCTTCGCCGCGGAACTGTTCACCGGCCCCGAGGTCGAAGACCTCGCCGACACCTTCTTCCGCGCCCTCGCCGTACTGGCCGACCACGCCCGGGCACCCGAGGCCGGCGGGCACACCCCCTCCGATCTGACCCTCGTCTCTCTGTCCCAGGCCGAGATCGACCTGCTGGAAGCCGACTGGAGAACCTCCTCATGACGAAGCCGGGACTCGCCGACGTACTGCCGCTCTCACCGCTGCAGGAAGGCCTGCTCTTCCACGCCCTGTACGACGAGAACGCCGCCGACGTGTACACCGTCCAGCTGATGTTCGACCTGGACGGCCCGCTGGACGCGGCAGCCCTGCGGGAGGCCACCGACGCCCTGCTGCGCCGCCACCCCAACCTGCGCTCCGCGTTCCGCTACGAAGGACTCAGCCGCACCGTCCAGATCGTGCCGCACGAGGTCGACGTCCCCTGGCGGGAGACCGACCTGACGGCCGAGACCGACCCTGACCGTCGGCGGACCGAACTCGACCGGCTGCTGGCCGCCGACCGCGCCGAGCGCTTCGACCTCACCCGGCCGCCGCTGCTGCGCGCGGCCCTGTACCGGCTCGGCGACCAGCAGCACCGGTTCGTCCTCACCAAGCACCACATCCTCATGGACGGCTGGTCCATGCCGGTCCTGGTCCGCGAGCTGTTCCACCTGTACGCCTCCCGGGGCGACGACAGCGCCCTGCCGCGGGTCACCCCCTACCGCCAGTACCTCGCCTGGCTGGACGGCCAGGACCAGGCCGCCGCCGAAGCCGCCTGGGCCGAGGCGCTGGCCGGACTCGACGGGCCCTCCCTGCTCGCCCCCGCCGACGCCCCGCCGGCCGGCGTCCAGCCGCAGGCGTTCACCGTGGAACTGACCGCGGAGCTCACCACACGGCTGCGCGAAGAGGCCCGCCGGCACGGGCTGACCCTCAACACCGTGCTCCAGGGCGCGTGGGCGCTGCTCCTCGCCAAGCTGACCGGCCGCGACGACATCGTCTTCGGCGCGACCGTCTCCGGCCGCCCCCCGGAAATACCAGGCATCGAGACCATGGTCGGTCTCTTCATCAACACCCTGCCCGTCCGCATCGAACTCCCGGCCGCCGAACCGTTCGCCGACGCCCTCGGCCGGCTCCAGGCACGCCAGGCCCGCCTGATGGCGCACCAGCACCTGGGCCTCACCGACGTCCAGCGCATCGCCGGGGTCGGCCCCCTGTTCGACACCATCGCGGTCTTCGAGAACTACCCGCTGGACACCGACGCGCTCCAGCCGGAAGGCAGCGGCCTGACCCTCACCGGCCTGCACGCCACCGACGCCACCCACTACGCCCTCGGCGTCATCGCCGATGTGGTCGACGGCCGGCTGCGGATGCGCCTGGACCACCGCCCCGACCTGTTCGACACCAACGCCGTACGCGTCATCGGCGACCGCCTGGTGCGGATCTTCGAGGCGTTCGCCGAGGACCCCACCCGGCCCGCCGGCCGGATCGACGTCCTCGGGCCCGAAGAGCACCGGGCACTGGCCGAAGGGCACGGCCCGGGGACCGAGACCGCCGAGGACACCATCCCGGCCCTGTTCGCCGCCCGGACCGCCCGCACCCCGGACCGGATCGCCCTGACCTGCGAGGGCGAACAGCTCACGTACGCCGAACTCGACGCCCGCGCCAACCGGCTGGCCCGGCTGCTCGTCCGGCACGGCGCCGGACCCGAGCGGTTCGTCGCGCTCGCCCTGCCCCGCTCCGCGGACCTCGTCGTCGCCGTGCTCGCCACCCTCAAGTCCGGCGCCGCCTACGTACCGTTGGACCCGGACTACCCGGCGGACCGGCTCGCCCACATGCTGGACGACTCCCGTCCCACCCTGCTGGTGACCCGCTCCGACTCGGGACTGCCCGAGGGGCTCGGCGCGGACATCGACCGGCTGCGGCTCGACGACCCGGCCGTCCGCACGGCGCTCGCCGCCGAACCCGCCACCGCCCCCGTGAGCGCGCTGCACCCCCAGCACCCGGCGTACGTCATCTACACCTCCGGCTCCACCGGCCGGCCCAAGGGCGTCGTCGTCCCGCACCAGAACGTCGTCCGCCTCTTCGGCGCCACCGACCACTGGTTCCACTTCGGACCCGACGACGTGTGGACCCTCTTCCACAGCTACGCCTTCGACTTCTCCGTGTGGGAACTGTGGGGGCCGCTGCTGCACGGAGGCCGGCTCGTCGTCGTCCCGCACGCCGTGAGCCGCTCCCCCGAGGAGTTCCTGCGGCTGCTCGCGGACGAGCGGGTGACCGTCCTGAACCAGACCCCGTCCGCCTTCCACCAGCTGATGCAGGCCGATCGGGAGAACCCGACCGTCGGTGACCGGCTGGCCCTGAGGTACGTCGTCTTCGGCGGCGAGGCACTCGACCTGTGGCGGCTCGCCGACTGGTACGCCCGCCACGACGATCGGGCTCCGGTCCTGGTCAACATGTACGGCATCACCGAGACCACGGTGCACGTCAGCCACCTCGCCCTGGACGCGCCGAGCGCCGCCGCCGGACCCGGCAGCATGATCGGCGTGGCCATCCCGGACCTGCGGATCCACGTCCTCGACGGCGGCTTGCGGCCCACCGCGCCCGGCGTCGCGGGCGAGATGTACGTCGGCGGCGCGGGCCTGGCCCGCGGCTACCGGGGCCGCCCCGACCTGACCGCGAGCCGTTTCGTCGCCGACCCGTTCGGCGCCCCCGGCGCCCGCATGTACCGCACCGGTGACGTCGCCCGCCGCACCGGGGACGGCGCCCTCGAGTTCGTCGGCCGCGCCGACGACCAGGTCAAGATCCGCGGCTTCCGGATCGAGCCCGGCGAGATCGAGGCCCGGCTCGCCGCCCATCCGACGGTCGCCCAGGTCGCCGTCGTCGTCCGCGAGGACCAGCCGGGCGACCTGCGGCTGGCCGCCTACCTGGTGCCGGCCGCCGGCGAGCGGATCGACGTGGCGCAGCTGCGCACCCACGCGGGCCGCGACCTGCCCGACTACATGGTCCCGGCCGCCTTCGTCGCCCTCGACGCCCTGCCGCTGACCCCCAACGGCAAGCTCGACCGCAAGGCGCTGCCCGCCCCGGAGACCGGCCCCGGCGACACCCGCGGGCGGGCCCCGCGCACCCCGCAGGAGGAGATCCTCTGCGGACTGTTCGCCGAAGTGCTGGGCGTCCGGGAGGTCTTCGCCGACGACCACTTCTTCGACCTCGGCGGACACTCGCTGCTCGCCACCCGCCTGGTCAGCCGCATCCGCGGCGCCCTGGGCGTGGAACTGGCCATCCGTACCCTGTTCGAGGCCCCGACCCCGACCGCGCTCGCCGAGCGGATCGGCGACGCCGGCGAGGCCCGGCCGCCCCTGCTGCCGGCCGTCCGCCCCGAACGGGTACCGCTGTCGTACGCCCAGCGCCGCCTGTGGTTCCTCGACCGGCTCGAAGGCCCGGGCGCCACCTACAACGTCCCCCTCGCGCTGCGGCTGCGGGGCACCCTGGACCACGACGCGCTCCGGGCCGCACTGGGCGACGTGGTCGCCCGGCACGAGAGCCTGCGCACCCTCTTCCCCGAAGAGGCGGGCATCCCCTACCAGGACGTCCTCGATGCGGCGGTGGCCCGTCCGGGGTTGGCCGTGGTGGAGGTGTCGGAGGACGGGTTGGACGCGGCGCTCGTCGCTTCGGCGGCGCGTGGGTTCGATCTGGCGGCCGAGTTGCCGCTGCGTGCCGAGGTGTTCGTGCTGGGTTCCGAGGAGCAGGTGTTGCTGCTGACGGTCCACCACATCGCTGCGGACGGCTGGTCACTGGCTCCTCTTGGTCAGGATCTCGCCGCCGCCTACGCGGCCCGCGTCGAAGGGGCCGCTCCCGACCTGCGCCCGCTGCCGGTGCAGTACGCGGACTACAGCCTGTGGCAGCGCGACCTGCTGGGCTCCGACACCGACCCGCAGGGCCTGGCCGCCCACCAGCTACGGTTCTGGACGAAGACGCTGGCGGGGGCCCCGGACCTGTTGGAGCTGCCCACCGACCGGCCCCGGCCCGCCGTCGCCAGTCACCGCGGGGGCATGCTCACCTTCACCGTCGAACCCGAGCTCCACCACGGCCTCGTGGCCCTGGCGCGCGCGTCCCGGGCCACCCTCTTCATGGTCCTCCAGGCGGGACTCGCCGCCCTCCTCACCCGGTTGGGTGCGGGGGAGGACGTTCCGATCGGTGGTGCGATCGCGGGGCGTCAGGACGAGGCGTTGGACGAGCTGGTGGGGTTCTTCGTGAACACGCTGGTGTTGCGTACGGATGTGTCGGGTGATCCGTCGTTCCGGGAGTTGTTGTCGCGGGTGCGTGAGGGCGATTTGGCGGCGTACGCGCATCAGGACGTTCCGTTCGAGCGGGTCGTGGACGCGGTGGCTCCTGATCGTTCCCGGGCCCGTCACCCGCTCTTCCAGGTGATGCTCGTCCTGCAGAACACCGCGACCGCCGAGACGGGACTGCCCGGACTGGACTCCGTACCGATGCCCGTCGGGACGGGCGCCGCCAAGTTCGACCTGGGCCTCGAATTCACCGAGCGGCCGGCGGGCGGCATGGACGCCCTGGTCGAGTACAGCAGCGACCTGTTCGACCACGCCACCATCGAGCGGCTGGTCGCCCGGCTGCTGCGCCTGCTGACCGCCGTCGTCGCCGCCCCGGAGACCCCGGTCGGCGCCATCGACGTCCTGGGCGCCGAGGAGCGCCGCCGCGTGCTGACCGACTGGAACGGGTCGGCCCGCCCGGTGGACCCGCTCACCGTGCCCGAGCTGTGGGACCGGCGCGTCGCCGCCGCTCCGCAGGACCCCGCGCTGGTCTTCGACGCGGGAACGGTCACGGCGGTCGACCTCGATGTGCGGGCGGCGCGGTTGGCGCGGCGTTTGGTGGGGTTGGGGGTGGGGCCGGAGTCGTTGGTGGCGTTGGCTCTGCCGCGTTCGTCGGTGGAGTTGGTGGTGTCGGTGTTGGCGGTGTGGAAGGCCGGTGGTGCGTATCTGCCGGTGGATCCGGCCTATCCGGTGGATCGGATCGCCTACATGTTGGGTGATGCGCGTCCGGCGTTGGTGTTGGCGTCGGCGTTGACGGTGGGGAGTGTGCCGGCGGGCACCGAGGTGGTGCTCCTGGAGGCTCTCGAGGCTCGGGATGGGGCGGACGGTGTGGATCCGAGGGGTCTGTCGGGTCCGGCGGGTTCGTCGGGTCCGGTGGTCGGCCTGGGGTCGGGTCATCCGGCGTACGTGATTTACACGTCGGGTTCGACGGGTCGTCCCAAGGGTGTGGTGGTGACGCATCGGGGTGTGGCGAGTTTGTTGGCCACGCAGGTGGAGCGGTTCGGTGTGGGTGCGGGTAGTCGGGTGTTGCAGTTCGCTTCGCCGAGTTTTGACGCGGCGTTCTGGGAGTTGTGCATGGGGTTGTTGTCCGGTGGTGCGTTGGTGGTGGCGGGTGCGGATGGGTTGTTGCCGGGTGAGCCGTTGGCGGGGACGTTGCGGTCGCATCGGGTGACGCATGCGACGTTGCCGCCGGTGGTGTTGGCGGCGATGGACGCGGGTGGGGATCTGTTGTCGGGTGGGACGTTGGTGTCGGCGGGTGAGGCGTTGTCGGGTGAGGTGGTGGCCCGTTGGTCCGTCGGTCGTGATCTGTTCAACGCGTACGGTCCCACCGAAACCACCGTCTGCGCGTCCATGAGCCGTGCGCTCACCGCGGCGGACACGGTGGTGCCGATCGGCAGCCCGGTCATCAACAGCCGGCTCTACGTCCTCGACGCCCGCCTGCGACCGGTACCGCCCGGTGTCATCGGCGAGCTGTACCTCGCCGGCGCGAGCCTGGCCCGCGGTTATCTCGGTCGTCCGGGGTTGACCGCGGAGCGGTTCGTGGCGGCTCCGTTCGGTGCGGTCGGGGAGCGGATGTACCGGACCGGTGACCTGGTGCGGTGGGGGGCGGACGGGCAGTTGGAGTACGTGGCGCGGGCCGACGACCAGGTGAAGATCCGCGGGTTCCGTATCGAGCTCGGCGAGGTCGAGGCCCGGTTGGCGCGGCACGGGAGTGTCGGTCAGGTCGCTCTGATGGTCCGTGAGGACGTTCCGGGGGTGAAACAGCTCGTCGGATACGTCGTTCCGCGCGGCGGGCAGGACGTCGATCCGGCGGAGTTGCGCGCGTACGTCGCCGAGGCGTTGCCCGATTACATGGTTCCGGCGGCGATCGTGGTGCTGGCGGAGTTCGCGCAGACGCCGAACGGGAAGCTGGACCGCAAGGCGTTGCCGGCCCCCGATCTGTCGGTGTCCACCTCCGGTGGCCGTCAGGCCCGTACGGACCGGGAGGAGGCCCTCGGGGCCATCTTCAAGGAACTCCTCGGTCTGTCCTCCGTCGGGATCGACGACAGTTTCTTCGACCTCGGTGGCGACAGCATCATGTCCATCCAGCTCGTCAGCCGGGCCCGCCGAGCCGGACTGGTCATCACCCCGCGACAGGTGTTCGAGCACAAGAACGTCGCCGCCCTCGCGGCCGCCTCCGGCCGCCTGGACCAGGTCGTCGGCGAAGGCCCCGACCTCGGCATCGGCGAGGTGCCGCTCACCCCGACCATGCACTGGCTCCGCGAACGCGGCGGACCCATCGGCCGGTTCAACCAGTCCACGCTCCTCCAGGCACCCGCCGGCCTGACCGAGGACCGGCTCACCGCCGCCCTCCAGATCCTCCTCGACCACCACGACGCCCTGCGCGCCCGACTGGTCCGGGACACCGGCAGCTGGCGGTTCGAGGTGCCCGAGCGGGGCACCGTCGACGCGACCGGGCGGGTACTGCGGGTGGACGCCGCCGGACTCGACGCCCCCGCCCTGCGCACCCTGACCTCCGCGCAGAGCGAAGCCGCCTGGGGCCGCATCGACCCCGACACCGGAGTGATGCTCCAGGCCGTCTGGTTCGACGCCGGAACCGACGCACCCGGCCGGCTGCTCCTCGTCGCCCACCACCTCGTCGTCGACAACGTGTCCTGGCAGGTCCTGATCCCCGACCTCGCGGCCACCTGCGACGCCCTCGCCGAGGGCCGCGAGCCGGCGCTCCAGCCGACCGGCACCTCGTTCCGGCGCTGGGCCGAGCACCTGGTGGAACTCGCCC
This sequence comes from Streptomyces sp. NPDC029836, assembly GCF_055574495.1. NCBI lineage: Bacteria > Bacillati > Actinomycetota > Actinomycetes > Kitasatosporales > Streptomycetaceae > Streptomyces > Streptomyces sp. NPDC029836. Next base: position 181,255 of record NZ_JBVHZI010000011.1, on the reverse strand, counting down.
ACAAGCCCGAACGGGTTGCCGAACTCCCGCTCTGGGAGGCGGTACTGGAGGAACCGGACGCACTGCTCGGCGATCGTCCGCTCGACCCGGGCCAGGACGTGTTCGCCACCATGCGGTTCCTGACCACGAACGAGGAGCCCGAGCACGTCGCCCCGCTGCTGACCTCGCTGCCCGCCGCCTACCACGCCGGCGTCAACGACGTCCTGCTCACCGCGCTCGCCCTCGCCGTCGCCGACTGGCGGGCGGGCAGGGGGGAGGAGGACGAGAGCGCCGTCCTGGTCGACCTCGAAGGACACGGCCGCGCGGACGTCATCGAAGGCGTGGACCTCTCCCGCACCGTCGGCTGGTTCACCAGCCTCCACCCGGTCCGGATCGACCCCGGCCCGCGCGACCCGGCCGAACTCGACCTCGGCGGGGACGCCGTCGGCGAAGCCCTCAAGGCGGTCAAGGAACAACTGCGGGCCCTGCCCGACCACGGCCTCGGCCACGGATTGCTGCGCCATCTCAACCACGACACCCGGGAAGTCCTGCGGGACCTGCCCGGACCGCAGATCAGCTTCAACTACCTGGGCAGGTCGGCCCCGGCCGGCAACGGCGCGAGCGCGCCCTGGACACCGGTCGCCGACGCCGACATGGTCGGCGGCGCCGACCTCGAAGGCGGCCGGCCCGACCCGCAGACCCCGCTGACCCACGCCCTCGCCGTCAACGCGATGACCGAGGACCACCCCGACGGGCCGCGCCTGCTGCTCGTCTGGTCCTGGCCGCAGACCCTGCTGCGCGAACAGGACGTCAAGGAACTGACCGCGTGCTTCTCACGCGCCGTGCGGGCGCTGGCCGCGCACGCCGCGCACGCCGGCATCGGTGGGCTCACCCCGTCGGACCTCTCGCTGGTCCGGCTCAGCCAGGACGAGCTCGACGCCTTCACCTCGGGCATCGGGCCGGTCGCCCCGGATGACTGGGACGACGAGGACGAGGACGACTTCACCGACGAATGGGAGATGGCCAAGTGAGCAGGTCCACGATCGAGGACGTCCTTCCGCTGTCACCCCTGCAGGAAGGCATGCTCTTCCAGGCGCTGTACGACGAGGAAGGGCCGGACCTCTACGTCCACCAACTCCTCCTCGACCTGGAGGGCCCGCTCGACAGCCGCGCACTGCGACTCGCGGCGCGCTCGCTCCTGAAGCGGCACGCCAACCTGCGCGTCGGATTCCGCCACGACAGCTCCACCGAGCCCGTCCAACTGGTCCACAGCCGCGTCAACGTGCCCTGGGAACAGATCGACCTCAGCGCCCTGGACGAGGACAAACGACAGGCCGAACTCGCCCGGCACGCGGACGAGGACCGGGCCCGCGGCTTCGACCTGACCCGCCCGCCGCTGCTGAGGTTCACCGTCTTCCGCCTCGGCCCGGACCGGTTCCGGCTGATGCTGACCAAGCACCACATCCTCATGGACGGCTGGTCGGTGCCCGTCCTGGTGCGCGAGCTGTTCGAGCTGTACGGGAGCAAGGGCGACCCGGTCGTGCTGCGCCCGGTCACCCCGTACCGCGACTACCTCGCCTGGATCGCCGCCCAGGACGCGGACACGGCCCGCGAGGCATGGCAGTCGGCGCTGGCCGACATCGACGAGCCGACCCTGGTCTCCCCGGTCGACCGCGGTCGCGGCCTGGTGCGACCAGGCTGGCTCCGGCACGAGGTGCCGGTGGAGATCACCAGCGGCCTGCTCGCCCTGGCCCGCAGCCGCTCGCTGACCGTCAACACCGTCGTCCAGGGCGTCTGGGGCCTGCTGCTGTCCACCCTCACCGGCCGCGACGACGTCGTCTTCGGCGCCATCGTCTCGGGCCGCCCGCCGGAGATACCCGGCGTGGACACCATGGTCGGCCTGTTCATCAACACCCTCCCGGTCCGCGTCCGGTTCCGGCCGCAGGAGACGCTGCTGGCCGCCCTCACCCGGCTCCAGGACGAGCAGTCGGAGCTGCTGGCACACCAGCACGTCCGGCTGACCGACGTCCAGCAGCTCTCCGGCCACCAGGAGCTGTTCGACACCACCCTCGTCTACCAGAACTACCCCGTCGACCCGACCACCGAGGAACTCGTCGTCGACGGAGTCCGGTTCAGCGGTGTCGACGGCCGCGACGGCGCGCACTACCCGCTCAACCTGGCGGCCGGCCTGATGGGCGACGACCTGCACCTGCGCCTGTGCTACGCCCCCGATCTGTTCGACGAGCAGGCCGCCAAGGCCGTCCTCGACCGGCTCGTACGCCTGCTGACGGCCGTCGTCGCCGACCCCGAGCAGCCCGTCGGCCGCGTCGACGTCCTCACCCCGGCCGAGCGCCGGCGCATCCTCGGCGACTGGAACGACAGCGCCCGCGACATCACCCCGCGGACCCTCCCGGAGCTGTTCGCCGCCCGTGTCACCGAGCAGCCCGACGCCCCCGCGCTGCTCTTCCGGGACACCACCCTCACGTACGCCGAACTCGACTCCCGCGCCAACCGCCTGGCCCGCCGGCTGATCGACGAGGGCGTCGGACCCGAACAGTTCGTCGCCGTGTCCGTGCCCCGCTCGGTGGAACTGATCATCGCCCTGTGGGCCGTGCTCAAGGCGGGCGCGGGCTACCTCCCGCTCGACCCCGAGTACCCGGTCGACCGCCTCGCGTTCATGGTGGAGGACGCCCGGCCGAGCCTGCTGATCACCATCGGGGCCACCTCCCGGCTGCTCGGCGACGCCGCCGGGGACACCCCGCAGCTGGTGCTCGACGCCCCGGAGACCGCCCGCGCGCTCGGCGCGTACGACAGCGCCGACATCACGGACGCCGACCGCGTCGCACCCCTGACCACCACCCACCCCATGTACATCATCTACACCTCGGGATCCACGGGGCGCCCCAAGGGCGTCGTCGTCCCGCACCACGGCCTCGCCAGCCTCGTCGCGACGCAGGCCGACGCCGTCCAGGCCGGCCCCGGCAGCCGGGTGCTGCAGTTCGCCTCGGTCAGCTTCGACGCCGGCTTCTGGGACATCTCCATGGGCCTGCTCTCGGGCGCCGCCCTCGTCCTCGGCCCCGCCGACGACCTGCTGCCCGGCGACCCCCTGGCCGACCTCGTCCGCCGGCACCGCGTCACCCACGCCACCCTGCCGCCGGTGGCCCTCGCCTCACTGCCCGCCGGACAGGACGTGCTCGCCGGCGCCACCCTCGTCTCCACCGGCGACGCCTGCACCCCCGAGCTCGTCGCCCGCTGGGCGCCCGGCCGCCGACTGCTCAACGGCTACGGCCCCACCGAGACCACCGTCGGCGCCACCATGAGCGGCCCGCTCGGCGTCGGCGGCACCCCGCCGATCGGCAGCCCCTTCGTGAACTCGCAGGTGTACGTACTGGACCGCTGGCTGCGCCCGGTCCCGCCCGGCGCCGTCGGCGAGATGTACATCGCCGGTACGGGCCTCGCCCGCGGCTACCTCAAGCGGCCCGGGCTGACCGCGGAGCGGTTCGTCGCCAACCCCTTCGGCGCGGCCGGAACCCGCCTCTACCGCTCCGGCGACCTCGGGAGGTGGCGCGCCGACGGCCGCCTGGAGTTCGCGGGCCGCGCCGACCACCAGGTCAAGGTCCGCGGCTTCCGGATCGAGCTCGGCGAGATCGAGTCGGTGCTCGCCGGCCACGACAGCGTCCGCCACGCCGCGGTGATCGTGCGCGAGGACGAGCCGGGCGACAAGCGCGTCGTGGCGTACGTGATCGCCGCCGAGGACCGGCCGGCCGACCCGGACACGCTGCGCGCGCACATCGCCGCCTCGCTGCCCGAGTTCATGGTCCCCGCCGCGACCGTCGTCCTCGACGAGTTCCCGCTCACCCCCAACGGCAAAGTGGACCGCAAGGCGCTGCCCGCACCCGAGCTGTCCGGATCCACCACCGGACGGGCCCCCGAGACCCCCGAGGAGGAAGCGCTGGTCGCGCTCTTCGCCGAAGTCCTGGGGATCGAGCACATCGGCGTCGACGACAGCTTCTTCACCCTCGGCGGCCACTCGCTGCTCGCCACCCGCCTGGTCAGCAGGATCCGCTCCGACCTCGGCGTCGAACTCGCCATCCGTTCCCTGTTCGAGGCACCCACCCCGGCCGAACTCGGCCGACGCGTCGCCGCCGCGGGCGGGGCCCGGCCCCCGCTGCGCGCGGGTACCCGGCCCGAAACCGTGCCCCTGTCCTTCGCCCAGCGCCGGCTCTGGTTCCTGGGCCGGATGGAGGGCCCCGGCGCCACCTACAACATCCCGCTCGCGGTCCGGCTCCGGGGCACCGTCGACCACACGGCCCTCGACGCCGCCCTCGCCGACGTGGTCGCCCGCCACGAGAGCCTCCGTACGGTCTTCCCCGCGCCCGACGGCGAACCCCGCCAGCAGGTGCTGCCCGCCGCAGCCGCCCCCGTCGCGTTCGCCTTCACCACGACCACCGAGGACCGGCTCCCCGCCCTGCTGGACGCGCGGGCCGGCCGCGGCTTCGACCTCGCCGTGGACCTCCCGCTGCGCGCCGAGCTGTTCACCGTGGCTCCGCAGGAACATGTGATGCTCCTGGTGATCCACCACATCGCCACCGACGGCTGGTCGATGGCCCCGTTCGCCCGCGACCTGGCCACCGCCTACGAAGCCCGGACCGCCGGCCGGGCACCGGCCTTCACCCCGCTGCCGGTGCAGTACGCCGACTACGCGCTGTGGCAGCGCGAGGTCCTCGGCGACGAGGACGACGCACGCAGCGTCGCCGCCCAGCAGCTCGACTACTGGCGCCGCACCCTGGACGGCCTGCCCGAGCAGCTGGACCTGCCCACCGACCGGCCCCGCCCCGCGGTCCTCGGCAACAGCGGAGCGGGCGTGACCTTCTCCCTGGACGCCCGGCTGCACGCCCGCCTGGCGCGCCTCGCCCACGACGGCCGGGCCAGCATGTTCATGGTCCTCCAGGCCGGGTTCGCCGCTCTGTTCGGCGCGCTCGGCGCGGGCAGCGACATCCCGATCGGCACCCCCGTGGCCGGCCGCACCGACGACGCGCTTGACGACCTCGTCGGGTTCTTCGTCAACACCCTGGTCCTGCGCACCGACACCTCCGGCGACCCCACCTTCCGCGAGCTGGTGGCCCGGGTGCGGGAGACCGACCTCGCCGCGTACGGCCACCAGGACATGCCGTTCGAGCGGCTGGTCGAGGTGCTCAACCCGACCCGGTCGCTGGCCCGGCACCCCCTCTTCCAGGTCCTGCTGTCCGTGCACAACAACACCCAGGCCGAACTGCGGATGCCGGGGCTGACCGCGAGCGCCCACGCCGCGGACAACCACGTCGCCAAGTTCGACCTGGAAGGACACCTGGGCGAACGGTTCGACGCCGCGGGATCGCCCGCCGGCATCGACGGCGTCCTGCAGTACAACACCGACCTCTACGACCGGGCCACCGTCGAGCTCCTGCTGGAACGGCTGGTGCGACTGCTCACCGCGGTCACCGACCGTCCGGACGAGCCGATCGGCCGGGCCGACGTGCTGGAGCCCGCCGAGCGGCAGCAGGTTCTGCACGGATGGAACGCCACGGCCGAGCCCGTGCCCGACACCACCCTGACGGAGCTGCTGGCCGGGCAGGCGGCGCGCACCCCGGACGCCGAGGCCCTGCGCTTCGAGGGCAGCTCCCTGACCTACGCCGAGCTGCACGCCCGCGCCGACCGCCTCGCCCACGTCCTGCGCGGGCGCGGCGTCGGACCGGAGAGCGTGGTGGCGCTGGCCGTGCCGCGCTCGGTCGAGCTGGTGGTCTCGCTGCTGGCCGTCCTCAAGGCGGGCGGGGCCTACCTGCCGGTGGACCCCGACCACCCGGCCGACCGCATCGCGTTCATGCTCGCGGACGCCGCCCCGACCCTCCTGCTGACGACCGCGGCGACCGCGCCCCGGCTCCCGGCCGACCCGGCCGTGCCCCACCTGCTCGTCGACGGGGCGGACCTGGCCGCACCGGTTCCCGCCGAGGCCGCCGGGGCCGTGGAACCTGCCGCCGACCATCCGGCGTACGTGATCTACACGTCGGGGTCGACGGGTCGTCCCAAGGGGGTGGTGGTTTCCCATCGGGGGATCGTGAACCGGTTGCTGTGGATGCAGGACCGGTTCGGGTTGGCCGGGGATGATCGGGTGTTGCAGAAGACGCCGTCGGGGTTCGACGTGTCGGTGTGGGAGTTCTTCTGGCCGTTGGTCAGTGGTGCGACGTTGGTGGTGGCGCGTCCGGAGGGGCATCGGGATCCGGTGTATCTGGCGGCGTTGATCCGTGCGGAGCGGGTCACGACCGTGCATTTCGTGCCGTCCATGTTGCAGGTGTTCGTCCAGGAGCCCGCCGCTTCGCAGTGCACCGTGCTGCGCCGGGTCGTGTGCAGCGGCGAGGCACTGCCCGAGGAGCTCCAGAACCAGTTCTTCCGCGTGCTGCCCCGGGTGGGGCTCTACAACCTGTACGGGCCCACCGAGGCGTCCGTCGACGTCACGGCCTGGGAATGCGCCCCCGACGCCGGCCCGGTACCGATCGGCCGGCCGGTCCGGAACACCCGTACGTACGTCCTGGACGCGGCCCTGCGCCCGGTCGCCCCGGGCGTGCCGGGTGAGTTGTACCTGGCGGGGGTGCAGTTGGCCCGTGGTTATCTGGGGCGGCCGGGGCTGACGGGGGAGCGGTTCGTGGCGGATCCGTACGGTCCGGCGGGCTCGCGCATGTACCGGACCGGGGACCTGGCGCGGTGGGCCGCGGGTGGGGTGTTGGAGTACCTGGGTCGTACCGATGACCAGGTCAAGATCCGCGGCTTCCGCATCGAACTCGGCGAGATCGAGGCCGCCCTCGACCGCCACCCCGACATCGCCCACGCCGCCGTCGTGGCCCGCGAAGACACCCCGGGCGACCGTGCGCTCGCCGCGTACGTCGTATCCGAGCCGGGGACGGCGGCCCCGGGCGCCGACGAGCTGCGCGCGCACCTCGGGCAGCTGCTGCCCGAGCACATGGTGCCGGCCGCCTTCCTCGCCCTCGACGCCCTGCCGGTGACCACCAACGGCAAGCTCGACCGCAAGGCCCTGCCCGCCCCGGACCTCGCGGCCGGGGTCTCGGACCGGGCCCCGCGCACCCCGCGCGAGGAGCTGCTGTGCGCGCTCTTCGCCGAGGTACTGGGCCTGGAGCGGGTCGGCATCGACGACGACTTCTTCCACCTGGGAGGCCACTCGCTGCTGATCATGCGGCTCGCGGGCCGGATCAGGGAGACCTGCGGCGCCGAACTCACCGTCCGCAGCATGTTCGAGGCACCCACCGTCGCCCGGCTCGCCGAGCGGCTCGGCACCGACACCGTCGACGACGCGCTGGAGGTGCTGTTGCCGCTGCGCCCGCAGGGCTCGCTGCCCCCGCTGTTCTGCGTCCACCCGGGCCTGGGCATCGGCTGGGTGTACTCCGGCCTCGTCCCGGCGCTGGAGCCGGACCGCCCCGTCTGGGCGCTCCAGGCCCGCGGCCTGACCGGCGAGGACGAACTCCCCGCCACCTCGGCCGAGATGGCCGAGGACTACGTCGCGCGGATCCTCGACGTCCAGCCGTCCGGCCCCTACCACCTCCTCGGCTGGTCCTTCGGCGGCGTGGTCGCCCACCTCATCGCCACCCGGCTCCAGGAACAGGGTCACGAGGTCGCCCTCCTGGCCATGCTCGACGCCTACGCGAGCGGCACGCGGCAGGCCGACCACGACGCCGAGGAGTTCCGCCGCGAGCTGGCAGCGGCCCTGCGGGGCGGCGGCGACGGGTTCGCGGGCCTTCAGGAACGGCACCTGGCGGCCGTCGAGCGGGTCGCCGCCAACAACGGCCGGCTCCAGGCGGACACCTCGGGGTTGGGCCGCTTCCGGGGCGACGTCCTGTACTTCTTCGCCACCGAGGGCCGGGGCGAGGACGCGCCGTCGGTCGCCTCGTGGGAGCCCCACGTCGACGGGCGGATCGAAGTCCACGACATCGCCTGTGCCCATGAAGACATGACACGGCCCGAACCGGTCACGCAGATCGGCCGGCGGCTCGCGGACCGCATCCGCGGGGAAAAGAGGAGTTGACAGTGGAGCTGGCAATCCAGGCGGAGGGACTCCGCAAGCGGTACGGCGCCCACGAGGCGCTGCGCGGTGTCGACCTCGCCGTCCCCGCGGGCTCGGTGCTCGGGGTGCTCGGCCCGAACGGCGCGGGCAAGACGACGACCGTCCGCATCCTGGCGACGCTGCTGGAACCGGACGCGGGCACGGCGCGGGTCGCCGGGTTCGACGTGGTCCGCGAACGCCGCCGGGTGCAGCGGGCGATCGGTCTCACCGGCCAGTACGCGGCGGTCGACGAGCAGCTCACCGGCCGGGAGAACCTCCGGATGGTGGGCATGCTGCTGCGGCTGTCCAGGGCAGCCGCCCAGGCGCGGGCCCGGGAACTGCTGGAGAAGTTCGACCTGGTGGAGGCGGCCGACCGACCGGCGGGCACGTACTCCGGCGGCATGCGCCGCCGGCTCGACCTGGCCGTCAGCCTGATCGGCGATCCGGCCGTGCTCTTCCTCGACGAGCCGACCACCGGGCTCGACCCGGCCAGCCGGATCGCCCTGTGGGCGATGATCCGCGAGCAGGTCGACGCGGGCGTCACCGTCCTGCTGACGACCCAGTACCTGGAAGAGGCCGACCAACTCGCCGACCGGATCGCGGTCGTGGACAGCGGGCAGGTCATCGCCGAGGGAACCGCCGACGAGCTGAAGAACAAGGTCGGCGGCGAACGCCTCGACGTGGGCCTCGCCGACCCCTCCCAGCGGCCCGCGGCCGCCGCCGCGCTCACCCGCGCGGTCGGCGTCGCGCCGGTCGCGGACGACGACGGCCGGAGCCTGTCGGTGCAGCTGGCCACCGGCATGGAGGACATCGCGGAAGCGGCGCTGGCCCTGCGGGCCGCCGGTGTCGAGGTGGTCGACTTCGCCGTCCGCCGGCCCTCCCTGGACGACGTCTTCCTCCACCTCACCGGCCACGGCGGCACCAAGAACACGGAACGGAGCGCGGCATGAGCGCGGCGGTCGAAGCGGTCCAGGACGGCGCCGTCTGCGTCGAACGGCACCTGCGGCACCTGCGACGGGCCCCCGGCCGGCTGGTCAACGCCGTCCTGCTGCCCATGGTGTTCGTCCTGCTCTTCGGCGTGCTGTTCGGCAGCGTCATCGAGGTCCCGGACGGCGGCTACGCCGAGTTCATCATGGCCGGCATCTTCGTCCAGAGCGTCCTGACCGCCGTACCGGACACCTCGGTCGGCGCCGTGGAGGACCTGCGCAACGGCCTCGTCGACCGGTTCCGGTCGCTGCCCATGTCGGGTGCCGCCGTACTCATCGGCCGCACCGTCGGCGACACCGCACTGCGGGCGATCAGCTGCCTGGCGATGGCCCTCGTCGGCCTCGCCATCGGCTGGCGCACCCATACCGGCCCGCTGAGCGTCGCGGCCGGCTTCGGGATCCTGCTGCTCTTCGGCTTCACCGTCGCCTGGCTCGGCGCGCTGATCGGCCTCTCCGTGGGCGACCCGTCGACGGCCTCGTCCGTGCCCGCGCTGCTGCTGATGCCGGTGATGTTCCTGTCCAACGCCTTCATCCCGCTCACCGGGCTGCCCGAGTGGCTCCGCGTGGCGGCCGAGTGGAACCCGCTGAGCTCCGTGGTCGGCGCCTGCCGCGAACTGTGGGGCAACCCGGCCGCGACCGCGGGCCACTCCTTCCCGAACGACCATCCCATCGCGCTCAGCCTGATCTGGATGGCGCTGCTGCTGGCCGTCGCTGCACCGCTGGCGACCCGCAAGTACCGCACCGCCGTCGCCCGCTGACGCTCCACCTAGGGGGAACACCACGTCATGACCGACACGATCGCCGAGCCGCTCACCGCCACCGCCGTCCCGGCCCCCGCCGCCGACGTCACGCCCCAGCCGCTCAATTACGGCACCTACCTGGAGGTGCCCGGCCTGCTGGAACTCCAGCGCCCACGCACCGACGCCCACGATGAACTGCTGTTCATCGTCACCCACCAGGCGATAGAACTGTGGTTCTCCTGCGCCCTGCACGAACTGGAGCAGGTCCGCGTCTGCCTGGACCAGGACCTGCTCAGCCGGGCCCGCTGGGGCCTGCGCCGGCTGACCCGGATGAACTCCCTGTGGCTCGGCCACCTCGACGTGCTCGCCACCATGACCCCGGCCGGGTTCAACGAGTTCCGCGGCGCGCTGGGGGAGTCCAGCGGTTTCCAGTCCGTACAGTTCCGCGAGCTCGAAATGCTCTCCGGCCTGCGCGACCGCCGCTACCTGAACCTGCCGGGCGCCACCGTGGACGAACGGGAACGGCTGCTGCGCCGCTTCCACGAGCCCTCCCTCAACGACGCCTTCCACGCCCTGCTGGAGCGACGCGGCCTGAGCGTCGAGAAGCTGTTCGCGCCGGGCGCGCCCGACGAGGAACTGCGCGACACGGCCGAGGACCTCCTCGCCTACGACGCCCTGTTCCACCAGTGGCGCTACCAGCACTGGATGCTGGTGGTACGGGCGCTGGGAACCCGCCCCGGCAGCGGAGGCAGCGCCGGATCGGAGTTCCTGCGCACCACTTTGGACAAATGGTTCTTCCCCGAACTGCACGAGGCGCGCAGCCAGGTTCACGCGGCGCCCACGGGGGAGACCACAGCCGAGGGCGACGGCGACGTCGTCTACGGATGCCCGATGGGCTACGGCCCGGACCCCTCCTCCTGACACCCCTACCGCGATAGGAACCGCATGCGCACCGCACCCGCCGACGCCAGCCGTAGGACGAGCCGCCTGGCGGCCCGCGCCGACCTCCACCCCGCAGCCACGGCCCGGCAGAGAGCGACGGGCGCCGCCGCATGCGTCTGGATGGTCCTCTTCGCGGCCTTCCACGCCTACTGGGCCCTGGGCGGCACCTACGGGCTGCCGCCGGGCGAGTCCCTCGTCGACAACAAGCCCCTGTTCATCATCGACCTGATCGCCATCCCGATGAACCTCGGCGGAGCCGCCCTCGCCCTCGCCCTGGTCCAGCGCTGGGGCCTGTTCTTCCCGCGCAAGCTGGTCCTGTTCGGGGCCTGGGGCTGCGCCCTGCTGATGGTCTTCCACGCCCTGCCCGCCATGGTCGACCTCGCGGTCTACCTGGCCGGCAGGCGCAGCGGGCCGCTGGAGGGCATGGACCGCTTCGCCGTCCTGCTCTACGAGCCCTACTGGATGCTCGGCGGCCTGCTGTTCACCGCACTCGCCGTGGCCTTCCAGCGGCGCACCCGCCCGCCCCGGCCCGAGGAGGCCTGACCGACATGAAGACCGACACCACGGCACTGGAGCGGCTGCTGCCGCGCTACGACCATCACGAGCGGCACTCCGTCGCGGTGCGCGCACCGCGCGAGAGCGTGCTGCGGGCCGTGGACGAGACCCGCTGGCGCGACGTCCCCCTCTTCCACGCGATGATGGTGGTCGGCTCCCTCGGCACCAAACGCGACAAGGCCCAGGAGCCCTTCCTCGGCTCCATGACCGGCGGCGGCTTCACCGAACTGCACCGCGGCCCCGGCGAACTGGTCGTCGGCGCCGCCGTGTCCGTCCGTGAGCCCAAGGGGCCCGCCGAACTGGCCGAACCGGCCGGCGAGTCCTTCGCCGCCTTCGAGCGCCCCGGCCACTACAAGGTGGCCTTCAACTTCCGTTACGACAACGGCCGGCTGATCACCGAGACGCGCGTGCTCAGCACCGACGAGGCGACCCGGCGCAGCTTCGCCCGCTACTGGACGCTGATCCGGCTGCCCGGCGGCCTGATCCGCCGCGAGTGGCTGCACGGCATCCGCCGCCGCGCCGAATCCCCGTCGGACCGGACCCCCTGACCGCGTGCGCGTCGCGCACGGACCGAACTGAGAGCGGACATGACCACTACGACCGAGACCATCGGGACCGGCCCCGGCATACCCGGCGACCTCGACGCCGTCGACCTCACGGACCCCCGGACCTTCGTCACCGCGGACCCCGCCGCGATCCACGACCTGTGGCAGCGGTTCCGCACCGAGCGGCCCGTCCACCACCACCGTGCCACCGCGGGCCTGCCCGGCTTCTGGGCGCTCACCCGCCACCACGACGTGATGGCCGTCTACAAGGACACCACCCACTTCACCTCCGAGCGCGGCAACGTCCTCTCCACCCTGCTCCAGGGCGGTGACTCGGCGGCCGGCAAGATGCTCGCCGTCAGCGACGGCGCCCGCCACCGCGCCATCCGGAACCTGATGCTGAAGTCCTTCTCCCCGCGGGCCCTGCGCCACGTGGTCGAGCAGGTCAACACCCGCACCCGCGACCTGCTCTCCCAGGTCGTCGACCGCGGCGGCTTCGACTACGCCGAGGCCATCGCCGAGCACATCCCGATGGGCACCATCTGCGACCTGATGGCCGTACCGCCGCAGGACCGCCAGCGGCTGCTGGACTGGAACAAGCAGGTGCTCAGCGCCGACAGCAGCGACGGCACCGCCGACGAGGCGTGGCTGGCGCGCAACGAGATCCTGCTGTACTTCTCCGACCTGGCCCGCGCCCGCCGCCGCAACCCCGGCGACGACGTCATCAGCGCGCTGGCGACGGGTGAGGTCGAGGGGCGTCCCCTCAGCGAGGAAGAGATCATCTTCAACTGCTACAGCCTGATCATCGGCGGCGACGAATCCAGCCGCATGGCCTCCATCGGCGCGGTGCTCGCCTTCATCGAACACCCCGCCCAGTGGCAGGCCTTCAAGGGCGGCGGGGTGAGCGTGGAGAGCGCCACCGAGGAGGTGCTGCGCTGGACCACCCCGGCCATGCACTTCGGCCGCCGCGCCCTGGTGGACGTGGAGATCGACAACCACACCATCGCGGCCGGCGACATCGTCACCCTGTGGAACACCTCCGCCAACTTCGACGAGAACGTCTTCGCCGACCCCCGCCGCTACGACCTGGCCCGCACCCCCAACAAGCACGTGACCTTCGGTTTCGGCCCGCACTTCTGCCTGGGCGCGTTCCTGGGGCGCGAGGAACTGAAGGCCCTGCTGTCGGCCCTGCGCGACATGGTCGCCTCGATCGAGTCCCGCGGCGAGGCCCGCCGGGTGTACTCCAACTTCCTCCACGGCCACAGCAGTCTGCCCGTCGCCTTCCGGGCGGCCTGAGAACGCGCACCGGACCGGGCGGCGCACAGAACGAAGGGGCCGGGGTCCACACCCCGGCCCCACCCCGCACCCTTGCCGCCGGTCACCTGCCGGGAAGCCGCCGCTGAGCCTTGAAGATGCCGAACACCACCCGGATCACCAGCACGCAACTGACCACCAGCAGGTTGTAGCCGATCAGCTGGAACAGCGTCAGGGAGTCGTTCAGCGGCGGCCCGTGGTCCGTGTCCAGCAGCAGGACGCCGATCAGACCCGTCACCCCGCCCAGGAACGCCAGCAGCACGTCGTGCACGAGGGAGCGCACGAACCGCCGGTCCCGCTCGTCGGCGAGCAGCCTGACCTGCACCCCCAACCGGCCGTGCTCCAGCGCGTTCGTGATCCGCTCCAACCGGCGCGGCAGCCGGCGCAGCATCGGCGCGAGCGCGAGCGCCTCCTCCGAGAGGACCTGGCCGATCGAGCTCGGGGTCAGTTTGCGCTCCAGCTGCCCCGCGGCGAACTCCCTGGCCTCCGCGACGATGTCGAAACCCGGGACCAGTTGCTCCATCGCCCCCTCCAGGGTGGCGAGCGCCCGGAAGGTCGCGGCGATCTCCGGAGGCACCGTCAACCCGTGCCGGGCCACCAGCAGGAACAGGTCCGCGAACATCTCCCGGTCGGGCCGCACCCCCGGCGTCAGGTGCCGGGCCATGAACCGGCCGAGCGCCCGCTCCAGACGCATCTCGTCGATGTCCTCGCGCCGGTCGACCAGCTCCAGCAGCGCGTCGGACAGCGCCACGGGGTCGCTGCGGTGGATGGCCAGCAGCAGGTTGCGCAGCGCGGCACGCAGCACCCGGTCGATGCGCCCCACCGACCCGAAGTCGAGCAGGCCCAGCTTGCCGTCGTCCAGCAGCATGATGTTGCCGGGGTGCGGGTCGGCGTGGAACACCCCGCCGATCATGATCTGCTCCAGTACGCACTCCAGCAGCTGCCGGGCCATCTCCGTACGGTCCAGCCCCCGCTCGTCGATCACCGCCCCGGCCGCGTTCAGCGGTACGCCGTCCAGGCACTCCAGGACCAGGATCCGGCGGGTGCACAGCTCCTCGTGCACCAAGGGCATGCGGACCGTGGACGCCATGTCGGGACGCTCGTTCGCGGCCCTGATGGTGGCCATGTTGCGGGCCTCGATCCGGAAGTCCAACTCCTCGTTGAGGGAGTTGGCGAAGCCCACGGCGAGGTCGACCGCACCGAGGTCCCGGCCCCAGGAGGTGTGCTCCTCGAACTTGCGGCTCATCCGGAACAGGATGTCCAGATCCCGGTCGACGACGGGCCGGGCACCGGGCCGCTGCACCTTGACCACCACCTTCTCGCCGGTGGTCAGCCGGGCGCGGTGCACCTGGGCGATCGAACCCGCGGCGAGCGGCTCGCGGTCGAACTCGGCGAAGAACACCTCCGGTTCCTTGCCGAGTTCCTGCGTCAGCACGTGTTCCACCTCGTCCCAGGAATCCGCGGCCACCTGGTGCTGGAGCTTCGTCAACTCCTCCACGAACTCGCTCGGCAGCAGGTCGTAGCGGGTGGACAGTACCTGGCCGAGCTTGACGAAGGTGGCGCCGGCCTCCTCCAGGGCCAGCCGTACGCCGGCCGCCAGCTGCTCCCGGTCGGCCGTCGCCTCCGGCCCGCTCCGCCCCCGGCCGCGCAGCGCCCCGCCCAGGCCGTGCCGTACGGCGATCCGGCTCAGCTGGGTGTACCGGCGGGTCCGGGCGACCCGGCGGCGCAGGGCCTGCGGCCAGCGCACCACCTCCGCCAGCGACCCGGAGGGCACCACCATCTCGGAAAGGGCGAGGAAGACCACCGCGACCAGCACGGTCAGACCGATGTGCACGGAAACGAGGGCGCCGCGACGGGCTTCGCCCATCGCGGCTCCGATCAGGCCGCCGGCCCCCATGGCGACCAGTCCGGTGAGTGCCGCCCGCACCTTGCCGATCCGCAGGCCCAGGAGGCGGCGGGCGCCGACCGCGAGCAGTGCCACGGTCAGGACGAGGGTGATGGTGGCGATGAACAGGAAAACGGTCAGCTCCATGGGCGTGCGCCGCCCGGTCCCCGCCCCCCTCGGGAAGCGCGGACCGGGCGGCGCCCTCCTCTCGCACAGGTCACACGGTGGATACGGCTCAGACCAGCGTTCGGTCGTCGGTACGGGACGTTCCCGGCCCGGCTGTCCCGCTCCCCGGGCCGTCCGGGCCCGCGCCCCGATCGCCGGCGGTGGTCGGCAGGGTGGTCCGGTGGCCGGGCCACCAGGCGTGCCGACCCAGCAGGCTGGTCAGCGTCGGGACCAGCAGCATCGCCATGACGAAGGCGGACAGCAGGATGCCGAACGCCACGGCGAAGCCCATCTGCTGGAGCATCGAGTTCTTGGCGAGCATCAGCACGCCGAAGGTGCCGGCCAGGATGACCGCGGCGGCGCTGATCGTCGGCGTGGTGGCCGTGACGGCCCGGCGCACCGCCTCGCCCGGGCTCCGTCCGGCCCCTATCTCCTCGCGCAGCCGGGCCACCATCAGGATGTTGTAGTCCGTACCGATGGCGACCACGAAGAGGTAGACGATGATCGGCAAGGTGAACAGCAGGCCCTTCTCGCCCGCGCCGTTCTGGAAGAGCCAGACCGTCGCGCCGAGGGTGGCGGCGAAGCCGAGGGCGACCGACACCATCAGGTACAGCGGGGCGACCAGACTGCGCAGCAGCAGGCCCAGGATGAGCATGATGGCCAGGCCGGCGGCCGGGAAGACCACCTTGTAGTCGCGGTTGACGGCCGTGCTGATGTCGGCGAGCACCGCGGACGTGCCACCGACGAGGGCCCTGGCGCCCTCGGGTGCGGCCTCGTGGGCGGCGTCCCGCAGCGGACCCGAGACCAGGGAGAGCGCCTTGTCCTCGGTGGGCTTGAACTTCAGCACCACGCTGTACTGGGCGATGCCCCCGCCGGTCCCGGGCGTGGCGGGGGAGACGGAGTCGACGCCGTCGACGGCGCCCAGCGCGGTGCGGAACGCCTCCAGCCGGGCCGGGTCCAGGGCGGAGCCGTCGCGCTGCTCCAGGTAGACGGTGGTCGGGTCGGTCTGCCCGGCCGAGAAGCCGCGCTGGAGGTCCTTCATCGCCTGCACGGACTCGGTGTTCTGCGGCAGCGAACTGTCACCGTCGAACTCCGCGTGGAAGCTGAGGACACCCACGGCGAGCACCGCGAGCACGGCGGAGGTGACGCCCGCGACGATGCCCGGACGCTTGGCGGCGAGCCCGCCGATCCGGCCGGCGAGGACGTTCTTCGGCTCCTTGCGCCAAGCCTTCGACGGCCAGAACGCCTTGGCGCCCAGCAGCGAGAAGACCGCCGGGACCAGCGTCAGACCGGCCACCAGGGCGACCGCCACCGAGATCGCCAGCGAGGGGCCCATGGTGCGCAGCATGCCCATCGTGGACAGCAGCAGCGCCAGGAACGCGACGATGACCGCACCCGCGGCGGACGCGATGGTCTCGCCCACCAGCGCCACCGTGCTGATCATGGCCTGCTTGGGGTCCTGGCCGCCGCGCAGCAACTCGCGGTACCGGAACAGCAGGAAGAGGATGTAGTCGGTGCCGACGCCGAAGAGGACCACGATCAGGATCGCGGATATGGAGCCGTCCGCCTTGAGCCCGAAGAGCTCGACCGCCGTCGAGATCAGTCCGGTGGCCACCACGAACGCCATACCGATGATCACCACCGGCAGGACGGCGATGAGCGGGCTGCGGAAGATGAGCAGCAGCAGCACCACGATGAGCAGCAGCGTGGCCGACATGATCATGGCGTCGGTGTCGCCGGAAGCCTCCTTGGCATCCACCGCACTGGCCGCCTGCCCGGTGAAACCGAGCGAGAGGTCCGTACCGACGAGGAGCGACTTCGCCTCCTCGCGCAGCTTCTTGACCGACTCCCCGAGCGCCGGGTCGTAGGGGTCCTTGACGGTCGCGACGACCTGCGCCAGCGCGACGGTGCCGTCGGGGGAAACCGCCTCGGGGCTGCTCTCCACCCGCTTGATGAGGTCCAGGCCCTTGGCCTGGAGACCGGCGGCGACCTTGGCCACGGCGGTCTTGTCGGCGTCGGTGAGCGTCTTGGAGTCGCCGCGCCGGAAGACGGCGATGGCAGCCGGCTGCTCATGCTGGGGGAACGCGCGTTCCTGTGCCTTCGCCGCCTGGACGGACTCGTAATGGGAGGGCAGGAATTCGGCCTGGTCACTGGTGGACTTCAGCTGGGGGGCGAGTACGGCCAGTGCCACCGCCGCTATCAGCCAGGCCGAGATGGTCACCCAGGGCCGGAGGACGACGAAGCGTCCGATCCGTCCGAACATGAGACTCCTTCACAAGCGTGGGACGTCAGGAATATGTCCCACGAGGCTAGGGAGCGGGGGCGCGGAGCGCTGCGACCGTGTCCGGTTGCTGTCACGCCCCCGCCACCCTCAGGAACAGCCGCGCTGCCAGTTCCAGCCGATGAAGGTGTTGCGCAGCTGTACGTCGAAGCGGCAGTTCGCGGTGCCGTCCGCATTCAGGTCGACGTACGAGTGGTGCGCGTTGGCGTAGGTGTTTCCGGAGAAGTCGAAGATTCCCTTGTACGTGAAATCGGCGTGCGCCTCGGTGCGCGAGGCGCCGCAGTCGGTCGTGCAGTCGGTGTTGTGCACGGCGGACTTCAGCGACCAACCGGCGTTCCACGGTTCCCGGTTCCAGCCCTGTGTGACCGCGGTGGACGCGGTGCTGATCCGGCCGTCCCCCGGGGTCCACCGGGAGGTGGTGTAGAGGCCGGTCATCCGGATGTTGCAGCAGTCGTACATCTCGTTCCAGCTCCTCAACCGGCGCTCGGTCGCCGGGGCGTCCCCGGCCGCGGCGGCCGGCCGGCTCCCGGCCGCCTTCTGAGCGGCGCCGTCCTGAGGCGCGGGGACCAGCCGCGCCTCGCCGAACACCGGCTTGCAGTCGGCCCCGATGGTGACCTGCTGCCGCACGGCCATGCCGGCCGGGGGCGCGGGCAGCGACCCGGTCAGCCGCACCTCACCGCACGCGCGCACGGACGGCGCGGGCACCGGGTCGGCCATCGGGGCGGCCGAAGCCGAAGAGACCGTCAACGACAGGGTCGCGGCGGCGAATACGGCGGCGCCGAGCATCATTTTCCTACGCAATTCCTCAAGCCTTCCTCGGAGATTTCCGTGAGGGAGCGTAAGGGCCCGGCCGCGGGGCGAACCGGCCCGGGAAAGGTTTGGCAGGAAGCTGACACAGCTCTGGTCAGGCCGTCGGAAGGCGCTCCGCGGAGCCGCTGTCAGCAGGCTGCCCGGGCTCCCGGCCCCGTGGCACGATCCTGACAGTCCGACGTCCGCGTGGCCATATCGATGCGACGTTGTTTCCCGGAAGTACACGAAGCGCACGGAAGCGCACACGATTCCACGGGCGCACTTTCGTTCGACCCATCCATTCGAGAGGGAAATCATCATGGCCAAGAAGGCCGTTTACGAGGCACCGCTCTTCTCCGCCGCCGGCTCCTTCCGCGAGATGACCGGACTGTGGGGCCCGCGCGGCAACGACTGGTTCACGCCGTACGCGATGGTCTGAGCGGACACCCTGGAGTGATGTGATGTCAGGCCACGGCATGCCCTTCTTCTTCGCGTTCCCCGACTGCGAGGCCGCGGGCGCCGTGGCCCGGCGCCTGTGCGAGGACCGCCCCGGACTCGGGGTGGTCCCGCACGGCTCCGGACGGCCCTGGATCGTCGGCCACTGGCCCGACGGCGCGCCCCTGGTCGCCCGGCACCGCGACACCGCCGTCGCCCTCGTCGGCTCCTTCGCCGCCGACGGCGACGAACTGCGCGAGCGCACCCGCCACGTCCGCATCCCCACCGACCTGGACGCCCTGGCCGGCGCCCTGCCCGGTCAGTTCCACCTGATCGCCGCCGTCGCCGGGCAGCTACGGGTGCAGGGCACGGCGTACGGCACCCGCCGGGTCTTCCACGGCCGCGCCGACGGGACCGTCGTCGCCGCCGACCGGGCAGCCGAGCTCGCCGCGTTGCTCGGCGCGCGACCCGACACGGCGCAGTTGGCGCTGCGCCTGTTCCACCCGGTACCCGCCCCCCTCGACCAGCGCGCCCTGTGGCACGGCGTCGAGGCGGTGCCGCCCGGCTCGTGCCTGGTCGTCCCCGACGGAGGCGCTCCCCGCGAACACCGATGGCACCGGCCGCCCGAGCCCCACCTCAAGATCGCCGAGGGTGCCGCAGCGGTGCGGTCGGCCCTGCTCGCCGCGGTGTCCGTACGTACGAACGGCGGCGGCCTGATCAGCGCCGACCTCTCCGGCGGCCTGGACTCGACCTCCATCTGCTTCCTCGCCGCCCGGCAATCCCGGGGCGCGCGGTTGATCGCCTGCACCTCCACCGGCGACGAGAGCGAGAACGAGGACGGCCACTGGGCCCGACTCGCCGCGCGGGAACTGACCGGCACCGAGCACTACGTCCAACCGGAGGACGAACTACCGCTGTTCTACAGCGGCGTGCTCGACCCCCGCGACCGCTGGGACGCGCCCTCACCGTTCGCCGTCAGCCGCCACCGGGCCACCGCCCTGGTCGCCCGGATGGCCGGACGCGGCTCCCGACTGCACCTGACCGGCATCGGCGGCGACCACCTCTTCTTCGGTGGCGCGGGGCACTACCACTCCCTGCTGACCCGCAGGCCCCTGCTCGCACTGTCCCGCCTGCGCGGCTACCGCACCCTCTACGCCTGGCCCCGGCGCGAGGTGCTGCGCGAACTGGCCGACCGCCGCGGCCACCACGCCGCCTTCGCCCGACTCACCGTCCGCACCTCCGGCTCGCTGTCCCTCAGCCGGCCCGGCTTCGGTTGGACGCACCCGCCGGTGGTGGCCCCCTGGTTCACCCCCGACTGCCTCGACATCGCCGAACGCGTCCTGGCCGACGCCGCGGGCTCCGTACGACCGTACGCGCCCGACCGCGCCCGCCACGTCGAGCTCGCGGCCGTGTACGCGGGTACCCAGGACGTGCGGGCCTACGACGACGCCGCGCGGCAGGCGGGCGTACCCGTCGCCCACCCGTTCTTCGACGACCGGGTGGTCGACGCGGCCCTGTCCGTACGGCCCGAGGACCGCGTCACCCCGTGGGCGTACAAACCACTGTTGGCCCGGGCCATGCAAGGCATCGTGCCCGCCCGCAACCTGAGCCGCAGCACCAAGGGCGACGGAACCCCGGACGCCGTGGCGGGCCTGTACCGCCACCGCGAGGAGCTGGCCGCCCTCTGGGAGGACAGCGCGCTCGCCGACGCCGGGCTGGTGGACGCCGCGGCGCTGCGCCGGCTGTGCCTGGCCCCCGGCTCGCCCGAACTCGCCGACAACGCCCTCTACTCCACGCTCGCCTGCGAGTCCTGGCTGCGCACGGCAGGCACGGCAGGCACGGCACGCACGGCATCCACCCGACCCAGTGGGAGAACGGCATGAAACTCCGCAACCGCGAGCACCTCAGCGTCGCCGACACCGAGTACGGAGGAGTGCTCCTGGACGGCCGCAGCGGTGAGTACTGGCAGCTCAACCCGAGCGCCGCGGTGATCGCCCGCACCCTGCTGGACGGGGGCGGTTCCACGGAAGCGGTGCTGCGCCTGACCGAGGCCTTCGAGGTCGACGAGGAACGGGCCGCCGCCGACGTGCACGCGCTCCTCGCGGCCATGCGGGCCGCCGGGGTGGTGCAGGAATGAGCCTGACCACCGCCCTTCCGCGAGACCGCGGCGCCCGACTGCCGCTGCGACGGCGGCTGTGGATCCGGACCCTGGTCGGCGCGGCCCGGCTGCTGGTCCTCCTCGCACCGCACCGCCTGCGGCGGGCGCTCACGTTCCTGAGCCGCGGGGCCGCCCCGGCGACGGCCGCGCAGGCGCTGCGGGCCCGCGGCGCCGTACTGGAGGCCAGCCTCGCCATGAACGGCATGCGCAGTTGCCTGCCGCGCTCCGTCGCGGTCGCGCTGCTCTGCCGCAGCCGGGGCGTCTGGCCGACCTGGTGCGTCGGCGTACGGGCCGCGCCACCGTTCACGGCACACGCCTGGGTGGAGGCCGAGGGCGGGCTGGTCGGCGAGAAGGGCCGCTACGAGAGCTGGTCCCGACTGATCACGGTCGGCCCCCACCAGGGGCGCCGTTCCCGCCGGGGGCCCGCCGCCTCGTCGGACCGGGACGGCGCCACGTCGGCAGGAAGTTGACAAACCGCTGGTCGGCGCCGGTGTCCGTCGTACTGGCACCTTCATGTCAGTGCTGTTGTCCGGCAACGGGAGCGCGACCGAGGCTGGTCCGAGCGCATATCTGAACGTCACTGGTTCGTCCGTTCGCGAAGGGGATTCCCCATGGGTGCTGTGGGTGCGGGACAATTGCGCGGGGCCGACGCGTCCGTGTCGCCGGACCTCCCCGCGGCCGGGCTACTGAGCCGACTCGCCCTGGACGAACCCGAGTTCGAGACCCGGATGCGGGAAGCCCTCACCCGGGCCGAGAAGTGGCTCCAGGCCACCGCGCACGACGCCCTCGACCCCCGGGTGGCCGCCCTCACCGGCCACCTCGCCGACGCCGGCGGCAAGCGGCTGCGGCCCCTGCTGGTCCTGCTCGGCGCCGAGTTCGGCGATCCGTGGACCCCCGGAGTGACGCAGGCCGCCGCCATCTCCGAACTCGTCCACATCGCCTCGCTCTACCACGACGACGTCATGGACGGCGCCGCCACCCGCCACGGGGTACCCAGCGCCCACGCCCGCTGGGGCGAGCGCGCCGCCGTCCTCGGCGGGGACTGGCTGCTCGCCCGCGCCGCCCAGCTCGCCGCCGACCTCGGACCCGCCGCCGTGCACCTCAACGCCCGGGCCGCCGGACGGCTCGTCGCCGGCCAGCTCCGAGAACTCGCCGGTCCGGGCCCCGACGAGGACCCGGTCACCCACTACTTCCACGTGGCCGCCGGCAAGACCGCCGCCCTGCTCGCGATGTCGCTCGGCATCGGCGCCACCCAGGCCTGCGCCCCCGCCGCGGCCGTCGCCGCCCTCACCGACTGCGGCGAGCAGCTCGGCATCGCCTTCCAGATAGCCGACGACCTCCTGGACCTGACCTCCCCGGCCGAACTCACCGGCAAGGAACGCGGCAAGGACCTGCTGGCCGGCGTACAGAGCCTGCCGGTGCTACTGGCCCGAGAGAGCACCGATCCGGCCGATGCCGAACTGCGCGACCTCCTCCACGCCGGCCCCGTCCCGGCCGCCGCCCTCCCGCGCGCCCTGGACCTGTTCGAGCGCTCGCAGGCACCGGCCGAGACCGAGGCCGTGATGCACCGTCGACTGGACCGCGCCCGTACCGCCCTCGCCTCCCTGCCCGCCCTACCCGCCCGGCGGGCCCTGCTCGCCCTCTGCGACTACGTCGCCCTCCGCACCAGCTGAACCGCAAGGAGCCGCTGCCCATGACCATGGCCGAACGCGTCGCCGAACTCGTCCGCATCCGCCGGGAAGTGCTCGACGGCGTTCCGGCCGCCACCGAGGCGCAGCACGCCAAGGGCAAGCTGACGGCCCGCGAGCGCATCGCGCTGCTCCTCGACGAGGGGTCGTTCCACGAGGTCGAGCAGCTGCGCCGACACCGCGCGACCGGCTTCGGCCTGGAGGACAGACGGCCGCACACCGACGGCGTCATCACCGGCTGGGGCGAGATCGAGGGCCGCACGGTCTTCGTCTACGCGCACGATTTCCGGATCTTCGGCGGGGCGCTGGGCGAGGCCCACGCGACGAAGATCCACAAGATCATGGACATGGCCATCGCGGCCGGCGCCCCGCTGGTCTCCCTCAACGACGGCGCGGGCGCCCGCATCCAGGAGGGCGTCTCGGCGCTGGCCGGGTACGGGGGCATCTTCCGGCGCAACACGCGGGCCTCGGGCGTCATCCCGCAGATCAGCGTGATGCTCGGTCCCTGCGCCGGCGGCGCCGCCTACTCGCCGGCGCTGACGGACTTCGTGTTCATGGTCCGTGAGACCTCGCAGATGTTCATCACCGGTCCGGACGTGGTCCGCGCGGTGACCGGCGAGGAGATCACCCAGAACGGGCTCGGCGGCGCCGATGTGCACGCGGAGACCTCGGGCGTGGCGCACTTCGCGTACGACGACGAGGAGACCTGCATCTCCGAGGTCCGCTACCTCATCACGATGCTGCCCTCCAACAACCGCTCCACCCCGCCCCCCGCGCCCTGCGACGACCCCGTCGACCGGCGCTGCGAGCGCCTGCTCGACCTGGTGCCGCTCGACGGCAGCCGCCCCTACGACATGCGCGAGGTCATCACGGAGATCGTCGACGACGGCGATCACATGGAGGTCCACGAGCGCTGGGCCACCAGCGTCATCACCACCCTCGCGCGGCTGGGCGGCCAGGTCGTCGGCATCGTCGCCAGCCAGCCGCAGTCCCTGGCCGGAGTCCTCGACATCCACTCCTCCGAGAAGGCCGCCCGCTTCGTCCAACTGTGCGACGCCTTCTCGATCCCGCTCGTCACACTGGTCGACGTCCCCGGCTTCCTGCCCGGCGTCGACCAGGAGCACGGCGGCATCATCCGACACGGCGCCAAGCTGTTGTACGCGTACTGCACCGCCACCGTCCCCCGCGTCCAGGTCATCCTGCGCAAGGCGTACGGCGGCGCGTACATCGTCATGGACTCCCGTTCCATCGGCACCGACGTCTCCTTCGCGTGGCCGGCCAACGAGATAGCGGTGATGGGCGCCGAGGGAGCCGCGAACGTCGTCTTCCGCCGCCGGATCGCCGCCGCCGACGACCCGGAGGCCGTACGCGGGCAGCTCGTCAAGGAGTACAGGGCCGAGCTGATGCACCCCTACTACGCCGCCGAACGCGGGCTCGTGGACGACGTCATCGACCCGGCCGACACCCGCTCCGCCCTGATCGGAGCCCTCGGCATGCTCCGCACCAAGCACGCCGTCACCCCCACCCGCAAGCACGGCAACCCCCCGATGTGAGGACGGTTCCATGCCCCTGACCCTGCCCGCGGCACCCCCCGCGGCACCCCCCGCGGCACCGCCCACGACACCGCCCACCGCGGCCCGGGCGCCGCTGCCCGCCGGACCCGCCACCCCGGTACTGGACGGCCCCTTGGCCCCCGCCCTCTTCAAGGTCATCAACGGCCGCCCCACCCCCGAGGAACTCGCCGCCGTGGCCGCCCTGATCGCCGCCCTGACGGCCGCTCACGACGGCCCCGCCCGGCCGGCGGCCGACCGGGCCGCGCCCTGGCAGCCCTCCGGACTGCTCCCGCCCGCCTCCTGGCAGGCAGGCGGCTGACCTGCGTCGGGGCCGGTTCCTGGCAGCTTGCTGCCGCCCGCGTTGTCCGCCCCTGGCGCGACCTGTACCCCAGAAGAAGGCGGCCCACCGGTCGCCGGGTACGGCTGCGGCCGAGTGAGGAGGGCAGCCGTGCTCCAGCTGGTGTTCCGGATCCTGGGCCCCCTGGACATCAGCGCGGAGGGCCGCGCCGTCGCCCTCCAGGGAGCCCGACAGCGCACCATCATGTCGATGCTGCTGCTCAGACCGGGCCGGGTGGTCTCCGTCGACACCCTCGCCGACGCCGTCTGGCACGGCAACCCGCCCGCCACCGCCCGCAACCAGATCGCCATCTGCGTCTCCGCGCTGCGCAAGACCCTCAAGACGGCCGTCGGCCTCGACGACCTGTTGGTCACCAGCCACCCCGGCTACATGCTCCACACCGGCGAGCACCGCATCGACGCCGTCGAGTTCGAGGAACGGGCCGCCGAGGGCCGGGAGGCGGCCCGCCGAGGCCGCGGCGACGAGGCCCGCGCCCACTTCGAGGAGGCCCTCGCCATGTGGCGGGGCCCGGCCCTGGCCGGCGTCACCGCCGAACGGGTCGAGGCGGAGGCGGCCCGACTGACCGAACTGCGCCTGGGCGTCCACGAGCAGCTGACCGCGATCCGCCTCGAGCAGGGCGGGCACCGCGAACTGATCGGCGAACTCACCGGCTTCGTCCGCGAACACCCGCTGCGCGAACAGGCGCTCGGCCAGCTGATGCTCGCCCAGTACCGCTCCGGGCGCCGCGCCGAGGCCCTGGAGGCCTACCAGGTCGGCCGCCGGCTGCTCGCCGAGGAACTCGGCATCGACCCCGGCCCCGCCCTGCGGGAACTGCACGACGACATCCTCGCCGACTCGCCCCGGCTGACCCCGGCCGACGGGACCGTCACCCCGGCCGTCGCCGCGGCCGCCGTACCCGCCCACCTGCCGCCCGCGCCCGCCTCCTTCACCGGACGCGCCACCGAACTCGCCTCCCTGGACCGGCTGCTGGAACACCAGGGCGGCCCCTCCCTGCCCGTCGGCTCGATCGTCGGCACCGGCGGCGTGGGCAAAACGGCCCTGGCCGTGCACTGGTCGCACCAGGTCGCGTCCCGCTTCCCCGACGGACAGCTCTTCGCCGACCTGCGCGGCTACGACGAGGAGGCCCCCCGCCGACCGGGCGCCGTCCTGGACCGCTTCCTGCGCGCACTCGGCGTCCCCGGCCCCCAGATCCCCGACGAACAGGCCGAACGGACCGCCCTCTTCCGGAGCGTCCTGGACGGCCGCCGGGTCCTGATCGTGCTGGACAACGCCCGTTCCTTCCAGCAGATCCGCCCCCTGCTGCCGGGCACCTCGGGCTGCTGCGTGCTGGTGACCAGCCGCGACAACATGGGCGGGGCGCTGGCCGGCGACTACGCCTTCGTGCCGCTGCACCTGGCCTCGCTCGGCCAGGACGAGGCCATCACCCTGCTTTCCAAGGTCGCGGGCGACGACCGGTTCACCGCGGACCCGGTGGGAGCCAACCGGCTGAGCGAACTGTGCGACCGGCTGCCCCTCGCCCTGCGCATCGCCGCCGCCCGGCTCGCCGCGAAACCGCACTGGACGGTCCGCACCCTGGTCGCCCGCCTGGAGGACCAGCGCCGCCGGTTGGACGAGCTCAGCCTCGACTCGCGCGGCGTCCGGGCGGGCTTCAGACTGAGCTACCGCGACCAGCCCGCCGACACCGCCCGCATGTTCCGCCTGCTCGGCTCGCTCAACATCACCGAGTTCTCGGCCTGGTCCGGCGCGGCCCTCCTCGACATCGACCCCGTCGACGCCGAGGACCTCATCGAGCACCTCGTCGACGCCCAACTGCTGGAACCCTTCAGCGCGGGCGGCGGCCACGTCCGCTACCGCTTCCAGGACCTGCTGCGCCTGTTCGCCCGCGAATGCGCCGTGGCCGAGGACGGCGAGGCGGAACTGCGCGCCGCCCTGCGCCGGGCCTGCGCGGTGTGGCTGGGCCTGGCGAAGGCGGCGCACCGGCGCATCTACGGCGGCGACTACACCGTCGTACCCGGCACCGCCCCGGTGCGCGAGCTGCCGGACCACCTGGCCGCCGACCTGCTGGAGGACCCGATGGAGTGGCTCGAAGCGGAACGCCTCTCCCTCACCGCGCTGATCCAGCAGGCGGCCCGGGACGACGAGTCGGGCTACGCCTGGGACCTGACGATGTCCAGCGTGACGCTCTTCCAGAGCCGCAACTACCTGGAGGACTGGCGCGAGTCCGCCGAAGCCGCCCTGGACGCCGCCCGCCGCACCGGCGACCGGCTGGGGGAGGCGGCGATGCAGCAGTCGCTGGGCACCCTGGAGATCATCCGGTGGGACCACGACAGCGCGTACGCACGCCTGAACCTGGCCCTCCACCTGTTCGAGGAGTTGGACCAGGCCCAGGGCCGCGCCCTGGTGCTCCGGAACCTGGCGCTGTGCGAACGCCACCGGGGCGACCTGGACGGTGCGGTGGAGCGGGGCCGGCTGTCGCTGGAGATCTTCCGGGAGGTCGGCGACCACTACGCCGAGACCCATGTGCTGGGCATGTTGGCGCAGATCGAGCTGGAGCGCGGCAACGCGCAGGCATCGCTGATGCTGTCCTCGGAGGCCGTGGCCAAGAGCCGCGGGCTGGGCACCGTACGGGCGGAGGCGCACAGCACGGTGCGGCTGGCCGAGGCGCTGCTGCAGAGCAGGGACGGCGTGCGGGCGGAGGAGGCCTGCCGGCGGGCGATGGAACTGGTGCTGGGCAGCGGCGATAGGCGGGGCGAGGCCCATGTGCTGCGCGCCCTGGGCGAGGCCCTGTGGTGCCAGGACCGGCTGGACGAGGCCGAGTCGGTGCTGCGCGGCGCGGTGCGGACCGCGTCGGAGGTCCCGGACACGTTCCTGGAGGCGCGGGCGGCCGGAGTGCTGGGAAGCGTACTGATGCTGCGAGGGGACCGGGCCGGCGCCGCGGGCAGCCTGCGGGCCGCGACGGAGCTGTTCACGGAGGTCGGTTCGCCGGTGTGGCGGGATCGGGTGGAGCGGATCCTGGTGGTGCTCGCGGAAGGCGAACCGGTCGGCTCACCGCAGCTGTTCGCGCTCGTACGACCCTGACGTCGGCGGGGTCCCCGGCCTTGCCGGCCTTCAAGGCGTTCCTGGCCTTCATGGCGTTCATGGCGTTCGCGCGGCAGTCGTGTCGTCTCAGACCCACGGGTCGTCCTGCAGGGTCGTGGCCGGGGCGGAGACCCACGGATCGTCCGAGGGGGCCGCGGCGCCGACCGAGACCCACGGGTCGTCACCGGCCCCGGTCGGGATCGCGGCCGCACCGAGCGCGGCCACCAGGACCGCCGTGGTGGCGGCGACCCGGCCCATCGGGGCGAGAACGGCGGTGGCGGCGGTGCGGCGGGCGGTGCGGGCGATGCGGTTCACGATGGTCTCCTTCGGGTCGGTCTCGGCGCTGCCCTTCGGCATGTCCACCACGTTAGGAAGACGTCGTTTTTCCGCGCTTTCAAAGCGCTTTCGCTTCACTGAAATCGGTCCGAGGGTGATGAGAAATCGCAGGTCACTAGCTTTTGGCGGGACGCGGCCCGGACAGTCCGGGCCCGCCCGGCAAACGCGGAGGAGACCATGGACTTCACGCTCCTCGGGCCGGTGTCGGCCGAGCTCGACGGCCGTCCGGTCGCCCTCGACGGCGCCAAGCAGCGCACCGCGCTGGCCGCCCTGCTCCTCGCGAACGGCCGGGTCGTCACGGACGAGCGCCTCACGGCCCTCCTGTGGGGCGAGGAACCGCCCACCACGAGCACGAGCCAGCTCTACACGTACGTCTCCCGGCTGCGCACCCGGCTCGGGCCGGGCCACGGCCTGGAGCGGCACGGCGCCGGCTACCGCATGGACACCGGCGCCCGCACCGTCGACTGGCACACCTTCCAGCAGCTCGCCGACGCCGGCCGCGCCGACCTCCGCGCGGGCCGGCACGCCGATGCCGAACGCCGCCTCGCCGACGCCCTCGCCCTGTGGCACGGCCCGGCCCTGAGCGACGTCACCGACCACCTCGCCACCGCCGAGGGCCCCGGCATGACCGAGACCCACCTGGCCACCGTGGAACACCACACGGAGGCCGCCCTGGCGCTGGGCGAGCACACCACGCTCGTTCCGGTCCTGACCCGCGAGGTCACCCGCCACCCGCTGCGCGAACGGCTGCGCGCGCAGCTGATGACGGCCCTCGACCGCTGCGGCCGCCGACCCGACGCCCTCGCGGCGTACGAAGCGGGCCGCCGCCTCCTCGCCGAAGAACTCGGCATCGACCCCGGCCCCGAACTGCGCACCCTGCACCAGCAGATCCTCACCGGGACCCTGCCGGGCCCGACGCCCCCGCGACGCGCCACCGCGCTCCCGGCCCCGGCCCCGCCCCGAGACCCGGTCGCGACGACCACGAGGACCACGACGACCACGACGCCCGTGCCGCCCGTGGTGACCGTGCCGCCCGCGACTGCCGCGACTGCCGCGACTACCGCGACTACCGCGGCTACCGCGGCTACCGCGCTGCCTGCCCTGTCCGCGACAACGGCAGTGGCCGCGCCGACCGCCGTGCCCGCCCTGCCGGTGCCGGCGGCAAGGGCCGTGGCGCCGGCGCCGACCGCCGTGCCCGCGACGGACCCCTTGCCCGCCACGGCCGCCGCGCCCGCGACGCCCCCCTACCCGATCCCGGACGGCTGCCCCGCCGCCCCCGGCGACTTCACCGGGCGCGGGACGGAACTGCGCGAGGTGCTCGGCGCGCTGGGCGCGGGCCAGGACGTGGTCGTGACCGGCGCCCCCGGCACCGGCAAGTCCGCCCTCGCCCTGCACGCCGCCGAACGCGTCCGCCGTGACTTCCCCGGGGGCCGGCTCTACGCCGACCTGCGCACCGCCGACGGCACGCCGTGCCCGCCCCGCCAGGCCCTCGGGTGGTTCCTGCGCGCCCTCGGGGTGGACGAACACCGCATCCCCGACGGCGTCGAGGAGCGCACCGCGCTCTACCGCACCCTCCTCGCCGGCCGCCGCGTGCTCGTCGTCCTCGACAACGCCGCCGACGACACCCAGGTATGTCCCCTCCTGCCGGGCGGCGGGGACTCCCGTACCGTCGTCACCGGCATCCGCCCCGGCCTCGCCGGCCTCGCCGGCACCCGCCTGGTCCGGCTGGGACCGATGACCCCCGCCGAGGCGACCCGCTTCCTCGCCCGCATCGTCGGCCCCGAGCGGCTCGCCGCCGACGCGGCATCCGTCGCCCGGGTCGCCGAGTACTGCGACCGCCTCCCGCTCGCCCTGCGCATCGCCGCGGCCCGGCTCGCCGACCGCCCCCACTGGCCCGTGTCCCGGCTCGCCGCCCGGCTCGCGGCCGAGGACGGCCGGTTGGCCGAACTCCGCATCGGCAGCCTCGACCTGGCCACCACGCTGCGCCCGACCCTGGACGGCCTCGACGGCCCCACCGCGGCAGCCCTCGACGCGCTCACCGCCACCGGCCTGCGGGTGCTCACCCCGGCCGACGCCGCCGCCGTCCTCGACCTCCCGCACCACGAGGCCGAGGACGTCCTCGACCGCCTCGCCGACGCCCGCCTCCTCGAACCGGGCCGGCACACCGAGGGCGCCGTCCCCCGCTACCACCTGGCCTCCCTGGTCATGCTCTTCGCCCGGACCCGCGTGCTCGTCCGCTGACACGTCCCTCGCGACGTCCCGAGGCGCCTTCGGCGTCCCGTCCCTTCCCGCGGCGGCCCGGTGGATCCCACCGGGCCGCCGGCGCCGTGTTCCGGCGCCGTCAGCCGCAGCCTCCCGCGTGCCCCTCGTCCAGGCCGTACGTCGCGATCCAGCCGTTCTCCGCGGTGCCCCGCACGGCCAGCTCGTTCAGCGCGTCGACGTAGTCCGCGAGCAGATCGGCCCACGGGGTGGCGCCGTCGCGCAGCAGCAGTTCCTGATCCACCGCCGCGGTGTTCTCGATCTCGGTCAGGATGTCCAAGGGGTGCTGGACCTGGGGCAGCTCGAACATTTCCGATTTCCTCCTGTCGGTTCCGGGCCCCGTTCAGGTCCCGCACCAACAGATTGGAATCAGCCCCTATGGGTGATCTCCTTTCCGGCTTGCGCCCCGAATACAGCTGTTCCATGGATGGAATATGGATGGAATGCAGAGCAGCTCCCCACCCTTTTCCCATGGACAAGAGCGCGGAACGGACCGCCCCCGCCCCCCGCACGGACGTGGTGATCGCCGGCGGTACCCTCACCGCCTGGATCGCCGCCGCTCGGCTCGCCTCCGCCTTCCCCGGCACGGTCCGCGTCACCGTCCTGGAAACCCCGTACCGGCCGTCCGGGCAGGTCACAGTGCTGGCGCCGACCGCGCAGCGCACCCTCTTCGACCCGCTCGGCGTCCTGGAGGACGCATGGATGCGGGCCGCCGACGCCTCTTTCTCCGCAGCCGTCAAATACGTGGACTGGTCGGCCCCGCACACGCACGTCTACATTCCGCGGAGCAGCCCGATCCCGGACTGCGAGGGATTTCCGCTCTCCGACGCCTGGGCCCTGCGTCGTACCTCCGGACGGACCGTCGCCCCTTCCGACCACGCCTGTTTCCGCGAGCCCCCGCTCATGGACGCGAAGAAATCACCGCGCTGGCTGGACGGCTGGGCCGCAATTCCCTACGGCTGGCACGCGGACACCACGATGCTGACCCATTTCCTGCGCGCGAGGGCTGTCCGGACCTGCGGGGTCCGGCTCCTGACCGGTGACCTGCTCGGCGCCGACCGCGACACCCGCGGCAGGGTGACGGCCCTGCACACCACGCGCGGCACCCTGAACGCCGACCTCGTCCTGGACTGCACGGGCGAGTCCCGCTCGCTGATCGGCGGTGTGCTTGCCGAACCCTTCACCGACGAGACGGACCTCGTCCCCACCGACAGCAGCGTCACCATGACGGTCCCTCACGACAGCGCCCTGCACGGCGTCGAGCCGTACACCACCGCCACCGCGGTACGCGGCGGCTGGACCTGGCGCCTGCCCCTGCTCGGCCGCCAAGGCGCCGGCGCGGCCTACGCGAGCTGCCGCACCACCCCCGACGAAGCGGCCCGGGACCTCACCGGCGCCCTCGACCCGCGCGGGACGCCCCCGCGACTCACCCACACCCGCCACCGCCCGGGACGGCCCCGGCGCTCCTGGGTGAACAACTGCGTGGCCCTCGGTACGGCCGCCGGCTTCACCGACCCCCTGGCCGAGGACCACGCCGTCACCCTGGACCTGCTGGACCGCCTGATCCGGGACTTCCCCGCCGCCGACACCCCGGAGGCCCCCGCGGCCCGGTTCAACCGGGCGGCCGCGGCGCACCACGAGCGGGCCCTCGACCTCGTGCGGCTGCGGCACCCGGCCCGGCGGACGCCGGTCCTCTCGGACACCGCGCGAGCGGCCCTGGAAACCCACCGCGCCGGCCTCGCACCGGCCCCCGACGAACTGCCGCTGCGCGCCCTGCTGACCGCCTTCAGCCCGCGCACGGCCGCCCCGCCCGCGGCCCTCGCCCGTCATCCCGACGCCCTGCGCGCCGCCGAGGAGCACTTCAGCCGTATCGAGCGCCACCAGCGCACCCTCCTGGAAACCCTCCCCACGGCCCACGACTACCTCGCCCGACTGCACGCCCCGCCCGCCCACCGCACCGTCGCGTCCCCCGGGCCGGGGGCTCGGGTCGGCGGTCGCAGGTGCTGACCGCACCCGGAGCGGGATGCCACGTCCGCGGTGCCGGGGGCGGGTGGGACGGGCGATACTGGGCCCATGGCGCAGCAGCTCTCCTCTCCCGTCCCCCCGACCAAGGCCGGCGAGGTCCTGCGCACCCGGTACGCCGACCGGCTGCCCGCCTCCCTCGGCGAGCTGACCGGCCCCACCTCCGGCCCGGTCACGCTGCCCCTGCACATCGCCTGGTCGGGGCTGCGCACGTACGATCTGGACCGGCCGCGCCAGCGCATGAGCCTCTACCGCACCGTCCTCGCGGAAGGCCTGCGCGAGGACCTGACCGGCCTCCTCGACCAGCACCTGCTGATCGCGCAGTGGCCCGTCCTGCGCACCCTCATCAGCCGCCACGTCCGGCAGGTCTGGGAGGACGCCTTCCCGCGGCTCGCCCCCCGGGCGACCTTCCCGGCCGCGTGAGCCCCGCCGCGTGAACCTCAGCGCGCTCCACCGCCGGCTCCTCGCCGACGTCATCGCCATCGGCAGCCCGTACCCCCTGGTGATCACCGGCGGCTACGCCGTCCAGGCCCACGGTCTCGTCGA
Organism: Streptomyces sp. NPDC029836; assembly: GCF_055574495.1. Classification (NCBI taxonomy): domain Bacteria; kingdom Bacillati; phylum Actinomycetota; class Actinomycetes; order Kitasatosporales; family Streptomycetaceae; genus Streptomyces; species Streptomyces sp. NPDC029836. The sequence continues at coordinate 148,552 of NZ_JBVHZI010000011.1, read as the reverse complement.
CCGCCTCAGCCAGGACCTCGACGTCGCCACCGAGAACCCCGCCCCGATGGACGACATCGCCACCGACCTGGTCCACGAGCTGACCAAGCGCGGCTGGGGCGTCGACGTCATCGGCGTGGACCCGCTGTCCGCCCGCCTGATGGTCACCGACCTCCGCGGCGGCGGGCGTTGCGAGGTCGACGTCCTGAAGGAGAACCTCTGGTCCGCGCCGCAGGACACCGAGTACGGGCCGGTCCTCGCGCTCGACGACGTCATCGGCACCAAGGTCCGGGCCCTGGCCGACCGGGGAGCGGTGCGCGACCTCATCGACGTCCACGCCGCCCACCGCCACCACCCCTTCGCGGGTCTGGAACGGCTCGGCGCCCGGCACGGCCGCGACGAGTTCCGCCTCGACGACCTGCACGCCCGCCTCGGCGGCGCCGACTGGTACGACGACGAGGAGTTCGCCGCCTACGGCCTCGACGACGACGCCATCGCCACACTCCGGGCCTGGGCCCGGTCCTGGGCCGACGACATCGCGCCCCGGCTGGCCGCCGCCGAGGACGACGAGCCCTACGCGTAGCGCTTCTTGAGGACCCCTCGGCTTCCCGGCTGCGCCGATAAGAAACAAATAAGATTTGTGCGCATGCTTCGTCGGACGCCGGACAGAAGGAGCCTCGGAGGTAATAACTATGGTTCCCCTGCTGCTTGTTCTTCTGCTCGCTCTGATCCTCTTCGGCGCCGGTTTCGCGGTGAAGATCCTCTGGTGGGTCGCCATCGCCGTACTGGTGCTGTGGCTGGTCGGATTCGTCGCCCGTCCCAAGGGTGGCAGCGGCCGCTGGTACCGCTGGTAGACCGGCGACGTACCCGCCCCACATGTGAAACACCCGGCCCGGGGGAGTGTCGATCGGCATTTCCGGGGCAGGCGAATTTCTGACGGTGTGGCATCCCGGGGTCTTCCCAAAAAGAACTCCGGGAAAGCAATCACCGAAATCAATGAAGGAGTTGTTGGTATGACTGAGAACGTATGGGGTTACCGCGAGACGTCCGGCCACCTGGCCGGTACGGACCTGACCGGCTACAAGGTCGAGGCCACGGACGGCTCCATCGGCAAGGTCGACAAGCACTCCGACGAGGTCGGGTCCGCGTACCTGGTCGTCGACACCGGCCCGTGGATCTTCGGCAAGGAAGTGCTCCTTCCCGCCGGTACGGTCCAGCGCGTCGACGCCGACGAGCAGAAGGTCTACGTCGACCGGACCAAGGAGCAGATCAAGGCCGCTCCGGAGTTCGACAAGGACAAGCACCTCGGCAACGAGGACTACCACCGCCAGGTCGGCGGCCACTACGGCGGCCCGAACCGCATCTGACGACGCGCGGCCCGAGCGCCGGGGCCGGGGCGGCAACCACACGGTTGCCGCCCCGGCCCTCTGCCGTACCCCGGCCCGCGAGCTTCGTCCGCCCCGGAGCCCCGCGCCGATCGAACCCCGTCCCGCCCCGCCGCGCTCGCCCGGTTCCCGCGCGGCACACCGCGTACGAACGCCGTCGCAGCCGGGGTGCGCCGCACCCGGGCAAGCGGCGGCCTGGTTGTCGCGGGGCGACGGACCGAGGCTGGGGTCACCCACCACTCCGCAGGGGCGGCGTAGGCCTACCGCACGAACGCACGAACGCACGGACCCTCCTCCCTCCGCCCCCGCGCACGTACGACGGAACGGACGGACCTCCCGTGACTCCCCCCGACACCACCAGTCCCGCCGTACTCGAACAGCTCCGGCTCCCACGCCCGGCCGCCGACCGCGAGCGGCGCCGCATCCTGTTCACCGGCGCGACGATCGTCACCATGGATCCCGACCTCGGTGTCCTGCACGGCGCGGACCTGCTCGTCGAGGGCGAGTCCATCGCCGCGATCGGCCCCGACCTGAGCCGGGACGGCGCCGTGGTCGTCGACGCCACCGCGACCGTCCTCACCCCCGGCTTCGTCGACACGCACCGCCACGCCTGGCAGACCCAGCTGCGCCGGACCATGCCGGACGTCGACGACCTCGGCACCTACGTGATGTCCACCCTCGCCGGCCACGCCACCGTCTACCGGCCGCACGACATGTACGTCGGCACCAAACTGGCCGCGCTCACGGCGATCGACAGCGGCATCACCTGCATGCTCGACTTCTCCCACAACGCGCGCACCCCCGAGCACTCCGACGCCGCCGTCCAAGCCCTCGTCGACACCGGCATCCGAGGCGTGCACGCCTCCATGGGCCCGCACTTCGGTGACTGGGACCGGCAGTGGCCCGGCGACCTGACCCGCCTCAAGGAACGGTACTTCGGCCACGAGGACCAACTGCTGACGCTGCGGTTGGCAGCCCTCGCCACCGACGCGATAGCCGGTCCCGCCCTCGCCCACGGCCCCGAACTCGCCCGCACGGCCGCCGAACTGGGGATCGGCGTGAGCGTCGACGCCGTCTTCGGGGCCGCCTCCTCCGAAGCCGTCCTCAGGTGGGCGAAGGAGGGCGTCCTCGGCCCCGACCTCACCCTCATCCACGCCACCGGCCTGACCCCGGCGGCATGGCGGGCGATCGGGGACAGCGGTACGACCATCGCCCTCGCCCCGACCTCGGACGCCCAGATCGGACTGGAGACCGCGATCCCCGCGATCGACGAGGCCCTGTCCGCCGGGGTGCGCCCGGGCCTCAGCATCGACGTCGAAGTGGCCTTGGCCGGCGACATGTTCACCCAGATGCGGGCCCTGCACACCATCCAGCGGATGCGTGCGGTCAACGCCGTCCACGGCACCGACCGCCGGCCGACCCGCATCACCACCCATGACGTCCTGGACTTCGCCACCCTCCAGGGCGCCCGCACCAACGGCCTCGCGCACGTCACCGGCTCGCTCACCCCGGGCAAGAAGGCCGACCTGCTCGTCATCCGCGCCGAGGACCTCAACAACATGCCGCTCAACGACCCGATCGGCACCGTCGTCCTGGGCTCCGACGCCCGCAACATCAGCGCCGTCCTCATCAACGGCGCGGTCCGCAAATGGAACGGCCACGTCCTCGACGTCGACCTGCCCGCCCTGCGCGACGAGGTCCACGCCTCGCGGGAGTACGTACTCACCACCCCCGTGGCGGCCTGACCGTCACCGACTGCGCGGGCACTCCCGTCCCCGCTTCACGCGCCGGCTCGGCCCTCCGTGGCGGACTCCTGGTGACGCGTGGCGTGCAGGCTCCCGAGCAGGGCGAGGCCCGGGCGTCGGGGCTGCCCGGTTGGGCCTGGTAGACCACCAGTTGCTGACCCGACGCGCCGCGCACGTCGAAGGTCTGGAAGGTGAGCGAGAGCCGCCCGACGTCGGGGTGGAGCAACTCCTTGCCGTCACGGGTCTTGCCGTGCACGGCGTGCGCGGACCACAGTGCGGCGAACTCCGCGCTCTCCTCGACCAGCGAGCCGACGAGATCGCGCAGGTGCCGATAGTGCGGGTCGAGGCCCGTGGCGTGGCGCAACGCGGCGACGACCGCCTCGGCAGCCCGCTCCCACCGGACGAAGAAGCCCCGGGCGGCCGGGTCGAGGAAGGTCATCCGCGCCAGGTTGTCCGGCCGAGCGAACGGTGAGAACAGCGCGTCGGCCAACGCGTTCGATGCCAGGAGGTCGGTCGCCGGGTTCAGCACGAACGCCGCGGCGTTCGACTGCCCGTCCAGCAACTGCCGCAGCGCGGCACCGACGGTTTCCCTCGGGAAGGGCCGCCCGCCTTCCGGCGCGGTGCCCGCCAGTCGGAACAGGTGCTCCCGCGCCTCGTCGTCCAGCCGCAGGGCGCTGCTGATGGCTTCGAGGATCTGCGGGGAGGGCCCGCGTTCGCGGCCCTGTTCGAGACGGGCGTAGTAGTCGCTGTTCATCCCGGCCAGGACGGCGACCTCCTCCCGCCGCAGCCCCGCCACCCGGCGGGCACCGTAGGAGGCCAGCCCGACGTCGCCGGGACGCAGCCGGGCACGGCGGGCGCGCAGGAAATCTCCGAGATCGTTGCTGGTCACCCCGTCAGGCTAAGCGGCCGCCGCCGGCGTTGCCCGGGTGCACCACACCCGGACACGACCGGCCCCGAAGCAGCGGCATCCGGTCCGGCGCCGGCCAAGGGCCGGAACCTAGTCGCCGGTCGTACCGTCGAGCAGCTCGCGCAGGATGTCCAGGTGGCCGTTGTGGCGGGCCGTCTCTTCGGTGAGGTGGAGGAGGATCCAGCGCAGGTCGACGTGCACGCCGCCACGGCGGGCACGCCGGGCCTTCTCGTCCAGGCCGCTGTCGGCGACCAGCTCGCGGTAGCGGGCGCTCTGGGCGGCGTACTCGTCGAGCAACCGCGTGAGCGGGAAGTCCACGGCGATGCGCATCTCGCGGTCGGGGTCCTCGTCGGTCCAGGGACCCTGGTCCTCCTCTCCGAGGAAGACCACCTGGAACCAGTAGTACTCGACCCAGCGGAGGTGGTTGATCAACCCGCTCATGGTCATCAGCGGTGAGCCCGGGAGGAGCGCCCTGCCCGCGTTCTCGGCGGAGACGCCGTCGCACTTGGCGCGGGCGGTGTCGCGTGCGTAGTCGAGGAACGTGGTGAGCTGGGTGCGCTCGTCCCACGCGGGCGGCGTGTCATCGATTCTGGTCATCGCCCGAAGGGTTGCCGATCGGTGCGACCGGTGTCGAGGCATTTGTCGACGGCCGCGGCTGCGGCCGGGTGTCCAACCAGCCGGTGCACCGCGATCCATCGCCGCGACATGGTCGGCGTGCCCAACGAACCAGGGGACGCCCATCGGCATTTGCCGGACGGTGGCCGATCGGCGGCCTAACGTACGGATCAGGTGCTGCCCGCGGCAGCCACACGAGGAGGAACCTGTGTCATCGCCCTGTGACCCCGAGCACGCTTCCCCCGGAGATGTCGGCGCGGCGCTCATGATGATCGACTCACGGCTCAAGGCCGTCTACGACGGCAGGACCGAGACCGACCCCGAGCAGCGGGAGCTCGTCGACCAACTCGCCGGTTCCATGGACGCCGAAGCGGTCCGTGACCTCCTGGACGGCGCGTGCACGCTCATCTACATGTTCATGACGTGGCTGCGGAAAGCGCACGAGGCCCAGGACAAGGACGTCATCGAGTACGTCGTCCCGAGCCTGGTCGCCTCGATGCGCGCGATGCCCAGGAGCGTCCGCCCCGAGACCATCCCCACCATGGCCGGCATGGTCATCGCGGCGGGCATCGAGCTGAGCCCGAACCTGTGGCGCCGGCAGTACGGGGAGTGGACCCAGGCCGAGATGAACCCCTTGGAGGCCACCGCCTTCCTCCTCGCGGAGCACATCAACCGCATCACCGCCGACCGTGACTTCGCCACCCGCCTGATCGCCGAGGCACTCGCCGCCGCGAACGAGGGCTGACGTCCGGACGCGGCCGATCCGTACGGCGCGGCACGCGCCGACGGGCGCGCGAGGTCTCGGACCGCGGGGGAAAACGAAAAGCGGGGAAAACGAGAAGCAGGGAAAACGAAAAGCGGGGAGATCGCTCTCCCCGCACTTCCAAGGTATAGCGCACAGGGGGGCTTGCGGCAAGGCCCCGGTGGTGGCGGAGAATCCTCGGTCTAGGCCACCACCTGCGGAAATGAGGGCACGACGTGCGTGTGTTGCTGTCGGCGTACGAGGGACGCGATGACGCCGGAACAGGCACCGTTGCGGAGGGATCGCGATGAGCGAGCAGAACAAGCGGAACGAGCAGCCGGGCCAGCAGAGCCGGGAGAGCCGGCAGAGCGAGCCGTACGTACGGGATCTGCGCGAGGTCGACGAGACGCAGCTCGCGGTCGTCGGCGGCAAGGGCGCGCAACTGGGCGCACTGTCACGGGTCGAGGGCATCCGCGTGCCGGACGGCTTCTGCGTGACGACGAGCGCCTTCCGGCGCGTCATGGCGCAGGCGCCGTCGATCGACGACCGGTTCGACCGACTGTCGCGCCTGGACGCGGACGACCGGGAGGCGATCCGTACGCTCAGCGCGGAGATCCGCCGGACCATCGAGGAGATCCCCGTTCCGGACGATCTCGCCGCGGCGATCACCGGCGCGCTCGCCCGGTTCGGTGAGGAAGCGGCGTACGCCGTCCGATCCAGCGCCACCGCCGAGGACCTGCCGACGGCGTCGTTCGCCGGTCAGCAGGACACGTACCTGAACGTCGTGGGCCCGGCGGCGGTCCTTCGACACGTCAGCCGGTGCTGGGCCTCGCTGTTCACCGAGCGGGCCGTGAGCTACCGGCGCCGGAACGGCATCGACGACCGTACGGTCGACATGGCCGTGGTCGTGCAGCGGATGGTCTTCCCGCACGCGGCCGGCGTCCTGTTCACGGCCGATCCCGTCACGGGCAACCGGAGGGTCGCCACCGTCGACGCCGGCTTCGGCCTCGGTGAAGCCCTGGTCTCCGGGCTGGTGAACCCGGACGTCTTCAGGGTGCGCGAGGGGGAGGTCGTCGACAGGGCGATCGCCGTCAAGCGGCGTGCGGTGCGCGCCCTGCCGGCCGGCGGTACGGGGGGCGTGCCGATCGACCCGCGCCGGCAGGAGGAGCCGTCGCTGACGGACGCGCAGGTCGTGCGGCTGGTGGAACTCGGGCGGCGGATCGAGGCGCACTTCGGTCGTCCGCAGGACATCGAATGGTGTCTGGTCGACGACGGCTTCCGGATCGTGCAGAGCCGTCCGATCACGACGCTGTTCCCCGTCCCGGAGCGCGACGACCGGGAGAACCGCGTCTACGTCTCCGTCGGTCACGGGCAGATGATGACCGACCCCATGAAGGCCCTCGGGCTTTCCATGTGGCAGCTGACCGCCATGGTGCCGATGCACGAGGCGGGCGGCCGGCTGTTCGTCGACGTCACCCCGCGCCTGAGCGCGCCCGAGAGCCGCGCCGGCCTCCTGGACGCCGTGGGCAAGGCCGATCCGCTGATCAGGGACGCCCTGGAGACCGTCCTCGGCCGCGACGACTTCCTCCCGTCGCCTCCGGAGACGACCCAGGCCGCGGCTCCCGGCGGACCCCCCGCCCCCGGCGCGCCCGACCCGATCGAGACCGACCCGGCGATCGTCACCGCGCTGATCGAACGCAGCCGGACGTCCATCGCCGCGCTGGAGCGCGACATCCGGACGAAGACCGGACCGGAGCTCTTCGACTACCTGTTGGAGGCCTTCGAGGAGCACAAACGCGTCCTCAGTGATCCGCTGAGCATGCAGGCGATCATGGCCGGCATGGAGGCCACCTGGTGGCTCAACGACAATTTGTACGAGTGGCTGGGCGAGAAGAACGCGGCCGACACGCTCACCCTGTCCGCCCCCGACAACATCACGTCGGAGATGGGGCTGGCGCTGCTCGACGTCGCGGACGTGATCCGTCCACGGCCGGACGTGGTGACGTTCCTGCAAGGCGTCGAGGACGAGGGCTTCCTGGACGAACTGGCGAAACTCGCGGGCGGCACCGAAGCGCGCGACGCCATCGAGGGCTACCTCGACCGGTACGGCATGCGCTGCGTCGGCGAGATCGACATCACCCGGCCGCGCTGGCGCGAGCGCCCCACCACGCTGATCCCCGCGATCCTCGACAACGTGCGCAACTTCGGTCCCGGCGCCGCCGAACGGCGCTTCGAGGAGGGCCGGCAGAAGGCGTTGCGGAAGGAACAGGACGTGCTGTCACGCCTGCGCGCCCTGCCGGACGGGGACCGCAAGGCCGACGAGACCCGGCGGATGATCGACCGGGTCCGCACCTTCATCGGATACCGGGAGTACCCGAAGTACGGCATCATCAGCCGCTACTCCGTCTACAAGCGGGCTCTGCTGGAGGAGGCCGAGCGTCTGGTGGCGGCGGGCGCGATCGCCGAGCCGGAGGACGTCTTCCACCTCACCTTCCAGGAACTGCACGAGGTCGTGCGCGTCAATCGGCCGGTCGACCCGCGTCTCGTCCAGCGGCGCAGGGAGGCGTTCCGGGCGCACCACGCGCTCACGCCGCCCCGGGTGCTCACCTCGGACGGTGAGGCCCTCACCGGGTCCTACCGCCGCGACGACGTGCCGGCCGGCGCCCTGGTCGGCGTACCGGTCTCCGCGGGGACCGTGGAGGGCAGGGCCCGCGTCGTCCTGGACATGGCGCGGGCCGACCTCGAAGCGGGCGACATCCTGGTGACGACCTTCACGGACCCCAGCTGGTCACCGCTGTTCGTCGGCATCGCCGGATTGGTGACGGAGGTGGGCGGCCTGATGACGCACGGCGCGGTGATCGCCCGGGAGTACGGCCTGCCGGCCGTGGTGGGCGTGGAAGGTGCCACCCGACTGATTCGGGACGGGCAGCGGATCCGTGTGCACGGCACGGACGGGTACGTCGAGATCCTTCCCTGACGGACCACGGACGCGCGCCCCGCTGAGGTATGACCCGAGCGGGGTGTGCGTCCGCCGCACGGCGGAGACGGTCCGCCGTGGCGGACGACGCGTGACTGCCATGTCCACGGCCAGCATGGGGGCATGACCACAGCGACCGCTCCGCTGCCCGCCTCCGGCCCCGTACCCGCTCCCCGTTGGGCCCGCCGGGCCGCCCACGCCATCGCCCTGTGCGCCCTCCCGTCCGGCCTGTGGCGCATCGCCATGGCATCCGGGATCCACGTCGGCTACAGCGACCAGGTTCTGCGGGACGTCTTCGACATCCCCGGCTGGGGCATCGCGTACGTCGTCGGCCTCTCCGTCCTCGCCGAACTGGCCGCCCTGTTCCCGCTGCTCCTCGTCAGCGACCGGTGGCAGCCGCTGCGACCCCGGACCCTTGCCGCGCTCGCTCGGACGGCCTCGGCCCTCCTGGTCCTGGTGGCACTGTGGCAACTCGTGGTCGCCTTCACCGTCGAGAGCCAGACGTACATGTCGGGCGGTACGGCCCGGACCGTCTGGGCCTTCGTCTTCGCACCACTGTTCGCCATCCCGCCCCTGATGACCGCGGTGACCTGGTCGTACGGGAGGCGGCAGCGGCAGTGCCGGCGACAGCTACCGCGCCGAGTGGGCGGCCGGGCGTGACCTGCCTCGTACAGCGGGATTCAGTCCTCGATCGCCTGGTGGAGGGTGGCGCACTCCTGACGATGCCCCGTCCCTCACTGACCCCGGCCCGCGTTGAGCCGGGCCGCCTGGCGCGTCAGGTGGTCGCGCTCGGCGAGGTTGGGCGCCTGGTGGGCGGCCTCGGCGTACAACCGGGCCGCCGTCGCCCGGTCGCCGTCGCGCTCGTGGAGGTACGCCGCCACCGCGGTGTGGCGGGGGAGCGAGGCGTCCAGCTCCGCGAGCGCCCGCAGCCCCGCGCGCGGACCGTCGGCCTCCCCGACGGCGACCGCCCGGTTGAGCCGTACGACCGGGCTGTCGGTCAGGCGCGCCAGCTCGTCGTACCACTCGACGATCTGCGCCCAGTCGGTCTCCTCGGCGGCGGGCGCGTCCGCGTGGAGCGCCGCGATGGCGGCCTGGGCCTGGAACTCGCCCAACCGGTCGCGCGCGAGGGCCGCTTGGAGGATCCCGACACCCTCGGCGATCATCACGGTGTCCCACCGGCCCCGGTCCTGTGCGGCGAGCGGTACGAGGCTGCCGTCGGGCGCGGTCCGGGCGGCACGACGGGCGTGGTGGAGCAGCATGAGGGCGAGCAGCCCCGCCGCCTCCGGGTGGTCGACGGCGGCCGCGAGCTGCCGGGTGAGGCGGATCGCCTCCGCGGCGAGGTCGACGTCGCCGGAGTAGCCCTCGTTGAAGACCAGGTAGAGCACGCGCAGCACGGTGGCGACGTCCCCGGGCCGGTCAAGGCGCACGCCGGAGACGGTCCGCTTGGCCCGACTGATGCGCTGCGCCATGGTCGCCTCGGGCACCAGGTAGGCCCGGGCGATCTGGCGGGTGGTGAGCCCGCCGACGGCGCGCAGGGTGAGCGCCACCGCGGACGCCGGGGTCAACGACGGGTGCGCGCACAGGAAGTAGAGCCGGAGCGTGTCGTCCGCCGCAACTGCCGGTCCGGGCGCCGGCTCCTCCTCGACGCGGTCCTCGCGCCGACGCCGGGAGACGTCGGCGCGGGTCGCGTCGAGGAACTTGCGCCAGGCGACGGTGACCAGCCAACCCTTGGCGTCCCGCGGCGGGTCGGCCGGCCAGACCCGGAGCGCCTCGACCAGTGCGTCCTGCACCGCGTCCTCGGCCGCCGCGAAGTCGGCTCCGCGGCGGACGAGGACGGTGAGCACGCTCGGCGTCAGCCGCCTGAGCAGGAGCTCGTCCATCGGTGACGTCACTCCGCGATGGTGGGCGGCGCGGACAGGAAGGGGCGCACCTCCAGCCACTCGTGGATCGGCTTGCCGCCGGCCCCCGGCGCGGCCGACAGTTCCCCGGCCAGCTCGACGGCCCGCTCGTAGCTGTCCACGTCGATGATCATCCAGCCGGCGATGAGGTCCTTGGTCTCGGCGAACGGTCCGTCGGTGACCGGCGGGCGCCCCTCGCCGTCGGAGCGGACCCACGCCCCCTCGGGGGCGAGCGCCTGACCGTCGACGAACTCGCCGGTCCGCTCCAGTCGGCCCGCGAAGTCGTGCATGTACTGCACGTGCGCCGAGATCTCCTCGGGCGTCCAGCGGTCCATCGGCACGTCGTTGGCCGGAGCCGGGGCGCCGCGGTAGTGCTTGAGCAGCAGGTACTTGGCCATCTTCGTTCTCCTCACTGGTGCGACCCATTGTGGTCGCCGGTCGCTCTCACCACGGGGACGGAGCCGCCCACGGGTTCTCGACATCGCCGCCGAATTCTTCTCGAACCCGTCCGGGCGAGCACCCCGGCGGGCCGGGCACGGCGTGCCGCGGGGGCGCTCCCGGTATCCATCGGGCGGCCTCACCCTGGCCTATAATCGAACTTGTGTCCGAAAATGAGTCATCGCGTCTCGATCTCCTCCGCTTCCTGGAGAAGGTCCAGGTCAGAGACCTGCAGCGCACGCGCGACTGGATCGCCGCCGAGGAGCGGCGTACGGCGTACGAGGCCGCGCAGGGGCCGCCCGCGCCGCCGCCGGCGCCCGCGGAATGGCTGGTCGAGCACGGGATCGGGACCGGCCGGCCGGCGGTCCGCGTACACGTCGGCACCTGCTGGGACACCCGTACGCGCTGCCGGCCCGCCGACCGGGACGCCGTCCGGCGAGCGCTCGCCGAGGGTGTCTCCGCCTGCCCCCAGTGCCGGCCGGACACCGCCCTCGGGGTGCTGGAGTGACCGGCCGGCGGCACCCTTGAACCATGGATGACCCGCTCCCCGTGATCGTTTACCCGCCCGACGAACAGGGCGGGCGCCGCGTCCGCGTCGACGGTGAGATCCTCGGCCGCGCCTTCGGCCCCGCCGACGTCCTGGAACTCCTGCGTCGGGCCGGGCGCGACCCGGACGAGGTCGCCCCCTACGGCGAAGGCCTCATCGACTGGCGCGGCGGCGGCCCCGCCACCTGGCACACCCCGTAGCGCCCCGCTACCGCCGCCCCGACCCCGACCCCGACCCCGACCCCGACCCCGACCCCGACCCCGCGCGGCGGGCCCCGGCGGGACGGGCCCGCTTCCCGCGCCCGTCCCCGTCAGGCGACGTGCCCGTCAGGCGACGGCCCCGAAGGTGGAGGTGGCGCAGGTTGGCGGCGAACACACGGTCGGGCGTGCGGTTGGACAGCACCCGGACGAGACGGGTGACCGGCGCGGCGTCGCGGCCCGCGGTGTAGCGGGTACGGGGCCTGCGGGCCGTCACGGCCTTCGCGATGACCAGAGCGGCGGCGCCGGCGGTCGGACCCGACGCGGTGCCCGAGGCCATCAACCGGTTGTTCGCCCTGACCAGGACGCCGTAGCGCCCCTCCTGCTTCGGCGTCATCCGGGCGGCCGGCCGGTCGGCCGTCGCGACGCCGTGGGTGCTCGCCCCCGACCAGTGGACGAACTTCAGCCGGTCGTACGCCCGGTTGATCGACGCGCACGCGGCCGTCCTGCTGCCCTGGATGCTGGACGGGGCCGACGGCGCGACGGCGACCGAGCTGCTCGCCCCGCTTTCCCCGTCAGTCCGGGCCGCCCACACCGACCCATGGCTCCCGGCTCACCGGTCCTTGGCCCGCCGACGCCCCGGCTCCAGCACCCGATCCGAGCGTTCACGTCTGTTCAATGCAACGCACGCCGCAGTCGTGTTGCATTGCTCCTTCGAATCATTGCAACGATTACTGGCATCTGACCTGTAATTATTGCTGACTTGAGCAACGAAGTTGTTGCCGTATTGATGAAGGCAACGTAGCTTTTCCTTCATCGGAAACAACGAGTCGAAGGAAGTCAACATGCAGAAGTTCGCCACCCCCGCCGCCGTCTCCGCCGTCCTCGACATCCCCGCCGGACGCATCCGGTTCGTCGCCGCCGAGCGCGCCGACACCACGGTCGAGGTCCTGCCCGCGGACGGCTCGAAGAGCCGCGACCTGGAGGCCGCGCAGCACACCACCGTCGAGTACGGCGACGGCGTCCTGCGGATCGCGGCCCCGGCGCCGAAGGGCAAGCTCCTCGGGAACACGGGCGCGGTCGAGGTGATCGTCCACCTGCCGGCCGGCTCCCGCGTCGAAGCCAAGGCGGCGGCCGCCGAGTTCCGCGGCGTCGGGCGGCTCGGCGACGTCGGCTTCGAGGGCGCGCAGGGCTCCATCGAGCTCGACGAGACCGCGAGCGCCCGCCTCGTCCTCGCCGCCGGGGACATCACCGTCGGCCGGCTGGGCGGCCCCGCCGAGATCAGCACGCGGAAGGGCGACGTCAAGGTCGGCGAAGCCACGAGCGGCACGGTCACGCTGCGCACCGAGGCCGGCGACCTGTCGATCGAGGCCGCCGCCGGGGTCAGCGCCTGCCTCGACGCCGACACCTCGTACGGCCGGATCCACAACGGGCTCAGGAACACCACCGGCGCCGCCGACCTGCACATCCACGCGACGACCTCGTACGGCGACATCACGGCCCGCAGCCTCTGACCGCCCGCGATCTCCCGCCCCCCTTTCCCACCCGCAACCCCTGTAATCCGCAAGCCCTCACAAGGAGCGACACCCCTCATGACGAACCTGGCCATCGTGGCGCACGGGTTGCGCAAGTCCTACGGCGACAGGACGGTCCTCGACGGCATCGACCTGACGGTTCCGGCCGGTACGGTCTTCGCCCTGCTCGGCCCGAACGGCGCCGGCAAGACCACCGCCGTCAAGATCCTCTCCACCCTCATCGGCGCCGACGCCGGCGCCCTGCACGTCGCCGGCCACGACCTGGCCGTCGACCCCGGGGCCGTGCGCGACGCGATCGGCGTCACCGGCCAGTTCTCCGCCGTGGACGGCCTGATCACCGGCGAGGAGAACATGCTCCTGATGGCGGACCTCCACCACCTCCCCAGGGGCGAGGGCCGCCGCACCGTCACCGAACTACTGGAACGCTTCGACCTCACCGAAGCCGCGAAGAAGCCCGCCTCCACCTACTCCGGCGGCATGAAGCGCCGACTCGACATCGCCATGACCCTGGTCGGCAGCCCGCGGATCATTTTCCTCGACGAGCCGACCACCGGCCTCGACCCGCGCTCCCGCCACACCATGTGGCAGATCATCCGGGAACTGGTCACCGGCGGCGTCACCGTCTTCCTCACCACCCAGTACCTGGAGGAAGCCGACCAACTCGCCGACCGGATCGCGGTCCTGAGCAACGGTCGGATCGCCGCCGAGGGCACCGCCGCCGAACTCAAGCGCCTCGTGCCCGGCGGCCACGTCCGCCTCCGCTTCACCGACCCGGCCGGCTACCGGTCCGCCGCCGCGACCCTCCACGCCGCCACCCGCGACGACGAGTCCCTCGCGCTCCAGCTCCCCAGCGACGGCAGCCAGCGCGACCTGCGCGCCATCCTCGACCGGCTCGACTCGGCCGGCATCGAGGCCGACGAACTCACCGTCCACACCCCGGACCTCGACGACGTCTTCTTCGCCCTCACCGGCAACACCACCGTCCCCGCCCCGCACACGCAGCCGGCCCAGCCCGTCCAGCCCGCCCAGCCCGCCCAGTCCAAGGAGAACGTCCGATGAGCACCCTCTCCCTCGCCGTGCGCGACTCCTCCACCATGCTGCGCCGCAACCTCCTGCACGCGCGCCGCTACCCCTCCCTCACCCTGAACCTGCTGCTCACCCCGGTGATGCTGCTCCTGCTCTTCGTCTACATCTTCGGCGGCGTGATGAGCGCCGGCCTCGGCGGCGGCGCCGACCGCTCCGCCTACATCGCGTACGTCGTCCCCGGCATCCTGCTCATGACCATCGGCTCCACCGTCATCGGGGCCGCCGTGTCCGTCTCCACCGACATGTCCGAGGGCATCATCGCCCGCTTCCGGACGATGAACATCCACCGGGGCTCGGTCCTCATCGGGCACGTCATCGGCAGCGTCATGCAGTCGGTCGCCAGCGTGGTCCTCGTCGGCATCGTCGCCGTCGCCATCGGCTTCCGCTCCACCGACGCCACGGTTCTGGAGTGGCTCGCCGCCTTCGGACTGATCGTCCTCTTCGCCCTGGCCCTCACCTGGATCGCCGTCGGCATGGGCATGGTCAGCCCGAACGCCGAGGCCGCGAGCAACAGCGCGATGCCGCTGATCCTGCTGCCGCTCATCTCCAGCGCGTTCACCCCGATCGACGCGATGCCGGGCTGGTTCCAACCGATCGCCCAGTACCAGCCCTTCACCCCCGCCATCGAAACCCTGCGCGGCCTCCTGCTCGGCACCGAGATCGGCCACAACGGCTGGCTCGCCCTGGCCTGGTCCCTCGCCCTGGCCGCCCTCGGCTACCGCTGGTCCACCGCCTCCTTCAAGCGCGACCCGAAGTAACCGCAGTGACAGCGCGGGCCACCTCCCCGCGGCCTCCGCCCCAGGGGCGGCGTACCCCGACACCCCGTCGGAGCACGCCGCCCCTTTCGCGTCCGGCCCGGTCACCGGCTGCAACCCCGCGAGGTCCAGCTGCCCCGAGGTGCGGAAGCCATCGCTCCACACCCGCCGTCCCGTTCCCACCCCGAGGACGGATGGGACGGGCTCGGGTGCTTGGGTGGGTCTCGAAGCCAGTCGGATGTGAATGGAGTTCAAAGTGAAGAGCCTTGTGCGGGGCACCGTGTGTGCGGTGGCGTTGATGACGCTGCTGACCGCCTGTGGTGGTGACACGGAGGACGCGGCCAAGGTCGGACTCGACGGCGTGGGCAAGAAGGACGAGTCGACCGGAGCCCAGAAGCTCCGGTCGGCGATGCCGACCAACAAGAGCGTCAGCAACGGCCTCGTCAGCTTCGGCGGTGAGGACGCGGTGGTGCTGGAGGGCGATCAGGCACGCCAGCCGTGCGAGGAGGGCACCAGTACCCCGTGCGACGGGCTGGTGGGCGTGGGCCGCAAGCTGGTCGTGGCCAAGGATGCGACTGACAGGCAGATCGAGTTCACCCTCTACTCGTTCGGGGCCCAGGAGGCCGCGGAGGCGGCGTCGACCGCCCTGGTGAACAGGACCTTCGCGCGCAAGGACTCCGTTGGGGATTTGCCGTTGGAGATCGGCGCGGACGAGACAGAGGTGTTCAACATCAGCGGTGGCAGGGCCGACGTGATCCTGCGTGTCGGCAACGTGGTCGCCTACGTGAGCGCGGCCAGGAAGGAGGACCTGTCGAACGCGGCAAAGGTCCAGGTCGACCTGATCAAGGAGGCCGCCTGACGATCCCGGCGGAGTCGTCTCCGCTCCGGCGCCCGCCGGAGCGGAGACGACCCGATGTGCGTCGGGTCGGCGAATCGGTGAGCGCGGTGCTCAGTCCAACGACTCGGTGCTCCCGTCCGGGTTGATCAGCAGCCGGATCGCACCGCCGTAGCGGTCGTCGGCGATGGTCGCCGTCGTCGGACCGCCCATGTCCTGGGCGCGCTGCTGGAGGACTTCGGTGGCCGGGTGGGTCGGGTGCATGGCCAGGCCCTCAGGAGCTTGCGGCGATGGCGCCGGTGGACGGGGATGCGACCGCGTAGGTGCCGCGGGACAAGCGGAGCAGACGGCCGGACTTGGCCATCGCGGACAGGGCGTTGCTGACCGACTTCGCCGGATCCTGGTACGTCCCCGGCGGCAGCGCCGCGAGGACGTCCCGACCGGAAAACGGCCCCGGGAAGGCGGCGACCGCCCCCACGAGTTCGTCCGCAGCGACTCCACCCTCTTTTCGCTCTCCCGCGAGGGCAGCGACTCGGCGGGCCCGTTGGTCACCGCCCTGACCGTGGCCGTCGTCGAGGCCGCCGAGGAGTACGCCACCACCCAGCGCGGCGGCCGCCTGTCGCGCCCGCTGGTCGGAGTCCTGGACGAGGCGGCGAACGTCTGCCGCTGGCGCGCCCTGCCCGACCTGTACTCGCACTACGGCTCGCGCGGCATCATCCTGATGACCATCCTCCAGTCCTGGGCCCAGGGCATCGAGGTGTGGGGCGAGCGCGGCATGGAGAAGCTCTGGTCCGCCGCCAACGTGCGGGTCTACGGCGGCGGTGTCTCCGACACCCGGTTCCTCGGCGACCTGTCCGAGCTGGCGGGGGAGTACGAACTGCGCGAGTACAGCACGACCCGTGACTCGGAGACGGGTGGCTGGACCGGCAACCGCAGCATGAACGAGTCCGTACGCCGCGACCGCGTCCTGAAGGTCTCCGACCTCGGCGCGATGCCCCCCGGCCGCGCCCTCGTCCTGGCTTCCGGCACCAAGCCCGTCCTGGTGGAGACGATCCCGTGGTGGGAGGGCCCGCACGCCCGCGAGGTCAAGGCCTCCCTCACCCGGCACGACCCGGGCGCCCGCGCCTGACCCCGGCCCGGCGCCCCACGGCGCCGGGCCGCACCACGCGGCGGACCGGCCCGTGCCGGGGCCGCGCGGCTCGCTTCGGCCGGCGCCTACGCGCCGCCCCCACCGAAGAGCGCGAGCAGCACGAAGATCAGTAGCAGCAGGCCGCCCCCGCCCGTCGCCACCGCGAGCGGAGCACTGATCCGGCGCCGGTGCGGCCGGACGTAGTGGCCGTTCCGGTAGTGGCCGAGGACGTACGTGGTCGCGCCCGGATCCGGCCGCGGGCGGGGGACGGTCGTACGGCGCACCGCCTCACGGGCGGAGGTGGATGGTCCCTTGACCCGGCGGGTGTGGGGGCGGACGTAGGAGCCGTTCTTCCGGTAGTGGCCACGGACGTGTGCCATCAGCGATTCCTCGGTCGGTCGGGGAGCAGCGGACTGGAGGAGTGGACTGAACGAGTGGACTGGAGGAGCGGAGAAAGCCGGCCCGATCGGGCGTACCCACGACGGTAGTCCCCGCCACCGACACTGATGGCGGGTTCAACTCCATTCCGGGCAGGGCGCGTTGGGTCGCACGGAGTGAACCGGGGGCGCACTGCGTCCGTGGTCGGCGAGGCCGTGCGGGGCCGCGCGAGGCCGCGCGAGGCCGCGAAGGGTGAGCACCGATCGCCCGGGTACGGCCGCTGCGGCGCCCACGCGAAAACGCCCGGCGGGGGTGTCCCAGCCGGGCGTTGCTGTGTGCGTTGGGTACTGCTGTGTGTGTTGCGTACTGCTGTGTCCGCTGGAGGCGCGGTGCCGCTGGTGGCTCAGTACCAGTGGTGGGTCTGCCAGAAGTTCCAGGCGCCGACGGGGCTGCCGTAGCGGGAGTTCATGTAGTCCAGGCCCCACTTGATCTGGGTGGCGGGGTTGGTCTTCCAGTCGGAGCCGGCGGAGGACATCTTCGAGGCCGGGAGGGCCTGGACGAGGCCGTAGGCGCCCGAGGAGGCGTTCGTCGCGGTGTGGTTCCAGCCGCTCTCACGCGAAATGATGTTGTTGAACGCCGCGAACTGCGCCGGGTCCTTGATCATCTGCTGGGCGATCGCCTTGGCGCTCGTGGGGGCCGCCTGGGCGGGGACCGTGGCGAGCATCGAGCCGGCGACGCCGAGGGCGACGACGGTGCCCGCGAGGGCCTTCTTCGAGGCGGCGATGCGGCGGATGACGGTGTTCGACACGGGAAACCTTCCACAGGGGACGAGGACGGTCGCGGCATGCCGAGGGCATGCGTGATCCCTTCACGCGGTGGAGAGGGGTTCGTCAGCGGCGGGTGGAGCACCCGTGCCGCCCGGCGACACATCCAGTTCTACCGACGCCCCAACGGCCTGGCAACGAGCCTTCCTACTACCCGCCCTCGCAGCCGGGGACCGACAGCCCGTCGACCGGTCGGCGGGCAGGAGGGCGGGCGCGGGCCGGTGCGGAGCGCCGCCGCGGACCTTCGCGGCCTACTATCCGGGCTCGTATGTGACGTGGGTCCTGTGGGACGGCTCACCCCGGAGCCGCCCGAATCTCACCGAAAGTGATGACTCATACCCCACATGGACACGAAGGCTTCCCACCTCCGACCGCACCGTCGAGGGCACGGGACGGTCATCGCGTTCGAGCACCCCATCGGGCGTTATGGATGTTCTCCGCGTCCGACGGAATCCGCGTCGGACATCACACCGGATTCGATTCCGGTTTCGTGATCGATTTTGGGTACCCGGGCATGGATGACCGCGCTGCCGTACGAGGTCAGGCTGGCGCGCAATTCGTTCCAACCCTCTTCGGACCCGGCGACCAGGCCGGCCATCAGGCGGCGCTGCTGCTCCACCACGAAGGGCCAGGAAGCGATCCCGATCAGGGTCATCAGCAGGTGGCCGACCTCTTGGGGTGAGGTGAGGGACAGCGCCTTGCAGAGGGCCTCGTTCTTGCTGAGGTAGTACGCGTGACGCTCTTCCTCGCCGGGAATCTCCGCGTCTCCGTAGTGCAGACCCTCCCACGCGAGCAGCCGCACCAGGCTCGGGTCGCGCCGGTGGTAGTCGAAGACCTGGCCTACGTATCGCTCAAGACCCTCCCGCGTCGTCGGCACCGGAACCCGCTCGCTCAAATCCTGATAGGCGCAGGCCAGGACCTTGGAGAAGAGCTGTTCCTTGCTACCGAAGTAGGAGTACAGACGCTGTTTGTTCGCCGCAGCCTGTTCGGCGATGCGGTCCACACGGGCGCCCGCGATGCCGTACGTGGCGAACTCCTGGCGGGCTGCGTCCAGGAGGCGGGTCGGCGTGTCGCGAGTCGGATCATTGGCCATGCGTCGAGCCTAGCACGAAAACCAACTAGATGGTTGGCCGCAACCAACTAGATGGTTGGTACTAACCAACTAGATGGTTGCGCCCTCTCCAGCGTTCCCCTAGTGTCGATGACGTCAGCCCGGCCGGCGCCTCCGCCAAGGCCCCCGGGGCCGGGAACCGCCAGGCGTCGCGACGGTGCGCGATTACCCGCGAATTCCCCTCTTCCGTCTGCTCATCGCCCGGAAAACCTGTCGTGCCACGCAGTGCCACGCGGTTCCACTACCGAGGAGTTAGTCATCAATCATCCGATCCAGAGCATCGTCCTGGTCGGGGACCGGTTTATCGGTTTCGCCGCACAGGAAAACGTATTCACCGTCTCCCAGTTCATCGACGACCTGCGCCGCGGCGCATACGCGACGGAAGGCGACCCGGTCCTCGTCGAGAGTGCGCAGGGCGTCTCCGAGTCCGATGTGTTGCTCATCGTCGAGGAACTGCGCCACCGCGGCCTGGACCGCGTACAGATCCGCCTCCAGCCCGCCGCCCTCAGCGGCGCCGGTGAGGTGCACAAGCACCAGGTGGCCAACGCGCTGATCGCGGACCTGCACCAGGTGAACGACGCGTTATTCGGAGCGGGACTACGGCTGCACAACGACAACGAGCTGTTGCTCGACCACCAGACCGGCCAGCACGTGCAGGGCATGATCGCCGTCGAGGCATCGCGGCAGATGTTCCTGGCGGTGACGGAGCGCTTCTTCGCGGCTCAGTGGCCGCAGCGCAAGTACTACTTCGTCATCGAGCACATGAACACCACCTTCGAGAACTTCCTCTTCCCGCTGTGCTCGACCATCGAGTACCGGATCACCGAGTCCCGCACGCAGGATCCGTCCCGCCTCTCCTTCCACTCCGAGGTCGGCATCCACCAGGCCGGCCGTCGCTCCTCCCTCACCCATCTGGCCTTCACCGCCTTCGATTCCGACGTGATCGAGGCCAAGGAGGACCGCCGCGCCCGCCAGGCCGTCGAGCACACGCTCCGGACCCCGGCCGCCGCCCTCTCCGGGGTCTGACCCACCCCACCCCGGCCCCCGGCCGTACCGGCCGCACTCCGCCGAACCCCGCCCCGCCCCACCACTCCACTCCATTGAGGAGCAGCCATGTCCGCATCACTCATCACCGCCGTGGAACTGTCCGTCAAGCCCGATCAGGTCGATGCCGCCGCCACCGCCTGGAAGGCCCACCACGCCGCATCCGCGTTCGAGGGCCGTGCCCTGTTCCGGAGCCTGGAGGGACCCGCCCTCCTGGAGCTGGCCCCCGTCGCCGGCTGGGAGCAGTTCCCCGATCTGCGCTCCGACTGGGCGCGACTGTGGGACGCACTGGCCCCGATGGCCGAGGGTGACTTCCGACGTCAGGTGCTGGGCTTCGTCGACGCGCCCAAGCAGGCCGACACCCCGCTGCCGCAGACCCCCTACGTACAGATGCGGCACATCGAGGTGCCGCCGCGGGTCCACACCTCGTACCGCGCCTGGCGCGAGGAGACGATCTACGACGTGGTGCGCACCGCCGACGAGGTCGAGGTCTTCGAGGCGTACCACTCCGTGCTGAGCACCGAGCCCGGTGTCATGTTCGTCTCCGGATTCAGCTGCGACCCGGCCGAGTACACGGCCGTGTTCACCTCCCCGCGCTACCAGGAGATCGTCCGGCAGGCCGGTGACCGTTTCATCGCCGGCGGCGAGCGTGGTCTCTACACGACGATCTGGGCCCGCGTGTCGTAACACGCCCCACGTCCTGCCCGTCACCGGCAGGACGCACGAAGGAAATCATGCGAAGGAGAGGAGAAGCGGATGGGACCGTCGCGCACCTACCAGCTGAGTCTCACCACTCAGGGGCCGACCTACCCGCCCAGTGAAGTGATGGACGGGAACGGCGACTTCGTCGTGATCGGCCGCATCAACCGTGACGACGGAACGGGCGGAGTGTCGAACGGCTGGGGATGCGCCATCGTGTCCGCCAAGAGCCCGCTGCCGCCGTTCGGTGGCAACGAGCCGTACCGCGTCGTCCGTGACCTGCCGGATCATCCCGGCCAGTTCAGCCCGGCCGACAACGCGATCGTGCTGCACACGCTGCCGTTGCCGCTGCCCTGCAGCAACTACCCGATGGTCTTCGCCCCGGAGCAGTTCCCCCACGCGTCCGAGGTGGTACGCCCGAGCTACCCCTTCCACCAGGTCGACGTGCCGGACCTGCGGGCCCAGGACGGGCCGAAGGTGACGGAACCGGTGACCCTCGGCACCTGGGGGCGGGCGCGCGGTGAGCTGGAGGTGCGACTGGCCGACGACGCGAAGTCCGCCGAGTTCCGCTTCGAGTTCGCCGGGATGCTCCCCAACAGCCTGTACACGGTGATGTCCCTACGGGCACGCGACCTGGACCCCGCGGGGCCGACCCGGCCCGGACCGCTCGGCGTACCCAACGCCTTCGTCACCGACCAGGACGGCAAGGGCCGCTACCGGGCGTCCTTGCCCGATCCCTTCCCGGCGCCCGGCACCGGCGGCAATCGCGTCGTCAACGTCATCGTGCTCTGGATGAGCTACCAGCAGAACTACGGCGGCGCGATCGGCCGCTTCGGCCTGGGCGGGGACATCCACGCCCAGCTGAAGCTGCAGGGACCCAGCTTCGAGGAATTCACGACCACCGGCTGACGAGAGGAACCACCATGCCGATCATCTCCGTGACGACCTGGCCCAGTGAGGACGAGGAGAAGTGCCGCGAGCTGATGGAGGAGCTCACGGAGACCGTCCACCGGGTCACGGGAGCACCCCGCGACCGGATCACGGTCTACATCCGGGAAGTGCCGCGCGACCGCTGGTCCGAGGGCGGCGCGGTCGGGTCCCACCCCGACTTCGCCCGACTCAGCCGGCTCAGCGGCTCCTCCACCGTCTGACGTCGCCCACGCCGGTCCCGGGGCCGGGCGCGATGCCCGGCCCCACCCGTCCCGAACCAGGAAGGACTTCCGCCATGAGCGCACACTCCTCCTCCGCCGACCACCACGACCGGATGGAGCGCGGGCTACGGACACTGCGCCGGATCGAAGCCACCGAGCGCCCCGGCATCCTCGACGGCTTCCAGGACATCGCCCCCGGCTTCGGCGAGCTGATCGTCGGCTTCGCGTTCGGCGACGTATGTTCCCGGCCGGGCCTGGAACTGCCGACCCGCCAACTCGTCACCGTCGCCGCGCTGACCGCACTGGGCAACGCCGCTCCGCAACTGGAGTTCCACGTCCGTGGCGCGCGCAACGTCGGTTGCGGCCGGCGGGACATCGTCGAAACGGTCCTGCACCTGAGTGACCACGCCGGATTTCCCGCGACGTTGGGAGCGCTGAACGTCGTCAGGACCGTCTTCGCGGCCGAGGCCGCGAACGCCGCCGCCATCACCGGCCGGTCCGCACGCGCGCCGGGCGCGCGGACCCACAGCGGCCACGGCGGCTACGCCGGGCAGGGCGGCCACGGCGAGCAGGCCCTGGCCGCCGTGCGCGCCGTCGACCCGGCCCTCGCCGACTTCTTCGGCGAGAACGCCTTCGGCAACCTGGATCCCGCGACCCCGCCCGGCGGCCTCGATCCGCTCACCCGCGCGATCGTGTCCGTCGCCGCCTGCACGGCCATCGGCACGCGACGACAGCAACTCATGGCGCACGTGCACGAAGTCCTCGACGCCGGCGGCACCCGGCAGGACGCCGTCGAGACCATCCTGCAGATGGCGGTGTACGCCGGAGTCCCGGCGGCGGTGAACGGCCTCAACGCGGCGCGCGACGTCTTCCACACGCGATAGGCCGGCAACGCCGCGACCGGGCCGCGCGCCCGCACACCATCGGGCCACGACCGAGCACGGGGCCACGACCCAGCGTCAGGCCACGACCGAGCCCCCACCGGGCCACGGCTCCTGCCCACCCCGCCCTGCCCCGGTCCCGGCCCCGGAACCACATCCCGAACCGAGCACACACCCGTATCCGAAGGAGGGACCCACCATGACCGCTCGTCCCTACCTCGTCTTCGCCGACGTGGACGAGACACTCATCCACCGCAAGAGCATGTTCGACTTCCTCCACTACCACCTGACCGGCCGGCACGGGCCCGCGGGGACCGCCGAGCACGACCGGCTCCTCGCCGGTTTCCAGCAGGCCGCAGCGGCCGGCACCCCGCGCGAGCTGATCAACCGCGCCTACTACGCCGCGTACGCCGGCGAGTCCGAGGCCACCATCGCCGCCTGGGGCGAGCGCTGGTTCGCCGAGCGTGCCGCGGACGGCCTCTTCATCGAAGGGACCCGGGACGCACTGCGCGCCCACCGCGAGGCGGGCGCCGAACTCGTCCTCGTCTCGGGGTCGTTCCCCGCCTGCCTGGACCCCGTGGCCCGGGCCGTCGGCGCCGGGCACCTGCTGTGCAGCCGTCCCCTCGTCGAGACGGACCCGGCCGGCCCGGGGACCGCCGGTACCTACACGGGCCTCATCGAGACCCCGATGATCGGCCCGCACAAGGCGGTCGCCGTACGCCGCTTCCTCGCCGACCGTCCGCACATCGACCCGCGCGACTGCTACGCGTACGGCGACCACCCGTCCGACCTGGAAATGCTCGCCTGCGTCGGGCACCCGGTCGTCGTCGGCGACGACCCCGCCCTGCGCGCCCTGCTCGATGCCCGGCCTTCCCCCACTCCTCTGGAGCACCAGCGATGACCGTGTACTCACCCGCCACGACCGCCGTCGGCATCATCGGATCCGGCTCGTACCTCCCGAACGAGATCGTGCCCAACTCCGTCGTCGCGGAACTGGCCGGAGTGACCGCCGAGTGGATCGTGCGCAAGACCGGCATACGGGAACGGCATCGCGCCGCGCCCCACGAGGCGACCTCCGACCTGGCCACCGCCGCCGCGCGCGCCGCGATGCACGACGCCGGGATCCACGCGCGCGACGTCGCCTGGGTGATCGTCGCGACCTCCACCCCCGACTACCCGCAGCCGGCCACCGCCTGCCTCGTGCAGAACCAGATCGGCGCGACCCGGGCCGCCGCCTTCGACATCAACGCCGTCTGCGCCGGCTTCGTCTTCGCCCTGCAAACCGGTGCGCAACTGCTGGCGGGCATCAGCGAGGACACCGACGCCAAATACGCGCTGGTCATCGGCGCGGACGTCTACTCGCGGATCCTGGACCACAGCGACCGCAAGACCGCGGTGCTGTTCGGGGACGGCGCGGGAGCCGTCGTGCTCGGCCCGACCCGCCCCGGGTCCGGCATCGTCGGGACCGGCACCAGCACCGACGGCAGCCTCCACGACCTGATCGGGGTCCAGGCCGGCGGCAGCCGCCACCCCGCCTCCGCGGGCACCCTGGCCGACGGGCAGCACTTCTTCAGGATGCGGGGGAGGGAGGTCCGCGACTTCGTCAACGAGCGCCTGCCCGCCGCCGTCCAGGGAGTGCTCGCCGCCCACGGCGTCGACCCGGCCGAGGTCAAACACTTCGTACCCCACCAGGCCAACGGCGTGATGGTCGGCGAGGTCATCCCCCACCTCGGGCTGCCCAACGCCCACGCCCACCTGCCCGTCGACCTGCACGGCAACACCGGTGCCGCCTCCATACCGCTCGCACTCGACCACGCCAACCGCTCCGGTGCGCTACGGGACGGCGACCTGGTGCTGTTGGCCGGCTTCGGCGGCGGAATGGGAGTCGGCACGGCCCTGGTCCGCTGGGACGCCACACCGCCCCGTCACCCGGCCGGGCCGTCGCACTCCGCGCAGCTCGTCGGGAGCGTGGCCCGATGAACGGACTCGTCACCGTCCCGGCTTCCGCGTTCCGCTCCGTCCCCGTGCCCGACGCGCTGTGCGCGGTGCCCGGATGCGCCGTCGCCCACTGGTCGATGGGACGCGACGTCCTCGACGCCGATCCCTGCACCCACGGCTGGAGCCCCGGAGCCCGGACCGACACCCCCACCCCCGCTCCCACGGGCGGCCCGTCCGCCCCCACCCTCGACCACGGAGACCGGTAGCCATGACACAAAGCTCCTCCACCCTTACCCCCGACAGGCAACGCCCCGAGGCCGCGGCCGCTCCCGGCCCCGGCACCTCACCGGTGCGTGCCTGGCTGGCCGTGATCGCCCTCTCCCTGGGCACGTTCTCCTTCGTCACCACCGAGACGCTCCCCATCGGACTGCTGCCGTCGATCGGCGCGGGCGTGGACGTCTCCGTCGGCACCGCCGGCTTCCTCGTCACCGGTTTCGCCGCCGTCGCCGCGATCACCGCGGCGCCGCTGACCACCCTGTGCGGGCGCGTCGACCGCAAATGGCTGCTGGCCGGGCTGCTCGTCATGTACGTCGTGGGCAACCTGCTGGCCACCGTCGCCTCCTCGTACGGCGCCCTGCTGTCCGCCAGGGTGCTGGTGGCCCTCGCCCACGGCGTCTTCTGGTCCATCGCCGCGGCCATCGCGGTCCGACTGGTACCCGAGCGGCACGCCGTTCGGGCCACCGCACTCGTCCTGGGCGGGATCTCGCTGGCCTCGGTGCTCGGCGTCCCGCTTGGCACCATGATCGGTCAGCGGTCCGGCTGGCACACCGCGTTCGCCGCCGTCGCCGCGATCGGCTTCGTCGTCCTCGTCGCGGTGCTGCTCCTGTTGCCGAACCTCCCCGCACAGGGCAGCGGAAGCCTCGCCGCCCTGCCGCGCGTCCTGCGCAACGGACGGCTGCGCGTCGCCGTCGCGGTCACCGCGCTGGTGATGATCGGCCACTTCCTCGCCTTCACCTACATCGCCCCCTACCTGGAACAGATCACGGGGATCAGCGAAGGCATGGTCGGCGTCCTGCTCCTGGTCTTCGGAGCCGCCGGGTTCGCCGGCAACTTCCTCGCGGGGGCCGTGGTCGGCCGCTCGGTGCACGGCACCCTGACGGGCGCCCTCGTCCTGATGACCGTCTCGCTCACCCTGCTGTGGGCCTTCGGCGACTCCCAGCCCGCGGCGATCACCCTGCTCGTCCTGTGGGGCCTGGCCTTCGCGGCCCTGCCCGTCGGCCTGCAGACCTGGGTGCTGCAACTGGCGAAGGAAGAGTCCGACGCCGCCTCATCGCTCTACGTGGCCGCCTTCAACGGCGCCATCGCCGTGGGATCCCTCGCGGGCGGACTGCTCGTGGACTCCGCCGCCGGACCGCGCGCCGTGACCGCCGTCGCCGCCGCGTTGACCGTCTGCGCCCTGCTCACCCTGCTGCTCTCCGCCCGCGGTACGCGCAGCCGCGAGCGCGTACCGTCCCCCACCCCCACGAGCGGCTGACCCCCCGCCCTGCCGCGCGCACCCGAGACACACCCCACTCGAACACAGGAGAAGCCCCTCATGGACCACCGCACCCTCGGCACCGCAGGACTCCGGGTCTCGGCGATCGGCCTCGGCTGCATGGGCATGTCCGCCTATTACGGGACCAGCGACGAGACGGAGTCGATCGCCACCATCCGCCGCGCCCTGGACACCGGAGTGACGTTCTTCGACACCGCCGACGCCTACGCCGCCGGCCGCAACGAAGAACTCCTCGGCCGCGCCCTCAAGGGGCGCCGCGACGAAGCGGTGGTGGCCACCAAGTTCGGCATCCGCGGCGTCGGGCCCGGCGGCACGGCCGGCGGGGCCGTGATCGACTCCGGCCCCGCCTACGCCCGGCAGGCGTGTGACGCGTCCCTGGCCCGGCTGGGCGTGGAGAGCATCGACCTCTACTACCTGCACCGCCGCGACCCCGACACCCCGATCGAGGAGACCGTCGGCGCCATGGCGGAACTCGTCACCGCCGGCAAGGTCCGGCACCTGGGCCTGTCCGAGGTCAACGCCGACACCCTGCGCCGTGCCCATGCCACCCATCCCATCACCGCCCTGCAAACCGAGTACTCCCTGTGGGAACGGGACGTGGAGAGCGACATCGCCCCCACGGCCGCCGAACTCGGCATCGGACTCGTGCCCTACTCGCCGGTCGGCCGGGGATTCCTCACCGGGGCCCTCACCTCCCTCGACCAACTGGAACCGGACGACTACCGCCGCAACGACCCCCGCTTCCAGGGAAAGAACCTGACCCGCAACCTCGCCCTCGTGGAGCGGGTCCGGTCCCTGGCCGGCCACATCGGCTGCACCCCGGTCCAGCTGGCCCTCGCCTGGCTGCTCTCCCGAGGCCCGCAGATCGTTCCGATCCCCGGCACCCGGCGGATCACCTACCTGGAGGAGAACGCCGGCGCGGCAGACCTGCACCTCACCACGGCCCAGCTGCACGAACTGGAGCAGGCCCTCCCGGCGACCGAGGTGTCGGGAGAACGCTACGCACCCGCGGCCCTGCGCCTGCTCAACACCTGACCCCCCGTGACCGTACGTCCCGTCCCTCGGCGGCGCCGTGACCCGTCCCACGGCGCCGACGTCCCGAGTCCGCGCCGTGCAGTAGGCGAGGCGAGTCGGTTCGAGTCGCCCCGCCCCGACCCTCCCGCGATGTTCAGGTCGTGTGCGTCGGGGTGGGGCGTCCGAGGAGGACCGCCTGCTCCGCCGGGGTGAGGGCCGGGCCGTCCAGGGGCGGGAGACGGGGGCCGCGGAAGGCGGCCAGGAGGACCCGGGGATGGGCCAGGACCGCGCCGCCCGCCTGCAGGGTCATGACGTCGGTCAGGGCCTTGACGACGGTGAAGTCCGAGCAGGCGGTGGTGATGAGGCGGCTGACGTACCGGGCGGTGAGGCGGTCGGCGAAGTGGGGTTCCTTCGCGACCGAGTGCGGGAAGGCGGCGTCCTGGCCGGCGGCCAGCAGCCAGGCGGCGGCCGCCGGGCGGCCGATCGCACGCTGTGCGCGCCGCGCGAACCCCTTCGACGTGATGTCGCTCCTCGACGCCAGGTCCCGCAGCGCCCGGGCGCCCTGGGCCACCACGGACATCCCGTGTCCGTAGACCGGGTTGAGCGCGGTGGCGGAGTCCCCGAGCGCGACGAAGCCTTCGACGCGGGACTTCTCGTAGTGGCGCCGCCGGTTGGACGTGTTCCGGTTGACCGTCACCGGGCCGAGGGGCTCGGCCCGCTCCAGGAACTCCGCTATCAGGGGGCTCCGCAAGTGCCGGGCGAACTCCAGGAACTCGGAATCCGCGCTGGTGGGTTGGCCGCCGCGGGTGCCGGAGAGGCTGACCAGCCACTCGCCCCCCTCGATGGGAAGGACGGTGCCACCCGTCCCGGGCACGGCCTGACGGGCGTCGGCCTGGATGTTGATGACAGGCCAACCCGCGGTGTCGACGGGCGCGTCGTAGCGGCGGCTCGCATAGGTCACCCCCGCGTCGACGACGGTCTCGCGAACGGCCGGGATCCCCAGCTCGGCCAGCCAGTTCGGAGCGCGCGAGGAGCGGCCGGTGGCGTCGATGACCAGATCGGCCTCACGGACCTCCTCCGTACCGTCCCGGTGTCGGATGACCGCGCCGGTGACCCGGGAACGGGTGCCGAGGAGGCGTACCGGCTCCGCCTCGGGCACCAGCCGGACCCCCGGCAGCGCCAGGGCGCGGGTGCGCACGGCCCAGTCGACCAGGTCGCGGCCGGCGCTGATGAGGTACTGGGTTTCGGGCCAGGCCCGCCGGTACCAACCGCCGGGGGAGAGGCAGACCATGCCGTTGGGGATGGGTATCCGGTGCGCGCCGGCGTCCGACCACATCTGCGTGGTCCCGGGCAGGAGCGATTCGATGGCTTCGGCCCCGCCCGACCAGAGCAGGTGGGCGTGACGGGCCTGCGGCAGTCCACGGCGCGGTCGCGGACCGTCCGGCAGGGCGTGCCGTTCAACGATGTCTATGTCTATGTCTATGTCTATGTCTGTGTCTGTGTCGATGTCGGCAGCGGTGCCGCCACCGGCACCGTGTCGGGCGAGCGCGGCGGCGGCCAGGGTGCCGCTCAGCCCGCCTCCGAGGATCAGGACTCGGGCGCGAGAGGGGGGCCTACCGGCCATGCGGGTCTGCTTTCTGCCCCGGCATTGGCCGGTATGGCGGAAGTCGAGTGGGCTTTGATGGTGAGCCCTAGAATCCGATGATGATCAGTGCCCGCTTCGTCGGTGGTCCGCTCGCGGGCATCGAGGGGATCCAAGCCACCGAGGTGGCCCTGGCTGCGCACAGCGGTAGTCGCGAGATCGGACGCTACCTGCGGGGCCCCGACGACGACGGCGTGGCGGTCTACCGTTGGGTGCCGGCCCCGGAAGTGCGGGAGGGCGACCTCCCGGATCCGGCCTGAACCACGCCGCGGTTCACGGCGGCGTCTGCCGGACCGGAGCCGCGACAGCACCTGCGTCCCCGTCAGGGACCGGGCCCGTGACGGCACTTGCCTCCGGGCCCGCGACCGGAGCCGGGACCGCGACAGCGCCCCCGTCCGAGCCCCCGCCCAAAACCGGGCCCGAGCCCCCGCCCGACGCCGGGTCGCCGGCCGGCTCCCGGGGCGTGGCCGGCTCCGGCGCCGGGTGCTGCGCCAACCACCGCCCGTACGCGCGGGTCAACCCCCGGTTGCGCAGGGCGTCGAGGACGAAGGCGAGGCGGGCCGAGGTGCGGGCGCGCGGTGCGAGGCCCCGGGAGACGCGGCTCATGTGGCTCCGTACGAGGGCCAACACGCCGGCGCTGGCGATGTCCCGGTCACGCCACGTGAGGCGCGGCGCGGCGACCTCGATGTCCTCGCCCTTCTCCCAGCGCGCGGGGAGGTCGGGCCGC
Source organism: Streptomyces sp. NPDC029836 (assembly GCF_055574495.1). Classification (NCBI taxonomy): domain Bacteria; kingdom Bacillati; phylum Actinomycetota; class Actinomycetes; order Kitasatosporales; family Streptomycetaceae; genus Streptomyces; species Streptomyces sp. NPDC029836. Next base: position 118,818 of record NZ_JBVHZI010000011.1, on the reverse strand, counting down.
AGGGCGAGCGCGGTGGCCAGCCCGACCATGGCGAACCCGCTCGCCAGGACCCGTTCCGCGGACGCGCGACGCCCGATGCCGCCCGTCAGCATGAGCGGCATCGGCGCGGACGCGACGAGCCGCTCGGCGATGGCGAGGAAGTACGCCTCCCGGCCGAGCGTCCTGTCGTCGGCCGTGCGGCCCATGGTCGCGGCGCTCTCCACGCTGCCGCCCGAGAGTTCCACCAGGTCCACGTCGAGGTCCTTGAGGAAGGCGAGCACCTGCTCCACCTCGTCGACGTCGAAGCCGCCGCGCTGGAAGTCCGCAGTGTTGATCTTGATGCTCACGGCGAAGCCGTCCGACACCTCCGCGCGAACGGCGCGCACCACGCTCAGCAGCAGCCTGGCCCTGTTCTCCAGGCTGCCGCCCCACCGGTCGGTGCGGCGGTTGACCAAGGGGGAGAGGAACTGGCTGAGGAGGTAGCCGTGGGCCGCGTGGATCTGGACGCCGTGGAAGCCGACCTCCTCCGCCAGGCGCGCCGTTGTCGCGAACCGTTGGATCGTCGCCTGGACGTCCGCTTCGGTCATGGCCGTCGGCCGGGCGAAGACGCGCGTGTGCTTGCCGAGGTTCACACCGATGTCGGACGGGGCCCACGCGACACCGGGCAGGTCCGCCCGTACCTGCCGACCGGGATGGTTGATCTGCATCCAGACCTGACAGCCCCCCGAACCGGCGGCGGCCGCCCAGCGGCGGAACGGGGCCAGGTCGCTTCCGGCGTCGAGCACGATCGTTCCCGGCGAGGTGAGGGCCCGACGGTCCACCATCACGTTTCCGGTGATGATCAGCCCGCTTCCGCCGCGCGCCCAACTGCGGTAGAGCTCCTCGATCTCCGGCCCGGGCAGTTGTCCGGGCTGACGGGCCAGACTCTCCTCCATGGCCGCCTTGGCGATTCGGTTCGCGATCCGGCTGCCGTTGCGCAGCACGAGAGGTGTGGACAGGTGCATGAAATCTTTCCTCCGGATGTCGTCACGTGAAGTCCCTGGGTGGCCCGCGGGTACGGGCTCGAAGCCCGGCCCGCGCGCCACTCGCCCCGAGCCCTGTCCGGCTCGCCCCGGGCCCTGTCCTGCCCTGCCCGAGCCCTGTCCGGCTCGCCCCGGGCCCTGTCCTGCCCTGCCCGAGCCCTGTCCTGTCCCGCCCGAGCCGCGCCCGGCTCGACCGCGTCCCGTCCGGTTCGCGCCTCGCCCCGTTCGCCCCGCGCCGCCCGCGCCCGGCTCGCACCGGTACCGCGCCGGTTCACCGGTCCCGCAGCCGCAGTAGCCGACCCGCCGCCGTCCGTACGCGGGCGAGACGCGCGGCGAGGCTCGGGGTGACGGGCTTGAGCTGGCTGCCGCCCATGGGCCCCGTCTGCGGATCGGACCACAACTGGGCGACCTCCTCGGCGATCGCCTGCTGGGCCCGTCGGGATGCCGTCGGATGGCTGATGCCGCGTCCGAGCGCCACGCGCAGCGACCTGGCCGCGGCCTCGGTGGCCAACTGCCCCCGCGCGTCCAGGGGGCTGAACGTCGCCAGGGCGTCGCCGATGACGACGAAGCCGCGGGGTCCGCGGATGCGCTCGTACCGGTGCCAGCGCGTCGACGTCGGCGCGACGACGACCTCGCCGGCGGGCTCCGCCCCGGCGATGAGCCGGCCCACGCCGGGGTCGGACAGGGCCAGCGCGGCAGCGGCGAACGCGTCCCCGCCGGTGATCCGTTCCCGATCGGGGGCGGTCTGCGTGACGGTCCACAGGCCGTTCTCGATCGGGACGAGCACCGCGCTGCGCGCTCCGTCCGCGACGGAGGTGAGGGCGACGTCCTCCTGCCCCTCCGGTGCCCAGTACCTACGGCTGGCCATGAACCCGGCCGTGCCGCGCGTGGTGACCGGTACGGCGGCCACCCCGAGCTCACCCAGCCAGGTCGTGGTGAGCGCGTCGGCGCCGCTCGCGTCGACCACCAGCTGCGCCGTGACCTCCCGCTCCGTCCCGTCGTCGAAGAGGACCCGCGCCCCCAGCACCGCGGACTCGTCGCCGATCAGCCCGACGGCCCGGGCGTCATCGAGTACGGCGGTGCTCCGCTCGTGCGCGGGGTTGGCGACCACGACCTCGCGCAGCACCTCGGTCAGGAGGTCACGGCTGCACGTCAGCACCTCGCGGGTTCCCCAGGCCCGCGGCCGCGTGCGGGACAGGTGGGCGCCCGCCGCGGGGAGGGGGAACGTCCGCGCGCCGCGGCGCCGCAGCATCGCGCCCGAGCCGTACGCCAGGTCGTTGACGTCCCACATGCCACCGATGTGGAGCACCTCGCCGTGCTGGGCGGCCGCCGCGGCACCCACCGCCCGCGGCTCCCGCACCGGCGCGGTCGCCGCCGCCGCGGTCGCCTCCGTTGCCCCGGTCGCCTCCGCCGCCTTCGGCCCGCTGTCGGAGCGGCCCGCGAGCACGAGTACGTCGTAGCCGGCCAGGGCGACCACGGAAGCGGCCAGCAGGCCCGCGTACCCCCCACCGATGATCAGGGCTTCGACGTGCTCCGGGGGTGTGGTGGTCATGGCTGTCTCTCTGTGGAGGATCTCTGAGCGGCGGACGTCGTGCGGGCTCGCGGCCCCTTCTCCGGTGTCATGCACGGGGCTCGGCGAGTGCTGCCGACTGCCGCGTCACCTCCACCCGCGAGGAGCGCAGCATGGCGTCCGACATGTCGAGGAGATCGTCGGAGTCCTCGATGGAACTGACCGTCCACCGAAGCTCCGGCGCGACCGCGGGCGCCGAACGCCCCTTCCCGATGACCGCCCGGGCTATTACGCAGGCATCGGCCTCGCTGCGGGCCCGCCCGCTCTCGGAGCCCTCGGCCATGGCGAGGGCGTAGGCCTTCGCGCCGGTCGCCCGGTCGAACCAGGGCGTCAGCCGCAACACCGCGTCGAAGATGTCCCTCTCACGCTGCATCAGCCGGTGCTCCACGGGCTGCCACCAGGCCATGGGCGGCGGGCTCGTACGAGGTATCTCCGGACGGATCTCCGACCACAGTGGCTGGAGCCGGCGAAAGCGGCGAAGAGCCCGCCACCGGTAACCGGCGCCCTGTCCGAGGGGCGGCAGGACGAATCCGCCGGCGATCAGGAAGGCGCTGAAACCGGCGATGGAGAAGGCGACCTGGGTGCTCAGCCAATCCCAGTCGTGGCCGAGCCAGCGGGCGACGATCGCCGTGTACTTCAAGAGGTCGTAGGCGAAGGTGCAGGCCGCGCCCGCGGTGATGAGCAGCAGCCCGCCCTTCAGGGTGCCGGGGACCTGCCGCGACCAACGCCAACTGAGCACCATCATGGTGACGGCCGCCACGCTGTGCGCCGCCAGGTAGAGCAGGACCATCTCGCGGATCCAGAGGGTGCTGGAGTAGTAGGTGTCCAGGTCACGGAGCCGCTCGACCGGCGCGTCACCCCACGCGAACAGGGTCCAGATCGCCAGGACGACCAAGGCGTAGGTCGTCAGGCACAACCGGGTCTGCCGCCGGGTGACGCGCGCCTCGTCGTTCCCCCGCCAGTGGATCAGCAACACGATCGTGACGGCGTCGAACGCGGTCAGGATCGAGTAGACGATGGGCGCCGCGATGTTCGGTACGCCGAACAGCGCGTTGATGGCCGCGAGGTGGGGCGGAGCGGCGGTGACGAACAGGAGCGCGCCGACGACGAGGGTCGCGGTGACGGCCCTCAGCAGCGGGTCGCGCGGGTTCTTCCGTAGCGCCCACGCCTTGATGGCGGCCGCGATCAACAGACCGCCCGCCGAGCACAGGTACGCCGTTCCCGCGTTCACCGAGGGCTGCCCTGCGCCGCGTCGAGGGGAATGGGCATGATCAGTTGCTCTCCGAGCGGTCGGCGCCGACGGGGGAGCCGGAACGGTGGATCTTGGAGAACTGGATGCTGAGTCGGGCCAGACCGTTCGTTCCGGAGACGCGGGTGGGAAGCGCGGAGTTCCCGTCGGCGGTCACCGGAATCCGCCCCGACGTCCGCACCGCGGCGACCTCCACCGCCGCGTTCGCCCCCGCCCCGGCCGTCACCGCTGCCCCGGCCTCCGCCGCCTCCGCGGCGACCAGGGCCGCGTGGATCGTCGCCGCCTCGGCGAAGATGATCGCGGCGTCCGGCGTGCAGCCGTGCGAAGAGGCGTAGCGCTCGGCGGCCTGGCGGCGACCGGTGTCCAGGTGGGGCGCCAGATTGAGCAGCCGGTCGGCGATCTCGGTGGACCGGGCCATCGCCCGGATCTCCAGCGACGCGGTGCGACGGATGCGCATGGGCTTCCCCGGCCCCGAGAAGGGTTCGAGCGCACGCCACAGGGGCTCCATCGCCCGGTAGGCCCGCCAGGAGACCCACATCGACCCCAGCCGCGGCCCGACGACCGGCAGCAGGAACCCGACCGTGGTCATGGCCGCGCCCAGTCCCGCCAGCGGAGGGGCGATGTCGGTGCTGAGCGCGTCCCAGGCGTCCGTCCCGGCCCAGCGGGCACCCACGGCCAGGAACTTGAGCAGGGCGAACGAGAGGGTGAGCCCGAACGCGGTCACCAGGATGACCAGACCCCAGTGGGTCCACGCCGCTTGGAGCTCGCGCAGTTCCCGCGCCCAGCGCCAGCACTTCGTCGCCACGACGAGACTCGTGGCGGTGTGCGAGGTCAGGTAGAGAACGATCATCTCCCGGACGTACGGGGTGTTGGCGTAGAAGGTGTCGAAGTCGCGCTGCTGCTCGATCGGTACGTCGCTGAGCGAGAAGAGCACGCAGAACGTCGCCATCACCACGCCGGTCGCCGCGATCCACAGCCTGGTGTGCCGTCGGACGGTCTCCTCGGCCCCACCGCGCCAGTGGATGAGGAGCACGAGCGACCCGCACGCCAGGCAGGACAGGATGCAGTAGACGATGAGCGCCGAGATGTTCGGGACACCGGTGATCCGGTTGACCCGCTCGATCGTGGGCGGAGCGCCGAACACGAAGCCGGCCGCCGAACACGCGAGGATCACGAGGATCGACTTCGACATCGGCGAGTGCCAGGTGTGCCAGAACGAGGGCGACTTCACCACCAGGGCGATCGCCAGGACGGCGGCGGGTATGTAGTAGTCCGATCCGGTCATGCTCAGTAGCCTCTGCCCAGGCTCGACTGGATCCGGCCGGCCAGACCGGTGATGGGTACGGCGCCGCCACCCTGGAGGTACTCCCGCAGTCGGGATCCGAGCTGGAGCCCGAAGTTCTCCGCGTCGCTCTCCTCCTCGGTGTTGACGTGGCTCCTCGCGGCCATGGCCATCAGGTCGTCACCGGCCAGATCACCGCCGAGCGACCGGGCGGCAGCCGTGGCCACGTCACTGTGGATCCGGTGTGATCCCTGTGATCCGTGTGATCCCTGTGTTCCGTCTGATCCGTGGGTTCCGTGTGACAGGCAGCCACCCATCAGGGTGTGCCAGATCTCGTGGGCAAAAATGACGAACTGGTGCAACGTAGTGGTCTTACTCTCGATGATGATGACGACTCGGTCGTCGAAGGTGGCGGTGAGACCGCTGGCCGTCTCTTCGGGGAACTCGCGGAAGCGCAGGAGGACCGGACGGTACGGCAGCTCGTCGCGGTCCGCGTTGAACCGCCGCTCGACGTCGGCCCTCAGTACCTCGAACAACTGGTCCGGATCCGAGGGGATCGGCCGTTCCAGACCCGCGAGGATCTCGTCGCAGAGCCTCGCGATCTTCCGTTCCGTCGACCGTCGCGTGAGGTGGTGCTTCGGCGCGACGAGCAGGCTCTTGGGGCGGATCGCCCTCCCGAGAGCCGCGAACACCCCTGTGGGAAGGTTCGCCCTCTGCCGCTCGCTCATCCGAATGCCCTCACTCTGCGTTCCTTCCGAAGGGCGGTGGGGCCGCGGCCGCCCGCCTTCCGCTGTGGTGCTGTGCGCTGTGGTGCTGTGGTGCTGTGGTGCTGTGACCGAAGGTCCGGGTCGGCCGCCCTCCCGGGTTCCCGCCCCGGCCTCAAGGGGCGGAGCTCTCCTGGGTGATCGCGTCAACGAAGGCCATCAGCGCCGTCTCCAGGTTCGGTGGCAGTTCCTTGTCGCCGAGACGGAGTTGGATCTGCAAGGCGTAACGATTCTTTACCGCGTGCGCAGGATTCCTGAGGTGCGCCGTGAGCTCCGGGATGACCTTGCTCTCCAGCACCCGCCTCAGCGCCTCGGGCGGAGTGTGGGTGAAGTACTCCATGGGGACGTCGAAGAACCGGGCCAGACCCGCTCCGTGCCAGATGTTCGGCGTGCTCCGGTTCAGGAGCTTGCCGTGCCACTGGGGTGTCATCCCACTGCCGGCGGCGATCTCGGCGGTCGTGTACTGACGCCGGTTGCCGGTGTCCCCGTCCACGGTCAGCCGGGTCTCCCTCAGGAACGCGATGCGACGGGCCAGTTCGGCCGGCCCGCTCACCGGCGACGCGACGGGTTCGCCGTCGAGCAGTCGCCGGATGTCCGCCTCCGCGAGGGAGGTGTGGAACGAGAGGGCCGCCAGGTTGAAGGCGGACGCTCTGTCGAGCCCCGACTCCCGCCGAAGCACTTCGACTTCACTCACGGTCTCGGCGAGCTGTTCGTACCCGTCGTTCATGGACCCTCCGGACGGGATGGAAGGGGAACACGTGGTCCGGTGGGGCCCGAGACCTGCGGGAGGCAACTAGATCACGGAAACGGTCGGCTCCGCAATGAAACGATCGTTTCACCTGGCTCGATCGCACGCCCCACCGCCCGGGCTCCCGAGGCGGTTCAGTCGCGCGGAGGAACCGACTTGTCGACATGGGAGAGAACCCGCGTCGCGCCGACCCGCGGGTCAGGCGAGGGCGGTGACCAACAGGGTGAAGGCGGCGATGATGACGGCGACGCGGACGTAGTGCCAGCGGTCCCAACGGTTCATCTGCTCCTTCCAGTCCGCGGGCCGGTTCTCGGGGGTCCACTTCTTGGTCCGGTTGTTGATCGGGACCAGCAGCAGGATCGACATGACCACGCTGACGATCAGCAACGCGCCGGCGGTGACGACCAGGCCGGCGCCGGGGCGGTCCCATCCGGCGACGGCCCAGATCGCGGCGAGGACGAGCGAGCCGATGTACCAGACCGGCATCACGGCGCCGAGCATCCGGCCCCCGTGGGCCCGGCCGAGTTGGCCGCTGTCCTCGGGCAGGGCGCCGAGGATCCGGTTGATGACGAACGCGACGGAGAACTCCACCCCCACCATGACGCCGACGACCACGGTGGTGACGATCCCAAGTGCGTTGAGCATGACGACCCCTTCGGAAATCTAGTGCCGCTAGGTGTTGATGCAACGCTAGCCCTACTGCCGCTTGCTTGTCTAGCGGTGCTAGGATCGAATCATGTCGGTACAGGAACGCAAGGCACGTGAACGGGCGGACCGCGAGCGCCTCATCGTGGCGACGGCGCGCGAACTCGCCGAGCAGCAGGGTTGGGACGCGGTCACCACCCGTCGGCTCGCCGAGCGCATCGAGTACAGCCAGCCCGTCCTCTACAGCCACTTCCGCGGCAAACGGGAGATCATCGGCGCCGTTGCCCTGGAGGGCGCCGCCGAGCTGGCCGCGGCGGTCCGGGGCGCGGCCTCCGCCGCACCCGGCCCGCGCGACCGGGTCGCCGCCCTGGCCCGCGCCTACCTCGACTTCGCCGAGCGCAACCCGGCGCTCTACGACGCCATCTTCCAGCTCGACGGTGGGCTGCCCTTCGCGCGGGAGGACACCCCGGAGCCGCTGAAGGACGCCTTCGCCGCCCTGCTGGAGACCTTCGGCGAGGTCGCCGGGGACGGCGTCCACCCGGGGCTGTTCACCGAGGTGTTCTGGGCGTCCCTGCACGGCCTGGCGACCCTGGCCAGGGCGGGACGGCTGCCGCCGGAGGCCGCCGGGGAGAGGGTGGAGCTCCTGGTGGACCGGCTCGCCGTGCTCTGACCCGCCGACCCGGTGGGCGCTCGCGAATATTTGACCGATCGTTTCAATATCGTTTAGGGTTCGAGCGTGGCCAGAACCAAGGAATTCGACCCGGAAACCGCGCTGCAAGCAGCCCTGGAGCTGTTCTGGCGGCGCGGCTACGAGGCGACCTCGATGGCGGACCTCGTCGAGCACCTCGGCATCGGGCGCGCCAGCATCTACGCCACCTTCGGCAACAAGCACGAGCTGTACCTCAAGGCGTTGGACCGGTACAACGAGAACCGTGACGCGACCCTGCTGGGCGAACTGTCCCAGCCGGGTCCCGCGCTGCCCGCCGTACGTACGCTGGTGCGGCGCTTCGCCGCCGAGGCGAACGCCGACGACCGGCGGTTGAAGGGGTGCTTCGTCACCAATGCGGCCGCCGAGCTCGGCGCGCACGACGCGGCGGCGGCCCGCCGGGTCGAGTCGAGCTGGGACCACGTCGAGACCCTGCTGCACTCGGCGCTGGTACGGGCCCGCGCGCAGGGCGAGTTGCCCGAGGACCGCGATCCGCGCGCGCTCGCGCGGATGCTCCTCGTGCTGATGCAAGGCCTGCGCGTGGTCGGCAAGGCGTCGAGCGACCCGGGTCGGGTGCGGGACGCCGCCGAGCAGGCGTTGGGGCTGCTGGACTGAACGTCACCCCTGGGGAGGGGTGCTTCGTCATGACCGAATTATGGAACGTTCAGTCAAATATAGGGGGAGAAGTGACCACCACGCAGGGCCGTGACACCACGATCGAAGCCGCCGCCAGAGGCCCCGCGCCCGGCCCCGCCTTCGCGCTGCTCGGCATCGTGCAGACGTCGTTGATCTTCACGCTCACCGCGCTCGTCGTGCCCCTGCCCCGGATCGGTCGCCAATACGGCCTCGACCGGGACGACTTGATCCTCCTCAGCGCCGCCTACGGACTGACCTTCTCCGGGCTGCTGCTCTTCGGCGGCCGCGTCGCCGACCGTCTCGGCGGGCGTCGCGCCCTCCGCGCCGGGCTGCTCGTGTTCGCCGCGGCGTCCCTCGCCGCGCTGCTCGCCCCGGGACCGCAGACACTGCTCACCGCCCGCTTCGCGCAAGGGGCCGGCGCCGCGCTCACCGCACCCGCCGCCATGGCCGTCCTGCGCGCGGTCTTCCCCCGATCCGCCGCGTACGGAAAGGCGATGGCCACCTGGGGCGGGCTGTCGGTCCTCGGCGCGACCGCGGGGAACCTGCTCTCCGGGGTCATCTCGGCGCTCGCGCCCTGGCGCCTGACCCTGGCCTTCCCGGTGGCGGTGGCCGCCTTCGCGCTCGTTCTCGCCCCGAGGCTGCTGCCCGCGACCCCGGCCGGCACGGGCCGTTCCCTCGACCTGCCGGGTGCGCTGCTCGCCACCACCGGCATCACGCTGGCCGGCTACGGCCTCGTCCTCACCGACGCCCACCCCTGGGGGTCCGCCGCGGTCCTGATCCCCCTCCTCACCGGAGCCGCGCTCCTCATCGGGTTCCTGCTCGCCGAGCGCCGCGCCCCGGACCCGCTGCTCCCGCTCGGCTTCCTCCGGGACCGCCGCCGGGGGCTCGCGCTCGCCGCCATCGGCCTGACCGCCGCCGGGACGGCCATGACGTTCGTCCTGCTCTCCCTCCAACTCCAGCAGGACCGCGGCTGGTCGGCGTTGCAGACCTCCGCCGCCTTCGTCCCGTTCGCGGTGGCCCTGCTCGTCTCCGGGCGCGCGGCGGGCCCGCTCATCGCCCGGTACGGGGCGCCGGCCGTCACCGCCTCCGGGCTCGCGATCGCCGCGACGGGCCTCGCGCTGCTCGCCCTCACCGGCTTGACCCCGCACGCTCCGTACGCGTACGGGCTGCTCCCCGGCCTACTCCTGCTGCCGGCCGGAGCGGCCGCCGCGTTCGCCGGGGCCGCCGTCCTGGCGACCGACGGGGTGGAGCCGCACCGGACCGGGCTCGCGGGCGGCGTCATGAACACCGCGATGGAACTGGGCCCGACCGTCGTACTCGCCGCCCTGCTCACCCTCGGCTCCGACGCCACCTCACTCGCCGCGACGGCAGCCACGCTCGCCGCCGCCGCTCTCCTCAGCACCCGCACCAAGTAACCCGCGCAACCGCGCAACCGCGTACCAACCAAGGGAGTCATCACCATGAACGCACGCTTCACCGGTAAGACCGTCCTCGTCACCGGCGCGGGCTCCGGCATCGGCCGGGCCATCGCCCTCGCTTTCGCCGCCGAGGGGGCCGCCGTGGTGGCGGCCGGACGTACGGCCGCCCCGCTCGACGAGACGGTCGCCCTGATCGAGAAGGAGGGCGGCACGGCAGCCGCCGTCACCGCGGACGTGACCCGCTCCGATGAGGTCAGGGCCCTGGTCCGACGCACCGTCGAACACTTCGGCAGCCTGGACGTCGCCGTCAACAACGCGGGTGTCTTCCGGGGCGGCGCACCCATCGCCGATCTCCCCGAGGAGGATTGGCGCACCCTGCTCGACATCAACGTCACCGGTGTCCTGCTGAGCCTCCAGGCCGAAGTCGCCCGGATGCGCGACCAGCCCACCGGGGGCGTGATCGTCAACATCTCCTCCAACCTCGGTACGCACACCCGCATCCCGGGCGTGGCCGGCTACATCGCCACCAAGGCGGCCGTCACCGCCCTGACCCGGGCCGCCGCCCTGGACCACGTCGCCGACGGCATCCGCATCAACGCGGTCAGCCCCGGCCCGGCCGCCACCACCATGTCGCTCCGGCCCGGGGAGACCGACGCCGACCGGGCCGCCCGGATGAAGCGTGAGGTGCCTCTGGGTCGGGTCTCCTCCACCGCGGAGGTCGCGGCAGCCGTGCTGTACCTGGCCTCGCCGGACGCCGCTTCGGTCGTCGGCACCGACCTGGTCATCGACGGCGGCATCTCCGCCTGACCGAGGCCTTGCCGTGCCGCACACCGCCGCCGACGGCCGGCGCAACGGCTGACACACCCGCGACCAAGTCGAGGAGGGCCCTGAGCATGCCCCGTGGCCCCCATCCTCTTGTGTCCGCGGGTGTCCTCCGTGGGACGCGTCCTCCGATCACGCCGACGGGGGAGTTGTTCGCGCACCCATGCGGGATCGGGGTTGGTGTGGGGTCGGCCCGCCACGAAGACGGTCGGCACGGTCTCGTCGCCGTCGTTGGCCGCCCTCACCGCCGCGGCTCCTGCCGGGTCGCGCCAGATGTTGACCCAGTGCAACTGGCGGGCGCTGCGGCCCAACCGGATGCGCATGCGTATGCAGAACGTGCAACCCGGCCGCCAGAAGACGACCGGTCGACCGTCGACCGCGCTGCGGCGTTGTGCCTCCCGCGCACCGATCGACCTCGGGAACAGCAGGGGTGAGGTCACGGCGGCGAGCGCCAGGAATGCCGGCAGGAGCGCTGCGGCCGGGCCGAGGCTCCCCCGGAGGACCTGACCGGCCGCGACGGCCGCGCCGCAGAGCACGAGCAGTATCGGCAGGACCCAAGCGCGCATCATGGTGCCGCATGCTACCGATCGACCGTGAGCGACTGGACACAGCGTGGGACCGCGCCGGCCGGTCGTGAGTGCCGTAGGCCGCGCACGCGAGACCTACGCCGCCGCCGGCACGAGGAGATGGATCCGTGACCGGCACCGAGCCGTGACGCACGCTCTGGAAGGAATACGAGGAGCCCGACGACCGGGGAGCCGTCGGGGACGCCTGCGACGGCATCCGGCTCTTCACGGGAGACCACAGCCCGGAGCCCGCGACCACGACCACGATCGCCCTCGCCCTCGTCGGACCGGAAGCAGCCGAGGGCCTCCGTGACGCCACGCAAGCCGACCGGGCCGTCTACACCCCGCAGCAGGCTGCCGTCGTCGCCTCCGCCCTGTTCGCCCAGGTGAACGCGATGGCGGACACCTTCGCTTCCCTCCGCGGGCTGATCCAACAGGCCGCAGACCGTCACGACACCGCGTTCCCTCCCGAAGCGGCCGACCACCTGACGCGGGCCGCCGCAGCCGTCACCTCCACCGACCACTTGGGCGCGGGCGTCGTGGACGCCCTGAACGCCTGCCCGAACCTCGGCCGGCTCCCCGACAACGCGCACGAGACCCTCGTCGCCGTTGCCGCCCTCCTCGGTCCCGCTGACACTGATCCGGGCCGCACCCGACGCGATCTCCTGACCAGGACCAGGACGAAAGGGCTGTGGGAGGCGCCGCGAACGCAGCCCTTGATCAGGGCGCACACCCGCCGCGTCGCGGCGGGGGTGACGAGCCCGCGCGCCCCGGCCCCTGTGCGCGCCCGTTACCCCACCGCGGACAGCCTCTCGTGCGGCGAGCCCCGTCGCAGTCGGTAGTCCCGCTCCGAGAAGGTCATCCGACGCGGACGGTGACCGCGGGGAGGGGGATGGTGGAGAGGTCCAGCTGGAGCCCGGTCAGGGTCAGGTAGGTCTGCGAGTCGGTCAAGGCGGAGGTGGTGGACGGCGCCTGGGCCTTCCCGCGCGTGTGCACCAGCAGGTACCAACCCCCGCGCCGGTAGCTGCGGGAATCGGAGGGGTTCGGGCGGTCGCCGTTCGGGTTCAGCGTCCAGCCCTGGCGTTCCAGGTCGGCGCAGATCGCATTCATCTCCGCCTGCACGGTGGCCATTTCGCGGGCGGCCATCCAGCCCGTCCTGTTCGCGGCGGCGTCGGCCGCGACGGTCGGGCGACCCTGCGCCGGGTCGAGGCCCGCCGCGCTGATCGCGGTTCGCATCACCTCGTCCACGGCGTCCCGGGTCAGGGGCGGTGACGTGGACTCCGGTACGGGCGCCTCAACGGACGGGGACGGCGTGGGCACGGGCGCGCCCAGGTGGACCCGCCCGTCATCGTTGATCTGGACCTGGTTCGGCAGGAGTACGGCGGCCATCCCCACGATCAAGGTCGTGGCCAGCCCGATCCATACCCTCTTCAACAACGCGTTCAACGCGGAACTCCCCCCGAGTGATCATTCAGAGGGAGTGTCACACAGCCCGCCCAGCACCCGTCACCTCATGGGACAGGCCCCGAGCCCCCATCCCCGCTGCGACCCGAGCCCCGACCCTGAGCCCTGAGCCCCCGAGCCCCCAGCCCCCAGCCCCGAAGTGATCTTCTACCAGGGCCCCCGACCGCCTGTAGACGGGCACGGGTTCGCCAGAACGGCGGCTTGATCTATCGACCGGCGTGGCGGGCCGAAAGGGCGTTGAGCAGCGCGGCGCCGGTCTCCGCGTCATCGACGCTCACGGCGAACTCCGTGCCCTTGGTCGGACGGATGACCAGGCACTCGCCGGCCCGGAGCATCACGGTGGTGCCCAGGCCGCTGAGCCGGTAGCCCCAACCGCCGACCTGCGCCGGGGTCCGCTTCTCGGCACGCGCCGAAACGATGTCCTGCGCCGCCCAGCGCCGTACCGGCCGGCCGAGCGGACCGAAGGCCACCTCCAGCCCGGACTCCGTCACCCGCGCCTGTACCGAGGCGCACGACAACGCGAGAACCGAGGTGATCGCGAACGGGGCGATGAGCGCCCACCGCAGGCCGATGAGGCCACCCGCGCCCGCGAGTAGGGCGGCCGCGGCCACGAGGCCGGTAAGAGCCGCTGTCAGCTGCAGCCAGGGGTTCGCGGTACGGGAGAGCCAGACGCGGCGCGCACCCTCCGGGACCTCCATGACTTCGCCGCTCACGCCCTGTTCGGCGTGGACCGGGAGTGCCACGCGCCGGCCGGCCCACCATCCCAACACGCCGGCGGCGACGGCGACCACCGCCGTGACGGCCATCCCCGTGCCCACCGAACCGGCATCCCGCCAATCGGCCCGGTCCAGATTGGCGCGGACGATCGAAGCCTGGGCGCCCGCCAGAGACACGCCCCCGGACAGCAGGGACACCCCGACCCACGCCGCCGCGGGCGCACCTCCACGCCGGCCGACCAGGGCCATGGAGAGCGCCAGAACCGCCCAGACCAGCGTGGGGAACACGGCAGCCGCCCACAGGGGCATCGATCCGTCGGGAGCCTCGCCGTCCCAGTGGGTGGCGAGGCGCTCCGGCAGCCGGCTGCTCGCGGCCGGCGGAAGCCCCGCCAACACGGCCGGCACGCCCACCACCCAGGCCGCCGCTCCCCACCGCGTGCCCCTCGTCCGCTTCGTACGGTCAGTCACGAAAACCCCCTGATCACGTCAATGAGATCGTTCCTGCTGTACCCGAGGTGCGCGGCATGGACTCCCCAACAGCCCGCCCGGCGTTGCCCCGTCGCACCGTTGCCCGAAGACGGAAGCACCGGCTGGTGACGGTGTCCTCGCAGACCGGGACCGCCGGGCCCACGGCAACGTCGCGCGCCCCCCGTCCTCTTAGAATGCTGCCATGCGGCCAACCCGTGCCCTTGCTGTTCTGCTCGCCACAGCCGCCCTCGCCGCAGCCTGCACCCAGGACGGCAGCAGCCGGACCGGGGAGTGGGAACCCGATGACGCACTCCAACGGGTCCAACGAGCGTTGGACGCCGATGACGCCGACACCACCCTCATTGCCGAGGCGTCCAAGTTCGTCGTTTCCGGGGTTGACCAAACCCTCGATACCCCTGGTGAGAAGCCCTACCGCTTCGACATGGTCTGCGACAGCAACAGCGTGCCGACCATCAACCTGACGCTCACACGCGGCGGGACCACACGGACTTTCGAAGTCCGCTGCGGAGGCAGTCAAGCCGTACGGTTGAACGTACCCGCAGGACAGCCCTTCGTGGCCGAGGTCCCTTCGATCGAAACCGATCCTCCACCGAGCGGCGTCATCGTGTGGAACCTCAGCACCCTCGCACCACCGGACGTGCAGGGCTGCCCGGACGACATCCAGGGCTGCGAGCCTTGGCGGACGGAGCTCCACGGATCGACTCGCTGAGGAGTCGGGCGACGCAGCGCCCTGAACAGGGTCCACGCCTCCGCACACCTCCGTGCCCGCAGCCCCGACGGGAGGGCGGGATCGGCCGGCGCTGCGGTCGGTGAGAAGGCTTCCCGTACGATCCGACGCACACGCGCCGGCAGCCGCCTCAGGACGGCGCACCGGCGCGGGGGTTCGGGCCGTTCACCCGGGACGCTCAGTCGGCTCGTGGTGCCCAGGCGGCGGCATGTGCGGAGGCGGTGCGTCCGCAGGACCAGGCCACCACCACACCGCATACGGCGACCACGGCGACACCCGTACCGAGCAGGGCGGTGGACATCCAGCCGCCCTTGCCCAGGTTGATCATCAAGGAGCCCAGCAGGGCTGCCACGCCCGATCCGACCGCTCCGACGGCGCCCAGGGGCAGGGCGAGGTTGTACAGGGCGATCCGCCGGTAGAAGCCCTGCCCGGTCTGGTGGACGGCCAACGGGCCGAGGGCCTGGGACTGTTCGATGAACACTCCGGCGGCGCCGAGGGCGCCCGCCGCGGCCAGGGCGGCGATGCCGAGGGGCGCGAAGTCCAGCAGCCATCGCACCTGGGCCGCCTGGGCGGCCGAGCCCAGATACCAGGACTGCCCCGGCCGCGCGGTCATCGGCCCGATCAGATGCCGGTAGCCGGCCTGCTCGATCGCCTCCACCCCTGAGGTTCCGTCACGGTTGACGACCAGGAATCCGAACAGTGTTCTGTCCCCTTCGGCGGGGGCGGCGCACGCGCACACCGTGACCGGCGGGCCGGGCAGCATCTCCGTCGTACCGAACACCTCCCGCCCCAGCGGGGACAGGCCGGTGAACACTCCCTCCACGCTCACGGGTTCGACGGGGCACCGGATCATGGCTCCGAACGCGGCCAGCGCGCCGCAGGTGCCGGTGAGCCGCAGTCCCTGACGGGCGGGCTCGGGGGAGTAGCGCACCACCCGCTCGGCGCCGACGGCCGCGACGAACCCTTCGGCGGTGGCGGGGACGTTGCGGGACCTGACCTGGACCAGCATGCCGTCCCCGGCGTGGAAGCGGGCCCGGGCCGCCTCGGCGGGGCCGGCGAACTGAGTGGTGATCACCTGTCCGATGACCACGATCCCGAGTCCGACGACGAGCGCGGCACTGAGTCGGGCCAGGGCCTGAGGCCGGGCGGCGAGCCATCGGCCCGCGACGATCATCGCCGGGTCCCCGCGTCGGCCACCACTACGGGCCAGCCGGGCACCGATGACCCGGGCCAGGCGAGCCGTCGCGTAGGGAAGGACGATCAGCGCGGCCATGGCCCCGACCGCGAAGCCGACCTTCCCCACCGTCCCGCGGTGCTCCGACCCCCACGCGGCCACCGCGACGGCGCCCACGAACACCACACCCGGCCACCGGCCACCGGTCGCCGGGCCCGAACGGGCCGGCGTTGACCCCGTACGCCGACGGCGCACGAGGCAGCCGGCCACACTCAGCGCGAGCAGTACGAGGAACGTCCCCGGCGCGCACACCGGAAGCCATCCGAGCGCCGCCCGAAGGTCCTCGGCCCACACGCGGTAGCCGGTGAACGGCAGCGTCAGGGACGTCACCGACACGGTCGCCGCCAGTACGCAGGCGGCCAGGATCCCGTAGCCGAGCGGCCGGGCCGCTTCCGCCGCCACCACCACGGCCCTGCCCCGTACCGGGACGCCGAGAGCGTCGAGGAGCAGCAGCCGCCGCTCCCGTACTTCTGAGCGGCTGCGGGCGGCGACCAACACGAGCGCCATCACCGGCAGGCCCGCGACCAGTGCCACGATCAGGTCGAGCTCGGCGATCCCCCGGTCGAACTGGTGGGAGGCGACGAAGAACGAGCCGTGTTGACGGGCACCGAACCCACCGATGAAGGAAGTGGGTTCGTCGACCTCGTCGAAGAAGCCGCCTTGGGGCGGGTTGACGTACGCCACCAGTTCGACGCCGTCCGCGAGACCCGCGGGCGCGATCATGCCCGCGAGCTGCCCGTACCGGCCGGGAGCCACCTCGGCGAGGGCGGGCGACAGGTAGGCCTCCCCAGGCCGGGGCCAGCGCGGGAGGCCGGGCGGAGGCGCGATCGCGGACCCGAGCGGTCTGACGTACACCACGGAGACGGCACGCTCCCCCACCTCGTCGGGCCGCTCCCACCAGCGGGCCCGGGCTTCGGCGGCCGCCACGGGCACCGGGTTGCGGGCGGTCATGCGGGCGTCCCGCCGGTCGTGAACGGTGTGCGCGGCCACCACGGCCCACACCGTCGTCAGCGCGAGCAGCGCGGCCATGAGGAGCGCTGCCCGATGCGGCGATCCGCCGCGGGTACGGGCCATGCGGAAGCCCAGGGACCACAACAGACGCGTGCCGGATCCAGCCGTGGACCTCACCGGGCACCTTCCAACTTGCCGCCGGCCAACTCCAGTACCACGTCAGCGCGTTCGGCTACCGACGGGGAATGGGTCACGACCACCAGCGCGCACGGCCGCTCCGCGGGTACGGCGAAGAGGAGCTCGGCGACCGCATCGGCGGCCTTGCCGTCCAAGGACCCGGTCGGCTCGTCGGCCAGGACCAGACTCGGAGAGCCGATGAGCGCCCTGGCCACGGCCAGCCGCTGCCGCTCACCACCGGAGAGCGTGGCGGTGGGCGAACCCCTGAGGCCGGCGAGGCCGAGCTCGCCGAGCAGCGACTCGGCACGCGCATACACCTCCCGGGGCGGCGCTGACGACATGAGAGCGGGCAGGGCCACGTTCTCCAACGCCGTCAGTTCGGGCAGTAACTCGCCGAACTGGTAGACCATCCCGACGTGCGCCAGCCGCAGAGCGGCACGCCGGGAGGACGAGGCCGCGGTGACGTCGTGTCCCGCTATGACGACCTTCCCGCCGGTGGGAAGGGTGATGCCGGCAACACAGTTCAACAGGGTGGACTTGCCGCACCCACTGGGCCCGGTCACGGCCACACTCGTACCGTGAGCGACATCGAGGGAGAGGCCGTCGAGGAGGGTCCGACCGGCGACCTGGTAGCGCAACTCCCGAGCCGAAAGGGCCGGGATGGTGGAGGTGGATGAGGGCACGGTTGCTCCTTGCACACACGAAAGGGACCCGCGACGGGGGATTCATCGAGCCGCTCGGGCTCCGCCGCCACGGGACGGGACGGAAGCAGCAGCGGTACCCCCAGCTCGACCGAGCGTCCGGCGCGTCAGCACGTATCCGATGCGCCTGGCGACGGTAGAACCTGTCCGTCCGATGGTTGGCGGTCTGCTCGCAGGTCCCCCTCCGACGGTGGACGACAATTCCTCCCGGCCCCTGGTCACGGTAGTGGGGATCAGCCCCACAGGTACGGCGAGCCGCCTTTCTGACCAGGGATTCCATGCGGGACAGGTCCTCCTCCCGCGGTGTTGCCACCCCTACGAGGCGGGCCCCACGGCCGCGACGGCCGGCGGGGTGCGCAGGCCGACGGGGTGCGGGGGCCGGCCCACCTGCCGGTTCCGCCGCCCGTTCGTCGGCGATGACGGCCGGCCGGCGTCCGCTCTCGTGCGACTACGCTGGTGGAGCTATCGCACGTGAACGAAGGACGCACATGGCTCGCCCCTACAAACCCGGACCGAAACAGTTCGTCTTCGCCGTCGGTGATGGCAACGACGAACAGGTCTCCGTGGGCGACCCTCAAGAAGCCTACGTAGCCTTCTCCGCGTTCTTCCGTGGTCGGGACGCCGACGCCTACACCATCAGCGACGAACCGTCGGGGCAGAGGCTGGTCCTCATGCCCGGGCAAGGCCTGATCTCCCGGATCAAGGACGCCGGCCCGCCCCGGTCGGAACACCTCCAGGTCGACAGGGGCAACCGCTACCTTCCGAGCGCGATGCTGTTCTTCGAGAACGGCTACGCCGGCCTCGACCGCTTCGGCCAGTGGTTCTCCGACCTCGCCGACCTCGACGCGTCACCGGAGGTGCGCGGCGCCGCCCGCGCCGCCACGATCACGACGGAAGCAGCGGCGATCGAAGAAGTCGCCCGGATCTGGGCGGATTCGGGCTACGTGGACCCGAGCGACCAGTACTACGTCTTCTTCGACTCGCGCGGTGTCGACGACGACCGAGCCGACCGAGCCGTACTGCTCAAGTTGATCGAGTTCCTCGGTGTCGAACGGGTCGACGCCCCGGCCGAGGCCGCCGAGGGCGAAGTCTGGGTGCGCACCGACGCACGCCTCGACGCCGAATGCGCACGATGGTCGTGAGCAGCGTGTACTGCATGAGCTGTGTGAACTGCGTGAGCAGCGTGTACTGCGTGAGCAGAGGCTGCGGGACGGGGCCGCGCCATCGCCGTGATGCCGGCCGTCGCCGTGTCGGGGGAGCCTGAGCCCGTGAAGGACATCGTTTTCACGCGGCGGAGCGGCTGGATCCCGAACGTGGTCCGCGAGGACGGCGAGCTGAAGTTGACGCTCGGCGCCGGGGCCGACGCCAACCACGAGCCACGCACGTTCACGTTCCCGATCAGCGAAGCCCATCTCGCGGTGATCCGGGAGGACTTGGCCAGACACCTACTGCTGTGGAGTGCTGTCCTCCCGCTGTGCGACGCCGCCGGAACCCGGGGCCGGCTCGACGAGAACGCTGCCGTCGCGCTCCTGGACCCGATCCTCCTTGCCGCGCCCGCCGACGTCGACGCGCTCTTCCAGCGCATCCCTTGGGACAGGAGCCGGCTCGTCGCCCACGGGGCCGACATCGCTCTCCTGGAGCGCGGTCAGGTGTGCGCGGCGATGCGCGCGGCGACCGAGACGTCGAACGGGAAGCGCGCTCAGGAGTACCACGCGGACCGCCGGCGTGCCGAGCGCGGAACCGTACTCGGTCCACTCGACGCCGCGATCCTGAGGTACACGGGCCAGTACGCGCACGGCGCGACGGTTCCGAGGCGACTGCCCGCTGCCGTCGATCCGGCGCTGCTGCCCGAGGTCATGAGGGTGATTGCCACTGCGGAGCGGGCGTGCGCCGGCCTGCGGATCGGTCGCGATCCGCGACGGGGAAAACGCGCCACGGACAAGCGCGACTGGGCGCACATGGAGACGACGGTCCAAGCGGCCGTGCGCCGTGCACACCCCGAACTCGCCGATGACGCGGTGCGTACCGTGAGCTTCCTGATGTGCTCGGAGGCCGCGGACCGCTCCAGGAACACACCCATGGAGGACGACGACGAGCGCGCGGCCGGCCACCACCACGCCGACTCCGTCGGGAGCGCGAGAAAGACGGCCCTGTCGTTCACCGACGACAAGGGCGTCGAGAAGAAGTGGCGACGGGACGGGCCCCGCAGTGCCGCCGCGGAGTTCTGGGAGTTCGTCGGCGATCGCTCCGCCGCGGACAACGAGGTGTTCACCATCGAGGACGAGGAGAGGGGCGAAGGGATCCAGCTCCACTTCTACGCGGACTCCCTCGCCCGGATCACCACGCTGCGCGAAGGCGACGGCACGTCGGATCCGGAGTACCGGGTCGAGTACACCCTGGTCGACGGGATCGGCGGCTACCGGAACCTGGTGAGCGCCTTCGCCCGCGGCGGCTGCGCCGCACTCGAACAGCACGGTCCCTGGATGTCGGACGTCGCCGAGTTCGAGCGCGCCCGCCGCCGGCGCACCGCCCGGTAGCCCAGCGGAAGCCCGCGCACGCGCCGTCGGAAGGACCGCACCAGGAGATTGCCCGGCCGGCCGTGACCGGCGTCGATATGCCGTGGATGCACGCCGAGTCGACGCGCTGCCCGGTCTCGAAGAGTTCCGTCCGCTCTTCGGTGAGCAGGAACGTGCTGCCGACGAGGAGGACTGGCCGCGGGCCGAGCACTGCTACGACGGGTGTACTACTGGGCGCTGCCCGAGGCCCTGGCCAAGCCGTCCGCGCTGCTGGAGATTCCCGCCGTGCCCGTGAAGGCCGGAGGGTGAGCGCCCGGGCGCCGCTGCTCCGGCGCACCCTCGTCTCCGTCAACAGTCCGCCGAGAGGGCGTCCGCGAGGAGTTGTGCCGTGAGTTCCACACAGCGCATCCGGGCGGGGGAGAAGTCGTAGGGCATTTTGGTGATCGCTTCGCAGACGCTCATCCGTTTGTCCTCCTCCCCCTTCAGGTCGGCGTCGTAGATCTCGAATAGCTGCTCCTCTTCCGCATCCAGCCCAGCTGCCTCGCCGGCCCGCTCCAAGGCCATGTGATGGGCGCATCGCCGTACCGCGACTTCTTCGACGCGTGGGTCGTCGGGATCGACGCCGTCGTCGAGGGCGGCCTCGGCGGCGTCGAGACGGTCGTCCTCGGCCCTCAGATCGGGGTGGGTGGCCAGCACGATGAACACGCCGGCTTGGACGGCGGCGCCCAGCGGACCGAAGACCCGTTCCGTGAGCAGCAAGACTTCCAGGTCGGAGGGGCGCAGTGCGCCCGGGGGCAGGTGGCCGAGCCGGTTCGTGACCAGTTCGGAGAGCAGTCCCAGTGGGCTGCCCGCCGCCAGCAGCCGCTGGACAGCCGCGCGCCGGCGTTTGATTTCGGCCTCTCGCGCCGCCAAGGTTTCCTCCAGCCTGTTCAGGATCTCCTCGATGTCCCGCGCTTCGTCGAAGGCGGCCCGCATGTCGTCCAGGCTGATGCCGACCGCTGCCATCTTGCGGATCCACAGCAGGCGGATCATGTCGTCGTAGCCGTAGCGGCGGCGGCCGTCCCCGCCTCGCTCCGGCTCCGGCAGCAGGCCGATCTCGTGGTAATGGCGGATGGCACGTGGGGTGGTGTCGGCGAACGCGGCCGCATCACCGATCTTGACCTGACGGGGAGGCGCGATGAAGGGGTGCATCGGACGGAGCCTTTCGAGCGGGAGTACCTCGACCACATCACATGCCGCTACGACAGGTGCAACAACATCGCCCGCCTGAACCGCCGCCACCCAAAGGCGGTCCCCACGGCGCGGTTCGCCGAAGAGCGACGGGCGGCGGCCACCCGCGCCACCCCCTGCATCAGCCACCTTTCACCCGACCCCCGACGAGATCGAACGCCGGGTACGCACCCTCCTGGCCGAACTCGCCGCCCCGATCACCCGATAGCGTTGCTGTCCCGATGATCTGCCGGAGGGGGAAGCGGTGAACTGGTCGTCCGCGCTGCTGGGATGTGCCGCCGGGCTCGTGATCTCCGTGGTGACGGCCCCGGCGGGCGTGTCGGGCGCGGTGTTCCTGCTGCCCGTCCAGGTCAGCTTCCTCGGCGTCCCCTCCCCGGCGGTGACGCCCACCAACCTGCTCTACAACGTGGTCGCCGGGCCCGGAGCGCTGATCCGGCACGCCCGCGGCGGCCGGCTCGGCGGCCCGCTGACCCGTCTCCTGCTGGTCGGCACCGTCCCCGGCGTCATCCTCGGCGCGCTGATCCGGGTGTTCGCCGTCCCCGGCCCCGCCGTGTTCCGGGCCTTCATCGCCCTGCTCCTGCTGCCGCTCGGTCTCTGGCTGTGCTGGCGCACCCTGCGCCCGGCACCACCCGCCCGGGCGGCCCGGCCCCTGTCGGAGCGGGCAACCGCGGCCCTCTCGCTGGCGGTCGGGACCGTCGGCGGGATCTACGGCATCGGCGGTGGCTCCCTGCTGGGCCCCGTCCTCGCCGGCCGCGGACTACCCGTCGCCCAGGTCGCGCCCGCCGCCCTCGCCTCGACCTTCGTCACCTCGGTCGTCGGCGCCGGCACCTACGCACTGCTCTCCCTCACCACCGAGGGATCCATCGCCCCGAACTGGCCCCTCGGCATTGCCTGCGGCATCGGCGGCCTCGCCGGCGGCTACCTCGGGGCCCACCTCCAACCCCACCTCCCCGAGCGCTTCCTGCGCTACCTCCTCGGTCTCCTGGCCGCCGGCATCGGCACGCTGTACGCCGTCCAGTCCCTCACCTGACCTGTACGTCGTCCTCAAGCAAATGGGGCGGCCCGGCCATACGAACCGACACGCTCGCCAATCGCCTACCGGGCCGCACTCCGCCTCGCCGACGTCCTCATCCCGGCCCGGCGCGGACCGACGAGACAGAACCCAGGGCGCGTCGACCGACGGACAGGTCGGAAACCGCAGCAGGGCGATCCCGCGTCCCTGTTGCTCGTGATCATCATCATTGCGCTGACGCTGGCGCTGGCAGGATTCGGCTCCCTGATATCGCTCGCCATCCACGCCGCCACGGCCGTGCGGCTGCGCTCGGCCGCACCTGTCCTGCACGCCTGGGTGTTCACGCAGGTCGCCGTCGCCGCGCTGTTCTGCGCGGGGCTCGCGTTCGTGTCCGGGCACATGACCGGGTTCAACCCCCCCGATCCTTGGGCGGTCTGCAACAGCCAGGTGAGCCGGATGTTTCGGGACCCGTCGACGCCCGAGAGCCGGCTCGTCACCCGGTCGGTGCTCCCGGTGTCGGTCGTCTGCGAGAAGTACCCGGGGGACCCCGACGCCACCGAACAGGTGCCGAGCTGGATCAACGCCGCCATCTTCACCGGCGGCGGCCTCGCGCTGGGGTCCGCAGCCACGGCCCCGTTCACCGGGGTGCTACGACGCCGTCTGTGCCGGCCGGAGCCGGCGGCGACCTGACGGGTCCGGACGGCCAGGATCCGCGACCGGGCGATGTTCGGAAGTTCCCGGCCGCGACGGTCACCGCGCAGAAGTGCACGGAGGTCCGCGACCTCCTCCTGCTTCCGACGGCCGGCGAGCCCATCCCCCCATGTGCCGGCTCCCGGCATCACCGGCTTGGCCCCGTACGCACGCCTCCTGGAGCACGTCGGCGCAACGCTGACACGACTGGCGGACAGCCCGGACGCGGATGCGTCGTCCCCATGCCGGACGGCGGAGCTCTCGGCCGGTACGGCAGCGTTCGATCGCCATCGCCCCGACAAGGAGCAACCGGGTGCTACTCCTGGGGGTGAGAGCGTGCCAGCCCGGCAGGTGTTGCAGGTGAGGGCGGTCGCGGACGAGCGGCTGCACGCCACCGTCGCGGGAGCCGCTCGCCGAGCGGGTGCGGCTCCCCACGTGCGGCGGTCGGCGGCGCGGTCGCATCTTTTGCGAACGATGCGCAACCGTTGCGCCGTCCCGCATGTCCCAGCATGCAGGAGCGACCAACTCCCATGACCACCACCAGGGGGAAACATGAAATTCACCCGTCCCGTCGTGACCACCACCGCATTCGCCGCCCTGGCCCTCGGGGCCACGACCGCGCTGGCGGCGCCCGCCAGCGCCGCGCCCAACACCACGCCGCAGAAGGTCTGCGGGAGCGCCTACAAGACCGTGAACTCGGCTGCCATCGGCTCGCTGGGCACCGTCTACCTGACGTACAACGCCTCGACCGGCAAGAACTGTGTCGCGACCATCCGCAACAACCCGGGTGCGGCCGTGGACATGGCCCTGTGGATCGAAGTCAACGCGACCTCGGCGCGAGGCGAGGACTACGGCCGGTACACGTCGTACGCGGGCCCGGCCTACGTGTACGGCAAGGGCCACTGCGTGGACTGGGGCGGGGGCATCAGCAACGTGCACGTGCAGGTGTACAACTCCAACTGTGGCGCGCGCAAGGAGCACCGGGTCACCGAGGTCCGCTGACCCGAGCTCCTCCTGACCGCGACGTTCTGTGCCGACGTGCCGTCGTGCGGTAGCGCGGTCGCGCGGTCGTCGGGGGCATGACCTACCACCCGACGACCGCACGGGAACCCCCGTGGTCCGGCTCGCCCCGGCAGACTCGCCGAGTCTGCCGGGGCGAGGGCGCGTCCGGCCTCCTCCCTCGGGTGCGCGGCCGTCCGGTCGGCGCTCGGCCGCAACCGCCCCGGGGAAGCCCGGGGATGTGCGACATCCCGTGGGTTGCTCTGATCTTCTCTGTGTGCCTGGTCCAGGGACTGGGCGAGAACCACCAACGGGACTGCGAACCGGCGTTCTGGCGTGACGACACCACGCTGGTATGCGACTACACCCCTGAGCAGATCTGCTGCAGCCCCCGATGGTGTTCGATGGGGGCCGGTCCCTCACGTCTGAGGCGGGTACGGGACCTACCTGGCGACCACGGCCTGGCGGCAGGTCCGCCTCGCGGCCGGTGATCCGACCCATCCGGGCGAGGGGGCGGCACGGACATCCTGATGCGCGGCGACGAGGCCGGACTCGGCGCGTCGCGGCGCTGGAACGTGGCACCGTCGAAACCTCGACTGCCCCGGCAGAGGTTCTCCCGTTCTCCCCGAATTCGATCCTTGCGGATCGGGGGAGCGGGGGTGGCTGCCGCTCCGTTGGAGGTAGCCGGTTCCCGACCGCGTCGCGGCAACCACCCCTGCCATGGTTCGGATGCCCCGAAAATCCTGGCTTTGACGGGCGAGATCCGGACATAACTGTGGGTCCCTCCCGAGGGAGGGACCCACCATGACGCGCCGCTCAGCCCGTCTACCAGCGGTACCAGCGGCCGCTACCTCCCTTGGGGCGGGCGACGAAGCCGACCAGCCACAGCACCAGGACGGCGATGGCGACCCACCAGAGGATCTTCACCGCGAATCCGGCACCGAAGAGAATCAGGGCGAGCAGAAGAACGAGAAGCAGGGGAACCATAGTTATTACCTCCGAGACGCCTTCTGTCCGGCACCTGCCAGACCATGCGTGCGGAACTTACTTTCTTCTTATCGGTGCAGGCGGGCAATGGAATTCGCTGCCCGCGCGGTTCCCTCGCCCAAAGGATCCGTGGCTCTCCCGTTTCAAGTCTCCGCTCGGGGACAGGCGAGTTGAGGCAAGGCGAGTTCCTATGGCGAGGAGTGATGGTTGTGTCGGCTGACGAGAAGACCCAGGCGAAGACCGAGCAGGCCAAGGGCAAGGTCAAGGAGGCCGCCGGCCGCGTCGTCGGCAACGAGCGCCTCACCGCCGAAGGCCGTGCCGACCAGGCCAAGGGCGACGCCCGCCAGGCCAAGGAGAACGTGAAGGACGCCTTCAAGCGCTGACGTCATATTCCGGCCACGCCGGGCGTACGTGGGGCCCCCGACCATCGGTCGGGGGCCCCACGTACGCCCGCCCGACCCCGAACGCGCGGAGACCGTTTTCCGCCCCGGCCCCGGCGACGCCGTCCTCCCCTACACCGACTGCCGGGCCTGCGACCGGCTCGCCCGGCACCACGGCACCGACGGCGGAGTCGGGTTGGTGTGATCTTGATGAGCGGATGGTTGTGTTCGGGGGAAGGGCGGGCAGGGTGGTGATTGGTTTGGACCAATTTCGTCGTATGTCGAGGAGTGACCGGTGAGGACGCCGACGTCGGTGCGGTGCTGCCGGACGCATACGGTGTTCGGGTCATCGTCTGCGTCGGCGAGTTCGACGCCGACACGGTGCGGCCGCTGGACGTGGCCGCCCACGAGGCCCTCGACGACCCGGGGGTACGCCGCCTCGTCCTGGACGTCTCGACGGTCACGTTCGCCGATTCCTCGGTCCTCTACGTGCTGCTCAGGACATGCCGGAGCGGCCGCCTGGTCCTCGCCGGACCGGTTCCCTCCCGGCTGGAACGGCTCTTCGACCTGACCGGGGTCGCATCCCTGTTCACCCTCGTGGGCGGCGTGGAAGCCGTACGTTCCCTGTAGAGCTGCGCGCCCGCCCGGCGGATCGCTCCCGCCTCTACTGGTGGCGATACCGAACACCGGATTCTGGCGTCCCGCCCAGTGACGTCGTCACCCAGCCTGCTCGTCGAGTCGATGAAGGAGTCCGTCGAAGACCTGCTCGGGTTCGTCGTGTCGTCCACGTCGATCGCGATGGTCCCTTCCCGCACGCCACGGTACGGGCGGCGCTGTCGGCCGCTGGGGCGTGCGGGCCCGGGGAGACCGCTCAGTGTTCGAGGGCGTTCTTGAGCTGTTGCTTGGTCATCGTGGAACGGCCTTCGATGCCGCGCTTCTTCGCCTCCTGGTACAGGTCGTCCTTGGTCCGCTCCGAGGAGCCGGCCGACTTCTGGCCGCCGCGCTGGGAGGCGGACTTGCTCGGGGTGGAGCTGCGGCCGGTGGTCTTGCTCTCCCCGGAACGGGCGCGTTCCTTGTTCACGGTGCGGGAGGCCATCTCCTTCGCGCGGGAGTCGGACATGCCGCGCTCCTCGCCGGACTCCTTGATGTGTTCGTACTGCCGTTCACGCTTGGCACTCGATCCGCGAGGCATGAGCTGCCCTTTCTGATGGGGGAGGGGGCCAGGCCATCGTGTGCGCATCCGGCCCGGCGCGCATCCGGACGGCCCCCACACCGCCGGTCAGGGAAGGGGGTTCCCGCCGGTGGCGTTGACGATCTCACCGGTGATGAAGCTGGCCGCCGGCGAGGCGAGGAAGACGTACGCGGGCGCCATCTCCACAGGCTGCGCGGGCCGCCCGAGCGGCGACTGCTGGCCGAACTTCGTTGCGTCGGGCATGGTCGCGGGGATCAACGGGGTCCAGACCGGGCCGGGTGCGACGGCGTTGACCCGGATGCCGCGCTCGGCCAGCATCTGGGCCAAGCCGTGGGTGAAGGAGATGATCGCGGATTTCGTCATGGCGTAGTCGAGCAGGTGGGGACTGGGCTGGTAGCCCTGCACGGAAGCCGTGTTGATGACCGAACCGCCGCTCGGAAGGTGGGCCAGCGCCGCCCGGGTGAGCCAGAACATGCCGTAGAGGTTGGTCTTCATGACCCGGTCGAACTGCTCGGTGGTGATCGCCTCGATCCCGTCCGGCTGCGACATCTGGTAGGCCGCGTTGTTGACCAGCAGGTCCAGTCCGCCCAGCTCGCGCACCGTTCGCTCGACCAGGGAGGTGCACTGGGCCTCGTCGCGGATGTCGCAGACGACCGAAACCGCGGTGCGGCCCGCCTCACGGACGAGCCGTGCGGTCTCCTCCGCCTCCTTCGCCTCCTCGGGCAGGTGGGTGAAGACGACGTCGGCTCCTTCCCGGGCGAAGGCGAGGCAGACGGCCCTGCCGATGCCCGAGTCCCCACCGGTCACGAGCGCCTTGCGGCCGGCCAGTAGGTCATGACCTCGGTAGGAGTCCTCGCCGTGGTCGGGGCGCGGGTCCATGGCCTCGGTCGAGCCGGGATGGTCCTGGTTCTGGTCGGGGAACGGCGGCCTGGGGTACAGGTGCACCGGATCGGCGAGGCGCTGAGCGTCGGGGGAGGTGGACATCGGGGGGTGCACCGTCCTTGTCGGGTCGGGTCGGGTCGGGTCGGGTCAGGTCAGGTCGGTCCTGGCCGGTTCGGGTGCGGCTGCCGTCAGGATGACGGCGGGTAGGCCGCGGCCTTCAGGCGGCGAGCGAGGTGCGCGGTGTTCGCGGCGAGGGTCTTGGTGGTCGCGGCGGTCTTCTCCGGCGTCTTGTCGAGGTCCTGGTAGTCGGTCCCCTGCATGGCTTCGCCGACCCAGTAGGTGACGGCGTTCGGCGCCATCGAGAAGCCGCAGTCGTTCAGGCCCTGGAAGAGTTCGGCGCTGACGTGGTGGGCACCGTCCTCATTGCCGACGACGCACACCGCGGCGGCCTTGCCGTAGGTCAGCATCCGGCCTTCGTCGTCGCTCTCCGAGATCTCCGCGTTCAGGCGTTCCAGGACGAGCTGGCAGGTGCTGGCAGGATGTCCGAGCCAGATCGGGGTCGACAGGAGCAGGATGTCGCAGCCCAGGATCGTGTCGCGGATCTCCGGCCAGGCATCACCGTCCCCCATGTCGGTCTCCACGCCGGGCTTCACGTCATGGTCGGCGATCCGGATGACCTTGCCGGTGACGCCGTGCTCGGCGAGGGCGGCCATCGTCTGCTCGGCCAGCAGCTGTGAGCTGGACGGCTTCGGCGAAGGGGAAAGCGTGCAGACCAGCGCGACGGCGCGCAACGGGGTGGTTTCGGTGGTGTCCATGCGGTCCCGCTACCCGGCATCTGGTCTGGTATCCCACTTTTCGCCCCAGTACGGGCCGGCCGGAGCCCAGTACGGGCCATCTGGCCGAGAGCTCACGCTCTCGACCGACCACGGCCCCGGTCGCTCCGTCGCGGATGCGGGAGGAGCGCCGGTGCTCGTCGGCCGGGGCCGGGCCTACTGGTCCGCGCTGGGGACGGCGAGGGGGTCGGTGGGGGCGGTCTTCTTGGCCGTCTCCATCTCCTCGCCGAGTTCGGTCAGGCGGTTGCGGCCCATGGCCTTGCGGACGTCGGGGAACCACTCCTTCTCTTCTTCCTCGACGTGGTGACGGACGTTCTCCATGAGGACGGACATCTTGGCGTCGAACCGCTCGTCCGCCGCGTCGAGTCCCTTGAGCTCGGACAGCATCCACAGGACGACGTGGTGTTCCTCGACGCTTTCGAGAACGTGGTCCTTGGTGTCGGGCGCGGCCTCACGGGCGGCCGGGTAGAAGATCTTCTCCTCGATCCAGGTGTGGGTGGTGAGCTCCTCGATCACCTGGTCCACGATCTTGCGCTTCTCGCCGTGTGCCGTGTCCCCGGCCTTCTCGAACGCCTTGAACAGCTTCTCCACCGTCTTGTGGTCCTCTTTGAGCAACACGATTCCGTCCATGGCACTTCCTCACGCCGCTGGTGCGGGGCGACGTGCGTCACCCCGCACCCGTGTGCCCCGAACGCTCCCGAAGTAGCCACGAGGAGGCTGCGGATAACCCGGAAGGGCGAAGGACAGGCGGTGCACGATTGAGCGCGCCTCATCGGGATTGCCCGACCCCGCCATGGCCATCGCCGTCCGCCTCCTGCCCGCCGTACGTGACACCGTCAGCCGGTCCGCCTCCCTTCGTGGAGGCGGTTATCCGGCACGCTGGGTGATCGCTCCGGCCTGGGCGGGTACGGCGGGCAGGGGGACGGTGCAGGACGCGCAGCGCCGGGCCTGCGCCGGGACGGGGGTGAGGCATTCGGGGCAGTCCCGCTTGGGGGCCTGGACGTCATGGTGCGGGGCGAGGCGCTCGTGCAGCTTGTTGATGGGCAGCACGACGAGGAAGTACAGGGCGGCGGCCAGGAGCACGAAGCTGATCGCCGCGTTGATGAAGGCGCCGTAGGGGAACTGGGTGGCGCCCACGGTGAACGTCTTGCGGTTCATGTCGCCGGTGACGCCGGTGGCCAGGCCGACCAGCGGTGTCAGGAAGGCGCCGACGAAGCCGTTCACCACGGCGGTGAACGCTGCCCCGATGACGATGCCCACGGCCAGGTCGACCACGTTGCCGCGCAGGATGAAGCTGCGGAAGCCCTTCACCTTCTCACTCCTTGAGGTTTCGATGTCGACGGACGGAACGCGCTGCGCGCTGCCGGGGGCTGACAAGGGTCAGGCAGCGGCCGGGAAGGCGTGGGAACAGTGGGGGGCCGCGGGGACGGTGGGAATGCTCATCCGGCGCAGGAGGTCCCGAGTGGTCCGCAGGTCCAGGGTGCTGCACCAGGAGAGGCCCGGGTGGCGGGAGCGCAGGTGCGAAAGCGCCCGGTTGGCCAGCCCCGAGCTGCGGAAACGCTCGTCGATGACGAGGGCGGTGATGACACCCCGGGCGCAGTCGGAGCAGGCCCGGTAATGGACTTGGCCGACGACTTGGCGGACGTGGACGAGGAGCAGGCATTCCTCGCCCGGCCCGGAGTGCTCCGGGATGTGAGTGGAGAGGAAGTCGATCGCCCGGTACGCGAGGAGCCGGCGGCGCAGGCGGCTGGTGAAACCGACTCGGCGGGAGTGCTTGGCGCCGACTTGCCCGCGTGGCGGGGGCGGGGGCGGTGTCGGGGCCGTGGGGGCCGGGCCGAACACCGTGCTCGTGGGGCGCGCGTGTTGTCCGTGCATGGGGTCTCGTGTGCCCAGCGCGGCGTGCGATACCCGCCCCGGGTGTCAGCCCGCGGAGCGCCCGTCGCCGATGAGATGTCGGACCCGTACGGGTTGACCGTGCCGCGGGGCGACGCCCGGTTCCTACCCGTGACGGCGTTCGCCGTCGCGGTGCGCGTACAGCGAGGTGAGCTTGTTCCAGTACTGCTCAAGATGGGCGTCGGTTTCCCGCAGGGTCGGGTCCAGGAACGAGATGTGCAGTTCGGCCACGCGAGCGTGGGCGGTGTCCGCGCTGTCGGGTCGGGGAGTCGTGCGGCGCCAGGGGGCTCTGGCGGCGCTCGCGCCGTGGGTGTCACGTACCGCGCGGGTGGCTCGCCGGCGGGCGAGCAGCACGGCGGCGGCGAGAGCGGCGGCGATGAGGGCATGCAGCCCGTGGTGAGTGGCCACGGCTTCCTCCATCGTGTTCCACAGGGGCTGGGCGGCGCCAGTCCTCAAGGCGAGGCAGGCGCCGCCCTTGGACGGTTCAGCCGGGCCAGGTGCTGGTCACGCGCCGGGTGACGGCGGCACCTGACCGGTCGACGGCGACCTTGACGACGGCGAGGATCCAGCCTTGCTGGAGAGCTGAGGCGATCAGGTCTTCCCGCCGAAGTGCTCGTCGGCCGGCTTCGTCGTCTTGGCCGATCCGGGACGCTCTCAACGGCCCCTGCGGCTGCGGCGCACGAGCAGGAGGACGACGAACGCGGCAGCCGCGGCCATCAGCGGAGTGCTGTTGGTCTTCGCCACGGTCAGGGCCGACTCGGCCTTCTCGCGGACCGGGTCCGGTGTCTTCTCGGCAGCGAACTGCCCGGCTCGGGCCGCGGCCTCGCGGACCTGCGTCGCGGTTCGGGCCGCCTTGTCCAGGACCGGATCGGGTGCCTTGTCCTTGAGCAGTTGGGCGGCATGCGACGTCCTGTCGCGGATCCGGTCGCTCACCACGGTGGCCTTCTCGGCGGCCCGGCCCTGGATTTCGCCCGCCTTCTCCTTGGCCTGCGCCGTGACGTCGGCCCCCGCTGCCGGCGCCTCCACGTTCCGGCCGACCTCCTCGGGGGTGTGCTCGGCCTCCTCGCGGGTGGGCTCGACCTGCTCGCGCAGTTCCTTGGGAGTGGGCGTGGCGTCCTTGTTGCCCTGGGAGGGGGTACTCATCGGTGTGCTGCCTCCTTGATCTCGGCCAGGTCGGCCTTGACGCTGTCGATGGTCTGCTCCGGTGCGGGGGCGCCGGCCTTGGAGATCTGCCTCTTCCCGGCCGCGGCGGCCGCGGCTGCGACGGCCGCGAGCAAGGCGGTGATGATCAGGGCCGAGGCCCATACCGGGAGGAGCAGGGCCAGGGCCGCGATGACGGCGACGACCAAGGCCTGCGCGGCCAGGAAGCCGACGAGGCCGGCCCCGCCGACCAGGCCGCCGCCCACGCCGAAGCGTTTGCCCTTCTGGGTCATCTCCGCCCGCGCCAGCTGCATCTCCTCGCGGACCAGCTCCGAAATCTGCCGCGACGCCCGTGAGACGAGGTCGCCCACCGAGTCGTCGGGGGTGCGATGGTCCGGGTGGCGTTCAACGGCGCTCATCTGCTCTTCACCTTCTTCGCCTTCTTCGCCTGGTTCGTCCGTTACGGCGCGACGGCCGCCGCTCGTATCGTCGGCCGGAGGGCGTGCCGGCGGGCGGCCCCCTTGATGTGCACGCTGTTCACGGCGCGCTTACCCCTCAAGGACCCGGTCACCCGCCTGCGAAGGGTGGTCATCGCAGGTGGCGTACGAGGAAACGGGGTACCGCCCGGACGAGGGCGGCTGCGGCAAGCCCGACGCCGGCTCCGGCTGCGACGTCGGAGGGGTAGTGCGCGCCGCTGTGCACCCGCTCAAGGGCAACCAGCACGGCCGGGACGGCGCAGGCCGCGCCGGCCCACGGCCGGCAGGACGCGACGGCCGCGGTGAAGGCCACGGCGGCGGCGGTGTGCCCGGAGGGAAAGGAGGAACTGTCGGGCCGGTCCTCGACGTCATCGTGCGGGATCCACTCCTTGGGCGGCCGGCTCCGCTCCACGAGCTGTTTCGCGACCCCGTTCGACAGCAACTCCGCCACCGCCATGGACGCGATGCCGACGGCTGCGGCCCCACGCCCGCGCCGGCCCCCGACGGCCGCGATGATCGCGGCGGCCGCCCACCACAGTTTCGTGTGCTCGGCGGCTTCTTCGACCGGAGGGAGCACCTGGCGGGCCCAGGCCGAGTCCCACGCGACCATCCGGCGTGTCAGCCGATGATCACCTTCGCGCAGGGCAGCCACGATCTCCCGGCTGCGCCGCTTGGTCGCCCGTGCTCGTTCCACAGGCCCCTCATTCCATGCGGCGGCGGTCATCATCGCTCCACTTGCGTGTGTCACGGGGTTCGACATAAGGCTCCTCGTCCTTGGGCATTCCGCCGGCGATCGCGCGCTGGCGCACCATCTCGGCGTCGAACTCCAGCCCGAGGAGGATGGCCAGGTTGGTGATCCACAACCACACCAGGAAGATGATCACGCCGGCGAGGGTGCCGTACGTCTTGTTGTACGAAGCGAAGTTCGCGACGTAGAACGCGAACCCGGCGGAGGCGATCATCCAGATCAGCAGGGCCAGGAAACTCCCGGGCGTGACCCATTTGAAGCCGCGCCCCTTGGCGTTCGGGGCAGCCCAGTACAGGATCGCGATCATGATCGTGACGAGCAGGACCAGGACCGGCCACTTCGCGATCGACCACACGGTCAGTGCGGTGTCCCCGATCCCCAGGGCGGTTCCCACCTGCCGGGCGAGGGAGCCGGAGAACACGACGATGAGCGCGCTGGCGCAGGCCAGGACCATCAGCGTGACGGTGAGGGCCAGGCGCAGCGGGAGCACCTTCCACACGGGGCGGCCTTCGGGCATGTCGTAGACGGCGTTCGAGGTGCGGATGAACGCCGCGATGTAGCCGGACGCCGACCAGACCGCGACAACCAGGCCGACGATCGCCAGGAGCGATCCGACGCCCGCGTTGCCCTGGAGCTGCTGCACCGCGTCGCTGACCACGTCCCGGGCCGAGCCGGGCGTGAGTTTCTGCAGGTTGTCCAGGACCTGTTTCGTCGCGGACTCGCCCGCGATGCCCAGCAGGGAGACCAGCACGAGGAGTGCGGGGAAGAGGGCCAGGACCCCGTAGTAGGTGAGCGCCGCGGCCCGGTCGGCGAGCTCGTCGTCCTTGAACTCCTTCACGGTGCCGCGCAGGACCGCCTTCCACGACCGCTTCGGCAGCTCGGTGAGCTGGTCGGGTGCCCGCTCCTCCACCTGCGGATCCGGCCCGACCGTGCTCTCGCGATCGATCTCGCCGCGTTCGTCTTTCCGGCCCGGGTCCGGATTCGGTGTACGTGTCATACCCTGCGGCTTTCCCGAGCGGCGTCACTCATGTCAATCAGGTCGCCCGAGTAGTCGGGTTCTTCGGATCGGGGGGCCTGGGGCCCGGGCGGCTCCCTGGACCGGGGGCGGCGCTGTGCCCCCGGCGAGGTGCCGGGACAGGGCGTCACGCGGGCGGGGGCCGTGCGCCGTGGGCTTGGAGCCGACTGCTCACAGCCAGCCGTTGCGGCGGAAGGCACGGTAGAGCGCGCCTGCCGCGATCGCCATGAGCCCGACGGCGAGCGGGTAACCGTAGGTCCAGCCGAGTTCGGGCATGTGTTCGAAGTTCATGCCGTAGACGCCGGCGACCATGGTGGGGACCGCGAAGATCGCCGCCCAGGCGGAGATCCGCCGCATGTCGTCGTTCTGCCAGGTGCCCACCCGCGCCTGCTGCGCACCGAGGACCGAATCCAGCAGTTCGTCCAGGGTGCGCACCTCGATATCGGTGCGGTGCAGGTGATCGGCCACGTCCCGGAGGTACGGGGTGATCTCCGGCCCGTGGCCCTCCTTGCCGGGGCCGCCCAGCAGGCCCTGGACCACCGGGACCAGCGGCTGCACGGCGTCGCGGAACTCGCGCACCTCCCGCTTGAGGGAGTAGATGCCCTGCGTGTGATCGACGCGAGAGGTGGAGAACACCGCGTCCTCGAGCCGGTTGAGCGTGGAGCGGACCCGCCGGGCCGCGTCGCTGTACGCATCGACGGCGACGTCCAGCACCGCGTGCAGAACCGCCCAGGGGCCGAGGCGCAGCATGTCCGGATCCGCCTCGAGCCTGCGGGCAGCCTCCGGGCAGGGGTCGATCGGTCCGTGGCGGACGGTAAGAACGCTGCGGCTCCCCACGAAGATCATGAGGTCGCCGGTTTCCACCGCGGTCTCCTCGTCGACGTACCGGAGGGTCTTCAGCGCTACCGCCAGCATGTCGCCGAACCGCTCGGCCTTCGGACGTTGCTCTCCGTGGAGCGCGTCCTCGACGGCCAACGGGTGCAGGCCCATCTCCTGGGTCAACTGGGCCAGGTCGCTCTGCGAGGGGTCCGCGAGCCGTACCCAGGCGAACTCGCCGTCGCCCAAGCCCCGCAGTTGCTTGAGGGCCAACTGGCAGGCGTCGTCCGGCAGCTCGCACTCAACCTGCTCCGACCGGCCCGATCCCTGGTCGTACATGACACATTCCATCCCCCGCGCATGCTTCACCGGCGCACTTTCATGCGCGCCGCCCTGTGGTGGGAGACACTCGGGCCGGCCCGCGTAGTGGCGCGGACGGGGGTATGAGCAGCCTCATGAACCTGTCAGGGGAACTCGTGTCCGAAGCCGGAGTGCAAGAGCTGATCGGAGCGCTGGCCCACATCATCGAGGCGGCCGGTGCACTGATCATCTTCGCGGGCGCCGTCTGGGCCTTCACCCGGTTCGCCACGACCGGCCTCCGCCGACGGTCCCTCATCGGAGAGTTCAACAAGATCCGTCTCAGCCTCGGCCGCTTCCTTGTCCTGGGACTGGAATTCCAGCTGGCGGGGGACGTCCTGCGCACGGCGGTCGCGCCCAGCTTCACCGAGATCGGCCAGTTGGCGGCCATCGCCGCCATCCGTACCGTCCTCAACTTCTTCCTCACCCGGGAGATCGCGCAGGAACGCGCCGAGATCGAACGCGATCAGAAGGAGCCCGAGCGGCGAACCACGGCCTGCTGAACCATCCGGCCCCGCCGTCGGAATCGGCGTCGGCGGCGCCGCCATGGCCTGACACCTCCGTGTGCCGTGAGCTCCCCGGGCTTGTCGATGGGCGGGATACGGATCCGGCGCGGGGGTTGACCGGCGCATGCGAGGGTTGTCCGGTTCCTAAGCCGCCGCTTCGATTCCGGCGGCCGCGTGTGTAGGTGGCCGGCATTGGACGCATGCCCGGGGCGTGGCGGCGTGGTGTCCCGTTTGGGTTTGGTGCGGGGTTCGGGGGGTGCGGTGGATGTGACGGGCGAGCAGGAAACCCAGGGCGCTGGCGAGGAGCACCCAGCCGGTGAGGGCGGTGAGGGCGGTGAGCCACAGGGGCATGGAAGACCTGTCTGTGCGTCATAAACATCGGTTGACGGGTCCGTCTGCCCGGCCGACGTGGGTGCATGCGTGTGGACTTGTTCACATGGTCTGCACCTTCAACGTTTTGTTAGGTATCCAGTGCCGCCCACCATGGATCTTCAAGCCATCGCCTGGGGGGCGCCTGGCAATCGGCTCGAAAGCCCAGGGAAATCCATCGACTACTTCGGTGACCTTCGTTTCTGCGAGTGAGATCCAGTGGAACCTTGCTTTCTGCTGCGTGGGGGGCGTTCCCCGCCCCGGTCGTATCGGACCTGCTCCTCGCGGACGGTTGCGGAGACCTCCTGCTGCTCCGTCGCCTTCGCGCTCCGCAGACGCGTTGTCGGGAGACCGACGGCAGGGAGACCGACTACCGCTGGGCCTCCGCCGCCTCGACAGCTTCCTTGATGCCCCGCAGCGCCTCGGTGAGCCCGTCCTCGACCTGGGCACCTTCGACGCGGTCGGTGTGCAGTTCCACCGAAAGCCGCGAGTGGTCGACGTCGTGCCCGGCCGCCACGTGCAGCCGGCCGCGGTAGTCGTGCGGGCCCGGCGCGCCCCATTCCAGAGACTTGCCTTCCTCCAGCACGCGAATCCACGCTTCGCTCGTGACGTCTCGCTCCGGTTGGCCGGGCGGGTCGATGTGGGCGGTGACAGTGACCCGGTCACCGTCGTGGGGCTTGGCGGAGGTCAGCCGCGGCATGTACGCGGGAAGGTTCTGGACATCGGCGAGATAGCGGAAGAGCGTGGCTGCGGGCACTGCCACGCTGATCGAAGTGTCGTAGTCACCCATGGACGTCCCGTTCCCCGACAGCCCACGAGATGAAACGGCACGTCCTTCGCACCAAGGTCGACGTACAAGGTGACGGGGCGGCCCGGCCCGGCGCGCAAGCGGCAGGGGTGGTCCGGAGCGAGTCGCGACATCGAACCCGAATGGAGCAAGCCGGTGTGGAACCGCCGGCTGTGCCCGCAGGACCGTGGCCGGAGCACCCGCGCGAGATGAAGCGCACGCTGGTCGTGGTCGTGGTCGTAGCCGCCGCCCACGACGGGGGCGCCGTCGCGATGCGGTGCGGCGCCTCCCCGGGCTCCGAACGTCACGGCCCGACCCTCCGCCGAACGAGGTCGATATGAGCGGGCTCATTTTCCTCATCACCTAGCACGCGAAAATCTGTCGTGGCGGGAGTAGACATTGGCTGGTGGTGTGGTTATGGTTTCTCTCGTAGCCAGAGAGACCGCAAGGCCCGGCAGAGACGAACTGCCGGGCAGTAGTACGCAGTGCAGGTAAGTGCAGTTCAGCAGTGCGGTGCGGTGGTGGAGTGTCGAAGCCGGAGTGGTTGCGGGATGGCGACGGGACTGACGACCGGACCGGGTGGCCCGCAGTGATCAGGGGCCACCGCAGCAGTACCAGCAGTGCAGGGAGCAGTACCTCGGTGAAGGCGTCGGCTGCGGCGCGCGCATCGGGAAGTTCGGCAGTGGGGTTCCAAGCCAGGGCAGACGCACGATGGGCGACGGGGCTGGCTGCCGAAGGCGTGGCGCTTGGTCAGGCCGCGAGCAGTACCCGCAGTTGCTCAACCAGCGGTATCGAGTGAAGCAGTACCCGCAGTACGCAGTACGCAGCACCCGTAGTACCAGCAGTTCCCGTTGGGTAAGTGATCGATCCAGAGGGATGAACGGAGGGATTGGGCGCCATCAGGATCGCCCGGACGCCACGCGAGTCCGGGTACCGCAGGACATCGTGAGTGAGGTGGTCTCCGGTCAAGCAACCGCGATCCCCGCGACCCCGACGCAGTACCGGTCGGGTGCGTGGAAACAAAAGGCCGACGCAGTATCAGGGTCGGTAGATGGTGTGACAGTTCCTTCGGGGCCCGGGCGCGGAGTGCGCCCGGGCCCCTCCACGCGTTGAACCAGAGAGGTTCCATGACCGCAGACACCATCCTCGACGGCCGTCTCGACGACGATGACTACCCCGCCTACACCATGGGCCGCGCCGCCGAACTCCTCGGCACCACCCAAGGCTTCCTCCGCGCCATCGGCGAAGCCCGCCTGATCACCCCGCTCCGCTCGCCCGGCGGTCACCGCCGCTACTCCCGCTATCAGCTGCGCATCGCCGCTCGCGCCCGCGAGCTCGTCGACCAGGGGACCCCGGTCGAGGCGGCCTGCCGGATCGTCATCCTCGAAGACCAACTCGAAGAGGCCCAGCGCATCAACGCCGAGTACCGGCGCGAGCACGCGGTGGCGGAGTCGGCCGGCTCTCGCGCGGCAGGCTGAACCGCTCGGCCCGGGCGAGGCCGGTCGGCGTTCGTCCGCAGGGGTGCGGTGTCAGGACGCGGTGCCCAACGAGAACAGAACGATGGCGCCGGTCCGTTGCAGGAGCCGTACGAGCTGGGTGTTGGGTGCGGCGAGGCGGATCGTACGGCCTCGGAGCACGGCGTTCGCCCTGGCACGTAGCAGCACGTTCAGGCCCGTGGAGTCGCAGAACCGCAGGCCGCTGACGTCCACGACGATCTCGGGCGGCGCGTCGGGGTGGCTGACGGCCCGCCACAGCGAGGCGTCGAGTCCCTGGACGGACGCGGTGTCCTGGTCGAGGTCCCCCACGACACGAATGACCCCGACTCCCGAGGCATCGTCGAGGTTCCCCGACGCACTGCCGCCCTGCTCAGCCATGGTTGCCCCCTCCGTATGACAGTACGGTACGCCGGGCGGCCTGATGCCCGATACACCGTGCCGGACGTGGGCGATCGACGCACCCCGCGAACTTCCCCTCGCCCACGGAGGCGATGCCAGGTCCCATCGGGAGCCCGGCGCCGCCGGAAACGGTCGGTTCGGGGTACGGGAGGATGGGCGGGTGAACGCACAACGGGGAAGTACGGAAGAACAATCGATTGCGGATCTCGCCCGGGAACTCGTCGCGGCGGACGCCGGCGGCTGGACCCCGGACGGGACGAAGGCACTGGCGGAGAGGCTCGGCTGGGCCTGGAGCGGCGCCTCGGACCAGCCCGTCCTGGTCACGGGCCTGGCGTCGGGCAACGCCCGACTGCGGCCGGTCGGCGCCCACGAGGAACGCTACGTCGACAGCGAGTCGTACGTGGAGCTCGCGGTCCCGCTGGGGACCGTCGAGAGCGACGCAGCGGCGCAGGCCGCCGCGTTCGGCGCCGCCAGGCAGGAATTGGTCGCGGCGCTGGGCAAGCCCTCCGTCATGGGTTCGCACGGCGAGATGGGCCCCTTCTACGACAGCGGACCGCTCTGGGGCGCCCCCTTCATGCGCTGGCGCGGCAGGCCGAACACCCTGGAACTACGCGCCGGAAAGTCGGGACCCGAACTCGTCCTTCAGCCCACGGACCCCGCGGAGAACTGGTTCTGGCGCCAGGGTGTCGGCGAGGAGCACTCCATCAGCGGGTTCTTCGGCAGCAATCGTGACCCTGCCAACGCCGGCCTCGGATTCCCCGGCGGCTGGAGGGCCCGGAGCTGGGAGACCGTCACCAGTTCGCTGGGGGACTTCCTGGGGGTGCTGCCCGCCGAGGCCCATGCTCTCGGCATCACCATCGGGATGCCGTTCTACGGGCGCACCGGCGCCGGTTCGCCCATCCTGTTCGACGTGGCGTGCGACGGCGACCGGCTGGCCATCCGGTGCTTTGCCCCGGACGGCATCGATGCGGCCGCCTTCGGGTGGGGCACCGTGGCTCAGCATCCGAACGCGGCTTCGATCTGGGGCGACGACGCCCGCGTGTGGTGCGTGGACGCGGGCGGCCCCGGCGAACCGAAGGGCCACGCACTCGCGAAGATGCTGGTGGCGACGGCCAAGGCGGTGGGGGTGGCCGAGCCGACCGATCTGATCGTCGGCGGGGAGGCCGACTACGTGGACGGTTACCACGTCACGTACTACGGCTTGGGGCTGCCGACCGGCTGACCCCAGCGAGTGGGTGTTGAAGAACGTACGTCGAGCAGAGCAGTGGTCGAGCCGCCGCCGCCGCGCCGGCGGTGGTGGTGGTGCGTTCGGAGGCGTTCAATCCGGACTCTGGCGGACTGCTTGCGGATGGCTGGGGCGACCAGCCCACGGAAGCCGAGTTTCCCCAGTCTGATGTGCGTCCGTAGAAAGGCCTACCCCGGTCGATCGCTCGGCACGCGGACATGCCGGTGGCCTGGCCTCCCGACCGGGACCAGGCCACCGCCTGCAGCGTCCGGGGCTGCGGGGGTGTGTCGTGCGGCTACCAGCGGTGCCAGCGGCCACTGCTGCCCTTGGGGCGAGCCACGAAGCCGACCAGCCACAGGACGAGGACGGCGATGGCGACCCACCAGAGAATCTGGGCCGACACCCTGAGGCCGAAGCCCTTCGCGGGACAGACCTCAAGTGACGGTGAACAGGGGGAGGGCGCCGGTCACCTCCAGGAGACGGCGGGTCTGGTGGTTGAGGCCGGTCAACCGGATGGCGACCTTCTTCTTCTCGGCGGTGATGCGTGCGGTGATGAGGGCGTTGAGTCCGGCGGAGTCGCAAAAAGTGACCCGGTGGAAGTCGACGACGAGCGGCCGGTTCGCCGTGGCGTGGCGTAGTGCCTTGGTCAGGGACCGGTGCAGGCCGCCGCCCGTCAGGAGGTCGATCTCGCCGCTGACGCGGACGGTGACCGTGTGGTCGGTCACCTCCACTGGAAAGCCGTCCGTGGCGATGTCAGGCACGCGGTTGGTGATCATGAGTAGTCGCTCCTCACTGCTGATCGGGGTCGACGGGGAGTCGGCGACTCGGACGAGGGGCTGCGTGGGGCCGATGCCCCGGCAGGTCCGGGGCGGACGTCACGCTCTGCGTTGCTCGTCGCTGTCGTCGCGCAGGCGTTGGGTCTGTTCGCGCAGGTTCTCGACGCGTTCGGCGAGCTCCGCGGTACCCGTGCCGGTGCCCAGGTCGAGGCCGGTGGCGGTCAGGGTGTCGATGAGGCGGGCGGCTCCGGGCTCTCCCAGGGCATGGGTCAGGTCCTTGATCCGCCCGTCGGAGCCGGCGGGGAGGTCGGTGAGGCCGATGATCTGTCCGGCGAGTTGGCGCAGCGCACCGATGTTCTCCTGCGCCCAGGCGGCCACGGTGCGGTCGGCGGCCCGTCGGTCGCGGACGGCTTGGACGCGTTGCTCCCCGGTGGTGTCGGTGGTGTCGGTGGTTCCGGGCCGCAGGCGCAGGTAGCGGCGTTCGGCGGCCTGGCGGCTGGCGACGCCGAGCGGGCCGGCGAGGTCCGCCCAGCTGGCGCCGTCTTCCCGCGCGGCCTCGATCAGGCCGCTCTCCCAGCCGGAGAGTTCCTCGCGGATCTCCCGCAGGAGTCGCAGCGAGTCCAGAGCCTCCCGGGAGGCGGGGTCTTCGTCGCCGTCATCGCGGGCTTTGGTCGCTTCGCTGATCGTGCTGCGAATGTTCTGAAGGGCCATGGCCGCAGCCGGCGGTGAGACAGGGGGACGGCCGCCGGGCGGGTCTTCGTCCATCGTTCCTGAGATGTCATCCATCATGCGACTCCCTCGCTTGTCATCACTTCGATGACATGCTACAACGGAAGCACGTTGAAGCGCATTGGCAGTTTCTGCCTGAACCAACTGGAGGTGTTTCGCGATGTTGATGCGCACTGACCCGTTCCGCGAGATGGACCGGATCGCCCAGCAGCTCTCGGGCGCGTCGGGTACGTGGTCGAAGCCGTCCGTCATGCCCATGGACGCTTATCGTGAGGGCGACGAGTACGTCATCGCCTTCGACCTTCCCGGTGTGAGCACCGAGGCGATCGACATCGACGTCGAGCGGAACATGCTGCGGGTCAAGGCCGAACGGCGTCCCACGACGCAGGCCGAATCCGTGAAGGTGGAGCTCTCCGAGCGTCCCCTGGGCGTCTTCTCCCGCCAGGTCATGCTGGCCGACACCCTGGACACCGAACACATCCGGGCCGACTACGACGCGGGTGTCCTGACCCTGCGCATCCCGATCGCCGAGCGGGCCAAGCCGCGCAAGATCAGCATCGGCGGCGCAGCGGGCCACAAGCAGATCTCCGGCTGACCCTCCAGCACCAGCCGGCAGCGGAGGGCGGGGAACAACCGATTCCCCCTCCGGCACCCCGCCCTCCGTCCCCCATTCGCCCTTCACCCCTTCATTCCTTTCCGGAGGTGACGTGATGTCGATGCGCAGGGAGGCGTTCCTGGCCCACGTCCAGGAACGCGGCGAGTACGAAACCCTCGAAGAGGCCGACCGCGTTGCCCGCGTCGTGCTGGCCCTACTGGGCGCGCATCTGGTCGGCACGGTGCGGGCCGAGCTCGCCGCCCGCCTCCCCGAGACCTACGCCCTGATCCTCCTCAACCCCCTGCAGGCCGCGGAGCCGCTCTCACCGGAACGGTTCGTCCGGGCGACCGCGGCCTGGATCGACGGAGCCACCGAGACGACAGCCCTGTGGGACATCGGCGCGGTCCTGTCCACCGCGGCCGCCGCCGCGGGTGATGCTCTCACCCGCGAAGTCCTGCTCCAGCTGCCGCCGGGTTACGAGCTCCTCCTCGGCCACCCGCCCACCACTTGACCCCCAGACTCACCCGACCACCCGACCACCCGACCACCCGACCACCTGTCTCCACCGACCGGAACCCGGATCCTTCGCGCAGAAAGGCAACCGCAGCCATGTACGACCAGCCTCGAGCGAACCGAGCCACCCCCGCCATGACGTTCGACCAGGTGCTGGAACGCGTGCGCTACGAAGGCGCCTACCCCACCCGGGAACGCGCCGCGGAAGCCGTCCACCACGTCCTGGCCGCCCTCGGCCGCCGGCTCACCGGCGACGAACGCATCGACCTCGCCCAGTGCCTGCCCACCGAAGCGGCCCTCACCCTGACCGCACAGATCCCCGACACCGAACACCTCACCGGCTGGGGCTTCGTCAAGGACCTGGCCGCGCGAACCGGTGTCAGTCCGGCCGTCGCCCGCTGGGACACCGGCGCCGTCCTCGCCGTCGTGACGCGCCTCGCGGGCCCCGACCTCCTCGCACGCATCCTCCAGAAGCTTCCCGACGGGTACGCCCTCCTCTTCGGCCAGGCCGAACTGCGTCGGCCCGAGCCCGCCGCCGCGTGAGCCGAGCGGGCAGCGCGAGCATGCGGCGGGGCCGGTACCGCGGGGGCGGTACCGGCCCCGCCGCACGCCGCCCGCGGTCAGTGCTTGCCGCGCGGCCTAATGGGCCGTGTGGTGCACTTCGGTGATCCCGACCAGTAGGAGGAACGGGACCGTG
Source organism: Streptomyces sp. NPDC029836 (assembly GCF_055574495.1). Taxonomy (NCBI): domain Bacteria; kingdom Bacillati; phylum Actinomycetota; class Actinomycetes; order Kitasatosporales; family Streptomycetaceae; genus Streptomyces; species Streptomyces sp. NPDC029836. The sequence continues at coordinate 75,694 of NZ_JBVHZI010000011.1, read as the reverse complement.
TGGGGCGCAGGTGCCCGAACCCGCTCAGTTATGCGGCTCGCCCGCCGCCGGGGCGGGCAGCCCGTGCTCGTTTCGTCTTTTCGCTCGGGGGCATCCGGTCGCCATGGACATCACAACAGATGCCGGCGGAGCAGTGATCGAGACTCAGGGCGACGAGCATCATGTCGTCCTCAGTGCTGACACCAATGGTGACGGGAAACCAGATGTTTGGATGACCGATACCACCGGTGACGGGAAGGCCGACCTCTACCAGTTCGATACGACCGGTGACGGTCGGATCGACGTCACCATCGCCGAACGCGCTGAAGAGCCAGGGATCGACCGCCTGGTGGTCGAGGGGGACGGTGGCCACCCGCAAGAAGTGTGATTGCTCGGCACCGACGGCACGGAAAGTTGGCGGGAGAGGAGCGTGGGATGCCGGTCGTAGTCAGTGTGGTGCTCATCGTGTTCGGGTTGTTCTTCGCCACGGTGGGAGCCCGATACAAGAACGCCTACCAAGGTGAGCCCTGGGGCATGGCTCCCGGGGGTGTCCCGCTGAAGGACATGAGTCGCAGGGCCGTCATCGGGATCGGCTGTCTCATGGCCCTGGTGGGTGGAGCCGGCTTCTTCTTCTGACCCCCTCCCGCCCGTGTTGTACATGTCGCCGGGTCGTGAGGGTCATCCATGGCCGGCGCGCGGCGCGCGGTGCGCGTGAGGCGGGCGACAGCGCCTACGGCGTCACCGGCACGACGGGGGCGTGCGGTCTGTCGAGGGGTGAGGGGCGGTGGGGCGGTGTTTGATGTGGGGTGTTGACCCGGGGCCGGCACTCATTGATCACGCACGGGTACGCCCCCCCCGTCTCACCGGAGGCGACCGCCCCCGCTTGTTCGGGGGCGGGCTTCTCGCGGGCCGGAACCGCCGTGTTCGTGCTTACCTGCTGGTCGCCGTGACGTCGACCGTACCCGTGAGGCGGCCCGGCAGTTCCTTCCACGCCGTGAACGTGCCAGGGCCGCTGACCAGGGTCGATCCCTGGACCTTGCCCGAGGCGCCGACGGTGTGGACGTGGACGTTCTTCCCGGAGGCGGTGCTGGTCACCCGGGTGAGGTCGGTACCGCCGGCATCGAACCAGGCGTCGTTCCACCGGCCGGCGTCGTAGTTGCCGTACTGGAGCCACAGTCCGCCGTTGACGCCGACGATCTGGAGTTCGACGTTGTTGCCCACGAGGCCGGCGGCGATGTCCTTGACACCCACGGCGCCACCGGGCAACTCGCCCCAATTGGTCCACGAACAGGTCTGGGTGTTGAGATCACGCCCGTAGACACGGCCGTCGCCGACGGCAAACACACGTACGGTCGTACCGGCGGTGACGCTGGTGACGTTCGTCAGACCAGAAGCGGCGATCTGGGTCCAGACGCCGTTCCAGCGGCCCGCGTTGTAGTCCCAGGCTGTCGTGGTCGGTCGTCCGCACCGGGTGAGTCGCGTCGGACTCTGGATCCACGACCGCGACGTCGTGTACTCCGGTGGCGCCGACCGGGTTCGCGTCTCGCTCTCCGGTGGCGATCCCCACTCTCAACGCACCGCGAAGGCGGGGGAAGGGAATCCGGGTGGACGGAAGGGGCCCTGACCCGTACCGGCCTCGCAGCCCTCCCACCGGCACACTGCGGTGCCACGTCCACCCGGGTCGCCACGGGCCACGCCCGGCGCTTGCCCCACCGCGTTGCCCCTCGCCCCGCACTCCGGTGACGAGGATCGGCACGCTGCCCTCGGTTGACACGGGCCTTCAGGGCGACGGCCCCCGTCAGTCATGGCGGACTCAGGACGGCGGGCGCATGGAACGAGGCGCGTCGGATATACGGCCGGTACGTCAACCGGTCTGCATGCAGACAGGGTTGGCCGCCCGCCCGTAGACGCACCGAGGAGTGAGACGACATGCCGCTGACATTTCGCAAGAGTTTCAGGATCCTGCCCGGTGTCCGGCTCAACATCAACCGCAAGTCGTGGTCGATCACCACCGGCGGCGGCAAGCACGGCCCCCGCCGCACCCACAGCAGCACCGGACGCCGAACGACCTCAATGGACCTGCCCGGCCCCTTCGGCTGGCGCAAGACCCGCCGCGGCTGATCCGCGAGCGGCCCACCGACTCCGGACCCCCGGCCCGGACAGGCCGGAGGCGTCGAGCATGCAGTCGGGCCGGCGCCGTCACTCCGCGGCCATGTCGCCCGACGGCACCAGCCCATCACGAGCGCAGGTCAGGTCGGATCGTCCGCGAAGAGGTCACCGAGCACGTTCTCATCACAGAAGGCGCCGGCTGCGGTGGGAACATGAGCCGGATGCAGGCCCACAGTGCCGGGCCGGTCCAGTCGCGGCCGAATGCCCCGCGGCTCGGCCGGCTTGCCGACCTCCCCCTCGTCTTCCCGACGGACCGCACGGCTTGGGAGGAAGGGCGCGGCGGGTGGGGCCGGGTCACCTGAATCCGGCCCGGCATGCCGGGCCGGTGCAGCATGATGCCGCCGCCCTCGCGCCGGTAGCGGAGACCGGCCCCCCCCCGCGCCCCAGTCCTGCAGCTGGTCGCTCTCCGGATGTACCCGGACGATGCGCAGGGGATGTTCGGAGAGGCTGCCGATCTCGCAGCAGGCGAGCAGGACCGCAAGCCTTGACCCCGATGGGTGAGGGGTGGCCGCTCTTCGGCCGGGCGACCGTCAGGGGCCGGGGAGTCACGAACGTGGGTGGTCACTTCCGCCTGACATGAGCGCCCATGAAGGCTGGCCCCGCCCCGGTCGCTGCCGTTGACCCGCCCCCAGCGGTCAGGCGGTGCGCTGGTCGCGGCTGTCCTGGCGGAGCCGGTCGGCATGCCGGGCCAGAGCTTCGATGCGATCGGCAAGGGCCGAGTCCTCGGGGCGCAGGTGGGGCCGGGTGTCGGCCAGGGGCTGGAGGAGGCGGGCTGCGTCGTGGTCGGCGAGGGCGCGGTTCAGGGCGCCGAGGGCGTCCTGGGCGCTGGCGGGGAGGTGGGTGAGGGAGGTGATCTGGCCGGCGAGGCGGCGGAGGTCGGCTGCGTTGTCGCGGGCCCAGGCGGTGACGGTTCGGTCTGCGGCGCGGGTGTCACGGGTGGCCTGGACGCGTTCTTCGCCGGTGGAACCGGGTGTCCCGGGGCGCAGGCGCAGGTAGCGGCGTTCGGCGGCCTGCCGGCTGGCGACTCCGAGGGGTCCGGCAAGCTCGGCCCAGCTCGCCCCTTCGCCGCGGGCGGTTTCGATCAGGCCGCTCTCCCAGCCGGCGAGCTGTTTGCGGACCTCGCGCAGCGTCAACAGCGCGGCCAGAGCCGGGTCCGGGCCGGATCCGGCCGCGGGCGGCGTTGCGGCGGGCGTGCGCGCGGAGGGCTGCTGGGCGTCCCTTACGGACTGGTCGATGGCCTTCAGTGCCGCCGCGGCGGCGGGGAAGGGAACTGGTGGGGTCGGCGGGGTGGGCTCGGTCATGGAACGCTCCGTCGTCTCGTCATCCTCCAGATGACTCCTTACTTGTCATCGCTTGGATGACATGTTACAACGGATGCACGTTGAAGCGCATTGGCAGTTTCTGCCTGAACCAACTGGAGGTGTTTCGCGATGTTGATGCGCACTGACCCGCTCCGCGAGATGGACCGGATCGTCCAGCAGCTGTCGGGTACGTCGGGGACCTGGTCGAAGCCGTCGGTCATGCCGATGGACGCCTACCGCGAGGGCGACCAGTACGTGATCGCCCTCGATCTGCCCGGGGTGAGCGCCGAAGCGATCGACATCGACGTCGAGCGGAACATGCTGACCGTGAAGGCGGAGCGGCGGCCCGCGGCGAAGGCCGACTCCGTGAAGGTGGAGCTCTCCGAGCGGCCCCTGGGTGTCTTCTCCCGGCAGGTCGTTCTGGCCGACACCCTGGACACCGAGCGCATCGAGGCCGACTACGACGCGGGTGTGCTGACCCTGCGGATCCCGATCGCCGAGCGCGCCAAGCCCCGCAAGATCAACATCGGCGTCACCGACGGACGCAAGCAGATCTCCGGCTGAGTCCTCCAGCATCAGCCGGTCAAGGAGGGCGGGGGAGAGCCGAATCCCTCCGGCACCCCGCCCTCCGCACCCCCCTGTGACCCTTCACCCCTCCCGCTGGAGGTGACGTGATGTCGATGCGCTGGGAAGCGTTCCTGGCCCATGTTGAGGAACGCGGCGAGTGCGAGACCGCGGAAGAAGCGGACCGTGTGGCCCGTGTCGTCCTGGCGCTGCTGGGCGCACACCGAGCCCGCTGCCGCCTGACCCGGGCCGGTGCCGCCTGACCCGGGCCGGAGTGCGCGGACATGCGTGAGGGCCGGAACCGCAGGAGCGGTTCCGGCCCTCACGTATGTCGATCAGTGCTTGAAGACGTCCTTGACCTTCTCCTTGGCCTCGCGGGCGTCGCCGGTGGCCTGCTCCGCGCGGCCCTCGGCGGTCAGCCGCTCGTTGCCGGTCAGGCGGCCAGCGGTCTCCTTGAGCTTGCCCTTGGCCTGCTCGGTCTTCGCCTCGGTCTTCTGCTCACCAGACACAGCTGATCACTCCCTCTTGGGTGGAAACGCCTTACGAGACCCCGTATGGCCGCTGAGAGTCCTCGTAAACAGGGCGACCGCAACAGGCTTACCCGGACTCGCCGGGCCCCCACGTACGGACCGGCGCGCTACCGGGGGAAGAGGGCGCGGACGGTCTTGCCGCCTTCGGGCCCGGGCGTGACGACGACGTGACGGGCGAGGTCATTGACCATGTGCCAGCCGAATCCACCCGTCCCGTCGACGAGGTCGGGGGTCCGCGCCCGGGGCATCCTCGGACTGGGATCCTCGACGGCGACCTCGATGGCGCCCGAGTGGGCGGCGAGGCGGAGGACGTAGGCGCCACCACCGTGGCGCAGGGCATTCGTCACGAGTTCGGAGACGACCAGGACGACCGTGTCGGCCCGCTCCCGGCCGACGGTCGGCTCCCCGAGGGCGTCCAGGAACGTCCGGGCGGCCTGGCGTGCCTCGGCCACGGCGGGCAGGGAACGAGGGGCTGTGCGCTCGGCGCTCATCGTGGTCATCGCGCGCTCCGGGTCTGTTGTCGGTGTGGCCCTGCCTGCCCGGTCGTTGTGCCCCCGCCGCCAACCGTTCAACCCGACAACAACCGATTACCTCAAAGACGCGCACGCGAAAATCTATGGCGGCCGGAGTAGACATTGCGCGGTGATGTGGTTATGGTTTCTCTCGTAGCCAGTCGAGAAGGGCCCGGCAGGAACGAACTGCCGGGCAGCAGTACACGCAGTTGCAGTTCGCAGGACGGTGCGGTGGTGGAGCTTCGAAGCCAGAGCTGTTGCAGGACGGCGACGTGACTGACGACCGGACCGGGTGGCCCGCAGTGATCAGGGGCCGCCGCAAGCAGTACCGCAGTTGACGCAGTGGCAGTACTGGTAAGTGCAGTTGGTAGTACCCAGCGTTGGTAGTACCCAGCAGTGAATTGTTCCCAGAGGAAAGAAACGGAGGAGCGAAGCGCCATCAGGATCGCCCGGGCAGAGTGTTGAGCCCGGGTACCGCAGGACATCGTCAGTGAGGTGGTCTCCGGTCGAGCAACCGCGATCCCCGCATCTCCCGTCCCCGTGCGGACGGGTCAGCGGACAAAGAAGGCCGGCGCAGTACCAGGGTCGGCAGATGGTGTAGCAGTTCCTTCGGGGCCCTGGTGCCATAGGCACCAGGGCCCCTCCACGCGTTCCATGAAAGGGGTGCGATGACAGCAGAGGACTCGTTCGGCCGGCTCGACGACGACGACTTCCCCGCCTACACGATGGGCCGGGCCGCCGAGATGCTCGGCACCACCCAGGGTTTCCTCCGCGCCATAGGAGAGGCCCGCCTGATCACCCCACTGCGCTCCACGGGCGGCCACCGCCGCTACTCCCGCTACCAGCTGCGCATCGCGGCCCGTGCCCGGGAACTCGTCGACCAGGGCACCCCCATCGAGGCCGCCTGCCGCATCGTCATCCTCGAAGACCAGCTCGAAGAAGCCCAGCGCATCAACGCCGAGTACCGCCGCACCGCCGGGTCGGCGGCCAAGGGGTAGCCGAGGCCGTAGACCGTACCGACCAGGGCCGGGGCGAAGAGGATCGCCGCCCTGGTCGCAGGTAGGTTGCATCCCTACGTATCGGACCAGGGGCAAGAGGCAGTAGATGGTGGAGCAGCGGGATAGCACCGACGGTGGAGGTCTGCCGTCGGCGGTGGTGGACTGCGCGCTCTACGAGGGCGGCCACCGCATCCCCGGCCAGGTGAACCTCGCCACCGTCAAGAAGCGGATAGACCCCGAAGAGGGCCGGTTCGCGTGGATCGGCCTGTACCAGCCCACCGAGGAGCAGCTCCAGGAGGTCGCCGAGGCGTTCGGTCTGCACCCCCTGGCGGTCGAGGACGCCGTGCACGCCCATCAGCGGCCCAAGCTGGAACGCTACGACGACATGCTGTTCCTCGTACTGAAGACGATCGTCTACGTCGACCACGAGAAGGTCACCGAGACCAGCGAGATCGTCGACACCGGCGAAATCATGGTCTTCGCCGGCCCCGGGTACGCGATCACCGTCCGCCACGGCAGCGCACCGCCGCTGGAGGAGGTGCGCCGCCGGCTTCAGGACGATCCGCAGCAGCTGGGCTGCGGCCCTGCTGCCGTCCTGCACGCGGTCGCGGACATGGTCGTCGACCGCTACATGGATGTCGCGGACGCCTTCGCGGGCGACGTCGACTCCCTGGAGGCCGAGGTCTTCTCCCCCGACCGCCCCGTCGACGCCGGGCGCATCTACCAGCTCAAGCGCGAGCTCCTCGAGTTCAAGCGCGCCGTCACGCCGCTTGCCGGCGCCCTGCAACGCCTCAGCGAAGGCGGCGTCTCCGGGATCCCGCCGAAGGTCGCCACGTACTTCCGGGACGTCGCCGACCACCACCAGCGGGTCAGCGAACAGATCCTGTCCTTCGACGAACTCGTCTCCGGCATGCTCAGCGCCAGCATCGCCCAGCTCGGCGTCCAGCAGAACGCCGACATGCGCCGCATCAGCGCCTGGGCCGCCCTCATCGCCGTCCCCACCCTGATCGTCGGCGTCTACGGCATGAACTTCGACCACATGCCCGAACTCCGGTCCCCCTACGGGTATCCGGCCGTGTGGGTGCTCATCCTCGCCGTGTGCACCGCCATCTACCGGGCGCTGCGCCGCAACAAGTGGCTCTAGCTTCTGTTCCCCGGAGAGACGCTTGGGACCGGTGACCGGCTTCGCCCCACAGGTCGGAAGGGGTCTTGGGCGGCGCTCGCGGCGGAACGGGTGACGACCAGCCCCTCCGGGTGACGTACCGGTCAGGGTTCTGACCCCCTTGCCGACCTACCCCCACACGAGCACTTTCATTGAATGGGACACCGCTGAGGACCGGCGTCGTCAGGGTCGGGTGGCGCTCTCGGTGTCGGGGTGGAGGGGGAAGACCTGGTCGAGGCCCGCGATGTGCAGGATGCGCAGGGTGTTGTCGGGGACGGCGGCGAGGGCGAGGTCGGCGCCGGCGGTGTGTGCCTGGTTGCGGGCGGCGAGCAGGGCGGTGATGCCGCTGGAGTCGCAGAAGTCCATGCCGGCCAGGTCGACCACGAGGCGCTGTCCCGGCCGGAGGGTGAGCGTGGGGAGCAGGGCTCGCAGGTCGGCGGCGTGCGTGTAGTCGAGCGGGCCGGTGATCTCCAGTACGGGACCGGTCACGGCGGTTCGGGTGGTGATTTTCAGCGGGCTCATGGTGTGTTCTTCGGTGCCGGACCGGGGTCCGGATGGGTGGGGACGCCGATGGCGAGGAGGGCGGTGTCGTCGTCGAGACCGTCGCCGAAGCTGTCGAGCAGTGCGGTGAGGCCTTGCATGAGGGTATGAACGGGTTCGCCGGCGTGGTCGGCGGCGAAGTCGCGCAGGGCTTCATCGCCGTAGAGGGCTGTGCGGTCTTCGCCGGTGCGGGCTTCGGTGAGGCCGTCGGTGTAGAGCAGGAGGGTGTCGCCGGGGGCGAGGGTGGTGGTCGCGCCGGTGAAGGGCGCGCGGGGCAGGATGCCGACCAAAAGGCCGCCGGGGGTGGGCAGGAAGTCGGCCCGGCCGTCGGCACGCAGGATCAGGGCGGGAGGATGGCCGCCTGAGGCGAGACGGACGGTGACCTGGCGGGTGGCGGGGTCGGGTTCGAGGATGCCGAAGATGGCGGTGCAGTAGCGGGGGTCCCCGCCCTCGTAGCGCTCGTGCAGCACGGTGTTGAGCGTGGACAGGGCCGTCACGGGGTCGGGGTCGTGCAGGGCGGCGGCGCGCAGGGTGTGGCGGGTCAGCGAGGTGACCGCGGCGGCTTGCGGGCCCTTGCCGCACACGTCACCGAGGAAGAATGCGAAGCGCCGGCCGTCGATGGGGAAGATGTCGTAGAAGTCGCCGCCGAGCCGGTCGGGGGAGGCGGTGTGGTAGTAGGCGGCTGTCTCCAGTCCGGGCAGCGGCGGAAGCGTGGCGGGCAACAGCGACTGTTGCAGCACGGCGAGGGCGTCCTGGAGCCGGGCCCGATCGGCCTCCGCCTGTTTGAGCGCCGCGGCGGCCTGTCTGCGTGCTTCTTCGGCCTCCTTGCGGCCGCGCAGGAGTTCCTCCTCGTAGGCGCGGCGGTCCCGGGCGTCGAAGATGGTGGTGCGGATCAGCAGAGGCTCGCCGGTACTGCCGTGTTTGACCGCGGAGGAGACCAGGACGGGCATTCGGGAGCGGCCCGCCTGTTTGATCTCCAGGGCGATGCCGCCGATCTCGCCCTGCATGCGCAGCAGCGGCGCGAAATGCGTCTCGTGGTACAGCTTGCCGCCCACGGTCAGCAAGTCGGTGAACCGCATCCGGCCCACCACCGCCTCCCGCTCCAGGCCGAGCCAGTTCAGCAGAGTGGTGTTGATCTTCGCGATGGTGCCGTCCATCAACGTGGACAGATACCCGCACGGGGCGCTCTCGTACAGTTCCTCCGCGCTGTCCTCCAGTAGGGCCGCGAACACCGCGTCCGAGGTCTCCTCCTCGTCCGCCTCGTACGGGTCCGGCTCCCGTCCGGTGCGGCACATCAACGCAGGCCTGCCAGGAACCCGGCGATCGCCTCGTTGGTGGCCTCGGGAGCGGACAGGTGCGGGCAGTGCCCGGTCGCATCGAGGGTGATCAGAGTCGAGCCGGGGATCGCCTGGTGGACGAAGGCGCCGACCTCCCGTGGTGCGATGGCGTCCTGGGTGCAGTCCAGCACCAGCGTCGGCACCCGTACGGTCTTCAGGTCGTCCCGCGTATCGGAGAGGAACGTGGTCCGGGCGAAGACGCGTGCCATCTCCGGGTCGGTGGCGCAGAAGCTGTTGGTCAGCTCCTCACCGAGCTCGGGCCGCTCGGCGTTCCCCATGATCACCGGTGCCATCGCGGCCGACCAGCCCAGGTAGTTCGATTCCAGGGAGTCCAGCAGTTCGTCGATGTCCTCGGCGCTGAACCCGCCCCGGTAGCCGTCGTCGTCGATGTACCGCGGCGAGGGAGCGACCATCACCAGCGCCCCGATCCGCTCCGGGGCCATCCCGGCTGCCAGTACACCGACCATCGCGCTGACCGAGTGCCCCACGAACACCGCACCGCGCAGGTCAAGGGCCTCGCACACCTCCACCACGTCCCGGGCGTAGCCGTCCAGAGACGCGTAGCGGTCCTCGGAGAACGCGGACAGGTCCGAGCGGCCCGAACCGACGTAGTCGAACAGCACCACTCGGTAGTCCTCGGCCAGAGCCGGCACCGTCAGGCGCCACATGTTCTGGTCACAGCCGAACCCGTGAGCCAGCACCACCGCCGGCCCCCGCGGATTCCCGATGACGGTGACGTTGTTCCTGCGTCGAATGTCCATACCCGCATCCTCCCAGCCCCGCTCACCGCTCCGGCAGGGCCCCCGCAGACCACGCTTCCGGTGTTGGCGGACGTGGCCGCCATGGAGAGAGTCAACGCGCGCCGGTGCGACTGGCACCCCTGCGGAGCGCCGGTGCGGGCAACGCGACGCGCAGTCAACACGCGAAGGCGTCTGCCAACTGCGGGACTTGCGTTGACTCGCCGTCGCCGGCAGGCGAGTAACAGAGCAAGGGCTCCGGCGACAGGGGGATGTACGACACCGGCCGCCGAGGCCGCTCCCAAAGCCCCAGCGGCGCCAAGGACGCCTCCACCTCCACCGGCGTCGATGCCCAGGACCCGGCACCACGCTGTACTCCGGAAGGGAAAAGGCGGGCCCCCCGGCTACCGGGGGGCGGCCTCGGGGGACGGTGCGGGCAGGGGGCAGGTGAGGGGCAGGACACGTTCAGTCAGCTGCCCGGTGAGCCGGGTGTCGGTGAGGGCGGCCTCAGTGAGCCAGTCCGCTGTGGTCAGCTGGTCGGCCAGGCGCTCCAGTTCACCGGCACCGGCCGGAACCAGGCCGGCGAGTGTGTTCAGGGCGATGCCGTGGCCGCCGGGCCCCAGGCCTCCCGATCCGCTTGTCCGGGTGGCCAGTGTCAGCGCGAGCAGCCGGGTGGCGGAGGTGGCCTTGGCCTTGCGGAGTTTCTTGTCCGAGATGACCTTCTGGGCCCAGCCGGAGAGCTTGGGCCGCATCTTCTTGCCGAACGTGAACGGGCCCGTCCCGTCCTCGGGGTGCGCAAGGGAGGGGACAGTGATCGGGGTGGCGTTCTCCGGCCTCGAGGCGAGCAGGTCGCCGGCCGTGCCGGGAAGCTCGAGCCAGCCGCAGCCGGTCAACTTCTCGACCAGGTCCTCCGGATCGCTCAGGCCCAGTGCGGTGAGGTCCTGGCCTACGAGGTTGCCGGCGCCGGTGTGCGCGGTACGCAGGGTCAGCATCAGCACCAGCAGCCGTGCGTCGGGGCCGGGCAGCGGGGTGTGGTCGGCCACGTACGCGAGGACCGAGCGCGCGTGCTCCCACTGCGTCGGAACGGTCAACAACCGATCCGCAACTGGCCGGTCGCCACCGGTGATGCCGCCGGTGCGCTGCTGGTGCTGGAGGCGGGCGGTGGCGGCGGCCTGCTCGGCACGCCGGGCCTCCCATCGCAGGGGCCCCTCGCTGGTGACGTCGGCCCAGGTGGTGAAGGCGCGGGCCTTGCGCTCCTGGAGGTCGGCGAGCAGCGCCAGGTCGGGCTCGTCGCGCTGCTGGTAGGCGCGGAAGAGATCGCCGAGTTCGATGAGTTCGTCCCGCAGGACGACGGGCCGCAGGTCGTGGGGGATGACCCGCTGGGCGATCTTCGTCTGTGGCGGGCGGCGTCGCGCCGGGGTGGTGCGGGGAGCCGGGACCGAACCGGTGGCGGCCTGGTGGTCGGAAAACTGCGGTGCGCCCGCACCCGCGCTCCCTGCCGGCGCCGGGGCCGGGGCCGGGGACGTTGTCGTGGTCGGACACGGGTGGTCCGGGGCGGTGGGTGCCTGGGAGGTGGCCGCGGTCTTCGCTCCGGGGGTGGCGGCCGCGCATCGGGAGCAGCACTCCATCACCTGCCACCAGCGGCTTTCTCGGTCGGTGACCACGGCCAGGACGACGGGGCCGCCGCACCGCCAGGGTTCGGTACGTGCCCGGCCAGTGTCGGGCAGATGGGTGTGGCAGTCCGCCAGCCGGCACGCGCAGTACGCCGTGGCTCTCGGGGCGGGGGCGGTGCGCAGGTGGGCCTTGATGTGGGCGACCGCGGCCGCGCGGCCGGCCGCCGCGGACGGCAGACGCTGCTCGGCACAGGCGGGTCGGCTGCACGAGACACGTACCGCCGTACTGCCCCGGCCGGCGGCGTCCAGACGCACCGTCCAGCGCCGCCCCGGTACCCGCTCATCGAGCTCACTTGCTGCGGCCTGCGTCATCCCGGTCTCCCTCCCCGTACTGCGTCGGCGCTGCCCGCCCGCCCTTGCCGCATGCCGGGCGGTGTGCGGGCGGCGTGGACACCGTATTCGGCCGCACGGGCGAGGGCTGTTGAACGCGCCCTGTTCGAACGGCGTGAATTGTGAGTGTCGGTTCAGGAGCCCGGCGTGGGCTCGGGTGTGCCGTCCGGGGGTCGAGAAGTCCGCCGAAGATGAGCCTGGTGTCGTCGTACTCGAAGGTCGTAGCAGCGGCGAGAACTCCCCCCGGCCGGTACTGCGCCCGCAGCGCTCCAACAGAGGGCCGTCAGCGCGGTCTCGGGTTCGTGGCTGGAGATAGTCGCGTCGGCGGGGATCCGGCGCAGGTGCTCCAGGGCGTGGTGGCAGTCCATCGTGGCTCCAGAAGCCTGTGCCAGGTGTTCTGCTCAAGCGCCTGCCTCAGTGCCTCAGTTCTCTGACCATTTTCCCGCGTGCGTGGTAATTCAGTGCGTGCCTGCGCATGCGCGTGGTTCCCGGCTCGCAGAACGGGGCGGGGCCTCGCACGGCTGCGTGAACGTCCGTGACACGCGCAGCTCGTCGGTCTCCTGAGCGTGGTGTTTGGCCAAACTCGACGGAGCCGACGGACGGGCGTCCTTGAAGTGGGACGCGAGTGAGCGACCGCGGCCGCGCGGCCGTGGACGGCAGACGCTGCTCGGCACACGCGGGTCGGCTGCACGAGACACGCACCGCCGTACTGCCCCGGCCGGCGGCGTCCTCCGTCCCCGCCCGCGGCCGGGCTGCGGTCAGGGTCAGGGGTCAGGGTCGTAGGTGATGCGGGCGTAGGGGCAGGACGCCGCGTACCGCAGGAGTGCGGACTTCCGCCGGTTGGAGCGGGCGGACGGCTGGGCCTACTCGGTGGTGCCGCAGAGCACGGCGAGCGCGGCACGCACGCTGGCACGGTCGGGGGCTTCGGTGCCTGCCAGGCCGTGAAGGATCATCCCGCTGAGCGCGGCGGAGACGCCGTAGGCGCGGGCGGGCGGCAGGTAGCGCTCCAGGGAGATCCGGCCCACGGTGATGGTGCGGTCGGCGATCGGCCGCAGCGCGGGGCGGCGCATGGCGGCGAGGAAGAGCTCGTACTGGACGGTCCAGTGCGCCTGGTTGCCGCCGGTGCAGGCGGTGACCACGGCGTCGGTGAGGCGCTCCACCAGATCGGTGGTGGAGGCGACCGGCTGCTGCTCGTCGAGGTGCTCCAGGTAGGCGAGGAACTGATCCACGGAGCGTGCGAAGGCGAGCTGGATCAGGTCGTCGCGTGTCGCGAAGTGGTAGGTGGTGGAGGCGACCGGCAGGTCACCTTCCGCGGCGACGGAGCGGTGGGTGAGGCCTTCCAGGCCGTGGGCGGCGATAACGCGCTCGGCGGCCTCGATCACTTCCCTCTTGCGGGCCTCGGGGTCGCGCCGGCGGCGCTGGGGCTTCGCCGGGCCGGGCTGCTCGTCGCTCATTCCGGCATCCGCCATAGCCACTCCTATTGCTTCAAATCGGACATTCCTGTTACGGTACAGAACAACAGTACCGTTCAGTGGTCAGGACACGCCCTCTCCGCAGGCCCCAGCGCCCGTCGGGCCGACACACGGCCCGCCCGGCCCGGCCCGCACTGCACCTGACCCGGCTGACTCTCGACAGGAGAACCCTATGAAGATCGCTCTGCTCGGAACCGGCGCCGGTGCGCGCTGCCACGCCGCCAAGCTCATCGCGCTCGGCCACCGGGTCACTGTCGGCACCCGCGACCCGAAGGCCACTCTGGCCCGCACCGAGCCCGACATGATGGGCACCGAGCCCTTCGCCGGTTTCCTCGCCGCCCACCCCCAGCTGACGCTGGCCACGTTCGCGGAGGCGGCCGATGCGGGTGAGCTGGTCATCAACGGCATCGACGGCGCCAACGCCGTCACCGCGCTGGCCGCCCTGCCGGCCGGCGCCCTCGCGGGCAAGACCCTCATCGACTACGCGGTCCCGTACGTCTACCAGCAGCCCGGCGACGCCGAGCACCCGTGGCCCACCCCCTGGGGCGCCATGCCGCGCCTGGACCCCGTCGACACCGACAGCCTCGCCGAGCAGATCCAGCGCGCCCTGCCCGACACCCGCGTCGTGAAGGCCTTCGTCACCCAGGAACAGGAAACCGTCGTCAACCCCGCCGAGTTCGGCGGCGGCGACCACACCATGTTCCTCGCCGGGGACCACGAGAGCGCCAAGGCCGCGGCCACCGACCTCCTGAACGCCTACGGCTGGAGCGACATCATCGACCTCGGCCCCCTGCAGGCGGCCCGCGGACTGGAGATGTACGCCCACTTCCACACCGCCCTAGGCCTCGCCCTCGGCAACCGCTTCGGCGTCAAAATCGTCCGCTGACGCGGGCACAGCCGCCCCGCGGCACCCGCTCACGGAGCAGGCCCCGTCCCCTCGACATGCCGCCGCATCACCGGGGGAACAGGGCCTGTCCGAGTGCGGCTACGGGGCGGGGGCGGGGGTGTAGGTGACGGTGTTGCCGCCGCAGCAGGCCGCGATGTCGCACAGGCGGTCCTGCTCGTTCTGGTCGACGGCGAGCTGCCACCGGAGCTTGGTCGCGGTCCACTCCGACGCGTACCGGCACAGCGCCTCGGACGCCGGCGGCAGCCACTCGAAGGGATCCTGGTCGGACTTCTGCCGGTTCGAGCGTGCCGTGACCGCGACGAGGCTGCTCGTCAGCTGATGCGGCCTGGACGGGCCCCGAAAACCCAGCGCAGCGACCGCGACGTCCTCAACCTCCTGACCAAACGCGCCGAGGTCCTACACCTCGGACCGGTGAACTACTGCTGGTTCGCCGACCCCTCCCGCGCGCTTTGCCTCGAACTCGCCGGCACCCCCCGATCTGCCGCCGGCAGGCGCCCGCGACGCCCCCGGCACGGTGGCGACCGCCGACGCCCTGATCCGCTCCGTCCCCAACGGCCGCACCGTCACCCTCGACGGCGTCGCCCACTACACGACCATGGAGGCCCCGGAAGCCTTCACCCGCGCTCTGGAGGAGTTCCTGCACGAGCTCGCCGAGCCGCCGGGCCGTTGACCGGGGCAGGCGAGCCGGGGTGCAACACGTCAGGGCCCCGCCCATCCGACGGCCTGCTTTGTCCGCCTGCGCGGTCATGCCCAGTCCACGCGCAGCTTCCGCAGCGCGTCCAGCTGCTCGGCGTTGAGTTGTTGCGTCGGGCTTTGGTGTTGGAGAGCCATACGCCCAGCTTCACGGTTACCGGCTCCGCCGCGCCCTCGACCGTTTCCTCCCCGTGAGCCCAAGGGACCGGCCGATCCGCGCCTTCCCGCTCGACCCACTGCGTGAGAACCTTCAGGCCGCGCTGGAACGCCTGCTGTGCCCAGCTTCGCAGCGCTCCCGCTGCTCCAGGAGAAGCTGGGCCGTTCTCCGGCCGGCCCAGCACCTGTGGGCGTTGCATCCGGTGATTGCGCCTGGAGACAGGGGCGTAGGGCGACCCCCACAGGGTAGGGGCGCGCCACTACCCGCCAATGGAGGAGGACCCCGTATGACGGCCCGGTCCGTCCCGGAGCACGGAGCACCGCCTGAACGCGACGTCGTCCTGGGCGGTCGCTACCGGCTCCAGAGCCCCATAGGGTCCGGTGGCACGGCAGACGTGTTCCGCGCCATCGACCAGGTACTGGGCCGCGAGGTGGCCGTAAAGGTGTTCCGCGCGGGTACGGACACGGTCACTGCCGACCGTTTCTGCGATGAGGCCCGCACACTGGCCCGCCTGTCCCATCCCGCCCTCGTCACGGTCCATGACGCCGGCCGTCACGGCCAAGGCGCTTTCATGGTCACCGAGTTGATTCGCGGTGTCACCCTGCGCACCCGAATGGACGCGGGCCCTCTGGGGCCCGTCCAGGTCACACGGATCGGCGCCGACATTTCCTCAGCCCTCGACCATGTACACGCCCATGGCGTCATCCACCACGACGTCAAACCCTCGAACATCCTCCTGGGCGAGGAGGGGGCACCGCACCTCGCCGACTTCGGACTCGCCAGGACCGTGCACGAGCACTCCCACAGCGCGCCCGACACCCTGGTGGGCACCCTCGCCTACATGGCCCCGGAACAGTTCCTCGGCGAAGGCGCGAGCCCGGCCAGCGACATCTACGCTCTGGGAGTCACCCTCCTCGAAGCGCTCACAGGCCGACGCGAGTACCAGGGAACCCCCGTGGAGATCGGGACCGCCCACCTCCTGCGCCCGCCCCGAATACCCGAAGAACTGCCGGAGGACCTCGCACGCCTGTTGAAGGCGATGACAGACCAGGCTCCCGCGGCACGTCCTGATGCCGCCGCCGTCCACCAGCGCCTGCAAGAGGCCGCGCGGGCACCGAGGCCCCGCACCGCGGTGCGCACGGCGCTCACCGACGCCTCCACACACCGCTCCTCTCCGCCGCCCCCCGGCGCTCACCTCGCGCGAACGCCCACACGAACGCGGAGCAGGGCTATCAGCAGGCGACGGGCAGCATTCTTGGGCCTCGCGGCCATGAGTGTCGCAGGCAGCTGCGCGCTGGTGATGGGTGCTGATTCCGCAGAGAAGAGCACACCCACCTCGGCTCCCTCGCACGGGCAACCATCGGCGTCGCACAACACCGAGGTGGCCGGTCCGGCAGGGTCCCCCGGTAGGTTGCCCGCGTCTTCGCATCCCGCCACCTCGGCGTCGACCCCGCAGGAGCCGGGCACGGCGCCTTCCACCACGCCAGAGCCTGGGGCGTTCACCGGCCCGACCGGTTCATACGCCGCACCGCCCGTCGCAGACCGCCCGGCGAAGGCTCCTGGTCCGACAAAGACGAAGGAGATCCCCGGGAAGGCCAAAGGGAAGAAGGACAAGGGGCGGTGAACGAACCCCGCCGCCGCTTGCTCGACCCGGGAGCGCTACCGGTCCATCACCCTGCGGCCAGGGCAGAGCGCGAAGCGATCCGGCAGGCACGTGCCGACCACGGCACCCCGGAATGGCGGCAGTGATACGCGGCCCGCAAAGGCATCGAAGGCACCGTCTTCCATGCCGTCCACATCGCCGGTAGTACGACAGGCCTGCGACCGAGGACTCGCCAAGCCCGCCTCCAGCGCCGGCGCACCGCCGCCGCAATCAACATCACCCGCCTCAACGCGTGGACCAGCCCGAGCGAAGCACACCCCCGCGTCTCCCACCTGGCGGCACTTCGCCCTGCCAGGCAGCAACCCAGCGGGGCGAGGTGATCCTGCCTGCCTCGCCCGGATCGGTGCTCCTGCCGCGTGGCGAGTCGCCCGACGGCGCAGTCCTAACTTCTTCCCGGTTCCGTGAACATCACCGGACGGTTACGCATTCGATCCATCCGCCTGACGGACCGACAACTCGTCGTTTCCACGTGCCGATTGCATATCTGTCTGTCGATTGTGGTGTGAGTCACGCAGGGCGAGAGTGGCGGCCTTCCCGTCGGCTACCGGCCGCCAGTATCGAGAGGGCGTTCATGTCCCACAGTCCCAGCGGTGAAGTCCACCGGCTCAAGGCGAACTCG
Organism: Streptomyces sp. NPDC029836; assembly: GCF_055574495.1. Taxonomy (NCBI): domain Bacteria; kingdom Bacillati; phylum Actinomycetota; class Actinomycetes; order Kitasatosporales; family Streptomycetaceae; genus Streptomyces; species Streptomyces sp. NPDC029836. Next base: position 58,351 of record NZ_JBVHZI010000011.1, on the reverse strand, counting down.
GTCGGTCTGGTCGGGGTGGTGTTCATGGCGGTCGCCACCGCGGCGCCGATCACCGCGATGACCGGAAACCTGCCGATCGCCGTCGGTTTCGGTAATGGCATCGGGGCCCCGGCCGGATATCTCTTCGCCACCGTCGTCCTGACGGTGTTCGCCGTCGGCTACGTCGCCATGGCCAAGCGGATCACCGCGGCCGGGGCGTTCTACGGCTACATCTCACACGGCCTGGGCCGAATCGCGGGGATGGCGTCGGGGATGCTCGCGGTCCTCGCCTACATCGTCTTCGAGGCGTCGATCGTCGGCGTCTTCTCGTACTTCGCCAAGACGACGGTTCACGACCAGCTCGGCGTCGATCTCCCCTGGATCCTCTACGCGGCCGTCATGCTGGGCGTCACCGCCGGCCTGGCGCACTTCGACATCAACCTCACCGCCAAGGCGCTCGGGGTGATGCTGGTCGGGGAGATAGCGGTCCTGTTCGCCGTCGCGGTCGCGGTGCTGTTCGCGGGCGGCGGCCCGGACGGCATCCCGCTGCAACCGGTCAACCCGAAGAACGCCTTCACCGGCGCCTCCGCCGGCCTCGGTCTCTTCTTCGCATTCTGGTCCTGGGTCGGCTTCGAATCGACCGCCATGTACGGCGAGGAATCCCGCGACCCCAAGCGGGTCATCCCGAAGGCCACCTTGATCTCGGTCGTAGGCGTCGGGCTCTTCTACATCTTCGTCTCCTGGATGACCATCGCCGGCAACGGCCTGTCCAGGTCCGTGGAGCTGTCCGCCTCCGCCAACCCCCTGGACCTGTTCTTCGCCCCCACGCAACAGTTCATCGGGTCCTGGGCAGTCGACTCCTTCCAGTGGCTGCTCCTGACCGGCTCCTTCGCCTGCGGCATGGCCTTCCACCAGTGCGCCGCCCGCTACCTCTACGCCATCGGCCGCGAAGGCTTCCTCCACCCAGCACTCGGACGCACCCACCCCCGCCACGGATCCCCGCACGTCGCCTCCCTCGTGCAGAGCGCCATCGCGATCGCCCTGGTCGCCGCGTTCTGGCTCACCGGCCAGGACCCCTACATCCACCTCTACACCCTCCTCGCGATCCTCGGCACGATGGCGATCCTCATCGTCCAGACCCTCTGCTCCTTCGCCGTGATCGGCTACTTCCGCAAGAACCACCCCGAGGACCGGCACTGGTTCAAGACGTTCACCGCCCCCCTGCTCGGCGGGATCGCGATGAGCGCCGTCGTCGTCCTGCTGGTCGTCAACATGAAGACCGCGGCCGGACTCGCCGCCGACTCCCTCGTCTTCACCCTCATCCCCTGGATCGTCGCTGCCGTCTTCCTCGGCGGCCTCGCTCTCGGCCTCTACCTCAAGCTCAGAGCACCCGAGCGCTACGAGGTCATCGGCCGGATCGTCCTGGAAGACGCCACCGAACGCACCGACCCCAGCACCGACACCGCTTCCCCCTCCGCCGCGAACGTCTGACACCCGAGGAGCCACCCGCCATGGCCCGAACCTCCGTCATGCACACGCTCAAGCAACTCGCCGCCGAACACGCCGCCGCCCGCCGACTTTCCCTGCCCACCGCCGACGTACGGGGCCTGAGCCGGCGCGCCCTCCTGGAGCGCGCCGCGGCCCTCGGCCTCGGCACCGCCGTGGCAGGCGCCACCACCACCGTTCCCGCCCGGGCCGAGACCGCTCCGGACGGCAACAAGCCGCCGATCGGCAACCCTCGCGTCGCCGTCGTCGGCGCGGGCATCGCCGGTTTGACCGCCGCCCTCACCCTCAAGGACGCGGGCATCGCCTGCACCGTCTACGAAGCCAACCCCACACGTGTCGGCGGCCGCATGTGGAGCCAGCGCGACCACTGGGCCTACGGCCAGACCTCCGAGATCGGCGGCGAGCTGATCGACACCAGCCACAAGAAGATCCTCGAGCTCTGCCGCCGCTTCAACCTTCCCACCGAGGACTTCCTCGGCGGCGGACCCAACGGAGCCGAGGAAGTCCTCTGGTTCGACGGCGCCTACTACCCCCGCGCCCAGGCCGACGAAGACTTCAAGGCCGTCTACCAGGCCCTGCGCCGCGACCTCCAGGACGCCGGCGAGGTCACCTGGAACTCCACCACCCCCGCCGGCACCACCCTGGACAACATGTCCCTGTACCAGTGGATCGAGACCCGGGTCCCCGGCGGCCACACCTCACCCCTGGGCCAGTTCATCGACGTCGCCTACAACGTCGAGTACGGCGCCGACACCACCGGCCAGTCCGCCCTCGCTCTGGTCCTCCTCATGGGCTACCAGCCCAACCCCGGCCACTTCAACGTCTGGGGCCTGTCCAACGAGCGCTACCACATCACCGGCGGCAACGACCGACTCCCCAATGCCATCGCACAGACCCTGCCCCCAGGCTCCCTGCTGATGGGACGCGAACTCACCGCCGTTCGAGCCAACGCCGACGGGACCCAGACCCTCACCTTCAACGATTCCGGCACGACCCGCACCGTCACCGCCGACCACACCATCCTGTGCCTGCCCCTGCCCGTACTCCAGCGCGTCGACCTCACCGCAGCCGCATTCGACCCCCTCATGAAAAACCTCCTGCGCGATGCGCGCATGGGCCACTGCACCAAACTCAACATGCAGTTCACCAGCCGGCCGTGGCGCGGCAGCGGCCCCTGGCCAGGCGTCTCAGCAGGCGACTGCTTCACCGACTCCGACGTCCAGCAGACCTGGGACACCACCAAACTCCAGCCCGGCAACGGCGGCATTCTGCTCCAGTACGGGGGAGGCACCCTGGCCGGGGCCCTCACCCCCGCGACCCCCTTCGCCACCGAGACCGACCCCTACGTACGCACCCTCGCCAACCGGATGCTCACCGGCATTGACGCGTTCTTCCCCGGCACGAAGAACGCCTGGAACGGACGCGCCCAACTGTCGGCCTGGCACCGCAACCCCTACTCCCTCGGCGCATACTCCTACTGGCCCACTGGCTACCTCCACCGCTACGCCCGCTACGAAGGCACCGCCCAGGGCAACGTTCACATCGGCGGCGAGCACTGCAGCTACGACTTCCAGGGCTTCATGGAAGGCGGTGCCACCGAAGGCGAACGCGCGGCCCGCGAGGTCATCACCGCGCTCACCTAGGGGTCTCTGCGATGTCCTGATCAGCTGCTGGGTTCTGCTCTCTTCGTGGGGTGGGATTCGATAGGACCGGGTTGTGAAACGGAGGCAACTCGCGCATGCCCAGTGGAAGTTCACCGAGCCGTACCTGCCGATCGGCAGGTACGGGCCGTATCCGGAGCGGTTGCGGAAGCAGTTCGAGGGGGTGACCTGTCGGTTCCGCTCCAGCGGGCAGAACGGGCTTGTCGCTGGTCAGCGTGGACTGCGCCACGGTCCGCGCTCACCAGGGTCCGGTGCCGAGTCAGTTCCAGTGGCTGCTGGGGATGAGGGGCGTCCTGCTTCTGTTCGAGATCCGGGACGGCACCGGGGCCTGACCGGGCGACGCGGGGAGGCCCGGCGGTGGTCGGGGCGTGGGACGGTGCGGGTGGGAACCGTGTCGACGACGGACGTCCTGAACACAGGACCCGGACGGCGACCGTAGTCACGCCGGCCGGGTTCTGTCATGTGGCGTCGACCGATTGGCTACATGGCTGAAGACGAAGAGCGGATGTCGGTGGATCTTGACATCGGTTCCTGATTGGTCCGTTCGGAATGTTGGTGGGTACTGGCGCCACTTGTTCGGGCGTGGGCCTTGGCGGCGTGAGTGATGATCTGGCGGGTGCTGTCCGGGTTCAGTGCCTGGGCCTGGAGGTGCTCGTACATGACGTTGTAGTGGTGTACGTCGGATCGTTTCTCCAGGTAGAGGTCGCTGGTGAACCGTTCCAGATAGACCGTGCCCTTCCCGGGGGCGTCCGCGAACGTGAGAATGGAGAACTGTCCCGAGATGCCCGGGTGGGCTCCCGCCTCGTGCGGGAGGACCTGCACGGTGATGTGCGGCTGGGTGCTGAGGCGGTTCAGGTGCTCGAGCTGTTCGCGCATGATGTCGGGGCCGCCGACCGCGCGGTGCAGTACCGATTCGTCCAATACGGCCCATAAGCGGAAGGGACGGGCGGGGTGGTGGGCCCGGTGCTGTCGGCGCAGCCGTACCTGAAGTCGGGCTGCTCTTTGTCCGGGCGTGGCCTGAGGGATCGTTTCCGCGATGACCGCGGCCGCGTAGGCGGGTGTTTGCAGCAGGCCGGGGATCACCAGGGACTCGTAGGAGTGGATCGAGGAGGCGCCCGTCTCCAGGCCGACGTAGACGGCGTAGGGCACCTCGCCGAAGGCGACCCACCAGCCGTGGCGCCCTGATTCCCTTGCCTGCCACATCAACGCGTCGACGACCTGGGGGTCCGTTACCCCGTAGAGCCCGCACAGGTCCCGCACGTCACGGGGCTTGATGATGCGGCGGCCGTTCTCCAGGTTGCTGATCTTGGGCTGCGAGATCAGCAGCCGCTCGGCCACCTGGGTACTCGTCAGGCCACTGTCCAGACGGAGCCGACGTAGCTCGGCGCCGAGCCGGCGCCTTCGGACGGTGGGATTGTCGTTCGCCGCCACGGGCGGTCTACCTCCGGCTCGGGACCGTCTGCCGGCCACGCGAGTGCCACGGCCGGGCCCGTGCGAACGCGTTCGCCGTGCAGAAACGATCAACGAGCCCAGAAGCCAAGCGTCACCCTCCTCAGCTCGCTGAAGTCGCGGCGTCAAGTGGTGAACCGGCGTCCTCGCCGTGCAGGGTCACCCAGGGCACCACGTCCGCGATCCGGGCGCCGCCGGTCCGCGATCAGGGCACCGTCTGCGAAGAGCGTCCCGCCCCCATCCATCGAAACGGTTCGGCCCGGGTCCTGGCAGACTCTGCCCGCACCCTGCCCATTGCGCGGAGGACCGCCGCCCTGCGCGATCGGGGCACCCTCGCCGTCGACCGATTTTCCCGGCGGGCCGATCGTCCTGTCCGAAGCGCAGGACAAGGGCGCCACCCGCTACCTGGAACACCTCAACGCCGTGACCTCGACCCCCGGCGGCCTCGGCTACGGAAACGGCTGGCGAACCGTGTCCGAGCGGCGCCGGTTGGTGGGTGCGTCGTCCGTCGGGGTGGTTCCTCGGTCGGTCTCCTGTGCGTCAGGTGGTGGTCGGGGGTGTGGGGGCGGGAATGGGTGGTGAGGGGAGCGGCCCGGACGCCGCCGGCCCCCGTGACGCTGCCGGTCGCGGTTGGCCGGCAGCCGTCACACGCGCCGTGAGCCGCCGCGATCGACAGCCTCCATTCCTGGCGTGACCGGACGGAGGATCGAGCTCCGCTCGTCGGAGGCGTGGCCGGCCCTGCCCTGCCGGATCAAGGCCCGACGGCGATGCCGCCTCCGGCGGGCAGCGCGGTGGGCCGTGGGCGGGTGTGGGGCTGCGGCCCCGTTCCTGCGTGGTGGGGGAGCCGCAGCCGTCGTGTGCTGCCTAGAGGTGGCCGCCGTAGTAGGTGCCGAGCTGGTCGCGGTAGGCGGCGTCGCCGCGGTGCTTGTCCTTGTCGTATTCGGGGGAGTCCTTGATCTGGTCCTTGGTGAGGTGGACGAGGATCTTCTCCTCCTTGGCGTCGACGCGGACGATGGTTCCGGCGGGGATCAGGACGTGCTTGCCGAAGATCCAGGGGCCGGTGTCGACGACGATGTAGGAGGAGCCGACGTCCTCGGTGTGCTCGTCGACCTTCCCGATGTGCCCGTCGGATGCTTCGACCTTGAAGCCGATCAGTCGGGTGCCGGGCGTGTAGTGGGACTCGGGGTTGTAGTTCCACATGTCGGTCATGGGTGTCTCCTTGTCGTGGTGGGGGTCAGGTGGTCAGGAGGCTGTTGCGGCCGTCGTGGCCGTCGGCTTCCTCCTCGTCGAGCCAGTTGCCGCCGTCGGCGAGGTGGCGGAACCCGTGCCGCTCTCCGCTGGGGAGGGTGATGGTGACGGCGCGGCTGCCGTCGGGGCGTGGGTGCAGCGGATGGAGGCCGGGTTGCCAGTTGTTGAAGTCGCCGACCACGCTGACCTCACCGGCCGGATGGCCGGCGGGCAGGACGAACGTGATCTCGGTCCGCTTCTTGCCCCGCGTCCGTTCCAGCATCGACAGACAACTCCTCACCAACCGGGGGCCATGACGTGCCATCCCTGCCCCGGGCCACGGGCACGCTCGCGGGCAGTACTCCGGGCGCGTGACGGCGATCACCCGCACGGCCCCCCTCGGAGTCGTACGCCGGGCCGTACTCGCAGGACCACGCGTCGCGGACGACATCAGGACCCGTTGGTGAGAGCCCTCTGCGAGGACCATGACGACCCGCTGACCCGGCCCGGCCGCCAGGACGCGCGGTACGTATTCCCAGCCGGCCCGGCTGCTGGACATCACGCAGGCCCGGGCTCTGTTCACCCTGGCGGAGGGCATCGAGGCGGCGCGCGCGTTGTGAGCGTGGCGCCCCGGGGCCGTGGTCGGCGTTACGGATCGGCGTACGGCGCCTGCGCTCGGACGCCGCCCTTCCACGCCGAGCTTGGCGAGCGCCGCGAGCTGCGTGTGGTCGAGGCGGTCGCGGCGTGGTCCTGGTTGGCGATTCATACGCTGGTGCGGTGTGCGACACGGCGGCTTCGGATCATTCCTCCGCCTGATTGGCATGACCTCGTGTTAGGGATGGCAAGCAAAAGTGTCCTAAATGGGAGGTATCTGACGATGCGTACGACTCTTCTTCGCATGACGACCGCGCTGGGTGCCGTGGCGGTTCTGGCTGTCTGCGGCGCCGGCGCGGCCGGCGCCGACAGCGTGGGCAGTTCAGGCTTCGGGAACTCGGGCGTCGGCAACTCGGGCGCGCTCAACGACGGCATCGGCAACGCAGGCATCGCCAACTGGGGCCTGGGCAACGCGGGCATCGCCAACACGGGCATCGGAAGCCACGGCATCGGAAACTCCGGCCTCGGCAGCTCCGGCATCGGCAACTGAGGCGGGCCCGCGGCCCTCGCGCCACCGAGTCGCACGACGCGCCCGGCTGACGTTGGGCCGGGCCACCCGGGCCGTCCACTCCATGAGCGGCAGGCCCGGGTGGCCGGCGCGGAACAGCCGGCCCGCTGGATGCGCTGGGTGCTCTTGTCGAGGTCCGTGAAGGGTGTTCCGGGCCGTCCTTCACTGGGGAGGGTGTTCTGGGGTGCGGCGGTGACGGCCTCAGCGGCGTTGGTGCTGGTCGCACTGAGGGCATCCATGATCATGGGCAGGACGGGACGGGGAGCGTGGACGGCGAGTGCGGCGAGTGAGCGGGCGGCGTACCCGCCGAGGTCCCCGTTGTTGAAGACTGCCTTCGAGCACATCTGACACGGCCGGGGGCGTGGTGATCGCCTGCGTCAGCTCCTCGATCGCGGGTCTCAGCGCTCCTGAAGTTCGGGCAGCGGATGGTCGACGGGCTGCTTCAGCGGTGCCAGGCGGCCGGGGCGGCGATCCGGGCCCGGGTGACGCCGCGCGTGGACACCGCGCTCGCCCCTACCGTGCACCTCACCCCGACCGGCGAGCTCGACCTGGACACCAGAACCGCCCTCGACGAGGTGCCGTCCGCTCTCGACGGCGTCTCCGTGGTGGCCTCGACATGCGGCACCTGACGTTCATGGACGTCACCGGCCTGCACGGCCTCACCGACTTCGTCCGCGCCTTGACACCCGCGGCATCGCGTTCCTCGCCTACAACTGGCAATCCCAGCCGCTGCGCCTCATGGACCTCGTCGACGGCTTCTACCCGCCCGCCGGACGCAAGGGAACCGGCGGGCCCACCCGGCGGCTGCGTCGCTCCCCGCAGGGTTGCGCTGCTGCCGCTCGCGAGGCCGGAGCGGCCCGGGCCCGGTAGGACCTCCTGCTCCGGACACCGGCTGCGTCCCGAAACCGTCAGGCTCGGGGCAGCCACCCGGTGGCGAAGTCCGCGCTGTCCCGAGCGTTTCGTGCCCGCTCCCCGATGAGCCGGCGAAAGCCGGCCGCCGCGTACCGCTCGCCGGTGGCCGAGCCGCGGCCGGGAATGCCGGCGGCCTCGGCCATGCACTGCTGTGGTTGGGGTTGCCAGCCGGTGACCAGGACCCGAAGGCCCAGGCTTTCCGCGCGCCGGTGGGCGTCGAGGAGGTGGAGCAGGCCGTCGGCGTCCATGACCGGGACGCCGTGCAGGTCGATCAGGAGGTCCCGTACGGCGGTGGTGACACCGTCCAGCGCTTCCTGAAGGGCCCGGCCCGCGTCCCGGTCGAGCTCGCCGACGGCGCTGAGCAGGGTCGTGGTGCCGCGGTGCTGGGTGTTGACAGTGATCAATGGGTTCTCCTCGCGCCGACCGCACGTCGACGCCTGCGGTCCTCCATCCTGGCGCGGCACTCTCCAGGGCTGATGTGCGGCTCGCTGAAGGAAAGAGACGGGCACGTGGCCTCGGGAGCGGTTGAAAGGGTGAAACCCGTTACCGGGCGAGGGCAGGGGGCACCCATGGTTCCGTGGCCGCGTGCCGGTGGACGTGGCCCGTACCCGTGCAGGCGAGACGAAGGAGTACGGCATGACGAAGGCCCGCGACATCATGACGGCCGACGCGACGTGTATCGGCGCGAACGAGACCGTCCTCGACGCCGCGAAGAAGATGGCCGAGCTCAAGGTTGGCGCACTGCCGATCTGTGGCACCGACGAGAAGCTCAAGGGCATGCTCACCGACCGCGACATCGTCGTGAACGTCCTCGCGGCGGGCAAGGACCCCGCCACGGTAAAGGCGGGCGACCTCGCCCAGGGCGAAGCGGTCACCATCGGCGCCGACGACGACGCCAACGAGATCCTGCGCACCATGGGCGCCCACCAGGTCCGCCGGCTGCCGGTTATCGACGGCCACACCCTGGTCGGCATCGTCGCCCTGGCCGACGTTGCCCGCGCCTTGCCCGAGGCGAAGGTCGGTGACCTGCTCGAGGCGATCTCGCAGAACTGATCGACCTGACGATCAGGCCCACTGCGGCGACGGGCCATCCGCACCGCGAAGGTGCCCTTCGGGCCTTCGCGGCGGTCGTCGCCGGCAGAGAGCGGATACGCCGGGCTGTCCGCATCCCTGGTCGCGCAGCCCGGACCCACGACCGGAGCGCGCGGAGGGTCTCTCGTCCGGGTGGCAGCTGTGGCGGTTGGCGTAGCCCCACGCCATGGCCGTGGGTGCAACGGGCAGGGATGGCGAGCCGTGGCCGCGAACACCGGCGACCTGCGGCTGCCCCCGTTCCCAAGGAGAGGTCCCTCGTGATCGAGAACATGTGGCGCTACAACCCGGAGTCCCACTACAACCCCGGGACCAATCTGGTCGGCTTCAAGGTCGAGGCGAGCGATGGGCACATCGGCAAGGTCGACGAGGCCACCGAGGATGTGGACTCCTCATACATCGTGGTCGACACCGGCCCGTGGATCTTCGGGAAGGAGGTCCTGCTGCCCGCCGGAACTGTCGTGCGCGTCGACATGAAGGAGGAGAAGGTCCTGGTCAACCTGACCAAGGAGCAGATCAAGGACTCTCCCGAGTACGACAAGGACAAGCACCGCGGCGACGCCGCCTACCGTGACGAGGTCGGCCGGTACTACGGCCGTCACATCGGCATCTGACCTTCACGCCCTCGCCGCCGCGGAGGGTTGCACCGGAAGGGGGCTGAAGGGTTGTCCGGACGGTTGCTTTCAACACGGGGACCGGGGGTGTGACCGCAAGTGTGAGAGCCCCCGAATCCGTTGATCTTCTATCTTCGCAGGTCAAACCCGGTGGGCAAGCCTCTTCCGCAAAACGACACCTCTTCCCCTGCGATAGCCAGGGGAAGAGGTTCTATCAGTGATGGCAGCCGCGGCTCACTCATCCAGGACCGGTTCCCCGACCTGGTCGCCGCTGCCGAGCAACTACCCGAGGGCCTGGCCCTCGATGGCGAGCTCGTCGTCCGGGACACTGAAGCTGGCCGACTGTCCTTCGACGCCCTCCAACGCAGGGCCGCCGCCCGCAGCCGATGGCATTGAACTCCTGGCCCGGCCCTACCGGGAGCGCCGCCGACGCCCTGAGGTCCTCTTCGCGGCCCGCGCACTGACCGCCCCCCGGCCCCTGTGCCCCATGACCACGGACCCGGACAAGGCCAGGGAGTGGCTGGAGGACTGGACGGACGTCTCCGGCGTCGAGGGGATCCTTGTGAAGTACGGCCGGCCGAGTGTTCGGTGTCAGGTGGTGAGCAGGTTGTTGCCGTTGTCCTGGCCCTGGGCGCTGTCGTCGTTGAACCAGTAGTCGCCGGCGGCGAGGTAGCGGAAGGAGTGGCTGGCCTTGGCGGGCAGGGTGACCGTGACGGCTCGGGTGCCGTCGGGGCGCGGGGTCAGCTCGTGGGTGCCGGGCTTCCACTCGTTGAAGTCTCCGACGACGCTGACCGGCCCGGGCGGGATGTCGGCGGGCAGGACGAAGGTGACCTCGGTACGGCCCTTGCGTCGCTGATGCTCAAGCACGGTGTTCTCCTTCGGGAGAGGGCGGGCGCGATGATCGCCGGTCGCACGATTGCAGTGAATCGCTTTCCGTCATCACATGATGCGGTATGTGATGGTCGGTGGCAGCGTGGCGGTGGAACAGTCCCAGCGATCACGGAGTGCGCGATGAGCGGTATGCAGGACAAGCACCAGCAGCCGGGCAAGGGCCGCGAGGAGCAGGAGCGCCCCAAGCCCCAGCGCCCGGGCCAGGACGAGCCCAAGGACATGCAGGGCCTGCCGTCCCACGAGCGGAAGATCCAGAACCCCTTGCGTGAGCGCGAGCTGGAATTGGACGACGACATGCGTGACGACGAGCGGTAGCCCTCGCCGGCACGTTGTGGGCCGCCCGGGCCGCACCCCGGGCGGGCCCTGCCCTACCCCCGCGACCCTCGCCGTCCACGCCCTCTACAGTGAGCGCGTGGACCACGATCTTGAGCTGGTACGGGAGGTCCGGCGCCTGCTGGACGCTGCGGGATTCGATAACGTGAAAGGCTGGCACCAACTCCCTACGCAAGGCGGCCACTCGCCCAACAGCGGGGCTCCGCACGCGACCACGTCCGCAAGACGTGCGGCGGTGATGCTCGCGAGGCTCGGCAGAAGAACCCCTCGGCACCCCATGCCGAACACGCGAGGAAAGCGGCCCACAGCTGGTGCATGCCTCCAACGGCACATCAGTCCCGACCATCGCCGAACGCCACCTCCTGAACGACACAGTTCGGGGGCAGCACGGAGAAGTCCGTACCCCCTATGTCGGGGGTACGGACCTTTGACGTTCTCACCGGCAGCGCACCATGGACGAGCTGCTTCGATCAACCACCGGTTCGTGCGGCGGCTGCTGCCAGCAGCGCGGAGACATCACTGTCATACGGGACGATGTAGCTCTCGTGGTTGCCGAAGTCGAATGGCCGGGCCGACACCGATACCCCCTGCCCGTTCTGGGTGTCACCCAGCATTGCGGTGAGCCGCCCGGCATCACTGTCGGTGTGACTGCACTGGATGTACGGGCTCAGGCGTAACAGCACGTACCGGGTGCCGTCGGGGTGCCGGCTTCGACAGGGACGGCATAGCGCGCCGGCCTCAGGCCGATGTTGTCGTGAAGCTCGAGGCCGGCTGCGGCGTGGGTGAGCAACCGGTAGCCGGGTGCCAGGTGCCGAGGATGGTGCTGGTCTCGCAGCGCAACCAGCCGATGTCGTAGCGGCGGCCGTAGGGCAGGTGCGGGATGTCGGGGTGGATGAGGGCCGCGGCACACGTGCGGTCCGATCCGGACGGCGACGTCCTGGGCAAGGCCGGGGATCCCTCGGGTTCACGGACGGCTGCGAGCATCGCGCGGAACGCGTCGACGACAGCCTGGTCCTCGGGGAAGTTGGCTTGGCCTTGCCGGGCAGCAGCCCATTCTGCCCGTGTCTCAACTCGCCACGTCACCACCGGGGTCGGCTCCTACCAGTCGATCCGCGATGACTCGTACGGCATCGGCTCCAACGTCGAGAACGGGCTCGCCGACACCATGGTTTACGACATTCCGGCGTCCTGGCCGCAGTATCTCAGCGCTCATCCCCATCTCACCCTGAAGCTGTCCCCGTTGCTGGATGACAATCCCGAGATGGAACTCCAACTCATCGACCGCCGCGCGGACTCTCCCACCTTCGGGGCCGGCCAGGTCCTTCCCTTTCCGCAGGACTCGCGGGCGGTCCTAACGATCGAACCGGGTGTGCTCATGCGGGCTAGGGGCAGCGGGACGCTCCACTACCGGGTGGAGTACGAAGTCCACGACTCCCAAGGTTCGCGCCTGCCCGAGCTCTTCGTCCCTGTCCCCGCCGACGGATTACTGCCGACCTTCGACGCGCCGGGTGCCGCTCTCGCGGGCAACGTCGTCCGAGAGCTGGCTTACCAATGACGGCGACCGAGCAAGAGTCAAGGACCGGCCCCACCGTGCTTGCCACCGCGTCACGCTGGCTGACGCTGCTGGTCGTGGTCTTCGCCGTGCTCGTCGTGTCCCGATCCATGAGCGAGGGCATCTACGACATCGCGTTCGCCAACCTGGCCCTCGACCTCTCCGGCCTGGTCAGCACGGTCGGCCTGGTGTACTGCGTGGGCTACGGCGTGGAGGTCGTCGCCTCCGTCGCGGCCGGCCCCCTGCTGGACCGGGGCAACCCGAAGACCGTCCTGGTCGTGGCCTACCTCGTCAAGATCGGCGTTTTCGTCCTCATCGGCATCGGCTCCACGTTCCTCTCGTCCCACCTGTGGGCGATCGTCGTCGCGGCGGCCACGGTGGACCTCGTCCACCACATCGGGGAGATGGCCCTGTTCGTGCTCCTGCCGCGGATCCTCGACGCCAAGACCCTCGTCCGGGTCCAGGGCATCGGCGCGACCATCCGTTCGGTGAGCGAGCTCCTCTCCCCAGTCGTCGCGGGCCTGGTCATCGCCCTGCTCCCCGGCTCCCGTGCCCTCCTGGTCGCCGCCGGCCTGCAAGTCCTCGCCCTGGCCGTCTTCGCCGGCTTCATCGCCGTGGTGATCCGGCAGCCGGGATCCGCGCATCCGAAGTCCGTCCACGCGCAGGGGTCTGACACCACGATCGGCGTGAAGACCACCGGCGCCGCGCCCGAAGAGGAACCCGCCCCCGCCCCCCTCCCGTCCCGCCGCGTGGTGGCGCGGACCCTGGCCACCAGCCCGGCCTGGCGCCGCTTCCTCACCTTCCACGCCCTGACCGTACTCGCCCTCTCGACGGTCATCCTCTCCCTGCTGTCCCTCATGAGGGAGACCTTCGACATGTCACCGGCCCGCGCCGGCTCCTTCCTGGCGTTCTCCACCGTCGGAGCCATCATCGGTGGCCTCGTCGTCGCCAAGGCCGGCCCGGAGGGCATCTACTCCAGCCTCCGCTGGGCTACCGCCCTCGCGGGCGCCGGCACCCTGACCGCGGCGCTCCTCGGTGGGACGCAGTGGGTCCTCGCGGCCGCCCTCGTCCTCTTCGGCCTCGGCTTCACCGTCTACCTCAGGTCCGCCGGACTCCTCGTCCAGCTCCGCGCCCCCGCCGCCGTGCTCGGCACCTGGCACGGGCTCCTCGACGCCGTCATCCGCATCGTCAGCGCCGGGGCGATCCTCGCCACCGGCTTCCTCTTCGACCGCTTCGGAGGCAGGCCGGTGTACCTCGCCTTCGGCGCGCTCCTCCTGCTCACCGCAGCGCTCTGGTCCACCTTCGGCACCCAGGACCAGCACAACCTCGGCACCACCCCCCTGCACCCCGGCCCCACCCCCACCCCGTAAGGGCGGCCTGGAGAGACGGTCAGCGGTCGTTGGGCAGGCATCCGAGGTTGCGCCGGGTGGAGCTGCCGGCTTGCTCTGTGTTGTGGATCATGGGTGGGTCCCGCCTGGTGAGGGAGGGGCGTGGGTACTTTGGCCGCAGGGGGCGGGCGTGGTTGTGCGTCGGTGGGCGAGGCTGGGAGTTGCGGTGGAACAGCTGGTGCGCGTATTGCCCGACGAGGACGGCGTTCGCGTGATCGTGTGCGGGGGCGAGTTCGACCAGGACACCCTCGGTCTCCTGAGGGAGGTGGGGACGGCGGCCGTGGACGATCCGGGGGTACGACGGATCGTCCTGGACGTCACCGCGGTGACCTTCGCGGACTCCTCGATGCTCAACCTGATGCTGCTCCTGCTGCGCAGCGGCCGTCTGGTCCTGGCCGGTCCGCTACCCGACCGCCTGGGCAGGTTGTTGGACGTCACCGAGGTCCGCGCCCTGTTCACCACGACGGACGGCACCGAAGCGGCCCGCGCGCTGTGACGCCGCCCCCGGGCCGCGACCGGGGACGCGTAACGGATCGGCGCACGACGCGTGTCGGTGATGCGGCCCATCGGGTTGTCGAGGGGACGGCGGCCCCGCCGCCGGGCGAGGTGGCGGGGCCGCCACACGTTGCCGGCCCGGATGGACGGGGCGGCGGGCACGTGTCGTCACTCTCAACGTCAGTGGTAAGCGGTGCGTCACGCCGGTTGGACTGTTCAGGTGGACAGGCGGCTTTGGCACCGCCCTGTACGGGACTCCCGAGGAAGAACCCCCGCTGTGTGGAGCCGTCGAAGGCCGGGGCAGTCAGGAGATGTTCGCCGCCCAGGCGATGCCGAGCTCGGCGAGCGCGGCGAGCTGCTCCGGGCCAGCCGCTCCCGGCGCTGCTTCTGGTTGACGATCCAGACCCCGGTCCGGTGCGCGGTGCCGTTGGGGAGCTCCTCGACGTGACTGCGGCCGGGGATGCCCCGCCCTCGCGCTCCCGGTACTGGGTAAGGGCCTGAATGCCCGTCTGGAAGGCGACTGCGCCGCGCCCGGACGGGGGCACGGCCCGGGCCGCCTTCGGCGGCGCCTGACGGGCCCGTGGCGCCTTCTTCACACCCAGCTCGGCGAGTCGGGCCCGTCCCCGGCAGACCCGGCGCACCACGCATGTTCAGCATCCCCAGACCCCTGCGAAGATCGGATCTGGTCTGCGGGCTGCGGGATGACAGCCCGGATGCCTCGTCGACGAAGGTGTCCATGGATCGCGCGGGACGAATAGGCGCGATCCGCCAGGACGGTTGTCGGGCGCGTTCTTGGCCTTCCGGGCCCGCTGCGCGGGATCCGAATCCTGGCCATGACCGCCTGGAAGGCCGGCGCGTCACCAGCCTGGCCGGCGGTGACGTGGATGCCCAGAGGACGGGCCCGGCTGTCACTGGCCAAGTGGACCTTCGTGCTCAGCCCGCCACGGGAACGTCCGAGCGCGTGATCCTCAGGCTCCGACCGGCCGGGCGCCCCCTTTTCCTGGCTCCGGCCGAATGTTGGTGAGCCCGGCAGACAGTGGAGTCCACAGAGACCGTCCAGTCCACTTCGTCACCCTCATCTGCCAGCTACTCGGTGGCGCTCCCGGGCGACCGTGACGCCGCACAGTCCCCGATCTTCTTCTCGGGCTCCAAGCTGGCTCCGGATCTGTCGCTGCCCCGAGTCCGTGAGCGGTGGCAGAGCGCGATGCCGCCATCGTTGGCGCAGGCCCAGGCATGGCAGGTGGCGGAGGCCAAGGTGCGAGCCGCAGGTGCAGAGCTGGGCGCCGGTGGTCGGCGGGAAGGCGCGGGGGATGTGGCCGCTCTCGGCGACCTGATCGTTATCGCTGCTGCCACCTCGCCGCGACTTGTGCGCCGGGAGATGAGGGAAGCGGCGTACCAGTTCGAGCGTGCTTCCCGTGCTCCGGGCGACCGCGCGCTTGAGGGACGGTCGCGCAGCCTCTATCGCGAATCGGGGCAGGCCCTGTCCCAGTCCGCAGCCGCCTTGGGCCGCAATGACGCCGTTGCCGCGCTCGGCTTTTTGTTGGCCCTGGTGACAGCGGTGGATGCCTGCGCGCGATGGCACGAGGCCCGTGAGCACCGGGCCCAGGCGCAGGCGGCGGGTACGCGGGGCGTCTGTTGCGTGAGGCCGTCGAGGTGACCGTGGGGGCGAGTGCGGAGCAGAGGAGTCGACCGGCGTCCCGGCGGAGTGCGACGAAGATCGGTGCTCGCGGGACGAAGGCTTCGTCGGAGGAGCAGCGGCAGATGGTCAAGGTGATTCAGGACGTCCTTCCGCAGCACGCCCAGGAGATCATCTCGGCCGAGGCCCGGCCTGTTCTGCGCGGGAGTCTGCTGGAGATCGCACGCGGGGGTGTGGACGTCACGGGAGTGCTCGCCGCGGTGGCCGGCCGACGTGAGCTCGGGTCTGCGGACTCGGTCGCCGAGGTGCTTACATGGCGGTTGGAGGGGCGGCGCCGACGACGCAGTTCGGCTGCGGAAGTCTCCACCCGATGGAATCCGTTGTCGACGTCGGACGGCGGTGCCAGGACCGGCCCCGTGCCGGCTCGGGGGTCGCAGACACCAGGACTGCGCCCGCCCGGGAGTGAGCGTGGTCAGGGCCCGAAGAGGGCCCGCTAGCACAGGGGAGATGCTGGATGGGAACACCAGGAGTGCCGACACCCATCGAGGGGGATCCGTTTGTCGACGCCACGAATCAGGCGATGCAGGCGGCATCCATGGCCGTGCGGTTGGTGATGGCCATTGCGGATGCGGTACGACGTCAGCAGGAGCAGCAGCAGGGAGTCCAGCGGGCGCTGCCGTCCGTTGAGGAGTCACTCGAAAAGGCGGGTGAGGAGTCGAAGAAGCTCCTGCCACCGGACATGGCGACGGCGCTCATGGGGCAGGCGGACTGGCCGCGGATGGCGCAGCAGCTGATGGCCTTGAAGGCTGCTGGTGTGGATCTGGATGGGTTCCTGCCGCGTGTTGGTGAGATCGCGGTGAGTGTGCGTGACCAGCTGGCCCAGAACCAGGCCCGGGTCGCCGGGGACGGGACGGGCGAGTTCGAGAAGCTGCTCCGGGAGACGCTTCCGGCGGGGCCGGTGCGCGAGGCGATTCTGTCCTCGCCGACATGGCCCGACATCGCGGCGACGATGGGACGTCTGAAGGAGAGTGGCGTCGATGTACGGGGGATTCTGACGGCGGCTCACGAGGAGGGCCTCGGCGTCGACCAGGCCGTCGCCAAGGTGCTCGGTGCCGCGGAGCCCGGCACGAGCCGGGACGCGCTTATGGCGTACGGGCCGCTGACGACCGGCCTGGATCTGCCCCGCGATCTCGATCTTTCCGACCGGCAGCGGGCGCTGCGGCAGCTGGCCATCTCCCCGCAGGAAAATGAGCGCTTCATGCGGATGATGCGCGAGGCACTACCGGGCCGAGAGAACGAGTCGAACCTGCTCCTGACGGCCAAGAAGTGGCCGCTCATCGCCGCGCGGATGGCCGTGATGGAGGGAGAGGGCATCGACCTGGAACCCCACCTGGAGCAGTTGACGAAGAACACGAAGTGGGAGAAGGGATCACCGACGGGCCTCAGCTCCCGTTTGCTGGGAGCGGCCCATCAGGCTCTTTCGAACCCGCCGGACGCACTGCCGGATTCAGCCAAGAGGGTGAACACCAAGGCGGCCACGGCGCAGTCGGGCGGGGGCCCTACTAAGGCTCGGGCGTCCAAGGGGGCCACGCCCGCGGAGCCGGCCGTCGCCGCGCACCGGACGGCCGGGCCCACTGCCAAGCCGAGCAAGGCCAAGTAGCCGCATCGCATGGGCCCGCAGCCCCTTGAGGGGCTGCGGCTCGTTCATCGCGCAGAGGCCTGCGGGCCGGATACGCGCGGGGCTGGATATAGGTCAGGGGCGGGTGGCGCCGAAGTAGTCTCCTTCGGGCATGGCGTTCGCCAGGGGGACGACCTCGACGTTCTTTCCGGTGCGAGGGGCATGCAGGACCTTGCCGTCGCCGGCGTAGAGCCCGACGTGGTAGATGGCGCCCGCGCCGCCGTGCGACCAGAACAGGAGGTCGCCGGGTTGCAGGTCCGCGCGCGCGACCGCGCGGTTCGAGGTCGCCCCGAATTGCGGTGCGGCGGTGCGCGGCAGTTGGGTGCTGGGCCAGTAGGCGTACTGGACGAGCGATGAGCAGTCGAAGCCGGCTGTGATGGACGCGGAGCAGGAGCCAGCGAGGTACCCGTTGACGCCGTCGCAGAAGCCGGTGGTGGGGCCGGAGGGGGAGCCACCTCCCCATGAGTAGGGGGTGCCGAGGCGGGCGGCCGCCCGGCGGACGGCGTCCGGCCCGTTGCCGTTGCCGGAGACCTGGAGTTGGCCCGGCCCCTCGTACCGCGGGATGCCGGCGAGGATGGCCTCGACGTAGCCGTAGGTCTCGCCGCCGGCGAATGACTTCGGGGGTACGCCGCCGTACTCCTCGACCCGTCCCCAGCCGGCGTTGTAACCGGCGAGGGCGAGGCCGCGGACGTCTCCCGGGTAGCCGGAGCTCTTCGCGGTCTTGATCAGGGAGCACATCATGCGGCCCTGCGCGGTGACCGCGTCACCGATGTCCCAGGGTGAGTTCTGACCGTTGCCGTCCGCGTCCTGGCCCCAGGTCGCCCACGTGCCGGGCATGAACTGGGCGGGGCCCTGGGCGCCGGCGTACGAGGTGGCTTCGGCGCGGCTCGTCTTGAACTTCGATTCCTGGTAGAGCTGCGAGGCCAGCAGGGCCGGGGTGAGTTCGGGTTCGGGACAGGCGGCGTCGGCCTTCAGGATCCACTCCCGGAACTCCTGCGGGACACCTTGCAGACCGCGGCCGCCGTCGGTGGCGTAGGCCTGGGCTTGGGTGTCGGAGGCTACGAGCAGAATGCCGAACACGATCACCATCAGTAGGGCCGTGAGAGCCCCGGTGATCACGGCAAAGATCTTCACTCGCCCCCCAGCGATTCCTTCACGCGTCCCTCGTCCGGGTTTCGCGTGTCTGTCCTATCGGAGTCCGGGCCGGGCTGTGGCCGGCGCGGCATCTCACGTAGGGTCAGGTCACGTTTCCTTGGCGCTGGTTCGCACAACGAAACGTCGACCGATGTGTACCGGACACTGTACTTTCAGGTCCGCCGCTTCGGGGATGATGCGGCTCGGGGGTGTGGGGGATGAGGACCGAGGTCGGTGTGACCGCAGGTGCTATTGCCATCCTGTGCGTCCCGAGTTGCCCGTCGTCATAGTGAGACATCTGTGACCTGCCCTCAGCACCGTGATTCGGGGTTTTGCAGGCACGCTAGCCTCAGCTGTCCCACGAACCAAAGTCGTGGCTGAAAGCGTTTGTTTAGGGGGGAGTTGTGGCGTGATTTCACATCCGGTGACATCACATCAGGAGGGCCTTTCGATGGCCCCGCTCCGGTACGCACTGATTCCCGTCCAGGGATTCGGCATTGCAGAGGCGACCGTGACGGAGATGCTGGACGAGGACTCCGGTGGGGCGCGAGCGCGCGTTCTGGCGCCGACGGAAGTCATTCCGTACGGCGCCCAGCCGGTACTGCTGGCCGACACCACTGTGTACGGGGCGACGCGCGCGCAGGAACTGCTTCTGCGTTGGGGGCAGCTGCCGAAGCCGTGGCTTGTGCTGGTCGCCGACGCCCCAACCCGTCCGGTGGCCGATGCCCGGTATCTGGTGCGTGCCCTGGAGAGGCGGTTGGCAGGGGTGGCCAGGGTGCCGTACCTGCCGGTGCTGCGCGCGGTGAAGGGGCCGGAGGAGGCCTTGGACCACAAGGACGTCATGGCCGCGGGCGAGAAGCTGCGGCGCACGATTGAAGGGAACTGACGACGATGCACAACGCAATCACGATGGCCTCCGACCTGATCATGGCGGCGCCGATGGACATCATTCCGGCGGCCAAGCCGGAGGCGATCCCCGGACTCTCCGGGACCGTCTCCAAGATCTTCGGCTACGGGCTGTGGGCGTTGGCCCTGGCTGGGGCGGGAGGCGTGGGGTACGGGGTCTTCAAGCTGGCGACATCGGACAAGTCCCGCAACGGTGGTGGTAGCGAACCGTTCAAGTGGATGGGCGGCGGGATCATCGCCATCCTCATGTCGAGCACCCTGATCGCGGTCCTCAACGGCATCGCCGGATAAGGGAGCAGAGGCATGTCTAGGACACAGGCGTGGACCAGCAAGGGCATGTGGCTGGCGGGTCTCGCGACCGTTGCGGTGCTCGCGCTGACCGGGTACGGCTTGCTCGGCGGGGACGGCAGGGACTCGGAGGGGGCTGCACAGGGCAAGGCGCCTACGGCAGCCGGTCCGGGCGCGAGCCAGGGCCCGCCGAGCCCCGCCGCGTCGTACGAGCAGCCGAAGGACTGGACCGAGCCGGAACGGTGGGCGGCGCTCCCGCGAGGACAGTCCGTCGACGTCCACGGCAGCAAGGTCGGCTTCCCCCACACGAAGGAGGGGGCGGTCGCCATGATGATGACGGCCGGCAATACCGCGGTCGGTGACGGGAAGTCGGGGGTATCGGAGCAGCTTCGGGTCTACCGCTCGTACTTCGCAAAAGCCGACCAGAAGCCCGAGGTGACCGCGGCGGCGGAGGAGCTCGGCAGGTCCCAGGACGACCGCCTAGCCAAGCAGATGGGAGGCAGCCCGGGAAAGCTGCCGGCAGGCGCGTACATGCGCATGACCCCGGTGGGTTTCAAGGTGGTCAAGCAAGCGGAGAACGAAGTCAGCATCTGGGTGCTGATCAATGCGGTTGAGCGCAGCGGAGAAATGGCGCAGGAGTCGGGAGCCTACCTCCGGGACCTCTACACCGCGCAGTGGGCGGATGGCGACTGGAAGCTGTCGCCCACTGCCACGCAGAGGGTCAAGCAGGAAACCGGTCTCCAGGACGCGCCGGCGATCGTCGCTCCCGGTGACGCCGCGTTCAATCAGGCTGGGTGGACGGCATTGCGGGAGGCTTCGTGAGTCGGCGGCTCATATCGCTGCTGCTGGCCCTTGTTGTCGTGCTCGGCCTCGGCGCGAGTGCCTCGCCTGCGCTCGCCGATGACCCCACACCACAACCCAGCCACAGCCGAGGTGTGGGTGAAGCTGTCGTCGATGGGATGTGCCGGGCGACCGTGGGGTCGTTGCTCGACGTGACCTCGAAGGCCCTCGGTGGAGTGGGCGGCAACGTCTTCTGCCGTGGCACGGCGAAGGTTATCGCCAAGGAGGTGAAGGAGTCGTGGAGGGCGATTCAGGACAGCATCTTCGGCGACTTCATCACAGCGTGCACGGACGTGACGAAATGGCTCTTGAAGCTGTCCTTCACCAGCATGCTGATCAACCCGTCGATCGACCTGAACGCCACGGGGCTGTGGAACAAGGAGAGCGGTAGAACCGGTTTGGCGGGCGCCCTCGCGTGGCTGGGGCTGGTGGTCGCGGCCGGTGGCTTCGTGTGGCAGTTGGGTCGAATGGCGGTGACCGGGCAGATGAAGCACGCCGGTCGGGCCATGGCCGGGTGGGCGGAGAACATGCTGATCTCCGCCGTCGGGGTCGGCCTCATCGCGCTGCTGCTTCAGCTCGGAGACGAGATGTCCCGCGGGCTGGTGAGCATGACCTTCTACAGCGGCAAGGAGGGTTGGAAGGACATGGAGGCCTTGATGGTCCCCAAGGACCTGGCCAATCCGATCCAGGCCGCAGGGGTCACGGCGGTGTTGATCCCGTTCGCCTTCCTTCAGATCCTCTCGATGTTTCTGCGGGAGCTGGCCATCCCCATCCTCGCGCTCATGCTGCCGATCGCCGGCGCCGGCCGAGTGGGCGGGGACACGCTCCGAAAGTGGCTGCCCGCACTGATTACAAGCGTTCTGGTCATCGTGGCGCACAAGCCGCTTCTGGCCATCATCATGTGCACCGGGTATGCCCAGGTCGGGAATCCGGGCCTGCTGGAGTGGTTGCGCGGCTGTGTCACCTTGCTTCTGGCGCTGATCGCGCCCATTCCGCTGATGAAGGTCTTCATGCCGTTCGGTATGGCGGTGGGCAGCGGTATGTCCGCGGGGGGTGGCGCGAGCGGTGCGCTCGCGGGTGCCGCGGGCTTCTTCTCGGGCGGCGGCAAGAAGGACGGCTCGTCGGCACCGCCGTCAGGGCCTGACTCCTCCTCTTCGTCTTCGTCGCCGTCCGGGCCCCCGTCGGGGCCGCCCAGCGCGGTGGCGCACGCCCAGTACGTCGAGCGGAACCGCAAGCGCGGTGACGACGATGAGCCCGAGGGCGGTGTGGGCCCTGTGCCGGGACCTCGGAAGCCGCCGGGTGGTGGCGGCGGGACGAGCGGACAAGCCGCCGAGGGCGAGGCCGCGAGCACGGGCTCGGCTGCCGCGGGTGGCCCGGCCGCCGTCGTCTTGGCCACGACCATTGAGGTCATCGACGGCGTCAACAACACGATCAAGAGTGCAAGTGACACGGCGGGCGGGGGAAGCTGATGAGTGCACACGAGGTACCGAAGACCTTGATGGTCGACGGCTTCCGTGCCCGGCATTCATTCGGGCTCGGAGGGCTGTCCAAGAGCGCGACGATCACCGCCGCGCTGGTGCTGCTCGCGGACGGTCTGATCGCCACGCAGGCACCGGCCACACTGCTGGTGACGCTGCCGATCACGGCGGCCGGCCTGGGGCTGGCCGCCGCGCGCAGGCACGGCATGTCCGCGCTGGCCTATTACTGGGCGAAGCTGTCCTGGAGGCGGGCGGCCCGGTTCGACGCCACGTCCTACCGGCGTCTGTTGCTGCCGTACCCCTACGTGCTGGATCTGCCGGGCGTGGGCGCGTCCTCCACCCTGATCAAGGCCTTCGACCCGACGTCGGGCCGGGACATCGGTGTGGTGCACGACCGGGCGACGGGACGGATGACGATCAGCACGTTGCTGGCTCCCGGTGGAAGTCTGATGGCGCCCACCGGGGCCGTCCACAGCAGCTTGCGAACCTGGGCGTCCGTGCTCGATTCGATGTCCACCGATGAGCAGATCAAGGGCGCTTCGGTGACGGTGCAGATCACCCCGGGCGCCGGCGAGGCCCTCGGTGATGATGTCAAGGCCCGCAAGGACCCGCACGCGCCGGAATTGGCGAAGCAACTGATCGACGAGCTCGTGCGGACCACTCCGCATGCCACCGCCTCGGTGGCGCCGTGGATGTCGGTGACGGTGGACCCCAGCGCGTCGGTGAATCCCCCGACGGATCTCGCCGAGCAGGTCGCGGAGGCCATCAAGGTCGTCGACTCGCTCGACCTGTCCGGTACCGGAACCGACATCGAACGCCGTTGCACGGACATCGACCTGCGCCGTCTGGTGCGCAGTGCGTACGATCCGGACGTCTTCAACGCCCGCGACGCCGATTTTGCGGATCTGTCGTGGGGGGAGTGCGGGCCGCAGGCCGCCGACGACGGTTGGGAGGAGTACGCGCACGACGGCGGGGTGTCGGTGTCGTGGGTGCTGCGCGAGCTGCCGCGCCGCCCCATTCCCTACAGCGTGCTCCTGCCGCTGCTGGCTCCCGGCCGTTTTCAGAGGCGGATCACCCTCGCCTACAGGGTTTTGGACCCGTACGAGGGCGAGGCCGTGCTGGAGCGGGAGATCAGCCACGCCTACCAGCGCGAGCAGGCGACCGCCGAGATCAAGGGCCGGGCGAAGTGGTCGCAGCGGGCCGACTCCCGGCGCGCGGAGCAGGCCGCCGCCCAGATGGCCGGCGGTGCGCAGGTCGTCGACTGGACGCTCATGGTGACGGTGACCGCGCGTCGCACCGCTGATCTCCCGGCTGCCCGCCAGGAGCTGGAGCGTGCGGAGAAGGCCACCCGTGGGCTGCGCATGCGTCCTGCCTACGGTGCCCAGGCCGCTGTCTTCGCGGCCGGCCTGCCCCTGGGCTACAACCCTCTCGTGAAGGACTAGCAGAGCGATGGCACGCAAGCCCAAGCCGCCGCCGGTGACCACGCCCAAGCGCATGGTCCGTGCGGCGGCCGATCAGGCTCCCACCCGTCAGGAGCGCGAGGAACGCAAAAGGCTCAGGGCCCGGTACGCGCCGCGTCTGGGCTGGGGCGGCCGCTTCAGCGGCCGTGCCCCGGTCGAGGACACCGGCACCGTCTACACCGGCCCCACCGTCCAGGCCGGTGGCATCTACCCCTTCATCCTCGGCTCCGGACTACCGCCGCGCGGCGTGCCGATCGGCCGTGACCTGCTGACCGGTGAATTGGTGTGCGTCGATCCGTCCGGCTGGACGGGGAGGTTGACGACCAACCCCGGGGTGTGGGTGATGTCCCAGCCGGGTGCGGGCAAGAGCGCACTGGTCAAGCGGATCTGCCTGGTGTACTCGGCGTACGGCCACATGGTGTGCGTACCCGGTGACGTCAAGGGCGAGTACTCCACGCTGATCTCGGAGCTCGGCGGGTCCGTGGTCCGCATCGGGGACGGCATCGGCCGTCTCAACCCCCTCGACAGCGGTCCGCTCAAGGGCCGCGTCCAGTCCCTACCGGCCGACCGGCGCCAGTCCCTCCTCGACGTCCTCAACGGGCGTCGACTGGAAACCCTGGTCGCGCTGCTGTCGACCAAGCACGGGTTGGGGCGCTCGCCGGACGAGATCGAGCGCAGCGCCCTGGACACCGCTGTCCATGTCGCCTCCGCCGCGCAGGAGTCGGGCAGCGACCCGATCATCTCCGACGTCGTACGCGTCCTGCGGGCCGCGCCGGAGGAACTGCGGACGAAGCTGACCGCCGACGGCGAGCGCTACCAGGACCTGACCCGCTCGGTCATCGCCGGGCTCGACAACCTCATCGGCGGGCCCCTGCGAGGCCTGTTCGACGGCCCGACCACCACCCCGCTCGACATCAACGCACCCGCGGTGTCGGTGGACATCAGCGCCCTGCGGGCTCGTGGCAACGACGTCGTCAGCGCGGGAATGATCGCCACCTGGGCGTACACGTACTCCTCGATCGACTCGGCCCGCTCGATCGGCCTGATGGACCGCAAGCTGGTCCTCCCGATGGACGAGATGTGGCGGGCGCTGCGGTCCGGTCCCGGCCTGGTCGACGCGATGGACGCGATCTCGCGGTTGAACCGGACCACGGACGACGTGACGATCTACGTGACGCACTCCCTGCTCGACGTCGAAGCCCTGCCGACCGAGCAGGACCGTGCCAAGGCGAGAGGTTTGATGGACCGTTGTGACACGTGGGTGATCGGGGCTTCGTCCGAGGAGGAGTTGCGGCGCGTCACCGGCAAGCGGTCGCTGACCGAGCAGGAGCGCATGATGATCGGCTCGTGGTCGTCGGCGACGTCCACCGGCCTGGACATCGACCCCACCGTCTACGACGACGAGGAGGGGGCGCGGCCCGTCGAGGAGGAAGGCACCCGCCACCCCGGGCGCGGCAAGTACCTGATCAAGATCGGTACCCGTCCGGGCATCGCGGCGGCGCTGGAGCTGACCGGCACCGAGAAGCGGCTCTACCGCACGGACACCAACCAGCGACGCGCCAGCACTTCGGGGGGCAGCCGATGATGACCGAGAACGACAAGGCGTGGGCGGCCGGGGGCACCCTCTTCGGCGGCGTCGTGATGCTGTCCGCCGCCTCCTGGGCGGGGGCCGCGGCGGGCGCCGTTCTGACCGGCGAAGAGGTTGCCCCGCTCACCCCGCTGACCGTCTACCGCATGGCCACCGACTGGGCATCGGTGTGGCCCCAGTCCCACACCGCGTCGGCGATCGGCGCCGGCTTCCTCGACATCGTCGTCGTCGTCCTGGTGGTGTGGGGGCTGCGGCTCGCCTTCCGCTGGTACCGAAACGGCTCCGGCCTCGCCACCTTGGACCAGGTCCGTGAGCTGACGCCGAAGCCCGCGGCCCGTACCGCCACCCGCCTGCGGGTCTCCCTGCGGGACACCAAACCCAAGGAGATCGAAGCCAAGGACCGCGGTGTGCTCCTGGGCGACCACCTTCCCTCCGGCGTGGAACTGCGCGGATCCGACGAGGACACCTACCTCGCGATCATGGCCCCGCGCGCGGGCAAGAGCACCTCCCTGTCCATCCCCGTCGCCGAGGAGGCACCCGCAAGCCTGCTGATGACCTCCAACAAGGCCGACGTGTACGCCGCCACGCTGCGCTCGCGCTCGCGGGTCGGGCAGGCCTGGGTCCTCGACACCCAGGGCGTCGCGCAGACCGAGCGGGCCATGTGGTGGGACATGATCGCCCAGGCGGAAACCCTGGAAGGCGCTGAACGGCTGGCCAGCCACTTCGTCGGGCAGATCACCAGCGAACAGGGCGACCCGTTTTGGAGCCAGGCCGCCAGCGACCTCCTGGTCGGCCTCTTCCGCGCCGCATGGTGGGACGGCGGCACCGTCCGCGACGTCATGAAGTGGCTCTCGGACCCCAACGAGAAGGCACCCATGCGGGTGCTCTACACCCACGAACCCGTCCTCGCCGAGCAGGTCGAATCCTCGGTCAACATCGCCGAGGAAACCCAGTCGGGCATCTACCAGAACGCACGCACCGCCATGTCCGCGCTCCGTGACGAGAAGGTGCTCGCGTGGGTGACCCCCGACGAGCACCGTCCGCGCTTCGACCCCGAACCCTTCGCCACCAGCAAAGACACCCTCTACCTCCTGAGCAAGAAGGGCGGCCCGGCATCGGCCGTCGTGGCCGCTCTCGCCGACGCGGTCTTCACCGCCGGCGCCGAGGCGGGCGAACGGGCGGGCGGACGCCTGCCCGAGCCGATGCGCGCCGTGCTGGACGAGGCAGCCAACATCTGCAAGATCGGCGACCTGCCGGACCTCTACAGCCACCTCGGCTCCCGCGGCATCACCCCCTACGTCATCCTCCAGAGCTACCGCCAAGGGGTGAGGGCATGGGGAGAGGTCGGCATGGACGCGATGTGGGGAGCCGCGACCCGCAAGCTGATCGGTGTCGGGCTCGACGACGCGAAGTTCGCCTCCGACGTCAGCACCCTCACCGGAGCCCACTACGTCGGCCGCGGCTCCTACTCCAAGTCCAAGGAGGGCTACAGCCAGAGCGTCTCCGAGCAGCGCGAGCAGATCCTGGACCCGGCCGACATCCGCGCGATGAGGAAGGGCACCGCCCTGCTGATGGCCACCGGCATGCCCGTCGCCCAGATCGGCCTGCGGCCCTGGTACGCGGAGAAGCTCCTGGCACACATCGGCCCCCAGATGAAGGCCGAGGAGAAGGCCATTACCGAGCGCGCCATCGTCGCCTACGAGGAGCGGAAGGCCGCACGCCGTGGCTGACCCGGAACCCGAGCTGCCCGACTTCGACGTGCCCGTCGGTCTCTTCCAGGACCTGGAGGACCTCAAAGCCACCGTCAACTCCCTCACGGCTCAGCTGAAGGCCCTGACCGACAGCTCCGGGAACGACCCTGGCGGGGACCCGGCCGACGACGCGCACGAAGCCGGCTCCGACGAGGCCGACGAGGATGAGCCGCAGTACCCGCCGCTCATCCTGCTCCTTGACCCGCCCGAGTACGACGACGAGCTGCGCGCTCTGATCGAGTGGGTGGAAGGTGTCCTCGTACCCGCCTACCTGGGGGAGCCGTCCGCCGACGCCCGCTGGTGCCCCATGTGGTTCGAACACACCGTCGCCGTCGCACGCCTGCACGCCGTATGGCTGGCATGGCAGGAACTCACCGACCCGACGACGTCCGGCTACCTCGGACCCTCCACCTGGCACCGCGACCACCTCGACCCCTGCCTGAGGGAATTGCGCACCTCCAGCGGCCCGTTCGCCGGCTGCACCAAGGGCGAGCATCAGATTGACCACCGCATGCCCGGCATCGTGCCCAGTGCCTGGCGCCTCGCAGAGGACTGACAAGCGCGGGTCGGGCGGGCTCAGGCGGACCCGGCTGCCCGCCGCCGGGGCTGACCACAAGGGTGGGCAACGCCGGGCGCGGAGCCGGGGCGGTGACGACACGTGTTCCGCCGTGAAGGGCCGGAACACGGGCACGTGTCACAGCTCACGGTCGAAGGTCACAGGAACGTGCCGTAGCCCCTGGCCGACTGCGAGCTGACCGCTCCTACTGCCCCGGGATGTCCTTTGGAGTGATCCGGTTCGCCCAGGACGCGGCGGCCGCTAGGTCGGGTGCCGTGCCGATGGCCTGATCCGAACGGACAGTGGGGCTGGCTCCCGGACGCGCCGGCCATCACCGAAGCGTTCGCCGACACCCTCACCCAGGAAGGAGGCGGTACTCGATGATGATGCCCGCCGACCCTGAGACCGACGCCACGCAACTGCGTCAGACGATGGCCAAGGCCCTCGCCGAGGACGGCGCCCTTGCCGATCCGGCCTGGCGCCAGGCAGTCGAGGCGGTGCCGCGCCACCGGTTCGTGCCCGGCTTCTACCTGCCCGCCGACGAACGCGACATGCAGGGCCTGACGGTGTGGAGCCGGTCACCACCGACCTCGACTACGGTCGGTGGCTGGCCGCCGCCTACTCCGACACCACGCTGATCACCCAGTTTGACGGCGACGAACCGGACTGGGAGCAGCCCACCGTACGCCACGGAGGGGCCCCGACCTCGTCCTCCACGCTGCCCTCGCTCGTCGTGCAGATGTGGACGGACGCCGACGTCCGCGAGGGGCACACGGTGCTGGAGATCGGCACCGGCACCGGCTACTCCACCGCGCTCGCCTGCGAACGTCTCGGCTCCGCCGCCGTCACCTCGATCGAGGTCGACCCTCACCGGCTCAGCCAGGCCGCAGGCGCCCTGTACAGCCTGGGCTACACCCCGACGCTTGCGGTGGCGGACGGCCTGTACGGGTACTGGCCCGAGGCGAAGTTCGACCGGATCGTGGCCGCCTGCTCGTTCCGCGCGGTGCCCCCGGCCCTGCTCGCGCAGACCCGGCCGGGCGGGAAGATCCTCCTCACCCTCTCCGGCTGGCTCTACGGATACGCCCGCGTCCTCCTCACGGTCGGCGCAGACGGGACCGCCGAGGGCCGACTCCTGGGCGGCACGGTGTCGTTCATGTCGGCGCGTACGCACGCGGCGCCGGTGTTCGGCAACCCCGCCCACTGGGTCGCAGGGCTGCCGGAGATGTCTCGTACGACACCGCACAGTCCGGAGCGGATCAGCGCCGCCCCCGAGGAGGCGTTCCATCTGCGGTTCCTCGCCCAGAGCGCTGTGCCGGAGGCGCAGTTGACGACTGTGGGCAAGGTGGTGCACCTGGTTGATATCGTCACCGGCTCCGCCGCCACTCTCACTCCGTATGACGGGGGTTGGCAAGTGCGCGAGGGCGGCCCGCTCAAGCTGTGGGAGCGGATCGAGCGCGTCCTGGATGCCTATGACGCAGCCGGCCGGCCGGGGCCGGAGACCTTCAGCCTGCACGTCTACGCCGGCGGTCAGCATCTGCGGCACCCGCAGATGCCCGGCCTGCCACTGCCTCGGCCCTGACCGGCCCGTACGGTTCGGGCGTCCGGTGGGAGAGAGCACCACTCCCGCCGGGCGCCCGGCATTTCAACCGGTCAGGATGCCCCGGCTTCGCGCACGCCCATTAGGGCGTCGCGCGGATGTCGATGTCGCCAGTTCCGAAGCAGATGTACAGCGGGAAGGCGCCAGCGCGCCCCTCCTGTCCGAACGGTCGGGTTGCCTTCACCGAAGGGGCGTCACGCGGTGGGTCCACGACGGCGCCCCGGGTCAGTGCCCTTGTGGCGCAGATTCGACGGCTGCTCGGTGCTGTCCTTCCGCTTGCGGGGCGAACCGCCGGCGGGGGGCTTGCGGACGGTCGTGGACTGAGCCGTGCGGCTGATCTCGACGGCCGGGGCGCCGAAGCGGACGTACTGCTGATACTTATGTCGCCCTCTACGCTGCGGTGCTGCATGGCCGGAGCGTGAGGGCCCGGCTCGGGCGTCCCCGCCCAGGCCCCGCGGTCGATCTCGATGAGACCGGTCAGCAAGCCTTCGGAGTGCAGTCGTTCGGCGTTGGTGCGGGCCACCGAGAACGCGGAATCAGGTCGGTCCGGCGGGTACAGGGCGGATCTTGTTCAGGACCGGATCGCGCAGGTACTGGTGCGGTAGCTTGAACGTTCCGGTGCGGTAGCTGTCGAGGCGGCCTTGGGGCAATTGCTGGCGTCCGAAAGCTAGCTGCCGGCGAGGTGCTCGTGAGCATCTCGCCAGCAGCCCTGCCCCGCGTCACCTTCACTGGTGACACAGAGCCGGGCCGCGTGTGAGGACGGCTTCGACGCCAGGTGCCAGCGCGCCGGGGGCGCGGGCCACCAGGGTGGCCTGGTGGGGTGTTGTCACTCGGGTTACTTGCCCCGTCCGCGCCCACGCTCGGGAGGCGTGTGGTGCGGCCCGCCGCCCGCTCCCGGCGGGACATCCGGACCGCTCTTCGGCGCGGGGCGACGGCGTGTCGTGGTAGATCGGGCCCGCGCCGCGTTCGCGTCGACTCGCCGGGACGCGGCCGGGCCTGCGAAAGGCCGTGTGCCCTTCTGGTCGTCCCCGTGTTGGCGAGCAGCCGTGACGGAGTCACTGCTGTGGATGATCCAGTCGGTGGCGCGGAAGTGAGAGGAGAGGGTACGGCCGAGCTGGGTCGCGTCGAAGGGGCCACTGGACTCGAAGACCCCCAGGGACATCGGCCTGCCCAGCGTCATCTCCCACCTGCCCGCCCATTCGGCCAGGGCAGGAAAGGCTTCCATCACCGTCTGCTTCTCGACGTACCCGTGCCCGCCCATGAAGTCGCCCGGATACCGGTCGGAGTGGTGGGCGTTCCAGTGTTCACGTGCGGCCCGGACGATCGCGGTGCTGTTGATATCGAGGTCGAAGTCGCTGGGCTCAGGTTCGGCGCCGAGGCGCCACATCAAGTCGTAGGGGCGGCGCACAGGGCGGTCCTGGTCGCTGCCGAGCCATTCCCGGAGGCGTTGCGCCGCCTCCGGATTGCCGGCCGCCAGATCCTCCTCGCGAGGCAGTGTCTTGTGGAGGCCGGAAAAGAAGTCTGCGCCGGTGCCCTTGAGACGGATGTCGACCTGGGATGCCTCGATGCCGTCCTGCCCCAGTGCCTCCAGCATCTCCGTGCGGAACCCTTGGTAGAGCTCCGGTGTCATCCCCATGGGAGCCTCACCATTGAGCAGCCATTTGACCTGGACCGGGTTGATGCCGAGGAAGTCCAGGTCGCGCTGGGTGATGGCGTAGCCGGAGTCGTCATGGGGCCACCAGTCCGGGAACTCCTCCTCGCCCTCCAGTATCCGGGCGATGCGGCGGTCGAACGGATCGGCGGGATCGAGCTCCGCCGTGATCGTAAGAGGCTGCCACCGGGAGCCGGGTTCATCGGGGACCTGGGCCGTACTTTCCTGCACGACGTTCTCCGGTTCTTCGGCGTCGGCCAGAACGGGGGCACCGAGTGCGACGCTGCTCGCCGCTGTCTGTTCCATGGCAGGGGCCGGGGGTCCGGCGGCGAAGACGCCGTCGAGCGTGACCAGGCTGTCGCCCGGCAGCGTGACCCACTCCTTCTGCCCGAAATAGCCCATCCCGGTCATGGGGAGGGACAGGATGTCCTCGGCGGGCTTGAGGTCGGCCAGGACCACGCCGCCCCCGCCACGCTGCTCCAGCCAGTCGGCCACGATCTGACGGTCTGCGGACCAGCTCGCCAGCGGCCTCTGGCGGACCTCGAAGGTTTCCCCGACGTCCAGGCCCGCCCAGTCCGGCTGTCCGGCTCCCTCCGGCCAGCTCATCGCCCGGTAGGACATCACTTCGGTGATGCCGTGTGCGGCGAGGGCCTCCTGGGTCATCTCGTACTGGGTGCGCAGGAACTCCCGCAGCGCGTCGCGGTTGTAGCTGAGTTCGAGGTCGACGGCGAAGCGGGTCTTGGGGTCCATCCGCCATTCCAGCATTTCGGTGAGGCCGAACTCCTCACGGGTGGCCTGCTGCAGCGCGAGCACGCGTACGTTGTTGTTGGAGCCGTACGACCATGACCCCATCAGCTCACTGACCGCGATCATACGGACCAGGGTGTCGGCCTGCGGGCCGTCCATGGGCACCGCCATGTCCGGGGCGTGCCGGGGATTGCCCGCGTCGAGTTCATCGATGTGAAGGACATCGGCCCCCATGGAGGGGTACTGCTCGTTGTGCGGGACCAGCACGTAGCTGCCGTCGCCCAGATGGTCCGCCATGTCGTTGCCGATGTTCAGGCCCATCGCCGCGAGGACGAGCTCGGGCGTGGGCGATCGCATCCGTTCGGCGATGGCCCGGATCGCGATGGTCTTGGCCTGGGGTGTGCTGTTGATCCGGCCGTTGCCGGTCAGCAGCGCCTCGCCGACCCGGAGCAGGTCGGCCCGTGCCTGCGAGCCCACTGGTGGGGGCAGCGGGTGGTGTCGCTCTGGTGCCGGCGCGGGCAGTGCGACGTGGTGACCGGGCGGCCGGGGCAGCAGTGCCCCGGTTCCGGTCGCGTGTTCAGCAATCTGGCCGAACCGTTCCATGACCGTGCCATGGAGCTCGGGCCGGGCAACGTGCTCGAACAGGGGTCGCAGACCGTCGAGGTGGCGACGCATGATCTCGATGTCGCCGGGAGGAACCGGATTGTCCACCCAGGAGAACACGTGCGGTTCGGCTTGTTGGAAGAAGGTGGTGACGAACGGGTTCGCCGGGTCCGGGAGGAGGGCGCGGGACGTGGCACCGTCATCGACCGTGATCAGGCTCTGCTGCTCCCCGAGTGCGAGTTGGGAGATGGTGAAGCCGTGGGTTGCGGTCAGCGCGTGGTGCAGGCCGAGGAACACACCGTCGCGGGTCCCTGCCGCCCCTCGCTCCGCCAGCTCGGCCAGGTCCTGGTGGCGGGCGGAGGCCGGTTCACCAGGCATGTGATCGGTGTAGACCGTACGCGGGCCGATCGGGTGGGACAGCGGAACGCGAGAGCCCACTGCGCGGCCGACGTAGGCGTCGAGCAGTCTGTTCACCAGGTCCTCGGCCCGCGCGTGCTCCTCGTAGACGGCGCGGGTGCCGTCGTCGAAGGTGACCAGCTCTCTTTGTGTGATCCCAACACCGTGGCCGAGCGCCTCGCAGGCGATCACGTGCGCGCCGGTGACGGGGTGCGCGGGCAGCGACGTGACGTCGGTCGACGCGGTTCGGGGTGTGAATGGCTCACCGTTCAGCACTGAGTCGAGCGCAGGACGGACCTTCGGCCAGCTCGCGGCGAAGCCGGGATGGAGGTTGATGTCCGGGACCTGGGAAAGGGGGACCCAGGCGAGGGCCAGGGACTCGCCCTCGACAGGCCGGACAGCCATTCGCCGGTCGACCGAAACGATCACGGTGTCATACGACCAGCCGCCGTGGTCGTCCCGTACGACTCGCTCTACGCGGGCCCGGGCGGGATCGAAATCGCTCTCCTCAACTGCTTCACGGATCGCGGCCTCGGCTGCGGACTCGTTGCTGTCGCGGGCGCCTCCGAGCAGCGACCACGTGTCCCCGTGGTCGGTGTCCGTGTCCCTGTGGTGCAGGAGCACGTACCCCTCGCCGTCCGTGCCGCGGTGGACGGGCAGCATCCCGGCGGCACCGAACTGGCCCCAGTGTCCATGGCCCTGAGCACAGTTCACCCAGCCGTCACCCGCCATCGCGGGCAGCGTGGTGGTTCCGGCTTCTGTCCCGGACGTCTCATTGCCCAACTGCTCACTCATCGCAGCCCCGGTCTGCTCGTTTCGATACGTGGTGCCGTTGCCGGCCGTCCCTCTGGGCCGGGGCCCCGGCGGCGGCGGGGTCATTCACCGCGCAGAAACTCCTCGGCCTGGAGCCGCAGAGCCGTGGGGGCGGCGGACCAGGCCGGGGTCCGCATCAGCTCGCGCAGCTTGACCTCCTTGACCTCCCGCGGAGCGTCCTCACGCAGTCCGACATGAGGCCACACCCGGTCAAGGTCGTCGTACGGCAGGTCCCAGTGGGAGCCGAAGGCGGACTCGGCGTCGCCGGACGGTTCCAGAGACGGGACCAGGACCTCGTCGGCGGTGGCGGCGGGGGTGATCTCGACGGTGGTGAGGCCGAGCCGGTCGATGGCCGCGCGGAACAGCACCCGGTGGTCTTCGACGGTGCCGGCGGAGGGCCGTTCTCCCGGGTAGAACAAGGTGAACACCCAACCGGACTTGCCGATCCGTGCGACGTCCAGGACGAGGCGGGTGCCGTTGTCATCGGTGAAGGAGCGGTGCGCGATGCTCTCCGCCGCTCCGGGCCCCTCGCTACGGGGCGTCGCGTCGAGCAGGAACGTGCCGAGCAGCCAACGCTGCTGGTCGGATGTCAGCTCCCCGTGGGAGAGCGCGCGGAGCGCGGGCCACAGCATGAAGAAGGGTCCCTTCTGAGGGTCGACGGCAACGTGAGGTTTCATGATCGCTTCTGCACCCGGGCCGGCACAGCCGAATTTGCTGTGAGATGGATCGGATTGCTCCAGGCCTGCCCTCCGGCGGCGTCTTCGACGGTGACCCGGCAGAACCCCTGCCCGAACATGGTCACGGGCAGGGAGCACTCCGTCAGCGCCTCGCCCTCGACGACCTGGAGGCCCGGAGCGCCACCGGTGATCAGTATTTTGCTCACGGGCGAAGAGCGCACCGTGATCAGGCCGTCGTCGAGCCTGATGTCGTGCAGCTCGGGGCCGGTGCTGGAGTAGTAGTGACCGGTCTTCAGGGCCGACAGGAGTGCTTCCGGGTCGAGGGACTTGGCGCGCACCTGGACCCAGGCCACGCAGCCAGGCGGATCCTGGGGCTGGAAGTGGGCGTCGTCGGCAGCGTATGCGTTCAGCCGATGTCCACGGTTGAGGAGGACGTCGGTCAGGTGCCAGCTGTCGCCCCGGTGCTCGCGCTCCGCGAGTGCGTTGTACACCTCGACTGCATGGGCGGCGTCCAGACTCTCGGCATCGGCGGTGGTGAGCAGCGAAGCCGCCGGGTGGGCCATGCCGATGAACGCACCCGCCGCCCGTGCCCGGCGCGCCAGCTCCGGTCCGCTCTCGCCCGGCTCGGGAGGGGCGAAGCCGAGGGGTAGCCCCACCGCGACGATGTGCCACTTCGGCCCGGCCTCGGTACGCGGGGCGTGTAGCTCAGCTCCGAGCAGTGTGGTGAATCCCGGTGTACGCAGCTGCCGGGTGTCCGTCAGCGGGAATCCGTACTCGGCCCGGAAGTGATCGGTGACGGCCAGGAAGTCGTAGCCGGCCTCCTGATAGCGCTGCGTCACTTCCGCGGGTGAGAGCGCCCCGTCGGACTGGTTGGAATGGGTGTGCAGGTTCCCGCGCCAGAACCGGCCGGGCTGATCGAACGGCAGATCAGTCATGAGCATGAGTCGTCGCACCTCGGGGGTTGGGGACCGGGAGAAGATCGGGCCTGCTGGCGGGCAGGGACCGTTTCGAGGTTCCTGAGCCGGTCGACTTCGGCCAGGGCCGCCGTGTGCAGGTGCACCGCCCAGCTGCGGGGGCCGGGTGCGGCTCCGTACCCGTGATCCTGGCGGCGTCCGGCGGCCCGGCCGGCGGATGGCTGGTGCTCAACTGGTTTGCCCTCCTTCGGTCAGTCGATGGGCTCGGCGGCGTAGGTGCCGTCGCCGAGCGGGACGTCGGTGAGCTCGAAGCGCTGCGTGCGTCCGTCGATGTGGTGGGTGATGACGGTGCCGCTGGGCCGGGTGGTGTCGTACTGGCCCGGGCCGCAGGTGCGCAGCAGGGTGTACCGGCGGAGCGTGCGTGCGCACTCCAACGGGGCAGCTGACGCGAGACCTTGACCGGCTGCGGTCCAGCGGTTCAGTAGTCGGCGGGGGACGGTGGCGGCTCCGGCCAGCAGTGCGGTGGAGGAGGTGGTGATGAGAGCGCCGGACAGGATCTCGGTGAACAGTTCGGGTAACACGAGGGGCCTTTCGCGGTCGGTGTGGTCCGCTCGTCTAGCGGGCCGCGCCGACTGTGGAGGACGGCGGGGTTAGCCGCGCAACCCCCTTCTCACCCGGGCTCTTGGCCGGGATCGTCAAACATGACGCGGGGTACGTCGTCATCGGGTCCCCAGCCCGGGGGCGGGTCGAACGCGGACGGCACGTCGTCGCCGCCCCATGAGACCGGGGTGGGGGCAACGCCCAGACGGGCGAAGGCGTCTCGGAAGACCGGGACGTGCTCCCGGTCCATCTGGTAGGCGATGTTCTTGTGCCAGCTGGGGTTGTCCGGGTCCCATACCGGGCTGATCGGCGCGCTGATCCCCTCGGGCCACCAGCCCTCGCGGACTCCGCGCGGGATCGTGCGGGACAGGGCGACGGTCGGGCCGTTGAGCTTGCCGATCGTGCTGCGCAGCCGGTCGGCGTCGATGTGGCCGTTTCCGTCGATGACGACCATCTCGGCGAACCGGCGGGCGCCGGCGGTCAGGGCGCGGAGGTAGCGCTCGGCCCGGTCGGCGGTCCAGCCGGTGTTGACGGTCGTGACAGTGAGCTCGGCCCGGTGCGCGGCGGCGAGGGCGACGAGTTTCTCGGCGAAGGCCTCGTCCACGCCCTCGATGGTGATCTTCATGGCGGCTCCGGAGGATTCTTACCCGGTTCTCCGGGTTCTTCATGTCAAGTATGGCCCGCCACGCCTCGCTCCGGTGTGGAATTTGGAGAATCCAGCGAGATTTCTCCATCGGATCGGGCGATGGGGCGCGGCACGCTTATCGCCTCGGATAAGGTGCGGTCTCCGTGCCGATAGACGCCCTGAGCTGGAGATGTGCTGCTGCCTGGCCACAGATCCCTGCGTAGACGAACTCGCGGGCGGCACTCGACGCAGCTAAGCCGTTATTCGGTCAGAACCCCGTCCGGCGGGGTCTTGGAGCCAGTCAGGGCCCCAGCCCTCATCCACGAACTTGGTCGCCGATTCCCAGTTCCAACCGCCGTAGGTGAACTCCGTAGGCCATCTCTTTGGCTCGGGGGCTTCAGCCCAGGCAAGTATCAGAGCGATGACCTGGAACCTGTCGGGGCCGGGAAGCCAGAACCATTCGCCTGACAGCCGGGACTCGCGGAGCGCATGGTGCAGCGTCCCCTCCCAATCGCCGTCCACGGTGAGTACGACTTCCAGGCGGCTGGGGTTTCCGGTTTGCAGGGCTGCAAGCCGCTGTAATGGAGGTTGGTTGGTCCGACCGATCTTGACGGCGTCGTGTCCGTCCATCGCTTGAGGTAGGTCTGGACGGTGCCGGAGCTCAACATGGTGGCGACACTAGTTGCTGCCTGTGACAGTTTGAATGGAGATCAAGACCGGTGTAAGGACTGAGCTGGCGATCCGTCCTCGGTACGCCTTACCTGGCGTCAGGCCCCATAAGCCAATGCACCGGCGACATCGGCGGCCAGGCCGTAGCCGGGGCTGTCGTCAAGGTGTTCCCTGCGCCGGTTGTAGAGCTGGGTGGTGCGGGAGTCCTTGTGGTCGGCCCACTGTTGGACCTTGTCCGGCCGGGCGTCCGGCTTCGCCAGGGCGTGGGTGACGGCGTCACCTTTCACGCCGTGCGGGCCGCGCAGCGGGAGCCCGGCGCGCTTGGCCAGGGACTGGAGGAGCCGCCACACGGCCGGTTCGTCGAGCTGGGCGCCGGATGCTGTACAGAACAGCCAGCCGGCCGTCCGGCCGTCGAGGTAGTCCTGGAGGGCGTCCCAGGCCACCGGAGGGATCGGCTTCTTCTTGCGGCCGCCTCCTTTGACCTTCTCCAGGAGCAGCACGTGGTGCCCCTTGTCGTAGCCGAGGTCTTCCACGCGGGCGTGGAGCAGGGAGTCGATGCGCAGGCAGCAGGTGTAGAGGATGAGCAGCAGGGCGTACGCGCGCTTGCGGTACGCGGCTACGCGGTGCTCGTCGCGCGCGGTGGCCACGAAGCGTGCCCACTCGGCTTCGGTGTAGCCGGGCGTGGGTGAATAGGTCGGGTCGACATACGGCCGCTGGACCGCGTCGAATGGGTTCTTCACCCCCTCGTCGCTGACCTTGTCCAGGTAGACGTAGAACGATGAGGCCGCCGACAGTGCGTTCTTGCGCGAGGCATCGGAGTACGGCTTGCCGGTCCGGACCATCTCGCCCCGCTGGCCGCCCTTGACGCGCACCCACGTCGGCGAGGTCTCCAGGTGCATTCGGAAGGTGTCGGCGAGGACGAACTTCACGGCCATCGGGTGCGTGCCGTGCTCCCGCGTGAACTCTTCGAAGACGCGGAAGCCGCGGGCGTAGGACTTCTGGGTGTTGGCCGATCGCTGGTGGGCGATCCAAGCCGCGGCGAGCGTCGGCAGCACGTCGTCTTCGCCGTAGATGGCGAGGAGGTAGTCGTACAGCTTCCGCGCGTGCTCCGGCCACAGAGCGCGGGGGTCGTGCCGGAGGGTCGTGAGCGTCGAGCGAGGCGAGCGGGCAACTTTCGAACCCGGCATGTCGGGCGATTCACCTGATTCCACTACATCCTGATCGGGCGTCAGAATACCCACAGGATAACTGTAATTATCCTGTGGTTTCATCCTGGCACGCTGAACGTCATTCCCTGGCTGACAGATACCGCGCGACCGACCTTGCGGGCCCGTTCGAACCTTCGCCACCGAACGCGAGCCCCGACGCTCGGCTCGCCGACGAAGCACGGCCGGTGGCCACCCGCGCCACCTCCGACCCCGGCCACGCTTCCATCTCCCTCACACACGTCCGGCCCGCAGTCGCCGACGGCGAGCGATCATCCCGGCGGGGCACCGCAAGCCCGCCAGGGCTGAGGAGCTGCCGACCCGGCGCGCCGGCCCGGACTGCCGCAATCCGACGTCACGGGT
This sequence comes from Streptomyces sp. NPDC029836, assembly GCF_055574495.1. Taxonomy (NCBI): domain Bacteria; kingdom Bacillati; phylum Actinomycetota; class Actinomycetes; order Kitasatosporales; family Streptomycetaceae; genus Streptomyces; species Streptomyces sp. NPDC029836. The sequence goes on along the minus strand of NZ_JBVHZI010000011.1, from coordinate 19,918 downwards.
AACCGGCCGTGAACGGCCTCCCGGGGCCGTTGCCGGGCGCGCTCCGCCTCCTTCCGCACTTCCGGGTGTGAGTAGTCGACGTGCAGGAAATCCCGGTGAGAACGATCATGTTCGGCTAGCACACCGGTCCGTGGCATTGCTGAGGTTCGCGGCGAAGTGCGTCGGTCCGGAATTTGCGGCACTGGCGACGATTCTGCAAAATCGGAATGCGTATCTCCGCTTTCCCTTGCGGATGGCGCTCAAGTTTTCCTCAATTTCGTTGCGGACATCATTAACACTCGGTAAGTTTTCGCAATACCACAACTCGATCACCTCCGATCGGGCTGGTGAGGGCGGGTGATTTGCCCGTCACAAGGGAGGCATCATGAAAGCAATTTTACGTGGCCTCGGTCTCGCTACGACCGCCCTTGCGGTCGCTCTCATGTCTGGCGGTACAGCCCACGCGGGCACCGTGTTCACGGATTCCGGTGCGAAGTACAGCGGCTGCACGAACTATGTGTTCCTGTGGAACGCCGGAGACAAAATGTACGCATACGGCCAGGTGAACTGCGACAACGCGATTGTGATCGCCCGTCCCACCATTGCACTGTCCGGAAACAATGGTGTGACGTTTAAGACTAGCGGCAAGGCTTGCACCTATGCCAAGACTTGCCGGACTCCCACGGTCACAGTTAAGGCCACCAAGGCGTGGACCTACCGGGCCTCGAACTCGGGCGGTGGTTCAACGAGTGCCCCTTCCACGGGGGACCAGTGGCCGACGTCGTCAATCGCCTATGTGCAGGTCAAGCTTTAGCTCTTTCCGCAGGGAATGCGGAATAGGCGTTCACGGCCGGGCCAATCATCATGGCAGATGTTTAGCCAGAGTGGTTTTCATAAACAGAGCCAGTACCCTCCTTGACCGGGCTACCTCGGCTCCATACGGCGTACTGACCGGGGACGGCGGCAAAACCTGCCCGACACCGCCGTCCCCGGACCGGCCTCAGTACCTCGCCCGTGGCCCCCGCTGCTGCGGCGGAGTCACCGCGGCGGCCCGTGAGGCCGCGGGGCGGGGTGCCACTGCCTTCTGTCGCTGCTTGGCCTGGGCGGCCACCTTCTGCGCGAGGACCTCAGTCCTGTGGACGTTGGGGTGCTTCTCGGCGAGGACCTGTCGGCGCTGCTGCTCGGTGAGGGCCCGGGCGGCGTGGCCGCGCCAGTTCACGGCCCCCTCGCTCATCCGCCGACCCTGTCGACTTGGATCATGGCCTGTCAAAACATCTAACAGCAACACCGGTTTCCTGGGCGGTTCCTCCTCGGACCCCTAGAGCCCCGCACCGCTCGGGGCGGGGCTCTACTGCGCCACCTGGGAGCTGCCTAAGGACGGAACTCCTGGACGCCGGCCGCCGTCGGGTTCGGGGGCGGGGGCGACGTACTCGGCGACTGCCCGTCGGCACCACTCGGTCGTGGCCGGGCTGCGGGTCGCTTCGACCTCGCTGTTGAGCTGTTCTGGCCCTGGAGTCCTAGCTCAGCCACCAGCCGCAAACTAGGTCGCGGGTAGCCGCACGAGCCCCGTTTCCCCGTCCTGGGCGCCGTCGTTGGTCTGATCGAGTGATCGAGTGATCGAGTGATCGAGTGATCGAGTGATCGAGGCCAAAGGGCCGGGCGTGCGGCAAGAGTGGTCGCCAGAGGAGCTGTTGGCGAACTGGACGCTGGTAGACGGTGACTGGGACCTGGTGGCGAACAAGAGCGGGACGACCCGGCTCGGCTTCAGCCTCTTCCTGAAGTTCTTCGAGCTGGGGGGCCGGTTCCCCGATGTGCTGGAGGAGGTCCCGTCGGCCGCGGTGGAGTACGTCGCCGATCTGGTGAAGGTCCCGGCCGGCGACTTCGCGAAGTACCTGCTGGTCGGCCGGACTGCCGAGTACCACCGCAAGCAGATCCGTGAGGCCCTGGGCTTCCGGCCCTCGATGGTCGCGGACGAGAAGGCGCTGGCCGAGTGGCTGGCTGTGGAGGTCTGCCCGGTCGAGCTGGTGGAGGACCGGCAGCGCGAGGGCCTGCTGGCCGAGTATCGGGCTCGGAAGATCGAGCCGCCGGGCCGTACCCGGGTCGAGAAGGTCCTCGTCGCGGCGCGGGGCACTCGTCGCGGCGCGGGGCAAGTGGGAGAAGACGTTCTACGCCCGCACGATCGGCCGCCTCGGCGAGGCAGGAACGGCTCGGCTGCTGTCCCTCGTGACCGAGGACGACGAGGCGGGTACCGCGCTGCTGGCCGCGCTCAAGCGCGACCCGGGCGCGGTCGGCCTGGACTCCCTGCTCACGGAGATCACAAAGCTCAACGACGTGCGCAAGCTCGGGTTGCCCGACGGGCTGTTCACGGAATGCTCGGAGAAGCTGGTGGCTGCCTCGCGGGCACGGGCGGTCAAGATGTACCCCTCGGACTTCCGCGACACGGCGGAGGACGTACGGATCACCCTGCTCGCGACGCTGTGCTCGTCCCGGCAAGCGGAGATCACCGACGCCTTGGTCGATCTGCTGGTCGCCCTGGTCCACAAGATCAATGCTCGTGCCGAGCGGCGGGTGGAGAAGCAGCTCACCGCCGAGCTGAAGAAGGTCCGTGGCAAGGAGGGCATCCTCTTCAAGCTGGCGACGGCCGCCGTCGACAAGCCCGACGAGGTCGTACGCCGGGCCTTGTTCCCGGTGGTCGGGGAGAAGACGCTGCGCGAGCTGGTGGCCGAGGCGAAGGCGAACGAGAAGATCTTCAAGGCCAAGGTCCGCACCACGCTCCGGTCGTCGTACAGCTCGTACTACCGGCAGATGCTGCCGCCGCTGCTGAACACCCTGGGCTTCAAGTGCAACAACACCGCCTACCGGCCGGTGATGGACGCGATGAAGCTGCTGAAGAAGTACGCCGACGTCGACGGCAAGACCCGCTTCTACGACGCCACGGACGTGGTGCCGATGGACGGCGTGGTGCGTAAGGACTGGCGCGAGGCGGTCGTCGACGACAAGGGCAAGGTCGAGCGCATCCCCTACGAGCTGTGCGTCCTGGTCGCCCTGCGGGACGCGGTCCGCCGCCGCGAGATCTACGTCGAGGGCGCCGCCCGCTGGCGAAACCCGGAGGACGACCTGCCAGGCGACTTCGAGGCCACCCGCGCCGTGCACTACGCCGCGATCCGCCAGCCGCTGAACCCGAGGGCGTTCATCGCAGACCTGAAGAAGCGCATGACCGCGGGCCTGGACCGGCTCTCCGCCTCACTCGCGGACGGCTCAGCGGGCGGGGTGAAGGTCACCACCCGCAAGGGCGAACCGTGGATCACTGTGCCGAAGCTGGAGCCGCTGGACGAGCCCACCGGCCTCCAGGCGCTGAAGGACGAAATCGTACGACGCTGGGGAGTGCTCGATCTGCTGGACGTGCTGAAGGACTCCGACTTTCTGACCGGCTTCACCGAGGAGTTCTCCTCGGTGGCCGCCTACGAGCGCATCGACCGGCACGTCCTCCAGCGCCGTCTCCTGCTGGCGCTTTTCGCGCTCGGCACGAACATGGGCATCCGCGCGATCGTCGCGACCGGCGAGCACGCCGAGAGCGAGGCAGCCCTGCGGCACGTCCGCCGGCACTTCATCACCGTCGACAACCTCCGGGCCGCCGTCACCAGGCTGGTGAACGCCACCTTCGCCGCCCGCGACACCACATGGTGGGGCCGCGGCACCGCATGCGCGTCGGACTCGAAGAAGTTCGGGTCCTGGTCCTCGAAATTCATGACCGAGTACCACGCCCGCTACGGCGGCAACGGCGTGATGATCTACTGGCACGTCGAGCGGAAGAACCTCTGCGTCTACTCCCAGCTCAAAAGCTGTTCGTCGTCCGAGGTCGCCGCGATGATCGAGGGCCTGCTGCGGCACTGCACCGACGCCGAGATCGAGTCCAACTATGTCGACACGCACGGCGCCTCGGTGGTCGGGTTCGCCTTCACTGAGCTGCTCAACTTCCGGCTACTGCCCAGACTGAAGAACCTCGGCAGCATCCGCCTGTACCGCCCGGATGACGCCCCGCCCGGCTGGCCCGCCCTCGGCGCATCGCCGACCCGGCCGATCCGCTGGGAACTGATCGAGCAGCAGTACGATCAGATGGTCAAGTACGCCACCGCGCTCCGCCTGGGGACTGCGGAGGCCGAGCAGGTGCTGCGGCGCTTCACCCGCGGCGGCCCCAAGCACTCCACCTACCAGGCCCTCGAAGAACTCGGCCGCCCGGTGCGCACGGTCTTCGCCTGCGACTACCTCGCCAGCCCCGGCCTGCGCCGGGAGATCCACGGCGGGCTCCAGGTCGTGGAGAACTGGAACAGCGCCAACACCGTGCTGCACTACGGCAAGGACGGAGCCCTGACCGGCCCCGACAAGGAGCACGCCGAGACCTCGATGCTCGCCCTGCACCTCCTCCAGTCCGCGCTCGTGCACGTCAACACTCTGCTGGTGCAGCAGGTCCTGGCCGAACCAGCCTGGTCGAAGAAGGCTCAGCAACGAGGATCGACGCGGCCTGACCGCGCTGTTCTGGTCCAACGTCAACCCGTACGGAACCTTCCGCCTTGACATGGACGCCCGGATCGACCTGGGGCCGGTTGTCGTCGTGCCGCGCCCCCGCACATCTGCCGGCGCCGCCGACCGATCACGCACCCAGACACGCTGAGGGATTTCCGGGCTTCGTCGACGACGCGGCCGGCCCCGCGAACCGGCCTCACAGCGCCCACTACCGCTCCGTGACCCACGTCACAGCCGGTTCCTGTCAGGAATCGGGTCGCTGTCCCGCTCAAGTCACCGAAGGCAAGCGAATCGACAGGAGCGAGACATGAAGCACCGCATCGTCGTCCTCGGCGCCGGCTACGCCGGGGCCTACGTGGCCGGGACCCTGGCCCGTCGGCTGTCGCCGGCGGACACCGAGATCACCGTGGTCAACGCCGAGCCCGACTTCGTCCAGCGGCTGCGGCTGCACCAGCTCGCGGCCGGCCAGGAGATCGAGGCCCCACAGCTCGCCGACGTCTTCGCGGGCACGGCGGTACGGCTGCGCCGGGCCCGTGTCACCACCGTCGACCCCGAGCGCCAGGTCGTCGCCGTGGCCGATGCCAACGGCGGCGGCGAGCTCGGCTACGACACACTCCTCTACGCGCTCGGCAGCCACGGTGCGGACCACAGCGTCCCCGGCGTGGCCGAGCACGCCTTCGACGTCGCTACCCGGCCCTCCGCGCTGCGCCTGCGCGAGCGCCTGGACAGCCTGAGCAAGCGGGACGCAGGCGGGAGCGTCCTGGTCGTCGGCGACGGGCTGACCGGCATCGAGACCGCCACCGAGATCGCCGAGTCCCGGCCCGGCCTGTCGGTGACGCTTGTCGCACGCGGAGAGCTGGGCGCCCCGCTCTCCGCCGGAGCCCGCAGCCACCTGCGCCAGACCTGTGACCGGCTGCGCATCACCGTCTTGGAACACACCAGCGTCGAAGCCGTCGAAACGGCGCGTGTGCTGTGCGCCGACGGCAGCGCCCTGGCCTCCGACGCCACCGTGTGGACGGCCGGGTTCGCGGTCAGCCCCATCGCCGCCGCGAGCGGGCTGGAGGTCACCGAGGACGGCCGGATCGTCGTCGACCGCACCATGCGGTCGGTCTCGCACCCGAACGTCTACGCCGCCGGCGACAGCGCCTACGCCATCGGCGACAACGGCCGGCCGCTGCCGATGTCCTGCGCCTCGGCCGGCTACACCGGCCGTCAGGCCACGGACGCGATCGTGGGACGCCTGACCGGCCGCGAGATCGCCAACACCAAGCTGGAGTACGTCGGCAACCACATCAGCCTCGGGCGGCGGGACGGGATCCTGCAGATGGTCGACGACCAAGGGCAGGCCAAGCCCAAGTACATGGGTGGCCGGAAGGCCGCACGGATCAAGGCGGGCATCGTCAGGATGTCCCTGTGGGCCACCAAGCACCCAACCTTCTGCCTGCCCAAGCGCAAGCACCACCTGGCCGCCGCGCCGGACGCGTCCCCCGCCGAGAAGGCGATCGCGTAGCCGCGCCCTCCACCTCACTGGTCAATACGGCAATCCACCCGGGCTCGGGCCGTGTTCCGGCGTCGGATCCGAAACCCCGCTCCCCGGCGATGAACTCCCTCCTCCGAAGGAGAAGCCATGTCCGCACAGGCCGCGACCGCAGCCGACCCGTCGCCCTCCCCCTGGCCGACAGTGGTCAAAGCGGTCGCCTTGCTCACGGTGACCATCAGCCTGCTGCTCACCGCCTTCGCCTGGCCGTCGGTACGCTCATCGGTGCATGACGTGCCGATCGCCGTCGCCGGGCCCGCTGCCGCCGTCAAGCGGATCACTCCCGTACTCGACCAACGGCTTCCCGACGGCTTCAAGGTCACCGAGGTCGCCGACACCACCACCGCCGAACAGCTGATCCGCGACCGCAAGGTGTACGGGGCGATCGACCTGAGCTCCGGCGCCCCACATGTCATCACCGCATCAGCCGGGAGCACCGCCGTCGCCCAGGCCCTGAACGGCCTCGCCATCGGCCTCAGCCAGGTCCCGGGACACGGCACCGCTGTCGCCGCCCGCGACCTCGTACCGCTGCCGGCCGACGACCCGCGCGGCGCCGGACTCGCTGCCGGAGCCCTGCCGCTGGTCATGGGCGGCCTTCTCGCCGCCCTGCTGCTGACCAGGCTCGTCCACGGCAGCGTCCACCGCGTCACCGGAGCACTCTCCTTCGCCCTCACCGGCGGACTTGCCGCAGCAGCGATCCTGCAGTTCTGGCTCGGCTCACTCGACGGTTCCTACTGGGCCAACTCCGGCGCCGTCGCCCTGACCATCGCGGCCACCTCGCTGACCATCCTCGGTTTCGAATCCCTGCTCGGGTACGCCGGCTTCGGCCTCGGCGCCGCCACCATGATGCTCATAGGCAACCCCCTCTCGGGCACCGCGACCGCACCCGAGATGCTCCCCGGCTGGTCCGGCACCCTCGGCCAACTGCTACCGCCCGGGGCCGGCGGCCGGCTGCTGCGCTCCACCGCCTTCTTCGACGGCCACGGCGCCACCGCCGCCGCCACCGTCCTGGCGACGTGGTGCACGCTCGGCACGGTGCTGTGCCTGGCCGGCAACCTCCGCCGCCGTTCCACCGCCACGGCCGCAGACCCCGCAGCACGGCCGGCCCTGCCCGTGACCGTCTGACCCCCCACAGCACTTGCCGACTGCGGGAGGTGCCCGCACCACGGGAAACGGAGCGTCTTAGGGTGGCCCGCATGGACAGCACCGCCGCGGATCTCTTCGACACAAGCCGGTTCGAGGCCAGCCGCAGCCGGCTGGCCTCGCTGGCGTACCGGCTGCTGGGCTCCGCCACCGACGCCGAAGACGCGGTGCAGGATGCGTTCTTGCACTGGCAGGCCGCGGACCGGCAGCGGATCAAGGTACCGGAGGCGTGGCTGACCAAGGTCGTCACCAACCTGTGCCTGGACCGGCTCCGCTCGGCACAAGCCCGCCGCGAACGCACCGCCGGTGCCTGGCTGCCCGAACCGCTCCTCGACGGCGACCCGATGCTCGGCCCGGCCGACACATTCGAGCAGCGCGAATCGGTCTCCCTGGCCCTGCTGACGCTCTTGGAGCGCCTGTCCCCCGTCGAACGGGCCGTCTACGTCCTGCGCGAAGCGTTCTCCTACCGCCACGCCGAGATCGCCGAGATCCTCGACATCACCGAGTCCGCGAGCCAACAGCACCTGCACCGGGCCCGGCGCCGCATCACCGCCGCCCGCAGCGGCGGCGCCGAAGTCGACCCCGCATCCGCCCGCAGGATCGTCGAAGAATTCCTCGCCGCCGCCACCTCAGGCCGCACCGAACGGCTGGTGGCACTGCTCACCGACGACGCGACCGCGATCTCCGACGGCGCCGGCGGCCTGGCCACGACCCTGCTGCGGTACGACACCCCGCACCGCATCGCCGCCGTCGTACGGGCCGGCTTCAAGCCCACAGACGCGAAGCGGCGCATGGTCGGTGGCACGCCCGCCGTGCACTACGCGCTCGTCAACGGAGCCCCCGCCATCCTCTTCGTGGTCGGCGACCAGGTCGTCGGTTCCACGATGTTCGACATCGTCAACGGCAAGATCGCAACCATGCACGGCATCGCCGCCCCCCACCGCCTCTCCCGCCTCACCGAAGCCTGGCGGCAGCACGAACCGGCCGCGCCGCTCATCGCCCAGTGGTGACCCAGCTGCCCCCGGCCAGGCCCAGCACCCGCCCCGGCCGGGTGAGCCGGCCGGCCGGGTGCCAAGGAACGCAACGGCCTTCCCACATGTGCCGATGCGGGACGCGCCCGTGTTTCATAGGTGGTCGCTCATGCAACACCCGGCCGGGCGGCCGTCCACCTGCGCCGATCATGTTTCACGAGTTGTTGCAATCACCTGGACATCTGAAACAGCCTCATGAAACAGTTCGGGGTCGTGAGTGACGACTTCAAGCGCGTGGAATCGCACGACTGCCCGATGCCCACCTGTGCCGCCCCCGCGGGCTCTCCATGCCGGACCGGCAAGGGCAAGGTGGCGATCCAGTACCACACCGCCCGCTTCCGCCTGGTGCCCCAACTCGCCAAGGCGCTCAGCGTGCCGACCCCCGCCGTACGCAAGCCGGGCTCGGCATGGACCGAACTACCCCGGCCCGTGCGCGCCGGCGCCGAACCGGTCGGACACGTCCGCCTCGGCTACGCCCGCGCCTCGACCGCCCGGCAGTCCCTTGACGCACAACTCGACTCCCTCGCCGAGGCCGGGGTCACCCGGGTCTTCTCGGAGAAGATCTCCACCCGCGCCACCAAGCGTCCCGAGCTGGAGGCCGCCGTGAAGCTCGCCGGGGAGATCCGCTCCTCCGGCGTCGCCGTCACCCTCGTCGTGCACGAGCACAAGCGGCTCGGCCGCGGCATCGAACTCGCCATGCTCGCCGAGGAGCTGAAAGCGAGCGATGTCGGCCTGGAGTTCCTCACCGGAGAACTGAAGGGCTCGCACGACCCGTCCGGCATCGTGTTCACCGTGCTCGCCGCTATGTCTGGCATGGAGCGCGAGTACATCCGCGACCGCACTCTCGAAGGCCACGAGAGCGCGCGGAAGCGCGGCAAGACCATCGGCGGCGCCGGGGTCACCGACGACGACATGCTGTCCATGGCTCTCCACCTGCGCGACCAGGAGATGAGTCTGCGCGACATCGCCAAGCGCCTCGTCATCACCACCGGCGCCAAGAGGGGCCAGCACCCCTCACCCGCCACCGTCATGCGGATGCTGCGGGAGCACGACGAACAGGCCGCCACGGCGGCAGGCGCATGATCATCCGGCTAGTTTGCGGCTGGTGTCTGAGCTAGGACTCCAGGGCCCTCAAGCAGCTCCCTGTATGCGAAGCGGCCCCTGGCGGCGCGATGCTGACCGCGCTCACCGCCCTCGGCAGCACAAGACCGGCGCAGTGCACCGACTACTTCTGTGCAGGACCCTCTCGGACCAAGGCGAAGCCGGCGCCGAGTGTGCGCCGAGTCGTCCGGGAGCCGGACTCCGCTCGCGGGGCGGACAAAGATCGACCACATCGCAACGGGACCAGATGGAGTACTCCGTAGATGAGGACACCTACGCGAGTCGTCTCCGTTCTGATCATTGGCCGCCTTGCAGAATGCGCAGAACCTCTCGAGCTGTCCGCCTACTTCGATGCGCGTCCAGGGCGAGAGGCTCTGCAAGCGTTCCAGTTCGTTGACGCATTCATTCCAGAGCCGCGCATCCATGGCGCGGGGTCGGTCGCGTGGCAACAAAGACCACAGTCCTCTCTCTGACGGGATCGCTTAGCCCTCAAGGAAGCGCTGAAGCCATCCCCGCGAGACGCCGCCTCCCTCCAGGCCATCCGGCCACCAGTAAGGGAACCCAGGGCGGTATGCCGTCACCCAGTCATTCAACGCCTCTACAAAGCGCTCCTGCTCCGGAACCGAGTCAAGTTCAACAGGAGGTCTCGGAGGCGTCGAACGTCTCCTTCGTGCCTTCTCCAGATTCGTTCGTCTCGTGAAGAGCCACGCGATGGTGGAGGAGCCCGCAGCCCTCCGCCCCGGCTCCTCAACCATGAGGACCTGCTCCAGCAACCGTTGACTCGGCAGCCGCTCCCCTGCCAGTACGGCGTACACAGTGGACCGGGAGATTCCTTGCGGTGCGGTGATCTCCCGGACCGAGTAGCCGTTGCTGCTGACCGCGTCACGCAGCCGATCGGCAAACTCCGACAACTCTCCTGAACCGGAATCAACTGGCTTCCAGTGCGCGGGCATTGGCCCCCCCAATGATGTCCTGCGATGTCCTGCGACAACTAGTGATTCAGTAGCGTGCCATCCGTGGCTTTTGGTCGTCACCGGAAACGGCGACGGCCCCCTGCGCCAACAGGGAGCCGCCTTCACGAATGCATGGACGTACTCGACCGAAGGAGAAGTCATCCATACCAACGACGACCGTATGCGCAAGCCCGCTCCTCAGCCAAGCTCTGACCAGCCTGGATCGGTTCGACGGCTGACCAGCACAGCTGTCGAGGGCCTGGTCAAGGGTGCCGCGACGTCTCTCGGGGCGCTGCTCGTCTCCGCCGCAATCCTGTGGTGGAACACGCATCAGTAACACCCCGGCGGGGCGCCAGACGCACTGGCGCCCCGCCGGCGACAACACGTCTCGGTGAAGGGTTCGACCACCCTCCATTCGCCAGACGCCCTAGCTGGTGCGTCAGCTGCCCGGGCCTGCACCCAGCACCCGGCGCCCAAGCATGGTGGGGGCGGCCTGTGCCGGAGCGTGCGGGAGGCAGTCCTCCTTCGCCGCCCGCTCCGCAGCGTTCCGCCGAGGGCCTGTTGTCCACCTACCGGGTGGTACCGGACTGAGCAGGATGCGGGGAGTGCTGCACGGGGTTCGTCGACGCCTGACCGAAGCCCGGGGCCAGCAGTACTGCGAGCACGGTGACGACGGCCGTCGCTGTCAGGATCGAAGTGCCCAGGTCCCCACGACCCGCGGTCCCGTGGGTCGTGCGCGCGGTGTACTTGAAGACCGACACGCCGACCGCAAGACCCACGATCATGAGCAGGGCCGCCAGCGGCGCGATCTGAATGGTCACGAAGTTCCTCCAGGCTGTGGCCGCCGTCGAACGGCGGCAACTCGTCTGCGTACGCAGACCTCAGCTCTTCCATGGAGAAACGCGGGGTTGACAGCAAGAAAGCCCGATCCATCACGGATCACGCCTCGTCTGTCCCACAGCCCAGCCAGGAAGAACCGGGCGCGTAGACGCACGGCATTCTTGGTCGGCAGGTCCTCGGACTACCGCCCAAGTTGGGCGGTACACCGTTGTGGGACAGTTCCGGATTCACACCGGATTCCCCTGCGACGATCAACGGGGCGATTCTACAGGCCGTGTTGCCCATCAATCGATCCATTTCGAGACGCTCCTGCGGCAAGACCGTTCCGGCCGGGTCAGGCGAGGCCGGTGGAGGCGTTGTCGTCCCATCCGTCGTCGCGCTGCATGTAGCCGAGCATGGAGCGGGAGTGGCGGGCCCAGCCGCCCTGGTCGGCGATGGCGATGCCGTCGCGGCCCTTGCGGCGGGCGACGGAGGCCAGGCCGATGCGCAGGGAGTGCCCGGTCCAGGCGATCGGGACGCCGGCCCGGGTGGAGATCCGTTTGGTGGCGCGGGTGACGGAGTCCGGTCCCATGCCGCCGGTGATGTGCCCCCACCGGTCGATACCGACGAAGGCCGGCGTCGAGGAGTCGGCCCACTGTTCTCCGTGCTCGGCGACCAGGCGGGTGCGGTACGTGGTCCACGCGCGCACCGGGCAGATCCCGGGATCGTCGGCGTAGCCGATCTTGGCGTTGCGGACGCTGTGCTTGGTTTTGCCGGTGAGCACGGCGACGACCAAGCCGCGGGGGTGCAGGGTGACGTCGCCGGAGAGGAGTCCGGCCGGGTCCTGGCTGCGGCTGGCGTAGTGGAAGCCGGTCAGCGTGAGCGCCTTGTCCCGGTCGCCGGTGAGGGTGTCGGGGCAGGCGCGGGCGAGGGTGCGCAGGCCGTCGATGTCGGCGCCGACGGCCTGGCCGCGGCCGCGCCGCTCGCCGGCCTGCAGGAGCTTGACCTCCAGTCCGGCCAGCGCTTTGCGGCCTGCGGCCTGGTCGTCGCCGCTGACGTCGACGCCGCGCTGACGCAGACCGGTGACGGCGCCGGCGAGGTGGGTGTCGGCGGAGGTCGGTGCGTAGCCCTTGCCGTTCTGCTGGCCCTCGCGCAGCATCCAGGCCACGAACGCCACCAAGGCGCCGCGGGAACCCTCGACCTCCGGCAAGCTCGCGTACGCGCAGAACCGGGTCCACACCTGCCAGCTCTTGGCGTAGGTGTCGACAGTGTTGTCCGGGGTGAGCTCGGCGGCAACGGCGTCGGCCAGGTTCTCGACCTCGGCGAGCCGGCGGGCGGCGTCGATGCCGTGGCGCTGCGCCCAGCGTTCGATCAGCGCCTGGCGTTCGTCGCCCGGGTCGGGAACGGGCTGGTGCCCGCCGACGTCGTCGGCGGGCACCAGCATGACGGCGGTGGTCACAGAGCTTCCAGCTCGGCGCGCCGCTTCTGAGCCGCGGCCTCCCGCTCGGCAAGCAGCCGGCGGGCGCCCTCGACCGCGTCGTCAGCATCGAGGTGGTGAACCAGCCGCCACTGACGGGCGTCGTACCCGGGAGTGCCCTCCCACGGCCAGACCAGCCACACCAGCCGGTTCCACGCCTGCTTGCGGGCCTTGAGCGTCTCGGGCTCCTCGTCGTCGAAGCACTCGCTGAGGGTGTCGATGTGCAGGCCGACCGCTTCCTTCATGGTGCGGGCGGCTCCTACCCGGTACGCGGGCGTGTCTCCGACCGCGTCCTCACCTCCCTGCCCCGCGTAGCCCTCGTACCCGCGGGTCCCGAACGGTCCCTGCCCCTGGCAATGATCGAAGCCGAGCTGCGCAAGGACGAGCCGGGGCGCCAGGCCCTCCTCGACCGCTTGCTCGACACCTTGCTCATCACCACTCTCAGGGACTGGTTCGACCGCTCCGAAGCCGGTGCGCCGGCCTGGTACCGGGCGCACGGCGACCCGGCCGTCGGGCACGCCCTGAAACTCATCCACACCGAACCCGCCCGCCCCTGGACCGTCGCCTCCCTCGCCGCCGAGACAGGCATGTCACGCGCACGCTTCGCCCTGCGCTTCGCCGACCTCGTCGGCCAGCCGCCCATGACCTACCTCACCGAGTGGCGCCTGTGCCGCGCCGCGGACCTTCTCGCCGATACGGACGCGACGCTCGACGCCATCGCCCGCCGGGTGGGCTACTCCAACGCCTACACCCTGAGCGTGGCCTTCAAGCGCGCCAGCGGCATCCGCCCGAGCGAACACCGCGCCGCCGCACGCAGCGTCCGGTCTCCAGCGCATGGCCTGCACCGCCCGCAGGCCGCCGAACCCGCGCCGGACGCCCCTGTGCCGGTGCCGCCGGGCTCGGCGCAGGCCAGGTCGGACCAGGAGCGCTCGATGCGGCTGCTGAAGGCGATCGACCAGGCCGCCGACGACGGGCGGGCGGGGGAGCTGCCGGAGTTCGAGCGGATCGTCCTCTTCGGCGTCGCCGAACTCCCCGGCCGGCAGTACCCGCCGCCGGGCCACGGCTACCCGCGTACCTGAACCGGGGGCCGCACCGTTCCAGAATCCTGGAACGGTGCCCGCCCGGTCACCGGGCCCAGTCGACGCCGAGTTCGGCGAGCGCGGCGAGCTGCGCCGGGTCGAGTCGGTCGCGGCGGGCCTTCTGGTTCCCGATCCAGATCCCGGTGCGGTGCTCCACCCCGTCGGGCAGGACCTCGACCACGCCGCGCCCCGGCAGCCGGCCCTCTCGCGCGACGTACTGCGCGAGCGCCTCCTCCACGCCCTTCTGGAACGCCCCGCCGCCTGTGCCCGGCCTGGACGCCACGGCAGCCTTCGCGGGGGCTGTGCGGGTCTGTACGGCCTTCTTCACGCCCAGCTCGCCGAGCCTGCGCTGCTGCTCCGCGTTCAGCTTCCCGAAGTCGCGGCGTTGGGTGGTGAGCCAGCGGCCGACGTTCTCGCCGTGGACGGTGACGCCGGGTACGACGTCGTCGAGGCGGGCGCCGTCGGCGAGGAGTTGGGTGAGGTAGGCGTGGTGGCGTTGCCAGTCGACCGTCCACCCGTTCTCGCGCTGGTTCCAGTCCGGATCGACCGCGGCCAGCTGTTCGGCCCGCCGGCGGGCGCGGTCGGGGTCTTTCCCGAGCCCGCCGGGGCGTCGGATGTTCGTCAGCCACTGCCCAATGGCCTTGTCCAGGGCGGTCGCGTGCCGCGGGGCGGCCAGGGTCCCGTGGATCTCGTAGTAGGCGCGCGCGGCGGCGAGGTTCTCGGCGAACCCCTGGTCGGCGGTATCCCACACGATGCCCAGCTCCTCCAGTTCGGCCGCCCGCTCCCCGGTCATCTGCCCGGCCCGGTACGCACGCCGCTGATCGGAGAGCCACCGTCCCAGCGGGTAGGCGCCCTCCGTGTGCTCGTACGGGACGTCCAGGTGCTCCTCGCGCTGCCGGTAGCGGTACGCGGCCTCGACGCCCCGCTTCCAGTCCTGGCGTTCGGTGTTGATGACCGTGTAGCTGATCCACCTCGCGATGACAGGGTCGCGGGGGGTCGCGAACCGGAGCAGCATCCGATCATCCGGCTCGCCCTCGGCGGGCTCCGGACCGACCGGAAGCGACGGGTCGACAACGCGTTTCTGGTTCTCCTGTGGAATTGCCAGCATTTCCACAGCCTTTTCATCGTGCGCCCGAAGACCTTCCAAAACCCGAATGAGAGGGCGGTACGAGTTCGAGGTAAGCATGTCCTCGGGCTTCTCGTCCTCGGCCAAGAACACCGGAACGATCAACGTCGCCATCTTGCCCTGATGCGGGTTCTGCCGGAGCGCCCGGCCGATCGCCTGGACGATGTCCACAGCCGATCCCTTCGGGTCGATCAGGGCCACCGAATCGGTACTTCGAATATCGACTCCCTCACCCAGGACCCGACAATTCGACAGCACGGCGCGCCCGACCCGGCGCCCGAAGTCGGCCAGCACGGACTGCCGGTGGGAGCCCTCATGCTCCCCGCACAGCCACCCCGCCCACACCCGCTCGGGGTGCCGCTGCGGGTCCACGGCGTGGAGCCGGGCCGCGACCCGGGGCAGCCCGGCGGCGAAGGCCTCCGCCTCGACCGTGCGGTGGTGAAAGGTGATCGTGGTCTGGAGGTCGTGGGCCGCCATGGTCTCCAGCAGCGCGGTCTGCGTTGCCGCGAGCCGCTGACCCCGAAGCTGCTCCTCATACCGCTCCTCGCTGAAGAGCCGTTTCGGAGTGACGACGGGGTCGGTCAGCTCGGCGATGACGATCTGATACCTCGCCAGCAGCCCACGGGAGATCGCCGATGCCAGCGACAGCTCGTAGACGACGGGCCCGAACACCTTCTCGTCGTCCATGGAACAGGCCAGCTCACGCGGCAGCCGGTTCCACGCCCGCCGTGTCCGACCCGACGTCTCCTCGTCCACGACGGACACCTGCGCCTCGTACAGCTCCTGCTCCGCCCGCGACCGCGGGGGGCGCTCCTTCCAGATCCGGGGCGTCGCGGTCATGTAGAGCCGGCGCATGGCCGGGATGACCTCCTGGTGGTGGATGTCCGCCCACGCCTTCCCCGCCGACCCCGACCGTCCGGTGCGCCTCGTCGACGACGACCAGGTCGAAGACGTCCATTGGCAACCCGTACGCGCCTTCGTGGGCTTCGGCGAGGACCGGCAGGGAGGCGTAGGTGGCGTAGACCGTGACGGGACCCCGGCCGTGCCAGAGCCCGAGCTGCGGCGCCGACGTCGTCGCGCGCACCCCCAGGGCCCACAGGACGGGGTCGTCCTCCAGGGAGCACACCGCGACCGCGGGCCCGGTGTGGCCGGCGCTCCGCCATTCCCGGGCCGTCTGTGTCAGTAGGTCCAGGGTCGGCAGTAGCACCAACACCCGTCCGTGCCGGGCCAGCCGAAGTGCCGCCGCGGCCGCGATGAACGTCTTTCCGGTTCCGCATGCGGCCACCACGGTGGCGCGCAACCCGGTCTCCGGAATCCGCTTTCCCGGGGGAATGTCCAGGGCACGGACGATGGCTTCGACGGCTTCTTCCTGGTGGGGCCGCAGCCTGATGCTCCAAGGTCAGCTGGGGGCCATGAGGTGAAGGTGGACGGGGTCGAAGTTGTCGGTGGGGTCGCCATGGAACTGACCGATGCGTATCCGTCGGCAGGCGATCAGGCCCACCCCGTGGTCGTGATGGAGCGCCAGTACGAGGAGCGGCCTCCGTGTGAGCGTGAGAGCGCCCGAGGACTCGACCTCGCGGATCTGGGCCTCGTCGGCTGTGGTAATGCGGAGGCTCTTGAAGGATCGGATGATTCGCATGTACTCGACTGCCTCGAAGTGAACTCCCAGACCGGGCGCGGTGTCAGTTTCCGGGCTGGCGAGGAGGAGCTGGGAGTGCCCGACTCCATAGCGCCATACACGAAAGGTGCGGTCGCTGATCCAGTCAATGACATCCTGCATTCGAAACTCCACTGAAACGAAATGGCGGGAAAACCCCGCCAGGGGAGGTGGTAGCGGTTTTTTCGGGATCCTACACAATTACACGCATCACTTTACGTGTGATGCAGGCTGGTGCCGTCACGGTGGACCGGTCCGTACCGGATCCGGTAGGGGTTGGAAGGTAGGCGTGGGAGGTAAAGGGGGGCGCCGGTGATGTGCTGGGTGGGGGTGTTGGGGTAGACGGCACTCGACAGACGTCTGTGGCGTTGGATGAGGGGGTGCTCGGGCATGGAGCTTGCTGGGACGACGTGGCCTGACGGATCGCTGGGGAAAGTGCTGGCGGTGGTCCTGTTCGTCGTCTTCGTCTGTATGTTCTCCTGGGGCTTGTACCGGAAGAAGCGCTGACGCTCGGGGGAGCTGAGCCCCCCAGGGGGCCGTGAGGACCCTGGGGGGAAGCGAACCACTCAACGGGTCGTGGGCCCGGACCCCGCGAAACGGGGTTACCCAGGCCTGTGCGCAGCAGGCTGTTCGGGCAGAGCCGGAATCAGTCCAGAGTGAAGCGCAGGACACCGGCCCGAAAGAGCCGGCCAGGCTCGGCATGGCCGAGCCTGGCGAGCGCAGCGAGGCGGTTTCTCCCCGCTACGCGCTCCCCGCTACGCGCTCCCCGCTACGCGCTCCCCGCTACGCGCTCCCCGCTACGCGCTCCCCGCTACGCGCTCCCCGCTACGCGCGCAGCGCGTAGCGGGGCAGGGGATCCAGCAGTCCGATCTCGAAACGGCCACGGCGCTGTTAGGCGGTACCCCGCTGAGCCCCGTCTCCTTGCTGCTTGAGGGGTCTGTGTGCGGGCTTTTTGGTCAGTGGGTTGTGGTTCAGAGTGTGATGCGTGTCCATGTGTCGCCGCCGCGGAGCCAGAGGGCTCCGTCGCGGCCTTGGGTGCAGGCTCTGCCCGTGGGTTCGGGGAGGGTCAGTTTCTCCTGTGTGGTGATGACCCAGGTGTTGTCGATGAGTTCTGCGTGGTTCAGTTCGATGCCGGGCCGGTTGTGGAAGCTGTGGGTGAGGATCATCCGGTTGCCTTGGACGGTGAGTCCGTCGATGTCCCTGATCGGGATTTTCCAGCTGGTTTCCTCTTCGGTGGCGGGATTGACCCGTGTGAGGAAGGCGCCTTCGGGGCTGTACCAGGCGTGCCAGGCCAACGTTCCCTCAGTCGCGCCTGCTAGAGAACCGAGAGGCAGCATGGGTAGGTGCTGCGGTGTCCATGTGTGGTCGCCGTCGGTGTTCCAGCGTGCGAGGCCGGCGCGGGACGCGGGGTGGTCGCCGTAGATGCCTTGGTCGCCGTGGGAGGTCCAGATGCCTCCGTCGCGGTCGCCGATGGCGTATTCGATGCATTCGCCGAGGGATATGTGGTTCATCGGGTAGCCGCCGGGCGAGTACACGACGAAGCCGTCCTCCCGATGGTCGCCGAGTAGGAATCGGGACCATGAGAGGAGGATCAGGCCGCCGGTCGATGTGGTGATGCCGGGCAGGGTTGTGCGGTGTTCCATCCCGTTTTTGACCACGATTAGCAGGCCGTCGCACGTGGTGGCTACGCGCCAGCCGATCCAGCCTTTGACGTAGGGGGAACGGTGCAGGTTCTGTTCCTGGACCAGGATCACTCCGAGTGTGCCGTCCGGTCCGATGTCCCACCACAGTGCTCGCCATCCGGCTTGGGCGTCCTTGGAGGAGAGGCTCCATACGATGGGCAGCTGGCGAGTGGTCATGGGCATGCACCTCAGGGACTCCGGGCCCCGACGGCACCCGAAGCGAGCGACCTTACCCGGGCGAGTCAGTAGCAGCCGACCCCGGGAGCTTCGCACGACAGGAAGTCGCCCGGACAATGTGAGCCGTCAGCGCCAGCCGCCCGCGGAGTGGGGCTGGCCCTTGAGGTGGAACCGGAAGGACCCGGGTCGGACCGGGCCAACGGGTGATAGGCCCTATGAGGCCGGCGTGATCGGGCCATGCTGCGTGTTGTTGAGTTCTTTGTGGCTCCGGATGACGGGGCGGTGGCTGCTGTGGGCCCGAGGAGTCGTGGTCATGGGTTTCCGGCGTTGGGGTGTGCGGTTTTCTATCCTGATGATGCGGTGGGGGACTGGGAGGTTCCCCTCGTCGGGGGTGTGGCATCGGACCCGCGTGTTGTGGTGCCGATGAAGAATGACTGTTTCATGGTGTTCGAGGTTCTCGGGAGACTGTGTTCGGCGTTGGCGGTGGCGAGTAGGAGCCGGCTTGTTGAGGTTGCGGCCCAGTGGGTTGAGCTTACTGAGGGGAAGGACGGGGCGCCGGCAGGGATGGCGGTTGAGGTCCTCACAGAGGTAGCCGATCTGGCAGACCTGGGCCAGCCTCTGTACTGCTGGTACTTCGCTCCCTGAGCCAGACCGGGACGGCTACCCCGGGTTTGAGGCAGTTCCCTCGGGTCGGCCTCTACTGTGGACGCGCCTCGCTCTGCGGACAAGCCAACAGACCGAAGGCCTGACCTGCGAAGCCGGGTTGCGTAGGTATTTACGAGATCGGAGTTTGCGTGTCTGAATCTAATAGTGCTCTTATCGATGCGTTCACGAATTGGGGTTCACTTCATCAGAAAGTAAGTGAATACACTAGTTCCCTACTTTGTGATCACAATTTTGTCGATGGAGCAGAGCTTGTTCACTACCTGCAGATCGATCCGCAGAGCGATGCTGTAAAGATCGCTTCGATGCATCGGTTCGTGATCTCTGTCGGATCCGATTTTGAGCGCTCCTACGATGTTTCTATCGACGCGGAAGTACTGGTGGAGAAAGGCGCTTCTGCCCACTCGTTCCGTGTCTACGCCGAACTAGAAGAGCAGGTAGGGAGTTTCAAGGAAGGAAGTAATGAACTGTTCATGAGTAGGGGCAGGCACAGCACGCTCGCTGAGGCGATGGGAGGTCTAGAGCACGCACTCGAAGAACTGCGCGGCGCACCTGACTTCCTTGCTCCATTTGAGGTCCCGCACTCGTAAGTTGCAAGGAGCGTGGAGGGGGATGATGGCGGTGAAGAGTGAGTGCCTGGCCTGCGGAGCAGGCCTGGGGTCCTGGAGGCGGAGCCGGAAGGCCCCGGCGTGGGGGAGCGGAGCGGACCCGCCCAACGGGCCGAAGGCCCGGACCCCGTGAAACGGGGTCACCTCCCGCGCGGAGCGCGGGAGTCTTTGGGCCTGCGGAGCAGGCCTGCTCTGGTGGAGCGCAGCGGAACCAGAGCCAGTCCGGAGCGAAGCGAAGGACTCCGGCCGACGGCCGGCCATGGCTGGGAGCGAAGCTCCCAGCCATGGCCCGAAGGGCCCGCCCGAGCGCAGCGAGGGCGTTCGGTCCTGAGCGCGCAGCGCTCAGGGACCCGCTCCGCGGG
>NZ_JBVHZI010000010.1:289265-291321 GCF_055574495.1 Streptomyces sp. NPDC029836 | reverse complement strand
TGGCCGCCCAGGTTGCCCTCGGTGCCGACCTCGCGGGCGACGCGGGTGACCTCGTCGGCGAACGCCGACAGCTGGTCGACCATCGTGTTGATGGTCTCCTTCAGCTCCAGGATCTCGCCGCGCGCGTCGACGCGGATCTTCTGCGACAGGTCACCCTGGGCGACGGCGGTGGTGACCTCCGCGATCGAGCGGACCTGCGCCGTCAGGTTGTCGGCCATGAAGTTCACGGAGTCGGTCAGGTCCCGCCAGGTGCCCGAGACGCCCTTGACGTCGGCCTGACCGCCGAGCCGGCCGTCCGTGCCGACCTCGCGGGCGACGCGGGTGACCTCGTCGGCGAACGCCGACAGCTGGTCGACCATCGTGTTGATGGTGGTCTTCAGTTCCAGGATCTCGCCGCGCGCGTTCACCCGGACCTTCTGCGACAGGTCGCCCTGCGCCACGGCAGTGGCGACCTGGGCGATGGAGCGCACCTGCGAGGTCAGGTTCCCGGCCATGAAGTTCACGGAGTCGGTCAGGTCCCGCCAGGTGCCCGAGACTCCCTTCACGTCGGCCTGACCGCCGAGGATGCCCTCGGTGCCGACCTCGCGCGCCATGCGGGTGACCTCTCCCGCGAAGGCGGAGAGCTGGTCGACCATCGTGTTGATGGTGTTCTTGAGCTCCAGGATCTCGCCGCGCGCGTCGACGGCGATCTTCTGGGACAGGTCGCCCTGGGCGACCGCCGTGGTCACCTGGGCGATGTTGCGGACCTGATCGGTGAGGTTGCCGGCCATGAAGTTCACGGAGTCGGTGAGGTCGCGCCACACGCCGGCGACGCCGGGGACCTCGGCCTGGCCGCCGAGGCGGCCTTCGCTGCCGACCTCGCGGGCGACGCGGGTGACCTCGTCGGCGAAGGAGGACAGCTGGTCGACCATCGTGTTGACGGTGTCCTTCAGCTCCAGGATCTCGCCCCGGGCCGCGACGTCGATCTTCTGGGACAGGTCACCGCGCGCCACCGCCGTGGCCACCTGGGCGATGTCGCGCACCTGGGTGGTCAGGTTGCCGGCCATCGCGTTGACGGAGTCCGTCAGGTCGGCCCAGGTACCCGACACCCCGGGGACGACGGCCTGTCCGCCCAGGGTCCCCTCCGTGCCGACCTCCCGGGCGACGCGCGTCACCTCCGAGGTGAACAGGGACAACTGGTCGACCATCCCGTTGAAGACCGTCGCGATCTCCCCGAGGAGGCCATCGGCCTCGTCCGGCAGCCGGGTACCGAAATCACCGTCGCGCACCGCCGTCAGCCCGGCGAGGAGCTGACGCAGTTCCGGCTCCCCCACCGCCCCCGTCGCCCCAGCACCCGCGCGTGTTTCCGCCGGCTTGCTCATCCCAGCCCCATCTCAGTCCGCCCTTGGGCCGCGCCGCGATCCTCCGGCGTGCCGGGTACAAGTCCACCACACCCCGCGCGGGCTCCGAAGCTCAGTCCTGTTAACTCCGGGCCCCGGCGGCCCACCGCGCCGCGGATCCGCCGGGCGGGCGCTGAGCTGCGGCGCTCGCCACCGGGCGGCGGTGAACGTCCCGGGGGGACGGGGCTCGATCGAGAGGGCCCGGGATGTGGTGGGCAACTGCCCCCAAATCCGCCGGACCGGCGACCGTTTGGGATCGGACGGGGTGGATACACGGGAGGACACGAGACGTTCCACGGAACGAGGAACCTCTCGCAGCGGACCTGGGTCGCGGGGCCCTTCCCCCCCCGGCCTCGCGACCGGGTCCGGTTCGTACCGCGGGCTGCCGCCCGGCTCCGCACGGCACCCGGTCGCTCCTCGGCCCCCATCGACGTGGGCCCGGGGGAACCGGCAGGCCCCCGGCGGCGACGCCCCGGCGTCGCCCCCGGGCTCCGGGGTCCGCCGGCTGCAGCCCGGTACGTACGACGACCGGGGCTCCGCGTGCGGCGCCCCGCTCGCCCGCACCGAAGTCGCCCCCCCGCGGGCCGCCGGCGGGGGGCGGGGGGGGGGGGCGGGGCGCGGCGCGGGCGGCGCCCCCCCCGATCGCCGCGCTGGGGAGGTCCGGGTCGTGGCGCTGT
>NZ_JBVHZI010000010.1:0-289255 GCF_055574495.1 Streptomyces sp. NPDC029836 | reverse complement strand
GGGTCGGCCCGCCGCCGGGGGCGGGGGGGGGGGCCCCCCGCCCCCCCCCCCCCCCGCCCCCCCCGGGGGGCCCGCGGGGGGGCGACTTCGGTGCGGGCAGGGTCGCGGCGCGGTCGGCGACCAGCCGGATCGCCGCGATGGTGAGGTCCGGGTCGTGGAGCTGTACGTAGTGGTCGCTGCCGGTCGCCCGCAGGTGCGGGGTCTGCGGCCGCAGGCCCACCAATGCCTGCTGGGCCTCGGGCCAGGCCGCTTCGAGCTTCGCGAGCAGGCCCTTGTCCATGGTGGCCGGCGCCGCGAAGGGCGCCGTCTTGCTGAGCACCGCGACCGGGACCGGGGGCAGCGGGCCGCCCCGGTCGATGGCGTCGACACCGCCGTCGATGTCGACCCGTTCGAAGTCCGGGTCGTCGTCGAAGGGCGTACCGGGGTGGCGCAGGGATGTGACGTACGCCGCCCAGTCCTCGCCCATGGCCGGCTTCAGCCCCGGTCCCAGGGCGTCGACGAGGACCAGTCCGCGCGTCCGCCCGGGGTGCTCCTGCGCGTACCGCAGGGCGAGCATCCCGCCGAAGGAGTGCCCCACCAGCAGGTACGGGCCCGGTACCCGGCCGGCGGTCAGCACCCGGTCCAGGTCGCGGACCATGTCGGGCAGCGCCCGGGTTCCCCGTACGGGCGTGCTGCGGGTGGTGATCGTGGGTGGCCGGGTGTAGCGGAGAGTGCCGGGCCGGTCGTACGTGCACACCCGGGTGAACGCGGCCACGCCGGGTAGCACGGCGGGCGTCTTCGGTACGGGCGGGGTCGTGTCGGTCAGCGACCACGGGTCGGACGCCTCGTGGAGGCCGGACAGCAGCACGACGGTGGGGCTCCCGGAGCCGGTGCACCTCAGGTGCAGGCTCCGGCCGCCGCCGATGTCCACGGCTCGTCCGGTGTCCCCGCCGTCGGGCCCGGGGGCGGCCGCCCCCAGGAGGAGCGCGAGCGCCGCGACCGCCGGCGCACCGCGCGCACACCATCGCATGTGCCCATGGTCCCCCGCACCGGGCCCGCCCGCCTCCGCGCGGCGGGCGGCGGGTCCCGGACGGTCCCGGTGCGCCCTACCCGGGTCAGGCGACGGCGCCGTTGTCCACGACGGCGGACTTCCCGAAGATCTTGACGGCCTGGTAGTAGGTCCAGGCGGTGGAGTCGCACGAGGTGCGGGTCGCTCCCGAGTAGGCGGTACAGACCCGCTTCAGGTCGGCGTAGAAGGCGTCGTCGAGCCGCGCCTTGTTGGCGCTGAACGATCCGGCCGCCTTGTAGTTGCGGTATCCGAAGTCGTGTCGGGCGCAGGACGTCTGGAAGGGGAAGCCGAACGGGTTGTCCGGGGAGGAGGAGCAGTAGTCGGTCGACCAGTCGAACCCGTAGGCCGACCAGTTGCCCTGGTTGGCGCGGGCGGCGACCCAGGAGTTGTGGCTGGCGGCGCTGGTCTGCGTCCAGCCGCTCAGGACCTGGGGCTTGTCGGCCGGGGCGGCGGCGGCCGGGGTGGCCAGGGCGACGATGCCGGCCGCCACGGCGGCGGTCACGGCGGTGAGCTGACGACGCATCGGGATCCTCCAGGGACGGTGCGCCGGGAACCCCCCGGCGCCGATGCGCACAGTCTGGGAGCCTCCGATATCAACTAGGTATCGCTCCGCTGTCCGCGGTGCCGTGTCGAGGGCGTGCGAGTCCTCGGAGCCGTCCGGTGCCGCCATCCGGTGGGCCGCCGGCGGCCGCTGACGGTCCGCCGGTCGGACAGTCGCGGAGCCGCCGTCGCGCGGCGTTCGCCCCCTCAGGTCTGGCACTGCTTCGTGGCGGCGGGTGACCAGCCGCTCCAGGCGGCGCCGTCGGCGCGGGCGTGCACCCGGATCTCGACCCGGACGGGGCCGCACACGCGGGTCGAACTGCCCACTTCGACGGGCCCGACGGTTTCGCCGGGCCGGACGTGGGTGCGACCGTTGCCGATCTTCTCCCAGTGACCGCCGTCGACGACGCGGAAGAACGCTTCGTAGGTGACGTTGACCGCTTTCGTGCCCGTGTTGCGCGCCTTGATGTGTGCCGTGATCTCCCGGGTGGGGAACCGGCCGGCGGAGCCCCGTTGGGCGCTGATGCAGCCGTTGACGGCCACCCGGCCGGTCGATACGCCGCCGCCGCAGGCGACCGCCGCCGCGTGGGCGTTGGCCGGCAGGGCGAGCAGGGTGAGCGCGGCCGCGCCCAGGATCGTTCCGGTGCGCCTCAGGTGCGATGTCATCAGGTGCAATGTCCCGTTCCCGTCGATGAGTCCGTTTCCTCTGGGAAGACCATCGCGGGTTCCGGGGTGCGAAGTGCAGTGCCCCCGGGGGCCTTTCACTCAAAAGTGGACAAAGAACCGAGCCGTCCATCGGGTTGTCACACATCCGGGCAGGTCGGCGGCGTGCGCCCCGCCGGTGCGGCTGCGACGGCGTTGTGACGATCAGCAGATCGTGGATCGTCGACCGCACGAGAGACGAGGACGCGCACGATGCCCACAGTGTCCACCGCCGCCCGCCCGGAGCCCGCGCTCCTTGCCTTCATCGCCGGTGGATCGCTCCGACGGTGCCCCGATCACCGGGCCCGGGCTCCGGCGGCAGGGGGCGTTCCGCGTACTGGAGCACGCCGCCGACCGAGAAGCAGAGGGCGCCCAGCAGGGTGCCCCAGTTGGCGATGTCCGCGTTGATTTCGCTGCCGGTGACCCGGGGGGTGAAGGCGGCGAGCGCGGACACCATGAACAGGACCGAGCCGAGCTGGTTGACCGCGACGATCCACCAGCCGAGGTCACGCGCGAGCACCCGTACCCGGCCGTGGCAGACCTCGACGAACGACAGGTGCCCGGACACCAGGAAGAGCAGGCATCCGATCACGTCGGGGGTCCAGATCAGCCGGTTGACCTGTTGGACGGTCAGCCCCTGGAGGAACGAGTCCAGCAGGTTCACCCCGAACACCAACGTGCCGGCGAACAGGGCGAACACGCACAGCCAGTCCAGGTGCATCGGTTCGTAGCTCCACCACCGCCACCGCCGGGTGACCAGGGCGTCGGCGCCCGCCGGAACGTGCCGGGGGGCGTTGATCACCTGGAGCAGGGAGACGTAGCCGCCCGTGGTGAAGAACAGGCCGCCGACGAAGTAGACGCCGGCGCTCGTCATCGCGTCGCCCGGTCCGAACTGGGCGATGGCCGCGCCCGCCGCGAAGAGCGCGCCGCCGAGCACGAAGGCGACCGCGGCGATGGAGTTCAGGCGGCGCAGTCGTACGAGGCTCACCGCGTCGGCGCGGGCGTGGCGGGCGGTCGGCTCGCCCGGTGCGCGCACCGCGAGCACCCCCCGGCGGCGGGCCTGGCGCGACTCCCAGACGGCTTCGGCGCCGTTGGGCAGCCGCCAGGTGCGCCGGGTGGTGAATGGTCCGGCGCCCTCGACGGCGCGTAGTTCGGCCTGTCCCACGGCCCGAGCCTAGGCCGCGCGGGGGGGTCATCCCCTTGAACGAAACACGGCAGTCGCCGGGCGCACGGGGCGACACGGGCACCACGGCGCCGACCGTCGGTATCGGGTGAGGGGTCAGTTCGGGACGAGCGCGGTCCACTGCTCGCGGGTCGGGCCGTCGGGTCGGGGCGAGAAGTCCGGGTGGGCCGCCAGCCACGCGGTGACGTGCCGGTCCACCTCGTCGGTGCCGTAGGCCTCGGCGGCCGGTCGCACGAGGTGGCGCACCTGGGCGCGGGCCCTCATGACGACGGGATCGTCGAAGGCGCAGGCGGCCCGGGCGGCGGCCCACCGGTCCTCGGGGGGCGGCGCACTCGCCGCCAGGCGTTGCTCGTTGGCCCGGTCGGCCGCCACCTGCGCGTCGAACCAGGGCCGCAGCTCCCGCGTCGTCCAGGCGTGGTAACCCATGGGATCGACCGCGATCCGGTCGGCGTGGCCGGCGAGGTACTGGGCGGCGCGCAGGCCGAGGGCCGCGCCGTGGCCCAGGGTCGGGTTGGTGTGGATGAGGCTGTCCCCGGCGTTGACGAGGCCGGTGACGACGGGCCCGTCGTCGTCGGCGAGACCGGTCCAGCGGTTGTCGAGGCCGGCCATCGCCAGTACGGGCGACTGCGGCTCGGGGGCCAGGTCGAGCCAGGCCGCGGCTGCGGGGAACAGCCGGGCGGCTGCCTCGAACACGGTCGGGTCGGTGAACGCGCCCCGCGTCGGATCGCCCGTCGAGAGGACCAGGTTGACCGCGAAGGTGTCGTTGTCGGAGGGGAAGACGCCACCGAGCGCGAACGGCGCGGCCGAGCCGGTCTTCACCCGTCCCGGGTCGCGGGGGCCGTCGGCGCGCAGGCGGTACCAGCGGCACAGGTAGGCGATGCCGGCCCGGTGACTGTCGACCACGGGCGGGCGGCAGCCGGCCGCGGTGAGCCAGTCGGGGACCGGCGAGCGGCGACCGGCCGCGTCGACGACGAGGTCGGCGGCGTACGTGTCCGTACCCACCCGTACCCCGGTGACCCGGGGCGGGCGGCCCCCCTCGACGGTGAGGCCGCGCACCGGGTGGCCCCGCCGTACGTCGACGGCGCGTTCGCGCCGCACGGCCGCCGTCAGGGCGGCCTCCAGCACGATGCGGCGGGTGCGCAGGTTGACCAGGTCCTCATCGCCGTCCCGGTACGGGGGATGCTCGCAGAACCAGTCGAAGTCGTGGTGTTCCCGGGCTCCGCGCGCCAGCAAGTCGGCGTAGACGTCCGGAATTTCGGCGCGCAGCACGGTGCGCACGGGAGCGAGGAACGAGTGGGGTTGGACGGCCTGCGGTATCCGGGGCCTGTGCCAGTCGTAGAAGTCCTGGTTCAGATCCTCGCCGGCCGCCCGCGCGTCCCGCTCGAACAATGTGACCGCATGCCCCCGGCGGCCCAACATGAGCGCCGTCCCCAACCCACTGATTCCCCCACCGATCACCGCAACCCGCGCCACCGCAGCTCCCCTTCGCGTCGTGTTGCGGTGCGATCCTACTGGTCGACGATCTTCGATCGGAACACGGTGCTGTCCCCACGCCGTACGGAAGGTCGCGCCGGGACCGGCGGTCGGCGTCTTCAGGCCTTCTCGACCGGGCCGGCCACCACCAGGTTGCCGTCCGGGGTCCGGTGCGCGAGCCTGCCCGTGCGGAGGTAGCCGTCCGGGGTGAAGGCGCGGGCGTTGTGCTCGGGCGCCCGGTAGTGGCCCCGGGGGACGTGAGGGCCGCGGGCGAGGAGTTCGCCGCGCTCGCCGTCCGGCAGGGGCTTGCCGTCGGCGTCGACGATGCGGAGTTGGTCGTCGGGCGAGAGCGGGCGGCCCTGGGTACCGAGCACCGTCTCGGCCGGATCGCCGGGCCGGGTGAGGGTGAGCGGTCCCTCGGCCATGGCGAAGACCTGCTGCACCGCGCAGCCCAGAGCGGAGCCCAGCCGTTCGGCGGTCGTCCGGTGTCCTTGGCCGGCGCCGATCTGTACGAGGCGCAGGCTGCTCAGGTCGGCCCGGACGGTGGGGAGTACGTCCAGCCAGCGGTGGGCGAGTTCGGGTTCCACCGAGGTGAGGGTGACCCGCTCCCGTTCGACGGCCCGCAGACACGCGGCGGGATCCTGGCCGTCCTGTCCGTCCCGGTCCTCCGGCTCGTCCACCAGGACGACGGCGCCGCCCACCGAGAACGTGCCGACGATGCCGGGGCAGCCGAAGGCGAAGTGGGCGGAGGCGGGCAGCGCCGCGAGGTACACGTCGTTCTCGGTGAGCGACACCAATTCGGCGGTGGCGCGCGCCTGGTAGACGTAGTCGTTGTGGGTGCGCGGTACGAGCTGCGGCGTCCCGGCGCCGGCGCCGGCGAGCAGGAGGAACGCCACCTGGTCGGCGGTGCGCGGTGGCGTCGGTTCGGGCGGGGAATCGACGGAGTCCAGCGGGAAGTAGTAGCAGCCCGCCGGGTCGGTGGTGAAGCCGCCGTACGGGGACGCGGTGCCGGGCGCCTCGAAGGTGAACACCTTGCGCAGGAAGGGGCCGCGGGCCGCGATGTCGGCCGCCATCGCCATGTGGTCGAAGCCCCGGTGGGTCGACGGGCCGACGTAGCCGACGCTCTCGGTGACCTGGACGAGGTGGGCGACCTCGGCCGCGCCGTACGGGAGCGGGCAGAACACGGGGACCGCGCCGACGCGCATCAGCGCGAACGCGGTGATGACGAACTCGGGGACGTTCGGCAGCTGGACGACGACGCGCTGCCCGGGCCCGAGGCCGCGCAGGCGGAATCCGGCGGCCACGCGGTCCACGCGCCGGTTCAGTTTGGCGTAGGTGACGCGGGCGTCGCCGTGCACGAGCGCGGTCCGCGGTCCGTACTGGAGGGCCCAGCCGCGGAGCAGGTTGTCGAGGGTGTTGCCGCGCCAGTGCCCGGCCGCCCAAAAGTGGTCGACGCATTCCTGGGGCCAGGGCGTACAGCCGTCGAGCAGGGGTTTCATGTGCTTCCTCCTGTGCCGGTTCCGCACCGGAGCCGCGTCCCGTGTCCCGCCGTTTTGATCTTGGCCAGCCAAGCTTCCACCACCGCTGGGCGCAAGGCGCGATCCGAACCATGGACGCCGCGCTCGCTCAGCGAATGGTCCAATCCGCGCCGCTGACCTGCGGGCCGGTCGCAAGCAGCGGGAGCGCGGCGGGAGCGGGGATCCGTTCGAGGATGCCGCCCGCGAAGACGTCGTACAGGGGCAGCGTCTCCAGGTGGACGTAGCCGATGTGGCAGTCGCAGCTGGTCAGCGGGCAGGGGCGGGGGGCGAGGGCCGTGCGGTAGGAGCCGTCGTAGAGGTTGCCGAGCTCGGTGCGGACGAAGTGGCAGCGGCGGACGGTGCCGTCGCCGTCCACCGACAGGACGGACTCGCCGGTGCGGCACGGCAGACCGGCGGAGCGGTGCGGGCGCCGGCTGTACGGGAACAGCGGGTCGAGGGCGGTCCAGGCGTCGGCCTCCGCGTCGGTGTACGTGTGGCCGTCCGCGGCGTTCACCCACAGGTAGACGTGGGCGGGCAGGTCGGCGCGCAGCCTGCGCGCGTGCTCCAGGTTCTCGGGGAGGCCGACGATGCCGACGCTGTGGCGGATGCCCCGGTCGGTGAGGTCGCAGAGCTTGGCCAGGAACCGTTCGTAGGGCGTCTGTCCCGGGTGGTAGGTGCACCACAGGGCGAGGCGGGCGGGGTCGGCGTCGGCGAGCCAGTCGGTGCGGCAGCTGAGATTGGTCTGGATGGCGACGCGTTCTACGTGCGGCTGCTGTGACAGGTCGACGAGGGCGCGCCGGTACCAGGAACGGACGAGGCCCTCGCCCCAAGGCGTGAAGAGCAGCGAGAGCCGGTCCTCGGTACGGGAGCGCGCCCAGTGGGTGAACCGTTCGAGTGCGGCCCGGTCGGCGCGCAGTTGCGCGGTGGTGTCGCGCCGCTTGGCGAAGGGGCAGTACGGGCAGTCGTAGTCACAGGAGGCGAGCGGCCCGCGGTACAGGAGGGTGAGGTCCACGGCGGCTACTTGGTCGCGTAGCCGGCCATGGCGGCCCGGACGGCGGGTGAGAACAGGGCGGGGCCGAGGGCGTCGGAGTGTGCCAGGCCCTCCGCGGTGAGGCGCAGCAGGGGGCCGGCGCCGTCCTGGTGGAGCCAGCCCCGGGCGGCGAACGCGGCGAGTTCGGTGGGGAAGTCGTCGTGCGGGTCGGCGCCGAACCGCTCCCGGTAGTCGGCGACCGGCAGGCCGCGGGCCTGGAGCAGGGACTGGAGCAGGTGGCGGCGGCGTGCCTCGTCGCCGGTGGTGTACCGGCCGTGGACGGCCCGGGTGAAGTCGTCGGTGGCGGTGTAGTCGTCGATGATCGACCGGATCTGGCCCATGTCGACGGCGTAGTCGAACGAGTAGTGCAGTGCGGAGGTGTAGGAGCGGGCGCCGCAGCCCAGGCCGATCATGCCGTCGGTCTGGCAGGCGTGGTCGTCGGGCCCCTGCGGCGCCGCGCAGGGCAGCCGGAACATGCGCATCGACACCTGCTCGTAGCCCTGCGCGAGGAGGTGGTCCCGGCCCCGCCGGTAGAGGTCCAGGCGCTGTGCGTCCCAGGCCCGGTCGGTGAGCGCGGTGCGGCGGGCGAGCCCGGTGAGGGGGCGGACGTACAGGGGGTACAGGTACAGCTCCTCGGGTCGCCAGGCCAGGGCGGCGTCCAGGGAGGTGCGCCAGGTGGCGGGGGTCTGGCCGTCGATGCCGTAGATGAGGTCGATGTTGAGGACGGGGACGCGGGCGTCCCTGATGCGGCCGAGCGCCGCCTCGACGTCGGCGCGCCGCTGGGGGCGGACCGCCGCCCGGGCCTCTTCGGCGACGAAGCTCTGCACGCCGATGCTGACGCGGGTGGCGCCGCGGTCGGTGAGGACGGCGAGCCGGTCGGCGGTGGCGGTCGCGGGCGAGGTTTCCACGGACAGCGGGACGGCCCGCAGGTCGACGCCCGTGCGCCGCTCGGCGATGTCGCAGAGCCGCTCCAGCTCGGCGGCCGTCAGGAAGGTGGGGGTGCCGCCGCCGAACGCGGCGTTGGCGAACCGTACCGGCTCCTCGTCCTCCTCGTCGCCGAGGGCCTCGCGGACGGCGGCGGCCTGTCGGTCGAGGGCGTCGAGGTAGCGGCCGGTGAGCCCGTCGGGGGCGCCGATGCGGGTGAAGAGGTTGCAGAAGCCGCAGCGGACCTCGCAGAACGGTATGTGCAGGTAGAGGGAGAGGGCGTCCTTGCGTTCGCCGCGCCACAGGTCCCGCAGGGCGGGCCCGTCGGGCAGCGGCCGGTACGCGGTCTTGTGGGGGTAGGCGTACACGTAGGCGTCGTACGTGCGGATCTCGGGCGGTGCGGACGCCGTGATCGCGGTGGGTGCGAGGGTGGTCATGCGGACGGCTCCAGGAAGAAGTGGGCGTACGGCACCGTCCAGACGGCCTGGTGGGCGAGGCGGTGGCCGGTGTAGCCGTCGTCGCCGTAGGTCGTGCCGTGGTCGGAGCAGACGATGGCGAAGCAGCGGCGGCGGGAGCTCATGGCGGCGAGGAGCCGGCCGACGTGCCGGTCGACGTACTCGAGGGCGGCGGCGTGGCTGGCCCGGGTGTCGCCGGCCGCGGCCGTGGCGCCGGGCAGGTGGAACCAGTTGGGCTGGTGCATCGCGGAGGCGTTGAGGAACAGGAACAGCCGCTGCTCGGCCGGGAGCGCGGCGACGACCTGCTCGGCCCGCTCGACCTGTGCCTCGAAGGAGTGCGGCGACGCCACGCCGAACCCGGGTTCCCAGTGGCTCTCCTGGAACATGCCGGGCAGGACGTCGCCGAGCGCGCCCCGCTTGTTGAAGAAGCCGACGCCCCCGACGCACACCGTGCGGTACCCGGCCGCGGCGAGGCCGGACACCAGGTCGGGCGTGTCGAAGACGTACGTCCGGCCCTCGGTGGTCTCGCTGCCGGCGAAGCGGGCGGCGAACAACCGGGGGTGCGGGCCGGGGCGGGCCGGCGTGGGCAGGAAACCGGCGAACATCGCCTGGTGGGAGGCGTAGGTGAAGCTGCCGGGGGCGTGCCGTTCCTCCCAGAGCCCGCCGGGCAGGTGGCGAGCCAGGTTCGGGAGGCGTCCGGCGGCCGCCAGTTCGACGGCGACGTCGTGGCGCAGGGTGTCCAGGGTGAGCAGGAGCAGGTCGTCTCGGCCGACGACCTCGTTCATGTCGGGGATCGACGGCGCCGGCGGTTCAGGCGAGTGCACGGTGGTTCCTCATCGGGTGGTGCGGCACGGGTGCGCGGGTCGCGGCGGCGACCTGCGCGGCGTAGGTGTCCTGTCCCTCGGCGCCGCTGCCCGGCAGTCCGGTCAGGCCCGGCAGCAGGTCTCCGAAGGCGTTGACCTCGGCCACCGCGAACCGGCGCCAGCCGATGGCGGGCAGCAGGTCGACGCCGACGCACAGGGTGCCGGGGAAGCAGGCCGCGGCCCGCTCGCAGATCCGCAGGGCCTCGGCCCAGGCCGCCGGTCCCGCGGCCCGGATCACGGCGGACAGGTCGCCGCGCCGGCCGCCGAGGTGGAGGTTGGTCATCGGGGCCCGGCTGACGCGCACCACGGCGTGGGTGGCCCGTCCGGCCACGACGACCACCCGCAGGTCGGCCGCGCCGTCCCCGAGGGAGGCCTTGGGCCACCAGCGTTCGAGGTGGAGGCCGTCGGGGGCGAGGGCGTCGACCAGGGCGGCCACCTCCGGCTCGCGCGTGAGGCGCCGTACCCGCAGGGAGTTGAACAGCCGGCCGTCGACCGCCCGCTCCACGGACGTGGTCGCCCTGATCCGGCCCCCGCCGGCCGTCTCGACGGCGACGACGCCGGAGGCGGAGGAGCCGTGGGCGGGCTTCAGGAACATCCGCGGCATGCGGTGGGCGTCCATGAGGGCCCGTACGTCGTCCCAGCCGCGCACCGGTGTCGCGCCGCCGGAGGTCGGCGCGTCCGGTACGGGGACGCCGGCGCGGGCGAGCGTGCGGTGGCAGCCGCGCTTGTCGAAGAGGACGGCCAGCTCGTCGGGGTCGTCGAGGCGGCGGCCGCCGCTCAGCGTCCGTACGGCGGCCGTGAAGGCGGCGTACCAGCGGGCTCCGCCCTCCACCCGGGTCGGGTCGTCCGTGCCGCGCAGCAGGCGGTCGACCTCCGGGTTCTCGCCCGGCGACTCGACCCGGACGATCTCGTCGGCGGCGAAGGCCGCGCCGCCCGCGCGCAGGACGTCCGTCCAGGGCACGATGCGCGGCGCGGGCAGCCCGGCGGCGCGCACGGCCCCGGAGAACAGGGTGACGCGCCGGTTCTCCGGGTTGCCGACGACCGCCCAGCGGGGCGGGCTCGCATGGTCCGTCATGGGCCGGGTGCTACTCGCCGACGGCGACGTAGCGCCAGGTGCGGCCGTCGTACTCGTCGTCCTCGGCGTTGCCCCGTTCCAGGTCGAGCAGGACGCCGGCGCCGCCGAGGACCTCCTGGAAGCGCTCGCGCAGCGGCTCGGTGAGGTAGTTGTGGTGCAGGTCCAGCTTCTTCAGGTGCGTCAGGGGCTGCCCGGCGAGCAGCGCGGCGCCGCCCTCGTCGGTGAGGACGCCCATGGACAGGTCGAGGGTCTCCAGGCGGGCGGCCACCGGCGCGGAGGCGACGGCGGACGCGATCGCGTCCTGGATGTCGCTGTTGCGCAGGCCCAGGTGGCGCAGGCGCGGGAGGCGTTCCCCGTCGAGGATCGGGGCCACGTCGGTGATGCTCGCGTCCCCGCCGTACTCGGACGTGCCGAGCCACAGGTCGAGGCGCTCCAGGGCGGGCAGCTCGCTCGTGGCGACGCCGCGGACGGCCGCGGCGGGCATTCCGCCGGTCTCGACGGTCAGGGAGCGCAGCGTCCGGTGCGTGACGGCGGGCAGGACCAGCCCGGAGCCGCCCCGTACGCCGAACTCCTCCAGCTCCGGGAAGCCGTCGAGGAGCGGGCCGACGTCCCCCTGGTTGATCCAGGAGATCTCGCACTGCTCCGACTCCATGTCCCCGAGGAACAGGGCCCGCAGGGCGGGCAGTTGGGGGCGTGCGTCGAGGAGCGCCGCGAAGATCTCCTCCGGACCGGTGTCGTAGGCCTCCGCCCAGGAGCCGACGACGATCGCGCGGACCGCGGTGGTGTCGACCGCCGCGCGGAACCGGGCGAAGGCCTCGGTCCAGCTCTCCTCGCTGTCGTAGCTGTCACAGCCGATCCGCCACGCGACCTCGTCGGCCTCGGGCAACCGCGTGTCCGCGTCCTTCGGGCCCGGGAAGTCGATGACGGGCAGCCCGCCGAATCCCGTCAAATGCCTCGGGTAGCTCATGGGGTGCCCACCGTTCCTCGCCCGTCGCGTCAGATGCGCTGCCAGTTGTAGCAAGCCGCACCGACAGGGCCCGAGGTGGGGTGCGGGGGCGGCGGGGCGGTCGTCCGGTCCGGGGGCCCTCCGTCCGGTTCCGGCCAGGATGTCGGCCCCGCCGTTTTCGGGGAGCGTACAACCGTGGTGGTAGGCGGTCGCCGCCCCCGGTGGTAGGCGGGAGTGCACTCCTGGTGGGCCGACAGGAGCGGTGACCGGCGGCTACGTTGTCGTTCGTTCCGCAGGACCCGGGACGGAGGTTCGCCGCATGCAGACCCGTATGGCCGATGACCCGCGCAGGCGAGTGGCGTGGGGGATATCCCTCGTCCTGATCGCGGTCACCGCGCTCCTCGGGGGCGCGCCGGACGCCGCGACGGCGACGCCGCTCGCGCCCCCGCCCGTTCCGCCCGTTCCCGTCCTGGCCTGGGGCCCCTGCGACGGGGCGGCCGCCGAGGATCCGGACGACGGCTTCCAGTGCGCGACCGCCCTGGTGCCGCTGGACCACCGCCGCCCCACGGGGGACACGATCCCGCTGGCCGTCACCCGGCGGCTCGCGAGCGACCGGACCCAGCGCACCGGTGTCCTGCTGCTGCATCCGGGCGGACCGGGCAACTCCGGCGTCGACTTCGCCCGCAACAGCTACGACGCCCTGCCGGCCTCCCTGCGCGACCGCTTCGACGTCGTCGGGTACGACATGCGGGGCGTGGCGCGCAGTGGACAGGTGGAGTGCTGGAACGACGAGGAGTACTCCGCCGCCGTCGACGCCGCACGGGGCGTACCGGCCCCGGGATCCCTGCGGGAAGCGGTCCGGCAGGGCCTCGACTTCGCGACCGCCTGCGAGGAGCGCGCCGGGAACCTCGTGCCGTTCCTCGGCACCGGGTCGAACGCCAAGGACATCGACCTGCTGCGTCGGGCCCTCGGCGAGGAGACCCTCTCCTTCTACGGCCGTTCCTTCGGCAGCTACGTCGGCACCGTCTACGCCGCCCAGTTCCCCCGGCGCGTGCGGGCCATGGTCCTGGACGGCGGCTACGATCCGCGCACCTACGCCGACGTGCCGTACGCCTACGACGCCGCGCAGTTCGCCGCCCTGGACTCCGCGGTCGGCCGGTTCCTGGACTGGTGCGCGCAGTCCGCCGCGACCTGCGGATTCGGTGACGGCGAGCCCCGGCAGGCCTTCGAGCGGCTGAAGCGGGCGCTGGACGCCGACCCGGTCGTCACCGCGAGCGGACGCCCGGCCACGGGTTACACCCTGGCCTACCGCCTGATGTTCAACATCAACTCCGGCAAGGTCATCTGGCCCCACCTGGGGCAGGCCCTGCGCGCGGCCCAGGACCGCCGGAGCTCGTTCCTGTTGTCGCCGCCCTCGCCGGGCTCCTTCGACTTCCTCAACGTCAACCTGGCCGTCGAGTGCGCCGACCGCGTCTACCCGACCAGCCGGCTGCTGCTCGGCACGCTGGTGAGCGCCGAGGCCGCCTCAGCTCCCCTGCTGGGACCGCCCGTCGGCCTGGGGCCGCCCACGTACGACCACAATCACGCGCCCACCTGCGCCCAGTGGCGGGCGGAGCGCCCGAGCCGGTACGCGGGCTCCTACCGGGCGGCCGGTTCGGCCCCGATCCTGGTCCTCGGCACGACCGGGGACCCGGACACCCCGTACCAGGACTCCGTGGCCCTCTCCCGGACGCTGGACAACGGGCGGCTGCTGACCTTCGCAGCCGAAGGGCACACCGCCTACAACCGGAGCGCGTGCGTCAGCGCCTTGGCGAACGACTACCTCGCCACGTTGACCCTCCCGGCGCGGGGCACCGTCTGCGCCGACGAGGCGCCGCCGACCGTGCTCGGCCTCCGTGCGACGGGCCTGGAGGTGGACGAGACGCAGGACGTGATCCCGGTCCTGCGCTGATCGGCCGGGCCGGGTCCCGGCCACCGGGCCCGCGGCCGGGACGCCCCAGCGGTGCAGGAGCCCCGCGTGACGTGCGCCACCCGGCCCCGGTCCCCGCCCCCCCTGCCATCCGTTTATGCTGGGAGGAGCGAAGGGGAGTAGTCCCGAAATACCGCTGGTCGACATACTGGACAGGGCAACCCGTCCCGGCCATCGGGCCCCGGCACTCGGTGCCGTGGTGGACGAGACCTTCGGCCAAGCATGACCCGGTCCGCACACGCGTGCGGGCTGATCCGTCGTGCCGGGCCGAGTGGTTCTCCCGTCGCCTCCTGGGTGTCGTACGAGCTGACGGCCCGGCCCCAGCAGAAAGCACCAGGATGACTCTCGACCCCCTGGCGATCGTCACCGCCTTCGGGCTGATCTTCCTCGCGGAGCTCCCCGACAAGACCATGTTCGCCTCGCTGGCCATGGGCACCCGCATGCGCCCGTTGTACGTCTGGTTCGGCGCCTCCACGGCGTTCGTCGTGCACGTGGCCATCGCCGTCGGCGCCGGCAGCCTCCTCGGGATGCTGCCGGACATGCTGGTCAAGCTCGTCTCCGCCGCCCTCTTCGCGTTCGGCGCGGTCGTGCTGCTGCGCAGTGGGGACGACGAGGACGAGAACGGCGCCGCGAAGACCGTCACCGGCTTCTGGGCCGTGTACACGACGGCGTTCATGGCCGTGTTCATCAGCGAGTGGGGCGACCTCACCCAGATCACCACGGCCAACCTCGCCGCCACCAACGGCTGGCTGCCCACCGCCATCGGCTCCGCCCTCGCCCTCATGTCGGTCTCGGCCCTCGCCCTGCTGGTCGGCCGGTTCATCGCCCAGCGCGTCCCGCTGAAGAGGGTCCAGCGCTTCGGCGCCGTGTGCATGGGCGCCCTCGCCGTCTGGACCCTCGTCGAGGCCTTCACCGCCTGACACACAGGATCGTCATCCCGCGGCGGGCGGAGTCCGGGGCCCGGGGGGAGGCCCGGTTCGACTTCTCCCGCGACGAGCGGCTGCCCGAGGCGCCCGTCCGGGACGGCCGTGCCGCCCCCGGCGACGGCGGGGTGACGGTGGTGCGGACCGCGAGCCGTGCGTGTCGCTCGCCCGGAGGCCCCGATGGCTCCTGCTGTCCCCCTCCGGGCCGGGAACTAAGATCGCGGGCATGGTCGAACACGAAGCCCTCCGTGCCGTCCGCGATGCGTACGACGACGCCGCCCCCGCCTACGCGCGGTTGTTCAGCGGCTCGTTGCGCGACAGTCCCCTGGACCGGGCGATGCTCGGCGCCTTCGCCGAGGTCGTCGGTGGGTGCGGGGACGGTCGGGTCGCGGACGTGGGGTGCGGTCCCGGCCACGTCACCGCCCACCTGAACGGGCTGGGGCCGACGACGTTCGGCGTCGACGCCTCGCCCGCGATGGTCGCGTTGGCTCGACGGGCCCATCCGGGCCTGCGGTTCGAGGTGGGCACGATGGCCGCGTTGGACATCGCGGACGGGGTACTGGGCGGCGTGCTCTCCCGCTGGTCCGTCATCCACACTCCCCCGCCGGAACTGCCCGCCGTCCTCGCGGAGTTCCACCGCGTGCTGGCACCCGGCGGCCATCTCCTGATCGCCTTCTCGGCAACGGACGGCCCGTCGCCCCCGACGCAGGTCTTCGATCACGCGGTGGCCCCGGCCCACCGCTGGTCCCCCGATCACCTCGCCGCGCTCCTGCGGGAATGCGGTTTGGCCGAGGTGGCCCGGATGATCCGCGAGCCCCGACCCACCGACCGGCGACCGTTCCGGGAGGTCCACCTGCTCGCCCGCAAGGCCGAGTCCGGCGGCGGCCGTAACCGGTGATCGCGCGGAGGGAAGTGGCCGGGCATCGCGGGTGCGGGCGCCGCCGTCCACGTCCTCGCGCCGGAGTTCGGCTACCGGGCGACGGTGAGCAACATCGCGTACGGCGCCGCGGTCGCGCTCGTCCACGGCGTCACCGCGCTACGCCGACGTGGGACGGGCGGCACGCCGTCGACTGCGGCTGAGGGGCCCATCGGCGAGGATGGGCGCAATGACACTCTCCGACGCTGTGTACCTGGCCGTGGGAATCGGCGCGCTCGGCGCGGCCGTCATCCCCCGGCTCGTCTTCCGGCAACCGCTGTCCATGCCCATGGTCTTCCTCGCCGCGGGCGCCCTGGCGGCCCTCCTGCCGGTGCCGATCGTGGAACCGGGGCGCGATCGGCTCTGGATCGAGCACGCCACCGAACTGTGCGTCATCGTGTCCCTGATGGGAGCCGGACTCGCCCTGAACCGGCCGGTGGGACTGCGCCGCTGGCAGGGCCCGTGGCGGCTCCTCGGTATCAGTCTGCCGCTGACGATCGCCGCGATGACCGCCGCCGCCGCACTGCTGCTCGACTGGCCGCTCGCCCCGGCGCTGCTCCTCGCCGCGATCCTGTCGCCGACGGACCCGGTGCTGGCGGCGGAGGTGCGGGTGGGCGAGCCCACCGACGTGGAGGACGACGAGGACGAGGTCCGCTTCTCGTTGACCGCCGAGGCGGGTCTCAACGACGGGCTCGCCTTCCCCTTCGTACTCGCCGCCCTCGCCATGGCCGCGGCCGGCGGCGCCTCGGGGGCCGGTTGGATCGGGCACTGGTTCCTGGTCGACGTGCTCGCCCGCATCGGCATCGGCGTCGCCGTCGGCATCGTCACGGGCCGACTGCTGGGCAGGATGTTCTTCCGGGCGCGGCCGGACGCACTGCGCCTGTCCGAGCACATGGAGGGGTTCGTCGCCCTCGGCGCCACGTTCGTGGCGTACGGCGCCACAGAGCTGCTCCTGGGCTACGGGTTCCTCGCCGTCTTCGTCACCGCCTGCACGATCCGGGCCGCCGAACGCAACCACGGCTACCACAAGGTGCTGCACGAGTTCACCGAGCAGATCGAACGGTTGCTCACCGTCTTCCTGCTGTTCCTCCTCGGCGCCTACCTCGTCGAACACGGTCTGGCCGCACTGACCTGGCAGGGCGCCCTGGTCGGTGTCCTGCTGGTGCTGGTCGTCCGGCCGCTCGCCGGCTGGGTGGGCCTGCTCGGGGCCGCCACCGGGCCGCGCGAGCGCGTGGTCACGGCCCTGTTCGGCATCCGCGGCATCGGCTCGCTGTTCTACCTGGCCTACGCGCTCGGCCACAGCGACCGCTTCGCCGGCTACGCGGAGCAGCTGTGGTCCGTCGTCGCGTTCACCGTGCTGCTGTCCGTCTTCCTGCACGGCGCCGCCGCCACACCCGTCATCCGCCGCCTGGACCGGATGCGGCGCGACTCGCCCACACCGCCGTGACCGGGCCGGCGAACGGCCCGGCCCGGCCCGCGCGCGCGGGCGCGGGGTCCGTCCGCCGACGGTTCAGCCGCCGGACATCGTCTCCTGGAGCCAGTCGAAGACGACCTCGCAGTGGAGTTGGGGCGCCATCGGCGAACAGTGGAGCTGCGCGCCCTGGGCCGCGGTGAGCTTCACGTAGTCCTTGGGCGAGGTGAGCTTGTCGTACAGCTGTCGTGGCTGGCCGGGGTAGAACTGCTCGCCCTCGTAGTCCAGGACCAGGGTGGGTGTCTTGATCCGGCTGACGACGGAGGTGATGGCCAGTGCCCGGATGCGGGTGGCGGGCGTGTAGAAGTCGGTGAACAGTTTGCCCCGGCGGGCGTCGAGCATCGCCGGGATCGAGAAGGGCTCGAAGCGCTTCTTCATGACGGCGGCGGCGTCCGGCGGGAGTTCGGGGACGACCTCCTCGTTCCAGATGTTGTTCGTCTCCTCCCTGTTCGGTGTGAGGATCTGCCGGATCTCGGGCGGGAAGCCCAGCCAGGGCTCGACGCAGCCGGGCATCGCCACCAGCGCGGCGAGCCGGTTCTCGAAGGCCGCGGCCCGCGGGGCGAGGTCCCCGGCCATGCTGAGGCCCGTCAGGGCGATCCTGTCGGTGTCCACGTCGGGTCGGGCGGACAGCCAGTCGATGAGCGGGCTGACGACCTTCTCCCAGGTGGGGGTGAACACCACTTGGTCGACGAAGAGGAGCTGTCCCTGCCCCGGACCGTCGTAGACGAGCGCGTTCCAGCCCCGTTCGAGTGCGGCGGGGACGCCGTAGGTCCACATGTCGACGTTCTGGCCGTCGCTGCCGTTGGTCAGGATCACGGTGGGGCGCGGGGTGTTCGACGTGTCGGGCCGGAAGAACCACACCGGCAGCGGCGTCGAGCCGTACGGGACGTTGGCCTTGACCGGGGCGGGTTCGCACAGGTCGCAGAAGGTGTCCCAGGCCCTGCGGCCCGATCGGTACAGCTGCTCCTCGCTGCTCGGATCGTCGGATCCGAGGACGAAGAACAGTGCCTGGCCGTAGTACTGGGCGGCGCGCAGCGCCCGGAACCGTTTGGTCCGGTCGTCGGCCGGCGCGCCCGGTGGTGCCTGCAGGAGTTGATCGCCGAGTGTGCGGAAGGTCTCCACGTACGTCTGCGCGGAGAGGCCCGCCCGGTTGATCGTGTTCACCGCGGTGAGGACCTCGCCGACCTCGGCGGAGCCGGCGCCGGAGCCGCCGAGCGCGAGGAGTCCGTTGAAGTTGTAGCCCGGGTCCTTGAACAGCGTCATCGCGCCGGGGGTCAGGTCGGCGCCGGCGGCGGAGGCGGACGCACTCGGTGTGGGGGTGGCGCGCAGCACGGGTGCGGCGGCGCCGGACGTACCGCCGGGGGCGCACCCCGCGGCGAGGGCGGTGCCCGCGCCGGCGAGGAGGAGGGCGCGGCGAGTGGGACCGGATTCCCGGTCGCCTGATATGGACGTCATACCAACGGAACGTAGCCCCGCCCGGGCCCGCCCACCTCTCACCTTGCTCCGAACGGACGACGAGCCCGCCCGCGCCGGGCCGCCCATCCGCTCGTCCACTTCGAGCTGTACGGCAACGTGACGTACTGGGTCCTGACCATGTCCACGGTCGGAGCGGTGTTCCGGCGCTCGGGGAAGGCGACACGACCCTGGCCGCCGTCCTGTCGTCCCTCGGTTTGTGGGCCTTCCTGAAGCCGCCGTCGGTACCTGGGGCAAGGTGCTGATCAGCATCGGACTCTTCGTCTCCGTCCCGGGGGTCTACCCCGCCTGGACGTTGATGGCCGCCGAGGTCCTGTTCGTGGCCGCCAAGGACAAGGACATGCCGCGCTTCCTCGGCCGCGCCACCGCCCAGGACGTACTGGTACCGGCCCTCGTGATGACGACCCCGCTGTCGCAGATCGTGCTGATCGTCACCGGTGGCCCGTCGTACGTAGCAGGATGTTCACGAACCGGGTTGCCGAAGCCGCTGGTGCGGGCCCTTCCACTGTGGTTCTCTGAGGCCATGACCGTACTTGTGACCCGCCGCCACGTGGACTACGTGCGTGTCACGACGACGGCCTGTACCGCCGCCCTCTGACGCGGCGCCGCGACCCCGGTCGCCCCTCTCCCCGCACCGTGCGCACCGTGCGCTGATGCCGTCCCGTCACGGCACCGGCTCCCGCCGTGCTGCCCGGCGGTGACCCCTCCCGCGCCGTGGTCACCCGTGCGTACCGGCCGCTCCGTACGTCGGGCTCCCCCGTCATGCCCCGCCACTCATCCGGCACCCCATTGCCCCACCCCGCCCCGTCCGGCGGGCTCCGTACGCGTACCGAGGAGAAGCATGAGCCAGCCGATCGACGCCGTCACCGCAGGCCACACCCCCCAGGACGAGGCGGGCGGACCCGACACCTCCGCCTGGTCGTTCGAGACGAAGCAGCTGCACGCGGGGGCCGCCCCCGACCCGACCACGGGCGCCCGGGCGGTGCCGATCTACCAGACCACCTCGTTCGTCTTCCGCGACACCCAGCACGCCTCCGACCTCTTCTCCCTCGCCGAGCCGGGGAACATCTACACCCGCATCCACAACCCCACCCAGGACGTCTTCGAGCAGCGGATCGCCGCACTCGAAGGCGGTGTCGCCGCCGTCGCCGTCGCGTCGGGCCAGGCCGCCGAGGCGCTGGCCCTGCTGAACGTGGCCGGTGCGGGCGACCACATCGTCTCCAGCGCCTCCCTCTACGGAGGCACCTACAACCTCTTCCGGCACACGCTGCCGAAGTTCGGCATCGAGGTGTCCTTCGTGGACGACCCGGACGACCTCGATGCCTGGCGGGCCGCGATCCGGCCCACCACGAAGGCCCTGTTCGCGGAAACCCTCGGCAACCCGCGCGGCAACGTGCTCGACGTCCGCGCCGTCGCCGATGTGGCGCACGGGGCCGGGCTGCCACTGATCGTGGACAACACCGTGCCCACGCCGTTCCTGCTGCGCCCCATCGAGCACGGGGCCGACGTCGTCGTCCACTCGGCGACGAAGTTCCTCGGCGGTCACGGCACGACCCTCGGCGGTGTCGTCGTCGACGCCGGAACCTTCGACTTCGGCGCGCACACCGAGCGTTTCCCCGACTTCAGCGAGCCGGACCCCAGCTACCACGGCCTGCGCTACTGGCCCGCGCTGGGGCCGGGCGCCTACGCGGTCAAGCTGCGCGTGCAGTTGCTGCGCGACCTCGGCCCGGCCATCGCGCCGCACTCCGCCTTCCTCCTCCTCCAAGGGGTGGAGACGCTGAGCCTGCGCCTGGAGCGCCACACCTCCAACGCCCAAGCCTTGGCCGAGTGGTTGGAGGCGCGCGACGAGGTCGCGGTCGTGCACTACCCCGGCCTGCCCTCCAGCCGCTGGTACGGGGCCGGGCGCCGCTACCTGCCGCGCGGCGCCGGCGCCGTGCTCTCCTTCGAGTTGGCGGGTGGCGCCGAGGCGGGCAAGCGCTTCGTGGACGCGGTCGAGCTCTTCAGCCACCTCGCCAACATCGGTGACGTGCGCAGCCTCATCATCCATCCCGCCTCCACCACCCACAGTCAGCTCGACGAGGCGCAGCTCGCCGCCACCGGAACCTCGCCGGGGTTGGTGCGCCTCTCCGTCGGCATCGAGAACCTCGCCGACCTCAAGGCGGACCTGGAGGCCGGCTTCCGGGCGGCGAAGGAGGCGTCCTGAACCCCGGGGGGCCGATCTCGTCGAGGGCGGGCGTCCCGGCGGGTCCCCCTCCGGCGAGCGGCGCGTGGCGGGAGGGGGACCCGCCGGGGCGCCGGCAGTGGCACCGCCCGGTACGTGACCTGCCGTTGGAGGCGGGCGGTCGGCTGCCGGGCGTGACCCTGGCGTTCGAGACGTGGGGCCGGCTCGCGGCAGACGCCTCGAACGCGGTCCTCGTACTGCACGCGCTCACCGGCGACAGTCACGTCGCCGGTCCGGCCGGGCCCGGGCACGCCACGCCCGGGTGGTGGGACGGGCTGGTCGGTCCGGGCCTGGCGCTGGACACGGACCGCTGGTTCGTCGTGGCGCCGAACGTCCTCGGGGGCTGCCAGGGCAGCACCGGGCCCGCCTCGCCGCGCCCCGACGGGCGCCGCTGGGCGGGTGCGTTCCCCCGGCTGACGCAGCGCGACCAGGTGCGCGCCGAAGCGGGGCTCGCCGAGGCGTTGGGGATCGACCGGTGGGCACTGGTGGTCGGCGGGTCCATGGGCGGGATGCGCGCCCTGGAGTGGGCCGTGTCGTTCCCTCGGCGGATGGCGGCGTTGCTGCTGCTCGCCTGCCCCGCGGCGGCGAGCGCCGACCAGATCTCCTGGGCCTCGGCGCAACTCCACGCGATCCGCGCCGACCCCCATTGGCGGGGCGGCGACTACCACGACGCCGGACCGGGGCGCGGACCGCACACCGGTCTCGGCGTCGCCCGCCGCATCGCCCACACCACCTACCGGGCCGCCGGGGAACTCGAAGCCCGCTTCGGCCGGCGCCCGCAGGACGGGGAGGACCCGTGGCTCGGCGGCCGTTACCAGGTGGAGTCGTACCTCGACCACCAGGCGGCGAAGCTGGTCGGGCGCTTCGACGCGGCCAGTTACGTCGTCCTGTGCGAGGCGATGAACGCCCATGACGTGGGCCGCGGCCGGGGCGGTACGCGGGCCGCCCTGGGCCGGGTCGCGGCGCGGACCCTGGTGGCGGGGGTGGACTCCGACCGCCTGTACCCGCTGTCGCAACAGGAGGAGCTGGCGGCGGGAATCCCCTCGGCGGACCGGGCCCGGGTGATCGCCTCCCCGTTCGGCCACGACGGGTTCCTCATCGAGACGGAGCAGGTCGCGGCGCTCGTACGGGAACTCCTCGACGGCGGCGACGCCGCCGGGGAGGTACCGGACCCGCGGCACGGGCAGGGCTCGCGGGAGCGCCTGAACTCGAAGACTTGATCGAACGGATGAGCCGGGGGGGTACTCTGCCGAGCGTGATCGGCAGGGTGCGCGCGGACACCCGACTGGAGGCCGTCCCGGTCGACGTCCACCGCGAGCCGGGGCGCTGACGTACCTGGTCCGTTCAGGAGGGGCGGCGGGAGCCGGCCCTCTTCTTCCACG
Organism: Streptomyces sp. NPDC029836; assembly: GCF_055574495.1. NCBI lineage: Bacteria > Bacillati > Actinomycetota > Actinomycetes > Kitasatosporales > Streptomycetaceae > Streptomyces > Streptomyces sp. NPDC029836. The sequence continues at coordinate 267,144 of NZ_JBVHZI010000010.1, read as the reverse complement.
AGGCGATCAGTAGGGTGACCACGGTGGTCACGGCCAGGCTGCCGATGAGGATCATGCCGACGCCGATCACGAAGAGCCCGCTCCCGTCGTCCGACCAGTCGTAGAAGGCGGCGCCGGCCAACCCCAGGCTCGTGCCGAGCACGGCGGCCGCGATGTACTGACGGGAAGCCGCCCCGTACACGGCCACCAGCAGGGTCAGCACGAGCCCGATCACCTGCCAGGCCTCGTACGGGCCGGTCGTGGAGCCGTCCGGCCGCACGTCACGTTCCTGGTCCCACCCCAGCCACCCCGCCCACGCGGCCACCGCCACCACGACGAGCAGCAGGGTCACCAACAGTTCGTGTGCGGGCTTCCGCATGCCGTTGCTCATGGCCCCAGTTTCGGCTCCCCCGTCCGTCCACGGCAGAGCGGGCGTACTCAGATCCACTTGAGTACCCGCCCGCACCGGGCGGGAGCGGCGAGGACGCCGAGGTGTGCGCGTGTGCGGGTCGGCGGGGATGTCGATATCGTCGATTGTGTGCGATCCGCATCGTCGGTTGTGTGCGATCCGCCCGCGTCTTCGCGGGGAGTCCGCTCGCCGGGCAGCCGTGAATGACGGCAGAGGAACACGATCACATGGCACATCACCACATCCCCCCGAATCGTGCCGGCGTCCGCGTAGGTGCGACCGGCGCGGCCACGCTCCTGGCGCTGATGACCGGGCTCGGCCCGGCGCTCGGCGGGGGTGCGACGGTGCCCGGCGGGGACGGGCAGAAGCATCCGGCCGGGAGCCGCGCGGCCGCCGCCGGCTCGCGGTTCGTGCCCGGGGCCTGCCCCGGGACGAGCGAACCGGTCGCGGCGCTGGAGAAGGCGCGCTGCGGGTTCCTGGAGGTCCCCGAGAACCGTGCGCGTCCCGACGGCCGGACCATCCGGTTGGCCGTCGCGGTCGTACCGGCCACCTCCGCCACACCGGCGCGGGACCCGGTGGTGTTCATGGCGGGCGGCCCCGGCGGCGACGCGTTCGACGACATCCCCTTCCTGGTCGACGCCGGTCTGAACCGTGACCGGCCGCTGATCGTCATGGCCCAGCGCGGGAACCTCCACTCGCAGCCGAACCTCGCCTGCCCCGAGATCGACCGGTTCGCCGCGCGGGCGGTGGGCCTGCGCTACGACGACCCCGCCACGGAGCGGCTCCAACTGGCCGCCACGCGGGAGTGCCGGGACCGCCTCACCGCCGACGGCACCGACCTGAGCGCCTACAACACCACCGCGAACGCGGCCGACTTCGCCGACCTCCGGACGGCGCTGGGCATCCCCCGGTGGAACGTGTACGCGTACTCGTACGGCACCGACCTGGCCCTCACCTACCTGCGGGAGCACCCCGGGGGCGTCCGCGCGGTGGCGCTGGACTCGGTGACGCCGCCGCAGACCGTCAGCCTTCCGTGGACGTGGAGCAGCGCCCGGGAAGGCTTCGACGCCGTCGTGCGGGCGTGCGCGGCGCAGCCCCGCTGCAAGGAGCGTCACCCGGACCCGTACGGCACGCTCACGGAGCAGGTGCGCGAGCTGGAGGCGCGGCCGCTGACGGTCTACGCCGCTCCCCCGGGCGGCGGGAAGCCCGTCAAGGTCGTCCTCGACGGCGGCGCGCTGGTGAACCTGTTGGTCGGCAACGCCGTACCGGCGGCCGAAGTCCCGGCCGCCCTCGACGAGTTGGCGCGCGGGAATCCGCAACGGTTCGCGCGGGCGCGGGCGGCCGGCGCGCAGCCCGATGTCGGTGCGGTCGCGCACGGGCTGACACAGTCGGTGGCCTGTGCCGAGTGGGTGCCCGGGCACACCCGCTCCGCCGTGTTGGCGGCGGGGCGCGAGGCCTTCCCCGGGTGGCCGGACAGTGTCCTGGCCGAGGCGCCGCAATTGCCGTTCCAACACGAGGCGTGCGGCGTCTGGAAGGTCCCCGACCGGACCGCCGTCCAGCGGGTGCCGACCGTCAGTTCCGTGCCGACGCTCGTCGTCTCGGGGACGTTCGACATGAAGACCGGGGCGAGTTGGGGCGCCCGTACGGCTCGTACGCTGTCCCGTTCGACCATCGTGCGGATCCCGGGGATCGGGCACTTCGTCGTCCCCCAGTCGCCGTGCGCGCAGGAGGTGCTGGCCTCGTTCTTCGCCCGTCCCACGGCGCCCGACACCCGTTGCGTGAAAGGTGTCGAGCCGAAGCCGTTCGCGATCGTCCCGAAGTGAGCGGGAGGCACGATGTCATCGTCCGACGCGCCCCGTCGCACCGTACGCCGCCGGCCCACCGGTGCCACGGCCGGGCGCCGCCGTACCGGCGCCGGCCCTGCCGTAGGTCGCCCGCGTGCCGTGCCCGCCGGATGGGCGGCCGGCCTCCTCCTCGCCGGTCTGATGGCGGCGCCCGCCCAGGCGGCCGGCAGCGGCTCCGGCCCGGGGGCGACCGCCGACGCGGCGATCGGGACGGTCGCGCGGGCCGTCGGCGACGCCCGCTACGATCCCGGCGCCTGCCCGAGGACACCGGAACCGGTGGCCGCCCTCAAGGGGGCCCGGTGCGGCACGCTCAGCGTGCCCGAGGACCGCGCCGAGCCCGACGGCCGGAGGATCGAGCTCGGTGTCGCGATCGTTGCGGCGGAGGCGGAACGGCCGAAGCCCGACCCGATCGTCTGGTTCGCGGGAGGTCCCGGGGACGACGCCGTCGGCGAGGCGCAGATGGCGATCGACGGCGGCCTGAACCGCGACCGCGACGTGATCTTCATGTCGCAGCGCGGTACGTACTCGGCGGACCCGGCACTGACCTGTCCCGTCGTCGACGAGTTCACCGCGCGCTCGGTCGGCCTCGCCTACGACGCGGCGTCCACCGGCCGTCTGCACGTCGACGCCACCCGGACCTGTCGGGAGCAACTCGCCACCCGGGGGGCGCTGCTGAGCGCCTACGACAGCGCCGCGAGTGCCGCCGACTACGCGGACCTGCGGCTCGCGCTGGGCATCGATCGGTGGAACGTGTTCGGCATCTCCTACGGCACCGATCTCGCTCTCATCTACCTGCGCGACCACCCCCGGGGCATCCGGTCCGTCGGCCTCGACGGCGTCCTGCCGCCGTCGACGGCCGGGGCGGCCCTGACGTGGGCGAGCGCCCGGCAGGGTTTCGACGGCCTCTTCCAGGCGTGTGCGCGCCAGCCGGCCTGCGACGAGCGGTACCCGAAGCTGTCGGCGACCTTCGACCGCCTCGTCGGAGAACTCGAAGCCCGGCCGGTCACCACCTCCGTGAAGGTGCCCGGGCGCACGGAGCCGGTCGAGGTGGTGCTGGACGGCGGAGCCCTGGTCAACTGGCTCACCTCGGCAACACATGTGGCGGCCGGTGTGCCCCGCTCCCTCGACGAGCTGGCGCACGGCAAGCCGCAACGGATCGCCGAACAGTGGGCGGCCGGCAAGGTCAGCCCCCAGGCCATCGGCCGCATTGCCCACGGCCTCGCCTACGGCGTCTTCTGCCGCGAGTGGGTGCCCTACGAGAGCCGGGCCGACGCGGTGCGGGCAGGGCAGAAGGCGTTCCCGTCGTTCCCCCGCTCGGTCCTGGCCGAGGCTCCGCAACTCCCGTTCCTGCACGAGGACTGCGCGACCTGGCGGGTGCCGCCGGCGCCGCGCTCGATCCGCGACGTCACCCGGAGCGACGTCCCGACCCTGGTCATGTCGGCCGGATTCGACGCCCAGACCGGAGCGTTCAACGGCCCCTGGGTCGCCCGCACGTTGAGCCGGTCCACCGTCGTCACCATCCCGTACGTGGCCCACGTGGCCTTCGCCGCCTCGCCGTGCGCACAGGAGATCACCCTCTCCTTCTTCGACACCCCGACGGCTCCGAAGACCGGCTGCGTCACGAACCTCAAGCCGCCGCAGTTCGAGATCGGCCCGAAACCCTGACCGCACCCGGACCGCACCGGACCGCACCGCACCGCACCGGACCGCACCGGACCGGGCGGCCGCGCGGCCGTAATTGAGGGGCCCTCCGACCACCCCTCGGCCTAGGGTGGCCGGATGAACGTGATGGAGATCGCGCCCGACCGGAGCGCATGGCGAGCCGGGTTCGATGAGCGGGTGCTCGCGGGGTACCGGGCCGCGGGGTGCTCGGAGCCGCTCGCGCGGGCCCTGCTGGAACGAGCCCTGGAGAACGTCGACCGTTGGACGGTGGCCACGGACGGCTCCGAGTGGATCGCCGTCGAAGTCAAACAGGACAACGGCAGCACGGTGGGCCGCATCCACGACCTGACGGCTCCCGAGGGACGCGCCTGGGCCGAGCAGTGGTGCGCCGAGCAGGGCGCGCAACGGGTGGAGGTCCGCCTCACCGGAGGAGCCGCAGGGTTCGCCGACTACCCCGTACGCCAGCAGATACGGATGCGCGCCTCGGCCGAGCGGCCGGAGCTGCCCGCCGGCCTGACGGTGCGTCCGCTCTCCGAGGAGGAGTACCCGGCCTGGTACGCCGGCGAGGAGGCCGGGTACATCGCGGACATCGTCCGGGCCGGCGTCCTGACGCCGGAACAGGCCAAGGAGAAGTCCGACCGCGACTTCGCCCTCCACCTCCCGCAGGGGTACCGGACCCCCGGTCACGCCTTCTACGCGTTGGAGGCCGAGGGACAGGTGGTCGGCACCGGCTGGGTGCGGCACGGATACCTGCCGGGGGTGACCTTCGGCTTCTCCTTGGAGGTGTACGAGGAGCACCGCGGCAAGGGCTACGGCAGGGCCGCGATGGCCGTCGGCGAATGGGCGTCCCGGCACGGCGGCGACGAGGCGATGATGTTCAACGTATTCGGCGGCAACGAGGTCGCCATGAGCCTGTACGACAGCACCGGTTACGCCGTACTGGACGAGTACCGATCACTCAACGTCCAGGCATCGAACGACTTCTAGCATGCCGGCACAGGCACCCCGCGCCCTGCCGACGGGCGACCCCACCCCGCCTCCCTGCCCTCATCGGGCAGCGGCGAGGATGCCCCTGTGGCGACAAACCTTGAACTCTTCGCGGACTACCACCAGATTCACGTCATGGACGAGGAAGGCGAAGGCGACTTCGGCGATGCGTGGACCGACTAGGCCGTCCAGGACGGGCTCTGTGTCACCGACGGCGGCCTTGCCATCGGTACCGCCGTCAACGTCACCGTGGCGGTCAGCGTGCACATCCTCGGTGACCGGCCTGCGGATGACAGGGAGGACTTCGACCACGTCGTCGAGGCCGGTCTCCACCTGGCTTCGGGACGCCTCGTCGTGATGGGCTGCAGCGAATACTTCCCCGACTCGGCACGCTTCGACATGCCTGCCGATTGGGTTCGGGTACGAGCTTCTCGGCGGAACCTCGCTGCCGCCGTCCATGCGGACATCGACTCGTACGAGTCACCGGAGACCACCGAGCACCTTCGACTGCAAGCCTGGCCGGCCCCGTTCTCCGCGCCGGACATCATCAAGCGGTGGGTACAGCCCGAGACGTAGTCGCCCGTCGCGCGTCGGCTCTTCATGCTCACCGTGTCGTGATGGGGTGGCACAGGTTCCCGGCCGTGAACACGGGGAACTGCGGGCACGGTACGACGCCTGTGCGTGTTCCGGGCGCTCCTCGCGTCGTCGAGGCCGAGTCGACCGGTCCGCCGGGTGCTCCGCTCAGAGGTCGGGACGGAAGCTGAGGGGCGGGAGGGGCCGGGCATGGGGCGCCGTATCCGCTGCGTACGATGGGGGCAGGGGGCGGAGGCGTAGCGCAGAGGTCGTCGCGCGCGGTCTCCAAAACCGTGAGGACGCCGGTTCGAATCCGGCCGGCTCCGCCTCTCCCCCTGCCGCGGACCCCCGCTCCGTCGGGCGCGGACCGGGCTCAGGCGTCGTTCGTGGGGGCGGACCGGCGTGCCCGGAACAGGGCCGGAAAGGCGACGCCGATCCCGCTGCCGATCGCCAGGCCGAGGGCCAGGCCGAGTCCGATGTTGTCGAACACGAAGAGTCCCAGGAGCAGTCCGACGGAAACGCCGGACGATACGCCCGCCGCCAGTCCCTTGGCGGCGGCCGGGTTCTCGGGCGCGACGGGCGCGGACGCCGGCGCCGGAGTCGACTCCGGCGCCGACTCCGGGCCCACGGAACCCGGAGTGGCAGGCTCCGGATGCCCGGGCCCCTGCGTCGTCGACTGCCCTTCCACGGAACGGTGTTCATGCGTCATGCACACAGTCTGGCAGACCCCGGCTCCCGACCCGCCGCCGGCCGGCCCGCCGCAGGTCATCCCTGGTCGAGCACCTCACGGAGGGTCGCCGCGAAGGCCTCCGGCTCACCCTGCTGACCGTACTCGCCGCCGAGGAAGCCCCCGTGGTGGCTGGGGAAGAGGAGCGTTCCGCCGCCCAGCGCCTCGGCGGCGCCGGCCGCGGCGCGCGCGGGGAACTGGCCCTGCGACTCCTTGCCCTCCCCGATGACGATCCTCGTCCCCGCGGCCCGGAGCGCGGCGAAGTCGGGCCGGTAGGCGGTGCAGCCGCGCATGTTCTGCCCCAGCAGGGGGTCGCCGCGCGTGCCGTCGTCCTCGGCGGGCAGGCTGAAGGCGGCCGGGTCCGGCGCGGGCTCGTCCCGCCAGTTCGCCGGGATCGCTCCCGTCCGGGTCGCCATGACCAGGAACTTCGCCATGGCAGGGCCCATCCCCTCGCGCAGGTACGTCGCATGGATGTCGGCGCACACCTCCAGGGCCGCCTCCCGGTCGGGCAGCACCTGCGCCAGAGGCGGCTCGTGCGCGACGAGGGTGCGGACCAGGTCCGGGTGGCGGGCCACCAGGGCCAGCCCGTTGACGGCGCCGCCGCTGCTGGCGAACACGTCGACGGCGCCGACGCCGGCCGCCTCGATCACCCGTCGCAGGTCCTCGGCGTGCTCGTCGGGCATCGTCTCGGCGCCGCCGTCCGTGCGGGTGCTGCGGCCCGCACCCCGAGGGTCGTACGTGATCACGGTCCGGTCGGTGAAGTGCGCGGCCAGGCTCACGAACCCGGCGGCGCCCATCGGGGAGCCGATCAGGAACAGGGCCGGTCCGGTCCCGCCCCCGGTACGGTCGTCCGCGCCGTGGACGTCGTACGTGACGGTGGCGCCCGTGGATTCCAGCGTGCGGGTGACGGTCGAGGTCATGGGTTCCTCCTGCGGGTGAGTGCTGCCGAAGGGTTTGACCGTCGGCGGCGTCGGAACTCATCGCTCTGCGGCGCACGAGTTCCGGCAGCGCCGCGAAACACCGAAACACCGGAGCCCACCCCACCGCGAGGGCGGTGGGGTGGGCTCCGGAAGGGTCGAACCGTGCGGTCGGTCAGCCCGCCGCGGCGGCCAGCAGGACGTCGACGAGCCGCTCGGCGGCGTCGGGCCGCCCGTGCGCCCGGGCGCGCTCCGCCATCCCGTGGCGGAGGGCCGCGTCGGTGAGGAGCGGACCGAGGGCGTTCCAGAGGGTCTCCGGGGTGACGTCGCCCAGCAGGGCGACGGCCGCGCCCGCGTCGGCGAGGTGCTTCGCGTTGTGGGCCTGCTCGTTGCCGGCGGAGGTGGCGAGCGGCACGAACACGGCCGGCTTGCCCAGCGCGGTGAGCTCGGCCAGCGTGCCGGCGCCACTGCGGGACACGACGACGTCGGCCAGGGCGAGGACGTCGGGCAGTTCCGGTCCGACGAAGCCGGTGAGGTGGTAGCGGCCGGCGAGGACGGGGTCCAGGCCGGCGGCGGCCGCGCGGAGCTCGTCCACGTTGGCCGGGCCGCACTGGTGGATCACGTTCGCGTGGCCGAGGAGCCACGGCAGGACGTCCCGGACGACCCCGTTGATCTGCTGCGCGCCCTGGGCGCCGCCGGTGACGTAGACGGTCGGCAGCCGGCGGTCGAAGCCCACGAGGTTGAGCGCGTGCACCGCCTTGTCGGGGTGCCCGGTGAGCACCTCCGGCCGGACGGGGTTGCCGGTGACGACGGCGGCACCGCGCAGCTCGGCGGGGAGCAGGTCCAGCGAGGAGTCGGAGGACAGGGCGATCCGGGTGGCGGAGCTCGCCAGCTTCCGGTTGGCCAGTCCGAGGCGGACGGTCTGCTCGTGGAGGACGAGGGGGCGGCGGCACAGGCGCGCGGCGAGGCCGGCCGGTACGGCGACGTAGCCGCCGGTGGCCAGGACGACGTCGGGCTCGAACTCGGACACGATGGAACGGGCCTGGGCGACGCCCAGGGGCACGCGCGCCATGTCCTTGACGTTCGCCGCGGACAGCATCTTGAGGGGGTTGGCCGAGCGGCGGATCTTGCCCGTGGCCACCGTCTTGAACGCGATGCCCTCGGCGGGCGCGACGCGCGCTTCGAGACCGTCGGCGGTGCCGATCCACAGGACGTCGAGCGTGCTGCCCTGGGCCGCGAGGCGACCTTGCAGTGTCCGGATCGCCGTCAGGGCGGGATACGTGTGACCGCCGGTCCCTCCGCCCGTCACGAGCAACCGGAAGGAACGCGGGAGTGCGGAAGTGTTCACCTTGCACACCCTACTGGCCTCGTACGCGCGTCCTACGATCGCGGGTCGGCGCGGGGTACCGGAGCCGATCGAAGCCCGCCGCGGAGACCGCTGCGAGGGTCGCTGCGGAGACCGCTGCGGGGGCCGCACAACGCGAAGGTCCCGACCCCCTCAGGGGGCCGGGACCTTCGTTTCGGAGCGCTGGGCAAGCCTTGCACTTGCATTTCCCCACGGGAAGTGGGGCGTCTTTCCTTGGACCACCAACGCGCGGGCCGCTGCCGTGATCACGGCGGCAAGCTCAAGATCGACTGTAGCGCATCCGGCGGACTACTCGCAAAGACGCCCGAGGTGGGCGTGGAGGACGTCCTGCGCCGCCTGCCGGCTGAGGTGGCCGATGAGGACGTGGGTGGTGAGCCCGTCGGCGAGGGCGAGGAGCGTACGGGCCTCGCGGTGCGCGTCGAGGGACTCCACCGGCCGGCCGCTCCCCGCGCCGCCCGCCGCCGCCGCCGCCACCACCGCGCCGGTGGCCGGACCCGCGTCCGCGTGCGCCTCCGCGATCAGGCGGGCGAACGCCTCCTGGAGCTCGGCGTAGTTCGCCCTCAGCGGTGTGGCGAGCGCCTCGCTCACGGCGGCCTGCGCGACGAACGCGAGCCAGACCCTGGCTTCGGCCCGGTGTTCCTCGCGCAGCAGCGCGACCTCGGTGGCCGCGTGCCCCAGCGCCGTACGGGCCGACTGGGCCGGGCTCCTGACGAGGCGGGCCTGGACGCGTTCGCCGATCACCTCCCCGATGTGCCCGAGCGCGAACACGAGCATCTCCTCCTTGGTGCGGAAGCACCGCTGGACGGCGCCCATCGACACCTGCGCGCGGGCGGCGACGTCGCGCAGCGACACGCCCTCCAGCCCGTGCTCGTCGGCGAGCTCGCAGACGGCCTCGGCGATGAGCCGCCGCCGGCCCGCGTGATCCACCTGTCGGGGCATGTCCGGCCGCCTCCTGTTCCCGGGTGTCCGTCGTACCGCGCGCTCCGCACGACGCGCGCGCTCCGCTCGCCAGGCTACAAGTTCCGATGCGTTCGCATTGCTTCCGGGCGGCGGTGCGGACCACTGGCGCTGTTCCCGGTCGTCCGCGGGGCCGGCTTCGGCGACGATCACGGCATGACGATGCGAAAGGGCGTACTGCGCCCGGGCCCATGAGGCCCGAAACGCCGGTCCTCCACGGTCCGGCCGATGCCGATCCGCCCGCCCGGCCCGAGGTGTCCTCCCTGGTGTTGCTCGCCGCGCTGTACCGGGGTCGGGACCCGTACGCGGTCGCCGAGGAGTTCGGCGACGGCGGGACAGCGGCCGTGGAGCGGGTGGTCACCGAGGCGCTCAACGCTCACCTGGCTCCGCTCAGGGCCCGCCGGGCCGCGTACGAAGAGGATCGGACGTATGTGCGGGAGGTGCGGCGGGCCGGCAACGAGCGGGCCGAAGCGGTGGCCGGAACCACCTCGGACCGGGTGCGCGAGGCGATGGGAACCCGGTACCGACCTGCCGCCCGCTCCCCCGGGCCCGCCGGTCGACGGCGCCCCCGACGCACGGAAGAGCGGACCCGTGGGCACGGGTCCGGCCCGCCCGGCCGGGCGTCCGCCGGGGTCAGACGCGGTCGGCCGCGATCAGCACGTACTGGAAGGAGCCGTCCTTGTACGAGTTGATGAACGCCTCCTCGATGCCGGTGACCAGGGAGGACGTGGCCCGCAGTTCCCAGTAGGGCAGGGTCGCCGGGGTCAGGTCGATGACGGCCTGCGGTACGAGGCGGTTGTCGGCCAGCGCCCTCATGTACTCGCGCCGGGAGTGGATGTTGCACTCGAAGTGCGCGTTGATCTGCGAGACCCACTTCGAGGGCTGGCCGTAACGGGGGTTCCAGCAACCGGTGATGGTCACGTAGCGGCCGCCGACGGCGAGCACCCGGGAGTGCTCGGCGAACAGGTCGTGGAGGTCGACGTACATGCTCGACTCGTTGTTCCACGAGCCCGCGGCCTGCCCCGTCGCGAAGGGCATGTCGAGCATGTTGCAGACGCGGGCGCGGACGGAGTCGGCGATGCCCAGTTCGTGGGCGCGTTGGTTCGCGAACTCGGCCTGCTTGGCCGACAGGGTGACGCCCTCCACCGTGCAGCCGAAGCGCTGGTGGGCCATGACGGACGATCCGCCGCGGCCGCAACCGGCGTCCACGAGGGTGTCCTCGCGGCCGATCGTCCCGAGGTGGTCGAGCAGGACGTCGGCCTGGGCCGACTCCAGGCGGTGCAGCTCGGCGATCAGCTTCTTCTCGTACTCGCTGTCGGCGGTGTCCCCGAGCGCGGCGTGGTCGACGTCGCCGATGCCGTAGTGGTGGTGGTAGAGCCCGTCGACGTCGCCGAGACGCAGATTCACCGGCCGGGCCTCGTGGTCCCAGTAGCGGGCGATGTCACCTTGGTAGGGCGTCGCCGGGGTGGGGATGAAAGCCGAGGGGGTCGCGGTGGTGAGCTCGGTGTTGGTCACAGATGTGTCCGTCCTTACCAGAAGTCGGGGAGGCTGTAGCGATAGGTGTTGGTCTGGTGCCAGTGGTGGTTGCCGTCGACCCACGCGGCCACGCCCTTGAGGAAGCGCAGTACGTTCGGGACGGGGCAGGCCGCCGCCAGGTCGGCGGCCGCGGCCTCGAAGGCGTGCATGAGTTCGTTGTGGACCTCGACACCCTTGAGGTACGCGTCGCGGACGGAGCAGTCCTCGCGTGCGGCGATCACCACGGGCAGGTTCAGGTGCGTGCCGGGACTCGCCAACTCCTTGGTGTAGGAGTACAGGTCGTTGACGATGGTGGTGGCGTTCCCGGCGAGCGCGAGGACGCGTTGCATCGCCGGTTGGGCGTGCAGGTCCGCCGGCAGTTCGTAGCCGCCGACGGTGTCGGTGATGGTGGGACACGGGCGGAAGTTGTTGAACTGCCGCATCGAGAGGTACTCCCACACCTCCGGGACGTACTCGGTTTCCGCCCAGGAGGCCTCGGCGAGGTAGCCGAGGTGCAGGCGGGCCATGTCGTGCCGGTACCGGTCGGCCTGGGAAGGGGTGGCCTCCTGGAGGAAGTACTCCATGGCCGATCGGTAGGCGCGGCGGGGTGCGTCGGAGTGCAGCGACCGGGCCCAGTCGGGCTGGTACTCGGCCGTCGTGTGGAGGGGGTCGAGCGCGGTGTGCGCCAGCAGGAGGCGCCCGCCGAGGCCGATGGGCGAGCCGCCGTGGTCCTCGCAGTAGTAGTCGTCGACGGCGTTCTCGGCGGCCATCAGCCGGGTGGCGATCATCAGGTGCTCGATGGTGGGGGCGTCCGGATGGCAGCCGACCATGTACCGGCCGAGGGAGAAGCCGTCGAACTGGTCCTCCCAGTCCGGGGGGAACAACTCGACCTCGTCGACCGCCCAGTCCTTGATGCGGCGGCTGATCTCCTCCGCCCGTACGGGGTCGGGTTCCGCCACCGGGTGGTGGTAGAGGCCCGGGATCGGGTTGCCGACCGGCGGCGTGGACGGGTCCACGGGTACGAGGGGTTCCTCGCGCGGCCGGGTCAGGTAGAGGCCCGCCGTGCCCAGTCCGCTCGGACCGCGCAGGATGCGCTCCAGGGCGGGACTGGACGCGGCCGCCGCGGCGGGGGCCGGGGCGTCGGGCGGAGCGGGTACCCCGACGGGCAGCGGCACCACCGGCGCCAGGGGGGCCACCGGCGGCACGGGGAGCGCGGGCGGGGCGGGGGTCTCGGACGGGGCCGGGGCGGCCGGCGCCGCCGCCCCGGGGGGCGGGGCCGGCGGGGCCGGGCGTACGCCGCCGAAGGCGTCGATGCCCCGGTGGTGGCCGTGGGCCCCGAAGCGGGCCGCCGCGCCGGGCAGGCTCGACTGCAGGGGGGAAAGCCCGGGATCGGGCATCCGTGGCTCCTTGCTGGGTGGTTGGGCCGTCCCGGATCCCGGGCGTGGTGGGCGGGCCCGGGCGACTCCCGGGGCGGTGCGGCCGGTGCGGCCGATTCGGCCGGTGCAACCGGTGTGGCCGGTGCGGCGGATGGGACCGGTGCGGCGGCGGTGCCGGGTCGCGGGACCCGGCACGGACGACCTGCCTAGTCGGGCCGGCGGGCGATCTGCACGTTCTCCAGCACCCCGAGCGCGTCGGGCACCAGGATCGCGGCGGAGTAGTAGGTGGTGACCAGGTAGGAGATGATCGAGCGCTCGTCGATGCCCATGAACCGCACCGACAGGCCCGGCTCGTACTCCTCCGGCAGGCCGGTCTGGCGCAGGCCGATGACGCCCTGCTTGTCCTCGCCCGTGCGCATCACCAGGATCGAGCTGGTGTTGTCCTTGTTGATGGGGATCTTGCCGCAGGGCAGGATCGGGACTCCGCGCCAGGCCGGGACCTGCTGGCCGCCGAGGTCGACGTGGTCCGGGTAGAGGCCGCGGGCGTTGAACTCGCGCCCGATGGCCGCGATCGTCTTGGGGTGGGCCAGGAAGAAGCGTGAGCCGCGCCGGCGGCAGAGCAGTTCGTCGAGGTCGTCCGGGGTGGGCGGGCCGGAATGGGTCTGGATCCGCTGCTTGAGCGCGGCGTTGTGCAGGAGCCCGAACTCCCTGTTGTTGATCAGCTCGTACTCCTGGCGCTCGCGCAGCGCCTCGATGGTGAGCCTGAGCTGCTCCTCGGTCTGGTTCATCGGCTGGTTGTAGAGGTCGGCGACCCTTGAGTGGACGCGCAGCACCGTCTGGGCGATGGAGAGTTCGTACTCGCGCGGGTTCAGCTCGTAGTCGACGAACGCGCCGGGCAGTTCCGCTTCGCCTGTGTGGCCGGCGGACATCGCGATCTCGGCCTCGCCGTGGCGGTTCTGCCGTTGCAGCGGGAGGGTGCCGAACCGCTCGACGTGGGCCCGGAGGTTGGGCGCCGTGGACAGGACGGCCTCGAACTCGGCGCGGGTGAGGGTGAGGAGGGTGCCGGAGGTGGCGGCGGTGGCGGTGTGGTCCCACGTCGCGTCGGTGTCCAGCAGGGCGTTCTCGCCGAAGCGGTCGCCTTCGGCGAGGACGGCGACGGCGACTTCGTCACCGTACTTGCCGACGGAGGTCTGGTTGATCCGGCCGTGGGCGATCAGGTGGATCCGCTCGGCGGGCGTGCCCCGTTCGACCAGCACCTCGCCGGCGCGGAAGTCGCGCTGCACGCACCGGTCGGCCAGCGCGGTCAGCACGCCGACGTCGTCGAAGCCGCGCAGCAGGGCGAGTTCGCCGAGTTCGCGGGGGATGACCCGGACGCGGGCGCCGTCCTGGACGAACTCGACGCGCCCGTCGCCGACGGTGTAGCTGAGCCGACGGTTCACCCGGTACGTGCCGCCCTGGGTCTCCACCCAGGGGAGCATCTTCAGCAGCCAGCGGGAGCTGATCTCCTGCATCTGCGGGGCGGACTTCGTCGTGGTGGCGAGGTTCCGGGCAGCGGCCGTGCCGAGGCTGCGCTGCGGGGGCGGTTCCAGCTGCGCCTCGGGGCTGGTGTCCACGGTCATCGGACAGGTTCTCCTTCGTAGCGGTGGTGATCGGCGCACGTGTACGCCCCCGGTGGGAAACGAGGGGGCGAATATCCGGGCAATCCGTCCAGATCCGGAAGCACACTAACCACGGCGAAGGACGGTCGGCCCCACGATCCCGGGGCCATTACCTCAATGCGGTGATCTTGTCGGTTGGGGTGTTTGAAGCCCGTTCAGACGATATTCGGACACGCCAAATACCCTTTGCCGCAATTGACTTGGGACACTTCGACAGCAGGAACGATTAACCCGGGCCCTCCCGGGTGACGGTCCAACACATCCGTCCCGTCGCACCGGCCGGGTGCCCTCGTCCTCGTCACGATGTGCCGGGTGATCTTCCCGCACGTGATCGGTGGGCTCTCCGCACTGGCGCTCCTCGCGCCCACCGCCGCCCACCGCCGCCCACGGCCGCCCACGGCCGCCCACGCGGTCCCCCTCCCCTCCCCTCTGCTCCCGAACCGTCCGTACCCGGCACCGCCGCCGAGCAGGCCGTCGACCGGTCCTGTCCGGTCTGCGCCCGCAGCCGGGCCGGTTGCGGGACTTCTTCGCAGGCCTCCCCAAGGGCGGCGACCTGCACAACCACTTGGCCGGCGCCGTCTCCACCGAGTTCCTGATCGAACTCACCGCCGAGGACGGGCTGTGCGTCGTTACGGCCCCGAGCACCGCCGTACCGCCGCCCCGCCGGGCCGGCGGGCCGGCGGGCCGGCACCCGCCCGGCGTCCGACACCGTGACCGGAGCGGGCGGGGCCGCCACCACCGGCCCCCTCCGTCTGGCGCCCGCCGCGAGCCTCCCGCAGCATCGGATCATGGCCGACGGCGACGAGTGGGCGGGCCAGGTCGGACGGGAGGCCGCCGCCCGGCAGCTGCGCCGGGGCGTGGACGTCGTCCAGGACGTGAGCAGGCGCGGCGCCGAGCTGCCGTGGCGAACCCTGGTGATCTTCCTGGTGGTCGTCGCGGTGGTGTGCGGCGCGGGGATCGCCCTGTACTTCGACGAGCGCAACACCCGTCAGCAGACCGTGGTCGTCGGCCCCCAGCAGGCCGCGGACCGGATCGACGTCCACGCCGACGTCCAGCGCACCGACCCGGTGCTGCGCCAGATCACCCTGCGGGTCACCCTCACCCCGTTCGGCCGGTACGAGGGTCCCGACGGCTACCCCACCCAGGACCTCACCCTGTACGCCAACACCACCGGTGAGCAGGAACTCCAGTTCCCGGCGGGCAGCGGGCTCCGGGTGCGGGACATCCAGGTACCGCTCTCGAACGGCGCGTCCTCGGACTACCCGTTCGACAAGTACACGGCCGACTTCGCGTTCGCCGCGACGGCAGGCTCCCTGGACACCCGGGTGCCGGTCGTCCTGCGCCTGCACGACCAGGACCCGAACTTCGCGTACAAGAACGGCGACGGCTCCTACGAGGGGCAGGCGGTGTACCTGACCAGTGAGGTCAAACGTTCGCGCAGCACCTTCATCCTCGCCTGGTTCATGATCGCCGCCATGTGGGCGGTCGCCCTCGCGATCGTCACCGCCTGCTGGCTGGTGGTCGGCCAGCGGCGCGGGCTGCTCTGGCCGGCGCTCGGCTGGATGGCCGCCAGCCTCTTCGCCCTCGTCGGCCTGCGCAACGCGGCGCCGGGCTCGCCGCCCAACGGCTGTCTGCTCGACTACCTCGCGTTCTACTGGGCCGAGGCGCTGATCGTCCTCAGCCTCACGGTGCTCGTCTTCCACGGCATCCGCATCGAGCACGGCCTCGGCGGCCCGGTCACCGACCCCGGGCGGGCGGCGGTGTCCCGCCGGCGCCGGCCGCCCCGCAGGCGTACCGTCCCGGCGGGCCACCGCCGCCGCCGCTCCTGACGTCCGCGCCGCCCGGTGGTACGGGAGCGGACGCCGATGTCGACGGCCGGCACATGAGCACCCTGTTGCTCACCTTCCTGTTCCGCTGCATGCGGCCCCTCATCGAGGCCGGGCACGTGTACCTGTCCCGCCCCCCTCTACAAGATCAAGTGGAGTCGGGACGACATCCGGTACGCGTATTCCGACGGACACCGCGACAGCCTGCTGGACGACGGCCGGCAACACGGCGAGCGACTGCGCGACGACACCGTCCAGCGTTTCAAGGGGCCAACTGCTGCTGTGCCCGATGCGCCCCGAGCCGTGTCGCGCTCGGCGTGTTCAGCTGCCGAGGACCTCGCGGATGACGTGGCGGGCGTTGGCCGAGATGGTCGGATTGGTCGTCCGGTAGTACGGCAGCTGGATGACCGCCATGGACAGCGCCCAGCCCCGGCCGCGCGCCCACGTCGCGTCGTCCGCGTCCACCGCCTCGCGGTAGGCACGGCGCGCCGGGGCGGGCAGCAGGTTCCAGGCGGGGATGAGGTCGGTGGCCGGCTCGCCCAGGCCCACGGTGCCAAAGTCGATGACGGCCGAGAGCCGATCGCCCGCGAGCAGCAGGTTGCTCGGCATCAGGTCGGAGTGCGTCCAGCAGGCCGGACCCGTCCAGGGTGGTGCGGCGAGCGCGTCCTCCCAGGCCTCGGTGATCTCGTCGGCGTCGAAGGGTTCGTCGGTGCGCCGCAGGGCTTCGATCGCGGCCCGGACTTCCTCGTCCTCGGTGATCAGCGGCGCCCCCCGGTGCGCGGGTGGGCCATCGGGAAGGCCGACCTCGCGGAAGGCGACGGCGAACTCCGCGAGGTAACGGGCCACGGGGTCGGGCGCCGCCAGGTCGCCCTCGACGGGGTGGTGGCCGTCGATCCACCGGTACACGGCCCACGGCAGCGGATACCCCTCCCCAGGGGCGCCGGTCACCACCACCTCCGGGATCGGCAGCGGCAGCAGCGGCGCCAGCCGGGGCAACAGTCGCGCCTCCGTGGCGATGGCTTCGGCGCCGCCGGGACGCAGCGGCAGCCGGACGGTCAGGTCGTCGCCGAGCCGGTAGATCGCGTTGACGGTACCTCCGGAGGCGATCCGGGTGACCGAAAGGTCCGCCCACCGGGGGAACTGGGCGCGCAACAGCCGCCGGACCAGGTCTGCGTCGATGTCCGCTTCGTCTGCGTGCATCCTGCTCATGCGCGACCCCCGCCCGCCCGTCGATCCCGTTCCTGCTGTGATCGTCGCACGGGCGCGGCGGGGCCCGGAACGGGTTTTCCCCGTAGCCGGTGCTTACGTGGGGCCGGCCGAGCCGCGGTCGCCGGTCCGACCGGGCGGCGAGGGGCATCGCGTTCGCTCGTCGGCGGAGCTCGCCGTCCGGCTCGGACTGTGGCGTGGGAGGAACTGGCCGAGCCCTTCACGTTCGTCATCGACGCCGGCGGCGTACTGCGACCAGTCCGCCGACTACTGCCCGGACGTCGGCTCCTGGCGTGCCGTCGCGCAGGCCCTGGACTCCGCGGAATCGAGCACCCGTCCGGGTTCACCCATACCGTGGTGTTCCGTCGCTGTACGGCCTGCGGCCGGATCGGCATCGTGCGGGAGGATCACGTCGTCCGCGTCTTCTGCGACGCGGCGCTTCCCCACCAGTGGACCATCGAGACGGAGAACTCCCCATGGAACGCGTGATCGTCGCCGGGATCTCGGGATCCGGCAAGACCACGACGGCGACGGCGCTCGCCGGTCGCCTCGGGTTGCCGCGAACCGAACTGGACGGCCTGTACCACGGTCCGAAGTGGGTGAAGCGTCCAGAGTTCGAGGACGACGTGGCCCGGTTCACCGCGGAGCCCCGTTGGGTGTGCGAGGAACAGTACTTCTCCACGCTCGGCGGCCTGTTGTGGGACCGAGCGGACACCCTGGTCTGGCTCGACCTGCCCCGACGGACGGTGATGTGGCGGGTCGTCCGCCGATCGGTCCTCCGGGTGGTCACCCGACGTCGACTGTGGAACGGTAACCGCGAGACGCTCCGGGAGTTCCTGTTCGACCCCGAACATCCGATGCGCTGGGCCTGGACCCGGCATGCGGTGAGGCGTGCGGCCATCGGCGAACGACTCGCGGCCCATCCCCACCTCGTCTCCGTCCGACTGCGCAACCCCCGCGAGGTACGCCGCTGGCTCCGCGCCCTCTAGCCCGGCTCCGCACGATCGGTCGGTTCCCGGCCGAGGGTGGCGGGCCGGTCCGCACCGTGTCCCGCTGCTGGGGACCTACCGCGGGCCACTCCCACCGGAGCGACGGCGTCGGTAGCGGATGCCGACGAACAGACTGACAAGCGGCATCGAGGATCAGCACACTGACGGCATGCGATACGAGGAGAAGGCGAAGCTCACCCTGGTGAGAGCCCTGGTTCCGGTGGCCGTCGTGGCCGCCTCCCCCGTGCTGCTGACAGCCGGAGCCCCGATCCGCCGCCGCTACCTCCGCCACGTCTACCGCGATGAAGCCCCGCCCCTCCTGGACAAGGAACGGGGGCGCATCAGCGTCCACTGGTTCGTGGTCAACAGCCTGCTCTTCGCGTTTCTCTGCCGGCCCACGGAGGCACTCTCCCGACTCATCGCCCGTTGAACGGCATGCCGAGGTCGTTCCGGCCGTGGGGGGAGGCGCCGTCGGCGGCGGGCGGCGGTCACGGCGTCGGGAGCCAGCAGCCGTGCAGGCCGAGCGGGACGCGTACGGGGATGCGGGCGCGGGCCACCGGGCCGGAGGCGGGGTCCTCGGCGGGGATGACCAGGAACCAGCTCGACCCGTCGGTGCGGTCGGTGGCGAAGGTCAGCCAGTAGCCGTGCCCGTCGGAATCCTGGCTGGTGGGATCGTGACCGGTGGGATCGTGACCGGGGTCGGGGGCGAAGACCGGCTCGCCCACGGACAGGTTCCCGGCCGACCAGACGCGGGAGGTGCCGGTCTCGGTGTCGTACCAGCGCACGGCGTCGTACTCGCCGGTCAGCAGGTCGGTCCGACCGGTGCCGGTCGCCAGTGCGACGTGCCGGTGGCGACGTCCGATGCGGCGGTCGTCGATCCGGGGGAACTCCACCCGTGTATCGTCCAGCATGGTGCGGGCCATGCTGCCCGCGGCCGGGTCGATGCGCGCCCGTACGAGTCCCCCGCTCACGGGGTCCGACGCGTCCTCGGGGCCACCGCCGAGGAGCAGCCGGCTCCACTGCACGTAGTCGAGGATCACGGCGGCGTCCGCGTCCGGGCCGTCGTCGTAGGCGTTCACGGTGTGCCAGAGCCAGAAGGCCTCGTCGGTGGCCCAGCGCGGGGGTCCGCCGTCTCGGGGGATCAAGGCCACGCGGGTGCCCCGCTCCGGCCGCCAGGCCAGGAGGGAGCCGCCCGACAGGGCGGCTCCCAGGTCGAAGAAGGCGGGGGCGAGGACGAGGACGGCGTAGCGGGCGGTGAGGGCCATGTCGTGGATCATCATCGGTTCGTCCACCCCGTCGATCGGGGTGGGGCCACGGGTGACCGTCCCCTCACGGTCGATGACCGACCAGGTCAGGTAGGGCGGCTCCAGGCCGTAGCAGAAGACGACCATCTCGCCCGAGACCGGGTCGATCTTCGGGTGCGCGGTGATGCCGGCGGGCAGTGCCCCGGCGAAGTCCTCCTTGCCGAGCGTCTCCAGCTCCGTCCCCACCCGGTAGGGGCAGGCCGACTCGGCGAGCGCCAGCAGGCGTCCGCCGTGCCGGACGACGTTGATGTCGGGGAGGTCCCGGAAGGTACCGGCGAGTTCCGGGCCGACCTGGTCGACGTCCGGCGTGATCATCGATTCGAGGCCGCCCCACAGGGCGCGGCCCGCCCGCTCCTCGGCGAGCAGCGCCGGGGTGCGCACGAAGCGGTTCCGGTAGCGGGCCCTGCCTCCGGAGAGCCGGATGCCGTGCAGCATGCCGTCCCCGTCGATGGGATAGAGGTAGGAGCCGATCGGCGTGAACCGCGGATTGGGCCCGTTGCGCAGGTAGAGGCCGTCCAGGGCGGCCGGCAGTTCCCCGGTCACCTCCAGGTCGGCGACCTCGACCTCCTCGGTCACCGGCGTGAACGAACCCTGCAGGTGGGGCACCCGGGTGGGGTCGAAGCGGGGTGGTGTGTGCGTGTTCACGGGACCTCCCGGCATGCGCTCGTGGCCGGAGGGCTCCCTGCCCGCGGTGAGCCCTCCGCGGGCACGCTTGTGCGGCACCTTCCAGTGAAACGCCGGCCCGGCGCGGGCGCCACGCGACCGGACGCCGCGTCGGGGGCGGGAACGGCTCCGCTGCTCACGGGGTGGGGGAGCCCCGGGGAGGTGTGCCACGGCGGGCGACAAGTACGGTGAACTGTTCGGGCGTCATGTCCGGCCCCACGTAGGTACGGAGATCTTGCGCGGGCACGGAGCAACTCGTGCCCGAGCGGAGCACCTCGTGCGCGTACGGGCCGTCCGTCCGGGCGACCCGTCCCCCCACCAGGCCCATACGACCGAAGCGACCGAAGCGACCGAAGCGACTCATGACTGTGAACGACATGGACCGAGCCCCCATCGACGACACGCGCTTCGGCGCCGTCACCGTCCGCCAGGACGGTCAGGACCGCATCGAGGTCGCGGGCGACGTGATCCCCCGAGCGGTCCTGGAGCGTTCCCCCGCGAAGGATTCCCCCGCGACGGATTCTCCCGCGACGGAGGCCGACCCCCAGATCGCGATCGGCACCCGGGACCCGGCTCTCCTCACCCTGCGCGTCGACGGCCGCGAAGCCGAGCTAAGGCCGGCGAAGGGCGGACTGAGCCGGCGTTCGTACCGGGTGGACGTGACGTACGCCGGGGCCGTCTACCGGCTGGTCCCGGACTCCGTGCCCAGTAGCAGGCTGACCCGTGACGGCACGCACATCGGCGACTTCTCCTGCGACGGTGACGAGATGGTCATCGCGGAATGGCAGGAGGGCGCCGAGGTCCGGCCGGTCGACGCCTCGATCGGCTACCTGCTGGCGTCGGCGTTCGGTACGGGCGGTCAGCCGATGTGGATGATGATCGTCGACGGGGTCACCGACGCGCTCCCGTAGCCCGCGCCCGGGCCGGGAAGCGGCAGCAGCCGCAGCGGTTCAGTCCCCGTGGATGCTCGGGGTGCGCAGTGGGCCCGTCGGCGTGTGGGTCGGCTCCACCTGGCGGAGTTCCTGGAGGAGTTCGTACTGGCCGGCCAGGAGTTCGGTCAGGATGCGGCGTGCCGCGCGCAGCAGGTCGGCGACGTCCCCGCCCGCCAGCGCATAACTGACCGTGGCTCCGTCCCGTATGGAGACGACGATGCCGGACCGCCGCAGCACGGCCAACTGCTGGGAGAGGTTGGACGGTTCGATGTCGATCTCGGCGAGGAGTTCCCGTACGGGGACGGGACCGTTCTGCAGCAGTTCCAGCACACGGATGCGGACGGGGTGGCCCAGCATTCGGAAGAACTCGGCCTTCGCCTGGTACAGGGGTACCTGCATTCCCACGCATGCTCCCGCCGTGTGCGTGGAACGGTTCGTGCCGTTCCGGGGGTTCGGGGTCGGACAGCTGTCGGAACCCATCTTCCCGTTCCGTGGGCCCACGCATGTCTGAGGTTGACCGGTTTCAGATGTGTCGAGTTGAAGAATCTTGCAACTCGTGGGCATGCGTGGGCCCGTGAATCCGGGCTACAGCTCCAGCGCGGCCTCGATGCGCTTCAACTGGTGCCGGGCCATGGCGAGGTTGGAATTGCCCTTGTCCAGCACGACGTACAGGAAGAGGCCGTCCGTCCCCCGCCCCCTGAGCAGCCGGATCAAGTGGTACTGGCTGCCCAGCGTGATCAGCAGGTCCTCGATCTCGTCGCGGAGCCCCAGCATCTCCAGCGTGCGGACCTTCGCCCGGATCACATCGGTGTTGCCCGCCGCGGCAACGACCAGGTCAAGGTCCTTGCCGCCGCCGAGAGTTCCGAGTGCCATGCCGCTGGTGTAATCCACCAGCGCCGCCCCCAGCGCCCCTTCGATCGAGGTCATCGTCTCCTTCAAGGACACTTCCACGTTCGCCATCGGTCCAGCTCCCTCACGTGCCGTTCACCACCGGGGCCCGACACCCGCGTGCGCGAAGTCGGACCGATTTCGAAGGTCACGCTACTGAGGACGCCCGACGGTGGGCGGGGAATGACGAACATGGCGGAAACCGCTCCCCCTGCGGATCGGCTGCCCCATGTCCCCGTCGAGCGCGGCCCGTCGTCGGCGCGGAGACCCGCAAGTCCCCGATCGAGTGCTTCGGGGAGCCGTCCACTCGAACGTGTGAGTTCGGAATCCGGCGGTCCCGAGACGACCGCCCGGCGCCACATTTGCGCAATTCCGTTCGAAAAACTCGCCGCCGAGGGCCCGTTACGGTGCCCTGTGGTGAGGGGTCGTTCGAGTACCGCTCGGTTCCGCGTCAACCAGGGAGGACCCATGCAGACAGCGTTCAGCCGCCGCCCCAGGGGTGGGGGAATCGCACAGGATGCCGCCGCACCCGCCTCCACCGACCCCGGGACCGGACGGTGAGCGGCCGTGAGCGCTACGCGCTGACGGTCGACGTCCATCTGATCCTGGCCCGCGACGCAGCGACCGGTCCGGAAGTGCTGCTGTCCCGGCGGGCCGGCCCGGTGTACGCCTCCGGGTTGTGGCACCTGCCGTCGGGGCATCTGGACGGGCCGCACGAGGACGTGGTCGAAGGCGTCGTCCGGGAGGCCGCCGAGGAGACGGGCGTCGTCATCGACCGGCAGGACGTGGCCCTCGCCGCCACGGTGCACCACCGGAGCCCGCACGGCCGCGCCCGGATCGGGTTCTTCTTCGAGGTCCGGAACTTCACGGGCGAGCCGGCCATCATGGAGCCCGCCCTGTGCGACGCGATGGGCTGGTACTCCCTCGGCGCGCTGCCCGCGCCGATGGTGGCGTACTGCCGCGCCGGGCTGGAGGCCTATCGCGACGGCCGTCCGGGCGCCGTCCACTTCCAGCGACCCGGCGACCCGGTCCCCCACGACGGCGACGGTCCGGTACGCACCCGGCTCCTGAAGGGACCCCGCGCACGAGCGGTCACCGACCCCGCCCGGACAGCGCGCAGCGGCTTCCCCGGGGGTCGGTAGCGTGGCCCGCGGGCTCGTGGGAAGCACGGAGACCCGGCTCGTGGTCGTGCGGGGGAACTCGGCCTCGGGCAAATCCTCGGTGGCGGCCGGAATCCGCGACCGGTTCGGCCGTGGTGTGGCCCTCGTCGGCCAGGACAACCTGCGGCGGATCGTGCTGAAGGAGCGCGACGTGCCCGGCGGCGCCAACATCGGGCTGATCGACACGGTCGCCCGCTACGCGCTGGACGCGGGCTACCACGTGGTGATCGAGGGCATCCTGTACGCCGACCGGTACGGCGACGTGCTGACCGACCTGCTCGACGACCATCGCGGGCTCTCGCGCTGCTACTACCTCGACATCCCGATCGAGGAGACGCTGACCCGACACGGTACGAAGGTCGACCTCGCCTACCGGGCCCAGGTCACCGAGCGCGAGCTGCGCAGCTGGTACCGCGAGCGCGACCTGCTCCCGGGCGCTCCGGAAACCGTCATCGGAACGGACAGCGCCCTCTCCGACACGATCGACCGCATCATGAACGACACCGGGCTCGCTGCCCCTTGGTGCCCGGTACCACTCGCGCACGGCGGCCCCGACGCGGGTTCCGACGCCGGTTCCGGTTCGGCCGTGGTGGCGCCCACCGCGATCCCGCACCTGCCCGTTCCGCTCCCGAAGAATCGAGAGGACCCGTCCGCCGTGCCCTGCCCCGATGTCCTCGCGGTGTACGCCCATCCCGACGACGAGTCCCTGTCCGCCGGCGGGATCCTCGCCCGGCACGCCGCGGCGGGAGCCCGTACCGGCGTCGTGACGGCCACCTGGGCCCCCGACAGCCACCGCGCCGGTGAACTCGCCGACGCACTGCGCCTCCTCGGGGCCGGGGAGCCCCGCATGCTCGGCTACGCCGACCACCGGGTCCCGGAGTCCGCCCCCGGGCGACCACGCTGGTGCGACGCGCCGCTCGACGAGACGGTCGGGCGGGTCGTCGCCCACGTACGCGCCTTCCGGCCGGGCATCGTGGTCACCCACGACGCCCACGGTTCCTCCGGCCACCCGGACCACGTCCACACCCACCGCGTGACCCTGCTGGCCGTGCACGCCGCCGGACTCGAAGGGTTCCTGCCCGAGGCCGGTCCCCCGTGGCGGCCGAGCGCCCTTTACCTCTCCTCGCATCCCCGCTCGGCCTCGGGCGAACTGGCCGAACTGCTCGGCGGGGCCGGCAAGCGGCTGCACACCGTGCCGGACGACACGCTCGACGCGAGCGTCGACGTCCGGCCGTGGGTCGAGCAGAAGTGGGCCGCGATCCGGGCGCACCGCTCCGAGGCGGCCCGGGCGGGCTCGCTGCCCGCGCTCCTGTCCGTGGTGCCGGAGGCGACGCGGGAACGGATCCTGGGGACGGAGTGGTTCCTCCGGCTCGACCTCACCGCCCGCTCCGGCGATCCGAAGGCGCTGAACGGCTGAGCGCCCGGCTCCGTACCCGGTACCGGGACCCGGGCGTGGAGCCCGACCCCCGAGCTACACGGCCTCGTCACCGGCTCGGATCGCCCCCCGTTCCGAGCCCAGGATCGGGCCCGATCCGCGTCCGTCCGAGATGCGGTTTTGCATGACCATGCATTATTGCGCATACTCTTCCCATGTCTAAGGTTCTCACCTCCCTTCCCGCCGGCGAGCGCGTCGGCATCGCCTTCTCCGGCGGCCTCGACACCTCCGTCGCGGTCGCTTGGATGCGCGACAAGGGCGCCATCCCGTGCACCTACACCGCCGACATCGGCCAGTACGACGAGCCCGACATCGCCTCGGTGCCCGGCCGCGCGCAGACCTACGGCGCCGAGGTCGCGCGCCTGGTCGACTGCCGGGCGGCGCTCGTGGAAGAGGGGCTGGCCGCGCTGACGTGCGGAGCGTTCCACATCCGCTCGGGCGGGCGCGCCTACTTCAACACCACGCCGCTGGGCCGCGCCGTCACGGGGACCCTCCTCGTCCGGGCGATGCTCGAGGACGACGTCCAGATCTGGGGCGACGGCTCGACCTTCAAGGGCAACGACATCGAGCGGTTCTACCGCTACGGCCTGCTCGCCAACCCGCACCTGCGCATCTACAAGCCGTGGCTCGACGCCGACTTCGTGACCGAGCTCGGTGGCCGCAAGGAGATGTCGGAGTGGCTGCTGGCCCACGACCTCCCCTACCGCGACAGCGCGGAGAAGGCGTACTCCACCGACGCCAACATCTGGGGAGCCACCCACGAGGCCAAGACCCTCGAACACCTGGACACCGGTGTGGAGACCGTCCAGCCGATCATGGGCGTCCGGTTCTGGGACCCCTCGGTCGAGATCGCCACCGAGGACGTGACCATCGGCTTCAACCAGGGCCGTCCGGTGACGATCAACGGCAAGACCTTCGGCTCGCCCGTCGACCTGGTGATGGAAGCGAACGCCATCGGCGGCCGGCACGGCATGGGCATGTCGGACCAGATCGAGAACCGGATCATCGAGGCCAAGAGCCGGGGCATCTACGAGGCCCCCGGCATGGCCCTGCTGCACACGGCGTACGAGCGTCTCGTCAACGCGATCCACAACGAGGACACCCTCGCCCAGTACTACAACGAGGGCCGGCGCCTCGGTCGCCTCATGTACGAGGGCCGCTGGCTGGACCCGCAGGCGCTGATGGTCCGCGAGTCGCTGCAGCGCTGGGTCGGCGCGGCCGTCACCGGCGAGGTCACGCTGCGGCTGCGGCGCGGTGAGGACTACTCGCTGCTCGACACCACGGGCCCGGCCTTCAGCTACCACCCGGACAAGCTGTCCATGGAGCGCACCGAGGACTCGGCGTTCGGCCCGGTGGACCGGATCGGCCAGCTCACCATGCGCAACCTCGACATCGCGGACTCGCGCGCCAAGCTGGAGCAGTACGCCGTCCTCGGCCTGATCGGCAGCGACAACCCGGCGATCGGCGCCGCCCAGGCGGCCGCGACCGGGCTCATCGGCAGCCTCCAGGAGGGCGGCGCCGAGGCGATCGCCTCGCGCGGCGAGGTGTCGGCCGACGAGGAAGTGCTGGACCGCGCCGCGATGGAGTCCGGCACGGACTAGCCCGGAACACCGGGCGAACGGCTCGGTACTCCCAGGGACGCACCACAGGAGGGGCCGTCCCGGCGTCCACGGCGTCGGGAGGGCCCTTCCTGTCGTACGGAGCCCGGCGGCCAGGGGGCGGCCCGGGGTGCGATCAACCCCGGGCGGGGGTGCGATGGAAGCCCGGCGCCGAACCGTCGCCCCCGATCGGCGGTCCGCGACCGGCCGGCGATCGGCGACCTCCGGTCGCCGGAGATCGGCGGTGATCACCGTGTACGAGTCCTCCGGAGCCCTCCACCGACGTCCCGCGCGCCGTCGCCGGGGCACGCGGCGGCGGGCGGGGCCGATGCGCGCTCCCGGCGCCGCGTGGCCGGGCCTCGTCCTCGCCTTCGCCCTGGCCCTGGCCCTCGCACTCGCCCCCGCGAGCCTGGCGGCCCCCGCCGACCGGTGCAGCCCCGGCTGGGTCTGCGGCTGGACGGATCCCGGCTGGACGGGTGTGGTGAGCCTCGTGGCGAACGACATGCGGCGCTACCCCGAGACGACCGCGTACGTGGGGTTCAACGGCGGCTCGTCGGTGTGGAACGGCGGCAGGACGTGGCGTGCCGACGGCCGGCTCTGGGGGCGCTGCGTCACCGTGTACAGCGGCGTCGACTACTCGGGTCGGCACCTGACCATCCGTCCCGGTCAGGGGGTGTCCCAGCTCCCGGCGGACTTCGGAAACATCCGTTCCGGCCGGTTCCACGTCTGCAGGATGTCCTGAACCCCGCCCACGCCCGGCACCGGCCGGCCGGCCCCGCCGCTACCGGACCGGGAAGGTGAAGTGGTAGCCCTGGGCGGAGAGCCAGGGGAGGTACTGGCGCAGGGCGGCGACGGTTTCGCTGCGGTCCCCGCCCCCGTCGTGGAACAGCACGGTGGGCTGGGCGGGCAGGCCCTCCTCCACGGCCGCGACGATGGCGTCGAGGCCGGGCTTGCTCCAGTCCTTGGGGTCGACGGTCCAGCCGAGGGGCCGCATGCCGTTCGCGGCGGCGATCGCCCGGCTCTGGGGGGTGAAGGCTCCGCCCGGCGCCCGGTAGTAGTCGACCGAGGCCCCGGGAGCCGCCGTCTCGATCATCTTCTTGCCGTCGAGGATCTGGCGCCTCTGGTAGTCGACGGGCTTGTGGTCCATCGTCACGTCGTGGTCCACGGAGTGGTCGCAGAGCCGGTGCCCGGCGGCGGCGACCTGCCGGACCAGGTCGGGGTGCGCCCGGGCCTGCGTACCGATCATGCAGAAGGTGGCCTTGACGTTGTTCTCCTTCAGCACCTCCAGCACTTGCGGGGTCCAGCGCGGGTCCGGGCCGTCGTCGATCGTGATCGCGATGTCACGGCCGGCTCCCTCGGCGAGCCGGGATATCCCGGCCGGCGTCTGCGCGGGCTCCGCCCCGGGTGCCTGCGGCTGCGCCTGTACGGAACCGGAACCGGGTGCCTCCGGTGCCTGGTCCGGGGTGCCGGTGCCGGCGGCGAGGGCCGGTGCGCCGGCCGCGGCCAACAGGCCGAGGACGGCTGCCGTCACGGTGATGCCCGTACGACGGCGACGGCTTCCGGAGGTGGTGCTGCCCATGGATGTGCTCTTCCCTTGCACTCGGCCCCCCTGGACTCGCGTTGCCCGTCCAGGCTAGGCGGGCGGTACGCCGGCGCCCATGGGCCGAACGGCCCGTGCCGGCCGTCCGGGACGTGACAACGCCCACTCGGAACCCGGGAATGGCCGTGGCCGACCGGGCGGTCTCCGCGTATCGGTGCCGGCCGGCGCCGCCCCTCCCCGCGCGCCCCGGGCGGCGGCCAGTCGGGTCGATTCGGGAGGCCGTCCGTGGGCGGGCCGGGCGGGAGGAGCATTTTTTCGGCGCCTGCGGGCATCCGGACCGTCATGACCGTCTACGTCGTCACCGTTCCCGGGACCCTGCTGACCGAGCTCACGCCGGACGCCCGCGCCGTGCTGCTCCGATCCCTCCGTCCGGCCGACCCGCGCACCACGGACGTCGGCGTGGAGGAGGACCTGCACCTCCTCTCGCTCTATCCGGACTCACCCGGATTCGCCCTTCACCTGGAAGTGGAGGCCGCCGACACCCGCGGCGCCGAGCAGAAGGCGCGCGAGCTGGCCACGGAAGCGCTGGGGCGCGCCGGGCTGGGCGGGGACGGGGCCCGGCTGGGCGATCCCGTCATCACGGGCATCGCCACCGAGTAGGCCGGCCCGGGCGGGCGCCACCGCGCTTCCTGCCGGCGACGTATCCGCGTACTGCTCAGGTCGGAGCGCTCCGCTTCGCAAATCATCATCCAGGCGCATCGGTTGGCGGTTCGCCACCGTCATGATTCGAGCATGGATCAAGAACTCGCTGCCCTGGGCACCCTGGCCCAACAGACCGCCGACCGGCTCGGACAGCAGCGCGTGGGCGTGGTGGTGGCCGCCGTCTCCGGGGACCGCGTGGAGATCAGGGGCGCCGGCAGCACCGGCGGCGACCTCGGCCGCACCCCGGGGCCGGACACCCTGTTCGAGATCGGTTCGGTGACGAAGTCACTGACGGCCCTGGCCCTGGCCCGCATGGCGGTGCTCGGCTCGGTGGATCTGGACGAGCCGCTGCGCGACCTCCTGCCGGGCGGGGTGGTGGTGCCGTCCCGCGGGGGCGAACAGATCTCGCTGCGGCATCTCGCGCACCACACGTCCGGCCTGCCGCGCCTGCCCCGCGGCATGCTCCTCCAGGCCCTGCTGCACCCGTCGAAGCCGGATCCGTACGCCGACTGCACCGCCGACGTCCTCCTGGCCGGGCTCGGTCGGACCCGGCTGCGGGCCACCCCGGGGCAGAAGTTCCACTACTCGAACCTCGGAGCCGGACTGCTGGGTCTGGCCCTCGCCCGCCGGGCCGGTACGGGCTACGAGGACCTCGTCACCCGGGAGGTCTGCGCGCCGCTCGGCATGCGCGACACCTCGGTGACGGTGGACAGCGCCCGGGCGGACCGTTGCGCCCGGGGGCACGGCCGGCGCGGGCGCCCCGTACCGCCCTGGCACCTCGCCGACCTGGCGGGGGCGGGCGGACTCCGGTCGACCGCGAGCGACATGGTCGCCTTCGTCCGGGCCCAGCTCGACGGCGGACCCGAGGAACTCGCCGAGGCGATCGTCCTGACCCGCGCCGATGAGCACCGTACGAGCCCCTTCGGCTGGGTGCACCTCGGCTGGACGGCCCACCGTCTGCACGCCAAGCAGGGCTCCCACCTGCAGATCTGGCACAACGGGGGAACCGGCGGCTTCTCCTCCTTCGTCGGCTTCGATCCAGAGACGCGGTGCGGCGTCGTCGCTCTCGCCAACACCGCGCGTCCGGTGGACCGTCCCGCCTTCGACCTGCTGCGCACCTTGCAGTCGCAGGCCGCCGGGAGTGCGCCGGGGCGGTGACGACACCTCGGCAGCTCTCGCACACCGGTCGGGCCCGGAGCGGGCCTGCGCGTCCCTGTCCTTCGGCACCTTCGCTCCGGAGGAGGCCGTGATCGAGGCCTCCTGGCCGACGGCAGCTTCGCGGCTTTCACCGACGCGGTCGCGCCGCGCGTCGTCTCCGCCCAGGACGACATCGTCCTCGGCCACGCCCTGGTCCGGCGGTTCATGGTGGGCGAGGGGCACCGGCCGGAGGAAGCCTGAAGGGTCCCCCGCCGGCGGCCGGGCAGCGGTCCACCGCGTCCGGGCGGGCGTTCGGATTTCCGTGCGGGGGTTCGGACTGTACCGCGCACGGGCGGTTCGCCGTACGGGAATCGGCGGATCCTGAGCGCCGCCCCGGCCGGCGGCGCCAGGATGGGGGGATGGACCCTGGGAATGTGGAGCCGGGCGGATCACGGCCGATCGTGGTGCGGGTGCCGGTGGAACCGGTGGAGGCCGTGGTGGAGGCCGACGCGGTCGACGCCGTGGCCCGTGCGGGTACTCCGGTGGTGCGCGGCCCCCTCTTCGGGGTGGCGGAGCAGCGGGCGGGGGACGCGCCGCGGTGGCGGGTGGTGATCGAGGTGACGTCCAGCTGTCCGCAGCAGGCCCGTGACGGGTTGAACTCCTGGCTGTGGTTCCGCGCGAAGGACCACGCACAGGACCGGGCGGAACGCCGGGCCCTGCTGGCGGCGGTCTCCCGGCTGGAGACCGAGCGGGTCGACGAGCTCTCCGTCGCCGGGGTCCGGTACCGGATCGTGCGCGCCGAGGAGTACGCCGGTGCGGGCCCGGACGGCGTCGAACAGCCCCGGCCGACCGACCCGGAGCCCTTGGTCCCCGACTGGGACCGTACGGCCAAGGTGCCGGGGATCGACGAGGGACTGGTCGTGGACCCGGACGCGCCGGTCACCCCGACGCAGGCGGTGGAGCAGCTGGCGATGCGTGGGCTGTGCTACACCGGTGCGCGGTTCCCCGACGACGTGCGCGCCGATGCGCGGCGGGCCCTGGAAACGCATCCGGACGTACTGCTGTTGCCGGCGACGTTCACCGTCGCGGAGCGGAGCGGGACGGGCTGGAGCCCGGTCAGCGGTCCGCACGCCACCGCCCACGAGGCCCGCAAGTCACTGGACTTCGCCCTGACCTGGATGTGGCCGCGCATGCACGGCCTGATCCCGCCCGGCGCAGGCCCGCACGTCGACGCCCGTACGGGGACGTCGTCCTCCGACCGGTCCGAGCGGGCCGGGCGGTTGGCCGCGTACGCGGGGGCCGCCGACAGCCTTCGGGTGGGGCGCGTGAACGAGCTGGAACTGGACGGCTCCGTCTACCAGATCGTACGCACCCGCCGCCTGCTGCGCTGGGGGCCCGACGGGCCCGAGGGCCCGCGCCCCTCCGACGTCAACACCCAGGAACCGACGCGGATCCACGTCGGGCTCGACGAGGACGGCAACGTCCTGCCGCCGGATTGAGGTCCCGGGCGTCCCGGGCGTTCCGGGCGTCCCGGGCGTCCCGGGACGGCTGCGAGCATGATCCGATGGAATCCATTGGACGAACCGTCGGCTCCGCGTCCCCGTTGGAACCGCGGATCGGCTTTTCGCGGGCGGTCCGGGTCGGGCACGACGTGGCGGTGGCCGGGACCGCCCCGATCGGCGTCACCCGGCTCCGCGGCGGGGCGGGGTGACGTCCACGTCCAGACGGTACGGGTCGACGGCGCCACGGGTCGACGGCGCCACGGGCCCGGTTGACCGGGCGCCGCGGGCCACGCCGGTGAATCTGCGCGTGATCGTGCGCGGTTCGGCGGCCGGACCCGCGAGAATCACCGGGTGAGCACACCATCCCAGTCCCAGCGCGGCGTCGGACGCGGCGTCAGCACCCTCATCCCGCAGAGCGCGACCGACCAGGCCATGGCCGCGCTCACGGGACTCGAAACGGTGCCCGTCCACGTCGGCCTCCTCCAAGCGGCGACCCTCCTGCTGGAGGAAGCCGCCCGCACCGCCTCCGACGAGGCGACGAAGGCGGCCATGGCCAGAACGGCGGGCCTCCTCCGCGCGGCCATGTGAGCCCGGGCAGGGGCGGGTGCGCCCGGGTGGATCAGACGCCGCCGCGCCAGATGTTGTCGAAGGCCGCCTCGTCGATGGCGCGGCGTTGGCGCACGGAGGCCAGTTCCACCACCGCGTCGCCGATGGCGGCCAGGACGGTGGCCACGGCTTCGTCGGCGACGTCCGGGGTGTCCCCGGTCCGGTCGCCGTGGACGCCGACCGTTTCCGCGAGGTTGGCGAGGACGGGGTCCTGCGACTTCCAGCGGTCCACGGCCCTGCGGCGGGCGGGCGATTCGACGAGTTCGGGGGCGCCGACCCGGAAGGAGAGTCCGCGGCGGCGTTGCCGGGCGAGGAGGCCCTCCTCCACCAGCGCGGCCTCGTAGACGGCGGACAGGCCGCGGCCCCGGCGCCACAGCCAGTCGGTGACCGACTCGTAGGGCTCGTCCCGGACGATCGAGGAGGCCGCCTCCGCCATCAGTCGGTCGGTCGGTGCCGGGCGCTCGTCGTCCGGGACGATCCGGTCGCCGTCCAGCCGGATGGTACGGGTGCCGAGGAGGTCGATCGCTTCGGCGCCCGCGAGGGCGAGCGAGAGGTCGCCCTTCTCGGCCGGGTGACCGTCTGCCGTGTCCATGGTGACGATCAACAAGTCACGCGGTGTGGTCATTTGGGGCTCCACGTCCGATGCGTCCGCTGGTGAGTGCGTACCTGAACGGCTGGTCCGGCACGGTCCGACAGGGGCAGGCTACCCGCGTCGCCGGTTCGGCGGACGTCGACCGGGCCGCCCGGTGATCGCGCCCGACGGCCCGCCGTACGCGCCCCGCCGGCCGCGAGTTCACCCACATCCTGCGGGCCGGGCAGGGCACAACCCCCGGTCGCCCCGGTCGGGTTCGCCGCAGGGCGAGGCGAGCGTGGGGGCGCGAGGGGAACCCATCCGGCGATCAACCGGCGTGACCCCGGGGAGGAGGGGGCGGGGGGTCAGGTCATGTTGCGCAGGGCCGGGAGGAGGGTGGATTCGGCCCAGTCGATGAACGTGTGCTGGTGGGATCCGCCGACCTGGACCAGGGCGATCTCGGTGAAGCCGGCGTCCACGTACGGGCGGACTGCGTCGACGAAGGTCGCGACGTCGTCGCCGCAGGGGATCGACTTCGCGATGTCCTCGGGGCGGACGTACTGCGAGGCCTGCTCGAAGGCGGCCGGGCCGGGGAGCTCCGCGTTGACCTGCCAGCCGCCCGCCGACCACCGGAACTGGTCGTGGGCGCGCTGAACGGCCGCGTCGCGGTCGGTGTCGTAACAGACCGCCAGTTGGCCGACCCGCGGCTTGCCCACGCCGCCCGCTCGGTCAAAGGACTCCAGGAGTTCCCGTTCCGGATCGATGGCGATCACCAAGTCCGCGTACCGGCCCGCCAGTTCGCACGACCGCTTGCCGGACACCGCGATGCCGATGGGCGGCGGTCGGTCCGGCAGGTCCCACAGCTTGGCGTTCTCCACGTCGAAGTACTGTCCGTGGTGGTTCACGGAGCCGCCGTCGAAGAGGTCGCGGATGATCTGGACGGCTTCTTCCAGCATCTCCAGTCGCACGTGCGCGGCGGGCCAGCCCGGTCCGACCACGTGCTCGTTCAGGTTCTCGCCGGAGCCCAGCCCCAGCCGGAACCGGCCCTCGGACAGCAGTTGCATCGTCGCCGCCTTCTGGGCAACGACCGCCGGGTGGTAGCGGACCGTCGGGCACGTCACGTAGGTCATGAGGGGGATGGTGGACGTGGCCTGCGCGGCCGCTCCCAGGACGCTCCACGCGTACGGGGCGTGCCCCTGGGAGGCGAGCCACGGGAAGTAGTGGTCCGAGGTGACGGAGAAGTCGAAACCGGCCCGCTCGGCGGCGGCGACGTGCTCCACCAGTTCCCGGGGGCCGGCCTGCTCGGTCATCATCGTGTATCCGAATCGCACCATGTGCTGCGCCTTACCGGTCTCCCCCGCGTGAAACCTGCCGGGGGCCGGGTTCAGGCCGCCGCCGGCGTGTCGTCCTCCTCGGCGAGGGACGGACCGTCGGCGCGGGGCGAGCCGTCGGTCGGGGACGGGCAGTCGATGAGGGGCGGGGCCGCGCGGGAGGTCGTCGTCCCGAAGGAGGCCCCCGCGGCCCGGCACAGCCGCTCGGCGCGCAGGACGGCGCTGACGACCGCGGCGCGCCCCGCGCACCACGGGAGCTCCATCACGACGGTGCGGGGGCGGTAACTCCTGAGGAGGAACTCGAACTCCGAGACGACGGTGCCGCGTGTGCCGACGTCGAGGTCGTCGGGGAGCCGGACGATCAGGACGCCACCGTCGAACAGGTGAGTGAGCAACGCGGCCACCCCTTCCCCCGGCATGGCCGATGCGCCATGTTCACCATGGAAATGCCCGGTGCGCTTGCCGTTACA
Source organism: Streptomyces sp. NPDC029836 (assembly GCF_055574495.1). Taxonomy (NCBI): domain Bacteria; kingdom Bacillati; phylum Actinomycetota; class Actinomycetes; order Kitasatosporales; family Streptomycetaceae; genus Streptomyces; species Streptomyces sp. NPDC029836. Next base: position 233,314 of record NZ_JBVHZI010000010.1, on the reverse strand, counting down.
CATAACAAAACTCACCTGATGGGCAAAGAATCCTTGGGATGCGTGCCCGCAGGTGTGCCGCCCTCGACCTCTCCGGCCCCTCAGCCCGGCCAGCTGCCCGAAACCCGTCGCACGGCGACGGCTCCGGAGCGCTCGACGGCCGCCTTGACGAGGGCGAAGATCGCCCCTTGGATAGCCGCCGCGAGCAGGATCTCCCGCCAGTGCCGTCCTTCGTCCATGGCGTCCGGGGCGTCGTCGTCGTGCCCCGCCAGTTTCCAGACCTGCTTGAACAGCGCCCCGGCCACGATCCCGGCCCCTGCGCCGAACGCCAGGCCGACCGGCTTGTAGGCCATCTTCGATGCCTTCATGTCCCTGCGCCTGCCCACCACGGCGCTTCCGATACCCGCAGGAAGCATGACGAACAGGTCAAGGAGGCGCAACGCCGACAGAGCGAGCTCGTGGGCCCCCGGCAGAGCTGCCGGGGGCCCACGGGTGTTTGCGGGTGTCACATCTTGCTGCGCTTGCCCTTCATCGCTTCCTTCGCGTCCCCGACGGCTCCCTTGGCCTTGCCCTTGGCCTGGTCGGCCTTGCCCTCGGCTGCCATCCGGTCGTTTCCGGTGACCTTGCCCGCGGCCTCCTTGGCCTTGCCCTTCGCCTTGTCCATTGCGCCCTTGTCGGCCATGGTGATCTCCGATCCGGTCGAATTGGGTACGGGGCTCACGACGGTGGACCACCACGCCGTTCACTCCTCCGTGGGCACGCCTGCCCCGTTGTTCCCGCGATAAGCCCCCGCCGTCGAATCCCTTTCCCCCCGCGGAGATCACCTCCCGGCATCGCGTGCGCGCTCCGCGTGTTCTCGCGCCGTGCCCTGCGTGTTCTCGCGGCCGTGCGGTCCATGGTGCGCGAACATACGAGCGCCGACCCCCGGCACCCTTTCCGGCGTCGTAAAGAGCCGGCAGCAGGAAACATCGAGACAGGAAAGAAGGGCGGACGTGTCCGGCAGCGAAAGTGAGAACCCGGCAATCCCCTCCCCGACCGCCACTGCGACGCGCCCCAGGACGAACCGGGACTGGTGGCCGAACCAGCTGGACCTGCAGGTCCTCCACCAGCACTCGCCCCTCTCCAATCCGATGGCGGACGACTTCGACTACGCGAAGGAATTCGCCGGTCTCGATGTCGACGCGCTCAAGCGGGACGTCTTCGACGTCATGACGGCCTCCCAGGACTGGTGGCCGGCCGATTACGGCCATTACGGGCCGCTCTTCATCCGCATGAGCTGGCACGCCGCGGGGACGTATCGGATCTCCGACGGTCGGGGCGGCGGCGGCTCGGGCGCCCAGCGCTTCGCGCCCCTCAACAGCTGGCCGGACAATGCGAGCCTCGACAAGGCGCGCCGCCTGCTGTGGCCGGTCAAGCAGAAGTACGGCCGTCGCATCTCCTGGGCGGACCTGCTGGTGTTCGCCGGAAACTGCGCGATGGAATCCATGGGGTTCAAGACGTTCGGGTTCGGTTTCGGCCGGGAGGACATCTGGGAGCCGGAGGAAATCTTCTGGGGGCCCGAGGACACCTGGCTCGGGGACGAGCGCTACAGCGGCGACAGGGAACTCACCGGTCCTTTCGGCGCCGTGCAGATGGGTTTGATCTACGTCAATCCGGAGGGGCCGAACGGAAACCCGGATCCGCTGGCGGCGGCCCGGGACATTCGTGAGACGTTCGCCCGCATGGCGATGAACGACGAGGAGACGCTGGCCCTCATCGTCGGCGGCCACACGTTCGGCAAGTGCCACGGCGCCGTCGATCCCGACTGCATCGGACCGGAGCCCGAAGCCGCACCGATCGAGCAGCAGGGCTTCGGCTGGCGGAACACGTGCGGCAGCGGGACGGGCGTCGACGCGCTCACCAGCGGCCTCGAAGGCGCGTGGACCTCGGAGCCGACGAAGTGGGACAACGGCTACCTGGACAACCTGTTCCGCTACGACTGGGAGCTGACGACGAGCCCCGCCGGGGCCAAGCAGTGGACCCCGAAGGATCCCGCCGCCCGCGACACCGTGCCCGACGCGCACGATCCGTCGAGGCGGCACGCGCCGATGATGCTCACGACGGACCTCGCCCTGAAGGTGGATCCGATCTACGCGCCGATCGCGAAGCGCTTCCACGAGAACCCGGACCAGCTCGCGCGGGCCTTCGCCAAGGCCTGGTACAAGCTGCTGCACCGCGACATGGGGCCGATCTCGCGCTACCTCGGCCCCTGGATCCCCGAGCCGCAGCTGTGGCAGGACCCCGTCCCCGCGGCCGATCACGCACCGGTCTCGGACGCGGACGTCGCGGACCTGAAGGGCAGGATCCTCGCCTCGGGGTTGTCGGTCCCGCAACTGGTCACCACCGCTTGGGCGTCGGCGGCGAGCTTCCGCGGCACCGACAAGCGCGGCGGGGCGAACGGGGCCCGGATCCGGCTCGCGCCGCAGCGCGACTGGGAGCTCAACGACCTGCCAGAGGTCACCGAGACGGTCCGGACCCTCGAAGGGATCCAGCAGGAGTTCAACGCCTCGGCGGACGGCAAGAGGGTTTCGCTCGCCGACCTGATCGTCCTGGGCGGGTGCGCGGCCGTGGAGCAGGCCGCGAAGAGTGCCGGGCACACCGTGACGGTCCCGTTCGCGCCGGGGCGCACGGACGCCTCGCAGGAGCAGACCGACGTGGAGTCGTTCGCCGTGCTCGAACCGCGGGCCGACGGGTTCCGCAACTACCTCCACGAGGGCGAGAAGTTGTCCCCGGAGACCCTCCTGTTGGACCGGGCCAACATGCTGACCCTCACGGCTCCCGAGATGACGGTGCTGATCGGCGGCATGCGGGCGCTGAACACCGGCTTCAAGGGAGGTACGCACGGCGTCCTCACCCAGCGGCCCGGGCTGTTGACCAACGACTTCTTCGTCAACCTGCTCGACATGGGCACGCAGTGGAAGGCGTCGGAGTCGACGGAGAACGTGTTCGAGGGCCGGGACGGGGCGACGGGTGCGGTCAAGTGGACCGCGACCGCCGTCGACCTCGTCTTCGGTTCGCATTCCCAACTGCGGGCCCTGGCCGAGGTCTACGCCTGCGAGGACGCGCGCGAGACGTTCGTACGCGACTTCGTGGCCGCGTGGAACAAGGTCATGAACCTCGACCGGTTCGACCTGGCCTGAGCCCGCCGGGTGTCCCGGTGTCCCGGCGGCCGGTCGACGGTCGGCCGGGACACCGGGCTCCGGGCCATCTGGGGGCGGTGAGGTCAGGACGTACGGGAGGGGCGGGGGATGACGGCAGGGGCGTCGGGGGTGATCGGGGCGGCCATCGGCTCGTGGCCGGGGACGGCCGAGCCGTCGGGGTCGATGAGCCGGCGCGGCAGGCCGGCGGGGGGTCGGCGGCCTCGGCCCATGGGCGCGTTCCTCACTTCGCGGGTCCGGCCCGGCGGGCGTTCCCTCGCCCCGGCGAGCCGGTCTTGAACACGTTCAAGCCAACAGTTTCCGGGCCTCGACGACAGGGGCGGCTCAGGGGCCACCGTCCTCGACCTCCGCGCCGGCCCGGGCCAACGCGAACACGCCGACGCAGATCAGGGCGAGGCCCAGAAGCTGGGGCAGCAGCCACCAGTGGGCCCGTAGGTGTTCCTCGTACAGCAGCACCCCGAGGGCGACGCTGACGCCCGCGTCGCCGAGGGTCAGCGCGGGCTGGGAGGCGACGAGCGGGCCGCCCTGCATGGCGTGTTCGAGGAGCAGCAGTGCGCAGACGCCGCAGGCGGCGAAGGCGTACGTCTGCCAGGCGGTGAGGAAGGCGCCGAGGCCGCCCTGGGCGAGCACGTGCATGGAGGACTTCATGAGGGCGGCGGTGAGCGCGTAGCAGACGGCGGTGGCCGCGCCGAGGCAGCCGGCCCGCATCCGGCCGGGCGGTCTGCGCAGTCCGGTCACGGCCAGTGCCGCCACGGCCGCCGCGCAGGCGGCCAGGGCGAGCAGCCAGCGGTCGGTGGGGACGTGCGTGCGGTTGCCCGCCGGCGAGGCGGCGACCAGCACGATCCCGAGCCCGGCGACCACGCCGGCGACGGCGAGCCACACCGCCCCCGGCAGCCGGTTCCGCGTCACCAGCGAGCCGATCAGCAGCGCGAGCGGGAGTTCCAGTACGAACAGGGGCTGCACGAGGGCCAGCGCGCCCGTCGCCAGCGCGACGGCCTGTCCGACGCCGGCGGCGATGACCGCCAGGATCCCGGCGACCCACACCGGGCGCTTCAGCAGGTCCAGGACGAGCCCGAACCGGAATCCGTCGCTCTGCGGCACGGTGAGGGCGGCCCGCCGCTGGAGCACGGTCGCGAGGGCGTTGCTGAGCGCCGCGAACAGCGCGAAGAGGACCGGCAGTACGAAGCCCATGCCCCGATCCTCACCGCACCCGACGGGGCTCCCCGCCACGACACCGCGCGGGGCCCGCCCGACTCCGGCCGTTCCCCCGTCCAGTCCAGACCCATGCGCCCGACCCCGCGGGGGCGGGGTCAGCCCACCGCCTGACGCAGGCCGTCGAGGAGGTCGCGTACGGCGGGGCGGGCGAGCGAGACCTCGCGGACGGCCACGTGGATCCGCCGGAGCGGCCGGGGGTTGCGCACCGGGCGTACGAGGACTCCCGGGCGGGCGCCGCCCAGCGCCATCCGCGGCATCAGGGCGACGCCCAGACCGGCCGCCACGAAGCCCTGCGCGGTGGCGTAGTCCTCGCTCTCGACGGCGAAGCCGGGGCTGAACCCGGCCGCCGCGCACGCCGTGAGGACGGCGTCCAGGCAGGGGCCGGGCGGTTCGCTGCCGACCCAGGGTTCCCCGGCGAGGTCGATCAGGTCGACCTCCTCCCGTTCGGCGAGGGGGTGGTGCGTCGGCAGGACCACGTCGTACGGGTCGTCGTGCAGGTGGATCAGGCGCACGCCCTCGTACGGTCGGGGGTCCGGCCCGACGGCGAGCGCGAGGTCCGCCCGGCCCTGCTCGACCTCGTGGAGCGGGGCGACCGGGTCGGCGAGTTTCAGGTCGATCCGCACCCGGGGGTGGGCGCGGCGCAGGCCCACCAGGGCGGGTGCGACGAGCGCGGCGCCCGCGGAGGCGAAGTAGCGGACGACGAGCCGTCCGGTGTGCCCTTCCCGCAGGTCGGCCAGGGCTGCCTCGGCCGCCGCGAGGTCCCGGCTGATGACCTCCGCGTGCTCCGCGAGCAACCGGCCGGCGGCGGTGGGCCGCACGCCGCGGCCGACCCGTTCGAGCAGGGCGGTCCCGGCCTGTTTCTCCAGGGCGGCCACCTGCTGGCTCACCGCCGAGGGGGTGTAGCCGAGGTGGGCGGCGGCGGCCGTGACCGAGCCGCTGGTGATGACCGCTCTGAGGACCTGCATCCGTCGCACATCAAGCATGTAGTACAGCTTAACGGTAGGTGCATGATCCTTTGCTTGTCCTGTCGAATCGACTGGGGCACCGTTCTCAGGAGGAACAACCGGCCGAGGGAGACAAAGGAATGACCAGTGCCGTACGGGTGGCCGTGCTGTCTCTGTTGTGGGGATCGACCTTCCTGTGGATCGATCTGGCCTTGGAGGCCTTCACCCCGGTCCAGGTCACCTTCATCCGTTGCGCGCTCGGCTCGGCCCTGTTGCTGATCCTGTGCCGGGTGAAGGGACACCGACTCCCGCGGGAGCGGGGCGTGTGGGGCCGCGTCCTGGTCGCCGCGTTCTTCTGCAACGCCCTGCCGTTTGCCCTGTTCAGCGTCGGCCAGCAGACGGTGGACTCCGGGGCGGCCGGGGTGCTGAACGCGACGACGCCCTTGTGGTCGCTGTTGCTCGGCCTGCTCCTGGGCGGCGAACGGCCCCTGCGCGCGGTGCGCGTGGTCGGCCTGTCGGCCGGGTTCGCGGGTACGGCCCTGATCTTCGCGCCCTGGGAGCAGTCGACCCCGATGGGCTGGGGCGCACTCGCGATCGTGGGGGCCGCCGGCAGCTACGCGGTCGCCTTCGTCCTCATGGGCCGGCACCTGGTGGGGCGCGGCGTCCCCACCCTGCCGCTCGCCGCGTCCCAGCTGATCGCCGCGACGGCGCTGACCGCGCCGACCCTGCCCTTCGGGGGCTTCACCCCGGTGCGCGACGAACCGCGCACCCTGCTCGCCGTGGCCGCAGTCGTCGTACTGGGACTGTTCGCCACGGGTCTCACCTTCTACTTGACGTACAGGATCATCGCGGACGAAGGGGCGACCAACGCGGCGACGGTGGGCTACCTGCTGCCGGTGGTCTCCGTGGTCCTCGGAGCGGTCGTCCTCGGCGAGGAGATCGGCGCGCGGGTCGTGGCCGGCATGGCGGTCGTCCTACTGGGCGTCGCCATGACGCGCCGTCGCGTACGGCCCCCGTCGGAAGCGGGTGCCGCGGCGATCGGACCTGCGGGGATACTGGCAGCGGGCCCGGGCGAGCGGCCCGTACCGATGCGAGGGATGACGAAGCGATGACCCTGACAGAAGGCCGGCGGGTACGGCTGGCGGACGACACGACGCTGATCGATTCGCTCGCGCCGGCGGACGACTCCCCGATGCCGCCGGGCGCCTTCTCCGGGTCCCTGCTGCTCGCGGCGGGGACGGAGGGGACCGTCGAGGAGGTGGTGGAGCACCTGGACGAGAGCGTGGGCGTGCGCGAGTACCGGCGCCTCACCTCGCTCCTCGACTCCTTCGGCCACGACATGCCCACGGAGAGCAAGCGGCGACTGGAGGAGCAGATCGTCGACCTGGAGCCGGAGTGGACCGCCCACCAGCGCCGCGGTCCCCTCGTCACGGTCCGCGTGCGCTTCGACAACGGGTTCGTCCTGGACGGCGTGCGGCAGGAGCTGTTCACGTCCGACTGATGCGTCCGCCGGCCTCCGGAGGGTGTGCGGGGCGGACCGCCCGTGGCGGCCGCGTACGGCGGATGAGGGGTTCGACGATCACGAGCTGGGCTGCCGCGAGGGCGAGGCAGAGGGCCGCGGTGGCGGTCCACAGCGCGGCGGCACCGGCGTGTTCGAGGGCCTGGGTGGACGTGACGGGGGCCGCGACCGTGGCGATGCCCCAACTGACGCCGTACGCGGCGAGGTACCGGTCGGCGGCGCCGGGCGGGGCCAACTCCGCCACCACGCCCAGGGCCCGGCCCAGCAGGAGTACGTCGCCCAGGCTCCACAGCACGGTGGCGGCGGTGAACGCGGGCAGCGTGTGCGCGACGGCGTACCCTGCCAGGCCCAGTGCCATCAGGACGTAACCCAGGGCCAGGGCCACGGAGTCGGGGAGCACGGCGAGGCGGCGCAGGCGCAGCGCGGGCTGCGCGGCGACCACGGTCAGGGCCGAGGCGGTGAACAACAGCCCGGTGTCGGCGGGTTGCAGGCCCCGGCGGTCCAGGCTGAGCGGCAGCGCGATCATGATCTGCATCGTGACGAGGGCGAAGACGGTCCCGGCCCCGAACATGGCGCACAGCGCCCGGTCCCGCCAAGGACTCGCCCCGTCCCGGCGACCGCCCGGGGCGAGCGGCGCCTTCGGTCGGAGGTGGTCGGCGGGCAGGACCAGGTGGAGGACCAGGGCGCAGACGAGGCAGGTCAGCGCGTCGACGACGAACAGCCACCGCAGGTCCCACCGGCCGAGGCCCGCCGCGATCAGCCCGGCTCCCGTGCCGCCGATGGCGAGCGCGGTGTTCATCAGGCCGTACGCGCGCACCCGGTCGGCGGGGCCGACGGCGTCGGCGATCATCCCCTGGCTGGGCGGTTCGTACAGTTCGAAGGCCAGGCCCAGCAGGACCGCGAAGAGTGCCACGGCGGCCAGTGAACCGGCGGCCGCGATGCCCAATTGGGCCAGGGCGCACCCGGTGAGCCCGAGCACCATGGTGCGGCGGCGTCCGAGGCGGACGGCGAGGCGGCCTCCGGCCAGCCGGGAGGGGATCGTCGCGAGGCCGAAGGCGGCCGAGAGGGCGCCGGCGGTCGTGGCGCTCGCGCCGAATCCGGTACTGATCAGAACGGTCAGGAAGGGCAGGGAGAAGGCGCCGAGCCGGTTGATCGCCCGCGCTCCCACCAGCAGCCATACGGTCCGCGGCACGGACACCCCCTCGCGTAACTGTCGAATCGACTATCGTCAGTCACCTAACGCTAGCCACGGAAGGAGTGACTGGTCAAGTGATGTTCGACAGTCACGTCGGCGTTCTGCTGGAGCAGGCCGTATCGCTCGTGAACACGTTGACCGACGGGGAGGCGCACGGCCGGCCCTACATCGCGCCGCGCGGGGCGGCGCTGCCCGCCGCCGTCGACGCCGCGGTGTCGCGGACCGCCGCGTCCCTGCCGCGCGAGATCGATGACGCGCAGGCGGAGTACCTCGTCGGCGCGGCGACCCGGATGCGCGAGGTCTTCCGAGCCGTGCAGGACGACAGGCTGGACGACGCGGCCGCCACCGTGAACGCCCTGCTGCGCGACACCGGCGCCCGACCACGGCTGGACCGGGGCGAGGACGAGCCCTGGCAGGTGCACTTCCACGGCGCCGGCGACTCGTTCGCGGCCGGGAGCAGCGCCAGTTGCGCCACCGCGCTCGCGCTGGCCGTGGGCGGCGGCCTCGCCGGTCGACTCGGCGTGTGCCGGGCCGAGCGCTGCGACCGGGTGTACGTCGACACCTCGCGCAACGGCACTCGTCAGTTCTGTTCCACCGCCTGCCAGAACCGTACGAAGGCCGCTGCCTTCCGCGCCCGCAAGGAGGCCGGGTGAGCGGGCGCCCGCGGTCGGTGCGTGGCGCCCCGCACGGGGCCGAAGGTGACGTGGTGGGGCCTCGCAGGGTACGAAGTGCAATGTGAACGCACAAACCCAGCCCGCCACCGTTCGGATATTCGTCGCCCTCGCCCCGCCCGACGAGGCGAAGGACGAGCTCGCGCGGGCATTGTGCCCCGCCTACGAGGCGTACCCGCGCGTGCGGTGGAACCGGATCGAGGACTGGCACGTCACGCTCGCGTTCCTCGGGGAACTCCCGGTCACCGCGGTCCCCCTGTTGCGGCCGCCACTGGCCGAGCTCGCCGCGCGGCGCGCCCCCGTACGGTTGGCCCTGCGCGGCGGCGGCCACTTCGACGACCGGGTGCTGTGGAGCGGGATCGACGGGGACCTCGACGGCCTGCACCTGCTGGCGAGCGAGGTCCGGGCCGTGGTCAAGGAGTGCGGGATCCCGTTCGCGGACCGGCCCCTGCGCCCGCACCTGACGCTGGCCCGCGCCCGCCGCACCGAGACCTCCTTCGCGGTGGAGGCCGCCGCCGGACTCGCCGGTTTCACCGGCCGCACCTGGCCGGCCGCGCACCTGCACCTGGTCGGCAGCAACATCGGGCGCGGCCCGGGCCCGATCCACTACCGGGACATCGAGGCCTGGACCTTCGACGGCGGGAGCTGACGGCGACCGCACCCGGGCCGACGTCCCCGGCCGGGGCTCCGGAGGTGACGACAGCGGTGGGCCCTACGGCGCCGGCCGGGGCCGTAGGGCCCACCGATCAAGGGCCTTCGTCCGGTTGAGCGGGCGGGCTGACCTGCCAGTCCGTCCCGACGGCCGGTCTCGTCCTGGACGCCCGACCGGTCCGGGCTCCGCGCCGGCGACCCACGGCCCGGCTCAGCGGCGGCCCTTCGACAGGTTGAAGGCCAGGACGAGGAGGGCCGCCGCCATCACCGCCACGTGGACCCAGCCGGGCATCATGCCGACCTCCGGCCGGCGGGCCCGGTCTTCGGGACGGGCCGGCGGTTGCGCAGGACCGAGGTGAGCACCGCTCCCTGGAACGCGGGGAGCGTCCGCCCGAGTCGCGCGTCGATTTCCTCCAACGAGATCCGCTTCCGTTTCCTCATGTCCCCGCGTGTGCCCCCGGACGGCCCGCTGATGCGTGCGGACCGGGTGGCCGCTCCGGCTGGCGCCCGGGGCGCGGCACGCGCGAACGATGCGATCGGGCAGCCGTTTCATTTCACCAACCCGCCTTATGTGTAAGGCGGATGAAATTGAGACCGGGCGTTCGCGGTCTGCGGATTCGTCGGGGGTGCGGGAGCTGGATTGTTCGGGGTCGGGGTGTTCGGGGGTCGGGGTGTTCGGGGTGTCATATCGCCGCCAAGTTCTTGTCACAGAGCGGCAATTGCATGCTCCCTCCATGGGTCGTAGCGTTTCGGGAGAAGCTCCCGACGGGCCGAATTCGCGACCCCGGACCCTCCATTCCCGCACGCCGATCAGGAAGGCGCCCGCAGACGTGTCCGCATTCCCGCCACGTGCCGTTACCACCGCCTCCGGGCCCCTGCACCTCGCCGTCGCGCTCGACGGCGCCGGCCGGCATCCCGGCGCCTGGCGCGAGCCGGGGGCGCGTCCGGAGGCCCTCTTCACGGCCCGGTACTGGGCCGAGGTGGTCGCCGAGGCCGAGGCCGGGCTGCTGGACTTCGTCACGTTCGAGGACGGGTTCGCGCTCCAGACCTCCGCGTCCGACGGCCCGGACGGTCGTACGGACCGGGTCCGCGGGCGGCTCGACGCCGTACTGACCGCGGCCCGCGTCGCCCCGCTGACCCGGCACCTGGGCCTGGTGCCGGCCGTCACGACCACCCACACCGAGCCGTTCCACGTCTCCAAGGCCGTCGCCACCCTCGACCACGTCAGCCGGGGGCGGGCGGGTGTGCACGTCCAGGTGTCCGGACTGCCCCACGAGGAGCGGCACTTCGGGCGGCGCGCGACACCGCTGTCCGGGGCGGAGCCGTACGAGGAGGCCGCCGACCACGTGGAGGTCGTCCGGCGGCTGTGGGACAGCTGGGAGGACGACGCGGAGATCCGCGACGTGGCCACCGGTCGCTTCGTGGACCGCGCCAAGCTGCACCACATCGACTTCGAGGGGCGCTACTTCCGCGTCCGGGGCCCCTCGATCACCCCGCGCCCGCCGCAGGGCCGGCCCGTGGTGAGCGCGGCCGTGGCGCCGGGCGATTCCGACGCCGCGTACCGTCTCGTGGCCCGGTCCGCGGACCTCGGATTCCTGGCCGCGCGCGGCTTGCAGGAGTCCGTGGCCGGCGTGGAGGCTGTGCGCCGGGCCCGGGAGCCGGCGGGGCCCGGCGACGACTCCCCGCACCTGTTCGGTGAACTGATCGTCTTCCTGGACGAGGACGGCCCCGCGGCGGCCGGCCGCCGGGAACGTCTCGACGCACTCGCGGGCGGCCCGTACGACGGGGACGCCGAGGTGTTCGCCGGGAGCCCGGGCGCGCTGGCCGACCTGCTGGAGGAACGGCGCACGGCGGGCCTGTCGGGCTTCCGGCTCCACCCGGCCGCCATCGCGCACGACCTGCCCGCCATCACCCGGGGGCTGGTGCCCGAGCTCCAGCGACGCGGCCTCTTCCGCACCACGTACGGGGCGGACACCCTGCGCGGGCTGCTCGGCCTGGAACCGCACCCGGCCAACCGCTACGCCCCCGCCGCCGTCGGCCGTCCGGCCCGGCCCCGCCGCTTGACGCGAACGATCCGGAAGGACGAACCATGAGCACCGAGCCGCTCAAGCAGATCCACCTCGCGGCCCACTTCCCGGGCGTCAACAACACCACCGTCTGGAGCGACCCGGCGGCGGGCAGCCACATCGACTTCGCCTCGTTCGTCCACTTCGCCCGGACCGCCGAGCGCGCCAAGTTCGACTTCCTCTTCCTGACGGAGGGGCTGCGGCTGCGTGAACAGGGCGGCGAGATATACGACTTGGACGTGGTGGGCCGGCCGGACACCTTCACCGTGCTGGCCGCCCTCGCGGCCGTCACCGAGCGGCTCGGGCTGACCGGGACGATCAACTCGACGTTCAACGAGCCGTACGAGGTGGCCCGTCAGTTCGCCTCCCTCGACCACCTCTCCGAGGGGCGTGCCGCGTGGAACGTGGTCACCTCGTGGGACGCCTTCACCGGGGAGAACTTCCGGCGCGGCGGGTTCCTGCCGCGCGAGGAACGCTATTCGCGTGCCCGGGAGTTCCTCTCGACGGCGATCGAACTCTTCGACTCCTGGGACGGTTCGGAGATCGTCGCCGACCCGGCGACGGGCACCTTCCTGCGGGACGCCCGCGCCGGGGCCTTCGCCCACCGGGGACAGCACTTCGACATCGAGGGCCGGTTCAACGTGCCGCGCGGTCCGCAGGGCCGGCCCGTGGTCTTCCAGGCCGGCGACTCCGAGGAGGGACGGGAGTTCGCGGCCTCCGGCGCCGATGCCGTCTTCGGTCGGTACGGGACCCTGGACGAGGGCCGGGCGTTCTACGCGGACGTCAAGCGTCGGCTGGCCAAGTACGGGCGCACGCACGACCAGTTGAAGATCCTGCCGGCCGCCGGCTTCGTGCTCGGCGACACCGATGCCGAGGCCCACGAGCGCGCCCATGAGATCCGTCGGCTCCAGGTCAGCGGGCAGACCGCGATCAAGTACCTGGAGCACGTGTGGAACCGGGACCTGTCCGGCTACGACCCCGACGGACCACTGCCCGACATCGACCCGGAGACCGGTGAGAACACCATCGCGCCGGGGCGGGCCAGCGTGCGGCAGTTCCGTGACCCCCTCGCCACCGCACGCCAGTGGCGGGAGCTGGCCGAGGCGAAGAACCTCTCGATCCGCGAACTCGTGATCGCGACCACCGCCCGCCAGACGTTCGTCGGCTCCCCCGCCACGGTCGCCGAGCAGATCAACTCCCTCGTGCAGCAGGACGCGGCCGACGGATTCGTCCTGGTCCCGCACATCACCCCGGGGGGCCTCGACGTGTTCGCCGACACGGTCGTCCCGCTGCTCCAGCAGCGCGGCGTCTTCCGCTCCGAGTACGCGGGCAGGACCCTGCGCGACCACCTGGGCATCTCCGTACCCGACGCACGGCAGCCGACCGGCCGGCGCGAAGCCGGGCAGGCGGCCGGCGCCTCGTGAAGTTCCTGGCCATCACCCTGATCGCCGACTCCCCCGACCCGGTGACGGGGGCCGCGACCCGCACCCGGGAGCGGTTCCGTCAGGTCGTCTCCGCCGCCCTGCCGGCGGAGGAACTCGGATTCGACGGGTTCGGGGTGGGCGAGCGCCACGAGCGGCCGTTCCTGTCCTCCTCCCCGCCCGTGGTGCTCGCGCACATCGCCGCGCTGACCCGCGAGATCCGGCCGTACACGGCGGTGACCACCCTGAGCCTGCTCGATCCGGTACGGGCGTACGAGGACTACGCGACGCTCGACGACCTCAGCGACGGCCGGCTACCGGCCGGCGTTCGCACGGTACCTGGCGGCCCACCGGGCGCAGGGCGTGGAGCCGGTCTTCCCGACCCTGGAGGACTTCGTCGCGCGCGGTTCGGCCCTGATCGGCAGCCCGCAGCAGGTGATCGAGAAGGTGCACCGCTACCACGAGGAGTTCGGCCACACGGTGCTGTACCTGCAGGCCGAACCCGGCGGGCTCACCGACGCGGAGCACCGGGCGTCCCTCGAACTGTTCCAGGCCGAGGTCGCGCCGGTACTGCGCCGCTCGATCCCCGATCCGGCCTTCGCGGAGGCGGTTACTGGCCTCCCCGCCCAGGCCCTCCCGCTTCTCCCGCCCAGGCCCTCCCCGCTTCTCCCGCCCAGGCCCTCCCCGCTTCCCCCGCCCAGGCCCTCCCCGCTTCCCCCGACCCGTAAGGAGCACGGCCATGCCCGGCATCCCCCTCGGGGTCCTGGACCTCGTCCCGATCGTCTCCGGTTCGAACGCGGCCGAGGCCCTGCACCGCAGCGTCGACCTCGCCCGGCAGACGGAACGGTTCGGGTACGCCCGCTACTGGTTCGCCGAACACCACCTCAACCCGGGGGTGGCCGGCACCTCCCCGGCCGTGCTGCTCGCGCTGACCGCCTCCGCGACGACGAGGATCCGCATCGGTTCCGGCGCCGTCCAACTGGGGCACCGCACCGCCCTGTCCACGGTCGAGGAGTTCGGCCTGATCGACGCCCTGCACCCGGGCCGCCTCGACCTGGGCCTGGGACGTTCGGCCGGTCGGCCGCCGCAGCCCGCCCCGGACGCCGCGCCGCCCTTCGAGGGGCTGACGGCGAACGGCCTGCTGATCCCGCCCCGGTTCTCCTTCGCGCACCTGCTCGGGCACCCCCGGGTGGCCCTCCAGCAGCGGCTGCTGAACCTGCCCGGAGCCCACCCGCAGGACTATGCCGAGCAGGTGGCCGACGTATTGGCGCTGCTGCGCGGCGAGTACCGCTCCCCGGAGGGCGTGGCGGCGCACGTCGTGCCGGGCGAGGGGGCGGACGTACAGGTGTGGATCCTGGGCAGCAGCGGCGGCGTCAGTGCCGAGACGGCCGGACGGGGCGGGTTGCGCTTCGCGGCGAACTACCACGTCAGTCCGGCCTCGGTGCTGGAGGCGGCGGAGGGTTACCGGGCCGCCTTCAAGCCCTCGGACGAGCTGGACCGGCCGTACCTGACCGTGTCCGCCGACGTGGTGGTGGCCCCCGACGACGCGCGGGCGCGGGAACTGGCCGCCGGCTACGGGCCCTGGGTGCGCAGCATCCGTACCGCCGAGGGCGCGATCCGCTATCCGACGCCGCAGGAGGCGCGGCGGCTGCCCTGGACGGACGCCGACGGGGACCTCGTGGCGGACCGGGTGGACACGCGGTTCGTGGGTTCGGCGCGGACGGTCGCCGACCGCCTGGAGCGGCTCCAGGACGCCACCGGGGCCGACGAGCTGCTGATCACCACGATCACGCACGGGCACGCGGAGCGGGTCGACTCCTACCGGCTGCTGGCCGAGGAGTGGGCCCGTCGCGGCTGACCCGTCCGGGCCGGCCACGACGAGCGGGGCGGGGCGCTAGGCGCGGAGCGCTTCGACCGCCCGTCCTTCCAGTTCGAGGCTGCGGTCCACGTGTTCGGCGCAGGCGTGGAAGAGGTCCCGGCGCTCCTCGGCCCCGGCCTTCGGGTCGGCGGCGAGGGCGAGGGCGGCCAGGGCGGACCAGTGCCCGGCGGACTCCCGGAACAGCTCCGCCGGTTCGGCGCGGCCGACGAGTTCGAGGAAGTCGGCGTACAGCGGGCGGGTGGCGCCCGGCGCCGTCCACTCCTCCTCCAGGCAGGCGTACAGCCGCGCGGTGCCCTGGCGGAGGGCTTCCGGGGAGCTGCCGAAGCGGCGCTCCCAGCCGGTCTTCGTGGTCCGGTCGCGCAGCTGCGCGGCGAACTTCTCCATGCCGGTGAAGCCGAAGTTGACGTCGAACTGGTTGCCCAGGACCGGCCCGGTGAGGTGGGTGACGGTGGCGGCGACGGCCCCGTCGACGTCCGGTTCGCCCTCGGGCGGCCCGGTCGGGACGATCAGCTGGTGGCGGCCCTTGCGGTGCGCGGTCCAGGCGGCTCCGAACTCCTCGCGGTCGATGCGGTGCGGGGTGTCGGCGCCGTCCTCGATCAGCAGGTCGTCGCCGTCGTAGCCGGCGATGACGACGGTGTACGGGTCCGTGCCGGTCATCTCGGCGTCCGGGTCCGCCTCGTGCCAGGGCAGGGAGGACCGGTCGACGACGCAGAAGGCGGGCTGTCCCTCGTCGAGGGCGGCGCGGACGCGGCCCCAGCGGGGCTTCATGGCGCGGGTGGCGTCGTACGGAACGCCCAGGCGGCCGAGAGCGACCTGGACCCAGGGCTCGGGGTGGGACTGGGCCACGATGGTGGGGATGGGGTCGCGGCCCGCGTACTCGAAGACGAAGTACATGAATCCGATGCCGCCCGCCAGGCCGGCGACCAACTCCTCCGGGTGGGCGCTGCCCAGGGCGTGTCGGATCAGGGAGGCCTCGCGGTGGCGTCCGGTACCGAAGTCTT
Source organism: Streptomyces sp. NPDC029836 (assembly GCF_055574495.1). NCBI lineage: Bacteria > Bacillati > Actinomycetota > Actinomycetes > Kitasatosporales > Streptomycetaceae > Streptomyces > Streptomyces sp. NPDC029836. Next base: position 217,576 of record NZ_JBVHZI010000010.1, on the reverse strand, counting down.
CATACACGAGCACAGTCATGACATCAGCCTAGTTGCGCCCGGAGGCCCCTTTCTCCCCGAGGTGCCGAGCGGCGCGAGCGGTACTAGCGTTTGTGGGGTGAGAGCCGCCCCCACGGGGCACGCCCCCAGCGGCCGGAGTTCCCGCACGTCATGGACGGGGACCGAGGCTCTGTCGCGTGCCCGTCTCGGGGAGGTACGTCGCATTGGACGCGTCGCTGGGGCAGACGTGCGGACGTACGGAGGCAACGCCACGATCCGCGTCGCAGCGTGTTCACGTGCGGCCGCGGCCACCCGCTCCTGCCCCGAAGACGTGGTGGGAGGAGGGTGGAAGGAAGGGTATTCCCATGCATGCACAGAGAGCGAAGCGCCTATTCGCGATTTCGGCTGCCGGCCTCCTCATGGCAGGTGGCGCCGCGATCGGCACCGCGAGTACGGCCTCGGCGGCGACCCCGTCGCACTCGGTCAGCTACCTCGCCGGTGGCGGCTGCGGCGGAGACTCCGACCACGGCGGCTGGTACAACAGCGGCTGGGACGACGATGACGACGACTGGGGCGGCTACGGCGGCCACGGTCACGGTCACGGCGACTACTGACTCCGCCCCACGGAGGAACGGTGCGCGGTCCCGCGAGGGGCCGCGCACCGCTGCGTTCCGGTGCCCGGGTGACCTCCCGATGGCCCGGCGACCTCCCCATGTCCGGATGTGACAGGAAGCCGTCATTGCGGTCACCGATGGCGGCCCCCAGGATGGGTCCATGCCCCTCACCCACCGCGTCGTCATCGCGGTCTTCCCCGATGTCGACCTCCTCGACGTCACCGGCCCGGCCGAGGTCTTCGCGCTGGCCAACCGGGAGACCGCGGGCCGCGCCGGCTACCTGGTCCGGCTCGCGGGACCGACGGCGGGCGAGGTGCGGACGTCGGCCGGTGTGCGGTTGCTGGCCGACCTGGCCTTCGACGAGGTGGGCGGGCAGGTCGACACCTTGCTCGTGCCCGGCGCCGTGGACCCGGGCGACGAGGGGCCCCGGGCCCGCGTCGACCCCGATGTGGTGGCCTGGGTGAAGGAGACCGCCCCGTACGCGCGCCGGGTGGCCTCGGTGTGCGTGGGCGCCCATCTACTGGCTGCGGCCGGGCTGTTGGACGGGCGGACGGCGACGACCCACTGGTCGACGGCGGCCCAACTCGCCGCCGACCATCCGGCCGTCACCGTCGACCCGGATCCGATCTTCGTCCGTACCGATCGGGGTCGGCTGTGGACGGGCGCCGGGATCAGCGCCTGTCTGGACCTCTCGCTCGCGCTGGTCGCCGAGGACCTCGGCGAGGAGGTGGCGTTGGCGGTGGCCCGGCAGTTGGTGATGTACCTCAAGCGGCAGGGCGGGCAGAGCCAGTTCTCCGTACCGCTCAGTCGGCCCGCGTCCGCCCGTCGGGACATCGACGCGCTGCGGCTGTGGATCGCCGGCCACCTCGCCGAGGACCTGTCGGTGCAGGTGCTGGCGGCCCGCATGTGCCTCAGTGAGCGCCACCTCGCCCGCGTCTTCGTACAGGAGACGGGCGCGAGTCCCGCCGCGTACGTGGAGGCCGCCCGGGTCGAGGTGGCCCGGCGGCTGCTGGAGACCACCGACAGCCCGGTCGCGCACGTCGCGGCCGCGGCCGGGCTCGGATCCGCGGAGACCCTGCACCGGGCCTTCCGGCGGCAACTCGCCACCACCCCGGCGGCCTACCGCCGCCGGTTCCGCACCACGGCGGGGGCCTGACCCTAGTGCTGTGACCGGAAAGGTCCACCGGGTCGCGGCGCCCGGCACGGCACCTCGCCGCGTTGTCGGACCACGGAAGTACGTCCAGTACGAGCCGCGGCCCTCCGCCTTGCGACGCACCGCACCGAACACCGCGACCCGGCAAACCTTTCCGGCCACAGCACTAGCCGGGTCACCGATTCCCGCCCTCCCCTCCACCGGGCCCGGGGGCCCTGCTCCGCCATGCCCGCGCACTGGAGTCCCGGCCCCCTCCATTCCTGAACACCTGAATTCCCGAACCCCCGAAAGGCACTCCATGAGCACGCCCACGCCCTCCACCACCCTGCGCGACGTCATCGGCCTGGACAACCGGCCTCCGAAGCTCGCCGACTCCGTCCTGATCATGGTGGACTTCCAGAACACCTACCGGACCGGTGTCATGGCCCTCGAAGGCGTCGAGGAGGCACTCGCGGCCGGCGCCCGTCTGCTGGAACGTGCCCGCGCCGCCGGCACGCCGGTCGTCCACGTACTCAACGACGGCGGCGAGGGCACCCCGTACGACATCCACGCCCACATCGGGGCCATCAGCGACGAGGTCGCCCCGGCGGCCGGTGAGCCGGTGGTGGTCAAGCAGTTCCCGAACGCCTTCCACCTGACCGAACTGGAGCGGACCCTCACCGAGCTGGGCGCGGCGCCGGGCGGCGACCGGGACCTCGTCATCGCCGGCTTCATGACGCACATGTGCGTCACGTACACGGCCCAGGGCGCGTTCAACCTCGGCTACCGTCCGACCGTCGTCGCCGAGACCACCGCCACGCGGTCCCTCGCCGCCCCCGACGGGAGCGTCCTGCCCGCCGCCGCGCTCCGGGCCGCCGCGCTGACCGGCATCACCGACCTGTTCGGCGCGGTCGTCGCCACCGTGGACGAACTGTCCGCCTGACCCGTACGGACCGGCCCCCGGCGCCCCGGCGGGCGGGGGCGGTCCGGGGCGCGTGCCGTTGCGGGCCGTGAGCGGGCGACGTACCGCCGAACGGCGCGCCGGCGGCGTCGTGGTGAGGGCGCGCGGCTCCTGGGGCCGGCATCCTGGTAGCCGCCCGCCCCCGGGGCGGTCCGCTCCCCCGCGGGAATGCGCGGGGGTCGGGTGGAGTTGCCCCGGCACAGGTTCTTCCCTCCCGAAGGAGCGTCCCGTGCCGCTTTCTCCCGCCGAACGCGAGGAGTTCCTCGCCGAAGCCCACATCGCCGCGTTCGCCGTGGACGCCGGTTCCGAAGGGGACCGGGCCCCGCTGACGGTCCCCATCTGGTACCAGTACTCCCCCGGCGGCGACATCTGGATCATGACGGGCCGGGACTCCCGCAAGGCCGTGCTGCTCGCGGCCGCGGGCCGGTTCAGCCTGATGGTCGACCGGGTCGAGCCGTCGATCCGCTACGTGGCCGTGGAGGGGCCGGTCCTGTCGACGGAACCGGCGACCCGCGAGCGGCTGACGGAGCTCGCCGCCCGGTACCTGCCGGCGGACAAGGTCGAGGGGTACGTCGACTTCGCGTGGAAGGACCACGGCGAGCAGATCGTCGTCCACATGCGCCCGCAGCGCTGGGTAAGCTCGGACCTAGGCCAGGTCTGATCCGGAGGGTGCGCCCGGCGGTCCCGTCGGGGTTCCGTACGGTCAGCGGCGGCGGAGCCAGCCCGGGCGTCTGCGGGAGCTGCGGGGGCCGCGTTCCGAGGGCAGGGGCGGGGCGAGGGCGAACGTCACGGTGATGTGCGCGCCCCCGCGCGGGCCGCGGGTGATGCGCAGGGAACCGCCGGTGACGTCCGCGGCCCGCCGGGCGATGTCGAGGCCGAGCCCCGACGAACCGCTGCTGCTGCCCCGGGACAGGGCCCGGCCCGGCTCCGGGATGCCCGGTCCGGAGTCCTCCACGACCAGTTCCACGGCCTGCGCGGTCCGTGCGACGCGGACGCCGAACGGGGTCCCGGACGCTGTGTGGCGGAAGACGTTGCCGATGAGCGCGTCGACCACGGCGGCGAGGTCGTCGTCGGACAGGGCGACGGCCGTGGGTTCCTGCGTGAGTTCGACGGCGCAGGGCCGGTTCTGCTGTTCGGCCAGGATCGCCCAGAAGGAGGTCCGGCGCCGGACCACATCGGCGGCCTCGCAGCGCGCGGATTCGCCGTGGGAGGTGGGGCTGTCCGTGCCGAGCAGGCCGTGGCCCATCGGGCCGACGGCGAGCGGGGTGCGGGCCGCCGTGATGATGGCTTCGAGTTCCGTCTCCAGTTCGGCGACCGCGGCCTCGACGCGGGCCGACTCCGGCGTGCCGGCCATGCGTTCCGAGGCCAGGTGCAGGGCGGTCAGCGGGGTCCGCAACCGGTGCGACAGGTCGGCGACCAGTTCGCGTTCGACGGCGAGCAGTTCGGTCATCCGGTGCGCCATGGCGTTGAAGGCGACGCCCGCGTCGCGCAGTTCCCGGGGGCCCATCGGGTCGACGCGGGCGTCGAGATCGCCCTCCCCCAGCGCGCGCGAGGCCTGCGCGAGCCGCCGGGAGGACCGTACGACCTTCGCGCCGAGCCGGTCGGCGACCATGACGGACCCTGCGACGAGCCCGATGGCGAGGAGGACCATGACGGCCCAGGAGGCCTTGACCCCGCGGGTCAGATCCGCCTCGGGAACGAAGTTCTCGATGACGGCGACCCGGTCGCCGGGCAGCACCACCGGTTGCAGGGACGTCCAACCGGCCGGGATCTCCTGGGAGATGGACTCGCGTCCCTGTTGTGCGCGTTTCAGCAGTTCCGCGGGGGCGTGGGAGGTGCCGAGGGGTGGTGCGTCCGGCAGGTGGATCACCAGGTGTTCCGTCGCGTCGAGTCCCGCGACGGACTCCCGCAGGGCGGACGGGTCGGTGGTCAGCGTCAGGACGGGGGCGAGGGCGGCCGCGCGCTGTTCGGCGGCGGTGACGCTCTGCTCCTTGACCAGCGACATGACGAGTGCGGCCAGCGGTATCAGGAAGGAGAGGGCGACCATGGACGTCACGGCGAGCGCGACTCCGGCCAGTGAGCGTCTCACCGCGGTGCCACCAGTTTGATGCCGACCCCCCGGACGGTCAGCAGGTAGCGCGGGGCCGCGGCGCGTTCGCCGAGCTTGCGGCGCAGGGACGACAGGTGGACGTCCACGGTCTGGTCGTCCACGTAGGGCTCGCGCCAGACCTCGCTGAGCAGGCGCCGTTTGGAGACGACCTGACCGCTGTGGTGGGCGAGGAAGGCCAGCAGGTCGAACTCCCGGCGGGTGAGGCGCAGTTCCAGCCCGGCCAGGTGCGCGGTGCGGGCGGCGGGGTCGACGGTGAGTGCGCCGACGGTGGTCGCCCGCAGCGGTTCGGCGGCCGGCGCCGACCCGGGGGCGGTGCTCGGGTGCGTCGGCGGCACGTGGCTGGTGCGCCGCAGGACCGCGGAGAGGCGGGCGATGAGCTGGCCGCCGGAGAACGGTTTGACCAGGTAGTCGTCGGCGCCCGCGTTGAGGAGCTTGATGATCTCCGTCTCGTCGTCGCGGGCGGTGGCCACGAGGACGGGGACGGAGGAGATGCCGCGGATCATCCGCAGGGCGTCCCCTCCGTCCAGGTCGGGCAGTCCGAGGTCCAGGACCACCGCGTCGACGGATATCTGGGTGATCTCCCGCAGGGCGCCGAAACCGTCGCCCACGCTCCGTACGGCATACCCGTGTTCCGACAGGACCTCGATGAGTGACTGACGGATGCTGGGGTCGTCTTCCACGACGAGGACGCTGGGCATGGGGACACCTTAGGTGCTCGGCCGCGGGAGGTCGTGAGCAGGCGGCGGGCGGCCCTCACCACGTCTCGGAACGCGCCCGGGGACCCGCCCTACGGCGCGGCGAGCGTCGCGCCGGCGGCGGTGACCCGCAGCTGGACGGGGCGGTCGGTGACGGGGATGGTGCACCCTTGGTCGGTGCTGCAGCTCGCGTACCCGAACAGGACGCTCGCCTCCCCGTCGGCGCCGGCGCGCACGGGCAGGGTGAGGGTGACCGGGCCGTCCGGGTAGACCGGTACGGGGGCGTCGACGCCGGGCAGGGCGATGTCGCGCACCTGCGCACCGGCCTTCGGTGCGCCCGTCGCGGTGAGGGCGCCGGCGACCTTCATCGTGGTGGGCCTGCCGACGCCCTCGACTCCGGTGGCCGGTAGCTCCGCGCTGTACAGGTGGAAGCCCTCCTCCGGGGTGAACACGGCGGTCAGGGTGCCCTTCGAGGCCTGCCAGTCGGACACCGAGAGGGCGACGGTGACGCCGTTCTCGGTGAAGCGGGTGACGGGCGCGGGGGCGTTCGTCCCCGGAGACCGTCCCCCGCAGCCGGTGAGCGGCGCGCTCAGGGCGAGGAGCGCCGCGACCGTGCGGGCGCTTCGGGCGTACCCGGCCCGGCGGGGCGCGTGCGGACGCGGCGGTCTCATGACGCCCACTGGCGGAGGAAGGCGTTGAGTCCCTCGGCGGTCAGCGACGGGTTGCCCGTGGCGTGGGTGTCGGTACGCACCGTGCCGGAGGGCGACAGGACGACCAGGACCGGCATCTTGTAACTACCGCCCCCGGGGCTGTACTTGCGCAGGAGCGTCGAGGCGGCGGAGCTGCTGCCACCGATGTCGATCTTGACCATGTGGTACGACTCCCCGAGCAGGGCAGCCGTCTGCGGTTGGGCGAACACCTTGTCGGCCGCCTTGCAGTTGCCGCACCAGTTGGCGCCGAAGTCGAGCAGGACCATCCTCCCGTCGGCCTTGGCGGCGCGCAGCGCCGCGTCCACCTGCGCCTGCCCGACCGAACCGTCGTAGCCGGGCCCGGGTATCCGGCCGGCGGGCGCGGGCGCGGCCGAGGTCCGGGGCGGCTGGGAGGGGGTACGGGACGGGGTCGCCGTCTTCGTCCGCGACGGGGTGGGCGAGGAGTCGGTGGGGGTGCTCGCGGACGCGGAGGGCGAGGCCGGGGGCTTCGTACCAGGTGACACCGAGGCGGAGGCGGACGCCGACGCGGACTCGGACTCGGAAGCGGACGGGGCCTCGGAGGACGTCGCGGGCGACGAACCGGCCACGGACGCCGAGGCGGCGCCGACGGGCGGGGAGGAGGTTCCGCAGGCGGCGGTCAACCCCGCCGCGACCACGACCGCGGCGACCAGTGGCAGGCGCGCCCCGGGGCGGGCGGCGGATCCCGGCTGTGCGTCGCGGCGGGCGCGGACGGGTCGGAGCAGGCGAGGACTCATGGCGAAGACACCCCAAGGCACGGTTCGGACTGCGGGAGGGACGGCGGCGCCTCCCGACTCGGTGAAACCGGCGGCCCGAGCGATCGCCGGGTCGTCACGCCCGGGACGCCGAGGCCGCTCGGCTGACGCGAGCCTAGGGGCCCGCGCCACGTCCTGGGCCCTCCGGGACCGATCTTGAGGTTGCCCTAAGGAAGAGCTCACCTTCCGCTTCGCCGGAACACGTCGATCGGTGGGCGTAAGCCACCTCCGCACGCGAAAGGTGACGGGTACGGCGGATGGCGCGGATCGGGCGCGGCGGCGATGCCCGTCGAACTGCCGCCGCGCGAATCGGAAGGAGCTTGGGGTTCAGAACGACGTCTCGCGGACGCTCGCCTTCGCCACCGGCTCGATCGTCGCCGAGATGACCGACCGGTGGTCCCCGGCGCTGAACGTGACCGTGAGGGTGTCGTCGGAGGTCTGTGACGTGGTGGCCTTGAAGCCCCGGCCGGGCACCGCCGAGATCAGACACACCCCGCGGGCGCCGTACCGGACCGTGGCCTTGCCGCCCTGGGAGGGGATGGTGTGCAGACCGGGCCCGCCCTCCTGGCAGTCGACGGCGGGCTTCGGCGCGGGCGCCTTCGTCGTGGTCGGCGGGGCCTTCGGGGAGGTGCTGGGGGACGCCGAGGGCGACGGCCGCTCCGACACCGAGGGCGAGCCGCTCCCGGACGGGGTGACGGAAGCGGAAGGGGACGGCGGTCCGCTCGACGGCGCCGTCACCGCTTCCCAGGCCGGCGGGGATTCCACGACCGTCGGAGCGGAACGGGCGACCGGGGGCGTGTGCCGGGTCGAGCCGACCACGAACTGGACCGTGGCGAGCACGGCGGTCACGCTGGTGGCCGTGCACGACAGCCATATGAGCAAGTAGCGCGGAATTCGGGGCACGGCCCCATAGTGACCGACGGACCGGACCACCTGTCACCGCCTCCCCCATCGGGCGCCCGCCCGCCTCCGGGCCGCCGGTCGCGCCGGAGCGCAGGCGGGTGGGACCGTACGCGCGGGCCGGGAACGCAGACGTCCTCCGGGCCCGGGGGGCGGGCCGGAGGACGTCTGCCGCGCGGCGGCCGTACCTGGGGGCTCGACGGCCGCCGGGACGTTCTCTCCTGCGGGTTCCCTACTCGGATTCCGGAGCCGGACTCCCGCTGGAGTCTCCTGCTTCGGGTCCCTGCTCCGGGTCCCTGCTTCGGGTCCCTGCCTCGGGTTCCTACTTCGGCGCGCCGAAGTTCTGCGTCCACCACGGGCCGCCGTCGCCCTTGTGGACGCCTATGCCGATCTCGCGGAACGCGCAGTTGAGGATGTTCGCCCGGTGGCCGGAGCTGTTCATCCAGGCCGACATGACCGCGGCGGCGTCCGCCTGGCCGCGGGCTATGTTCTCGCCCAGGCGGGACCAGGCGTAGCCCGCGGCTTCCACCCGGGTCGTCATGGTGGACCCGTCGGGTCCGGTGTGGGACATGACGCCGCTGCGCGCCATGGTGTCGCTGTACGCGCGGGCGGCGGAGTTCAGCTTGGCGTTCGCGGTCAGCGGGCCGCAACCGGCCGTCGCGCGCTCCTTGTTGACCAGGGCGAGGACCGCGGACTCGGAGTCCCCCGAGGTGCTGCCGCCGGACCCGCCGGAGCCTGCGGAGGTACCGCCGTTGCCGCCCGATCCGCCCGAGGTTCCGCCGCCGGTCGGAGCGGTCGTACGCGTCGGCTTGCTGGTCTCGGGGGCCTTCGGCTTGGCCGGTCCGTCGTCCGCCGCGGCGGGCTTCGTGGGCGCCGCGGAGCCGGGGGTGGTGGCGGCGGGCGGCGCGGCGGGCATCGAGCCCGACGCGGCGGCGGCTTCGGCGCTGAGCGACGGGGAGGGCGAGGCGGGCGTGGACGTGGGGGTCGCCGACGCGTCGCCGCCGCCGGGGAGGTCGCCGGGGGGCGTCGTCGCGGCCTGCCGGCCGGCGGCGCCGTCGGCGCGCTGCTCCACGCGCGCACCGCCGTCGGAGTCGGCCACGGCGACGCCGACCGCGACCGCCGCGGCCGCCGACGCCGCGGTGACGGACAGGACGATGCGGGTGCGCACCGTCTTCTTCCGCCGAGCGTCGGTCCGGGACGGCGTTGCGGGAGTTCGGCTGCGACTCATGCCTGTAGCACCTCACTGAGAGTGGGGAGGGGGGTGGTGCGATCGAGACTAGGACGGTGATCAGCGAAAAGACCGCCAGGAGGGGGTACTTCAGGTTCCCTTAAGGAAGCCCGCAGGGTCGGATCAGGAACAACTCGGGTCAAACACCGCGCACATGACCGGCGGCGATCCGCTCGCGCCAACAACCGCAGCGACGACCCCCGTGCGCCACACCCTCGGCGCCGAGGGCGAGCCTGGGGCGAAGGGTGGTGCGGGGGCATCGGAGCGCACTTCAGGGCACGAGGACGACCTTGCCGGCGACCGTGCCCGATTCGGCCAGGCGCATGGCCTCGGCGGCGCGGGCGAGGGGGATCTCGGCGGCCACCTTGGCGGTGATCTCGCCGCGCTGGAGGGCGGCGAACACTTGGGTGAGGTCGGAGCGCAGGCGGGCGCGGAACCGGTCCTTGGCGTAGGCCCGGCCGGCCCAGACGTTGAAGAAGTGGGCGCTGCGGCCGTTGGGCAGCGCGTTCCACAGCCACACCCGGCCCAGCAGCCGCAGGACGGGCCAGGAGCCGGAGCCCTCGTCGTCCCGGGTGGCGGCGCTGCCGTACGAGACGAGCGTGCCGCCGGGGGCCAGGAGCCGCCAGGAGTCGACGATCCCGTCGCCGCCGACGTGGTCGAAGACGGCGTCCACCCCGGCGGGGGCGAGTTCGCGGACGCGGGCGGGCACGTTGCCCGAGCGGTAGTCGACCGGTACGACGCCCAGGGCCCGCAGTGCTTCGTGGTGGCGGGTGGACGCGGTGCCGATCACCCGGATTCCGGAGGCGAGCGCCAGTTGCACCAGGATCGAGCCGACGCCGCCGTTCGCGCCGTGGACGAGGACGGTGCCCCCGGCGCTGACCGAGGCCTTGCGGTGGAGCATCTGCCAGGCCGTGATGCCGTTGACGACCGCGGTCTCCGCCTCCGCCGCCGTGACGCCCACGGGCACCTCCACCGCGTCGGCGGCCTCGACCACGACGTGGCTGGCCCAGCCCCCGGTCTTCGTCATGACGGCCACCCTCCTGCCGAGCAGGTCGAACGCGACGCCCGGTCCGGCGGCCCGCACGGTGCCCACCAGGTCGTAGCCGGGGACGAAGGGGAACTCGGGTTGGTCGTAGTAGCGCCCGCGGCGCATCTGCTGCTCCGCGAAGGACACGCCCGTGGCCTCCATGGCGATCAGCAGCTGTCCCGCGCCGGGCTCCGGCACGGGGCCGCGGTGCAGTTCCAGTCCTTCCGGTTCGACCTTGCCCGGCAGCAGGACCTCGACGCGCTCGATGGTGTTCATGACGACCTCCGCTTGTTTGTGCTTATCGCGTTCGTTAGAAGCTGTAACCAGAGTGAGCGTCGACGCGACCCCTGTCAAGCCGTCGACCCGATCGAACGCGAGATGGCGTGCCGTTGGTGATACGTTCTAACAATCGACTGGATGGAGAGGCGACGGCCATGACCGGAAGCACCACGACCCCGCGCGAGCGGTACCGCCAGCAGGTCCGCACCGAGGTCAAGGAGAAGGCCCGGCAGCAGATCGCCGGTTCCGGGGCCTCCGCACTGTCGCTCAACGCCATCGCCAAGCAGATGGGCATGAGCGGGCCCGCGCTCTACCGGTACTTCGCCAACCGCGACGAACTGATCACGGAACTCGTCACGGACGCGTACCGCGGCCTCGCCGACACCTTCGCCGCCGTGTCCGCCGACGGAACCGGGCCGGAGCGCCTGACCGCGCTGGCGACCGCCCTCCGCCACTGGGCCGTGGCGGACCCGCACCGCTACTTCCTCATCTACGGGACCCCGGTCCCCGGTTACCACGCTCCGGACGACGTCACGGCGATCGCGTCGGAGATGATGTCCGTCCTGCTGGACGCCGCCACCGCGGCGATCGGTACCGGGGCCGGCGCCGGGAGCGGCGCCCGCGCCCTCGACGCACACCTGGCGGACCACCGGGAGTGGGCCGACGGGCATCCGGACGCCCCACCGGCGGCCCTGCGTACGGCCCTCGCCTTCTGGACCCGGCTGCACGGCGCGCTCTCCCTGGAACTGGCGGGCCACTTCACCGGCATGGGGTTGGACCCGGCCCTGCTGTTCGCGGCGGAGGTGGACACGCTGGTGTCCCCACCCACACCGACGGACCCGCCTACAATGACCAAATGATCTTCATTGTGGTGAAATTCGCCGTCAAGCCCGCATACGTCGACCAGTGGCCCGAGCTGGTCTCCGACTTCACCCGCGCCACCCGGGCCGAGCCCGGAAACCTCTGGTTCGAATGGTCCCGCAGCCTGGAGGAGCCCGACACCTACGTCCTGGTCGAGGCGTTCCGGGACGGCGCGGCGGAGGCCCACGTCACCTCGGAACACTTCCGCGCCGCACTGGAGACCATGCGCCCGCTGGTCACCCGTACGCCGGACATCGTCAGCACCACCATCGAAGGCGCCGACGGCTGGAGCCGGATGGGCGAACTCCAGGTCGACTGACCGTCCCGTACGAGGTTGCCGCCGGTCAGCGGCCTGCCGGAGATTTTCGTCGGGCGGGGCGCGTAGGGCTCGACCCCCTGGGCAAGCGAGGGATCGGAACGGACGGAATGCGTTCCGACGGACCACCGATCAAGGGGGGCGGCAGTGATTTCACCGCGCCCGCAAACCGGAGGAGTTGTTTTCGCGTGACCGAGAACATGTGGAACTACCGTTCGACGTCGGGCCACCTCACGGGCGCCGATCTGTCGGGCTACAAGGTCGAGGCCACGGACGGCAGCATCGGCAAGGTCGACAAGCACAACGACGAGGCCGGGGACGCCTACCTGGTGGTCGACACCGGCGTCTGGATCTTCGGCAAGGAGGTGCTGCTCCCCGCGAGCACGGTGATCAGCATCAACGCGGACGAGCAGAAGATCTACGTGGACCGGACGCGGGCGCAGGTCAAGGACGCCCCCGAGTTCCACCGGGACCAGCACCTGGCGGACCCGCAGTACCGCGAGGAGATCGGGATCTACTACGGCATCGGCGGCCCGTTCGGTCGCCCCCTGTAATCCCGGCCGACAGGCGTGCGCGCGGGGCCCCGACTCATCGAGTCGGGGCCCCGCCGTCATGTCCGGGCGCGCTCCGCGGCGTGGCGGAGCGCAGGCGAAAACCCGGACCGCGAGGCACAGAAAACGGGGAGGGGTGTGTGCCCCGGGCCGGGCCCGGCGGCCGGGAGGCCGCTACCACTCATCGGCCGCCACTCCCAGAGTAGCCACAACTCGGGCACATCGGTCATCCGAGGTCGAAGCGCAGGTCAACGTCCCGGGCGGAGGCCCGGGGCGGGCCCCGAGTCGGGTCCTGGACGAGGTCCCGGGTCGCGACGCAGGTCCAGCCGCATCAGCACCCTGGGGTGGCCCGCCAGTACCGAGGTGGTCTCCGAGGCGTGCGAGAACCCCGCCCGGTCGAAGTTCTTCCGGATCCCGGCGTACGCCATCGTCAGGTCGACCCGGGCGTCCCCGTTGTCGAGGGGGTACGCCTCGACCACCGGCGCCCCGTGCTCCCGGGCGAAATCGACGGCCCCCGCGATGAGCGCGTGCGAGACGCCCTTGCCGCGGTACCCGGGGCGGACCCGGACGCACCACAGGGACCAGACGGGCAGGTCGTCCAGGCGCGGGATGGTGCGGCTGCGGGCGAAGGAGGTGTCCGAGCGGGGCGCCACGGCGGCCCAGCCGACCGGCTCGTCGCCGTCGTAGGCGAGGACCCCGGGCGCCGTCGGCATACCGCACAGGGCGGCGACGTGCTCGCCGCGGGCCGGGCCGCGCAGTTCGTTGTTGAGCTTGGACGGGATCCGGTAGCTCAGGCACCAGCACACGTTGGCGGTGGCCGACTTGGGGCCGAGCAGGGTCCGGACGTCCCCGAAGACGGAAGCCGGACGTACCTCGATGGTCATGGCCCCACCCTCGCACGGCCTCCGGGAGGCCGTCACGCGTTGTCCGCGGGGGCGGCCGGAACCGGTCACGAATCGAGAAGCCCGCCGCCCCGGGGCCGGGCTAACGTAACGGGCATGAGCACCGGCGCGGCGCCCGAGGCCGACGGGGTCCGCGCCGCAGGCCCCGTACGCATCAGCAGGGAGACACGATGAGCAAGGCCAAGAGGGCGGACGCCCCGTCGCCCGCGGCGCACGCAGCCGACGGGCACGACCTGATCCGCGTGCACGGAGCGCGCGTGAACAACCTCAAGGACGTCAGCGTCGAGCTCCCCAAGCGCAGGCTGACCGTGTTCACCGGCATCTCGGGGTCGGGCAAGAGCTCACTCGTGTTCGGCACGATCGCCGCGGAGTCCCAGCGGCTGATCAACGAGACGTACAGCGCCTTCGTGCAGGGGTTCATGCCGACCCTGGCGCGGCCCGAGGTCGACGTGCTCGAAGGTCTCACGACGGCGATCATCGTCGACCAGCAGCGGATGGGGGCCGACCCGCGTTCCACCGTGGGCACCGCCACCGACGCGAACGCGATGCTGCGCATCCTCTTCAGCCGGCTGGGCCGGCCGCACATCGGCTCGCCGAACGCGTACGCGTTCAACGTGCCCTCGGTCCGCGCGAGCGGCGCCGTCACGGTCGAGCGGGGCGCCGGCACCAGGACCGTGAAGCAGACCTTCAGCCGGACCGGCGGCATGTGCCCGCGCTGCGAGGGTCGGGGCGCGGTGTCCGACATCGACCTCACCCAGCTGTACGACGACACCAAGTCGATCTCCGAGGGTGCCTTCACCATCCCCGGTTGGAAGTCGGACAGTTGGTGGACCGTCCGGCTGTACGCCGAATCGGGCTTCCTCGACCCGGACAAGCCGATCCGCAAGTACACCAAGAAGGAGATGCGGGACTTCCTGTACCGGGAGCCGACCAAGGTGAAGGTCGAGGGCGTGAACCTCACCTACGAGGGACTCATCCCGAAGATCCAGAAGTCGTTCCTGTCCAAGGACCGGGAGGCGATGCAGCCGCACATCCGGGCGTTCGTGGACCGGGCGGTCACCTTCACCGCCTGTCCCGAGTGCGGCGGCACCCGGCTCAGCGAGGGCGCCCGGTCCTCGAAGATCAAGAAGATCAACATCGCCGAGGCGTGCGCGATGCAGATCAGCGACCTGGCGGACTGGGTCGCGGGGCTCGACGAACCCTCGGTGGCGCCGCTGCTGACGACGCTGCGCCAGACCCTCGACTCGTTCGTGGAGATCGGACTCGGCTACCTGTCGCTGGACCGGGCGTCGGGCACCCTGTCGGGCGGCGAGGCGCAGCGCGTCAGGATGATCCGCCACCTGGGTTCCTCCCTCACCGACACCACGTACGTGTTCGACGAGCCCACCACGGGCCTGCACCCGCACGACATCCAGCGGATGAACGCCCTGCTGCTGCGGCTGCGCGACAAGGGCAACACGGTGCTGGTCGTCGAGCACAAGCCGGAGACGATCGCGATCGCCGATCACGTCGTCGACCTCGGCCCGGGCGCCGGTTCGGCGGGCGGCACCGTCTGTTTCGAGGGCACCGTCGAAGGGCTGCGGACCGGCGGCACGATCACCGGGCGCCACTTCGACGACCGGGCCTCGCTGAAGGAGGCTGTGCGCAAGCCGACGGGCGCCCTTGAGGTGCGTGGCGCGGCGACGCACAACCTGCGCGATGTGGATGTAGACATTCCGCTCGGCGTGCTGTGCGTCGTGACCGGGGTCGCCGGTTCCGGCAAGAGCTCACTGGTGCACGGTTCGCTGCCGAAGCACGCGGGGGCCGTGGGCGAGGGCGTGGTGTCCATCGACCAGGGTGCGATCCGCGGTTCGCGGCGCAGCAATCCGGCGACGTACACGGGGCTGCTCGACCCGATCCGGAAGGCGTTCGCGAAGGCCAACGGCGTGAAGCCGGCGCTGTTCAGCGCGAACTCGGAGGGCGCCTGCCCGAACTGCAACGGCGCCGGGGTCATCTACACCGACCTGGCGATGATGGCCGGTGTGGCCACCACGTGCGAGGAGTGCGAGGGGAAGCGGTTCGACGCGTCGGTGTTGGAGTACCGGTTCGGCGGCCGTGACATCAGCGAGGTGCTCGCGATGTCGGTGACCGAGGCGGAGGAGTTCTTCGGCGCGGGCGAGGCGCGCACCCCGGCGGCGCACAAGATCCTGGAGCGGTTGGCGGACGTCGGTCTCGGCTACCTCAGCCTCGGGCAGCCCCTCACCACCCTGTCGGGCGGCGAGCGGCAGCGGCTCAAGTTGGCCACCCACATGGCGGAGCAGGGGGGCGTCTACATCCTCGACGAGCCCACCGCCGGCCTGCACCTGGCCGACGTCGAGCAGCTGTTGGGGCTGCTCGACCGGCTCGTCGACTCGGGGAAGTCCGTCATCGTCGTCGAACACCACCAGGCCGTGATGGCGCACGCCGACTGGATCATCGACCTGGGGCCGGGCGCCGGTCACGACGGCGGCCGGATCGTCTTCGAGGGCACCCCGGCCGACCTCGTGGCCGGCGGCTCCACCCTCACCGCGCAACACCTCGCGGCGTACGTGGGCGCCTGACGGGTCGCCCCGGTGATCACCGGGCCGCCGCCGGGGCCAACGGCTCGGGCGGGCGCGCCCGGTGACGGCCGGCGGGTGCGCCGGGGGCGGGTACTGGGTGATCCTCGGGCGGGTGCGCGGAGTGCGGGTGCCTGGTGATCCTCGGGCTTCGTCCGTAGCATGTAGCGGGTGACTGGTATGGGTGACACTTACTCGCTGCACGTCGGAACTCCCTCGGTGGAGGTCTACCTCAAATTGCGCTCCGGATCGGGCCTGAGCCCCAAGACCCCCGAGATGGCCCGGGCCGGAATGCCAGGAACCTGGCACGGGGTGAGCGTGCTGCACGACGACGAGCCGGTGGGGATGGGCCGGGTCATCGGTGACGGGGGCTGCTTCTTCCAGATAGTCGACATCTGCGTCCTGCCGGAGCACCAGGGCCGGGGCCTGGGCAAACGGATCATGGAGGAGTTGGTCCGGGAGCTGGAGCGGCGGGCCCCGGCGGGCGCGACCGTCTCCCTCATCGCTGACGGCGACGCCCGCTTCCTGTACGAGAAGTTCGGGTTCCGGCTCACGACCCCCGCCTCCGTCGGCATGCAGCGGATGGTTTGAGGCGCCATCTCCCCCTGTTCGAGCCTCAATTCCCCCAAGGGAGCCCGCCGTTGCCGCTCCCGACCCATCGGGTAGCTTTCTGGAAACCGAAACCGATGCGATGGGGCTGACGTGTTAGAGCTGACGGGCAGCGGGGCCACCCCGCTGGAGGCCGAGGACCCGCGTCGGATCGGGGGGATACCGCTGGCGGGCCGGCTCGGGGCCGGCGGCATGGGGCGGGTGTACCTCGGGGTCCATGAGGGCCGGTACGTGGCCGTGAAGCAGTTGCTGCCCTCGGTGGTCGGCGAGGACGAGGACTTCCTGCGCCGCTTCGGGCACGAGTTGGACAACCTGGCCCGGCTGCCCGAAGGGGCCACGGCTCCGCTCCTCGCGAGCGACCGCACCGCGCGGCCCCCGTGGTTCGCCACCGCCTACGTGCCCGGCCTCACGCTCAAGGAGGCCGTCGAGCTGAACGGCGGCCCACTGCCGGCGCGGGCACTGTGGCTGCTCCTGCGCGAGGCCGCCACGGGGCTGGAAGCCGTCCACGCGTTGGGGATGGTCCACCGGGACCTGAAGCCGTCCAACGCCATGCTGACGCTCGACGGGCTCACCCTGATCGACTTCGGCGTCGCCCGGGCCGCCGAACAGAGCCAGTTGACCCGGACCGGAATGGTCGTGGGCACGCCCGCCTACATGGCACCCGAGCAGGCCTCGGGCAAGCGTGGGGTGAGCGGTGCGACCGACGTGTTCGCGCTGGGTTCGGTGCTCGCGTACGCCGCTTCGGGCCGGCCGCCCTTCGGTGACGAGTCCGGGCACGGCGTGCTGTACCGCATCGTCCACGAGGAACCGGACCTGGAGCCGCTGCGGGAGCTGGACGCGGAGCTCGCCGAGCTCGTCGCGGCCTGCCTCGACAAGGATCCCGAGGCGCGGCCCACCGCTGCCGAACTCCTCGAACGTGCCTCCCGGCACGAGCCGTTCACCGCGCCGCTGTGGCCGGACGCCATCACCGCGCGGCTGACGGACCGGGCCGCCTTCGCGGCCGAGGTGCGGGAACCCGATGTTCCCACGCTGCCCCTCACGGGCCGCGCGTCCGGCCCGGAGCCGGCCGGTGCGGGCCGGGGTCCCGAGGCCGAGGCCGCCCCGGCCGTCACCGGGCGGCCCGAGCCGCGTGAGAAGCGCCGCCGTACCCGTGTGCTGTTCGCCGTGCTCCCCGTCGTGATCGTCGCGGGTGGTACGACGCTCGCCATCCAACTCCTGCCGTACACCATCCCCCCGCAGGCCAAGGCCCAGAACACCCCGCTCCCCCCGGTGTCGGCGCCGGCGGGTACGACGCCGCCCCCGTCCACCACGCTGAGCGGGAGCCCCTCCGGCTCGCCCTCGCCCGGCCAGTCGCCGTCCCAGGGACAGCCGCCCGGGGCCGACGGGCAGGCCAACGGACAGGGAGGTGCCTCCGCTCCCCCGGTCGCGCTCCCCGGCAACGCCTCATCCGGGCCCGGTTCCGGCAACGGCAACGGCGGTGCCACCGGCGCCCCGAACGGCGCGGTCGGCGGTTCGGCGAACGGCGTCGGCGGCGCGGGTACGCCACCTCCCGCCGGCGGGGCGTCCACGCCACCTCCGGCCCCCCGACCCCCGCAGTCCGGGACCGGCCACTACCGCAACGGCAACAACGGTCGGTGCATCACCCAGGTGTTCGGGTCCTCGGACCACGGCAGTTGCTCGGACCCGACCGCGCGCTGGACCGTGCAGGGCAAGCCGGACGGCACGTTCAAACTCGTCAACCAGCAGAGCGGCCAGTGCCTGTACGCCAACGGGCTCGGCCAGGCCGTCTTCGTGGGCGACTGCGCGCAGGACATCGGCCGCCTGTGGCGTTCCGGCGCGGGCGGCAGTCTGCGCAGCGAGTGGGGCGGCGGCTGCCTGGACCTCGGAATGCAGAGCGGCCTCGTCACGAAGTCGTGCACCGGGCCCGCCTCCCAGCGGTGGACCCGGGAGGCCTGAGCGCCGCCGCGAGGAAGCCCGTACGCACGAAGGCCCCGGCCTCCATGAGGAGGCCGGGGCCTTGGTTCGAGCGCTGGGCAGGCCTTGCACCTGCATCCCCCCACGGGAAGTGGGATGTCTTTCCTTGGACCACCAACGCGAGGCCCCACCGCCGTGGATCACGGCCGCGAGCACAAGATCAACGATAACCCACGGATCGGGGTCCGCGCACCGCGCGCATCCGGTGGTCGGGCCGTCTCGGGGGCGTGTGACCATGTCCCCTCGGCACACACGCACCTCATGGGGGGACCATGCGCACCCGCACCACCAACGTCACTGCCGGCCTCGCCGCCGTCCTGTCGGCGCTGCTCGTCCTGACCGGCTGCACGAGTCAGGGCGACGCACCGGGCGCGGCGAGGAGTTCCGCGGCTCCATCGCCCGCGACCCCGCCCGCGCGGGGCGGCGCCGCCGGGTTCGACGGGCCCCTTCCCCAGGACCAGAACCTGCTGGCATGGACCGGTGACCCCAACGACGCGGGGCACGTGACGGCCCAGTCGGCCGCCGGTGTGGGCGGCCGGGTCACCTTGGTACGGATGGTGCTGCGCGAGCGGATCACCTGGTCCAACATCTGGCTGGGCCTCGCCGGCGTGGACCCCAACGCGCAGCTGTCCAACTGCTACCTCGGCGTGTACGACTCTCGCGGCACCCTGCTCGCGACGACGGCGGACGTCTCGCCGCAGCTGATGACGGACGCCATCGCCAAGCCCTTCCCCCTCGGCAAGCCGTTCACCGCAGCGCCCGGCACCTACTTCATCGCCCTGTTGCTGAACGGCAATTGGGCGACGAACGCCCTCACGCTCAAGGCGACCGGGGCCGGCATCTCCGTCAACGCCGGCCTCACGCCGCCGCAACTGCGCTACAGCACCCTGCTGACCGGGCAGAACTCGCTGCCGGCCTCGGTGAACCTCGCCGACCAGTCCACCAGCACCATCAACACGGGCTGGGCCAGCCAGTGGTACGCCATCTCCTGAGCCGTCCCGCGGGCGCGACACCGCCCGCGCGCCGGCGGGGTCAGGACACCGGCACCTGAGGACATGGGGGCCCGTCAGGAGCGGGGCGTCCAGGCGCGCGGCATGAGGCCGCTGCGGCGGGCCGCGTCGTCCTCCGCGCCGGAGCCCCGGCGCTTGCCCGGAGTGGCGCGCAGGACGTAGCGGAAGGGGAAGCCTCCGGGCACCGCGAGCATGCCGCCGAAGCGGGGGTCGCCCGCGAACCAGACCTGGTCGTCGGTCAGTTGACGCGGGGAGGCCGGACCGTCCCAGCCGTTCCAGGGCGGCGGGAACGAGCAGTGGCTCTGGCCGTCCGGTTGCAGCAGCACCACGCGACCGTCCGTGCCCCAGCGGCGGCCCCGCACGCGCTGCCCGTCGCCGGAGATCACCCGGACCTCCTGGGCGCGGCAGGGCCACACCTGCCAGCCGTAGGTGCTCATGGCGAGCCGTTCCCTGCGGCGGGCCCGGCGCCAGAGCAGCAACAGGCCCGCCGTCACCGCGAGTACGGGGACGAGTCCGGCGGCGGTCACCGCGGCGGCCGTCGACGTGGGACCGACGAGCAGGACGACGCCGACCAGCAGGACGAACTCCGCCACCAGCAGCAACACCCCGCGTCGCACGCCGCGTTCGCGGCGCCGCAGGACCTCTTCGACCCCGGGGGTCTCCAGGGCCGTCCCGGGCAACACCGGGTAGCCGTACTCGTGCGCCAACATCGCGGTGCTCCGGTCTCGGGTAGGGATGACGAGGAGGATACCGCCGCCTCCCGTACCGCCACAGGGTCGGTACCCCCGTGCACGCGGGCCACGGGCCGGTGTGTCCCGTTTCGGGCGCCGTGTGCCGCAACGGGCACCGGGGCGGTCGACCGCACGGCATCGTCGGAACGGAACCGACAGGCCGCCCGACCGAAGTTCCACTCGTGGTCGCGGAACCTGCCGAGGCGGCGGGAACCCGACGCGTCCGGCTTCCGACTCCTTGGGGTGTGGGAGGGCGGACACCCGGGCCGGCCCACTCCCGGCTACGGAGGATCGAGGGACGTGCGATGGGCGGGCTGGACGTACGGATGCGGGAGGTGGCCTGCCGGCACGGCCGGGTCGAGGCCGTCGCCGACGTGGACCTGGAGATCGCGGCGGGGGAACGGGTGGCGCTGACCGGCACCAACGGTTCGGGCAAGACCACCCTGCTGCGGGCCGTGCTCGGGCTGCACCGGCAGGTGACGGGCTCGATCCTGGTCGGCGGCCGGGGCACGGGTTCGGCCGCCGAGTGGGCCTGGCGGCGACGGGCCTGCGCCTGGATCCCGCAGAAACCGGCGGCCGGCAGGTTCCCGCTCCTCGGATCGGAGCTCCTCGCGGCCGGCGCCCGCGGGGCGGAGGCGACCGAGGCCGCCGACCGGCTCGGGGTGGGGGCGTTGACCGGGCGGCCCCTGCACACCCTCTCCGGTGGCCAGCTGCAGCGCATGTACCTGGCTCGGGCGATCGGCTGCGTCGCCGCCGGGGCCCAGGTGGTCCTGGCCGACGAGCCGACCGCGGCCCTCGATTTCGACGGCCAGTCCCGGGCCGCCGACGTCCTCACCTCCCTGCCCGTGACCCTGATCGTGGTGACGCACGACCGTGCCATGGCCGGGCGCTGCGACCGGGTCCTGGAGATGGCCGCGGGCCGGCTGCGGGAGGTCCGGTGACCCTCGCCGGCGCGGACCTGGGCGAGCTGCTCGACCTGTTGGCCGTCCAGCGGGCGGGCCTGGCGCTGCTGCTGGCCGCGGTCGGGCTGCCGGTGATCGGTGTGGTCATCGTGGGCCTGGACATCATGCCGGTGCGGTTCGCCATGATGCACGTGGCGCTGCTCGGCATCGCGGTCGCCCTGCTGACGGGCCTGGACCCGATGCTTTGCGCGCTGGTCGCCTGCGCCCTCGCCGGCGCGGGCGTCGCGCCGCTGGCCCGGACGCCGGACGGCTTGTCGGGGGCCATGGGGCTGCTGATGAGTCTGGCCATCGCGGCGGCGCTGCTCCTGCTGGCCGTGTCGGGGGTCAACGCGTCCGGCGCGTTCGCCCTGCTGTGGGGGTCGATCCTGTCCGTGGGGATCGCCGACCTCGCCGTCCTCGCAGTGCTGGCCGTGGCCGTGCCCGGCCTGTTCTGGTGGCGGCGGCGCGAGATCGGGCTGCTGCTGTACGACCGTGAGCTCGCCGAGGTTTCGGGGGTACCTGTACGGGCCCTGACCGCCGCGCTCCTGGTCCTGGTGGCCGTGGCCGTGGCGGGGGCGATCAAACTCACCGGCGCCCTGCTCGTCGACGCCCTGACGTTGCTGCCGGCCCTGGCCGCGCGTCGGCTGGGCGGCTCGCTGAAGTCGATCACCCTGTGGGCGGTCGGCATCGGCGTCGTGGTGAACCTGACCGGCTTCGTCCTGGCCCTGTGGCTGGACTGGCCGCCCGGCCCGGTCCTCGTCCTGACGGCGGGGGCGGTCGTCCTCGCCGTGCACCTCATCCCCGAACGGAGAATCAGCTCATGGCGCCCCACCTCGTCCGAGTCCCTTCCCTCTTCGCACTGAGCGCGGTCCTGCTGTTGTGCGCCGGCTGCGGGAGCGGTGCCTCTTCCCGTTCCGAGGACGCCGCGCCCTCTCCCGGCGGGAAGCCCGTCGTGGTCGTCACGACGACGTGGGAGGGGGCGTTCGCCAAGGCGGCCGGCGCCGAGGACATCGAGGTGATCGTGCCGCAGTCCGTGCACCACGCCCCGGACTACGACCCCAAGCCCTCCGACCTCGCCGCCGTGGCGCGGGCCGACTTCGTGCTGTACGCGCCCTTCGAGCCGTACGCCGCGAAGATCAAGGAGGCGGCGGGGTCGAAGGCGAAACTGGTCGAGGTCAACCTGGACAACGATCCGGACGCGGTGCGCGCCGAGGTGGCCGAGCTGAGTCGGCTCTTCGGGACGCAGGAGGCGGCCGCACGCTGGAAGTCCGGGTTCGACACCTCGTACGCGCAGTTGAACGAGGAGGTGCGCGCGGCCTGGCCCGGGGGTCGGAGTCCCTCGGTGGTAACGCAGGTCTTCACCGCCTGGTCGGCGAAGCTGGCGGGGGCCACGGCGGTGGGCACCTACGGGCCGGAAGCGGTGACCCCGGCGCAACTCGCCGAACTGTCCGCGAAGAAGCCCGCGTTGGTCTTGGACAACGCGCACATGTCGACCGGCACGGTGCTGCCCGACTCGGGTGCGAAGCAGGTGAAGATCGTCAACTATCCGGGCGAGGACCTGGACCTGTTGCCGGTCTACCGCAACGCCGCGGCCGAACTGAAGAAGGCGATGGCCGGATCGTCCTGAACCCGCTGGTGGATGGTGGGTGTTCGTGGGGCCCGGCGGCCGATCGGCCGCCGGGCCCCGTCGCGTCACCCGGCTTGCGCGAGCGGGACGGCGTCGCTCCGGCCTTCCATCAGCCGGTCGTCCATGACCTGACCGTCCGTCACGAAGGCTTTCAGTGCCGCCCGGTCGGGTTTGCCGGCTGCCGTCAGCGGCAGTACGTCGACGATCAGGAGCCGTTCGGGGTGCTTGGACCGCTCCAGGCCGCGGGCGCTCAGGTGCTCGGCGAGCGAGGCGAGCGTGGGGCGCCGGGCTCCGCGCGCCACGACGCAGGCCGCGAGGCGCTCCCCCATCAGCGGGTCGGGGACGCCGACGCAGACGACGTCGCGGACGTCGGGGTGGGCGGTGAGTTCGCGTTCCACCTCGGCCGGGCTGATGTTGGCGCCGCCGCGGATGACGATGTCCTTGAGGCGGCCCACGACGTGCAGCGCCCCGTCGGGGTCGAGGAAGCCGAGGTCGCCGGTGCGGACCCAGCCGTCGGGGGTGCGGTAGCGGGCGTCGAGGTCGGGGGCCGCGACGTAGCACAGCGGGGTCATCGGTCCGCGCGAGATGATCTCCCCCAACTCGCCTTCGGCCAGGGGGGCGTGGGTGTCGGGGTCGGCGATGCGGATCTCCGCGACCCGGGGGTCGGGGTGACCGGCGATGACGCCGGCGCCGTCGGTGGGCGGCACCGTGTGCGCGAGCCCGGTGTGGCAGTTGACGCCGTCGGCGGACCCGTAGAGGTTCACGACCGGGCAGCCGAAGGCCTTCGCGGCCGCCGCCGCGGTGGTCTCGTCGAGGGGCGCCCCGCCGAGGACCAGGGCGGTCGGCGGGGGCAGTTGCCCGCCCGTCGCGTCGAGGCGTTCGAGCATCATGCGGACCATGGTGGGGACGCCGAGGACGTGTGTCGGCTCGTGCGCGCGCACCGCCTCGATCGCGGCCTGCGGGGTGAAGTGGTCGAGCAGGACGAGCGTGCCGCCGTGCCGGGCCAGCGTGACGGAGGTCCCGTTGGAGCCGAACGCCGACGCGAGCGGTACGAGGAACAGGCAGCGCGGCGCAACGGTGCGGTCCGGGATGAGGGAGGCGAGGAAGTTGCCGCGCCCGCCGGCCAGCGCGTTGTGCGAGTAGGCGACCATCTTCGGCTCGGCTTCCGAACCGGAGGAGACGAGGATCCGTGCGGCGCTGTCGGGGTCGGGCCGGGCCGGCACGAACCCGCCGGGGTCGGACCGCATGAGCTGCCGCAGGGGCACCGCGCCCTCGGGGACGGCGCCCGGGCCCGCGGCGATGACGTGGCGCAGGGCCGGCAGGGCGCCCGCCAGGGTGACCAGGTCGGCGGCGTGCCGCGTCCCGCGGTGGTCGGCGGCGGCGATGACGGCGACGGCCGAGGCCCGGCGCAGCAGGCACTCGGCCTCCAGCGTGCCCCGACCCACGGGGAAGGGCAGGGCGATGGCGCCGAGGGCGGCCAGGGCCAGATCGGCGATGACCGCGCTCCGGTCGTTGGGGAGTTGCACGCCCACCACCTCGCCGGGGCGGATGCCGAGGGCTTCGAGGCCGGCGGCGAGACATCGCACCTTGCGGTCGAGCGCGGTGTAGCAGAGGGGTCCCTTGGCGTCGATGACGGCGGTGCGGTGCAGGTCGGCGATCTGGCGGGCCCGGAAGAGGCTGTAGAGGTCCAGGTCGGGGCAGGTGCCGTCGACGACCCACGAGCGGCGCAGTTCGGGGGGCAGCAGGTCGCGCAGGGCGGGTCCGGTGGCGGTCACGCGAAGCTCCAGGGATCGGGGACTGCGGGGGCGCCGTACGGGTCGCGGCCGATGGGGCCGTTCAGGCGCGGGTCGCGGTGCAGGGTGGACAGCTCGGTGGTGACGGCCGTCGCGGACAGACCGTTCTCGTGGAGCCGGTCGAGGGCGTCGGCCGTGGTGCGGCCGCGCAGGTCCTCGGCGAACCGGGAGGCGGCCGCGGCGCTGTCGTCGGCGGGCGCGATCCAGCCGTCGGCCGTGCACAGGGGGCGGCGGAATCCGGCGGGCATGCGGGGGTCGAGGCCGCGGGCAGCCCGTCGCAGGGCCGGGGCGGTCAGGAGGTCGGCGGCCCCGAGGAGGGAGGAGTCGACCCGGACGCCGCGGCCGGTGCGTTCGCGCGACAGGAGCCCCGCGAGGACGGCTTCGGCACCGAGCAGGCCGCCGAGTACGTCGAGCAGGGTCATCAGGGAGGGGGCGGCGGGTTCACCCTCCGGACGGACGGCTTCGCCGACGCCGGTGCGGGCCTGGACCATGAAGTCGGTGCCCATGGGGGCGTCGTCGAGCCGGTCGGCCCAACCGCTGGTGTACGCGTACACCAGCTCGGGGTTGACCGGTGCGAGGTCGTCGGCGTCCAGGCCGAGCGCGGCGGCCCGGCCCGGCGCCCAGTTGTGGAGGAACACGTCGGCCCCGGCTGCCAGTTCCCGCAGTCGGCGGCGGCCGGCGGCGGACTTGATGTCGATCTCCGCGGCGCTCTTGCCCCGGTTCAGGGCGAGCCAGCGCGCGGAGACTCCGGAGCAGGCGGGCGGCATGCCGCGCAGCGGGTCCCCGCCGGGCGGTTCGATGCGGATGACATCGGCGCCGAGGAGCCCCAACAGGTGTGCGGTCAGCGGGGCTTGGATGCGGCGGCCCGCCTCCAGGACCGTCAGCCCCGCGAGCGGGCGGCCGGGGCTGGGGTCGGCGGAGGGCCGGGGGGCAGGGGGGCGAGCCGCGCCGGTGGTGTCCAGGGGCAGCAGCGACCAGGGGGCGGCGCCGTCGTGTTCCCCGGCGCGTTCGGCGAGGGTGCGCAGGGGGCACACCTGGGCGCCGGAGAGGACGGCGGCGCGGGTGATGGCCCGCATGGGGTGGGCCCGCGCCACCGTGTGGAGGGCGGCCGGGATCGGCGCGCAGGCGGTGGCGTAGCGGAACTGGAAGGGGCGCCAGCCGGCGCGCAGCGCGTCGGCGGGCGCGTCCAGGGCCCGCCAGAACGCCGCCCAGGCCCCCGGGTCGAGGGTCTCCAGCTCGAAGAGCACCCCGTCGGCGGAAGTGAAGGGCGGTCCGCCGGGGGCGAGTTCGGCGGCTTCCGCCTCGTCCGCCCCGTCGGCGGCGAGGTACTGGGACACCGCGAGGAGCCCGGCCCGGTCGGCGGCGGTGGTGACCTCGGCGGCGCCGCCGCCGCGGGCCTGCCCGACCAGTCCGGCGAGCAGGCCTTGGACGGTGAGGACGGCGGTGGCCGTCGCCACGTAGTCGGCCGCCAGCCCGCGCGGGCTCCCCTCGCGGCGGCCGTGCACGGCCATGATCCCGGTGGCGGCCTGGACGGTGGCCTCGTCGACGAGGCCGCTGCCGGGTGCCCCCCAGGCGGTGAGTGCCCGGGCCGCCTCGAAGCCGCCTCCGGCGAGGACGAACCGGCCCGGGCCGACCGAGGGGGCGGCGCGCTCGGTGCGGGGCGGGGGCGCATCGTCGGTACGGTCCGGGACGGCGCCGAGGGCGCGGAGGTGGTCGGTGACGATGCCCGTGATCCGTGGGGGGCCGGAGGTGTCGAAGCGCAATGTGTCGAGCGGCCGGACCGTCCGCGCGGTTGCTGGTGACGCCATGCCTCTCCTCTCCTGGCGCGGCGGTGGCCGGCGCCCGGGTGCTGGCGGGAAGCGGGAACCCGGGAGCGCGTGCGCCCGACCAGTTCCACGAACAGACAGTCGGACAGTCGTTCGTACGGGTTCCCGGGACGCAGGAGGAATGCAGTGACGGATCCGAAGTCCCCTGCCGGGCAAGCGGCACGACCCGGCCCGCACGTGGCGGGGTTGAGGGAGAGGATCACCCGGTTCGTCGCCGACCGGGTGGTCCCGTACGAGACGGTGCTGGACGCGGGCGGGCCGGCCGCGGACGCCGCGCTCGACGCCCTGCGGGCGCGGGCCCGGGAGGCGGGGTTGTGGGCGCTGCCGCTCCCGGCGGAACTGGGCGGCGGTGGCCTGTCCTTCGCGGAGTACGCCGCGCTGGCCGAGGCGGAGGGCGCGAGCGACCACGGGCCGGCCGCCCTGGGCTCCGCTCCCCTGCTCGACGTCACGATGCTGGCCCGGTACGGGGGGCCGCGGGTCCGCGAGGAGTACCTGACCCCCTTGGTCGCCGGGACCCTCCGGGCCTGTTACGCCATGACGGAGCCGGACGTTCCGGGCAGCGATCCGGCACTGACCGGCACCCGCGCCGAACGGAGCGCGGACGGCAGTTGGCTCGTCAGCGGCCGCAAGTGGTTCACCTCGGGCGCCGGCCGGGCCGACCTGGTGACCGTCCTGGTCCGCACCGGCGGGTCGCCCGGGGACCGGGAGGGGCTGTCCCTGCTGCTCGTGCCGACCGGCTCCGCCGGCTTCCGGATCCTGCGGGAACTGCCCGTGCTGGGGGCGGCCGGCCAGTACGAGATCGGCCTCGACCGGGTCCGGGTGCCCGCCGACCACCTCCTCGGCGCGGAGGGCGGGGCCCTGTCCATCGCCGGTGAGCGGCTGTGCCTCGGCCGGACGCTGCGCTGCCTGCGCTGGATCGGCCAGGCGGAACGCGCCTTCGACCTGATGTGCGGCCGGGCCGCCGCACGCAGCGGTTCGGGCGGGCCGCTCGCCGGACACCAGCTGGTCCAACAGCACGTGTTCGAAGCCCTGCTCGCGCTGCGCGGGGCCCGGCTGCTGGCCCACGAGGCGGTGGCGCTGATCGCCGCCGGGCAGGACGCCCGTACGGAGGTGGGGCTGGCCAAGGTCGCCGCGGCACGCATGCTCCAGCAGGTGACGGACTCCGCGATCCAGGTCCACGGCGCCGCGGGTCTCGGCCCGGACACCCCGCTCCCGTCCCTCTTCCGCACCGGCCGTGCCGCCCGCATCCTCGACGGCCCCGACGAACTCCACATCACCTCGGTGGCCCGCCGCGTCCTGGCCGCCTACGCCCCGGTGGTACCCGCCCCCGAGCCGACCGGGCGGACCGCCCCGCCCGGCTGATCCGGAGGCGGGGTCCGTGCGGGGACGCCGGGGTGGGCGCGGCGAGCCGGGCCCGACGGGGCTCGGGGCGCTGCCGAGCGCCGGGAGGGGGTCGTAGCGACCCGGCCTCGTCGGGTGGATACCGCGCGGCCCGTGCGGGCGGGCGCGCGCCGAGCACGTGCCGGCGGGCGCGCGGCAGGGAGGGCTACAGGCGGGTGGGATCGACGAGGCCGGTCAGGGCCGCGAGGCCGAGGGCCAGGAAGAAGTCGCCCCAGACGAGTTCGTGCCGCACGGCCAGGGCTCGGCCCGCGTCGTAGCAGCCGTTCAGCAGCATTCCGGCCGGGCGGCCCGGACCCGGGCCGGTGACGTGTTCCCGGATTAGGTGCCCGAGGATCGCCGCGGCGCGGTGCGCGTACTGGTCGGCTCCGGGTCCGGGCAGTCGGGCGAGCTTCAGCAGGGCGACAGCGGTGATGGCGGCCGCCGAAGTGTCGAGCGGGCCGTGCGGGTGTCCGGTACGGGCGGGCGGTACGAGCGGCCCGGACCGGAGGGTCGGCGCCGCGAGCGTGTCGGCTGCCGCTACCAGTCGGGCGGGGCGGTGGCCCGCGACGGCCGGGGTCAGCAGGGCGTCGGCGACCGCGAGGAGCAACCAGGCGTCGCCCCGGCTCCAGCCGGGCTCCGGCTCCGCACAGGGCCGCCAGCCCGTCGTCGCACCGTGGAAGCTCCAGGCGGGCGGGCGCGGGGGGCTCGGGGGGTTGTGGGGGGCGCGGGCCGGGTAGGCCCCGGCTCCGCGCGCACAGGACGGCGACCTCGAGAGCGGCCCGGCGTCCGCGTCGAAGCCCGTCCCGGACGGCGCCCCGGCGGCCGTACCGGCGTACGCGTCGGGGGGCGGTCCGCCCGAGGGTTCGGTGTCCGCGCCGGTGGGCGAGTCGAGCAGCGCCCCTGCGCGCCGGCCGGGGCGTCGCACCGGCTTCGCCGCGTCGTCGCGGCCCAGGCAAGGGTCCGGGCAGAGGTCCGGGCAAGGGTCCAGGCAGAGGTCCAGGTGGTGGTGGAGGTGGGTCGAGGCGGCGGCCGCTCCGGTCGGGCCGGCCGCGGCGAGGAGGGGGACCAGGCCCGGGGCGCCGTCCGCCCGGGCCAGCAGGCGTGGTCCGCCGAACGCGTCGCCCCAGGGCACGATCCCGAGCGCGGGGTCGAAGTCCGCCAGGCAGGCGCGGGCGGCCCGGGCGC
Organism: Streptomyces sp. NPDC029836; assembly: GCF_055574495.1. Classification (NCBI taxonomy): domain Bacteria; kingdom Bacillati; phylum Actinomycetota; class Actinomycetes; order Kitasatosporales; family Streptomycetaceae; genus Streptomyces; species Streptomyces sp. NPDC029836. The sequence goes on along the minus strand of NZ_JBVHZI010000010.1, from coordinate 188,886 downwards.
GGAGGGCGGCGGCGTACGGGTCGTCCTCGGCCGCGGCGGTCCCGTACCAGAGGATCAGGCCCCGGGTGGCGGTGTCGGCCTCCGCCCAGCGCGCCAGTCGGGCCGTGCACGCGGACGCGGCCCGCCGGTCGACCGCGGCGCCGGTGGAGCGGGCCCGGAGCCACAGCAGCCCGGCCCAGAAGCCGCCGGTCCAGGAGCCGTTGCGGGTCGTCGTCCACGTGCCGTCCGCCGGCTCGGCGTGCAGCGGGAAGCGGTCGCCGACGGCCGCCCCGGTGACCGCGACCCGTTCCAGGACGGAGTCCAGCGCCCGCCCCGCCCACCGGCCGGTTTCCGTCGCGTTCACGCCGTACGTCCCGCACGGTCACGTCGGGCCCAGGCGGAGGCGACCGCCGCCGCGACCGCGAACTCCGCGGCCACCAGCAGCCAGCCGGTCCCGTACCGGCCGCTCTGCGCGAGGAGCCCGAACAGGGGTGGTCCCAGAGCGAATCCGGCGAAGAAGCCGGCCGCGACCAGGGCCGAATCCTGTCCGGCCCGGCCCGGCGCGGCCCGCTGTACGACGAGGACCATGGAGACGGCGTTGCCGGACACGGCGAACACCCCGACCGCCACCGCGCCGACCCACACCAACGGTCCCGCGACGAGGGCGCCGCCCAACAGGCCTGCGGCCACGAGGGATCCGCACGCGAGCAGGCCCGGGAGCCGTTCGGCGCGGCCGGGCCGGGCCGCCTTCGACCAGCCGATCCGGCCCGCGATGCCCGCCACGCCCAGTACGGCGACCAGGGCCGCGGCCGTCGTCGGGCCCATGCCCAGCCGCTGCGCCCCGAAGAGGGCCAGGTAGGTGTTGACGGAGGCGATGCCGGCGCCCAGGAAGAGGGAGAACACGGCCAGCCAGGCCACCATGCCGCGCGGCACGAGCGGGCCGCGCGGCACGGCGGGGGGCGGCGGGGCCGGGTCGGCGGGCAGGGTGCGCAGGGCCCACAGCCCGGCCAGCAGGGCCGCGCCGGCCCCGGCCCATACGGCACCCCGCCAGCCGATCCCGGCCGCGAGCATCGCCAGCGGCAACCCGGCGAAGAAGGCGCCCAGTTGGACCCCCGATTGCTTGATCCCCGTCACCGCCGCCCGCCGCGCCGGCGGTACGGACCGCAGGACCGCCTTGTTGGTGGCCGGGTTGGCCAGCGCCTGCGGTACGCCGCCCAGCGCGACGGCGGCCAGCAGCAGGGTGGCGCCGGGCGCGGCGCTCATCAGGGCGAGCGCGGCGGCGGAGAGCAGCAGCAGCGCTACCAGGGATCGGCGCGGGCCGATCCGGTCCACGATCCGGCCGCCGGCCGGCGACAGTACCGCCGCCGTCCCGAAACCGATGGTGGTCGTCAGGCCCAGCACGGCGGGCGATAGGCCCGGCTCCCCCACCAGGCGGGGGCCGAGGGCGCCCAGGACGAACAGTTGGAGCATGGAGAAGCCCATGGCGCACGTAAGGAGCGCGGTGAACCGGCCTTCCTTCGGACCTGGTTCGCCGGTCTCCGCTGCCGCCTTCGTTTCCTCCGCCGCCACGAAAATCCCCCGTCCGCGCATGTTGAACCTCTCGGCCGACCGGGTAGGCAGTCGGATGCGTCGGCGGATCGGTTCCCGGCGCACGTGGTGCTCCGGACGGGCCGGAACCACCTGGCACGAGAACTTGTCGGGATGTGCGCAGCCACTGCGCGGCTCGGAAGGCCGGTGCGAGGATGAGCCCGCCATGAAGCCGGGCCACTGTCATCGAGCCTTGCGGGCCGCGTTGTTCGCGGCCCTCTGCGTGCTGCTCGCCGCCATCGGGCACCTCCTGATGTCGGGGGCGGCCGTGCCGTGGTGGGCGCTGGCGCCCGCGCCGGCCGCCCCCGCGGCGGCGGGTTGGTTCCTCGCCGCCCGGGAGCGGGGGCCGCTCCGGGTGACCGCGGCGGCCGTGGCCGTCCAGGCCTGGCTGCACGCGGCGTTCTCCCTGGTGCAGTCCCTGACCCAGCCCGCCCTGCCGGCGGGCACCCCGTTCGTCCGGCAGTGGGCTCAGTACCTGACCTGCGGCGGGCTGTCCGCCGGCCCGCCGGCGGGGGCCGCCGGAGGTATCGGGTCGCTCGGCCCGAACTCCGCGACCGGGTCGGGTGGTTCGGGCTCGGCACTGTTCGGGGCGGCCCCCGGTGGCGACATGTCGGCGGCCGTCGGCCATGCGCACCACGCCCTGCACGACACGGCGCACGCCGCGTACACCGCGTACACCGTGCAGGTGGGGGCGGGTGGCCACGAGATGGCCGGGATGTCACCGGCCGGCATGGTGACGGCCCACCTGTTGGCCGCCGTGCTGTGCGGTCTGTGGCTCGCCCACGGCGAGCGGGCCGCCTACCGCATCGCGCGGTGTGTGGCTGCCCGGCTCCGGGCGCCGCTGCGTCTCCTGTCGCGGCCGGTCGGCCCCCCGCACCGGCCTGCCGTTCCGGTGAGCCGGTCCCACCAACACCGTTCGCCGCGACGTCTGCTCCTCGTCCACGCCATCACCTCGCGGGGGCCTCCTGCGGGAACCGCTGTCCTCTGACAGCCGGTTCCCCGAGCACGCGGCGCGCCGCCGTTCCGTACGCGCCCGCGTCGTGCCTCGGGCATCGGCCGTGCCGTCCGGCCGGCCGTACCCTTCACCGGCGCCGCCCCGCTCGGCGTCGGCTCCCTTGCCCTAAGGACCCCTGGCGATGACCCATGCCCTGCCCACCGTGCCGGCCTTGCCCACCCCGCCCGCTCTGCCCGCCTCGCCCACCACACCCCGTACCGTCGGCACGGGACTCCCGCACACTCCCGACTCCGACGCGGCGGTGACCCGTCTGGCGCTCGCGGCCCGCGACGGCGACCCGGTCAAGACGGACCGGTTCGTGCGTGCGCTCCACCGTGACGTGTGGCGGTACGTGGCCTACCTCAGCTCGGACTCCCAGGCGGCCGACGACCTGACCCAGGACGTGTTCCTGCGCGCGCTCCGCTCGCTCCCCCGGTTCGAGGGCCGCTCCTCCGCCCGCACCTGGCTGTTGTCGATCGCCCGCCGCACGGTGGTGGACAGCCACCGCCACGCCGCGGCCCGACCCCGGACCGCGGACCGCACCGACTGGCAGACGGCCGCCGAACAGGCCCAGCCGCGGGGCGTCCCGGGCTTCGACGACGGCATCGCCCTGGCCGAGTTGCTGGCCGGCATTCCCGCGGAGCGGCGCGAGGCCTTCGTACTCACCCAGCTCCTCGGGTTGCCGTACGCGGACGCGGCCGCCGCCATCGGTTGCCCGGTCGGCACCGTCCGCTCCCGCGTGGCCCGAGCCCGCCTCTCCCTGTCCGCGCTCCTGATGGACACCCCATCGGTGCCCGCCGACACCGCACCGCCGGCCCACCGCCCGGTACCGCGAGTCCGCGGGGGCGCGTTGGCGGGGGCGCGCCCGAAGGCGGCCTGACGGGGGTACGGTCCGCCGCCCGCAGCGGTTGCGGACCGTACGTCGGCGACCGTGGAGGGCGCCCGCACACCGGCGTCCCGCAGCGGAACGCGTGGACCCCGAAGGCGGTTCTCGATCATGCGTACCTCACCCCGCGCCCCCACCTACCGGGCTCCGGCCGATCCCACTGTCGGATGGGCGTCGGCAGAAGTCGTACCCCCGGGGTCCGGGCCGGGTGGCTGCCGTGCGCGCTCGCATGGGTCGGCGGCGTGGGGGTAGGGGCTCGGCGAGGGAGGGCTGTGCCGTGGAACTTTCCGATTGGCTGCTGACAACCCGTGACCGCGGAAATCCGGCGACGCGCCTGGATTCCCGGCGTCCGGGGGCCTTGGCCTGGGTGGCGGGCAATGACGTCCGGCCCCTGGTGCACGGCAGCACGTACTTCCGGGAGCTGCTCGCCGGAATCCGCGCACAGGAGCGCGGTGACCTGCTGCTGTTCACCGACTGGCGGGGCGACCCCGACGAACGGCTCGCCGGCGAGGGGACCGAGATCGGCCGGGTGCTGCGCGAGGCGGCCGAGCGTGGTGTGATCGTCAAGGGCCTCGTGTGGCGCTCCCACCTGGACGGCTTCCAGTTCAGCGAGACCGAGAACCGTCACCTCGGCAAGGAGGTGGAGGCGGGCGGCGGCGAGTTCCTGCTGGACATGCGGGTCCGGCCGGGTGGCTCCCACCACCAGAAGCTGGTCGTCCTGCGCCACCCCGCCCGCCCCGAGCGCGACGTCGCGTACGTGGGCGGGATCGACCTGTGCCACGGCCGCAACGATGACGCCGCGCACGGCGGCGACCCGCAGGCCGTGCCGTTCGCCGACGCGTACGGGCCCCGACCGCCGTGGCACGACGTACAGCTCGCGGTGCGCGGACCGGCCGTCGGTGATCTTGAGGCCGGGTTCCGCGAGCGGTGGGAGGACCCGGCGCCACTGACGCGCAGCCCTTTGGTCCGGCTGCGGCAGCGCGCGCACGGCGAGGACGAGCACGCCGACCGGCTACCGCCGCAGGCCCCCGATCCCGAAGCGTGCGGCACCCATACCGTGCAGGTGCTCCGCACGTATCCGAACCGGCTGTTCCGGGGTTACCCGTTCGCGCCCGACGGTGAGCGGAGCATCGCGCGCAGCTACCTCAAGGCCGTCGGTCGGGCGCGGAGCCTGATCTACCTGGAGGACCAGTACCTGTGGTCCCCGAAGGTGGTGGAGCACTTCGCGCGGGCGCTGGCCGACCGCCCCGACCTGCATCTGATCGCCGTCATCCCCACCGTGCCCGAGCAGGACGGGCCGGTGACCCTGCCGATGAACCTGGTCGGACGCATCACCGCGCTGGAGCGGCTGCGCCGCGGCGGCGGGGACCGGGTCGCGGTGTACGGGCTGGAGAACCACGCCGGTACGCCGGTGTACGTCCACGCCAAGGTGTGCGTGATCGACGACGTGTGGGCGTCGGTGGGCTCCGACAACGTCAACCTGCGGTCCTGGACGCACGACTCGGAGCTCAACTGCGCCGTCCTGGACGCCGCGCGGGACCTTCGCGAGCCCCTCGATCCCGCCGGCTTGGGGGACGGGGCGCGGCGCTTCGCCCGGGAGTTGCGGTTGGAACTCTCCCGCGAACACCTCGACGCCGAGCCGGAACCGGGGCTCGCTGCCTCGGACGTGTCCGAGGCAGCGGATCCGCTCTGCGATCCGGTGCGCGCGTTCGAACGGTTCGCGTCGGCGGCGGCGGCCCTGGACGCCTGGTACGAGGGCGGTCGCCGGGGGCCCCGGCCGCCGGGCCGGCTGCGGGCGTACCGCCCGCCGGACCTGTCGCGGGCGACCCGGGCGTGGTCCCTGCCGCTGTACCGGCTGCTCGTCGATCCGGACGGCCGTCCGCTGGGCGTGCGTCGGCGCGGCGAGTTCTGAGGCCGGCCGCCGGTCGCGCGCAGGCGCGGCACCGACGGATCCGGCGCCGGCCGTTTCGACTAGGGTCGACGGGACAGCGCGCCACCGGGCGCACGACGAACGACCACACGAGGAGCAGCCGTGAGCCAGCCGGCGTCCACCGCCCTGCAACAGGAGATCGCCCGGGAACTCCAGGTGCCGCCGACCTTCGACGCCCCGCAGGAGATCGAGCGCCGCGTGGCTTTCCTCACGGAGCGGCTGACGTCCACCGGTCTGCGGTCCCTGGTGCTCGGCATCAGCGGCGGCGTGGACTCGACCACCGCGGGGCGGCTGTGCCAGCTCGCCGTCGAGCGGGCCCGCGCGGCCGGCCACGAGGCGACGTTCTTCGCCATGCGACTGCCGTACGGTGTGCAGGCCGACGAGAAGGACGCCCAGCTCGCGCTCGGGTTCATCAACGCGGACCGGGTCCTGACCGTGGACGTCAAGCCCGCGAGCGATGCCGCCCTGGCGGCCTCCGTGGCCGGTGGCATCGCCTTCCGGGACGCCGCCCACCAGGACTTCGTGCAGGGCAACATCAAGGCCCGGCAGCGCATGATCGCCCAGTACGCGGTGGCGGGCGCGCACGACGGTCTCGTCATCGGCACCGACCACGCGGCGGAGGCGGTGTCCGGCTTCTTCACCAAGTTCGGCGACGGCGCCGCCGACCTCGTCCCGCTGACGGGCCTGACCAAGCGCCGGGTGCGTGCCGTCGCGGACGCGCTGGGCGCCCCGGCCCAACTGGTCTGGAAGGTCCCGACGGCCGACCTGGAGACCCTCGACCCCGGCAAGGCCGACGAGGACGCGCTCGGTGTCACGTACGACGACATCGACGACTTCCTGGAGGGCAAGCCGGTCGGCGAAGCGGCCTTCGACACGATCGCCCGGCGCTACCGCCTCACCGAGCACAAGCGCCGGCTGCCGATCGCCCCGTAGCAGGTACGTTCCGCGCGCTGCCGCCACGGCGCCGACCGCTGCCGTGGCGGCCCGGGGCGCCGGGGCAGGCGCCCCGTGGGATGGTGGAAGGGGCGCGCAGGGGGGACGGAACCGGCCCGGTACGAACGGCCACCGGCTTACGGCGGCCGCCGGGGCGGGGAGAGGAACCCGGGTGAAGCGCAAGCTTCGGCGGTGCGGATCACCGTGATCAGCGACGGCCACACCGACCGTCGCGCCCCCTCTCGTCCTGGGAGTCGGTGGCGGTGGCGGTGGACTCCAACTGTCCCCGGCCGACGGCGGCGACTTCGCCCTCTGCGGCAACAACGTCCGCGCGACCGCCTTCCGTTGAGCACCGCGCCGGCGGCGCGCGGAGTTCATGCGAACGCGTCGACGGTTCGAAGGACGGTGGATTGTCGGGAAGCCCCCGGACCACACCCGACCCGGACCCGGGGGGCACCGCGCACCCCCGACCCCCGGGTCGCCCTGTGACTCCGCACACCCGGACTTGACCCGCGAAGGAAGGCTTACCTAAGTTCAAGGCATGAGCCCGCACCACCCCACCCTTCCCCCCACCCCTCCCCCCGGTCAGGACGGCCCCGGCGACCGGCCGGACGGCGTCCCGCCGGTCGTCGACTTCACCATCGATCTGACCTCCCAGGAGATGCTCCGGAGGTCCCGGGTGATGGCCGCCCTCGGAGCCGACTGGGACCCGGTGGAGGTACTGCGCGGCGAGGAGGTGGCGTACGACCTCCTGTACTCCGGCCTGGACGCCGACCAGCAGCGCGTCTACGAGGACCTGGTCGCGGCCGGTGTCCTGCCCCGCCGCGGGGGTGGCCATGCTGCCGCTTGACCCGCAGGCGGACATCGGCCGCCGGGCCTGGGTGCCCTGCCCGAACTGTGACGACACCCTGGGCTGCACCCCGTGCGAGGACGGCCGGACGTGCTCGCGGCACTGGCGCTACATGCTCGCCAACTCCGGCAGCCTGATCCACCTGCAGTGCCCGGGGTGCACCCACATCTGGGCGCACGAGACCGGTTTCGGCGCCACCCGCTCCCTGTGGAGCCGTGTGACCAGCGGCCTGACCCACCGACGCTGAGGCCCGCCGCCCCCGCTGTCAGGCCCTGCGCCAGAGCGCGGGTACGTTCGGCGGCTCCCAGCCGGGCACGGCGACGTGTGCCTGGAGGCAGGTCCAGGCCGTCGAGCCGTAGGTGACCCGGTCGCCCGTGCGGTACGAAGTACCGACCGTCCAGCCCCCACCCGTCGGCGTCGCGGTGGGCGTGGGCGTGGGCGTGGGTGTGGGTGTGGGTGTGGGGGTCTGCGGAACATTCAGGACGAAGTCGAAGGTCCCCTCCTTCGCCGGTCCGACCTGGCGCACGGTCATCAGCAGTCGGGCGTCGAAGATCGAATCCGTGGCGTTGCGCGGCTCCCCCGGGAAGTACAGCTGGGTGGTCAGCACCGGGCGGCCGGGCGCCTGCACCTTGACGTGCACGTGGCGGGTGCGTCCGGGGTAGAGGCCGGGAACGATGGTGGTCAGCCGGAACGCGCCCTGCGCGTCGGTGAACTGGTGGCCGCGGAAGCCGTAGCCGGTGTTGTCGTAGGCGCCGTTCACGTCGGCCTGCCAGAAGTCGAGGAGGGCTCCCGCGATGGGCAGGCAGGCCCGACCGAAGACGTACCCGCTGACGGTGAGGCGGGTGCCGGGGGTGGAGGCCGTCACCAGGGAGGTCCGGCGCGGCGAGTTCGGTTTGAAGTACGGGCCCTCGGTCTGGGGCACGGTGGGTTCGTCCCCGTCGTCGCAGGCGGGGGTGAGTTCGGGCAGGACCCCCTCCGCCGCCGCCCCGCGCTGGTCGCGGGCCAGGGCCGCGCCGCCGCCGAGCAGCAACGGGGTGGCGCCCGCGAGGGCCGCGGCCTTCAGGAAGTTCTTGCGGCTGAGGCGGCTGCCCGCGCCGGAGCGGGATGACGGGGTGGGTCGGGGCTGATCGCCGGTTCGGTTCTCGTCGATGGGCACGCGTCGACTCCTTCGCGCTCGTGGGGGGGATACGCCGGGTGCCGGAGCCGGAGTCCCGGGCCGCGGTGGGGCGCGGCCCGGGCGGGCGGCGACGGAACCGTCGGCCGGTTCCGTCGGCGTCACGCTACGGTTCCCGGCTCGGCGGCCGCGATGGACCGGATCCGGGGATCGTGGTGAATTCCTCCGCTGCCGGAGGCCGTGGGACCGGTGGCGATCCCGGCCCGGTAGTCGCCCGGTGTCAGGCCGGTCTCACGTCGGAAGAACCGGCAGAAGTAGGCGGGGTCCGCGAAGCCGGCGCCCCGGGCGACCTGCCCGATCGTCAGATCGGTCCGGGCGAGGAGCCGCTTCGCCTCCAGCGTCCGCCGGCGGCGGATCAGGCCGCCGGGGGTCTGCCCGGTGGCTTCCTTCACCCGGGCGTGCAGGTGCCCGGAGGTGACCCCGAGCCGCTTCGCGCAATCGGCCACGGAGAGCCCCGTACCGTCCGGTGAGGCGATCAACCGGGTGAAGGCGGCGGCCAGTTCCACGGCCCGGCCCGCTGGAACGGGGCTGCTCCCCGGGCCGGGTTCGCAGGCGCGCAGGGCCCGTACGACCAGGATGTGCAGATAGGCGCGCAGCACCCCCGCGTACCCCTCGCGCAGGTCCCGGTACTCGCGCTCCATCTCTTGGAACAGTGCGGCGATCCCGTCCCGGCCGTCGTCGGGGCGCAGCCAGGGCCGGGCGGCGAGCAGGTCCAGCGCGGCGGCGTCCTCGGGGTGGCCCAGCAGGAAGTCCTCGTTGAACAGCATCACGTGTCCGGTGAGGTCCTCGGCGTCCTCCCAGTGGTGGACCTGCCCCGGTGTGATCACGCAGAGGTGGGGTGGATCCAGGGGCCAGTGGGCGAGGTCGAGGACGTGCGCGCCGCTGCCGCCGGTGACGAGGACGATCTCGTAGAACGCGTGGCGGTGGGGGAATCCCGCCCGGGAGAGCGGCCCGATGGAGTCGAAGGTGCCGATGGCGAAGGGGAGCAGGTGCGGGAGCGGTACGTCGAGCCGGTGCAGGGGCAGCTCACCGCCGCGGGTCGCGCTCATGACGCGGTCCGGCGCGGGGCGGCCGCCCGGCACGGGGCGCTTCGGCGCGCGATGGCCCGGCGCGGGGTCGCCCCGGCCGGCGCACCCCGACCCGGTGTGGCCCGCCCCCTCGTGGTCCGACGTGCGGTCGTCGGACCCGGCGAGGCCCGACGTCGTGTGATCCGTAACTCGTCCATCGGGCCAGTCTGCGACCCGTGGCCGGTGCGGGCCCAGGGTGTGGATGGACCGGGCGGCGCACCCGCCACCCGCCACCCGCCGGGCCGCCGCGCAGCCGCGCCGCCGCGCCGCCGGGCAGGATGGGCGGCATGGATCCTCGTCTCGATTCCCTGCCGGACGCCTTCTGGGCCGTGCCCTACACCGGTTCCCGGTACCCGGGCTCCCCCGCCGTGAGCCGGTTGCCCGGCCTCGCACCGGGTGCCAACTGCCAGCTCTTCGCCTACGAGGTGCTGCGGCACTTCGGCAGGTGCGTGCCCCCGCTGCGCTCCAGCGAACTGTGGAACGACACCCGGCACACCGCGCGGGTCGCGCGGCCCGACTTCCTCGACCTGCTGTTCTTCAACGCGGACACGGACCCGTACGGGGCGCACGTCGGCGTGTGGGCCGGCCCGGACGCGGTCCTCCACCTGAGTTCCGAGGTGGGTCGGCCGGCTGTGTGGAGCCTCGCGGACTTCACCGGCCACGACCGCTACCGGGTCCTGCTCGGGGCCAAACGGGCGGGTCCGTGCGGAGCGGGGACACCCCTCGATTTGATAGGCAAGTGAACGTTTGCCTATGCTGGGGCCGTGGCCGATGACCTCTTCAAAGCTCTGGCCGACCCCACCCGCCGCACCATCCTCGACGAGCTCACCGAGAAGTCCGGACAGACACTGTTCGAGATCTGCGCACGGCTGGGCATGAAGCACCAGCTCGGCATCTCCCGCCAGGGCGTCTCCCAGCACCTCGCCCTGCTGGAGGCCGCGGGGCTCGTCGAAACCAGGCGGGAGGGCCGCTACAAGTTCCATGACCTGAACACGGCCCCACTGCGGCACATCGCCGAGCGGTGGCCCGTGCCCGCCCCCTCCGGACCCGAGGAGATCACCCCGTGAAGATCCACATGACCAGCGTCTTCGTCGACGACCAGGCCGAGGCCCTGCGCTTCTACACCGAGATCCTCGGCTTCGTGAAGAAGCACGACGTTCCGCTGGGCGGGCCGGACCGTTGGCTGACCGTCGTCTCGACCGACGAGCCCGGCGGCACCGAACTGCTCCTGGAGCCTTCCGGGCACCCGGCCGTCAAGCCGTACCGCGACGCGCTCCTCGCGGACGGCATCCCGCTCGCCCAGTTCGCCGTCGAGGACGTGGAGGCGGAGTACGAGCGGCTGACCGCCCTCGGCGTCCGCTTCACCCAGGAACCCTTGGCGATGGGGCCCGTCACCACCGCCGTCTTCGACGACACCTGCGGCAACCTGATCCAGATCGCCACGAAGCCGCAGTAGGCCACCCGTCACCGGGGGCCATACAGGCGTACGTCAGGAGGCGCCCACCCGGGGCCGGGTGGGCGCCTCCTGACGTACGGGTACGGGTACGCCGCCGGCCGGCGTCAGCGCCTGCCGCCGCGCAGTCGGGTCAGCATCCGACGGGCCGCCGCCCGCTTCCCCGGATCGGCCGCCGCCCGCCGGGCCGAGGCGATGGTCCGCTGCCCCTGCGGGCTACGACTGAACTCCTTGATCTTCGCGAACAGTCCGGGCATGGCTCCTCCAGAGCGTCATCGTGCGCAACGTCCCTGGGCGGATACCCCGTCGACGCGCCTTGAACCGGCGCCACCAGGCAGGATCTCCGTGCCAATTGGGCGTTCGACTGCTACTCGCCACCGCTCCGCCGGCCGAGGTTTGAAACAAACTGTTGACGCGACCCTTCCGGGACGGACCCGGGCGGGCGCACCATCCGGATACGAACCCGTGCGACTCCGCACGTGCCTGACGATCCGTGAGTCCACAGGAGCGCCCCGCGCCATTCCGTCGGGAGGTAGCACGACATGGACCCGCTCAGCGAATGTCCCGGCACCACCGCACAGGTACCGGAGACCGCACAGGCTCCCCCCGCCCCGACTCCACTCCCGGCCCCCGGGCGCCGCAGGGTGCTGGCCGGCCTGGGCATGGCGGCGGCGAGTCCGTTCGTGCTCGGCGCGGGACGGACCCGCCCGCGCGAGGCGCCGGTCGCCGCCGGCGGTCCCACCGGCCGGGCCACCCTCCTGCGCAACGCCGCGCTGGTGCTCACCATGGATCCCGCCCTGGGCGACGGACCGCTGGGCACGGTGGAGGGGGCCGACGTCCTGATGCGGGACGGGGCCGTAACCGCCGTCGGTCGGCGGCTGGGCGTACCGGCCGGGACCAGGGTGATCGACGTGTCCGACCGCTTGCTGATGCCGGGATTCGTCGACGTCCACACCCACCTCTGGCAGTCCTCGATGCGCGGCGGTTGCTCGGGCCGTGACCTCTTCGGCTGGCTGGCCGCATGCAACAGGCCGACGTTCTCCCGCATCTCGCCGACCGACATGTACCGGTTCGTTCGTCTCGCGGCCCTCGACTCCGTGCAGTCCGGGGTGACCACGCTGGTGGACTGGGTGGACGCCCTCCCCTACGACACCACCACGCAGTACGTGCGGGCCCTCGCCGACACCGGGGTGCGCTTCTCGTACGCCATGTTCCAGGCGGAGTCTCAGGCCGATCTCCTGTCCCGGGTGAAGAAGGAGCTCATCGACCCGCTGCCACTGGCCTCGGCGCAGATCGCCACGCACGCGGCGCGCGCCATCGAGGGGCTCAACCGGATCCACTGGGAGATCGCCCAGGACCTCGGTCTGATGCTCAACAGCCACGTGCTGGAACGCGTCGAGCAGCGCGCGGACGATCCGCTCGCTGTGCTCACCGGCATCGGAGCCTTCGGCCCCCGCCTGCTGATGAACCACGCGATCCACCTGACGGACGACGAGATCTCGGCGATCGCCGCGCACGACGTCCGCGCCGCGCACTGCCCGCTGAGCAACATGCGGCTCGCTTCGGGCGTCATGCGGCTTCCCGACCTCGGCCGCCGGGGCGTCAAGGTCGGGCTGGGGCAGGACGGCGGCACCAACGACTCCTCCGACTTCTTCGCCCTGATGAAGAGCGCCATCGGCCTGCAAAGGGCGCACTCGCTGGACGCGTCGGTGTTCCCGCAGGTCCAGGACGTACTGCGGGCCGCGACGATGGGCGGCGCGGAGGCGATCGGGATGGCCGACCGGGTGGGCTCGCTGACTCCGGGCAAACGCGCCGACGTCCTCGTGCTCGACCCGGGCACGTTGAACTTCGCCCCTCGTTTCGACCGGATCGCTCAGATCGTGTTCAACGGCCGGCCGGAGAACGTCGAGGCGGTCTTCGTGGACGGCCGCCCGCTCAAACTCGGCGGCCGTCTCGTCGATGTCGACACCGCACGCGTCGTCCGCGAGGCGGAAGCCGCCGCGACCCGCCTGCGGGCCACCGCCCCCGCCCCCGCCGACCGGCGGGCGTAGGGCGCGGCACGCCTCCCGTCGGCAGGATGATCCGGTGATCCGATGGCCGGTCGCCGGATATCCTGCCTGCTCCCGCACCGGCCCCGGAGGTCCCCCCGCATGAGCAGCAGCACGCCGTCCTTCCCCGACCGGATCGAGCTGACCGGGGAGGGTCTGATCCTGCGCGACTGGACCGAAGCGGACCTGGCGGGGATGCCCGAGCTGTTCGACCACCCCGACATCGCGTACTGGACCCCGATCGTCTCCCCCTTCGACGACGGGGCCGCCCGCACCCGCCTGGACCGGGCCCGGCAGCTGCGTACGGACGGTACGGCGCTGCTGCTCGCCATCACCGTCGACGGCGGCGCCGCACTCGGCGAGGTGATGCTCAAGCGCGCACCCGAGGGCACCGAGCTCGGGTACGCCGTCGGTCCGGCACACCGGGGGCAGGGGCTGGCGGCCCGGGCGGTGCGGGTGATGGCCGCGTACGCCTTCGAGGAGTTGGGCGCGGAGCAGGTGATCCTGGAGCTGGAGGCCGAGAACGCCTCCAGCGTCGGCGTGGCAGTGCGGGCCGGCTTCCGGCTCCTCGACGTGCCGTTGATCAAGGGCGAGGAGAAGGGCCGGCCGTACGCGCTCCAGACCTGGGGGCTCGACCGCCCCTGACCCCCGACCGCCCCTGTCCCCCCCACCGGATCGGACCCCGTTCGGCCGGCTGTTCGACGGGCAGACCCGCGTCAGAGCCCGGCGCCGGCCACGTAGAAGACGCCCAGGCCGACGATCACGCACATGCCCTGGACGATCCAGAACCGGACCACGACGAGGACCTCCGACCAGCCCTTCAACTCGAAGTGGTGCTGGAGCGGAGCCATGCGGAAGACACGCCTGCCGGTCAGCTTGAACGAGCCGACCTGGATGACGACCGACATCGTGATGAGGACGAAGAGGCCGCCCAGCAGGACGAGCAGCAGTTGGGTCCGCGAGCAGATGGCGAGGCCCGCCAACGCGCCGCCCAGGGCGAGGGAACCGGTGTCGCCCATGAAGATCTTGGCGGGCGAGGTGTTCCACCAGAGGAAACCGAAGCAGGCGCCCATCAGGGCGGAGGCGACGACGGCCAGGTCGAGGGGGTCGCGGACCTCGAAGCAGCCCGCGGGGTCGACCAACCCCACGGCGTCGGCGCAGGACTTCTGGAACTGCCAGATGCCGATGAAGGTGTACCCGCCGAAGACCATCACCGCGGCGCCGGTGGCCAATCCGTCGAGCCCGTCGGTGAGGTTCACCCCGTTGGACATGGCCAGGATCATGAACAGGGCCCAGACCACGAAGAGTACGGGCCCGATCGTCCAGCCGAAGTCCGTGACGAACGAGATCCGCATCGAGGCGGGCGTCCGACCGCGCGCGTCGGCGAACTGGAGGGCCATGACGGCGAAGGCGGTGCCGACGACCAGCTGTCCGGACATCTTCGCCTTGGCGCGCAAACCCAGCGAACGCCGCTTGACGATCTTGATGTAGTCGTCGAGGAACCCGACCACCCCCATGCCCGCCATCAGGAACAGCACCAGCGCGCCGGGGTGGGTGGCGGGCTCCCCCGTGATCACCTTCGTGAGGCCGTACGCCACGAGCGTCGCCGTGATGAACGCGATGCCGCCCATCGTCGGGGTGCCGCGTTTGCCGTGGTGTCCGCGCGGTCCGTCGTCCCGGATGAACTGGCCGTAGCCCTTCCGAGCCAGGACCTTGATGAGTAACGGGGTGCCGGCCAGGGTGAGGACGAGGCCCAAGACCCCTGCGTAAAGTATCTGGTTCACCGCCCCATCATCCCCACCCCGGGGGCGGGCCCGGGGTCGGCCGTCCGGGATGCCAAGGCTTGCTTTGCAGTCGTCCGATATGCGGGCTATGTTCGATTGATGGACGTGGTGGACGTGGTGGACCCGAGCGACCCGGTGGACCCGACCGACCCGCTGGACCCCGCAGGGACCCCGGATCCCGCGGACGCGGACGACACGGCCCGGCGGCTCCGGGACACCGCCGAGGAGCTCCAGTTGGTGGTCGGCCTGATGGTGCGGCACCTGCGCACGGCCTCCGCCGGAAGCGGCCTGACCCTGGGGCAGGTGTCGGTCCTGAAGCGCCTCGATCGGGAGGGGCCCCGTACGATCACCGAGCTGGCCCGGGCCGAGAGGATCCGCCCGCAGTCCCTCAACTCCACGGTCGCCGCCCTCCGGGCCGGCGGCCACGTCGAGCGCGCCGCGCACCCCACCGACGGGCGCCGCAAAGTGATCGCCCTGACGGACCGCGGCCGCCGGGTCGCCGCGGAACGCCAGGAGGCCGGCCGCGGCCGGCTGGCCGATCTGATGGCCCGCCGCCTCTCCCCGGCCGAACAGCAAACCGTGGCCGAGGCCGTCCCGCTCCTGCGCCGGCTGGCCGAGGCCTGAACCGGAAGCGGAACGCCACGGCACACCCCGGCCCACCGACGGAAGGACACCCCCACCCATGAGCGACGCCCTGCACCTTGAGGACGACACCGCCCTGGTCCTCATCGACCTGCAGAGCGGCATCCTGGCCCTGCCCACCACGAGGCCCGCGCACGAGGTCCTGCGCCGGGGCGTCCGACTCGCCGAGGCCTTCCGGGCCCGCAAGCTCCCGGTGGTCCTGGTCAAGGTCGCGTGGTCGCCCGACGGCGGCGACCTGCCCACCCTCGAAGTGGACCGTCCCGGCCCCGCGGCGGCGCCGCCCGCCGCCTTCTCCGAGATCCCCGCCGAGCTGGCCGCCCTGGCCGACGTCGTCGTGACCAAACGGCACTGGGGCGCCTTCACCGGGACCGAGCTGGACCTCCAGCTGCGCCGCCGCGGCATCCACCGCATCGTCCTGGGCGGCATCTCGACCAGTATCGGCGTCGAATCCACCGCCCGCACGGCCTGGGAACACAGCTACCGGCTCGTCTTCGCCGAGGACGCCACCGCCGACACCGACCCCGAGGCACACGCCCACAGCTTCGGCCGGATCTTCCCCCGCATCGGCAAGGTCAGCACCACGGACGAGATCGTCGCGGCCCTGCGGAACTGAGGCCCGGACGGGTGGCGAACCGGCACCGGACCAGCGCCCGACGGGCCACCGACCCGGGCCCGACCGGGCGCCGGCGCACCGAGCGGACGCCCCGCCCGGTGCGGCGTACGCTGAGTGGAACGCCGCACACCACACGCCTGCGGGACCCGCCCACCACGAGCACCGGGTGCCCCGTGCGGTGCGCGCACGCCGCGCACGATCCAGGGAGGCGGCGCGTGACCGATCCGTTCGGCTTCCTCAGGATTCCCCGCGAGCCCGTACCGGCCCGTCCCGTCGAAGAACGGCTGCACGACTGGCGCGAGGTCCACGCCGGACAGGCGCTGCTCCCGCTCGTCGCCCGCCAGGCCGACCGCTGCATGGACTGCGGAATCCCGTTCTGCCACGTCGGCTGCCCGCTCGGGAACCTCATACCGGAGTGGAACGCCTTCGCCGCCCGCGGTGACTGGGCCGCCGCGTACGAGCGGCTGCACGCCACGAACAACTTCCCGGAGTTCACCGGGCGGCTCTGCCCGGCGCCCTGCGAGGACGCGTGCGTCCTGACCATCAACTCGGATGCGGTGACCATCAAGAACGTCGAGCAGGAGATAGCCGACGAAGGCCGGCGCCGCGGCTGGATGGCGCCCCGCCCGCCGGAACGCCGCAGTGGCAGGGAGGTGGCCGTCATCGGTTCCGGTCCGGCCGGGCTGGCCGCCGCGCAGCAGCTGACGCGGGCCGGTCACACCGTCGTCGTTCACGAGCGGGCCGACCGGATCGGCGGGCTGCTGCGCTACGGCATCCCCGAGTTCAAGATGGAGAAACGGCACCTGGACCGGCGGATCGAGCAGATGCGGGACGAGGGCACGGTCTTCGTCACGGGGTCGGACGTCGGCGGGGCGGTGTGCGCGGCGGACCTGCGGGGGCGGTACGGGGCGCTGGTCGTCGCGGTGGGGGCCGGCGAGCGCAAGGAGCTGCCGGTGCCGGGGCGCGAGCTGGACGGGATCCATCAGGCGATGGAGTACCTGACCCTCGCCAACCGGGTCCGGGAGGGCGATCGGGCGGCGCCGCGGGTCACGGCGGAGGGCCGGCACGTGGTGGTCGTCGGCGGTGGGGACACCGCCTCGGACTGCCTGGGCACCGCGCTGCGGCAGGGAGCCCTCTCCGTGATCCAGTTGGACATCAACGCGGAACCCGGGCCGGACCGCGCGGACGGCGAGCCCTGGCCGACGTACCCGAGGGTGTACCGGATCTCCCACGCGCACGCCGAGGCGCGTGGGCTCGCCGGGTACGACCCCCGACTCTTCGCCAGCGCCACGCTGTGCTTCGAGGGTGACACCGCGGGGCGGGTACGGGCCCTGCACCTGAGTTCCGTCGAGCCGGCCGCCCGCACGCCCCTGACCGGCACCGAGCGCGTGCTGCCCGCCGGACTGGTCCTGCTGGCGCTGGGTTTCGCCGGTCCGGAGCGGACGGGGCGGCTGCGCGAGCAGTTGGGGCTGGAGTGCGACGGGAGCGGGAACTTCGCCCGCGACGCCGGTTTCGCGGCCGCCGGCGGGCGGGCACCCGGGGTGTTCGTCGCGGGCGACGCGGGCCGGGGGCAGTCCCTGGTGGTGTGGGCCATCGCGGAGGGCCGGGCGGCGGCCGCGGCGGTCGACCGGTACCTGATGGGCTCCACCTGCCTCCCGGCGCCCGTCGCGGCCCACGACCGACCGATGACCGCCCTGGGGCGCATGCGCTACGGGGCCGCATAGCGGGCGCCGGGCCGGGAACCCACGTCGTGGACGACGGCCCGGCAGGAGCTTCAGGTCCGCGGGATCCGCAGGCGCGGCAATCCGCAGGCGCGCCGGGAACTTCAGGCGCCGCGGGAGTGTCGGTCCGCCGGGAGCCTGAGGTCAGGCGCGGCGGGAACCGAGGGCCTCGACGGCGCCGACCATGCGGTCCCAGAACCGTTCGGTGTCCAGGGACACCGCGACCCGGGCGTTGACGGGGCGGCCCAGGTAGTGGTGCAGGTCCACGACGGTGGCTCCGCGGGTGTGGCTGCCGTGCAGTTCGATCGAGACGGTCGCGTCGACGCATTCCACGAGCGTGGGATCGATGACGCGGGCCACCGCGACCGGGTCGTGCAGCGGCGGGTGCGGCATGCCCCACAGCCGGTGGTAGGCCGAGCCGAAGTAGGCGAGCAGTTCGGCGCAGGTGCGGCCCAACTCGGTGCCGAGCGCTTCGAACCGGGCCAGTACCTCGGGGGTGGCGAGCGCCTGGTGAGTGACGTTGAGGCCGCACATCGTGACGGGTACCCCGCTGTCGAGGACGATGGCCGCGGCCTCCGGGTCCGTGTGGATGTTGAACTCGGCCGCCGGGGTGCGGTTGCCGCGCTCGGTGGAGCCGCCCATCAGCACGATCTCCCGGATCCGGGAGGCACTGTCGGGGTAGCGGGTCAGCAGCAGGGCGATGTTCGTCAGCGGGGCGGTCGGTACGAGCGTGACGGGCTCGGGGTGTTCCCGCAGGATCCGGTGGATGAGGTCCACAGCGTGCTCGGGGACCACGTCGACCGTGGGCGGCGGGAACCGCGGTCCGTCCAGCCCCGACGCGCCGTGCACGTCGGCGGCGACGGCCAGCGGCTGGACGAGGGGCCGGTCGCAGCCGGCGGCGACGGGGACGTCGGTGATCCCGGCGAGGGTGCACACGCGACGGGCGTTGAGGGTCGTCCTGTCCAGGGTCTGGTTGCCCGCCACGGTCGTGATGGCGAGCAGGTCGACCGCGGGATCGGCGGCCGCCAGCATGAGGGCGAGGGCGTCGTCGTGGCCGGGGTCGCAGTCGATGATGATCGGTACGGGCACGGGCGGGTCCTCCGCGTCGGGAGCAGCTGACGGGCCCAGTCTGCCCCGCGCCGGACGCCGCGAGCCGTCCGCCGCCCGGGACCTGGCCGAATGTGACCGGAGCCGGAGGGCGCGGTCGGGTCGGCGGAACCGGGCCGGCGCCGCCCGACCGGCGATGCCCCGACCCCGACCCCGGGGACCGTTCGCGTGCGCCTTCCTTAGCGGAACGTTAGATCTGCGCGGCGGACCTTGTCCGCCGGCGAGGGCGACCGCATGCTCTGGTCACTCCCCCACCGCCGGGGCGTTCCCCCTCGCCCTTCTGGGTCTTCCCTCCGGAGCCGCCATGTCCGCGCCCGCCGTCGTGCCCGTACCGCCCTCGTCCGCGGAGGAGCGCAAGAAGCGCCGTCTCGCCCTGATCGGCGGGTCCCTGGGCAACCTGGTCGAGTGGTACGACTGGTTCGTCTACGCCAGTTTCGCGATCTACTTCGCCGACTCCTTCTTCCCCAACGACAATCCGACCACGCAGTTGATGAACACGGCGGGGATCTTCGCCGTCGGCTTCCTGATGCGTCCCGTCGGCGGGTGGATCCTGGGCCGCGCCGCTGACCGGCACGGCCGCAAGAGCGCGCTCACGCTCACGGTCACGATGATGTCGGTGGCCGCCCTGCTGATCGCCGTGGCCCCCACCTACGGTCAGGCCGGCTACTTCGGCGCCCTGGTGCTGCTGCTCGCGCGGCTCCTGCAGGGGATGAGCATCGGCGGCGAGTACGCGGCCAGTGCCACCTACCTGACCGAGGCGTCGGCCCGCAACCGGCGCGGACTGGGTTCGTCGTTCCAGTACGTGTCGATGACGTGCGGCCAGCTCCTCGGCCTGGGCATCCTGATCACGATGCAACACACCCTCACCACGGCCCAGTTGGAGAGTTGGGGCTGGCGAATCCCGTTCCTCCTCGGAGCGCTGTTCGCCGTGGTCGTCTTCTGGCTGCGGCGCCGGCTCCAGGAGACCGACGCGTTCAAGGAGCAGTCGTCGGGTGACGAGGGCCACGACGACAGCACGCGCGGCACGCTGAAGGTCCTGTGGGAGCACCGGCGGCAGGCCGGCCTGGTCATGGCCCTCACCCTCGGCGGGACCGTGGCCTACTACACGTACACCACGTACCTCACCAAGTACCTCGTCGGCAGTGCGGGCATGCCGAAGACGACCGCGACCCTGGTCAGCTTCACCGCACTCGCCCTCTTCGCGGTGTTGCAGCCCTTCGCCGGCATGCTGTCGGACCGGATCGGCCGCCGGCCGCTGCTGATCACCTTCGCGGTGGGCTGCACCGTCGGCACGTACCCGATCATGACCGCGCTCGGGTCGGCGTCCTCGTACTGGTCCGCGCTGGGGTTGTCGCTGCTGGCGCTGGTCATCGTCACCGGCTACACCTCCATCAACGCGGCCGTCAAGGCGGAGCTGTTCCCCACCCGGGTGCGCGCCCTGGGCGTGGCCCTGCCGTACGCCATCGCCAACGCCCTGTTCGGCGGCACCGCGGAGTACGTGGCCCTGTGGTTCAAGAGCAACGGCCGCGAGAGCATGTTCTTCTGGTACGTCTCCGGCTGCGCGCTGGTCTCCCTCGTCACCTACGTGCTGATGCCGGACACCCGTGACACCGCGCTCAGCCGCGCCGAGGCGGAGGCCGACGCGGCGGCCGACGCGGCGGTCGAAGGCAGGGCCCTACCGGTGACGTCCCCCGCGACGGCGCCGGAGCGCTCCGCGCGCTGAACCGGCGACGGTGACCCGGTGCGGCGGGCTCCCGTAGTCTGCTGCCCCGGATCACGCGGCACGAGGGATGTGTCCATGCACGCTCTGCTCGTCGAGGACGACGACCGCATGGCGCACGCCCTCGGGACGGCGCTCGCCCAGCGCGGACACACCGTCCGCCGGGTGGGCCGCGCCCTGGACGCCCTGCGGCACGTGCACGAGGCCGAGTTCGTCCTGCTGGACCTGGGGCTGCCCGACCTCGACGGGCTGGAGCTGTTGCGCCGGTTGCGGACGGTCTGCGACGCGCCGCTGATCGTGGTCACGGCGCGCTGCGAGGAGCGCGACATCGTGCAGGGGCTGCGGGCGGGCGCCGACGACTACGTCGTCAAGCCGTTCCGGATGGCCGAGTTGATGGCCCGCGTCGACAGCGTCCGCCGCCGTTCGGCCGTCCGCTCCGGCCCGACGGGACCCTCCGGGCCGACGGCGGGCGGGGACCGGATCGTGCGCAGCGGGGACGTCGCGGTGGACCTGGCGCGCCGCACGGTCACCGTGGCGGATTCCGAGGTCCGGTTGACGCGCAGGGAGTTCGACGTCGTCGCCTTCCTGGCCGAGCGCCCCGACGAGGTGCACGCCCGCGAGGAGATCCTGGACCGGATCTGGGGCGACGCCTTCCTCGGGGTCTCCCGCTCGCTCGACGTCCACGTGGCGGGGGTCCGGGCCAAGACCGGCCGCCCCTGGCTGGTCCGTACGGTACGCGGCTTCGGCTACCAGCTCGGCGCCCCTCCCGCCGGGACCGGGCCGACCCGCGCTCCCGCCGGCGGCCCGCGATGAGGCGGCGGCTCCTGGCCGTGCTGATGGTCCTCATGGGGGCCGCCGCGTTGCTGCTGTGCGTCCCGTTGGCCGACGCGTACGCCCGGGGACGGACCGAGCACCTGCTGCTGCAACGGCGGTCCGAGGCGGTGCGGTTCGCCGATCTCGCCGAGCGGATGCGGACGGACGCCGACCGTGCGGAGCTGTCCGCCGAGATCGTCCGGTACGCCCAGCTGTACGGCGCCGGGGTCGTCGTGGTCGATCCGGCCGGGGCGCCGGTGGCCCGGGCCGGAGCGCGGGCCGACGCCGCCGCCGGGGCGATCGAGGCCCGCGACCGTGCGCTCACCGGCCGGTCCACCGACCGGCTCCCCACGCTGCGCCCCTGGGGGCCGGGCGAGGTCGTGCTGGCCGAGCCGGTGGGCCGGGACGAGCGGGTCAGCGGCGCCGTCCTGCTGGCGCTGCCGACGGCCACGGCCCGGCGGGACGTGGCGGTCCGCTGGTCACTGATCGGCGCCGGGGCGGCGGCCGCCTTCACCGCCGCCGCCCTGGTCGCGGCCGGGATCACCCGGTGGCTGCTGCGGCCGGTCCTCGATCTGGACCGGGCCGTGGAGAAGCTGGCCGCGGGGAGCCTGCGGGCCAGGGCGGTGTCCGAGACCGGCCCGCCCGAACTGCGCCGCCTGCGGCTGCACTTCAACGCGATGGCGGAGGCCGTGGCCGACTCCATCGGCCGGCAGCGCGACTTCGTCGCCGACGCCTCGCACCAGCTGCGCAACCCGTTGGCCACCCTGGTGCTCCAGCTGGAGAACGTGGAGCCGTACGTCTCTCCTGGCCCCGGTCTGGCCGAACACGCGCGGGCCCTGGACGAGGCGGAGCGCCTGGAGGAGCTCCTCGACGGGCTGCTGGCCCTGGCGCGGGTGGAGTCGGGCCCGGCGGAGCCGCGCGAGCAGGACGTGGCGGCGGCGGTACGGGAGCGGGTGCGGGCCTGGGCCCCGGTCTTCGCCGGGGCCGGGTTGGAGCTGGCGCACGCGTGTCCCGGGGAGGGACTGCGGGCCCGCGCGCTGCCCGATGCGGCGGGCCGGGTCCTGGACGCGCTCCTCGACAACGCCGTCAAGTTCGTACCGGCGGGCGGTCGCGTCGAGGTCGCCGTCACGCGGGAGCAAGACGGCGCCGTCCTGGTCCGGGTCCGCGACGACGGCCCGGGCGTACCGCCCGAGCAACGGGGCCTGCTGCTGCGGCGTTTCGCCCGGTCCCCCGAGCACCAGAACGTCCGGGGCAGCGGGTTGGGGCTGGCCATCGCCGAGGAGATCGCCCGGGTCAGCGGTGGCCGGCTCGACGTGGGCGGCAACGTGCCGTGCGGGCTGCTGACCGAACTGCGGCTGCCGGCCGCCTGAACCGCCCCGGACGGGCGCTCAGCCGTACACCGAGCGGTAGTACGCCACCGCGCCCGGGTGGAGGGGGACGGCTCCGGTCGAGATGGCGAACCGGGGTTCCAGCCGGGCCCCGGCGGTCACCTCCCGCAGCAGGTCCCGCCACCGGTCGAACACCACCCGCAGCACGTCGCGCACCGCGGCGTCCGGGAGGTCGGCGCGGGCCAGGAGGTAGTTGCCGACGCCGATGGTCCCGACCGGCTCCGTCAGCCCGTACGCCCCCGCCGGGAGGGTGACCGCCGTGTAGACGGGGCCGTGGCGCCCGCGCAGCGCGCCGACGTGTCCGTCCAGCGGCAGGAACCGGACCGGGTGCTCCCGGGCCAGCTCCGACAGGGCCGCGGTGGGGACGCCGCCGGACCAGAACAGGGCGTCGACCGTGCCCTCTCGCAGCGCCGACACCGATGCGGCGAGGCCCAGTTCCCGTTCCCGGGCGGCGGCGAGGTCCGTGCCCACGCCGGCCGCCCGGAGCACCCGGCCCGCCACGACCCGTACCCCCGACCCGGCGGCGCCGGCCGCGACCGGGCGGCCGGCGAGCTGTTCCACCGTGTGGACCGGCCCGTCCCGGGGGACGAGGAGATGGGTGTAGTTCACGTAGACCCGGGCCAGCGCGGTCACCGGGACGGGCCGGGCGAACGGTTCCCGTCCCAGGACCGCGTCCTCGGCGGCGTCGGCCATGGCCAGGGCCAGGTCGACGCTGCCGTCCTGCAGTTTGCGCAGGTTGTTGACGCTGGCCGCGGTGTCGACGGGTTCGATCCGCGTCCCGGGGGCGCCCGTGGTGACGGCCTTGGCCAGGGCCTCGCCGAACGCGTTGTACGGGCCGCCCGGCGGGCCCGTCGCGAGCCGCAGTCGGCGCGCCGGGCCGGAGCCGGCCGTGCAGCCGGCCAGCGCGGCGGCGACCGCCAGGGCGCCCGCGCCCACGGCCTGCCGGCGGCTGGGGTGTGCTCCGTTCACGGCGCCAGCGTAGGCGGTGCGGCCGGCGGGCCGTCGGGGCCGGGGCGGCGGGGCCCGTGGGGGAAGGAATCCCGAAGGGACTGTTTCCGGCCTCGGGGTGGCCGGGATCTGCGTTTCGCGACCGGTGGGCGGACACATACGTTCCGTCCTGGGCACGGCGCGCGCGGGGGACGGCACGACAGCGTCCCGCGCGCGGGCGCGGCCGGCACGTTCGAGACGGAGGAGCCTCCCCATGTCTGTCGAAGGCCAGGACCACACCCACGTGAACGGCCCCGCGCCGGCCGGCGCGGGTACGGGTCCGGTCACCGTCGAGGCCTTCTTCTGGTACTCCGACTCGCATGCGTACGAGCTGCAACCGGTGCTGGACGCGTGGCGCGGCGTCCACGCCGACCGCGTCGCGTTCCGGTGGATCCCCGTGGACTTCGACCGCGCGACGAGCGGCAGCCGGCAGAACTTCAAGCCGCAGCAGCGCCTGCACTTCGCGCTGGAGGCACTGGGCGCCGGCGCGTTCCACCAGCGGGCCTTCACGGCCATCCACCGGGACCGCGCGCACCTCGACACCGACGGGGCGGTCCTCGCCTGGGCCGCGGAGCAGGGCCTGGACGAGGCCGGTTTCGCCGCCGCCTTCGCCTCGGACGCGGTGGAGTCCGCGATCCGGCACGCCGACGCGCTGCTCCGGGCGTACGGCATCCAGGGGGTGCCGGCGCTGGTGGTCGACGGCCGTTTCCTGACCGGGCCCGGGGTGGTCCGGGAGACCGGCGCGGGCTTCCCCGGGACGCTGGCCGCCCTGGAGCGGCTGGTGGCCCGGGTCGAGAGCGGGCGGGGCGGTCGGGGCGCGGGGCGGGCCCACCCGGTCGGACCCCGTTCGGGGTCCTGACGCCGTCGGGCGGCGGCGCGGCCCTGTGCGCCGCCGCCTCCGGGTTCAGACGGCGGGCTTGGGCCGGGTGGTGCCGGGCAGGCAGGTGACCGCGCGGTTGAAGGTTTCGAAGGTGCCGGCGGGGTTCTTCTTCCACAGCCACATGTGCAGGGCGTAGTGCACCGGCTGGCCGGGGAAGTTCCCGCGCTGCGGGCCCTTGAACGGGATGCCGAACAGCTTCGGGCGGTCGCTGTCGGTGGTCACGTCCTGGTCGCGGTCGAAGACCGTCCACTGGACCCCGATGAGGCGCTTGCCGCCGCGCCCGTCGTCCTCGTAGAACAGGGCGGCGGGCCTCGCCGGGTCGACGGAGTTGTCGTGGCCGTGGTTGAAGTGCGGGTAGCCGAGGGCGCCGGCGCCGGCGCGTTCCACGCAGTACTTGTCCGGTACGTAGCCCGCCTTCACTGCGCTCGCGTGCCGGTGGAACGGCGCGGTGGCCCGGTAGGTGGCGGCCCGGTCGGCGGCGGCCTTGGCGGTGTCCGCGCCGGTGGCGGCGGGTGCGGCGACGGCCGCCAGGGTGGCGAGCGAGGCGGCCGTGGCGAGGGCGAAGGTGAGGGTTCGGGGCATGGGGAACTCCCTGGGGGTGCATCGTCCGAGGAGTGCCGTCCGGTCGGGGCCGCGACGGCGCGCCCCCGGCTGCGGGCGGCTGCACGAGCAGCCCTTCCCCGCTCCGGCCGGCCGCCACCCC
This sequence comes from Streptomyces sp. NPDC029836, assembly GCF_055574495.1. Taxonomy (NCBI): domain Bacteria; kingdom Bacillati; phylum Actinomycetota; class Actinomycetes; order Kitasatosporales; family Streptomycetaceae; genus Streptomyces; species Streptomyces sp. NPDC029836. The sequence goes on along the minus strand of NZ_JBVHZI010000010.1, from coordinate 163,627 downwards.
TTCCGATCGGACGGCTGACGGCCGGTCGGCCGACGGCGCGTACGGCGCGGGCGGCGGTCGGCGGGCTCCCTTCCCACGGCCGGGCGGGACGGGCGTTGCCCTCGGTGGCACCGCGCGAAGGGGCGGCGGACTCACTCGAACGAGCCACGGCCCGTTTCACGGCCGGGGGCCGCAGGGAACCCGTGAGTGGCCGAACGCCGGCTTCACGGAGGGTACTCAGACATGGCGCAGGAGAATGCGGCACCGAACGGCGGCGAAGCGCTGCGGGACATCGTGGCGTCCGTGTCCAGGGGCGCGCCGGAGTTCCGGACGTGCCCGCACGCCGTCTACGCGGCCCTGCGCGAGCAGGCCCCGGTGTGCCGTCTGACGCCCGCGCACGGCGTCGACACGTACCTGATCACGCGGTACGACGACGCCCGCGACGCGCTGTCCGATCCCCGTTTCAGCAAGGACATGCGTGGGGCCCTCGACCTCTACCACGCGGTGTACGGCAGCCTCTTCGACGACCTCGACGACAACGTCCTCAACTCGGACCCGCCCCGCCACACCCGGTTGCGCCGCGCCCTGAGGACCGCGTTCAGCCCGCGGCGGGTGGAGGGGATGCGGCCGAGGATCACCGAGATCGCGGAGGGGCTGCTCGCCGCGTGTCCGAAGACGGAGCCGGTGGACCTGATCCCCGCGTTCGCGTTCCCGTTCCCCATCACGGTGCTGTGCGAGCTGATGGGGATTCCGGAGGCGGACCGTCCGGAGATCCTCGGGCAGTTCGCGGTGGTGACGCGGGCCCGGTTCGACCCGCGGATGGAAGCGGAGCTGAGGGCTGCCGAGGAGTGGCTCCAGGCCCGGTTGAACCGTCTGATCGCGCACACCCGCGCCCACCCCTCGGACTCCTTCCTCAGCGACCTCATCCGGGCGCAGGACGGGCTGGACGACGCGGAGCTGGTCTCGTCCCTGTGGGTGCTGTTCTTCGCGGGGCACAAGACGACCGCGTTCCAGATCGGGAACTCCGTCCTGGACCTGCTGCTCCGTCCCGACCAGTTCGAGAAGCTGCGGCGCAATCCCGCGCTGATCCCCGGGGCGGTGGAGGAATTCGTCCGCTTCGAGGGTTCCGTGGAGACCTCCACCTTCCGGTACGCGGCCGAGGACGCGGAGGTGCGGGGCACGCTCATCCCCAAGGGCTCGCTCGTGCAGATCGCCATCTCCTCCGCGAACCGGGACCCGGACCAGTTCGGTGCCCCGGACGTCCTGGACGTGACCCGCGAGGGAATCCAGGGCATGCACCTGGGCTTCGGGCACGGCACGCACTACTGCCTGGGCGCGCCGCTGGCCCGGCTGGAACTCGACATCGCGCTGTCCTGCCTCCTGCGGGAGTTCCCGGAGATGGAGCTGGCCGAGTCCGAGGAGGAGGCGCGGGCGGCCCGGTTGAAGGGTCCGGTGGCGGCGTTCCGCGGGCTGGAGCGGCTGCGGCTCGTGCTGGAACCCGTACGGTCCGCCCCCGGCCGCGACGCGAGGGCGACGCCGCGCACGGCGGGCACGCCGATCGCGCCGATCACCGCGGCCGGGCCGGCCGCCGTCGTACCCGGCAACTGACCAGACCCTTCCACGGACGGTGAATCGGCATGCCTGAATCCGCGAGCACCTTTGGTTCGGCCCTCCTGGGCACGGCACCGGACGAGCGTCCCGGCCCCGCCGGCGACGTCCTCGCGCCCGGTACCGGAGCGGTCCACGCGAACCGGTCGAAGATCGACATGCACCACCACTACTGTGCGCCCGAGTGGCTCGACTGGGCGGTGCGTCACGAGCTGGTCGACCCGAAGCGGCTGCCGCCGTGGACCGGGCTGGGCACCGACGCCGCGATCGCGTTCATGGACCGCGCGGGCATCGCCACGGCCGTCCTGAAGCCCATGCTGCCCGCCCGCTACCACTCCACGGCGCAGCAGCGTGAGGCGATCAACATCACGCTCCAGTCGATGATCGAGGTGGCGACCTCCCACCCGGGACGGTTCTCCTTCTACGTCCCGCTCTTCCTCGACGACCCGGACGCCTCCTCGTGGGCGATCCGGCGCGGACTGGGGCAGCTCGGCGCCGTCGGCGTGAACGTGACGGCCAACTACGGGGGCGTCTACCTCGGGGACCCCTCCTACGACCGGGTGTTCTCCGAGCTGAACGAGTTCGGCGCGGTGGTCGACACCCACCCGCACAACCTGCCGGACGGCCCGCCCGGACCGGCGACCGTTCCGGGGATCCCGAACTTCATGTGCGACTTCCTGCTGGACACCACCCGGGCCGCCGTGAACATGATCAGCAAGCGGACCCTGGACCGGTTCCCGGACATTTCGGTGATCCTGCCGCACGCGGGTGGTTTCCTGCCGTACATCGCGACGCGCCTGCAAGCCCTGGGCCGGTTCTGCGAGCCGCCCGTGGACCCGGGCACCGTCCGCGAGTACCTGGGGCGCTTCCACTACGACACCGCCGGGCCGATGGCGAGTGCGGCGACCCTCCTCGCCCACGTCCCCGCCGAGCGGATCCTCTTCGGCACCGACTGGCCCGCCGCCCCCGGCGACACGGTCACCGACCTGGCGTTGCCCGCCCTCGACTCCGATCCGGCCTTCACCCCGGAGCAGCTCCAGGGCATCTACCACGACAACGCGCTGCGCCTGATCCCGCAGCTCGCCACCGTCTGACGTCCCCGCGTTTCCAGCCCTCGATCCTCCGGAGCAGGTTCATGAGCACCGCCACCTCCCTCGCGTCCCTGACGGGCGACTACGCGCTGGATCCGGTCCACAGCCGGATCGGGTTCGTCGCCCGGCACGCCATGGTCACCAAGGTCCGCGGCTCCTTCGACGAGTTCGAGGGCAAGGCCCACCTGGACGGGACGGACCCCGCGAAGTCCTCGGTGTCCGTCACCATCACCACGGCCAGCGTCGACACCCGCAACGAGCAGCGGGACGGCCACCTGCGGACCAACGACTTCCTCGACGCGCCTACCTTCCCGCACATCACCTTCGTGTCGACGGCGGTGGAACAGCTCGACGACACCACCTTCCGCGTCACCGGCGACCTGACCATCAAGGACGTCACCCGGTCCATCGACATCGACTTCGAGTTCCAGGGCAGCGCCACCGACCCGCAGGGCAACCTGCGCGTCGGTCTGGAGGGCTCCGTCCCGATCAGCCGCAAGGAATACGGGATCACCTGGAACGCGGCGCTCGAAGGCGGCGGCGTCCTGGTCGGCGACAAGGTGGTGCTGGAGTTCGACGTGTCCGCCGTCCGACAGTCCTGATCTTCACGCCGGCGGCCGAGGGGCGTTCCCCGGCCGTCGGCGCGACCATGGGGAGTGTGGAGGGGGCGCGGGTCGCGGCGGACCACCCGGTGGGGGGACGCCACTGATGGGGGTCGGGGCGAGACGGGGCCGAGGCTGCCGGGAGGGCGGGTGAGGGATGCACGAGGAGCCACTGGCGGATCTGATCAGCCACGCGGCCCAGGACGCGGGCGGGTGGCTCGGCGCCCTGCCGGTGGCGTTGCTGGCCACCAGCGCCGACGGGACGATCGTGCGGTGGAACCAGGGCGCGCAGCACCTGCTGGGTTACCTCCCGCCCCAGGTCCTGGGCCGGCACATCGCCGATCTGCTGCATCCGGGGGCGGACCGCAGTCTGGGCCGGTCCCTGTGGGAGACGGCGGCCGGCGGGCACGGGGTGATGGGGACGGTCACCGCCTGGCACCGCGACGGTCACCCCTTGGAGCTGGAGATCTGGGCCTGCCCCGTGCCCGACCGGCGCGACGGCGCCTCCGCGGTGCTCGTGTTCGCGGCCGACGCGCACGCCGCGCGGCGCATCCGGGGTTCGTCGGCGGTCTGGGACGGCCTGTTCGCCCGTTCGCCCGTCGGCATCGCCGTGCTCGACACCCAGCTGCGGTTCCTCCAGGTCAATCCGGCTCTGGAGACGATGAACGGGCTGGCCGAGTCCGCGCACGTCGGGCGCCGTCTGGCCGAGGTGCTGCCGGAGGTGAACGCGGGCGACATGGAGGACGCGATGCGTCGGGTCCTGGCGACGGGTGAGCCCGTACTGGACCGTCGCCGTACGGGCCGTACGCCCGCCGACCCGGAGCACGACCACGTCTGGTCGTGCTCGTACGTGCGCGTGGAGGACCCCGGTGGCCGGCCGATCGGCGTCATCGCGTCCCTCCTGGACATCACCGAGCAGCAGCGCGACCACACCGAGGCGGAGGCCGGGCGGCGCAGACTGGCCCTGCTCAGCGAGGCCAGTGCCCGCATCGGCGCCAGTCTGGACCTGGAGCGCACGACGCAGGAGCTGGCCGACCTGGCCGTCCCGCACCTGGCCGACGCGGTCACCGTCGACGTACTGGACGTCCTGGCGAGGGGCGACGAGCCGGGCATGGGGCTGGCCGGGGGCGTCGAACTGCGGCGCCTGGGCAAGGCGCCGCTGACCGGTTCGGCGGTCACCCACATCCTGGCTCCGCTCGGCCGGACCCTCACCTTCCCCGCGGCGGCCCCGTACACGCAGGCCCTCGGGGCCCGCCAGCCGTTCCTGGTCGCCCGCTTCGACGAGCAGTCCTTCGCCCCGGCCGCGCGCCACTCCCCCAAGCCCGAGCAGCTGCACCGGGCGGGCGTGCACTCGTTCATGATGGTCCCGCTGACGGCCCGGGACGTGGTCCTCGGGGTGGCCACGTTCTACCGGACGCGACCGGTGGGACCGTTCGGTTCGGACGACGTCACCCTGGCGGGCGAGCTCGCCGCGCGCACCGCCATCAGCATCGACAACGCCCGGCTGTACCGGCACGAGCACGAGACGGCGGTGGTCCTGCAGCGCAGCATGCTGCCGCAGCACGTCTCGCCGCCGCCGGGGATCGAGACGGCGCACCGCTACCTCGCGGCCAGTGACATCAACGAGGTCGGCGGTGACTGGTACGACGTCCTCCCGCTGAGCGGCGGGCGGGCCGCCCTGCTCATCGGTGACGTCATGGGCCACGGCATCGCCGCCGCGGCGGTCATGGGCCGGCTGTCGGCCACGGTTCGCGCCCTGGCCCGCCTCGACATGCAGCCGACGGCCCTGCTGCACCAGATGGAGGCGACGCTCGCCGACCTCGCCGAGCCGATGCTGGCCACCTTCCTGTACCTGGTGTGCGATCCGGTCACCGGCCGGTGCACCGTCACCCGCGCGGGGCACCCGCCCCCGGCGGTGGCGGAGCCCGACGGGACCGTCTACCTGGTCGACACCCCGCCCGGGGTACCGCTGGGCGTCGGCGGGGTCGGCTTCACCACGACCGAGTTCACGGTGCCCCCGGGCAGCCTGCTCGTCCTGTACACGGACGGTCTGGTCGAGGCCCGCGACCACGACATCGACGAACGGCTGGGCGAGCTGACGCGGCTGCTGACCGAACCGGAACAGCCGCTGGACCACCTGTGCGACACGCTGATCACCCATCTGGTGCCGGCCTCCGCCGACGACGACATCGCCCTGCTCGCCGCCCGCATCGGCACCGTCCGTCGGTCCACGCCGGGCTGACGGGATCGACGGGGCCGCCGGCTTCCGGCGTTGCGGTCAGCGGGCGGGGCGCACCCCGGTGAAGACCGTACTGGCGGAGAGCAGGAAGGCGTCGGGGCGGCGCAGGATGCCGGCCTCCGCTTCGGGGTCGGTCAGGACGGCGAGGGTCCTGCCGTCCTCGGGGTCCAGGGAGTCGCCCAGTTCCCGCAGCCGGCTCAGGTGGTCCTGCAGGAAGGCACGGGCCTGCGCCGCCAACGGCGCGGGGAGGTCGAGGAGCGCGGTGAAGGCGCCCACGGGTCCCAGGCCGGCGCGGCCGAGCATCGCGGGCCAGTCCTCGGTCACCGGGGTGCTGCCGGGCAGTTCGGCCCGCATGACGGAGAACCAGTACTCCAGGGCGGCGTCGAGGCGGGCCTGGAGGCCCGGCGTGCCCAAACCGATGTCGCGGGGCAGGAAGCGCATCGGCAGACCCGCCTCGGCGACGGCGAGCACCCCACCGGGCCGCAACAGGGCCGCGAGGCCGTCGAGCGCCGCCTGCTGGTCGCCGAGGTGGTGGACGGCCTTGCTGCTCCAGATCAGGTCGGCGGCGCCCATGGCGTCGAGGCCCTCGGGCAGCTCGGCGTGCACGGTGGTGACCCGGTCGCCGAGCCCGAGCCGCTCGGCGCGGGTCAGGGTGTGCTCCAGCAGGGCGGGGGTGCCGTCCACGGCGACGACCTCGGCCTCCGGGAAGGCTTCGGCGAGGACGCAGGTCATCACGCCGGGGCCGCTGCCGACGTCGAGGACGCGGCGGACCCGCGTACCCGCGCCGGCGAGCAACTCCCCGAGGCGGGCCGCGGTGCTGCGCAGGAGCGGGAGCTGGATCTCGCCGTTGGCCTCCAGTTGGCCGGCCATGGCGGCCCAGTCGATGTCGGTGCCGTGGTCATGGCCGTGGTCATGGCCGTGGGCGTGGCCCGGGGAGTGGCTCCGGGAGTGGGCCTGCGCGTGACCGGGACCGTGGGCGTGGCCGTCGGTGCGGCCGGGGCCCTGGTCGGGGGCGTGGGCGTTGCCGTGGCCGTGCTGGTGGGTGGGTCCGGAGGCGCTGTGGGTGCTCATGGGCCGGAGCCTGCACCCCTTTCCGTCCCGGCGGCAAATGTTGTTGCCGTTTCCGGGACGGCGGAGTGAAATGCACTCATGGACACGGACCACCCCGCCCCCTACCGAGCCGTCCTCGACGAGGTCGCCCCCCGCCTGCGCCGCCTGCGCACCCAGCGCGGCCTCACGCTGGCCGCCCTTTCGGAGGAGACCGGCATCTCCAAGAGCACGCTGTCCCGGCTGGAGTCCGGGCAACGCCGCCCGAGTCTGGAGTTGCTGCTCCCGCTGGCCGCCGCCTACCACGTGCCGCTGGACGACCTGGTGGGCGCCCCGGAGGTCGGTGATCCCCGGGTGCGCCTGACGCCCCGCCCGCTGGTGCACGGCGGGACGGTCGTTCCGCTGACCCGGACCCCGGGCCCGCTCCAGGCGTACAAGATGCTCATCCCCCACCGGGGCACCGAGCCGGACCTGCGGACGCACGAGGGCTACGAATGGCTGTACGTGCTGGACGGCCGCCTGCGGCTCGTCCTCGCCGAGCACGACCTGATCCTCGGGCCCGGCGAGGCAGCCGAGTTCGACACCCGGCTCCCCCACTGGTTCAGCAGCGCGGACGAGCGGTCCGTGGAAGTGCTCAGCCTGTTCGGCCGGCAGGGCGAACGCATGCACGTCCGCGCGAAGCCGAGCGGCTGACGCCACGGCCCGACGCCGACCGGCGGACCGGCTCGGGAGCGCGGTTCACCAGCGGACGGGCAGTTCCCGGACGCCCCTGATCAACATGCCGGGCAGCCAGTCCAGCGTCGTCGCCCCGGTGTCCCCGGTGAGCCCCGGGAAGCGCCCCAGCAGGGAGCGCAGCGCGATGCGGCCCTCCATCCGGGCCAGCGGGGCGCCCAGGCAGTGGTGCAGTCCGTGCCCGAAGGCGATGTGGCCGCGGGCGTCGCGGCGGATGTCGAACCGGTCGGGTTCCCGGAAGCGGCTGGGGTCGCGGTCGGCGTCGGCCAGGGCGATCAGGACGGCGGATCCGGCGGGGATCACGACCCCGCCCATCTCCACGTCCTCCAGGGCGAGCCGTTCGGTACAGGTCTCGACGGGACCGTCGTAGCGGAGCATCTCCTCGATCGCGCCGTCCAGCAGACCGAGGTCGGCTCGGAGGTCGGCGAGTTGGTCCGGGTGGGCGAACAGGGCCCGCATGCCGTTGCCGATCATGTGGACCGTGGTCTCGTGTCCGGCGATCAGGAGGAGCAGGCTCATGCCGATGAGTTCGTCCGGCGAAAGCCTGTCGCCGCCTTCGTCGACGGCGTGGATGAGCCCGCTGAGCAGGTCGTCCCCGGGCGCGGCGCGTTTGGCCTCGATGAGGGCGACCAGGTAGCGGGGCATCTCCTCGTAGGCGGCGGCCTCGGCCTCGGGGCTGGTGCGGGCGACCATTTCGTTGGACCACGCGCCGAACGCGTCGCGGTCCAGTTCGGGCACGCCGAGCAGTTCGCACATGACGGTCATCGGCAGCGGGAAGGCGAAGGCGTCCACCAGGTCGGCCCTGCGGTCCTCGTGCGCCGCCATGGCGTCGAGGAGTTCGTCGGTCACCTGTTGGATGCGCGGGGCGAGGGCTTCGATGCGGCGGGTCGTGAACTCCCGTGCCACCAGGCGGCGCAGCCGGGTGTGGTCCGGCGGGTCGGACATCAGCATGTGGGCGAGCCCCGGCTGGTCCTGGCCGGTGTTGATGATCTGGCGGAGGTCCCCGGAGCCGCGCCAGTCACGACTCAGACGCGGGTCGGTGAAGGCGGTGCGACAGGAGTCGTGTCCGACGACCAGCCACATGTCCCTTCCGTCGGGTGTCCGGACGTGGTGGACCGGCCCGCGGCGGCGCAGGCGCGCGTAGACCGGGTATGGGTCGCGGACGAAGTCCGGACTGAGATCCAGCAGGTCGATGACCGCGGGCTGGGATGACATTCCATTCCCCCTGAACGAATGCGTGCCTTCACCCGCGCGACTGCGCGGCATTCCCACAGTAGTCACGGCGTCGTAGCGCCTGTTTGTCACCCCGTTGCCCCCTCTTCGCCCGGGTCGGGGCGGACTTCGGCCGCTCGGGGGTCAACCGCCCGTCCCTGGGGGCCGGGTGACCGGTTCAGCAGCTCCGTGCGCCGGTGCACGAGGCGCAGATGACGGGGGTCCGGGGTCGGCAAGGATGCGAGGAGGTCGAGGAGTTCGAGCCCGGCTCCGGTGATCGTGCCCGGATCCTTGAGACGGGTCCAGCAGTAGAGGGCGCCGGTCGCGGCTGCCCGGACCTCGGGCGCGTCGGCGGGCTGGTCAGGGCGTGGATGTGGCCGCGCGGATCCCGGGCGGGTACGGGCCACCCCACGCCCGGCGACGGCTCGCGGGCCGGTACGGGGAACCCGGCGGCGGCGACGACCGGTCCGGCGACGGGGATCACCCCCAGCGCCGCCAGGTTGGCGCCGGGGGCCACCTGGACGGCCCCCGGCGCACGGCGGCGTCGCCCGCCACGAGAAGCACGTGTCCGCGCCGGCGCGGACCCTCGATCTGCAGGCACGCAAGGTACTCACCCCGCGGACCGCGCGACGCCGGCGGTGCGTCCTCGCGGGGGCGGATCAGTCGGTGTCGAGGCCGTCGACCAGCCGGTTCAGGAACCGTTCGAACGTGGCTCCGGGGGTGACGGGGCGGGCCGGCGCCTTCAGGACCTCGGCCAGTTCCGGGTGCTCGCCGTCCGCGGCGACGGTGGCCAGGTAGCGGACTTCCGCCGCCGTCCGCTCGGGGGAGGCCGTCGCGGCCTGCTGGGCGAGTTCGTGGGCGACGTGTCCGGCGACGAACCCGGTGAGCTGGGCGAAGACCTCCAGGCGGGCCGCGCCGTCGAGGCCGGTGGGGCGCAGCGCGGCGAGGGCGTGTTCCAGGAAGGCGAGGGCGTGGGGGCCGAGGGAGCGGCGGCCGTGCAGGGCGGCGGGCAGCCAGGGGTGGCGGAGCATCAGGGCGCGCTGGAGGTGGGCGATGGCCTTCAGGTCGGCGCGCCAGTCGCCGGTCGGCGCCCGCGGGACGGGCAGTTCGGCGTTGACCCGGTCGGCCATCAGGTCGAGCAGGGTCTCCTTGTCCGGGGCGTAGCTGTACAACGACATGACGCCGGCGCCAACCTCGGCCGCGAGTCGACGCATGGTGACGGCCTCGATGCCTTCGGCGTCGGCCAGGGCGACGGCAGCCGCCGTGATGGCCTCGCGGGTGAAGGCGGGCTTGCGTCCCCTGCGGGGCTGTTCGGGGCTCAGCCAGAGCTGCCCGGGGTCGACTCGGCCGGCGCCGCCGGGTGCGCCTTCTGCGGTCACGGTACGGGTGTTCCTTTCTTCTCGACGGTCGGCTCCTGTCCTTGCGACGGTCGGCTCCTGTCGGTTCCCATCCAAGCATCCCCTATTCTCGTACCATGTACGAGAATGATGGAGGGGAAACGATGACGCCTGCCCACGACGCTCCGCCCAGGACGGCCTGGACGCCGCCCGCCGGCAAGCCGCCGCTGTCCGCCCGCCTGATGAGAGCCGGTTGGCGCCGGCTCCCGGCCCGCCTCCACGAGGTGGGCCTGGAGCGCGGCCTCACCGTCCCCGCCGCCGACGGCAGCCCGCTCGTCACGGACCACTGGTTCCCCCGCTCGCCCGGTGACTTCCCGACCCTCCTCGTCCGCTCGCCCTACGGCCGGGGCCTGCCGTGGGGGCCCCAGTACGGCACCCTCTTCGCCGAACAGGGCTTCCACGTGATCCTGCAGAGCTGCCGGGGAACGGGCGGCTCCGGCGGCCGCTTCGACCTCTGGCGCAACGAGGCCGCCGACGGCCGGGCCACCGTCGCCTGGCTGCGCGAACAGCCCTGGTTCGACGGTTCCCTGGGCACGATCGGCCCCAGCTACCTCGGGTACACCCAGTGGGCCCTGGCCCTGGACCCGCCGCCGGAGTTGAAGGCGATGGTCGTACAACTCGGCCTGCACGACCCCTGGGCCCTGTTCCACGCGGACGGCGCCCTCCACCTGGAGCACGCCCTCCTGGTCGGCGCCGCCATGAGCCACCAGCACCGGGGCACGGTCCCGTTCCTCAAGGCCTCCCTGCGGCTGCGGCGCCTGCTGCGCGGCCTCGCCCCCTCGGCCCCGCGACCGGACTCGTACGCGGCCGCGCTCGGCGGCGTACCCGCCTGGTTGGACGAGGTGATCGCCCACCCCGACCGGGACGACCCGTACTGGAGCGACGCGTCCACCGCGGCCGCCGCCGAGCTGCCGGGCGTGCCGACCGCGCTGATCACCGGCTGGTACGACGCCCTCGCCGGCCAGACCTTCGAGCAGTACGCCCGCCTGAGCCGGGCCGGCGGACCCGACAGCGCCCTGCTCGTCGGACCGTGGACCCACACCTCCGCCCTGAGCCGGGGCTGGCCCGAGGTGTTCGCGGAGAGCCTCGGCTGGCTGCGTGCCCACCTGTGCTCCGATCCCTCGGGCCTGCGCCCGACCGGCGTACGGGTCCACGTCGGGGGTGAGGACGCCTGGCGCGACCTCGACGCGTGGCCGCCGCCCCGGGCCGCCCGCTCCTGGTTCCCCGCGCCGGGCGGGCACCTGATCCGGCAGGCCCCCGACGGCTCCGCACCGCTGGCGTCCTTCACGCACGACCCCGCCGACCCCACCCCGTCCGTGGGCGGCCCGCTGCTGTCGCTCGGCGCCGGACCGCGCGACAACACCGCCCTGGAGGCCCGCGCCGACGTCCTGACCTTCACCGGGCCGCCGCTCGCGGAACCCGTCGACGTCCTGGGTCCCGTCCTCGCCCGATTGAGTCTGTCCGCCGACGGCGGGCGCGCGGACGTCTTCACCCGCCTGTGCGACGTCGACCCCCGGGGGCGTTCCACCAACGTCTGTGACGCACCGGCCGTGCTGCGTGCCGACGGCCCGGCGCCCGTACCGGTCACCGCCGCGATGGGGCACACGGCGTACCGCTTCGCCGCCGGCCACCGCATCCGCTGGCAGATCAGCGCGGCCCCGCACCCCCGCTTCGCCCCCGCACCCGACCCGGCGTGCGACGCTCCGGCCGGGCCGGTGCGCATCACCGTCCACTGCGACTCGGCGTTGCTGCTCCCCGAGGGCGCTCCGGGCGACGTGGTCATCGGCACCCCCCGGGGTGCCGTAGGGTTGGGTTCACCGACGCGGGGTGGAGCAGCTCGGTAGCTCGCTGGGCTCATAACCCAGAGGTCGCAGGTTCAAATCCTGTCCCCGCTACTGCCCGGGAGGGGCTCGGATCCGTTCGGATCCGGGCCCCTCCCGTTTTTTGCGTGCCCGGCGCTTTTCACCTGCCCGGTGCTCGTCATTTGCCGGTGCTTGTCATTTGCCCGGTGCGGGGCTCCTGGCGGCGATCAGCGTGGCGCCGGCGAGCAGGAGGGCGGCCCACACCGCGGGCACCCACGCCGACGTACCGCCCGCCGGCTCCGGCGCCACCCGCCGCCGTGCGTCGTAGGCCACCTCGATCTCCTCGCCCCGCGCCGCCAAGGGCCGGTCGTCCTTCAGTTCGTCGGGGTAGCCCCCGGGGCAGTCGAGTACGAGGCGGTGGACGGTCTTGGCAGGCGGACCGCCCTCGCCGTAGGACCCCTGCACCTGGCTGTGCGCCTCGCGCACGACGCAGACGGCGACCTCGGCCCGCCCGGCGGCCCGGTCGGCCGCCGTCACGGTCAGCAGCAGGCCCACCGCCAGGAACAGCACCCCGAACAGGGCGCCGCTGCCGTGGGTGCGTACGAAGTACAGTGCGCAGGCCGCGGTGCCCAGCACCGCCCCCACCCCGACGGCGACCGCGGCCGACGGCGGGTTCGGGCCCGCGAAGTAGAAGTGGGCCCAGCCGTACAGCGCCGCCGCGACGACGACGGGCAACGCCGCCGTCGGCCGCCCCCCGCGCCCCTCCCCTGCCCGCACCCGCACCACCCCCGGCAAGGGGGACGCCGTCCGGCGCCCGGTGGTTGCCGGGCGCCGGCGCGGCGGGGCGTGGGCCGCCGGGCGGGCCTATTCGCCCTTCGCGTTCACTTCCTCGGCCGGGCAGACGGTGTTCCCGGCGGCGTCGCCGGACCCGCCCTGCCCCTCCGGGAGTTCCCCCGTCAGCAGGAACCGGTCGACGTACCGCTTCACGCAAGTCGAGTGGGGGTAACCGGTGTGGCCGTGGCCCTCGTAGTCGACGACGACCGCCGAGCCGAGTCGGCGGGCCGTCTCCTCGGTCCACGCGTACGGGGTCGCGGGGTCGTTGCGGACTCCGACCAGGAGCATCGGCGGGGCTCCGGGGTGATCGATGTCGGCGACGAACCGGTCCGCCCGGCCTTGGCCGTGGCAGAGCTCGGTCTCCGACAGCTCGCCGCGTCCGAAGATCGGGGAGGCCTTCTCGAACTCCGGCAGCAGGGTGTCGAGTTTGCGCTGGACCGCCGCCGCGTCCCCGGCGCCGCGATCGGTGTAGTCGGCGCAGTTCACGACGGTCAGGGCCGCGCCCTCGTTGTCCGACTCCGGCTCGGCGAGGTCCGCCAGGACCGTGAGGTCCCCGCTCCGCTCCAGTAGGCCCAAACCGCGGGCCAGTTCCGGCCAACTCTTGCTTCCGTACAGTGAGTTCTCGATGGCGAAGGCCAGCGACTGGCCGGTGAACTCCTTGCCGGCCGCGGTGCGCAGCGGCTGCTCGTCCAGCCGGGCGACCAGCCGTTCGGTCTGCCGTACGGCTTCCTTCGGCTCCATCCCGGCGAAGACGCAGCCGGGTTGCGCGGTGCACCAGGCGACGAACCCCTCGAAGGCGAGCTGCTGGCCCTTCACGACGTCCAGGGCCTGTTCGGTCAGGGGTTTGGCGAGGGTGTCGACCCCGTCAAGCACCATCCGGCCGACGCGTCGCGGGAACTCGGCCGCGTAGACGGCGCCGATCCGGGTGCCGTAGGAGGCGCCCACGTAGTGGAGTTTCGACTCGCCGAGCGCCGCGCGCAGGACGTCCATGTCGCGGGCGACGTCGACCGTGCCCACGTGGTGCAGGATCGGTCCGGTACGGCTCTCGCAGGCGCGGTTCGCCGCCTCGGTGGCGTTCAGCAGCTCGGTGGCGTCCATGTACTCGGTGCCCACGAGCGGCAGGGCGCCGCCGCAACTGATCGGGGAGCTCTCGGCGATGCCCCGGGGGTCGAAGCCCACCATGTCGTAGGACCGGGCGAGGTCCTGCCAGCGGGCGAAGCGCTGGGCCGTGCCCGCGGCGCCGCTCTGGCCGGGTCCCCCGTAGTTGAGCACGAGCGAGCCCAGCCGGTGCGGCCCGGTGGCCGGGATGCGGGACAGGGCGAGCTCGACGGTGCCCCGGTCGGGGTGTGCGTAGTCGAGGGGGACCGTGAGTGTCCCGCACCGCATGACGGCGGGGTGGGACGTGGGGCACGGGCCCCAGGTGATCTTCTGCTGGTAGAACGCGGTCAGCCGCGGATCGTCCGGGACCGGTGGCGACGTGCTGCCGCCCAAGGTGGTCGCGGCGGTCAGGGCTGCGGCGCACAGGAGGGTCGCGCATCGCATGGCACGCTCCGAGGGATGTGCCCCTCTTCCACCATAGGCGGCGCCGGCGGAGGTGGCGCGTCCGGAGGGGGCGGGATCGGCTCCCCACCCGTACGCGCGCCGCCGTCGGGGTAGCGGCCGGTCGGCGGTGGTCTCCCGAGCGGGGGGCCGTACCGTCGGCGGTGCTGTCCGCGACGACGAGGGCGGACAGCACCGCGGCGGCCCCGCTCGGCCGGATCCTTGACGGGTGCCGACCTGGTCGGTGCGCTGGAGGGGGCGGGCCCGGGTCCGTGCCTCAGAGGGTGGCGGGTCGTCCGGCGAGGGTGAACGAGTGGCCGGCGGGGTCGCTGAACAGCCGTGAGTCGTGGGGGCCTTCCTCGACGTCGGTGGCGATCGGTCGGGCTCCGAGGGAGACCGCCTCGCGCTCGGCCTCGTCGAGATCGGCGGGGTCGACCAGGATCCGCAGGTGCGCCTGCTGCGAGTCCTCGGGGCGCGGCCAGCTGGGCGGGGCGTAGCCGTGGTCCCGGCGCACGGCGAGTTGCACTCCAGCGGTGCCGACCACTTCGACGATGTCGGGGTTGTCCCCCATCCGCACGTCGGCGTCCAGGAGTTGGGCGTAGAAGAGGGCCAGGGCCTGGGGCTCGGCGCAGTCCAGTACGAGAACACTCGTCTTCTTGACCGTCATGGCCCGCGCTTACCCGCCGTACCCGGCGCCATGCGGTGCGGCGGCGAGTGTCCGCGCCGGCGGCGGTGCCGCGGGCTGTTATTGACGATCCGTCAATTCAGTTCCACGGCGTGGCTGTCGGTGGATTCCGGCTCCTCGGCGGGTTGGGGGACGTCGGCGGAGGCGCCCCGCGCCAGGCTCTCGCGCAGCCCGGTGAGCCGTGCGATCTCGGCGACGCGGGCGCCCTGCCGGGCCGCGGTGAGCTGCTCACCGCCGACGGTGTCCAGGACGGCGTCGATGCCTTCGGGCGCCGCCTCTGCGAGTTGCTCCCCGAAGCGGCGGGTGCCCCGGAGCAGGACCGTGTCGTAGCCCAGTTCGTCGACGAGGCGGGCGGCCTTGGCGGGCGATCCGGTGGCGGCGATCACCCGGGCAGCGCCCAGCAGTCGGGCGGCCCGGCCCGCCAGGGAGCCGACCGCTCCGGCGGCCCCCGTCACGAGGACGACGTCGCGGGGGCGGATCCGGACGAGGCGGGTGAGGGCCCCGTAGGCGACCGCCCGCCCGGGAGGGCCCGCCGCGGGTCAGCGGGCGGACAGTTCCGAGGGGGCTTCCTGGACCACCCAGCCGTTGCCGTCGGGGTCCTCGAACGTCAGGAAGGAGTTCCAGGTCCCGCCCTTGCCGTCCTCCCAGCCGTTCGCCCCGACGTGCCGGACCCGGGAGACGACGACGCCGCGGGCGACGAGTTCCTCGCGGGCCGCCTCGATGTCCGTGACGCAGAGCTGCAAGCCTTGCAGGCTTCCGGGGGTCGCCTCGCGCGTGCCGGGCGCCGTGGGCATTCCGTGCAGCATCGCGATCGAACAGCGCGAGCCGGGCGGGGTCAGCTGGATGATGCGCATGCCGGGGGCGACCTCGTCGTCGAGGTCGACCTTGAATCCGATTCTGTCGGCGTAGAACTCCTTCGCGCGGTCCATGTCGGTGACGGGGACGGGTACGACTTCGAGTGTCCAGTTCATGGAGGGGCTCCTCGTGTCACGCCGGCGGGTCGGTCCGGGCCGGTGGCCCGGGTGAGGGGGGCGGGTCCACGGTGTCCCACGAACGCCTCGCGCGCACGCCGCAACGCCGCCGCCGCTGTCCCCGAGTTCTGTTGACGGGGAGGCGGGCCAGGGTGAACGCCTGCCGGAGGAGAGGGGGTTGTACCCTTCTCAGTCCGTCCGGACCGGTCGGCGCAGGAGGTAGACGCCGGCGCCCGTGGCCAGGACGGCCATGCAGCCGATGAACACCAGCCCCGCGCCCTCCAGGCCCATCGGGCCCGTCAGGAGGCCCACGCCGATCACCGGCACGGAGATGCCCGTGTACGCCACCACGAACAGGGTCGAGATCACCGCCGCGCGGCGGTCGGCCGGGGACGCCGCGGCCACCGCGGACAGCGCCCCGCGGAAGGCCAGGCCCTGCCCGGCCCCGCCGACGAGCGCACTGGCCACCACCAGGGACAGCTGGTCCCACCAGAGGGCGCCCGCCAGCAGGGCCAGGCCGGCGAGCAGCCCGGCACAGCCCAACGGCAGGGAACGCCCCACGCCGAACCGGCCGACCGCGAGCTGTCCGGCGGTCGAGGCGAAGAAGGCCAGGGCGACGACGAGCCCGCTGACGGCGCGGTTGTGCACGTCCAGGGACTCCGCGAGGAACGCCGGACTGACCGAGGTGAACACCCCGAACAGGGCGAACCCCACGAACGCGGCGATGGCGGAGGGCCCGAAAACCGTCCGGACGCCAGGCGGCAGCGCGGGCCGCTGGGGGCGTACGGTGCTCAGCGGGCGACGCTCCGCCACGGTCTCCGGGAGCCGCAGCAGGACCGCCGCCGACGCCGCCACCAGGGCGAGGTGCACGACGAACGTCAGGTGGAGGGGCCAGGCCGCGTACTGGGCGAGGATGCCGGCGAGCAGCGGACCGCACCCCAGGCCGCCCATGTTGGCGGCGGTCGCCACGAGGGTGGCCCGGGAGGAGCCGTCCCGGGGGGCCAGTTCCATGACGTAGGCGGTGGCGGCCCCGGTGAACAGGCCGGCGGACAGGCCGGACAGCAGCCGTCCGGCGTACAGCCAGCCCATCGCGTCGGCGCTCAGGAAGCAGCCGGCGCTCGCGGCGGCGAAGGCGAGGCCCGCGAGGAGGACCGGCCGTCGGCCTACCGCGTCGGAGGCGTTGCCCGCGAGCAGCAGGACGCCGATGACGCCGAAGGCGTACACGGCGTAGATGACGGTCACCATCAGTTCGGAGAATCCGAACTTCTCCTGGTAGAGGCCGTAGAGGGGGGTCGGCAGAGTGGTGCCGGCCATGCACACGGCGAACACCGCCCCGCCGAGCACGCACTGACGCCACCTTCGACGGTCACCGTCCATGCGGCCGACGGTAACCCCCGCCCGCCGTCCCGGCCGGGCACGGCGTGCCCGGCGCGCCGGGAGGGGGCCGGAGGGCTGCCGGACGGGGCGCGGCGGAAAATGCCGTGCCGGTCGGGGGTCCCGCTGCCTACACTCGCGGTGCGCGCCGCCGATCGGGCCGGGCGCGTCCGACGCCGAACGATGAGAAGGGGAACCGGGCCATGCGCACCCACCGCACCGTCGCCTTGGTTCCCCCGTCCCGTTACGACGTGATCCCGGTGTCTCGCGCCGTGCGGTGCCGGCCGCGCGGCCGGCGCCGTATGCCCGTGACACACGTCTAGGCCCCGACCTCCGCTCCTCCCGTTCCCCCGCTCCGCCCTGCCGGGTTCCGTCCCGGCACGGGCCGGTACGCCGGGGCGGGGGCGTGCGGGTGGGTGCGTACGTGGTCCGGGAATCGCGCCGATCCCTGTTCCATTTCGTTCGAAAGGCCTCGGGCCATGCGCACCGACCGGCGTTCCACCGTCCCCTTCTCCCCCACCCTGACGACCCTGCGCAACCTCGGGATCCTCGCCCACGTCGACGCGGGCAAAACCACCGTCACCGAGCGGATCCTGTTCGCCACGGGCGCCGTCCACAAGCGGGGCGAGGTCCATCACGGCACCACGGTCACCGACTTCGACGCCCAGGAACGCGACCGCGGCATCACCATCTTCGCCGCGGCCGTCAGCTGTACCTGGCAGGGGCACCGCGTCAACCTGATCGACACGCCCGGGCACGTGGACTTCGCCGACGAGGTCGAGAGGTCCCTGCGGGTCCTGGACGGGGCGGTCGCCGTGTTCGACGCCGTCGCGGGCGTCGAACCGCAGAGCGAGTCGGTGTGGCGCCAGGCCGACCGGCACGGTGTGCCGCGGATCGCGTTCGTCAACAAGCTGGACCGGGCGGGCGCCGATCTCGACGCGGCGGTCGCTTCGATCCGTGATCGGCTCGGCGCGGTCCCGCTGGTGGTCCAGCTGCCCGTCGGGCGGGAGGACGACTTCCGCGGCGTGGTGGACCTGGTTCGGATGCGGGCGCTGATCTGGCACGACGGCGACGACACCCACCGTACGGAGCCGGTGCCCGAGCCGCTGCGCGAGGAGGCGCTGCGGCGCCGCCGGCTGCTGGAGGAGGCGGTCGCGGAGCTGGATCCGCAGGCGTTGGAGAAGTTCTGCGCGGAGTCCGCGCTGAGCGGGCCGACCCTGGTCCACGCCCTGCGGCGGCTGACGCTGCGGCGGGAGGCCGTGGTGGTGCTGTGCGGTTCGGCGTACCGCAACCGCGGGATCGAGCCGCTGCTGGACGCGGTCGTGGCGTACCTGCCGTCGCCCGCGGACATGCCGCCGGTGCGCGGGACGGCCGCCGGCGCCGAGCAGGAACGGGCTCCCGACCCGGCGGCGCCGTTCACGGCGCTCGCGTTCAAGGTGTCGGCCACGGCGACGGGCCGGCTCACCTACCTGCGGATCTACGCGGGCACCCTGCGCAAGGGGGCGACCGTACTGGATCCCGGTACGGGCCGTACGGAACGCGTCGGGCGGATCCTGCGGGTGCAGGCCGACCGGCACGAGGAGAGGGAGGAGGCCGTGGCCGGTGACATCGTCGCCGTGATCGGGCCGAAGACGGCCCGCGCGGGTACGACGCTGTGCGCTCCGGACGCGCCCGTCCTGCTGGAACCGCCGACGGTGGCCGATCCGGTGGTGTCGGTCGCGGTGGAGGCGCGGCGCGGCACCGACACGGGGCGGCTCGCCGTGGCGCTGGCACGGCTGGCGGAGGAGGATCCTTCGCTGGTGGTGCGCTCGGACGCGGAGACCGGTCAGACCGTGCTGTCGGGGTTGGGCGAGCTGCACCTGGAGGTCGCGGTGGAGAAGATCCGCAGCGGGCACGGGGTGGAGGTGGCCGTCGGTCAGCCGCAGGTCTCCTACCGGGAGACCGTCGTGCGCGGGGTGACCGGGCTGGTGTACCGGCACGTCAAACAGGACGGTGGCGCGGGCCAGTTCGCGCACGTCGTCATCGACGTGGAGCCGCTGGCGGAGCCCGGGTTCGCGTTCCGGTCGGCGGTCGTCGGCGGCCGGGTGCCGCAGGAGTACGCGCGCGCCGTGGAGGCGGGTTGTCGCGACGCCCTCGCCGAGGGTCCGTTGGGCGGTTTCCCGGTGACGGGGCTGCGGGTGACCCTCACCGACGGGGCGACCCACTCCAAGGACTCCTCGGAGATGGCGTTCCGGGCCGCGGGCCGCTTCGCCCTGCGCGAGGCGCTGCGGGTGAGCGCCGTCGAACTGCTGGAGCCGGTCGTGGAGGTGACGGTGACCGTGCCGCAGGACGCTGTCGGCGGCGTCCTCGGTGATCTCGCGGCCCGCCGGGGTCGGGTCGGCGGCTCCACGTCCGTCGCCGGGACCGCGGTGATCACGGCGACGGTGCCGCTGGCGGAGCTGTTCGGGTACGCGTCCCGGTTGCGGGGCCGGACCCAGGGGCGGGGCACCTTCACCACCCGGCCCGCGGGTCTCGCCCCGGTCCCGTCGTCGGTCGCGGGTGCGCTGCCGGCCCGTTAGGGGCAGGTGCCGGATCCCCGTCCTCCCACTTGCGGGGGACGGGGATCCGGCGCGGGGCGGGCGGACCGGCGGCTCGCCGGGGGCCGGTCGGCAGGGCGAGGGCCGCCGCCGGCACCGAACCCGCCGGGGCCGTACCGGTCATGGGTGGGCCGACTGCCCCAACGCCTGGCAGCCCGCGCCTCGTTGGCGCCCGCGGTGCCCTCACCGCGAGGCGGGGGTCGGGCCCGACGTTCCGGTGCCGGGACCGGACCGCGCCCGCGCCATCGGCCCACGGCGGTACGCCCGTACGCCCCCGCGTCCGTGGGGTGACATCCATCGGCGCACCGCGTGGCCCCGGTTCGTCCAGACGGGGCGGGTTACGGCGCGGCCGGGCGATGGTCCGATGGTCCGATGGTCGTGCGGGGCACTCTCTGAAAGGAGCGCGCCACCACCCATGCCCGTCTCTCGTTTGACGTCCGGATCACCCGAAGGGAGAAGCATGGTGCGTACGAGGTCCACCGCGTTGGCCACTGCCCTGCTGTCGACACTGTTGTGCGCCGCCGGGGGACCGGCGAGCGCACGGGACGGAGTTCCACCGGACGGACAGTCCCTGCACGAGGCCGCGCTGCTCGGCATCGCGACGGCCGGTGGCGCGGCCGCGCAGGAGTTCAGGACGTCCGAGGCCCGCCTGTCGCGGGTGAGCCTGTACTTGAGCAGCGCCGCCGCCACGGGTCGGGTACGGATCGAGGTGCGCGGCGCGCGCGAGGACGCCGGTTCCACGATCGCCGCGCGGACGGTCGATGTGGCGAAGCTGGGCGGCGCGGGCGCGGGCTGGGTGGAGGTGCCCCTGGACGCCCCCGTGACGCCCGGCACCCCGTACTACCTGTTCGCGCAGGCGACCACCCCGGACGGCAAGCCGGTCGTCTGGCACGGTACCCGCCGGGCGGAGGCCGGCGCCCCCGTCAGCTGGCGGCACGACGGGGCGGCGGACCAGTGGGAGGCCGTCGAGGACCGGCTGGCGTTCCACGTGAACCCGACCGGCGAGGAGCGGTGCGGCGAGACGGACCCCTGTTACGTGCCCGCCTCCGACCGGATCGCGCGGACCTCCGGCCTGCTCTCCAACGGGACCGCGGTGGAGGCGGTCACTCCGGAGTTCGCCGTCGGCGCCGACTACGTGCGGGGCAGCAACGTGCTGCGGCTGCCGTCCGGCCGGTGGCGGTACCTGCCCGCGGGCGCCACCGCGTCCGTCGTCGTCGAGGCGGACGACCCCGGCGCCCTGGAGCAGATCGCCGAGTCCCGGGCCTGGCTGGCGTCGGGCCGGATCCCGGGCGCGGCGGGGCCGCGGCGGGAGGGCGCGGAGCGGGCCCTGCTGTCGATGCGGGCGTTGCTGCGGCCGAACGGTGCCTTCGCGGCGGCCTGGTCGTCGTTCTGGGACTTCTCGTGGCCGCGCGATTCCGCTTTCGCCTCCGCGGCGTTCGCGCACACCGGGCACGACGAGGAGGCGTACCGGATCCTGCGCTTCAACGCGCAGACCCAGCGGGCGGACGGCACCTGGGACGCCCGTACCCGGTTGGACGGTTCGGGTCCGCCGGACGACCGGCCGTGGCAGTTGGACGGGAACGGTTGGGTGCCGTGGGCCACCTGGCAGTGGTACCGGGCGGCGCCGCAGGACGGTCGGGCCGCGCGGCTGGAGGCGCTGTACCCGATGATCCGCAAGGCGGCCGACCACACGGCGGGCACCCTCGACGCCGACGGCCTGCCACCGGCCTCCCCCGACTACTGGGAGCTGGAGACCGAGAGCGCGAACATCGGTACCGCAGCGCCGCTGCTGGCGGGGCTGAACGCCGCCGCCGACCTGGCACGCGGCCTCGGTCGGACGCAGGACGCCGCCCGGTGGGCGGACGCGGCGCAGCGGTTGTCCGCGGGCATCGCGGCCACGTTCGCGCCGCTGGGGTACCCGCGGACCGCCGACGGTTCGAACGGTCGGGACAGCGCCGTCGGCTTCATGGCGCCGCCGTTCAACAACGCCCCCGCGGACCTGCCCCGGGCCCTGGACGACACGTACGCCGCGCTGCTGCGGCCCAACGGGGGCGTGGTCCCGGGTGACGACCCGGACGCGCCCTGGGGCAACATCACCTGGACGGCCAGTACGTCCTTCTTCGCGCTCGCCTGGGCGGGTACGGGGCAGCGGGAGAAGGCCGACGCGGTCGTGGACTGGGTGCTGTCGAAGCGCAACGCGCTCGGGGAGCTGCCCGAGACCGTCAGCGTCGACGGCCGGCCGAAGGCGGTCGTACCGCTCGGGTGGACGGACGCGATCGTCCTCCTCGCGCTGCTCGGCACCGAGGGCACCCCGCTGCCGACGCCGCCCGCGGCCCGCCCCTGATCGGAGCGTCGACACCCCCCTCTTCGGACGGCTCAGCGCCCGGATCCGACGGCGCCGGATCGCGCGGGACCCTTCCCGCGCGGGCCGGCCGCCGTCGGATCCGGGCGTTTGACACGGCCGACACCTGAGTCCATTATTCCACTACTCATCTAGTGGATTTACGGAAAGGGGGGACGCCGTGCGCAGTACGACCGATTTCGACGCGGCCGACAACCGGTGGGCCATCGAGGCACACGGGCTGGGCAAGAGGTACCGCCGGGGATGGGCCCTGCGGGACTGCACCTTCCGGATCCCCGCCGGTCGCATCGCCGCCCTCGTCGGACCCAACGGCGCCGGCAAGAGCACCCTGCTCGGTCTCGCGACCCGGCTCGTCGAGCCGACCGCCGGCGAGCTGAAGATCTTCGGCCTGCCCGTCGGCTCCGATGGGACGAGGACCCGCTGGGCCCACCTCGGACAGGACAAGCCGCTCTTCAAGCGGTTCACGGTGGCCCGGACCCTGCGCATGGGGCAGGAACTCAACCCCGGCTGGGACCAGGAGGTGGCCGAACGGATCGTGCGCTCCGGCAACGTGCCGATGGAGGCGCGGATCGCGGACCTGTCGGGCGGCCAGCACACCCGGGTGGCCCTCGCGCTCGCCTTCGGCAAGCGACCCGAACTGCTCCTCCTGGACGAGCCGATGGCCGACCTCGACCCGGTGGCCCGCGACGAGATCGGCTCGCTGCTCCTCGCCGAGGCGGCCGAGAACGGAACCACGGTCCTGCTCTCCTCCCACTTGCTGAGCGAGATCGAGGACATGTGTGACCACCTGTTGGTCCTCGCCGACGGACAGGTCCGCATGGCGGGCGACACCGACGAGTTGGTCCCCATGCACACGGTGGTGACGGGCGTGACCGACGGGTCCGGCGCCCTGCCCGCCGCCCTCGGCGCCCACACCCTGATCGAGGCCCGGACCTCGGGACGCCACTTCAGCGCTCTGGTGCGCCGCCAGGGGTGGATCGGCAGCGAATGGCAGCCGACCGAGCCGAGCCTGGAGGAAGTGCTGCTGGCCTACCTCCGCTCGCCGCAGGCGCCCGCCCTGCTGTCCCCCACCTCCGTCCCCGGCCACCGAGAGGACCACGCCGCATGAGCACGCTCACCCAGGACCCCACGATCCGCGGCCGCGAGCCCTCCGGTCCCCGCGCGCTGCGCGGACTGGCCTGGCTCATGGTCCACCAGCACCGCGCGGCCCTGTTGTGCTGCCTCGCGCTCACCCTCATCGGCGCGGCCTGGATCGTCTACCAGCGCGGCGCGATGCTGAACGACCTGCACGCCGCCGGTTGGCCGGGCAAGCGGGGGGACTCCCTCCCGCAGGACCTGACCAACCGGATATCCAACGATCTCAACTCCGGTGGAGTGACCCTGGGCTTCGTCCCGGTCCTGCTGGGCGCGTTCCTGGGCGCACCGCTGATCGCTGCGGACTACGAGAACGGGACGGGACGGCTCGTCGCCACCCAGTCCGTGTCGCGGCTCCAGTGGCTGCTGGCCAAGGTGTCCTTCGCCCTGCTCGTGGTGACCGTACCGATGACGATCCTGAGCCTGCTGTACGGCTGGTGGTGGCGGTCGTTGGGACCGCTCGCCCCCAACGACTGGCTGACCGGCGCCCTCTTCGACACCACGGGTCCGGTCCTGGTCGCCACCGCCCTGTGCACCACCTCCCTCGGCATCGCGGTGGGCGCGCTCGTGCGGCGGGTCACGCCCGCCATGGTCGCGACCTTCCTGGTCTCGGCCATCGGCCTGACCGTGGCCGGCGGCCTCCGCGACGAACTCGCCACGCCGCGCCGGGTCGCCTGGCCGCTCGACGGCGAGACGCCGGCCGCCCTGGGCGGCGGGGTCGAGGTGGACCAGTGGGTCGGTACCGCGTCGGGCAAGCTCTACGGCTGGTCCACCTGCGCCCATGACGCCGCGGCCGAGAAGTGCCGCAGCGACCTCGGCATCGTCAACACGGTCCGGGACTACTTCGACCGCGACCAGATGGTGGGCATGCAGTGGACCGCGGCGGGCGTGCTCCTGGCGCTGACCGTGCTGTTCCTGACGGTGTGCGTGCTCCGGACCCGCAGGGGCCGGCTGTAGTCCGGCGAGCACCTGGTGCTGTGACCGGAAAGGTCCGCCGGGTCGCGGCGCCCGGCACGGCACCTAGCCGCGTTGTCGGACCGCGGAAGTACGTCCAGTACGAGCCGCGGCCCTCCGCCTCGCGACGCAGCGCACCGAACACCGCGACCCGGCAAACCCTTCCGGCCACAGCACTAGGCTGAGCGAAAACGACGAGGACCAAGGAGGCGGGCACCGTGGTCGTGTTCCGCATCGAACGACGCAGCGGCCTGCCCGCCTACCTCCAGATCGTCCACCAGGTGGAGCAGGCGCTCCACATGGGGGCACTGGCCGAGGGCGACAAGCTGCCCACCGCGGCGCAGGTCGCCGCCACCACGAAGGTGAACCCCAACACCACCCTGAAGGCGTACCGCGAACTGGAGCGGTCCGGACTGGTCGAAGTGCGGCAGGGCTCGGGCACCTTCATCACGCGGACGCTGGCGACGCCCCGGACGGCGCCGGAGTCCCCCGTGCGGGCCCGGCTGGGCGAGTGGATGCGCGAGGCGCGCGCGCAGGGACTGACCTCGCAGGAGGTCACCAGCCTGTTCGACACCGTGCTGGGCGAGGAGTACCCGGCGGGCGAACCAAGACCGGCGCACACGCCGTCCGTCCCGGTGGCGCCCGGCCCCTGAGGCCCGTCGCCGGATCGCGCCCGCGACCGCTCCCACCGGGCCCCCACCCGTCGGTGGTGGCCGCGGCCATGTCCGGGGCCCGGACTGTGGTGGCGGCGCACATCGGCAGCCCCCGGTACGCGTCCCTACCGTTCGGGTCATGACGAGCGGATTCGGTGGAACGGCGCCCGGACTCCCGACGGGCGCACTGGTCGGACGTACGGCCCTGGTGACCGGCGGCGGCAGCGGCATCGGGCGGGCCTGTGTCGAGGCCCTGGCGGGCGCCGGGGCCTTCGTCCACGTGGTGGACCTCGACGCGCGGGCCGCCGCGGAAGTGGCGCGGCGGGTGGACGGGCGCGCGCATCCGGTGGACCTGGCCGATCCCGCCGCCCTGGCGTCCCTGCCCGAGGATCCCGACATCCTGGTCAACAACGCGGGACTGCAACACGTCGCGGCCATCGAGGACTTCCCGCCCCGGATGTTCGAACGGCTGCAGCAGGTGATGGTCACCGCACCGTTCCTGCTGCTGCGCCGAGCCCTGCCGCACATGTACCGGCGCGGTTGGGGCCGGGTGGTCAACATCTCCAGCGTGCACGGCCTGCGGGCCAGCCCCTACAAGTGCGGTTACGTCACGGCCAAGCACGCCCTGGAGGGCCTCAGCAAGGTCACCGCGCTGGAGGGCGCGCCGCACGGCGTGACGAGCAACTGCGTGAACCCCGGCTACGTGCGCACCCCGCTCGTGGAACGCCAGATCGCCGCGCAGGCCGAGGCCCACGGGATCCCGCCCGAACAGGTCGTCGGCGAGGTGCTGTTGCGCGGTTCGGCGATCAAGCGACTCATCGAACCGGAGGAGGTGGCGGCCGTCGCCCTGTGGCTCTGCGGGCCGCACACCGGCCACGTCACGGGGGCCTCCCTCCCCATGGACGGCGGTTGGACCGCCGCCTGACGTACGGCGCCCCGGTCCTATCGGGCCACTTGAAACCCCCTGGGCAAGCTGGTCCGGACCAACTACGTTGGGGCGTCGCCAGTTCGCCGTTTCCCCGAGGGTGGATGATGATCACGCGTCGCTCCGTTCTGCTGCTCGCCGGCTCGGCCACCGGCGGCCTGTTGCTCTCGCCCACCACCGCCCAGGCCACCGCCGCGCTCCCCCTGCCCGCCCCCACCGCGTCCCGGACCGTCGGCACCCGCACCCTCCACCTGGTCGACACCGCGCGCGAGGACCCGTTCGCCCCGGACCGCCGCCCGCGCGAGCTGATGGTGCAGCTCTGGTATCCGGCCCTCGCCAGGGCGGGACGTCCCCGCGCCGCGTACACCACCGCCGCGGTCGCCGCCGAGCTGGAGTCCGGCCTGCCGCTGACCGCCGGGACGTTGGCCGCCGTCCGCCCGCACGCCCGGGACGCGGCCCCCGCGGCGCAGGGCCCGCTGCCGTTGCTGCTGCTCGGCCACGGGCGCAAGGGTGGCCGCGCCAACTGCACCGCCCTGGCCGAGGACCTCGCCGCGCACGGGTACCTCGTCGCCGCCGTCGACCACACCTTCGACGCCGCGGTGGTCGAGTTCCCCGGCGGCCGGATCGTACGTGGCGTGTTGCCGGAGGAGCCGGCCGATTGGGGCGCCCAGGAGCGCCTGGAGATCGCAGCGCGGGTCGATGACCTGCGTTTCCTGGCCGGCGAACTCCTCCGGCCGCGCGGCGGCGCGGGCGGGTGGGGGTGGCCGCGGGCCGACCCGGCGCGGATCGGGGTGCTCGGCCACTCCATGGGCGGTTCGGCCGCGGCCGAGGTACTGCGCGTGGACGGCCGCTTCCGGGCCGGACTCGGTCTGGACGGCGCCCTCTTCGGCTCGCCCGTGGCCGAGCAGGGCCTGGACCGGCCGTACATGCTGCTCACCGCGGCGGAGGACCACGACACCTGGCGGCAGTGGCGGGACCACCAGCGCGGCTGGGCCCGCCAGGTGCGGATCACCGGTACCGGACACCTCACCTTCACCGACCTGCCGCACTTCGCCGCGGCGGGCGGACTCCCGCGGTCCTGGCCGGCCGACCTGTACGCGGAACTCCTCGGCACCCTGGCCCCGGCCAGGTCGACGCGGCTGGTCCGGGCCTACGCGCGGGCCTTCTTCGACCGCTTCCTGCGCGACCTTCCCGCCCCGCTGCTGGACGGCCCCTCGACGCGGTTCCCGGAGGCGCGGTTCCGCTGGAGCCACCCGGGTACCGGCCCGCGCTGACGCGCGCCGACCGCCCCCGTCACGAGTACCGCGTCACCAGACCCCGCCTGCGGAAGGAGCGCATCATCCGGCTCAGCGCGAACAGGCTGAGCAGCATCAGGACGAGCGTCCCGGCGGTGGCCGTGCCCAGCTCCCGCCAGGGCATCCCCCCTCCGCCGGTCAGGGCCCGACCGGCGGCGAAGACGTGCGTGGTGGGCAGGATCTCGGCCAGCGGGCGCAACGCGGCCGGCAGCGTGGAGACGGGGTAGAAGACCCCCGACAGCGGCATCACCACGGACAGGGCGCCCCAGACCAGGGCCTCGGCCCCGCTGCCGTACCGCAACACCAGGCCCACCACCAGCAGCGCCACCGACCAGCCGCAGGCCAGCAGCAGGGCCGCCACCGGAACCAGCCCGAAGCCGAGCGCCGTGACGTCGAAGGCGTAGGCGGTGAAGGCCAGTCCGGCGACGGCGATCGTACTCGCGGCGGTGCGCAACAGGGCGAAGAGGCCGACGCCCGCGAGGTACTCCCACTCCCTCATGGGGGTGGCGAGGAGGCCGAGCAGGTTCCGCGACCAGGTCTCCTCCAGGAAGCCGGTGGCGAGCGAGATCTGGGTCTGGTGGACCAGGTGCCACAGGACCGTGCCGCTGAGCAGGTACACGGCGACGGCGGTGGCGGCTCCCGGGTCGGTGCCCGCCGCCTGGGCGGCGAACAGGCCGATGGACCCGTAGAGCAGGGTGTCGACCAGCGGCCAGACCAGTACGTCGAAGAAGCGGTGCGGGCTGCGCTTGAGCACCAGCCAGTGGCGGCGGGCGACGGCGCGCACCCGGTACGCGGACGCGACGGCCGGGGACCGCAGGGCGGGAGGGTCTCCGCCCCCGGGGGCGGCGTCCGGTGCGGCGGGGGACGTGGGGGAAGTCGTCATCGGGCGGGAGGTCTTCATCGGGCGGTGGCCCTTTCGCGGTCGCGTTCTTCGGCCAGGTGCAGGAAGACGCCCTCCAAGTCGGCCCGGCCGAAGCGGTGCGCCACCTCGGCGGGCGTGCCGTCGGCGGCTATCCGGCCGCCGTGCAGGAACATCACCCGCTCGCAGAGCCGCTCCACCTCCACCATGTCGTGGCTGGTGACCAGCAGGGCGGTGCCCTGTTCCGCCGAGAGGGCGAGCAGCGCCGTGCGGACGCGCAGCGCGATGTCGGGGTCGAGGGAGGCGGTGGGTTCGTCCAGGATCATCAGTCGGGGTTCGTGCAGGGCGGCCTTGGCGATGCCGACCAAGGTGCGCTGGCCGCTGGAGAGTTCGGTGCCGATGGCGATGCCCAGGTGCTCGATGCCGAACCGGGTCAGGACGCGGTCCACGGCGGCGCCGGGGGCGCGCAGCCCGTACAGGTCGGCGTAGAGCCGCAGGTACTCGCGCACCCGGACCCGGTCGGGCAGCGGCAGGTAGCCGGCGACGAAGCCGACGCCCTGCATGGCCCGGGCCCGGTTGCCGTGCAGGTTCGTGCCGAGGATCTCGACCCGGCCCGCGTCCGGTTCGACGGCTCCGAGGCACATCAGGAGCGTCGTGGTCTTGCCCGCGCCGTTCGGCCCGAGCAGGCCGAGCCGCTCCCCCGCGCGGATGGTGAAGCCGGCGCCGTCCACGGCCCGGCCGCGCCGGTACTCCTTGACCAGGCCGGTCGCCGCCATGACGACGGGCCGCGGGTCCTCGGCGGGTCCGTCCTGGCCGGCGCCGTCCTGCGGGGCGGTCTCGGCGGGGCGGCCCGGGGTCAGCACGGCGGGTCCAGGGGCGACAGTTCCCAGATCACTTCGGCGCGCAGCGGTCCGGTGCGGGCGAGGAAGGTGCCGTGGTCGGGGACGAGCGCGGCGAGTTGGGAGGCGTAGCAGAGCACCGCCTCGTGCTTGGCCTGCCAGTGCTCGTCGGTCAGGAGCAACTCGTGGCGGACGGTGGTGCGATGGCTCCGCAGCAGCTGCTGGTAGGCGAGCCCGCACATCGGGCTGCGGGCCAGGGCTCCGCTCGCGGCGTCGGTGCCCCATTCGGGTAGGTGCCCGGTGTAGGGGAGGTCGGCGTAGACCCACGGCGCGGGGGCGCCGGCGGCGGCGAGGACCTTCGTGGCGCGCAGCCGTACGCTCTCGTGGTCGGGCTGGTTGCTGCCGAGCGGGGCGAGGACGCGGGTGCCGGGGGCGAGTCCCTCCAGGAAGGCGTCGAGGAGGTGCGGTTCGCCACCGTCGCCGTACGGGCCGTCGGGGTGGTCGAGGACGACCTGTGCGACTCCGAGCCGGGCGCAGGCCCGGGCGTCCTCGGCGCGGCGGGTCCGGTACGCCTGCGCGGCGGAGACGAACCCGCAGGTGCTGTCCCACCAGGAGGTGGCGGCGTCGGGCGCCGGGGCGCCGCCGAAGACGGTGACGAAGGCGACCGGTCCGGGCAGTGCGGGCAACAGGCCGGCGAGCGACAGGGCGGCGTCGTCGAAGTGCGGGGACAGGACGACGGTGCGCCAGGGGGGCGGAGCGGGAGCGGGCATGGGTTCCTCCGGATCAGGTGCGGGTGGCGGGGCGGGAGAGCGGGCCGGCCTGCGGGCCCGGCTCCGGACGGGTCCGCCCGGGGCCGGGGCGTCGGGCGCGGCGGTGGCGTTCGGGTCGGTGGCGTTCGGGTCGGAGTCGGGCGCGGCGGAGTCGGGCGGGGCGGAGTCGGGCGGGTCGGCCAGGGCGGCGAAGGCGGCGTCCCACTGGGCGTCGTCGCCCTGCCAGCGGCCGGGGCGCTCGGCGACCGTGTCCCACCGGACGCCCGGCGGCAGGGCGGCCGTATCGCCGGGGGGCGTGCGGCGCAGCCACAGCAGGGAGAAGCGGTGGCCGGGGTGGCGTTGGCGGAGCAGGGTGTGCAGGCGGGCCAGGTCAGCGGCTTCGAGTTCGTCGAAGGCGTCGTGGTGGACGTACAGCACGTGCGCCCGGGAGGCGGTCAGCTCTCGCCAACGGGCCGCGAGGTGCTGGAACTTGGCCCGTACGCCGGCGACCTGGTCGGCGATGTCCTCGGCCGTCAGGGGTGCGTCGGGCCGGGCGTGGAAGTCGTGGAAGAAGCGGATCCGGGAGCCCGTGTCGAGCGCGCAGGTCCCGTTGCTGAACGGTTCGGTGAGGCCGGGGCCCAGGACCTCGCGGAAGTCGGTGGCGAGGGTGCGGAGCACGGATTCGAAGTCGAGGTCGAGCCAGTCGAAGAAGTGGGCCCGGTCGTCGCCGGTGATCCGCCGGATCTGGTAGGTCGATTCGCAGTGGTAGCCGAGGCCGACGCAGACGTCGTACACCTGGTCCTCCGGGGTGGCGGGGGGAAGGGTGGTCCGGGTGGTCGAAGGGGGCACGGTGGTGCTCCGGGTGGTCAGGTGCGCAAGGGGCCGGTCCAGGTGCGTCCGGTGAGGAGTTCGGCGGCGGCGACCGCGTTGACCAGGCCGGCGCCACGGGTGAGGACCACCCGGCTGCCCGGTTCGGGGGTGCGCGGGCCGAGGCCCATGTCGACGGTGACCAGGTCCGGCCTGCGGGCGCGCAGGGCGCGCAGGGTCGCGTCCTGCCAGGGGTCGAGGGCGGCGTCGCGCACGACGACGGCGACGGGGCCGGTGTCGGGCAGGTCGATGTCCCGGGGGTCGGTGTCCGGCTCCACGTCGGTGGCGCAGGCCAGGGCGTCGAGCAGTTTCAACGCGGGCGCCAGGCCCCAGGGCGCCGTTCCGACGGCCATGTTGCCGCCGGTGAGGAGCCGTACGGTGTGCACCGGCTCCCCGGGGCCGACGGCCGGCAGGCCGGCGGTGGAGAGGGCGCGGCGGGCCGCGACGAGCCCGATGCCGTATGCGCTCGCGGCGGGTTCGGCGGGTTCGGCGGACGCGGGGGCCGGGTGCGCGGTGGTGGGCGCCGCCCAGGCGCGGAGTGCGGCGACCCGGGCGGCCGCCTCCTCCATCCGTTCGACGGTGAGGGCTCCCGTGCGCAGGGCGTCCTGCGCCGCCCGGTGGACCTCGGGGAGGATCGACTCGCCGTCGGTGGCGCCGAGCAGGACGAGGTCGACGCCCGCCGCCCAGGCGAGGACGGCCGCGCCGCCGAAGCCCCAGCGGTCGCGTACGGGGGCCATCTCCAGGGCGTCGCTGATCACCACGCCGTCGTAGCCGAGGTCCTCGCGGAGCAGCCCGGTCACGATGCGCCGGCTCAGGGTGGCGGGCAGGTCGCAGAGGTGCGGGAGCCGGATGTGGCCGGTCATGACGGCTTTGGCGCCGGCCGCGATGCCGCCGGTGAACGGGGGCAGGTCCAGGGCGCGCAGTGCGTCGAGACCGCGGTGGATGTCGGGCAGCGCCGTGTGCGAGTCGGTTCCGGTGTCCCCGTGTCCGGGGAAGTGCTTCAGGGTGGCGGCCACGCCGCGTTCCTGGAGGCCCCGGACGAAGGCACGGGTGTGGCGGTCGACGGGGCCGGGCCGGGAGCCGAAGGACCGTACGCCGATGATCGGGTTGGTGGCGCGGGAGTTGACGTCGGCGCAGGGGCCCAGGCAGAGGTTGATCCCGGCCTCGCGCAGGTCGGATCCGACGGCCAGGGCGACCTGCCGGGTCAGTTCGGGGTCGTCGACGCTGCCGAGGGCGTGGTTGCCGGGGTAGACGCTGCCGCGGTGGTAGTCGAGCCGGGTGACGTCACCCCCTTCCTCGTCCAGGGCGATCAGGGCGTCGGGCCGTACCGCGCGGATCGGGTCGACGATGTCCTCGCGCAGCGAGCGCCCGGTGGAGTGGAGGTTGGTGCCGAACAGGCCGACCCCGGCGATCCCCGCGTCCAGCGCGCGCAGGATCCAGTCGGGCGGCACGCGTCCGTCGTAGGCGGGCAGGAGGCAGGCGTTGACGAGGGTCGTGGCAGTGCTCACGGGCGTTCAACCTTCGGGAACGGGACGGAGGGAGGGAAGGGCGGAGGTCCCTCCCGGTGGGGCGGCGTGACCGGACCGGGCCGGTCCGACGGGTCGGCCGCGGGGCGGCGGGGCTGCGGGGCGGCGGGCCTCGACGGAAGGCCGTGGGCGCGGGCACGGGCGCGGCGGCGACGGCGGCGTCTGCGGGGTACGGGGCTGGGTGGTGACGGTCGGACGGGCCCGGCCTCCGGGGTGTCGGCGGGAGGGGCGTCGGGGGCGGCGGGGCCCCGGGCGCGGGGCCCCCGCGCGTGCTGGGACAGGTCAGCCGGTGGGACGGGTCAACGGCCGGTCGGGCTCAGCCGGTGGGACGGGTCAACGGACGGCGGGGCTCAGCCGGTGGTGCGGCGGTGCAGCAGGACGCCGGTGCTCCCGCGCTTGCTGAGGTAGGCCCGGCCGCCGCAGACGGCTTCGAGCGCGGGGCGTACGAGGACCCGCTCCTCGACGGCCTCCCAGTGCGCGGCGGTCTCCAGCCAGGGGGTGAGCCGGGTGGCGAGCGCCTCGGGTTCCAGGGCGACGAAGACCCGGTCGGTCGGCAGGGTGTCGAGCAGGTCGAGGTCCTGGCCGTAGTAGAGCATCTCGATCAGGAGGTACGCCGGTCCGGGCAGCCGGGGCCGGGCGGCCAACTGCTCCAGCCCGTCGGGGTGGACCCGGGCCGTGTCGCCGACGCGGGCGGACAGCCGGTCGCGGAACAGGGTGTTGGGCTCGGTGGCCTCCACCGTGAACCCCTTGGCGGCGAGCCGTGCGGTGAGCGCGCCCTCGCAGGCGCCGACCTCGATCAGCGGTCCGTCCGCCGGGGCCAGCCGGCCGGCGATCCAGGAGGTCGTCGCGTCCAGCCGCTCGTCCTCGTAGGGGGAACTCTCGAACTCCCACGGGTCCTCCACGGAGGCGGCCCCGTCGTCGAGGCTGGACAGCAGGGCGAACAGCCGTTCGCGTTCGGCGGGTTGGGCCTCGAAGAACCGCTCGGTGGCGGGCACGCGGGCGGTGTAGAGCATCTGGTCCGGCGAGGTGGACCCCAGGAGGTGGCCGCAGTGCCGGTTGACGAAGTCGAGTTTGGCGGCGGTCTGGGAGCCGTCGAGGGGCCGGTCCAAGTCGCTGATGAACTGGAGGAACGGCGAGTAGCCGACGGCGTGCCGGACCGCCATGCCCTCGCCGGCGACGGCGGCGTCGCGGCCCAGCACGCCGCGGCTGCGGCGGTTGTCGGCGGGCGAGTGGGTCCACAGCCGGGCCGGCAGGCCGGCGGCGGCCCGGTGCAGGAGGACGGCGAGCGGCTCCGGGCCCGGCGAGGCGGCCGTGTCGTCGACCGGTCGCACGTGGCGGGCCAGTACGGCGAGTCGTTCGCGCAGTTCCGTGCCCGGGGGCAGGACCAGGTGGGCGCGGGTGTCGCCGCACAGCACGTGGACCTCGGTGCGGCGGGGGTCGGCGAGGACGGAGAGGAAGTCGAGAACCGCGTCCTCGGCTCTGAGCACAGCCACGATGTCGATCACGGACGGGTCCTCCATCAGAGGTTTCGGCGGCGTGCGGAACGGGCCCACAGCCGGCCGGAGCGAGTTCTGTTAAGAACCCTAACCATCACGACGCCAGGTGGTCCAGACCAATTTCACGCCGATCGGGGCCCTATCGGTACCCCCTCCACGCCCGCTCGGAGCGGACTCAAATCCATGCCCCGGGACGCCCCCGCACCCGCACCCCCCACGCCCCCACACGCCCGCCCGACGCGGTCGGCGCACCCGGTACGGGCATGGGGCCACGGGGTTCCGGGCCCTTCCGGCATCGACAGCGGCGACCCGCGCGGCACGAGGACGGCCGGCCCGCGGGCGGAGGGGAAACGGCCCGGGGGCCGAGGGACACGTGGGCGGGCGGGACCGGCCGGCCCGCGACCGGAACCGTACGATTTCGGCCAACCGTCGGCGCACGGGCGGGCCCTGACGGCGGCCGCGCGGACCGGTCAGCCCTTCCTGACCACGCCGGACTTCAGCTGCACGGGGACGCGCCCCTCGACCTTGCAGTCGATGTCGTGGCCCTCCACACCGTCGACGAGACGTATGGTGCGCACCTTGGTACCGGCCTTGATGCCGGTCGGGCTGCCCTTGACCTTTCAGGACCTGTTTCCGGCGGCGGGGGCGACCGTGGCCGTGGACGCGTCCGGCCCCAGCGCGCGGGTGTCCGGGTGGCGGCCGAGGGGGAGGAGGTACTGGAGGGGTTGGGTCAGGTCGTCCAAGCCGAACAGTTCGTGCGCGAGGTCGTCGTGGAAGCCGCCGAGGGTCGTACCGCCGAGCCCGAGGGCGGCGGCGACCAGGAGGAGGTTCTGCGCCAGGTGGCCGGTCTCCAGGAGGGCGAGGCGCAGGGCGCGCAGGCCGTAGCGGCTGCGGAGCAGGCCGAGGTCCGCGTACAGGCCGAGGAAGACGGGGGCGGCGTCGATGCCGATCGCGGCCGGGTCCGTCGCCGGTCGGGACAGGTACGTCGACAGCGCCTTGAGTTCCGCGACCTCCGGGGCCGGACCGACGTACCGCAGCGTCCGGCGTTCCGGTACGCAGTCGTAGGTGCCCGGGGCCACCCCGGCGACGTCGAGCACGATCAGCCGTACCCGGGCCGTGTACAGGGCGCCCGCGCTGGGGTGCGGGCGGTGCACCGCGGTCAGGACGGAGCCGTCGGGGCGGTGGTGTTCGGTGCGGCCGCTCTCGGCCAGGGAGTGCCACAGCAGCGCGCCGAGGGCGCCCGCGTCGAGCGGTCCCCCGAGGGGTCCGCGCACCGAGGCCCGGGCGGCGAGGGCGTCGCGCAGGGTCGTCGCGGGCAACGGGTCGGCGGGCAGGGCGGTTTCCGGTCGGCCGGCGCCCGGCGCCCACTGCGGATCGGCCGCCGGTGACCTCAGCGCCGAGTCCTCGCCCCGGCCGATCTGGAACTTGCTGCGCTCCAGGTAACGCAGGTCGGGCGCGGTGTGCGCCTGCGGGAACCAGCCCGCCTCCTCGGGCGCCGAACCGGTCGTCTCCCCCGGCTCCAGCAGGGTGCGCGCGGCCAACCGGCACACGGCCCGCTCCTCGTCGGGGCTCACCCCGAGCCGGTTGAAGAGCATGTGGAGCTGCGAGGCCCACACCCAGTGCGCCGCCTCCTGCGGCAGGCCCCGCGCACCCGCCCCGCCGCGCATCAGGGCGTCGGCCTCGCGGACCCGGGCGGCCCACCGTACGAGCCCCGGTTGCGCGGTGCCCGCCGCGAGCCGCTCCCGCAGGTCCGCCGCGCGGCGTACGAGTCCCTCGCGCTGGGTCGCGTACACGGAGTTGACCCGGCCGTGCACGGCCGCACCCGGCAGCAGCGGCACCTCCTCGACCCAACGCCAGCCCGCGGCGTGCCGGCGCAGCCAGCGGGCCGCGGTGAGCGGGTCCATGCCGAGCCCGTGGGCGGTGGCGTGCGCGAGGTCCGCCGCGCGGGTCAGCCGGTCCGCGGCGCCACGCAGTCCCGGCAGGGCGTCCAGCGCGGCCCGCGTCGAGTCGGTGAAGACCTCCTCGGCGACCGGCAGGGCCCCGGGGCCTCCGTAGCGGCCGGTCTCGGGTACGTAGGGCACGGTGCGGACCTCGCCGTGGCGTGACGGCCACGGCCCGGGCACGGACGGCACCTCCTTCGCCGCCAGGGCCAGTTCGGCGGGCAGCCGGTCGAGGGCGGCCGAGTGCGGTCCGTGCGCCCGGATCCGCAGGTGGGGGCCGTCCTCGCCGTAACGGATGAAGAACCACCGGTCGGCGTGTCCGGACTCCACCAGGCCGTCGAGGAGCGGGGCCGCGGTCCGCAGCAGGAAGGCGTCGGTCTCCTCGGCATCGCAGTGCAGGAAGAGGTGGTGGCTGTGCCAGGTGCCGGTCGTCGTCGTCACGAGGTTCCTCGGGGTGGGCGGGCGCGGGCGGGGGCGGGCGTACGGGTCGAGCGGCCGGGCCGGTCAGGGGAAGGGGTGCGGGTGGAGGGCCAGGTCCGCGTGACGCAGGGGGCGGGTCGTGCGGCCGAGCCGGTACGGCACCTCCAGCAGCCGGGGCAGGCCCCGGGTGCGGTGGTTGACGTGTCCGAAGGTCATCGGCAGCGATCCGGGAACCAGCGTCTTCACGCAGCGCAGGCCGAGGCGTTCGCGGGTACCCGGCTCGCTCTGGTCGACGGTGATGACCTCCAGGCCCGCCCCGGCGAGCCGCTCCACGGTGGCGCCGAGCAGGGCGCCGAGGTCGCGCACCGGTGTGGGGGCGCCCGGCCAGGCCTCCTCGACCGTCAGGGGCGGCGCGTCG
Organism: Streptomyces sp. NPDC029836; assembly: GCF_055574495.1. Classification (NCBI taxonomy): domain Bacteria; kingdom Bacillati; phylum Actinomycetota; class Actinomycetes; order Kitasatosporales; family Streptomycetaceae; genus Streptomyces; species Streptomyces sp. NPDC029836. Next base: position 127,502 of record NZ_JBVHZI010000010.1, on the reverse strand, counting down.
GCGAACAGGCACTCCCAGCGCGGCGCCGCCTCGGGGAGGGTGCCCAGCCCGACGTGGTCGTCCAGGCTCACCACCAGTTCGGGGCGGTCCAGCATCGGTCGCAGCCGGGCGGGATCGCGCGGGCCGCCCGCGTCGGTCGAACGGTGCGTCGATTCCAGGACGTTGGTGACCACTTCGGCCACGGCGGACCGGATCGCCGCGCGGGGGTCGTGGTGGGCGCCCGCCGCGAGGAACATCCGGGGCGCCGCCGGGTGGGTGCCCTCGTAGCGGCAGACGGCGAGGACGGCGGGGATGCCGAAGTCGTTCGTCGCGTCGAGCAGGACGAGCCGGTAGCCGACCCCGGCCGCCCGGTCCGTGAGGAGGGCCGTGTCGAGGTCCCCGGCGGGCGCCTCGATGCGGCGCAGGGGGGTCGACGCGTACCAGGCCATCAGGAAGGCGTCGCGTTCGGCGACCTCGAACAGGCCGTAGAGCGCCGCCTCTTCGAGGCTGTTGCCCAGTCCGCAACCGTTGGAGGACTCGTACACCACGCGGGGGCGGTCGGGACCCGGCACGTCCCAGTAGGCCACGTGCTCGGGCACCGCCGTCACCCGCTGCCGGGTCAGCGACCAGCCGTGCACCCAGTCCAGTTCGAGGTCCGGGGCGTACGGGACGGTCCGCGACGCCGGGTGGCCCTGGTGGGCCGGGTCCGGCAGGCCGAGGCGCTCCGGGTCGACGGCCAGGTCGGGGCCCAGTGCGGCGAAGGGGGCGCGCAGCGCGGTGCGCCGGCCGGTGGGGCGCATGCCCGCGTGCCGCTCGACCGCCTCGAACAGGGCGATCCGCTCGCTGCCCGCGAAGTCGCCGGCGCGGCCGTACCCGGCGCCATCGGCGAGTCGGCCGTCCGTGACGAAGGCGCTGGTCAGGGAGAAGGCCGAGTCCTCCGCCCGGATCAACCGGCGGACCGGCCCGAACCGGGTGTCGTACAGCGCGGCGCGCAACCCCTCGGGCGTGGTGCGGGGGTTGGGGGCGCGCAGGACGTACGGGTCCGGCAGCGGGCGGGACGCCGAGGGCAGCGGCGCGACCGCGGCCGGGTCGTCCGCCGGCAGGGGCCGGCACACGGCGCAGCCGCCGACCGGGCGGACCCGGTGGGTCGACCAGGTGCCGCGCCCCTGGTGCAGGACGTGAACGACGGCGGATGCCGCGTCGCCGTCCCGGTGCTCGTGATCGTCGCCGTCGCCGTCGCCGTCGCCGTCGCCGTGATCGGCGTCGTCGAGGAGGTCCAGCGCGAGGGCGGCCGCCGAGCCGCCGAGCGCCGGTGACGGTACGCCGGCCAGCACCATGCCGGGGCTGCGCCACGGCACCCGGCCGCCGTCCGTCGCCAACCGCTGGTACTCGGCGCAGCACAGGCAGGTCGCCGCGCCGGGCCGCAACACCGGGCCGATCACGGCCAGCGGTCCGTCGAGGCGTACGGGCACCAGGGCCACCGGGTGCCCGAGCCCGTACCGACTCAGCCCCTCGGCCTCGCCGAGCGTCCACCGCGCGAGCAGCACCACGGCGGGCCCTGCCTCGTGCCGTAGCGCTGCCGCGCCGTCGAGCAGGGGGACGGGCAGGGAGCCGAGGGTGGAAGGGGTGGAGGGGTGGCTGGTCATCGGGGGTTCCTCGGGGTGGGTAGGACGGTGAACCCGTGGGCGTGCAGGAGTTCGGCGAGGGCGGGGGCCCGTTCGGGGGTGGACGACCGGGTCGGGCCCGTCAGTCGGACGAGGGCTTCCTGCAGGGCGGGCTCGCGGCCGGCCGTTTCCGCGAGCCAGCCGCCGGTCCACCCCGCGTCCTCCCAGTCGGCGGTACCCGCTCCGGCCACGGCCAGCGGAGCCACGGCGCCGCCCGAGGGGCGGGGCCTCCCGGTGGCCGGCCCGGCGACGCGGCCGGCCACGGCTGCCAGCGCGGCGTACGCGGCCGCGTCGCCCGGGGTCGCCTCGACGGCCTCGCCGAGCAGCTGCGGCGGGCCCTCGGCCGCCCGGTGCACGACGGCCCGGTACGCCTCCTCGCCCGGGACGAGCCGGAACACCTCCAGGCGGGCGGGCACCGCGAGGCGGGCCGTCAGGGTCGTCCACCAGTGGTGGACCTGGGGGTGCCCGGACCAGTCGGACTCCGCAGGGGGTGACGGCCCGTCGGCGTCGGTGAAGAGCCGGGACGCCGCCTCGCGCAGGGCCCGGCCCCGGGCGTGCCCGGGGTTCGCCCCGACGGTGAACCCCGCCCCCGGTTCCGCCGCGCCCAGGAGGTGTTCGGCCGTGCGGCAGAACAGCTCCAGCCGGGCCAGGTCCAGTCGCGGCGCTCCCCCGGCCAGCCGCCCCTCGTGGGGCGGGAGCCCGGGCAGGAGACAGGCGGCGAGCGGGACGGGGAGCTGTCGCAACTCTCCCGGGAGGGGTTCGGGCAGCGCCCCGCAGCGCTCGTCGGTGAGGACGGCCAACCGGCGCAGCGCCTCGCCGAGGGTGGTGGCGGGTGCGGCGGCGGTGCGGCGGTCGCCGTCGATCCGGTCGGGGCCGAGCCAGGTCCGGTACTCGGCCCGTGGCGGGCGGGAGTCCGCGAGCAGCACGGCGGGCAGGCCGGGCTGCAGCCCGCCGTCGTCGCCCTCGGTCGACGGGTCCGGCAGGCCGGCCGCCGCGCACAGGAGTCGGTGCGCGGCGGCGCCGGCGAGCAGCGGGACGAGCGTGTCGGACCGTACGGGCGCGCCTTGGCAGAGCCGGGCCGCCAGGGCTGCCGCGTCGGAACGGGCCTGGGCGGCGCTGCCGGGTGCGGTGACCCAGCCGGCGCCGCCGGAGCGCCCGACGGCGAGTACGTGCTCGGGGCCGTCGCCGAGGATCCGCAGCAGGACCCGGCCCTCGGGCAGGTGCGGATCGGCGGTGTACGTGACGGGCAACCCCCCGCGCGCCAACGCCTCGCCCGCGGCCCGGCCGAGGGGCCCGGCGGGGACCCCGGCGAGCACCTCGGCACGTGCTGCGGCGAGCGCGGCGGCGGCTTCGCCGGGCCGATCGGCACACTCCCCGAGCCACTGGGCGAGCGGGCCGGGGGTCCCGAGGGCGGGGCCAGCAGGGCCGGCGGCCCGGGGCTCGGGAACGGCGGGGCCGGAAACCGCGAGGTCGTAGGCGGTGGGTCCGGGACCGGGCAGCACGGGCTGGGAAACGGCGGGGCCGGAAACCGTGGGGCCGGAAACCGTGGGGTCGGAACCTCCGGGGTCGGAAGCGCCCACTACGGACCCGGCAGATCCGGGGCCGGACCGCGCGGGCTCGGAAGCGGCGGGCTCGGAAGCGGCGGGGGCTGAGGCCGCGGGGTCGGAACCGGCGGATCCGGGGTCCATGAGGTCCGGGGCGCCGGCCATGGGGACGTCTGGCGCGGGGGGCCGGGCGGGCTCCGTCACGAGCAGGTCGTGGGCGTCGAGTTGCGCGAGCAGTGTCTCCACAGCCGTGTGCAGGGCCGAGCCGGGTTCCGTTCCGTCGAGGAGGTCCTCCACGCCCCCGGCCAGCAGCACGGGCTCCAGCTGTCGCCACAGCCGGGGTAGGGCGGCGCTTCCCTCCAGGGTGAGGTTCCCCCGCCGCCCCCGCAGATGCAGCCCGTCGCGCAAGGGCGTCACGGCAACCCCGGACCGCAACCTCCGCACACCGCCCCGGGCGGCAACGCCCGCAGCGGGAACCGACGAAGCGGAAGGTGGCGGCCCGGCAGCGACCGACACGGAAGCAGCAGGCGCGGGAACAGCCGGCACGGGAACGGTAGGCGCCGAAGCACCAGGCACGGAAGCGGCCGCCGCAGAAGCAGCCGGCACGGAAACAGCCGGCGCCGAAGCACCAGGCACGGAAGCGGCCGCCGCAGAAGCAGCCGGCACGGAAACAACCGCGGACACGATCGGCACCACAGCGCCCGCCGCCGCACCCCCCGCCGCGGACACGGTCGGCGCCGCAGCACCCTGCGGCACACCCCCCGCCGCAGGGCCGACCGGCTCCGTAGCCGGCTCCGCGGCCTCCGCGCCCGCAGGCGCGACGGGCGTCAGGTGGGTCGGTGCACCCGCGTCCGGCGCCGAAGGCGCCGGGCCCGCCGACCCCGCCGGGCCCCCCGCCCCGGAACCGGCCCGGCCCAGCGCGGTGTCCGGCGGCGCGGTGGTGCGCGCGGCTCGCGTCGTCGGGGTCATGCGCCCGGCTCCGGAGTCGTCGCGGCCGCGGCTGCGGCGAGGTCCGTCCGCCAGTCACAGCCGGTCAGCGCGGGAACCGTGCGGATGACCAGGTGGGCCGCCAAGTAGCGCTCCACCGGGCGGACGTCGCAGAGGGCGAGGAGCCGGTACAGGGCGTTGGTGCACGCCCGGTACACCAGGTAGTCGGGGCGGCTCCACATCCGGCCGTCGGGGTCGGAGCGGGCCAGCAGGCGGTGGAACTCGCTGTAGCGGGTGCGGGTTTCGTGGTCCCAGCGGCGCGCGGCCGCCGCGTCGCCGGTGGCGGCGGCGCGGGCCCGGTACTCCTGCGGGACGCCGTGCAGGTCGGCGCCGGCATCGTACCGACCCCGGGTCAGTCGCCAGGCGTCGCACGCGTACTGCGCCCAAGCGCGTTCCCAGCCCTGCGCGTCGCCGTCGGCGATCCGTCCGACGAGAGCGGTGACGGCGCCGCCCGCGCTCTCCCAGTGGCCGTCGAAGCGTTCCCGCAGGCGGCCGTCCGGGTCCTCGTGGAGGAGGTGGTCCTCCAGGTGGGAGACGTACGACCAGTGCCCGCCTGCCAGTCCCCCGGGGTGGGCGCCGGCGTGCGCGGCGAGCGCGGTCACGGCGAGCCGCAGCCGGGCGCCCGCGGTGTCGCCCTGCTCCCCCAGGTAGCCGGCGCCCGCCTCCAGCGCGCCGAGCCCGGTCCGCAGCAGGTCGTCGCGCAGGGCGGCGCCGTCGTCGCCGAGGAGGGCTCGTACGGAGGACCGGTCGGCGGGCTCGGTGCGGACGGTGTTGTCCGGGGCGATGGGCCCGTAGGGCGGGGCGACGAGTTCGGCGCGGCCGGCCTCGGCGGCCAGCTCCAGCAGCCGCGCTTCGGAGAGGTCGCCCCGCGAGGGGTGCAGGGTCATCCAGGCGCGGATCCGGTCGGCGGCCGCGGTCGCGGCGGCCGTCACCCGGGCGGGCGGTCCTTGGAGGCGCAGCCGCAGGTGGGGGCCGTGCAGCCAGTGCCGTTCGACGTGGGCGTCCAGGCCCGAGGCGGTCGCGGACCGGGCCAGGGGGAGCAGGACCTCGCGGAGCAGCGGTGCTTTGACCGGGTGGTGGTAGGAGGCGACCACGTCGCGGGCTTCGGTGGTGTGGGGGGGTGCTGCGCACACGGGGTCCTCCTCCGTGGTCGGGGGGTGGGTCATCGGGGCCGCCCGGTCCGGTTGACCTCCAGGACGAGTTCGGCCGCGCGGGTCGGGGCGGCCAGGCCGCCGGAGGCGGGCAGCGCCTCTTCGAGGACCGCGCCGTCCTCGTGCCGGAGCAGCCATTTGGCCAGGCAGCGCAGGTGCAGGGCGTTCCCGAGGTCCACGAACTGCGGCTTGGGGCGGTTCAGTCGGCTGAGGAAGTCCTCGGCGCCGCGCCCAGTGGGGGTTGCCGCGGCCGCGTGCAGGAAGAGTTGTTCGGGCAGGTCCAGCAGGGCGCGCCAGCGGGCGGCCGCTTCCGCCGGGTGGGGGCCGGCGGCCAGGTCCGCGCGCAGGGCCCGGACCGTGTCGGGGGGCAGCACCCAACGGGCCCGCCGGAGCACGACGTGCCGGTGGCGCAGCCGGGGGCTCCGGGTCACCGTCCCGCCCGGCGCGGTAAGCGGCGTACGGGGGATGAGCGGGCGGAAGTCGACGGTTCCCTGGGGGTGGTCGCTGAGGTGGGCGCCGAGGCGGCGCGGCAGGAGGACGGGGGCGAGGAAGCCGGAGTAGAGGACGTCGAGGAGTTCGCCGGTGGCCCGTAGCCGGAAGCGCACCTGGTCGGTGGCCTGGTCGTGGACGAGTTCCAGGTCGGATTCGGTGAGGGAGGCGCTGCGGCGGTCGGTGCCGATCTCGTCGGGGACCAGCAGGGGGTGGAGGTTGGCGTTGAACCCGCCGACGGGGCGGATCTGCGCGGCCCTGGCGCCGGGGCCGAGGCCCCGGTCGATCTGTTGGGACGCGGCGGCGCGCGCGGCGGGGTCCAGGGCGTCCAGGAAGCGGCTGCTGAACCGGCCCCACCCGCCGTAGACGTGGTTGACGCAGAGCAGACCGCGACGCGGGTCCCGTTGGAGGAAGTACGCGTAGCCCAGGGGCCGTTCGAGGGCCCAGTCGGGCAGGTGCGCGCCGAGGGTCTTGAGCGGGTCCGGGGGCAGGACGAGTTCGGGGGTGCCGGCGGGCGCCGTGACCGCGGCGTCCCGGACGGCGTCGATGACGGCGGAGCGCAGGGCCAGGAGTTGGGCCGCCCCGGTGGGCAGCGCGGTTCCGTCCTGCGGGTCGAGTACGGGGAGTCGTGCGGCGGCGTCCCAGGCGTCGGTGACCTCGGCGCCGAACTCCCAGGGGTGCCGACAGCTGCCGCCGAGCCCGTAGCGGGCGACGAAGCGGTCCCGGACGACGCGGCGGACGAGGTGGCCGAGGTCGAACAGTTCGGCCAGCGCCGTGACTTCGCCGAGTGCCTCGTGGTCGGCGGCGTCGAGGAAGCCGTCGAGGACGAGCGGGTCCGGGGCGACGACGTCCTCGGTGAGGACGGTGAGCGGCGCGGACACGGGCGGTACGGGGCGCCCCGCGTCGGCCAGTTCGGCCCGCCAGCGAACGGACAGGTCGGCGAGCAGGGCGGGGCGTTCGGCGGCGGGGGTGTCGGCGAACGAGGCGGTCAGACGGCCGAGTTCGTCGAGCCGGTCGGCGCGCGCCGCGTCCTCGGGGTGGCCGGCGCCGAACGTGCGCAGCCAGGCGGCGAGGCGGCGCAGCGGGTCGTCGTCCTGGGGCGGGATCGGGTCGGCGGGCACGAGCAGGCCCGCCTCGACGAGCCGTTCGAGGTATCCGGTGGCAGCCGCCGCCATGCCGTTCGCGTCGCCGGCCCCGCTCCCCGGGCCCGCCAGGGCTGCCGCGAGCACGTCCGTGAGGGCGTCGAGGGCGACGGGTTCCGCGGCCCGGCCGGTGAGCAGGTCCAGCGGACCGGCGTGGGCGAGCTCCGCCTCGTCCTCGCCCGCCACCAGGTAGCGCCCGCCGGCGAAGGCGGTCCGGTCGCGGGAGTACGCGGCCCGGCCTTCGGTGATCCGGGCCGTGCTGGTGATGCGGTGCGGCAGGGCCGTGCGGCGGTGGGGGGCGTCGAGGAGCGCCACGGTGAGGGCGGCCGTCAGGGTGCGGTTGACCTTCACCACGGAGCGCAGCGGGCCCAGGAGTTGGGGTTCGGCGCCCCACGACGGGACGGTCGGGTCGGTGGGGTGTGCGGCCAGGGGGCCCCAGCCGACGGCGGTGAACCAGGACAGCGGACTGGTCTTGGTGCTGGCCCGTAGGGCGTACCGCAGTACGGCGGGTTCCTCCTTGCGCGCCCGCCGGTCGGTTGCGCCGGTGGCGGCCCGCTCCACGGCCCGGAGCAGGTCGACGCTGGTGGAGGCGACGGCTTTGGCCAGGGCCGGCCGGGCGCACAGGGCGGCGAGTTGGGCGCGTTCGGCGGCCAGGGCCCGTTCGGTGGCGACGTCGAGCCGGGTGAGGAGGTGGGCGCGGCGCGCGCGCAGGGCGGTCCAGCCGGCGAGCGCCGGCAGCCGGGCGGGCAGGTCACCGAGGCGGGTGAGCAGGGCGGGTCGGGGTTCGCGCCCGTTGTGCAGGGCGCGGCGCAGGGGCAGGACGACGTCGCGGTGGAACTCTTCGGGGTGGCCGTCGCGGCTGTCGTGGAGAGCGTCACAGAGGGGCTCGACGAGACGCAGCAACTCCGTTTCGACACCGTGGAGTTGGGCGGCGAGCGTACGGAATCGCGCGGCGTCGGGCGTCTGGGCGGGATGCGCGAGGACGGTGGCCCGGACCAGCGCGTACGGCGCGGACCGGACCGGGTGTTCGGCCTCGGCGGCGGTGTGCTGTGGCTGCGGCATGCCGCTCCCGTCCTGTGTGTGGTGGCGCGGGCCTCCCGCCGCACGCGGGGTGCGGCGGGAGGCGTCCGGCATGTTGTGGGTCAGTGGTGCGTGCTGGGTGCTGGTGGCCCGGTCAGCCCACGGGGGCTTCGCCGGCGTCCGGGTGGGCGCAGGAGGAGGAGCCCTGGCAGGAACACGAGCCCCAGGAGGCTCCGCCTTCGGGGAGGGCGGCCGTGTCGCGCATGGACGTCACGGTGAGTTCGCCGAGGTCGAGGTCCTCGATCTCGAACGCGGGTGCGGGCCGGGATTCGGGCATGGATGTCTCCTTCGCTGAGTGATCGGTGAGGATGTGCGCGGTGGGGTGACGGGCGGTGATCAGCCCGTGGACACACCGGTTTCCAGCTGCGGGTCGACGCAGCTGGACGAGGCGACGCAGGAGCAGGCGCCCCCGGCCGCGGCGCCCTCGGGCAGGGCGCCCTTGTCTCGCATGGACGTCACGACGAGGTCGCTGAGGTCGAGGTCGAGCGCCTTGAGGTCGAGATCGATGGTGCTCGCGAATTCGGGCACGAATGTCTCCCAGAAGTGGGTGATAGCCGAATGTGCACGGGAACAGGACACCGCACTCCGCGGCTCGGGTCGTCCGATATTCGGAGAGCGCTGTTCCAAAAAAGTATGACAAGGCCGATCGATCTGCGGCAAGCAATTGCGGAACGCATCGGACGCCCAGAAGAGTCACGTCCGAATAGCGCTTTCGGCGGCTGGAACACGGCGGTCCACCGACGAGAACCGGCCGCTTTGATGCAGGCCCAGAATCGCCCGGACCGCTATAAGCGTGCTGGAAAACCCATCGAAGTGACGTCGACGGACGCGGGCCGGCCCGGGGTGAAATGCACGGGGGAATTCCACCCCGGCCGGAACGGGAATCGGATGGCCGGTCTTTCGCCCGGCCGGGTGTTCACGCCCTGATGTGGCGGCAGATCCGGTCGAGGCCGCGCGACAGCCACCCATTGGCCCGCGGCAGTACTGCCCAGGCGGACCGGGTCACACATGGCAGGACTGCCAATTGACATGGCTGCCGCGCTGGATAGGGTGACTCCATGGCACCCGAGACCCCCCAGCCCGGCCTGCGCGAACGCAAGAAGGAGCAGACCCGTCGCACGCTGCGCGCGTGCGCGGCCCAACTCTTCGCCGAGCGGGGGTACACCGCGACGACGGTCACCGACATCGCGGCGGCCGCCAACGTGTCGGAGCGCACGTTCTTCCGGTACTTCGAGAACAAGGAATCCCTACTGCTGCCGGACAGCGCCGAGTTGTTCGCCTTCATCGAAGCCGCCTTGGCCGAACGCCCGCGCGACGAGGACCCACTCGACGCGGTGTGCCACGCGTTGTTGGAGGCCGCGGTGCCGTTCGCGCGGAGCACCCTGGCGGGTCTGACCCACTCGCTGGCGGGCGCGGAAGGGCAGGCGCTGATCCGGTCCCGGTTGATGCAGGCCTTCATTGAGTTCGAGGACCGGCTGGCGGTCCTCGTACGCGAACGCCTCCCGGCCGACCTGCCCGACGCCGACCTCCACGCGAACGTGGTCGCCTGCTCGGCCCTCTCCGCGGCCCGTGCCGTACTGCGCACCCAGCGGGCACGCCGCGAGGCCGGTACCGCCGGGGACACCGCCCCGCTCCTGCCCAAGGCCTTCGACCTGCTCGCCCTCGCCCGGAACGGAACACCCGCACCGTGAACAGCCCCCGTCGCAAGACCCTGCTCGTCACCGCCGCCGCCTGCCTCGTGGCGACCGCCGCGACCGGGACCCTGAACCTCGTCGTCCTCCAGCGGGCCGAGGGGGAGGTCGTCGACGCGGCGACCTGCCGGCTCGGCGCGGCCGGAGCGGTCAGCGCCGATCTCGACGGTCCCCTCGCCGGACTGCGCGCCCTCACCGGCGGCATCGAAACCGTCCGGGTGCGTGCGGAGGGCGTGCGGCGCGAGGGCGCCGACATGGACGTCGAGGCGGTCCTCAAGGACGTGTCCCGCGACGGTGTGGGCGGGGGCACCGCCACGGCCACCGTGTCCTACGCGTCGCTGAACCGGCGCGCGGAGCGCGAGGCGGGCGACGCCGCCTCCGGCCTGGCCCTCGGCACGGACGGCAAGGACCTCACGCTCACCGGCGACGCCGGTGGCACGGGGCTGCCCGTCACGGTCAGGACGACCCTGTCCACCACCGCCGACAGCGTCACCGTCACCCCCGCCGCCGTCCGGCTGTTCGGCCGGGACATACCGGTGGACCGGCTCGCGTCCCTGCCCTTCGCATCCGGCATCGCCGACAAGTTGAGGCCCCGTACGATCGGTCTCGGGGACCTCCCGGACGGGGTCGGGCTCACCGGGGCGCGCGCCACCGGTGCCGGGCTCGTCCTGTCGTTCTCCCTGGCCGGCGGGGAGCTGGGGACGTCGGGCACCGGCGACTGCGTCGCCCCGGAGGCCTGAGCGGGCTCAGCGGCGGGTCGGCCGCGGGTTCAACACCAGGGCACGTTGGTGTAGTTGTGCACGTACCGGGCGGACACCCAGCCGTCGCCGTGCAGCCGGTACCAGGTGTCGTTGCCCTCCACCCATTTGGCTTCGGTCCGGCAGGACAGTTTGACCTTCTGCCACGGGGCGAGGGTGCCGACGACCCGGGCCGTGGTGGTCGGGTTGGAGCGGACCTTCACCCCCGCCGAGCTGACGACCAGCCCCTCCGCGTACGACCCCGACGCCAGGGCCGTCCCGGCGAGGAGAACGGCCGAGACTGCGGCCACCGGCGCCGCCGCGGCGATCTTCCTGAACATGCGCATCCGCGCCTCCCCAAATTCCACTGCCGGACCCCGCCGGACGCCACCCGTCGTCGCGGGCACCGCCGGACACCGCCGGGCTTGCCGAATACCGCCGGCGGCCGCGTCGAACACGGCCGCCGGAAAGGACCTTGCGTCGCGGAGGGCCGCCCGCCGGTCCGGCGCACCGGGCGTTCCCCCGGACGGCGCACACCCGGAGCCGGTGATATGACTGGGGGATGGCAATGGCTCCGCCCCCGTCCCCCGAGGAACGGGCCCGCTCCGGTCGGGCGCGGCGCAAGCGGCTGCCCCGGTCGGAACACGCGGCGACGCCCCCGCCCGACAGCCGCCCGGACCCGGTGGCCCTGCTGGCGGCGCAGGGCGCGGACCGGCTGCCCGAGTTGCTGCCGTTGCGGTACTCCCGGATGGCGGCCGGACCGTTCCCCTTCCTGCGCGGCGCGGTGGCCGTGATGACCGCCGACCTGGCGTCGACCCCGCACAGCGGGCTGGTGGTGCAGTTGTGCGGGGACGCGCACCTGCTGAACTTCGGCCTGTACGCCTCGCCCGAGCGGGCCCTGCTGTTCGACCTGAACGACTTCGACGAGACGCTGCCGGGCCCCTTCGAGTGGGACGTGAAACGGCTCGCGGCGAGCGTGGCCGTGGCTTCCCGGGACAACGGGCACGGTGACAAGGCCGCCCGGCGCGCCGCCGGGGCGGCCGCCGCCGCGTACCGGCGGAACATGCGCCGGCTGGCCGGATTGGGTGAACTCGCCGTCTGGTACGAGCGGGTGGACAGCGCGGAGGTGCTGCCTCTGGTACGACGACGGCACCGGGAGCGGGTCGCGTCGGGGCTGGCGCGGGCCCGGCGGCGGACCAGTCTCCAAGCGCTGGACAGGCTGGCCGAGGTGGTGGACGGCAGGCTCCGGATCCGGTTCGAGCCGCCGCTGTTGGAGCCGGTCGACTCCCTCGACGAGGCGATGGTGGAGCAGGTGTTCCAGGAGTACCGGGCCTCGCTGCCGGAGGAACGGCGGCTCCTGCTGGACCGGTTCCACGTGGTGGACGTCGCCCGCAAGGTGGTGGGCGTCGGCAGTGTCGGCACCCGCTGCTTCGTGGTGCTCCTGACCGGCCGCGACGACGCCGACCCGCTCTTCCTCCAGATCAAGGAGGCCGTGCCGTCGGTGCTGGAGGCCCCCCTCGGACCGTCGGCGCACCGGCACTCCGGGCACCGGGTGGTGGCCGGACAACGGCTGCTCCAGGCGGCCGCCGACATCTTCCTGGGCTGGGCCACGGGACCGGAGGGCCGGCACTTCTACTGGCGGCAGTTGCGCGACATGAAGGGCTCGGCGGACGTCGCCGGCATGGACCCGCTGATGCTGGAGGGGTACGCCCGCCTGTGCGGCCGTACGTTGGCCCGGGCGCACGCCCGGACCGGCGACCGGTGCGCGATCGCCGGCTACCTGGGCGCCGGGGACTCATTCGACGAGGCCGTCACCCGCTTCGCCCTGGACTACGCGGACCTGACCCTGGCCGACCACGCCGCGCTCACCGCGGCCCTGACCGACACCGACACCCCTTCGCGCTCCGCGCGCCGGTCGGGACGCCGCTGACCCGGGTCCGCAGCCGCCCGAGCGGCCCGTACGACCGGCCGGGAAGTCATCCGCCCCGTGGGCTTGTGGTCAGCCGAAACGCGTCGCTAGTGTTCTGATTACACGTGTAACAAGTCATGCCTCCCCCAGCGGACCCACGCAAGCATTTCGGACGAACGTCACGAAGCCTGCGTCCGCGCCGGGACCCGCCGGCCGCCACGGCCGCGCCGAATCGAAGGGCCGCAATGACGCAATCCCCCACGGCCGGGTTGGACCTCGCCGACATGACCTGGCCGCCCCCGCCCTACCAGCCCCCCGTACCGCCCCGGACGGGCGCCGACGGCGTACGGCTCTTCGACGGGGTCACCTACGCGACCACGCCGGGGTTCCGGCCCCGGCTGCTCGACGTGCGGACCCCGGCGGGCGAGGGTCCGTTCCCGGCGGTCGTGTGGATCCACGGCGGCGGCTGGCTGGACGGCGACCGCCGCTACCCGCCGCCGACCGTGCCCGCCGAACTCCTCCACGGCGCGGTCCTGGACGCCGGGCTCGCCCTGGTCTCCATCGACTACCGGCACAGCCTCGAAGCCCCGTTCCCGGCCCAACTGCACGACGTGAAGGCCGCGATCCGCTACGTCCGCGCTTTCGCCGAGGTCCTGGGCATCGACCCGGACCGGATCGGCGTCTGGGGGGAATCGGCGGGCGGCCACCTCGCGGCCCTCGCCGGACTCGTCGGCCCCGGCAGCCCGGACGGCGCCGCCCTGGAGGGAGCGCACGGCGTCGGCTCCGGGGACACCGGAGTGCTGGCCGTCGTCGACTGGTACGGGGTCTCCGACCTGACCGCCCTCGCCGAGCACCCCATGCCGCCGATGCCCGGCGCCGACGGGTTCCCCGACCCGTACGAGGCCCTACTGGGCGGCACCGAGGCCGAACGCCCCGCGCTGGCCCGGGCCGCGAGCCCGGTGACGTACGCCGACGGCACGAACCCGCCGCCGCCGTTCCTCCTGGTCCACGGCACCCGGGACGGGCTGGTCCCGTACAGCCAGAGCGAGGTCCTCGCGCGGGCGCTGGAGGGGGCCGGTGGGGCGGTCACCCTGCGGCCCGTGGACGGCGCCGACCACATCTTCCTCGGCTCGCCGGACGTCGGGAGGATCGTCACCGAGAGCGTCGCCTTCCTCGCCAGCCACCTCGGCGCCGGGGCCTGACCCGGGTCCCTGCCACGCGCCGACCGGAGGCGACCTCGGAGCGCCGTACGCCACGCGGACAACACCTCCGGTCGGCCCTGCCCACACCCACGCCCCCACGCGCCCCCGCACCCACGGCCGCGGCCGCTCCCGCGGTCCGGAAAGGCAGTCCTGTCCACCTCCCCCGCCACCACCACCGCCGACACCCCCACCGGCAGACCCGGCGCCTCCGGGGCGAACCGGGGGCCGCGGCGCGCTCGCGTCGGGTCTGCTGCTCCTCCGAGGCGCCGCGCTTCTGGCCCTCGTCATCCGCCCCGACGTCGTGCATCCGCCCTTCCAGGGCCTGGACGAACGCCGGCTGCGCTGGATGGGCGGGCCGCACGAAGGGCCGTACGCCGCCGTGGCCGCCGCGTTCAACTAGGTTCGGCGGACCGTCAGGAACCGTCGTCCCGCTCGTCCTGCTCGCGTTGCTGCTGCTGGTACGGCGGCGACTGCTGTCCGCCGGTTTCCTGCTCGTCACCTACCTGGGCGCCCACATGCCGTCATCCAGGGGCTCAAGCACCTGGTGGACCGGCCGCGCCCGGTGAACCCGCCGGTCTGCGTGAACCACCGGCTGACCGACACCGCGGCCGGCGCGGCAGCCGGCGCCGGGGTCGGCCTACTGGCCTGGTGGTTCCGCGCACCCGCGCTGCTGCGGGAGCGGGCACGTGTGCACGACCGCCGGGGGGCGGCCGCGCACACGCCGGACCCCGTCCCGCAGGGCTGAAGGCGACGGGCGGGACCGGAGGGGAGTCCCGCCCGTCGTACGGACCGGCCCGAACGGCGCGGCCGGCGCCGGCCGGGATACCGGCCGTCGATCAGGAGGTCTCGCGGGGAACGAGGACGGCTTCGACGGGCGGCAGGTCCGGGGCCGTCCCCGTGGAGATCAGCTCGTGCAGGCAGTCCGCGATCCGCGCGGGCGACGGCAGTTCCAGGCGCACCGACGTGAGCGCGGGCTGCTGGAACGCGGACAGGACCAGGTCGTCGGAGCCCACGACGGCGACCTCGTCCGGTACGACGACGCCCTCGGCACGGAACGCGTGCAGCAGCAGGGTGGCGTACTCGTCGTTGTAGGCGAACACCGCGTCGAGCCCGAGGCCCCGCCACCGCCGGGCCAGTTCGGTCGCCGATGCGCGCGTGTAGGCCAGTTCGAGCGGAGTGACGGTCGCCATGTGCCGGGCCGCGACCGATTCCGCGCCGGCCAGGCGCGGCCGGGCCAGCGTCCCGAGACCGCGCTCCTGTGGCACGACCACGCCGATCCGGGTGCGGCCACGGGCGATGAGGTGCTCGGCCGCGGTGGCGCCGATGTGCGCGTGGTCGAAGCCGACGGTGTGCACGCCCTCGACGGGGTGCGCCGCGAACGCCAGCAGCCCGCGCACGCCCGCCCGGCGTAGCAGTTCGGCCGCCCGGGGCGGGAACCGGTCGCCGTCCAGAGCGACGACACCGGCCGGACGCAGCTCCGCCCAGGCCCGTGCGGCGTCCACGGGGTCGTCGAAACGGCCCGCGTGCAGCACGGCCGTGTAGCCGTGCCGGTCCAGCTCGCCGTGCAGGTCGTCGACCCAGTCGCTGACCAAGCGCCCTATGGCGGAGACCGAGGAGGGCATCAGCACGAGGTTGCTGCGTCCGGCCCGCAGGGACCGGGCCGCGGCGTGCGGTACGTAGCCCAGCCGGCGGGCCGCGTCGAGCACGCGGGCCCGGGTGGCCTCGCTGACGCGGTGGCCCTGGGTGTCGTTGAGGACGAAGGAGACGGTGGCGCGCGAGACGCCCGCGAGTCGGGCCACGTCCGCACTCGTGGTGGCGGCCGTGGCCGGCGGGGTCGTTGTCTCGGTCGCCGTCTTGGTCGTTGCCTCGGTCGTCGTCTTGGGCGTCGTCTTGGGCGTCGTCTTGGGCGTGGGGACCCGGGTTTCATCGGCCATGGCGTCCCTCGACGTTCCTCGTGCTCCGCGCGCGTTTCCTCGTTCGAGGTTACACGAGTCAGATCACGAGGCCCGGAGAGCCGCCCGACGGCACGCACACACCCACGGCGGCCCGACCGCCCTCGCTGGGCCACCGTGGTCACGATCTGCACCGCGACCCTTCCCAGGCCCTGGCGGAGCCTCCGAATGGGTGCTACACAGTCTCCAGCGCCGTTGGTGACACGTGTAACAACACCCCACGTCGACGGGCCCGTCGGCCCACGGCTCCGGGCAACACCCCTGCCCTGCCGCCCGTCGCCCGTCGCCCCGCTCCCGCCGCCGCCCACGCGGCGCCCCTCCCCCACGCTCGACCGCTGCTCGCCACCTCCCCGCACCGTCCCCCGAGGAGTCGTCATGGCCACGAACGAAGTCGCCGGCCCGCCCGTCCCCGCAGTCGCCGAACCACCCCGCCAGCGCGGGCTGTTGCCGCTGCTGCTGGTCGCCAACTCCGCGATGATGGCGGTCTACATGGGAGTCGGTTCCGTACTCCTGCCCACCCAGATCGCGGCGATCGCCCCGGACGACAAGGTCGCCGTGCTGGGCCTGATCGGTGGGATCAGCGCCATCTTCGCGACCGCCTTCAACCCGATCGCCGGTGCGCTCTCCGACCGCAGCGGCCGGCGCGGGCCGTGGGTGCTCGGCGGCGCCCTCGCCTCGCTCGTGGGGCTCGCGTTCCTCGGGAGCGTGAGCACCGCTCTGCTCGTGGGCATCGGCTGGTGCCTCGTCCAGGCGACCATGAACGTCTACCAGGCCGCCGTCACCGCCATCGTGCCCGACCGGCTACCCGCGGTCCGCCGCGGTACCGCGTCCGCGCTGGTGGGCCTGGGGTTGCCCATCGGGGGGACCGTCGGTGTCCTCGTCGCCTCCCGGACCGCCGAGCACCTGCGCGTCGGGTACCTCGTCTTCGGCGCCGTCATCGCCCTGGCCGCCGTGCTGCTCACGACGTTCTGCCGGGACGTCCGGCGCACGGAGCCGACGGATCGCACCGACGCGGCGGTGGGCGCCACGGCGGAAGCCGGAACCGGCCCGACGGATCCCTCCGGGTCGACGACCGCGGTCACGAGGGCGGCCAAGGGCGCCCAGTGGGCCGCCTTCCTCTCCGCGCTGGCCAACCACGACTTCCGGTGGGCCTTCATCGGCCGGGCCCTGATGGTCCTCGGCTACTTCTCCGTCGTCGGCTACCAGCTCTACATCCTCGGCGACCACATCGCGCTGCCCCAAGGACTGACACCGCCCGCCGCCATGGCCGTCCTCACCCCCGTGTCGATGGTCGCGATGGCCGTGTCCACGGTGGTCGGTGGGCTGCTGTCCGACCGGTGGAACCGCCGCAAGGTGTTCGTCGGGGTCTCCGCCGCGCTGGCCGGTCTCGTCATGGTGGTTCCGGTCATCAGCCCGACCTGGACGGGCATGCTCGTCTTCAGTGCGCTCAACGGGCTCGCGTTCGGCTGCTTCATGGCCGTCGACACCGCCCTCGTCACCCTGGTCCTGCCGCGGGCCGAGGACGCCGCCCGCGACATGGGCGTCCTCAACGTCGCGAACGCGGGGCCGCAGATCATCGCCCCCTTCGTCGCCTCCGCCGTGGTGACCGCGCTGGGCGGCTACACCCCGCTGTTCCTCGTCGGCGGAGCCCTTTCGCTGATCGGCGCCCTCGCGATCCTCCCGATCCGCAGCGTGCGCTGATCTCCCCCGGGCCCGTCCGCGCGACGGGCCCGCCCGCCCCGCACTCCGGCGGGCGGGCGCCGAGGGTCGCCCGCCCGCCGGTCACCACCCGGCCCGGCCCACCCTCACGACCCTTCCGTCCCGCACGTCCCTCCCCGCACCTCCCTCTCCGAAGGAGCACTCCGTGAGACGCATGCGAGTTCTGTCCCTGGCCGCCCTGGTGCTGTGCGCGCCCGCCCTGGTGGGTACGGCGCCCGCCACCGCCTCACCGCAGGGCCCGCCCGCCGGCCCGCTGCGCATCCTGCTCACGAACGACGACGGTTACGACGCTCCGGGCATCCGCAAAGCGTACGAGCGCCTGACCGCGGCCGGGCACGACGTCACGATCGTCGCCCCGCTCACCAATCAGAGCGGCACGGGGACGAAGATGACGAACGCCCCGTCCGTGAGCGTGAAGCACCCCGAGCCGAAGGTGTGGGCCGTGGACGGCACGCCCGGCGACTCGGTGGCCTTCGGGCTCGCGGAGGTCTTCCAGGGCCGCGCTCCGGACCTGGTGGTCTCCGGGACGAACTTCGGCCCGAACGTCGCCGGGCTCGCCACGCATTCCGGGACCGTCGGCGGCGCCGTCACCGCGCTGGAATCGGGGGTCCCGGCCATCGCCCTGAGCACCGGCGCCCTGACCGTGCCCGACCCCGTGACGACCGTCAACGCGATGGTTCCCACGATGGACTTCGCCGTGAAGCTGATCGACCGGCTGCGGGCCCGCGCCCGGTCCGGTCCGCTGCTGCCCGAGGGTGTGGGCCTGAACGTCAACCACCCGGTCATCGGCGCTGACGGCAAGGGCACGGCCGCCGGGGTCGCCACCACCTTCCAGGACCCGCAGACGGTCCTGGAACCGGAGTTCACCGACGCCGGCGACGGCACCTGGAAGGTGGCGGTCAAGGTGTCCCTGCGGCCCGCCGCCAAGGGTGGTGACCTGGAAGCCGTGGCCGCCGGCCGGATCGCCGTCAGCCCCATGAACGCCGACTGGAACACCGGCACGGCCGACCGGGTCGTGACGTCCGTCCTGCTGGCCGGGCTCCGCCCGTAGGCCTTCCCGTCCACCCGCCGGGCCGGGGGCGGGGGCGGAACGTTCCGTCCCAGTCCCCCGGCCGGGCCGGGGCGTCCGGCAGCCTCCCGACGGTCGGCGGTCCTCGCCGTTCGGGGTGGGACGTCCGGGCGCTCCGGCCGCTCCGACGACCACCCCGGTCGCATTTCTAGGTCGTCTGACCTAAAGTAAGGCCCATGATCACCGAATCGATCGACGAGCTGCGCCATGACCCCTCCGGCCCCGTGCTGATCACCGGCGGGTACGGCACGGTGGGTGCCGAAATCGCCCGCATCCTGGCCGTGGACACCCCGACCCTGCTGACCGGCCGCACGCCGGGCCGGGGCGCCGCGCTGGCCGCCGAGACCGGGAGCGAGGTGCGCGCCTGGGACCTGGCGGACCCGTCCCCGTTCCGGGCGGCCGTCCGGGCCGTGATCAGCTCGGTCAACGACCCTGAGGACAGGGTGCTGTTGGCCGCCGCGGCGGCGGGTGTCCCGTACGTCGACATCACCCGGTGGACGGGTCGGCTGCAACGGGCCGTCACCGTCGCCGCCCTGCTCCGCCCGACCGCACCGGTGCTGCTGTCGTCCGCCTGGATGGGCGGGGTCAGCAGCCTGGTGGCGGCCGTCCTGGCCGAGGAGCTGGGCGGCGCCGAGCGGGTGGAGATCGCCATTCGCTGGGACATGGCCGACCGGGCGGGCGCGGACTCCGTGGAGTTCATGGACCGGCTGGGCGTGGCCTTCGAGGTGGTGGACGGCGGTAGGCGCCGGTTGGCCGCGCCGATGACGGAGTCCCGTACGGTCCGCATCGACGGAACCTCCGTACGCGTCGCCCGCATCGACACCCCGGAGCAGTACACCCTGCCGCTGACCCTCGGCACGGCCACCGCGGCCACCCGCATCGGATTCAGCTCCCCGGCCGCGACCCGGGCGCTCCTCGCACTGCGCGGCACGGGCTTCTTCCGCTGGGCCGACGGCGAACGCTGGGCTCCCGCCCGTCGGGCGCTGCTCCACTCGCCGGGCGAGGGCGGCACCGCCCGGCTGCGGATCGACGTCGGCCACGGCGGGCGCTCGCGCACGGCGACCGTCGCCGACCCGCGCGGGCAGCACCACTTGACGGCTGTCGGAGCCGTTCTGGGCCTGCGCCGCGTACTCGGCACGGACGGCTCCCCCGCCCCTCGGGGCTTGGCCTTCCCGGAACAGCATCCGGATCCGGCGCGCGCGCCCGCCCAGCTCGCGGCGCACGGCGTCGAGGTCACGGTGGACGGGGAATCGGGCACGGGCTCCGAGCGGCGGGAAGCACCCCACGAACACGGCGCCGGGAGCGGTCGGGCCGGGACGGGGGCCGCCGCGTGAGCGCGGGACCGACGCCCAAGGGGCAGCAGCGCCGAGCGGCCCTCCTCGACGCCGCCGAACGCGTCCTCACGTCCGCCGGCGGATCGGAACTCACCTTGCGGGCGGTCGCCGAGGAGGCCGGGGTCCGCCTGGGGCACCTCCAGTACTACTTCCCGGCCCGCACCGACCTCTTGTCGGCGCTCCTGGAGCGGGTCCTGACCCTGTCCCTGGAACGCGTCACCCACCTCACCGACACCGCTCGCACGGCGGAGGCCGGCCCCGGTTCCGGACGGGGCGCCGGCCTGGACGCCGCACTCGACGCCCTCCTCGACGGTGTCCTCTCCGATCACGACGACCCGCGTCTGGTGCGGCTGTTCACCGAGGTGTGGGCCCTCGCCGCCCACGACGAGGAGGCGGCCGCGGCGGTCCGTGCCTTCTACGACCGGTACGCCGCGCACGTGGCCTCGTTCGTCCGGGACAACGCACCCGGGGTGTCGGCGGCCGACGCGCACCACCGGGCGGAGGTCTTCGTCATGCTGATGGAGGGGTCCGCCCTGTTCCGCTCCGGCATCACGGGGCGCCGCAGCACCGGCACCGACGCCCGCCTGCGCTCGGCCGCCCGCACCCTGCTGGGAGGCGGCGCGCAGTCCTGATCGTCGTCCGCGCGCGGATGCGACCGGATCGGGGCGCGGCCCAGGGTGGTGTACGGCCACGAGGACATCGGCCTCCGGACGTGTGGTGGTGCGCGACGGGACCGGGATGACGGGCAGCGGCTACGGCCGGCACCCGGCGGCGCGGCACGTCGGCATCGGGACCGCGCTGGACATGCTCGACCGGGCGGTGGCGGCGCTCCCGCTGCCGGACGAGGGACGGGCTCTGCGGGGGGCCGACCCGGGTGCGCCTCGGATGGCAACGCGTTGGAGCCGATGGCCCGCGTCGTGGCCGGCGCCCGCGGCCGGGCGCCGGGCATCGCGGTGGCGGTCACGCACACCGACATCCGGGGGAACGATTTCAACGCGCTGGTGGAGACCCTCGCCGCCCCGGAGAGCTGCTCCGGGCGTTCCGGTCCGGCCTCACGACCCGGGTGCGGGCCCGCCCGGCGGACGCCCGCACGAACTGGCGGGTGCAGTTGCTCCGCGCGGCCCGAACGGACACCCCCTCGCCCGGATAGCGACCGGCAGCGGTACGGGTCCGGCGATCCCGGACCGCGGTGGTACGGGCCCGGCGGCCTCGGTCGGCGTCCGGCTGGTTCCGAGCCCGCTGTTAGCCTGCCGTCCATGATCAAGGGGGGCCTGTCCGGCCGAATAAGCGGCGTGGCGGGGGACAGCGGGCCGGAGCGCGTGCTGATCGCCGCCAGTTTCGTCAACCGGGTCGGCAACGGTCTGTTCAACGCGGCGTCGGCGCTCTACTTCACCCTGGTCGTGGGCCTGCCCGCGGTGCAGGTCGGCGCCGCGCTCACCATCGCCGGGCTGATCGGCCTGGGCGCGGGGATACCCGGAGGGCATCTCGCCGACCGGCGCGGGGCCCGCACGATCATGATGGCGGCCCTCGCGGTCCAGGCGCTGTCGATGGCCGCCCTCGTCCTCGTCGAGAGCTGGGCCGCGCTCACGATCATCGCGACCGTCGACCAGATCGCCGCGGCGGCGGGTGGGGCGGCCTGGGGCGCGCTGGTGGTCCGGGTCGGGGGTGAGCGCCCCGCCCTGTTCCGGGCCAGGTTGCGCACCTTCGTCAACCTGGGCGTCATCCTCGGAACCGTCGGTGCCGGGTTGGCGCTGGCCGTGGACACCCGTGGCGCCTACGTCACGCTGATCCTCGGCAACGCGGCGAGCTTCGCCCTGTGCGCGGCGCTCCTGCTCCGCCTGCCCCGCTATCCGGTGCTGCCGGCGCCGCCGCGCCGGCGCCGGTGGGTCGCCTTCTCGGACCGCCCGTTCCTGACGTTCACCGCCCTCTACGGGGCCATGGGACTGCAATACCCGGTGGTCTCCCTGCTCCTGCCGATCTGGATCTCCGAGCACACCGAAGCGCCGCGCTGGACGATCGCGGCGCTGTTCGCCGTCAATGCCGCCTTCTGCGTGCTGACGCAGACCAGGATCGGCTCCCGGATCGAAACCCCGCACGACGGCGGCAGGGCGTTTCGCATCGCGGGTCTGCTGTTCCTCGTCAGCTGTCCGTTGATGGCGCTGGCGGCGCACACCCCGGTGTGGGCGGCGGCGGCACTGGTCCTGGCCGCCGTCTTCGTCCACAGCCTGGCCGAGGTATGGGAGTCCTCGGCGGCCTTCGCCCTCGGCTTCGGTCTCGCTCCCGACCACGCCCAGGGCCAGTACCAGGGCCTCCTCGGCCTCGGCTTCAACGCGGGCCAGGCCCTCGCCCCGGCGATCCTGACGACGTTGGTGCTCGGCCTCGGCACGACGGGGTGGCTGCTGCTGGCGCTGTTCTTCGCGGCGCTGGGCGCGGCCGGCCCCGCCCTCGCCCGCTGGGGCGTGCGGACCCGGCCCCAGCCGGGCGGCGTCGCCGCGGACGTGAAGTGATCGGGCCCGACGACCTCCCCGGGACACGGTTCCGCGACAACGCCATGAACGGACCAGCACGGGAACCAGACCACCATACGATCGTTTTGAGCGAATAGAGCTTTACGATCGATAGATCTTGACGATCGGAATCCGGCTCCATAGAGTCGGCGCGGCCTCACCCCGCCGCAAGGAGCACCCAGATGCCCGGTCGCCGCCCGCGGACCCTGCTCGCGATGGATCCCGCACTCCTGCCCCGCCTGCTCGACGAGGCCGGTTCCCGGCGCCTGCTCCAGGTCGCCGAGTCCGATCTCGACGTCGTCGCCGCCGACTTCACCACACCCGGGATCTCAGGCGCCCTGGCCGGGGCCGAGGTGCTCCTCACCTTCTGGGGAGCCCCCACGATCGACGCCCGGGCGCTGGCCGGGGCGCCGCGCCTCAGGGCCGTCGTGCACGCCGCAGGGTCCGTCAAGCACTTCGTCACCGACGCCTGTTGGGACCGCGGCATCACCGTCTCCTCCGCCGCGCACGCCAATTCCCTGCCCGTGGCCGAGTACACCGTGGCCATGGTGCTGCTCTCCAACAAACGGGTGATGCAGGTCCGCGAGGAGTACCGCCGCCTTCGCGGCCGGCCGCACGACTGGCACCCGGGGTACGGGCGGGCGGGCAACTACCGCAGGACCGTCGGCATCGTGGGGGCCTCGCGGATCGGCCGCCGGGTGATCGAGCTGTTGCACCCGTACGACCTCGAACTCGTGCTGTACGACCCGTACGTGACCGAGGGGGCGGCCGATCTCCTCGGAGTCCGCGCGGTGGGGCTCGACGAGTTGTGCCGGATCTCGGACGTCGTCAGCCTGCACGCGCCGGAGTTGCCCGAGACGCGCGCGATGATCGACCGCGGGCGGTTGGGGCTGATGCGCGACGGCGCCACCCTGATCAACACGGCGCGCGGCTCGCTGGTCGACGGCCCGGCGCTCACCGACGAGTTGACCGCCGGCCGCCTCCAGGCGGTCATCGACGTCACCGAACCGGAGGTCCTCCCGGCCGGCGATCCGCTGTACGACCTGCCCAACGTGGTGCTCACGCCGCACGTCGCGGGGTCGATGGGCAACGAGCTGCACCGGATGGCCGATTCCGCGATCGCGGAGATCGCCCGCTACGCGGCGGGCCTGCCCTTCATGCACCCGGTGCTCCGCGAGGACCTGACCCGTACCGCCTGATCCCCGCCCGCACGGAGCCCCGAACGCGCCCCTCCATACCCGGAACTGATCATATTGATCATTTGTTCATATGCTCTTGACGTTCATCTCGTGGGGGCGAATGATTCGAGCCGTTCAGCCCACTCGCCAAGGAGCAGTTCACATGACGTCCCAGTCCTTGCGTACCTGCGGTGCGGTTGCGGCAGCGCTCTCCCTCGCCCTCCTGGCCTCCGCGTGCGCCGGTTCCGACTCCCCCGCGGCCTCCGGCGCCGGCGGCGACAACGGCGGCAAGCCGGTGACCCTCACGTACTGGACCTGGACCAGCGGGGCCGAGGCCGCCACCGCCGAGTTCAACAGGACCCACACCGACATCCAGGTCCGGTTCTCGCAGATACCCGGCGGCCCGGACGGCTACAGCAAGATCAGCAACGCCATCAAGGCCGGTGACGCGCCGGACGTGACGACCGTCGAGTACAGCATGGTCCCGGAGTTCGCGAGCCAGGGTTACCTGAAGGACCTCACGGCGTCCTCCGGCGAGTTGGTCAAAAAGAGCTTCCCGGCGGGTGTGCAGAACCTGGTGACCTTCGGCGGCAGGACCTGGTCGGTCCCCTTCGACGCCACCCCGCAGGTGTACTTCTACCGCAAGGACCTCTTCGAGAAGTACGGCGTGAACGTGCCGACGACGTGGGACGAGTACCGCACGGCCGCCGAGAAGATCAAGGCCGCCGACCCCGCGGCGCGCATCGGTTCCTTCCCGACCGACGCCCCGCTCCAGGCGACCCTCTCCTGGCAGGCCGGCGCCCGGTGGTTCCGCGTCGAGGGCGACGCCTGGAAGCCGGCGATCGACGACGCCCCCTCGCAGAAGGTGGCCGCCTTCTGGCAGGGAATGCTCGACGACGACCTCGTGTTCCGCCACGGCGCCGGCACGCCCGAGGAGAGCAAGTCCAGGGCCGACGGGACGAGCGCGGGCGTCATCGGCGCCTCGTGGAGCGCGGGCCCGATGATCGCCGCCATGCCCGACCTCAAGGGCAAGTGGGGCGTCGCCCCGATCCCCCACTGGGGCACGCCCGCCAGCGGGATGTACGGCGGCACCAGCTTCGCCGTGCCGAAGGGAAGCCAACACGAGTCGGCCGCAGCCGAGTTCATCAAGTGGATGACCACCGATCCCGCCTCGATGCGGGCCCGCGTCGGCGCCCTGAAGAGCCCGAGCAGCGCCCTGCCCGCGAACCCCGCGATGGCCGAGGTCGCGGCGCAGGCCTTCGACACCTCCTACTTCGGCGGCCAGGACCTATACGCCCTGACCCGCGCGCAGGTCGCCACCATCGTCCCCGGGTGGACCTGGGGCCCCGTCTGGGGCAAGGTCGGCGCCGACTTCAAGGACGAGGCCGCGCGGGGCGGGCTGCCCGGCGCGCTGGCCAAGGCGCAGCGATCGGCCGCGACGGCCATCACCGACCGCGGTCTCGAACTCGCCGGTTGATCCCCCGCGGCGGCCGCCGACACCACCCCGCGCCGCGCCGACACCGCTTCGGACAGCAGCCCTCACCGGACCCGCACCCACGGCCAAGGAGCGCCCCCGTGGCACCGACCTCCCCCGCCCCGACCCCGCCCACGACCGCGAACCCGTTGCGCCGCCAACAGCGTTTCGCCGTCGTCCTGTTCCTCGCCCCGTTCTTCGTGCTGTTCACCCTCGTGACGATCGCACCGGTGGTGTACGCGGGATGGACCAGCCTGTTCCAGGAGCGCTCCTCGGGCCTCGGATTCGGCGGCGTGGAGCGCACGTTCGCGGGGACGGCCAACTACACGGCCGTCCTCGGCGACCCGGTGTTCCGGGCCTCGTTCCTGCACGTCGGCGCCTACTGCCTGGTCTACGTACCGGTGATGATCGGCGGGGCCCTGGGGTTGGCCCTGCTGGTCGACTCGGCGTACGCGCGGGCGGCCCGCTTCTTCCAGCTCGCGTTCTTCCTCCCGCACGCCGTGCCGGGGCTGATCGCCGCGCTGATCTGGATCTACCTCTACACGCCCGGACTCAGCCCGGTCATCGGCTGGATCGACGCCGCGGGCGGCAGCTGGGACTTCTTCTCGCCCGGCAACTCCCTGGCCTCGATGGTGAACATCGCCGTGTGGCAGTGGATCGGCTACAACATGGTGATCTTCTTCGCCGCGCTCCAGGCCGTGCCCCGCGAGGTCATCGAGGCCGCCACCGTGGACGGGGCCGGCGCCTGGCGCATCGCCCTGCGCGTCAAGGTCCCCGTCATCCGCTCCTCCGTGGTGATGACCGTCCTGTTCACCTGCGTCGGCGCCGTCCAACTGTTCACCGAGCCGCACCTGCTCTCCACCCGGGCCCAAGCCCTCGGCAACGACTGGTCACCGACCATGTACATCGTCAGCAAGGCCTTCGTGGACCAGGACTACGCGGGCGCGGCCGCCGCGTCACTGCTCCTGGCGCTCGTGGCCGGGGCACTGTCCTTCGTGGTCACACGGACGGGGAAGCGGTGGCAGGAATCATGAGCACGGACACCGTCACCCGCCGCCCGGACCGCCGGCCCCGCACCGCACCCGGCCGGCCCGCCGCCGCCCGTCCGCGCCGCCGGGCGCCGCGCGCCCTGGGCTCCAAGGCGGCCGTCAACACGGTGCTGGCCGTACTGGCGCTCTACACCCTGATGCCCGTCAGCTGGCTGTTGATCGCCGCCACCAAGAACCGTCGCGACCTCTTCGGCACCGACGGTTTCGCCCTCGGGGAGTTCCACCTCCTCTCGAACCTGCACGCGGTCTTCACCCATGACGACGGCATCTACGGGCGTTGGCTGCTCAACACGCTGCTGTACGCCGTGGTCGGTTCGGTCCTGTCCTCCCTGATCTCGATCGCCGCGGGGTACGCCTTCGACACCTACCGGTTCGCGGGCAAGGAGAAGCTCTTCGGACTGGTCCTCGCCGGCGTCCTGGTGCCCGGCGCGGTCCTGACCCTGCCCATGTACCTGCTGGCCTCGCAGGCGGGCATCTCCAACACGTACGGGGCGCTGCTGCTCCCCTCCCTGGTCAACCCGTTCGGCGTCTACCTCGCCCGGGTGTTCTCCGAGGGCTACGTCCCGTACGAGGTGATCGAGGCGGCGCGGGTGGACGGCGCCGGGGAGGTCCGGACGTTCCGCACCATCGCGCTGCCGATGCTGGCACCGGGGTTCGTGACCCTGTTCCTGTTCTCCTTCACCGCGAGCTGGAACAACTTCTACGGTGCGCTGGTCATGTTGAACGACGAGGAGCTGTACCCCGTGAGCCTCGGGCTCCACATGTGGAACCTGTCGGTGGCCGAGAGCCCCGAGATGTACTCGTTGGCCATCACCGGCTCGCTCGTGGCGGTGGTCCCGTTGGTCGCCGCGTTCCTCCTGCTCCAACGCTTCTGGCGCTCGGGCCTCACCGCGGGCGCGGTCAAGTAGCCGCCGGTGCGCCACCACCAGCGCCGTCCGTCGTTCCCCCAGGCGCCACAGTGCCTGCTGGACGGGGGTGCCGCTCTCGAAGTCCAGCGCCCCCGGCCCTACTTGCGACGCCACGTGTCGGTGGCCGGTTCGTATGCGGCCATGCCTCGGCTCGCGAATTCGCGCAACCAGCCCTCCATCGGCCAGGTGCCCCACCGTTCCCGGTAGATGGCGCCGTTGCGGAGGATGTCATCAACGTGTTGAACGGGCGGGTGTTGGGTGGGGTGGTACTGGTGGTACGCAGGAGCGCCGCCCACCCACCACAGGTCAACGCCTCGCTCGGCCGCGGTGGCGGCGAAGTCGGTGTCCTCGCCGCCGTACCCTGCGTAGGCCTCGCAGAAGCCCCCGATCCGTTCCCAGGTGGGGGCGGTGAGGGCGAACGACAGCGACCAGAACAGTCGGGGATCTCCCCCGCGCACGACCTGACCGTCCTCCGGTACGGGACGGGCAGGGTGCGGCCGGGCCATGCCGTGCAAGGAGTCGAGTCGGTAGCCGCCCGCGGGCGCGGGCGGCAAATAGGCGACGGTGCCGCAGAGCAGGGCGCCGTCACGAGCGGCCCGTGCGTAGCCGTTCAGGAGTTCCGGGCCGGGGACACAGTCCACGTCGAGGAAGACCAGGAGGTCCGCGCCGAAGGAGAGGGCCCGCTCGGCCCCGGCGTTGCGGGCGGCAGCCAGCGGCAGACGCCCGTCCTGCCGGGGCACGCCGATGACGTCCGCGGCGGGCTTCCTGCCGGCGGTGAGGGCTGCGATGGCGGGGTCCGCCATGGAGACGACCACGTAGTGGTCGGGGCCGGCCGGGCTCGCGGCAAGGCCGTCCTGCTGGAGGAGCAGGTGCTCGTGCCGGCCGGCCGCGAGGGTGATCACCGCGGTGCGCGGACGGGTTCCCGTCATGTTCGCCGAGCCAGGTCGGTGAGCAGGCGTGCCGCCTTGTGCGCGCCGTCGCCGGGCGACCAGTGCGCCCAGCGGTCGGGCCGTGCGGCGGCCTCCGCCAGGAGTGTCGGCCAGTCCTGCGGGTCGGGCCAGGCGTCCCGCACGGTGGTCAGGCCCGCCGCCCCCAGCGCCCGGGCCGTGGCGTGCTGTTCGCGATGGGGCCGTTCCTGGGGGATGACGAGGGTCGGGACCCGTGCTGCGGCGCATTCCGCGATGGCGTTCTGCCCGGCGTGGGTGAGCACCACGGTCGCGCCGCACAGGACAGGCCACGGGTCCTCGACCCAGGGTGCTCGATGACCGCCGATAACGGTCCACGCCCAGTCGGGGGTGGCCCAGGCCGCCTCCTGGATCTGCGGGACGGTGACGCCGGCCCCTCCCGCGCCCAACATCACCACGACCTCCCGTCGCGAAGGCGACGTGCCGCTGTCGGGGGTGGGGCGGGGCCGTCCGTCGTAGCGCGAGATGCCGCCGGTGTGGACGGTCTTGGCGTACCAGTGTCCGGGCCAGCCCGGTTCCGGGAGGCTGGACGGCCAGGGGGCCAGGAGGGCGTCCGCGAGGTCGTAGGCGAGGCGGTGACCTTCGTCCTGGCGGTCGCCCCGCATGGCGGCGACCACGACGGGGATGCCCATGAGGCGTGCCAGAGTGGCGGCCTCCACCGAGACGTCACTGACGAACAAGGCGGGGCTCTTCCACCGGATCCACTCGGCGATCGCTGCCATGCGCTCGCGGTGGCCGGGGTGGTGGGTCGGAACCCAGTGCAGCCGGCCATGTGCGGTCGGGTCGCCGGGGGCGTCGGCGGTGTCCTCCGGCAGCGGTACCCAAGGCCCCGGCCAGTCTGCGGGCCGGGGCAGGGAGGAGAGGATCGTGACCTCTTCCTCCACGTGTGCGGCGATGCACATGGCACGGTGCAGGTGTCCGCGCCCCTGGTGGTGGACGTAGTAGCCGATCACCGCATCACCTCTTCGTACAACCGGGTGTAGGCATCCGCTGTGCGGCCGAGGCAGCAGAAATCCTCCGCCCGTCGGCGGGCGTCCCGGCGGTCGAGTTCCATGACGCGCGGAATGAGGGCGGCCAGGGCGTCCACGTCCCCCGGCGGTGCCAGCAGCCCGCATTGCGGGGTGAGGATTTCCGCGAGGGCACCGCGGTCGAACCCGCAGACCGGTGTTCCACAGGCAAGTGCCTCGGCGACGACCAGACCGTACGGTTCGTCCCAGCCGGGCGTCACGAGGGCAGCGGCGCAGGACCCCAGAAGTTCGCCGAGCTGTCGGCGGTCCAGGTGCCCGGCGTAGACGGCGTCCTGCCCCAGGAGGGGGGCCACCTGCTCCTCGAAGTACCGCCGGTCCGAGATGGGTCCCGCCAGCCGCAGCGGTACACCGGCGGTGCGGGCGGCGAGGATGGCGAGGTGCGGCGCCTTCTCGGGGACGAAGCGACCCGACCACGCCAGTGCGTCGCCGCCGGGGCCCGGTTGCCAGAAGTCGATGTCGATGCCGTTGCGCACGACGTGTGCGGCGGGCACCGTCGGCTGCCAGGCCGTCGCGGTGAAGCGGCTGACCGCGGTGAACGTCACGGGGCACGCGTCGTGGCTACGGATGGCCGATTCCAGCCATGGCGTGGGCGGTGTGTGCAGCGTCGTCACCACCGGTATGCGCAGAGCCGGAGCCATGGCGACGGGGAGGTGGTGCAGGCTGTTGTTGTGCACGACGTCGAAACGGTCCTCGCCGTCACGAGCGAGGTCCAGCATGAGTCCCAGGTAGGCGTGGTGTTCCTTCATCCATACTTCGCTGGGCATACTCGCATCCGCGCGCGCCGCCGCGGAGAACTCGGCTGTGCGGACCGGGAGTTCGCACGCTCCGAGGGCGGGGTCGGAACCGGGTGCGGCGAAGAGTTCCACGTGGTGGCCGAGGCGGGTCAGGGCGTGTGCGAGGGACCAGGTGTGGGCTTCGAGACCTCCCGCGAAGGGTTCCGCGATCGGATGGCGCGCGGACGCGATGAGAGCCACCCGCATCGTGCTCACCGCAGAACGCTTTCGTAGAGGGCGCGGTGGGCGGCGGCGATCTCGGCGCGTTCACGCGTACGGTCCTTCGCGGTCGCGCGGCGGGCCGGTCCCTGCTCGTACGCCATCCGCACGGCCTTGTGCAGCGACTCGGCGTCCAGGCCGCCGTGCTGGTTGTGGCCGTAGGTGAGGCAGGGGTGTTGTTGGGCGTAGAAGCCGCAATCGGGGGCCACCACGGCGGTACCCAGGTCGTGGCACGCTTCCAGCCATCCGGAGTGGGTGCCGAACCGGTAGGGCAGCACCGACACGTCCAGTGAGGCGAGGTAGTCCCAGAGCTGCCCGTCGTCGAAGTAGTCGTGGACGCGGAGCGTCAGCCGACCCCGGTCGGCGAGTTCGACGAGTTCGCGCATGACGTCCGGGTCGTGCGCGGGAGCTGCGGGGTCCGCTACCTCGCGGTGGACGTCGACCTGGAGTTCCGCGTCCGGGAACTCGGCCAGCGCGTCGGCGAGGACGCGTACGACGGGCAGGACGGCCATGTTGGGGCGCAGGCTCTTGGCATGTACCCCCACGCGGAACCGGTCGTGGGCGGGCCGGGGCCGGGTCAGTCGCGGCAGTTCGACCACGTGCGGGTGGGGCAGCACGGTCGCCGGCCGGTTCCAGCGGCCGCGGATGGTCTGCGCGGCGCCCGGTGTGAGGGTGATCAGCCGGTCCGCGGCCGGGATGACGACGTCGAGGGCGGCGTCGTGAAGGGCCGGGTCCGACTGATGGGGGTTGCGGAGGTCGTGCACGGTGTAGACCAGCGGTTTGCCGTGGTGTCGGAGGGCGTCCACCAGTGCGGACAATTGAGCGGGGCTTTGCGCGTCGAACCCGAAGTGCAGGTGAAAGACGTCGAAGTCCTGGTGGTGCGTGCGCACCCAGTCCGGGTCCAACATGACCGGGGGCCACCAGCGCTGCGAGGTGCTGGGCGCCCCAGTGGGACGGGGGTCCGCCAGGCGGCTGACGCCGTCGGGTTCTTGCGCGGAGCAGTGCCGGACGTAGACGTGGCCCGCGGGAACCGAGGCGACGCGGATGTCGGGGACACTTCGGGGCTGTCGGGGTGGCTGTTCGGCCACGGTCTGCTCCTTCGATGGGCGACGGACGCGTGACCGCAGCCCGTAACAGCGACGTACTCAGTGTCGTGCGCTTGCGGCCGGCCCGCGCACTCGGACGCGACGGTTCCGGTCGGTCATGGCCGACTGGAGCCCTCGGACACCGGCAGGAAACGTCCGGAGGGGCCCTCCCCCGGACGGGTGAACCAACAGCAGGCACCTCCACCGCGAGAACAGCGTTCGCCATCAGGGACCCGCACCCGCTCCTCCCAGCGCGTACCCGGTTCATCCCGCATCACCCCTACGCATGTGCCGGGAGGGCGTTCGGCGGCAGCAGCACCGCGCGGACATCAGAACTGCTCCGCCGGGCATACGTCTCACGCGCGCCCCGCCGGCTCCTCACGCCGACTGCCGACTGCGACTGCTGAATGCCGATGCCGACAGGCGGGGACGACGATCAGGCGCACCATGGACACACGACACGTCTTCATCGACCGGGGGCCGTCGGCCCGGCCCCCGCCGCATCCCAGGAGGTGGGCCCATGGCCATGACACAGCCCGGCCCGCAGGCAGATCCGCACCGCCTCTCGCCTGCTCACCCCCTCCCCGCAGCTGTTGACATCGCCCGCGCGATCGGAATCCTCATGTCGCTGGTGCCGTGCGGGATCGAAACCGCCCGACACCTCGTGGTGCGTACTGCGAGGGCGACCGAGGGCGACGCACACCGAGCGGCAGGAGCGGCACTCGCCCTGATCCGTGGCCCCGATCCCCGCGACCCGGTGCAACAGGTGCTACGCACGGCCATCGCGGCCGCTCGTACGGTACGGGGGCCGGAGGTGCAACGGATTCACCCCGACGCGGACGTACTGCGCACGCATCTGGCCCGCTTCCAGCGGCTGCGGCATCTCGCCCTGACCGCTCCCGCCGACCCGGCCGTCCAGGCCCGGCTCGACGACGCCGCCTACACCCTGTGCGTACTCGTCGGGCGCCGGACACCCCACGCCGCACTCCGGTCCGCGCGCCAACTCCTCGCCGGGCGGCGTTACGACGTACGCGCCTCGGTCGCAGGCTGAACCATTCCCGACGTCCGGATCGTACGGATGCGCCCGGGCTTCCCGGTGAAACCGGAATTCGCCTCGGAGCAGCACCGGATCTCGCCGGGCTGCGGCGCGGGCACGGCCGGTTCCGCCGGCACCGGGTCGGCCACGTCCGTGGCGTCCCGGCGGTCCTCGCGTACGTGAGCCGCAGGGCGGGTTGAGGCTGGCCGTCGCAAGATCGGGTAGGCGGGCCCCACGAGGGCTTCGCTGGGGAATGGTGATCCGACTTGCTGGGTTTGACCGGAATTGACGTGGTGTACGCCTGCGCGGGACTGGGGGCTCTGGGCGCGGCCGTGCTGCCCACCGCGCTCGCGAAGCGGCCCCTGTCCCTGCCCATCGTGTTCCTGGCGGCCGGGTTCCTGGTGTTCCTGCTGCCGCTCGACGCACTTCCGACGCTCGACCCCGTCCGGCACCGAAGCGTGGTGGAGCACCTGACCGAGGTCTGTGTCGTCATCGCGTTGATGGGCGCGGGTCTGGCCATCAACCGGCCACCGGGCCGGCGTGCCTGGTCGACGACGTGGCGGTTGCTGGGTTTGGCCATGCCGCTGACGATCCTGCTCACCGCGGCCGTGGCGGGATGGCTGGTGGGGTGGCCTCCGGCCGTGGCCCTGCTGGTGGCCGCTGCCCTCGCTCCCACGGATCCGGTCCTGGCCGCCGAGGTGCGCGTGGGAGAGCCCTCCGACGACGAGGACGACGAGGACGAGGTCCGCTTCGCGCTGACCAGCGAGGCCGGGCTCAACGACGGTCTGGCCTTTCCTTTCGTCCTGGCGGCCATCGCGCTGACCACGGCTTCGGCGACGGGCTGGTCCACCGATGGACTCTGGCACTGGGTGTGGAGTGACATCCTGGTGCGCAGCGTGGTCGGATTGGCGGTCGGGTTCGGCGTGGGACGGCTCCTCGGCTGGATGTTCTTCCAGGCCTCCTGGAAGGCCCTGCGGCTCTCCGAACACCGCGAGGGCTTCGTGGCGGCGGCCGCGACCTTCACGGCGTACGGGCTGACCGAGATCTTGCACGGCTACGGCTTCCTGGCCGTCTTCGTCGCCGCCTGCACGATCCGCAACGCCGAACGCGGCCACCGGTACCACCGCGTCATGCACGCGTTCACCGATCAGATCGAACGGCTCCTCACCGCCGTCATCCTCTTCCTCGTCGGTGGCTACATCGCGGACGGCGGCCTCGCCGCGCTGACGTGGCGTGGAGCCGTTCTCGGACTCGTGCTCTTCCTGCTGATCCGGCCGGCCGTCGGTTGGGCCGTCCAGATGCGAGGTAGAGCCGTGGGCAAGGAGCGTGCCGCCGTAGCCTTCTTCGGGATACGGGGCATCGGTTCGTTCTTCTACCTGGCGTACGCCTTGGGCGAAGCAGACTTCGCCGCCCCTGCCCGTGAGTTGTGGGCGGTGGTGACCTTCACCGTGCTCCTATCGGTACTCCTGCACGGCGTCGCGGCCACACCCGTCACCACCCGGCTCGACCGCTCCGTCCCGGACGGACCACGAGCACGACGCGGCGATGCGCAGGTTCGCCCCGCGTGATGGCCTCCCGGACGGCTCGTACCTGGCGTGCAGGACCGGGGTCCTCCCTCCGCCGCGGGGAGCGGCCAACCGCAGCCGAACCGATGCCTCAGCGGCCCCCGACCTCACTGGGCCATACACCACGGGTCCCTCATCGGACCGTCGGCCGAGTCAGTCCGGCGGCCGGAGACCGGTGGCCGATCGGCCTTCCCGTTCAGGGGACAGGAGCTCCTGGAAGACTTGGGCGGAGCGTGGGTTCTCGGTGCACTGCCACACGCCGTGGGGGCAGTAGTCGGTGATGCTGTGGTAGAGGGGCCGGTGCTCGGCCATCCATTCCAACATGTCCCGCATGTACTCGGGGTTGTCGCCGTTGCGGAACAGTCCCCACTCGGGGTACGAGATCCGCTTGCCGTGCGCCTTCGCGAAGTCGACCTGCTGCTGGAGTCCGTAGGGCTGGGTTATCTGCTCGTCGAAGGAGTGGCCGGGCGGTTGGTCGTAGGAGTCCATGCCGATGATGTCGACCACGTCGTCGCCGGGGTAGCACCGGGTCCAGGCGATCGCGTCACTCCCGCGGTTGGGGGCGAAGTCGAAGCGGAACCGTTGGCCCTTCACCGTGCGCATGGCGCCCACGATGCGCCGCCAGTACCTCTTCCAGTTCTCGGGATCCGGCCGGCAGCGGTGGCTGTAGTTGAAACCGTTCATCTCCCAGCCGAGCACGATCACCGTGTCGGGTACCCCGATGGCGACGAGCCGCTTCGCCAGCCGCTGGAAGTGGTGGTCGTTCTCACCGCGCGCGCCGGCGCGGATCAGCTCGGCGACCCGGGCGTCGGGCACGCCTGCCTCGTTGCGCTCCTGCATGGGCACGTTCAGGACGAACAGCCGGTCGACCCTCGCCTTGCGCCATCGTGCCCAGCTGTGCAACGAATCAGGCGCACCCTCGATGTTGGCCCAGGTGTCGCCCGGCAGGTAGGTGTGGCCCGCACGCAGCTCGGTACCCCCGAGCCAGTGGGAAAGCCCTTCCATCCTGTCGACGCCGGGTGAGCCGTAGTGGAGGTAGGCACCCACCGCGACCTCGGGCCGGGCGTCAGCGCCGGCGACCTGTCGCTGCGGCGGGGCAAGGGTGCCCCCGGTGAGCAGCAGGCCGGCGGCAACCGTACTCACACAGACGCCCGTCATCCAGCGCCTTCTCCCAGACATGACACCTCCGTCCGAGTGGTGGAGCAGGGCCGGGCTCGCTCTCCGGCTCGCTCTCCGGCGCATTCGACTGCGGGGCCGCCCTCGGGCGGCGGTCGGCGCGCTCACGGGAGAACCGCCTGCCGGGCCGGGCCTTCGGATGCGGCCGGGGCTAGGACGAGGGCCGGCGCCGGTATGGCGTAGTCACTCATGGATCGCTCCGTCCGTATGCGCCTGCGTGCGCGGCACCGCGGGGTACGCATGCCCGACGCGGGGCACAGCACGCGATAGCGGCTACTCCACGTAACGATGCGCGAGGTTGGACGCCTCCACCATGCGAAGCAACCAAACGGGGTGCGGGCCGTGGCCCGACCGGCCACACCATCACTTGGTCGAGAAGCCGGTCAGAGCACTTCCGCGTCCACATGATCCATGAACGCCTCCACATTCCTTTTGAATTCTTCGACCGCTTTGATCATTTCATCGCCCCACTTCTCACCCGACTTGATTCCGAGGTACCCATTCGCCACTTCTTGAACTGCCGCTTCGCGTGGCGCTACGGACCTTGCCAGCCATTTTCGGGCCTCAGGTGTCCCCACCAGGCGTACCGTCACTTCTGCTTGCAGGATCCGCTGGAGTGCGGGGATGTACTTGTCATTGTGCTGCTGCGTGAGTTCCTTGAGGGAAATGTCATTCGGATACTGAAGTACGAAATTTCGCACGCTGGACATTTCCGTTACCAGGTCCTGGGCCTCGGTACCGAACTCGACGTATGCCTGTCTGCGAATATCAGCTCTTCTGGCTTCTACCTCAACCTCCCTCGCCCTCCCGGCTTCGTAGTACCCGAGGACGCTCCCTGTCAGACCGGCCACAGCCCCGATCAGGGTGCCGGTCAATCTGCGCCCGCCGTGCTCCACTTCCTGGCACGGCTTCTCTCCTGACCTGCGTTCTCCTGCTGCTGTTCCGCCTCCACACTCGGGGTCTACAGCGTGTCTCCTTGGTGCTGTCCGCCGTGCGAAGCTGTGCGTCATGGAGCCTTCGATAGTCCGTGGACTTGCTCTGCCCGCCCTGCTGACGTCGCTCATCGATCGCGGCCTCTGGTGTCACCCGGGCGATGCGGTGCTGGCGAAGGCCATTCCGTGGTTCAAGGACCCACTTGGCTTCGTGTCGAACCCCGAGCAGATGGCGTACGCGTCCCAATCAATGGACATGTTCGCCGATGATCCACACTCCGACTTCTTTCGCCAGGCACGCGGAAGCAGGAGCGTCGCCCCGCTCGAACTTCCTTGGCTTGACGTTGACCAAGCAGTGCTGATCGCCACCACTCGCAATCCCGGTGATGATGGCGCCTTGGCTCTCGACTACCGGACTGACCCCTCAGATCCCCGCATCGTCGGCAGTGACTTCTGGACGGATCCCCTTCTGTGCGAGTGGCGGGTCGTAGCGCCTACTTTCTCGGGTTTCGTCTCGAGTTTGGGCCTGTAGCTTCCGCGGTCGTGTCACTGCCGCGCCCAGAGAAGGATGGACGCGACGTGGAGTGTGCGGCCTGGTAGGCGATGGCGAGTTTGTCCGTCCGCAGGGCCAGGCCGCGCCACTGTTTGAGGCGGGCGATGCACCGCTCGACGACATTGCGCTCTGTATTTCGCGGCGTCGAAGCTGGGTGGGCGGCCTCCGGCACGGCCTCGACGCAGGCGGTGACCGATCTGGTCTGCGGGCTGCGGGATGACAGCCCGGATGCCTCGGCGACGAAGGTGTCCACGGATCGCGCGGGATGAATAGGCGCGATCCGCCAGGACGGTTGTCGGGCGCGTTCTTGGCCTTCCGGGCCCGCTGCGCGGGATCCGAATCCTGGCCATGACCGCCTCGAAGGCCGGCGCGTCACCAGCCTGACCGGCGGTGACGTGGATACCCAGAGGACGGGCCCGGCTGTCACTGGCCAAGTGGACCTTCGTGCTCAGCCCGCCACGGGAACGTCCGAGCGCGTGATCCTCAGGATCCGACCGGCCGGGCGCCCCCTTTTCCTGGCTCCGGCCGAATGTTGGTGAGCCCGGCAGACAGTGGAGTCCACAGAGACCGTCCAGTCCACATCGTCACCCTCATCCGCCGCAGCAAGTGGTGCCGCGAAGATGCGTTCCCACGTGCCGCCCACGGCCCACCTGATCAAGCGCTTGTGAGCGGTCTGAAAAGACCCGAGCTCGGTGGGCAGGTCCCGCCAGGGCGAGCAGGTGCGGTACTTCCACGCAATGGCCTCAAAGGTTCGGCGGTGGTCAGCCCACCGTCGCCCACGGGCCGGATCGTCCGGCATCAACGGTTCGATCCGGTCCCACATCGCATCGGTGATCACCAATCGGACAGACACATCCGATCAACTGACCAGCCCATCAAAGAGACACGCTCTAGCTCCTCGCTGTGCGCCTCGCACGACGAGTGCTCCACGCAGCGTAAGGAGGGGAGGATTACCGCCGACCGTCTCTCCAACCGGGGATCCCTGGAAGAGGCCGGCACGGGGGCCGCTCCCAACGCCCCAGCCACAGAACGCCCCCGGCAAGCGCCGTGCCTGGTAGCGGCCGCCCACAACCCCAAGGAGTCCGGCCCTCTACATGAGGGGGAGGTAGGCGGTGATCGTCTTACCGTGACGGTCGGCATGGATTTCGGTGCGGGTGGCCATCTTGTTCACCAGGAGCCAACCGAAGCCGCCCGGCACCGTGGCCGGCGTTCCCGGGGAGACGGGTAGGAGTGGGGAGGCGTCCGACACCTCGACCGCCACTTCGTCCTGACGGTGACGCACGTCGAAGGCGGTCACACCACCCGCATGTCGAGTGGCGTTGGACACCAATTCGGCGACCACCACCAACACGTCGTCCAGCACGCGCTGACTCACACCGTGGGGAGCCAGAACCTCCTGAGCGAGCCGTCGGGCATCCACGCCTTCAAGACCAGCCGCGTGACGTGGCGTCCCAGTCATACCCGCTCCTCCCACACCCTCCGCCTTCCCCCCGTCCACGCCATCCACCCCACCGGCGGTTCCCCACCTTCGACAATCCGGCGCTCGCTCGCTCGCCCGCCATGCCCTGCCCGGGGCCGGCCACACCGCTCCTGCGGCCTCACCCGACGGAGCCGAGGACGACGCGGTGCCCAGCGGAGGCTTCGCTTGACGGTGGAGCGGCCACCGCGTTAGCCGACGCCGACACATGGCCCGACCTCCGAGCCACTGCCGCCCGCATGCGTCCCCTGCGGGCCGGGGTTGGGCCAATCCGGATCCGGGCGGCCCCGAGGGTGGTGAAGGGGCGGGCGGGGAGCAGGGCGTTACCGGCGCTGTCGGTACCAAGCCCCGGCGTAGCTCAATTTTCGCTCTGAGGTGGCCGCAGGAGGGTTGGCTGCTGTGCTGTCAGGTGACACTGCCGGCAGGTGAGGTGCGGCGAACGGGGGGGCTGTTGTGCGGTGGGTGTTTCGGAGGTCCTCAAGGGGCTCGGGTGAGGTGCGGGATCTGGATGTGTACGAGATCGCGTTCTTGGGCGGCGGGGTGGGGCGGGTGGCGGACTGTGCGATCGTCGCGCTGAACAGGCGCGGTCTGCTGGTGGTGCACGCCGCGCGGGTACGTACGGTGGACGGGGAGCTGCCCGGGCACGCGGTCGAGCGTCGTGTGTACGCGTACTGCGGGCGTGAGAGGAGCATCGGTGCCGTCCACAGCGATCTGCAACGCTCGCGGGAGATCTGGGAGATCGGCCGTCGGCTGGCCGCATGGGGGCTGGTGAGGGGCGCGGACCGCCGGGTGACCCGTGAGGGCAGACGACACCTGGAAGCGGCCGGGCGTGACGTGAGCATCCCGCAGTACGTCCTGCACGGGGCCGCCGGTCTCCTGGACTCGACGGCGGGGCTCCCGATGGGCCCCACACCGGTGGCTGCACCCCGTCCCCACCCGACGCCGCAGACGCAACGGCGCCAGAGCCGGACGACCGGGAGCAAGTCCCCGCGCCTGGACGCCGACTAGGCGAGTGAACCGGCCCATCGCGGGTGCGCCGGCGGACCCGGTAGCCGTGGCCGGTTACCGGGCCGGCATCCGGGCCACGGTCCCGTACGCGCAACACCCTCCGCGATCCACGGCGAGCGCGCCGCGCACAGCGGAGAGAAGCCCGGACCCACCTCCAGCAGGTTGGTGCGGCTGCTGGAGGTGGGTCGGGTTGGCGCAGCACGTCACTCCCCCGCCCGGCTCCGCACTCATCGAGGAACGTGCCCACCGGGCCGGGACATCGCCGCGACCGGCGGGCCGGCCGACTGAGGCCGTCGCGCCGCGGACCGGTCCGTCCCGGCCCGCGGACCCCGACGGCGGCCCGGGCGCCGCCGTCGGGGGTCGAGCGGGCGTTGCGTCCCCGGGGCTCTCAGACCTCGCCGCGCCAGGAACCGCTCTCGCGGCCACGCTCCTCGATGTACTCCTTGAACCGCTTCAGGTCGCCGGTGACCTGCCGCTTGACGAAGCCGAGCTTGTCGCCGACGTTCTCGGCGAAGCCCTCCGGGTCGTAGTCGAGCTGCAGCATCACCTTCGACTTGTTGTCGGCCAAGTGGTGGAAGGTCACCACACCGGCCTGCTTCACCTCGCCGCCGACGGTGGTCCAGGCGACCCGCTCGTCGGGAATCTGCTCGGTGATCTCCGCGTCGAACTCCCGATCCACCCCACCGAACTTCGTCACCCAGTGGGTGAGGGTCGGGGTGAGCTGGTCGATGCGCTCCACCCCGTCCATGAAGTGGGGGAACGACTCGAACTGCGTCCACTGGTTGTAGGCGGTACGCACGGGAACCTCGACCTCGACGGACTCCTCGACCTTCGACACAGAAACATCCTTCCTCTTCGTCGGCCGGACAGGTGCCCGGCCCGTACCCGGGGAGACCTTCCCCCGACCTCGCCCCTGCCCCCGTTCCCGCCGCCCATGACCCACGAACAGACGCACGATCGCGCGGACAGGCCGGAACTCTGCTGCCCCTACGGAGCGGGCGGCGCCAGGTGTTCCCACCCGCCGCGCAGCGGTGAAAGCCTGCTCCCGAAGCTCGAACGGTGGCGCGAAGCGGTCCCCTTACCCTGCGGCGGCTGCGCCGATCCGCTGACATTCATCCGACAATCGGCCTGTCAGCGCCCCGCTTCCCGCCCCGCGCGCCACGCTCCCCTCGGCCACCACCACGAACGAGGAGCAGCACAATGCAGGGAGTTCCGAAGACCACGCGGCGCATGCGGCCCCTGGCCCTTGTGGCCGTGCCGCTGGCCCTGAGCCTGACCGCTCTCGCCGCGCCGGCACTCGCCGCCCCCGGCACCGACACCGGCGGGGCGAGCACGGCGCAGGCATCGGACGGGCCGCACGCATCGCGCGGCAACGACGGACCACGCGGTCCCCGGGGCGCGAAGGGGCCCAAGGGGCCGAAGGGTGATCGCGGTCCGGCCGGGCCCGCCGGCCCGTGCGTCGACGTCGCCGTCGTCGCCGGTACCGCGCCCGGCAGCGAGTACAGCGCCGCCCTCACCCGCGGGAAGACGTTCGTCGGCTACCGCCCCACCCTCACCGGCGCCTACACCTGGCGTGACCTCACCCTGCCCGCCACCCCCGGGTACCCGCGCAACACCTGCAGCGTCGGCATCAAGCTCAACGGTGAACGCGTCCACGTCAAGGTCCTCACCGCCGGCGGCGACCTCTACGAAACCTCCTGCACCGCCCCCGCCCTCTCCTGCACCCTCGGCTGGACCGCCATCATCAAGCCCTGACCGCCGGAGGTCTTCAGGCCCCCGACCCGGCGGCGGGAACCGTCGGACCCGTGTCAACGGCCGCGACGGAGCACCGCCCGTCCCCTCGTTCGGTCGTCGGGGAGCCGGACCCTCCGCGGCATCCGTTGTCCCCTCCTGGGGCCTGTCCTGGCAGGCTTTCGGAAGCGTCATGCTTTGAGGGCTCGGTTTCGGGCAATCGCCCCACATGAACCCCTCTGACGTTTCCGGCTCCTCCTACTGGATGCGGACGACCGACTTCCCGTCCTTCCCGTCTCTGACGGCCCCCGTGGAAGTGGACGTGGCGGTCGTCGGCGGCGGCATCGCGGGCCTCAGTACAGCGTGGGAGCTAGCCCGGGCGGGTCTGGGCGTCCTCGTGCTGGAGGCCGACAGGATCGCGAGCGGTGTAACGGGGCATACCACCGGCAAGCTCACAGCCCTGCACACGGCCGTCTACGAGACGCTGCGCACCCGGCACGGCGGCGATGCCGCCCGCCTCTACGCGGTGTCGCAGAGTGCGGCACTGGCCCACGTCATCGAGGTGGCCGAGGAACTCGGCGTCGACTGCTCGCTGGAGCGCCGCCCCGCCGTGACCTACTGCGAGGACCCGGCCGGGGTCGAGGCCCTGCGCGCCGAGGCCGAAGCGGCCCGGGCGGCCGGACTCGACGCATCCTTCGTCACCGAGACGGGACTCCCGTATCCGGTGGCGGGGGCGGTCAGGCTCGAGAACCAGGCCCAGTTCCATCCGCTCGCCTACCTGCGCGGCCTGGTCGACGACCTTCTCGCCCGCGGAGGCCGTATCCACGAGGGTACGCAGGTCACGAAGGTGGAGGGTGGCGATCCCTGCCGGCTGACCACCGCCTCGGGAGCCACTGTCCTCGCCCATCACGTGGTCGTGGCCACCCACCACCCGGTCTTCGACCACGCACTGCTGGCCACCCGCCTGACCCAGCACCGGGACCTGGTGATCGCGGGGCCGATGCCCGCGGATCTGGACCCCGACGGGATGTACATCACCGAGGAAGGCGGGAAGCGGTCCGTGCGCACCGCCCCGCTGGCGGACGGGCAACGGCTCCTGATCGTCACCGGTGAGGCCTTCGCCCCGGGCACCGGTGACGACACCCGAGTCCGTTACGCCCGCCTGGAGGCCTGGGCCCGGGAGCGTTTCCCCGGTGTCTCGATCACGCAGCGCTGGGCGGCACAGGACAACAGCTCCACCGACGCCCTCCCCTTGATCGGCGGCCTGCCCACCGCGGGTGACAACGTGTACGTGGCCACGGGCTTCGCCGGCTGGGGCATGACGGGGGGCGTCATGGCCGGACAGCTCATCGCTTCCCTGGTCACCGGCGTCCGTCGGCCGTGGACCGAGCTCTACGACCCCCACCGTTTCGGCCCCGCCGTCCGCTCCGCGCCCGCGTTCCTCAAAGCCCAGTGGGACACCGGCAAGCACTTCGTCAAGGATCGCCTGGACACCCTGGGCGACGGTACCAACGGGCCCGTCAGTGGGCTACGGCCGGGCGAGGGCACCGTGGTGCGGGCCGGTGGGAAGCCGTGTGCCGTCCACCGCGACGACAAGGGTGAGCTGCACGCCGTATCCGCGGTGTGCACCCACATGGGCTGCCTCGTCGCGTTCAACAATGCCGAGCGGACCTGGGAGTGCCCCTGCCACGGCTCGCGCTTCGGCATCGACGGCGCCGTGCTGCAGGGACCGGCGCTGGAACCGTTGGAACGGCGCACGTCCGAAGACCTTTGACGCAGGAGACGCGGGAGACGCGGGAACTGAACGAAGGCACGCGGTGAGCGTGCCGCGTACCGGCCACATCGCTCCAGGAGGACAACGGCAGTGGACGCCAACCGAGACGAACGAGAGAACGAGCAGCAGTCAGCCCCGCCGGTCGCGGACAGGGGCGTTCCGGTCGACGAACACGGTCGTCCCCCGGGGGATCCATCGAGGGTGGGCGCCGACGGATACGCGCCGGCGGACGCCGACCGGGTCCGGCGCGCGAACGAGAACCGCGAAGAGGATCAGGTGCGGGATGACCGGTCCCTGCCCGACGGCGAGACGGCACCCGAACGGGGGCAGGCGCCCTGACCGCTCTCACCCTCTCGGACGGTTCACAGTTCGGGCCTGCCGCCCTGTTCGAGCGAGCCGGTCGCTGACCTGTCGTTAGCTCCGCTCACCTGGGAATTCGGCAGAGCCGCGTGCCCTGACCGGTAGATCCGCCGGCTGCGGTTTTCGGGCGTGGCGCGGGTCGGCCCTGGGTTTCGTCGTGCGTTGCTCGGGTCACAGATGCAGGGCCCCCGAGGGGCCGTGGTCCGCCCCCCTGCATCTGGAGAACTGATGTCCGAGAAGAACCCGGTGAAGGCCGTCGCCGACAAGATCAGCGACATGCTCCACACCGACCCGGCCGAAGGACCCGAGGAAGGGATTCCCGGGAAGCCGGCTCCTGTCTCCCCGCAGCTCGTCGAGCCCACGACGCCGGTGGAGCCGTTGCCGCCGAAGGCGGACCAGAGCGGACCGGAAACGGTCAGCCCGACCGGGCAACCCACCGGCGCGGAGCAGGCCCGCATGGCGCAGAGCGGCGCGTACCTGACGAGTGCGCAGGGTGTGCGGCTGCCCGACAGTGACCATTCGTTGAAGGCGGGCCCGCGGGGGCCGGTGCTGCTGCAGGATCATCACCTGCGCGAGAAGCTCATGCACTTCGACCACGAGCGGATCCCGGAGCGCGTGGTCCACGCGCGCGGCGCGGCCGCGCATGGTGTTTTCCAGTCCTACGGGACCGCGCAGGCGGTCAGCAAGGCGGCGTTCCTGGCCGGGGAGGTGGAGACGCCGGTGTTCGTGCGGTTCTCCACCGTCCTGGGATCGCGCGGCTCCGCCGACACCGTGCGCGACACCCGGGGGTTCGCGACGAAGTTCTACACCGAGGAGGGCGTGTTCGACCTGGTCGGGAACAACATCCCGGTGTTCTTCATCCAGGACGCGATCAAGTTCCCCGACGTCATCCACGCCGGCAAGCCGCATCCGGATCGGGAGATCCCGCAGGCCCAGTCCGCGCACGACACGTTCTGGGACTTCGTCTCCCTGCACACCGAGGCCACCCACCACACCCTGTGGAACATGTCCGACCGGGGCATCCCCCGCTCCTACCGGATGATGGAGGGCTTCGGCGTCCACACCTTCCGCCTCGTCAACGCCCAGGGCGCCACCACGTTGGTGAAGTTCCACTGGAAGCCCAAGCTGGGCGTGCACTCCCTCGTGTGGGAGGAGGCGCAGATCCTCGCCGGGGTGGATCCCGACTTCCACCGGCGTGACCTGTACGACTCCATCGAGGCGGGCGCGTTCCCCCAGTGGGAACTCGGCATCCAGACCTTCCCCGACACCGCCGACCAGACCTTCGAGGGCATCGATCTCCTCGACCCCACGAAGATCGTCCCGGAGGAGCTCGCGCCGGTGAAGCCGGTGGGCCTGCTGACCCTCCACAAGAACCCGTCGAACTTCTTCGCCGAGGTCGAACAGGTCGCCTTCCACACCGGCCACCTCGTCCCCGGCATCGACGCCACCGACGACCCGCTGCTGGCCGGTCGCATGTTCTCCTACCTGGACACCCAGCTCACCCGGCTCGGCGGCCCCAACTTCCCGCAGATCCCGATCAACCGCACCCACGCGCCCGTCAACGACATGCTCCGCGACGGCTTCCACCAGACGGCCGTGCACCGCGGGGTGGCCCCCTACAAGCCCAACAGTCTCGACGGCGGCTGCCCGTTCTTCGCCGGCGCCGACACCGGCGCGTTCATCGAGGTCCCGGTCGAGGTACCGGCCGGACGCAAGGTCCGCGAAGCACCCGCCTCCTTCAGCGACCACTTCTCCCAGCCGCGCCTGTTCTGGCTCAGCATGACCCCGGTCGAGCGCGAGCACATCATCGCCGCCTACACCTTCGAACTCGGCAAGTGCTACGAGCAGGCCATCAAGGAACGCACCCTGGGCGTGCTCGCCAACATCGACCCCGAACTGTGCGCCCAGGTCGCGGCCGGGCTCGGACTGCCCGCCCCCGCTCCCACCGAACCCCTCGCCGACGTCGCCCCCAGCCCCCGCCTGTCGCAGGTCGGCGACACCTGGCCGCTGGACGGCCGCGTCGTCGGCATCGTCGCAGGCCAGGACATCGACATGATCGGTGTGGACGCGCTCCGCCAGGTCATCCTGGACGCGGGGATGGTCCCGCTGGTCATCGCCGCGGCGGGCGGAGTGCTCGGCGGCGCCGAGCCGGTGACCGTGCAGCGCACCTTCGCCACCGCCCGCTCCGTCGAATTCGACGCGCTGATCTTCGCGGGCGTGCCCGGAGCGGGCGCCGACGCCTACGG
Source organism: Streptomyces sp. NPDC029836 (assembly GCF_055574495.1). Taxonomy (NCBI): domain Bacteria; kingdom Bacillati; phylum Actinomycetota; class Actinomycetes; order Kitasatosporales; family Streptomycetaceae; genus Streptomyces; species Streptomyces sp. NPDC029836. The sequence goes on along the minus strand of NZ_JBVHZI010000010.1, from coordinate 82,809 downwards.
GGCGCGCGATGCCAAGGCCGGCGCCCCACGGCCGCCCGTCAGCGACCCCCGTGTCCTCGCGCTGCTCACCGAGGCCTACCGGCACGGCAAGGCACTGATCGGTCTGGGCGACGCGGGGACCCTCTTCGAGGCCGCCGGGATCTCGGTCGGCGAGCCGGGAGTCCTCGTCAGCGACGGCGCTCAGGGGATGCGCCGACTCATGGAACTGCTGGCGGCCCACCGCGTGTGGGAGCGCTTCCCCGCCGTGACCTGATCCGACCGCGCGCCCCCGGCGAGGGGCGTCTTCGCGGGTGCGAGCCCCGGACCTCCAGGGTCCGGGGCTCGCCGTTCATGACGCGGTTCAGGCCGCCCGCGTCTTCGTCAGTGCGCGCACGCGGTGCGGTACGAACGCCACGTGCTCGGGTGGCTCGGTGCACAGCGGCCGCTCACTCCAATCCAAAGGCTTCTGCCAGTCCGCTTTCCCACTCGCTCGCCCCGGTCGCATCCGCCGCGATGACCGCGTAGCGCCATGAGCGGCCGTCCGGTGGGGCGTCCGCGTAGAGCACCACCCCCTCCCCGCTCGCCGGGTCGAAGGCGAGCCGGTGGGTACCCAGCCGCTCAAGGGCTTCCGCCAGCCCGAAGGCCGTCCGGGTGCGCCCCTTCGACACCATCCACGCCCGGGAGGCCGCGCCGGACGCGGCCGTGAGCCGGGTGACCATGTCGTGGGGCGTGGTGGTTGCGGTCCGGCGGACGTTGCTCTCGCCGGCGTACGGCACTCCGTCCGTGTCGACGAGCGCGTCGAGTCCGAACGGGCCGAGGTGGCCGTGAGCGGCGAGGTGGCGGCCCAGTCGCATGCCCCATTCCTCCAGTTCACCGGCCACGTGCGCACACGACGACGGCAGGGGTGACACGTAGCCCGTGAAGGATCCCTGTTCCGTTCGCATGGCCCCGCTGAACAGGGCGCGAGGGCCCGAAGCCGTGTTCTCCATCTGGATGCTCACCGACTCGGCCACGGTCAGGCACTCCTCCACCAACCACGTTCCTTCCGGGCCACCGACCGCTTCCAGCGCGAGGCTCGTTCCGGCCAGGTCCTGCCGGGAGAGGAAGCGCATCCCGTGGCCCCCCGCGGAGCGGTCGGGTTTGACCACCACCTGCTCGTACCGGGTGAGCAGCCGGCGTACGACACCTTCGACCTCGGGTCGGCGGCACACCTGTCCCGCCGGCAGGCGCATGCCCAGTCGCGCGGCCGCTCGACGGAAGCCCGACTTCGTGTTCAACAGCATCGTGACCGGCACGGCGGCGGCGGCTTCGTCGACCGTCGCGTACGGGTGCACGGTCAGGCCGAGATCACGCGCGAACGCGACGGCGGATGCGTCGGGGGCGGTCGGCAACAGTGCCGTTCCCGGCTCACGCACGTGAGCGGCGACCCGTTCCATCAGCCCGGCCTGGCGAACGGCCTGGGCCAGCGGGACCGCACCGGCCGGCGGCACTTCGATCACCGCCGTCTGCGCGCGGGGCACGCCCGTCAGGTCGTGCACGTACCGCAGGAACTCCTCGCTCAGCGATCCGGGGGTCACCAGGACATCGCCGGCTCGCAACAGCCATGCCTTGCGCGGCGCCTGCTGAGCCCACTGCGCCAGCACTTCGCCCGCCTCCAGGTCGACCGCCAGGTCCGAGAGGAAATTGGCGAACACCAACAGCGGACCTGCGTTCCGCTCCTTCACTGCTGCTCCTCTCACGCCGTCTCGCCCCGCTCCGGGGGCCGTGCCCTACCGCCTCCATGGTGCGCCGTTCGGTGGGACGAAGTTCAGTAGGCGCGAGATGCATCGGCCGCTCGCTGATGGGTCACCTGGCGGCCGGGGCAGCCACGAAGACCGGGGCGGTGGTGACGCGCTCGGGGCGGATGCCCCGGACGGCGCCGCCTGCGCCCCGGCCCTGTGGCTCTGTCGACCGGCTCTACTGGGGAGGGCGCCGCGTTCCGGGGTCGTTGCGGACCTCCGCGGCGGTGTCCTGCCCGGCCTGACGCAGTCCGTCGGCTGTTTCACGGCCGGCGCTCTGCGCGTGTTCGCTCGTGGTCGCCACGGCCTCCTGGGCTGTTCCCTTGACCGATTCAACGGCATCGGCCACCGGTTCCTTCAGCTCGTCGCGGACTTCGTGTACGGCGTCCAGGGCGGTCTGCTTCACCGGTTCGAGCAGTTCGTCGGAGTGTTCTCGCAGGCGCTGTCCCGCCTGCTCCTCGACTTCGGAGGTCGGCAGCAGGGCAGCGGCGAGCATACCGGCGCCGAAGGCCATCAGGCCCGCGGCGAGCGGGCTGCCCTGGGTCTGCCGCTTGATCTTCGCCGGTGCCTGCTGGATGGCCTCCTGGGCGCTGCTGCCCGCCTCGCGGGCCGTTTCGCCGACGCTCTCGGCGGCTTGGTGCAGGCTTCCGGTGGTGGTGTGCGCCGTGTCCTGTGCACTGCCCATGACGCGCTCCTTCACTCCGCTCACCCGGTCGCGCATCGAGTCGACCTTGCGCTGGGCGATCCTGCTCGGGGTCATCTTGTCGGCGAGGAGGTCGACATTGCGCGCGAGGTGTGCGCGTCGGTACTCCACGTCGGTCCTCAGCTCGTCGGGTGTCGGGCCCATCGGGCATCCTCCTTCAAGGTTTCCACGGTCTGTTCGGGCTTGAGGTTGACGGTCCGCAGGTGTTTGCGGCCCATGACGTAGAGGACGCCGCCCACCACGGCCCACAGGACGGTGACGATCAGTGCGGCCCAGGCCGGGTCCATCACGTTGGCGAGGGCGAAGACGACAGTCAGGCTCGCGAAGAGCAGCACGACGTGTCCGGCGTAACCCGCTCCGCCGAGCAGGCCGACGGCCTTGCCCGCCTTGGTGGACTCCTGCTTGATCTCGGCCTTGGCCAACTCGATTTCATCACGGACGAGTTGAGAGAGGTCCTGGCCTATCTCGCCGATCAGGTCACCGAGGGAGGCTTCGGTGGGTGCCGGTGGGGGCGGCGCGGGCGCCGCAGGTCGTTCGTGAGAGGAGAGGGCCATGCTCAGATCCCTCCTCCGGGCCTCGGGGTGCCCGTGGGCGGTGGGCTCGCCGGCGGGTAGGCCGGGGGCGTCGGGGTGACGTGCGGCGGCTGCGACTGGCCGTAGGTGTCGAGGGGGTCCTCGTACCCGGCGGGTATGCCGCCGCGGTCGGGGGCCGGAAGGCGGCCTGCGGCCGGGGTGCTGCTGCCGGTGGCCGGGCGGCCGACGGGGGGAACGCTGCCGTTGTCGGCAGGGGTGCCGCTCTCCGAGGAGGCAGCGGCGCTGATGCCCTTGCCGGCCCGTGCGACGACGAAACCGGCCAGGGCCGCTCCGGCGAGGAAGACGCCGGGACGGCGGCGGGCGAAGGTCTGCAGATCGCTGACCAGGCCGTCGGGACCCCGGGTGTCCATGCGCGAGGCGACCTTCTGTCCGCCGTCGGCCAGCTGACGGGCGACGCCGGCCATGGTCGAGTCGGGCTTGCCGTTCTCGCCGAGCTCCCGCAGCTCCTGTGAGAGCCGCCGTACGTTTTCCGCGAGGCGTTGCGTCTGGGTCTCGGCCTGGCCGGTCAGCTGGGTCCGCAGCTCGCCTACGAGATCGCGTGCCTGCGCGGTGGCCTCACCGACCACGTTGGCGGCCTGCTCCTTTGCCGTACCGCCTACCTCGGCGGCCTTGTCCCCGACCAGCGAAACGCTCTCGCCGGCCTTGTCCTGCACCGTGTGTGCCGCAGCCGTCGTCCTGCTCTCATCCTGACGGCGCGCATCCTGGAAGTCACTCAAGGCTCCTCCTCCTGATGAATGGCGGTGATGCGTCTCACACCGCCGCCTGCCCCCCTTTCACCGCTTCACCCATGGACGTCGAACATGCCATGGGTACGGATACTTCTCCTCACCCGACGTCGCCCGTTTCCGGTGGACCGATGCACGCGATGCACTCCGCGTCGATTTGATCGGCCAGTTGCCGGATGGCGCCGGCCGCCTCGTCGACCGGACCGGGAGTGGAGGTCTCCTCGACGGCTTCGGGCGGGGTCATCCAGTCGCTTGCCAACGTGCGCAAAAGTGCGGTCACCTCGGTAGCGGGAATGAGGAGCTGGCCGTCGGCGGTGGGGATGAGCGATATCGACACCGAGATCATGATTCCTGCCTTCGCTACGCGTAGGCCGCCGTGGGTGTGGTCGCCAACCTCGACGGCTGAGGGCACGGTACGGGGGCGCGGGAGTGGGGTCACGGGCCGGGTCCTTGTGACAGGTGGCGAGTGCGCCCCCGCCGGCCCGCGATCCGCCGGAGCCCGGGGCCTCCCTGTGCTCCGTCCATTCCGTGCCTACCCAACGGGCACCGAGAAACGCCACCCCCTGACCGGTAGGCCCCCACGCCCCGGCCGTCACCCTCCGTCGCCGGGTCGTTGCGCGCGCCGGCAGCTCCTGGGTCGGAACCATCCGCAGTGTCCGGTCCGGGTGGCCGCGGAGCGGTCCGTCGGTCAGTGGCGGGGAGCAAGCGCGAACGGTAATGGTGGGGGCGGCGTCGGGCATGCGGCTCAAACCGGGGATTTCGGTTGCGTTGCCCCGGCGGCCTCCCGAGGCACTGCACCGTGCCGGGCCGAGGAACAGTCGACGTCCGATCACCCTGCCGTACGTCGCACGACTCCATGGGAAAGGTGACCCGCCATGACCGAACCGGACCGCGTCGGAGAGGACCAGCCCCACGTTCTGCTGCCCCTCCTGACCACATCGGCCGAACAGTTCCTGTCCACCGCCCGCTCTCTGACCGCGCGGCAGACGCGTGCTGCCTCCCCGCTGCCCGGCTGGACCCGGGCACACGTGTTGGTTCACCTCGCGCGCGGCGCGGATTCTCGTGTGCGTCTGCTGACGGCCGCGCGGACCGGCGACGACCATCCCCAGTATCCCGACGAGGAAAGCCGGGCCCGCGATATCGCGACCGGAGCCCTGCGCGAGCCGGACGTCATCCGCTCGGATCTGACGAAGTCGCTCCACGGCCTCTTGAAGGCCATCGCAGCTCATCCCGCCGCGGCCTGGGACGTGCCGGTGCGGTGGCTGGGAGGAGGCAGGCGCCCGGTCCGCGGGGTGCTGTGGAGCCTCCTGCGCGAGCTGGAGGTGCACCATGTGGACCTGGCCGCCGGCTACACGCCCGCCGACTGGCCACACGCCTTCGTCATCCGTGAACTGAACGAAACGGTGCTGCGGCTGCAGCGCGATCCGTCGATGCCGTCGGCGCGGATCCACGTCGTCGATGAGGGTTCGACCCACAGCACCGGCGATGGTGCCGGCCCGCACGTGGCCGGTTGCGCGCACGACGTTCTCGCCTGGCTGACCGGTCGTACGGACGGCAGCAACCTCACCACCGGGCGAACGGACACCGTTCCGACCGTCCCCGCCTGGCGGCGCTGAGCCCTCGGCGCCGCGGCGTGCTGCGCGCGGGGGCGCCTCACGGGCCGGGCGCCGGCGCACCCCCTTGTCACCGGCTACCGGGCTCCGGGCGAGGTGGTTGGTCCGGGGCTCGTGTCCCGTGGAGGCCGCCCTCACGGGGTGGCGCCAGAGGGCCATGGGGATGGTCCTTCTGCCGTCTGTCGTGGTCCTTGGGGGGCTGCTCCCGCCGGAGGGGTTGACTGCATCCGCGGGGGTGGTCGGCGCGGAAGAGGGAAGGTTGGCGCGATGGGCGGGAGGTCGGGGTGAGCCGGGATGCGGATGTGACCGTGATCGGGGCGGGGGCAGCGGGCCTGTCCCTCGCGGTCCGCCTCGCGCGGCCCCTGTCCGGGGCCGGCCCGGCACCGCGCGTGGTGGTGGTCGAGGCGCCGCCCGGTGCGTTGCGGCCGCCCACCCGGACCTGGTGTTTCTGGGAGACGGGCGCCGGTCCGTACGACGGGCTGCTGACCGCGAGCTGGAACCGACTGCGTCTGTACGCGCCGGACGGCGCGGTGATCGACCGGCCGCTGGGGTCGGCGCGGTACAAGATGCTGCGGTCGGACCGGTTCGGGGCAGCCATGGCGGGGCGGCTCGGTGCGTACGGGGTCGATCTGCGGCTGATGACGGTGGAATCGGCGCGGGACGCCGGTGATGGTGCGGTGGTCCACGGCAGCGACGTGTCGGGGGCGCCGTCGGTGGTCCGATCGCGGCTGGTCTTCGATTCGCGGCAGCCGCAGCGGCTGCCCGCTGCCCGGACCACGCTGCTCCAGCACTTCCGGGGGTGGTTCGTGCGGACCGCGGAGCCTGCCTTCGATCCTGACGCGGCAACCCTGATGGACTTCCGCCTCACCCAGCCGCCCCGGGGGCTCGCCTTCGGGTACGTGCTGCCGCTCAACCGGTACGAAGCGCTGGTCGAGTACACGGAGTTCTCCCGCTCGGTGCTCGACGAGGCGGCGTACGAGCGTGCCCTGCACCACTACTGCACGTCGGTCCTGGGCCTCGGCGACTACACGGTGGGTGAGCGGGAGCAGGGGATCATCCCGATGAGCGACGGCGCGTACCCCCGTCGCGACGGGCACCGGGTCCACTTCATCGGCGCGGCCGGCGGGGCGACCCGGCCTTCCACGGGCTACACGTTCTCCGCGATCCAGCGTCAGAGCCATCACCTGGCCGAAGCGGTGCGGGCGGGGCGCTCCCCCGCCCGGGCACCCGCCGTGCACGGGCGCCGGGCCCGGGGGATGGACGCGGTGCTGTTGCGCGCGCTGGACACGGGGCGGATCGACGGCGGGGCCTTCTTCTGTCACCTCTTCGCATCGGTGCCCATCGAGCGGGTCCTGCGGTTCCTGGACGGCGCGACCTCGCCCGTCGAGGACTTCGGGATCGGTCTGCGCACGCCCGTCCTGCCCATGCTGCGGTCGCTCCTGGAACTGCCGCTCCTGCGCCGTACCGTCCCCGCCTTGGGGCCGGGACGGTACTGAAAGGTTGTCATGTCACTGCTACGCGACGACTCCCTGTCGGTCGCCTTCGACCACGCCGCGGCGCGCTACGACCTGCTGGTCGCGGCGAGTCCCGGTTACCACGGGCATCTGCGCCGATCGGCTCGCCGGCTGGGGCTGGTGGACGCGGGCCGCGGCGTCCGCGTCCTGGACCTGGGCTGCGGCACCGGTGCCTCGACGGCGGCGCTGTTGTCGGTCGCGGGCGCGGCCCACGTGACCGGGGTGGACGCCTCCGCGGGCATGCTGGAACGGGCCGCGGCCAAGAACTGGCCCGCCGGCGTCGACTTCGTGCAGGCGTCGGCCGACGGGCTCGGCGAAGCCGGCGTCCGCGGGCCGTTCGACGCCGTCTTCGCCGCGTACCTCCTGCGCAACGTGCCCGATCCCGACCTGACGTTGGCCCGTGTGCGGGCCGTGATGGCGCCGGGCGCGAGGATCGCCGTGCACGAGTACGCGCTCAGCGGGAAGCCGGTGCACCGGGCGCTGTGGACGGCCGTGTGCCGGACGGTGATCATGCCGCTGGGGCGTACGGGCGGGGACGCCCGACTGTACGAGCACCTGTGGCGCAGCGTGCTCGGTTTCGACACGGCGCCGCGGTTCGCCGCGCGGATGCGGGCGGCCGGGTTCGCGGACGTGCGGGTGCTGCCGCTGCCGGGGTGGCAGACGGGGATCACCCACACCTTCGTCGGGCGGGTCGCCCCGTGAGCGGGGCCTACCCGGGCCGGGACCGGCGGGCCCGGCGCGTGGATCCCCGCGGTGGGCGGCCGCGGGTCGAGGAGAACGGACCGCGGGTGGCCGTGGTCGGCGGGGGCATCGCGGGCCTGTCGGCGGCCACGGCCCTCGCCGAACGCGGTGTGCGCGTCGTCCTCTTCGAGCGGGACGGGCAGCTCGGTGGCCGGCTCGCGGGATGGCGGACGCGGCTCGCGGACGGCACGGAAGCGACGATGAGCCGCGGTTTCCACGCGTTCTTCCGGCAGTACTACAACCTGCGGGCGCTGCTGCGCCGGACCGATCCGGGGCTGCACGGGCTGACGGGGCTGGCGGACTACCCGCTGCGCCACCGCGACGGCGGGCAGGACAGCTTCGCGCGGGTGCCGCGCACTCCGCCGCTGAGCGCGCTGGGTTTCGTCGCGCAGAGCCCGTCGTTCGGCTGGCGTGATCTGGGCCGGATGAACCCGCGCGCGGCTCTGCCTCTGCTGGATGTCGGTGTCCCGGAGGTGTACGAGGCGTTGGACGGGGTGAGCGCGAGCGAGTTCCTGGCGTCGATCCGTTTCCCCGAGGCGGCGCACCATCTGGCGTTCGAGGTGTTCTCCCGGAGCTTCTTCGCCGATCCGGCGACGCTGTCGGCGGCGGAGCTGGTGCTGATGTTCCACATCTACTTCCTCGGCTCCAGCGAGGGGTTGCTGTTCGATGTGCCGCGCGAGCCGTTCCCGCAGGCCCTGTGGGATCCGCTGGCCCGCCATCTGGACGGGCTGGGCGTGGAGTTGCGTACGGGCACCCCGGTCGACGAGGTGCGCCCCGTCGGTGAGGAGCAGGTGGAGGTCGTCGCTGGGACGGCGGTCGAGCGGGTCGACGGGGTGGTTCTGGCACTGGACACCGGGGGGCTGCGGGCGGTGGTCGGCGCGTCGCCGCGGCTCGTGGGTCCGGCGTGGCGGGCATCGGTGGCGGGGCTGCGGACGGCGCCGCCGTTCCTGGTGTCGAGGCTGTGGTTGTCGCGCCCGGTGGCGGGCGGCCGGCACGGGTTCCTGGGCACGAGCGGTTTCGGTGACCTCGACAACGTGAGCGTCCTGGACCGGTGGGAGGGCGAAGCGCACCGGTGGGCGTTGCGCACCGGTGGTTCGGTGGTGGAGCTGCACGCGTACGCGGTCGATGCGGCGGAGCGGCGGCGGGACGTGGAGGAACGGCTGGTGGGCCGGCTGCGTGAGGTGTACCCGGAGACGGCGGACTCCGGGATCGTGGATGTGCGGCACGAGTGGCGTGAGGACTGTCCGCTGTTCACGGTGGGCGGCCACCGCGAGCGGCCGGGTGTTCGGACGGGTGACGCGCGGGTGGTGGTGGCCGGTGACCTGGTGCGTACGGGTTTGCCGGTGGCGCTGATGGAGCGGGCGGCGACGAGCGGTTTCCTGGCGGCGAACGCGCTGCTGGAGCGGTGGGGTGTGCGCGGCGAAACGCTGTGGACGGTGCCGGACCGGGGCCGGTCCGCGGCGGGCCGGTTGTTGGCGGGACTCGGGCAGCGGTCGCCCCGCGCGCGGTAGCGGGGCGGCCCGCCACCGGGCCGGTGCCGGCTCCTGGCGCGGGGGTCAGCCGGGGAAGCGGCCCGTGCCGCGCAGGTGCATGCGGCGTTCGGCGTAGGCGAGGTCGTCGCGCCACAGCCGGGCAGCCGTGCGGCGTACCAGGGGCCGCAGGAGGGGGGCGGCGGTGCGGGCGAGGGTGAAGCCGGGCCGGTGGGAGGTGGCGATGACGGCTTCGGTGACCCGGGTGCGGGGGCGGTCGTCGCGGCCGGGCCCGAGCGGGGTGGCGTGGGTTTCGACGACGGAGCCCCGGCCTTCGCCCTCGGTGATGCGCATGACGACGGTGCGCGGACCGGGGGCGGTGAACTCGGCCGTCACGGGGACGACGATGCGGCGGGCCACCTTGAAGGAGACGCGCACGGTCAGGACGTCGGTGTCCGCGCCGTCGTCGAGGACGGTGAGGTCGACGAAGGAGTAGGGGTGGAACCACGCCCCGTGCCAGGGGTCGAGGCGGTTGGCGACGATGTCCTCGGGCTCGCAGACGCCCGTACCGGTGTAGACGGCGGCCAGGGAGCGGGCGGCGGGTGGGCGGACGGGTACGGGGGGCGCGTCGAGGGGTTCCTCGCCGCCGTGGTCGTCGAGCCGTACCCAGGCCAGGACGCCGTCGTCGTGGGCGGGGAAGGGGTTCCATCCGGCGAAGGGGGCGCCGGTGAGGGCGAGTCCGTGCCAGGGGCACACCAGGGTGCCGCAGCGGACCGGGGCCTGGGCCAGCGCGGCGCCCAGGTGCGGGCAGGCGCCCGGTCCGGCGACGAGCGTTCCCCCGGCGTCCCGCCAGGCCACGATCTCGATGCCGTCGACCGTGACGCCGTACCCGGCGCCCGTACGGACGGCGCTGCTGGGGCCCAGCACGTACCAGTTGCCCGTGGGCCGGGCCTGCGCCCGTTTGAGGGCGGCGTCGATGAGCCGGGGCGAGGCGCTCCGCCAGGTCGGTTCCTGCCGGTGCCAGGCCACGGGTTCGCGGCGCAGGCTGACGGGGATGCGGCGGCGGGCGCGCGGGCTCATCGGACCGGCTCCTTGGCGGTGGGGGCGGCCGGGGCGGTCAGGCGGCCGGCTGCGATACGGGCCAGTCCGGCGGCGGCGACGGCCGCCCTGCGGGTGAGGGGGACGGCGGAGCGGCGGTGGACGCTGGTGTATCCGTCGCGGGCGACGGCGTCGAGGATCTCGCCGTAGAGGACGAAGGCGGTGCGGACGCAGGGCCGGGAGCGGGGTTCGAGCATGTTCAGGCCGGGCTCCGCCCTCGCGTAGAAGCGCCGCGCCAGGGCGGCGGCGGCGCGCAGGGCGTTCGTGACGCGGGGGTCGCTGCGGCCGGTGCGTCTGCTCCACAGCAGCAGCTCGCGATCCACGCCCTCGGCGGCGAGGAGGTCGGCGGGCAGGTAGACGCGGTCGCGGTCGAGGTCTTCGCCGACGTCGCGGATGAAGTTGGTGAGTTGGAACGCCTCGCCGAGGGCGGCGGCGTGCGGGGCGGCTTCGTCGCGGGGGGCGGTGTGGCCCAGTACGGGGAGCATCTGGAGGCCGATGACGGCGGCGGAGCCGTGCATGTAACCGCGCAGTGCGTCCAGCGTGTCGTAGTCGGTGACGGTGAGGTCGCTGCGCATGGAGGTGAGGAAGTCGTCGAAGTGGCGGTGCGGGATGCGGTAGTGGTGCGCGGTGTGGGCGACGGCGGTGACGACGGGGTGGTGGCCGGTACCACCGGTGATCGCCGTGTGGAGGTCTCGCGAGAGGGTGTGGAGCCGCTCGGCGCGGTCGCCGGGGTCCGCGGGGGCGGTGAGGTCGTCGACGATGTCGTCGGCGAGCCGGGCGAAGGCGTAGAGGGCGTGCACGGCGGGCCGGCGGGAGGCGGGCAGCAGCCGGGTGGCGAGGAAGTACGTCTTGCCGTGCCGGGCGTTGAGGCGGCGGCAGCGGTCGAAGGCCGCGCGCAGGGCGGGGTCGGTGATGGCGGCGGCGTCGAGTTCGCGTCGCGTCATGCGGGGCTGCCTTTCGCTGCGGGGAGTGGCGCCGTGGTGCGGGGGCCGGCGGGCAGGCCGGTGATGCGGGCGGCGGCGAGGCGGCCGGAGATCAGGACGGTCGGGACGCCGACGCCGGGGGTGGTGCCGCAGCCCGCGAGTACGGCGTTGACGGTGCCGCGCACGAGGTTGCGGGGGCGGAAGGGGCCGGTCTGGGGGAAGGTGTGGGCGACGGAGAAGGGGGTGCCGTCGGCGTGGCCCTGGGAGGCCCAGTCGGCGGGGGTGATGAGGACCTCGGTGTCGATGGCGTCGGCGAAGCCGGTCAGGCCCCGGGCCTCCAGTTCGCGCAGCAGGCTGGCGCGGTAGCGGGGGGCGAGGTCGTGCCAGGAGGCGGCCGAGGGGCCGACGGCCGTGTTGGGGCAAGGGGCGAGGACGTAGTGGGTGTGCTTGCCGGGTGGGGCGAGCCCCGGATCGGTGGCGGTGGGCCGGGTGATGAGGAGGGAGGGGTCGCTCATCAGGCGGCCGGTCCGGGTGAGTTCGTGGAAGGTCTGCTTCCAGGCGGCGCCGAAGGAGATCGTGTGGTGGGCCAGCTCCGGCCAGGTCCGGTCCGTTCCGACGTGCAGGACGACGGCCGACGGGGAGTGGCGCAGGGCGAGCGGGCGGCGGGGGCGGGCGCCGAGCAGGCGGTAGGAGACGGGCAGGTCGGGGGTCAGGACGACCGCGTCGCACGGGATGCGCTGCCGGTCGGTGACGACGGCGGTGATGCGGTCGCCGGTGCGTTCCAGGCGGGTGACGCTCTGCCCGTAGTGGAGGGTGGCACCCCCCTCGGTGGCGGCGGTGGCCAGAGCGGCGGGGACGGCGTGCATGCCGCCTTCGGGGAAGTACACGCCGGCGATGGTGTCCATGTAGGCGATGACGGCGTAGGCGGCGAGCGCGCGGGCCGGCGGGACGCCTGCGTACAGGGCCTGGAAGGAGAACACGCGCTGGAGCCGCTCGTCGGTGATGAACCGGCCGATGGCGGGCTGGAGACGGCCGAATCCGCCCAGGGCGGCGAGGCGGGCCAAATCGGGGTGCAGGAGGGAGAGCGGCGAGTCGAAGTTGGTCTCGATGAAGCGGCCCATCTGCGCCCGGTACAGGTCGTGCAGCCAGTGGCGCAGGCGCCGATAGCCCGCGGCTTCGTGGCCGCCGGCGAAGCGTTCGATCTCGGCTTCCATGGCCTGGGCGTCGGTGTGGACGTCGAGGCTGCTGCCGTCCGCGAAGCGGGCGTGGTAGGCGGGGTGGAGGGGGTGCAGGGTCAGCCGGTCGGACATGGTCATGCCGACCGCGGCGAAGGCCTCCTCCAGCAGGTGCGGCATGGTCAGGACGGTGGGGCCGGCATCGAAGCGGTAGCCGTCGCGTTCGATGAGGCCGGCCCGGCCTCCGGGGAGGCGGTCGCGTTCCACGAGGGTGACCTGCCGGCCGGCGCCGAGCAGGTGGAGGGCGGCGGAGAGACCGGCGAGACCGGCGCCGACGACGACCACGTGGTCGGTGCGGCCGGTGACCTTCCTCATCGGGTGCCTCCGTAGCGGGCGGCGGGTTCATCGGCCGGGACATCCGGCGGCGCGGGCGAGGCGACCCGTCTGAGCAGTTCGGTCAGGTGCCGGGCGGCGGGGCCGTGCAGGCGGGCCGCGGCGAGGTGGCGTTCGGAGGCGCGGGCCAGGCGGTCGATGCGCCGTTCGACGTGAGCGGGCGCCCCGGTGGCGTGAAGGGCCGTACGGACCGCGGCCAGGTCGGGGCCGGAGAGGGCTCCGCTCCCCCGGCAGGCCTCGAGGAGGTCGACGGCCGCGTGGTTGCCGGTGGTGCGGGCGGCCGCGTGGGCGAGGGCGACCAGGTAGGTCGCCTTGCCGGCGCGGATGTCGTCGCCCGAGGGTTTGCCGGTGACCGCGGGGTCGCCGAATACGCCGAGGAGGTCGTCGCGGAGTTGGAAGGCGATTCCGGCGCACCGGCCGGCGGCGGCCAGGGAGCGGCGGGTGGCGTCGTCGACTGCCGTCAGCGCGGCGCCCAGGGCCAGAGGCTGTTCGACGGTGTAGCGGGCCGTCTTGAGGCAGACGGTGCGGATGGCGCGGACGGCCGAGCGGGAGGAGGTCGCCTGCCCGTGGAGGTCGAGGTACTGCCCGGCGACCATCTCGGTCCGCATGGCTCGCCAGATCCGCAGGATGTCGGTGCGTACGGGCGGGTCGAGGTCGGCTCCGGCCACGAGGTCATCCGCCCAGCACAGCGCGAGGTCTCCGGCGAGGACGGCGACGGACTGGGCGAAGGATGCCGGGTCGGCTTCGTCCGGGCGGGTGTTCGCCGGGAACTGGAGGCCGACCTGCGCGTGGAAGGAGGGCCTGCCTCGGCGTACCGCCGATTGGTCCATGACGTCGTCATGGACGAGGGCGCAGCTCTGGATGAGTTCGAGCGCGGCGCCCAGGCGCAGCGCGCCGGCGGCGTGGGTGTCGGTGCCGCCGCAGGCGCGCATGGCCCACCACAAGAAGCGGGGTCGGATCCGCGAGCCGCCGCCGAGGGTGAAGTCGGCCAGGCGTTCCGCGACGTCGGTGGCGAAGACCGGGTCGAGCGAGCGGCTGTACGCGACGGAGTCGGCGCACAGGCGCGCCAGCTCGCCGGTGACGGCGTGGTCGACATCGGCGTCGACGGTTGCCGCGGTGGGGGGCCGGGAGGCGTGTGCGGTGGGGCGGTGGGTGATGAGGTGGCGGGCGACCGACTTCGCGTGCATAGAGTCCTCCGTGTCGTGAAGTGGTGCTTGCCACCTGTTCCGCGTTCACCGGGCGCACGGATGCGTTCTCCCGCAACCGCTGCCGGTCCGAGGCATTTGTCCCCCGTGGACGGAGGGGCTCAGACAACGCACGCGGCCCGTCCACCTGATGGGTGCACCGGATGCGGGCCGAGCGGCGGCCGGGGGCGTGGGAGGGGGCGCGCCGGATGCGTCGGCGTGACCGGGCCGGGAGCGGGCGAGCTCCAAGGGCGCGGGATCCCGGACGGGCACCTGCTCGGTGTCGAGGAATCGGCCGGGGACCCTGACCCGAAGCGGGCCGTCGCCCGGCGGTGGTGGTCGGTCCGTACGGGCGGATCGGGTGGGCGGGGCGCGGCGGGGCGGGACCGGACGGGGGCGCGGCCGGTGCTGTGCGCTGTCGCCGACCGTGCCCCAGCCCGACGGAAGGACCATGCGGATGCGCGTGCGCCGTGGCAGCGGGTGGCCCTCCTGGCCGCCCTGCTCGGGCGACGGGCGACGGGCGACGGGCGACGGTAGCGACGGCGTGGCCGCGTTCCGTCCGCAGGGGAACCCGGAGCGTACGGTGACCGGCGGCGGGCTGCGCCGGCCGATGGGCATCGCGGCCGACAGCCGGGGCAACCAGTGGGTGTCCAACAGCGGTGGCGTTCGCAGGCCGTGCGAGGACTACACCCCGCAGGACCTGGCCGATTCGGCGGGTCCGGCCGGCGGCCCGGCCGCGGACGGGGCCTCGGTCATCCTGCTCGCCCCCGACGGTTCGCCCCGAGGCCATCGTTCACCACGGGCAGCCTGCCGCTGCCCCGGGGCATCGCGGGGGGGGGCACGGCAGCCGTGCCGCCCCCGCACCACCGCGGGGGCGGGGGCGGGCTGCGAGGCGGCCGCCCGTCCCGTTCACGGCTACTTGCCGACGACGGCCCGGACGTTCTCGACGCTGCCGCAGTCCGCGGCCAGGTGACGGGCGCGTTCCTCCAGGAAGGCGGCGCCGAGCTCGGCGCGCCGCTCGTCGGGGACGTTCTCCCTGGCGCCGTTGAGGATGGTCCGTTCCTCCTCGTCCAGGTGGTGGGAGACCGCCTTGACCAGGTCCTCCAGCTTGGAGTCCCACTCGTCGGAGCCCACCTCGTCGACTTCGAGGAGGGCCAGCAGGGCTTCGTTGCCCTCCTCGTGTTCTTCCGTCCCGTGCTCGACTTCCTCGTTGTCCACGCCCTGGAAACGCTTCAGGGCGCCGTACACCTTCGACTCCTCCGCCTCGCCGTGCGCGATGAGCAGGGCGGAGAACTTCGCCAGCGCGTCCGCACGGTCGGACTCCACGCTCCGCATCCGGCGGAACAGGTCCTCCATCCTGCGGTGGTCCTTCAGGATCAGCGCCACCACGTCCTGGTCCTGATCCTTGTGCTGCCGGTCGGCTGCCATGCCGGCTCCCTCCTGGCTGGGGTCACTTGCCTCGTCCGGCGCGTGCTCGGCGCGGCGCGGTTGAAACGTCCCGGGCCCCCCAAACCTGCCGGTCACGGGTTTCCGCCGCCGCGCGCGGGCAGGCGCACGAGCATGACCCACGCACTTGCCTCGCTCCTGCACGTCGTACGTCGAGAACCAGCGGTCGTCCAAGCGCTCCGCTCGACGGCCGCCGCCGTCGTCTCTTATGCCGTCGCGCTACGGCTGAGCAGTGAACCCGCGCCGTTGACGGCGCCGCTGACCGCCCTGCTCGTCGTACAGGTCACGCTCTTCACCACGCTCACCACCGGGATCCGGCGGGTGAACTCGGTGGTCGCGGGGGTCCTCGTCGCGATCGCGTTCAGCGCGCTGGTGGGTCTGACGTGGTGGAGCCTCGGCCTGGTCATCCTGGCCTCGCTCGTGGTGGGCCGCTTGGTGCGGGCCGGGGAGTTCGTTCCCGAGGTGGCGATCAGCGCCATGCTGGTCCTCGGGGTGACCCGGGTGGCGGACACCGCCTGGGACCGGGTCCTCGAAACGCTGATCGGCGCGGCGGTCGGGCTGGCCTTCAACGTGCTCGTCGCCCCGCCCGTGTGGGTGGAGCCGGCGAGCGCCGCGATCACCGGTCTCGCGACGCGGATGCGCACGCTCCTCCTGCACATCGGGAGCGAGGCGGAGCACGCCACGACCGTGGAATCGGCCGCCGCCCGGCTGCACGAGGCCCGCCGCCTCGACAACGACGTCGCCGAGGTCGACGCGGCGCTGCGGCAGGCCGAGGACAGCCTGCGGCTCAATCCCCGCGTCCGCGAGGGCCTGCTCTTCCGGCTCGTGCTGCGCACGGGTCTGGACACGCTGGAGATCTGCGCGGTCGTCCTGCGGGTGTCCTGCCGGACCTTGACCGACATGGCCCGCTCCCGCGGTCCGGAGCCGTTGTTCCCGCCCCTGGTGGCGGAGGCGCTCCAGGAGGTGTACGAGCACTTGGCGGGCGCGGTCGAGTCCTTCGCCCAGCTCGTGACGGCCCAGGTCAGCGCCAACGCGGAGGCGGCCGAGGAACGGCTGAACGAGGAGCTGGCCATCGCCCGCCGCAGCCGCGAGCGGTTCGCCGCCCTGCTGCCGGGGCAGATCGCGCGGCACCCCGACGAGTGGCAGCTCTACGGGTCCCTGCTGGCCGACGCGGACCGGGTGCTGGACGAGCTGGGGGTGGAGAAGCGCTCGGCGCGACTGATGGAGGAGCTGGACCGCCATTCGCGCGAACGGCGCGCACGGTACCCCCGGCTGCACGCGCTCGCCGGCCGGGCGCCGCGGGGTCGGGCCCGTGCGAAGGTCTGAGCACGGGAGCACGGGAGCACGGGAAGGCGGGAACGCGGAGAGGGCGGGAACGCGGAGGGGGCGGCCGGAATCCGGCCGCCCCCTCGTCCTCCGTCGGCGCGGTACGCCGTACGTCGGCGCCTCGCGTCACCGGGCCGCTCGGGCGGGTCAGCGCGTGGCGCCGAAGCTCTGCGTCCAGTACTGGCCGGGCTGGGCGAGGCCGATCCCGATCTCCTTGAAGGAGCAGTCGAGGATGTTCCGCTTGTGCCCCGGGCTGTTCATCCAGCCTTCCATGACCTTCGCGGCGGTGTCGTAGCCGTAGGCGACGTTCTCGCCGTACGTCCTCCACTGGTAGCCGGCGCGGGTGATGCGCTGCCCCGGGTCCGAACCGTCGGAACCGGTGTGGGACATGTTGGAGTGGGCGGCCATGTCGGCGCTGTGGTCCTGTGCGGCCTTCGTCAGCTTCTCGTTGACGGTGAGCACGGGGCACCCGACGGCGGTCCGCTCCTTGTTGACGAGTGCCAGGACCTCGGCGGCGGCGCCGGTGGGGGCCTGGGCGTCGGCGGGGGCGCCGGTCCCGGGCGCCTCGGTCGACGGCTCGACGGGCTGCGGCTGCTCGACCGGCGGCTGCGCCGGCTGCCGGGGTGCCTGCTGGGGCCGCTCGGCGGGCTGCGGAGCCTCGGCCACCGGGTCGGCGACGGGCGGCTCGGCGACGGGCTGCGCCACCGGCTGCGCGACGGGCTCGGCCGGCGCCGCCTCGGGGGCCTCGGCCCGGACCGGAGCCTGCACGGGCTGCTGCGCCCCCGGTCGGCCGTGCCAGGGGCGGCTGTCCTGCTGGGAGGAGACGACCCGTACGGGGTCGGTCTCCTGGGTGTCCAGGCACGCCATGGCCGTGGTGGGCACGCCCACGACGGCCAGCACGCCGACGGCGACGGCTATCTTCCGGTGGTGCTTCTTCTTACGGTGCTTCTTCATGCGGGACCTCACTCGGTGATCGCGAAGCTCCCGGCGCCGGACCGCGAAGGCGCCGGAGGAGTCGCCATTCTTAGAAGCCCGGCAGGGGCCTGGCAAGCCGCGACCCCGGAGCCGTGGAGGGGGTCCGGGACACGGCTTGAATCGGCCCGAAGATCGTGCATGTCGGGCTGCGGCCGCGAGGGCCCCCACCTGGTGGACCGCCAGAACCGGCCCCCGTCGGCCTTGTTGGAGCGGGTCGAACAGGAGTCAGGAATTCCGTTCTGGCGGAGTGCGGCATGTCCTCGCGAAACAGCGACATAAGCCGACATGTCGCCGCCCCTAGGATCACCGCGAAGGCCGTCCGGCCGGCGTGCGGGCCGTGACGCATGTCACGGGTGCGGGAGGGAACCGAAGAGCGCGCCGCCCGCACAGCCGCCACCCGTAGCCCCCCCGGCGCCCACAACCCCTCCGCCGCGCGTCGCGGCGCCGCGACGCACGCCGCCCCACCGCGGACCGCCGTGGATCAGAAGGCGAAGACGGCGTTGCCGTTCAGGGTCGCGTTCATGACGCAGGCGTTGGAGAACGTGTGCTTCCAGGCGACCCGGCTGCCCTGCCAGACACCGTCGGCCGTGACGGTGACGGGGTCGTAGTGCATGGGGCACGCCCGCTGCGGGTCCGGGGCGGCCAGCAGCCGGTCGAAGGCGCCACCGGCGGCGTTCAGCGCCCCGCAGGCGGCGGCGGGGTCGGGGTGCGTACCCGAGGCGGTCGGGGCGCAGCTGAGGGTGGCGGCACGTAAGGCGGTGTCCGTGGCCGTGTCGCCCTGGACGATGGTGAAGACCATCGCGGACGGGGCGTACAGGCTCGTCGGGCGGGCCTCGGCCACACCGGAAGCTCCTACGAGACACAGGAGGGCGGCGGCAGAGACCGTGGTGATGCGACGCACAGCACAACTCACTTTCGATTCCAAGGTTGAACGCAATACTTTCTTGCAATATCGCGCCTTGACTCGACAAACAGTGTCCGATGCGAAGGGGCAGCGCACATCGATGACCGATTTACGGACACTCCGTTCGGATAGCGGGCACCGAATGGTCGTTCGGGCAGCTCACGGCGGGTGCTTCCGCTCCCGGCGCGATCACCGGCCCGCCGCGGAACGGGCCGTGACCTGCGCTCGGACTCGCCGCCCGCCGCGCGCGGTTCACCGAACGGCCACGCAGCTTGACCGGATCGGACCGGTGCGGGGCGCTCCGCACGCCCGTTCGGGGTCCGACGGGCCGGCGCCCGCCGCGTGAACGGTGCTCCGGGTCAGAGCACCTTGGAGCGGAAGGCCCGGGTTCGCTCTTGTCGTGGCGCGTCCCACACGGCCGCGGGCGACCCCTGTTCGACGACGAGTCCGCCGCCATGAACACGACGGTGTCGGCGACCTCCCGGGCGAAGCCGATCTCGTGCGTCACGGTGCGCGGCGCCGGGTCCGCGTCCGTTGTTGCGGGAACGTGGCGAGCGTGTGGCAGTCGGGCCGGGGAGCCGCTTCGAGTGCGGTGCGGCGCCTAGGATCCCCGGCACGTGCCGCCGCTTCCGCGCACGCCGTCCCCCTGCCGAGGAACACGATCCGCCATGAGTGTGACCGCCGCCCTGAGCGTGCCCGAGGCGCTGCCCCGCCTCCACGAACTGACCGTCGTGGACGTCCGTACCCCAGGCGAGTTCGCGTCCGGGCACCTGCCGGACGCCGTCAACGTGCCGCTCGACCGGCTCGGTCGGTCCCTGCCGGAGCTGCGGGAGGCGTCCGGTCGCAGGCCGCTGCTGGTGGTGTGCGCCTCCGGAGCCCGTGCGTCGAACGCCGTCGCCGTCCTGGCCTCCCACGGCCTCGACGCGTCCGTGCTCACCGGCGGCACCACCGCCTGGGCGGCCGGCGGCCACCGCCTCGTCCACCCCGACGGCCGGCCGCGGGCCGTCTGGGCCATGGAACGCCAGGTCCGCCTCGCCGCGGGTTCCCTGGTCCTGCTCGGCCTGGTCCTCGGCCGCTTCGCGCACCCCGCGTTCCAGCTGCTGTCCGCGGGCGTCGCGGCCGGGTTGGTGTTCTCGGCCCTCAGCAACACCTGCGGCATGGCGGTCGTGCTGGGCCGGCTGCCGTTCAACCGGAGGGCGGGCGCGGCAGCCGCTCGATGAAGGGGTGTCCGGACGACGCCGCCCACCGGGGCACGCCTGCCCGGCGATCGCGGCCGCCTGACCGCCGGGACCGGCCGACCGTCCCGGTCGGGTGCGCCCGAGCCGCTACACGGGTCGGATGACCATGCCGCTGCGCGGCCGGGTGGGTATCCGGTTCAGCGGGATCGTCAGGTCCTGGCGCGCGACGGTGTGGTCCAGCCGGCCCAGCGCGGTGGCCAGGGCGGTCAGCACACCGACCACGACGTCCTCGCCGGGGCAACGGTGCCCCGTACGGACGTCTCCCCCGCCCTGCGCGATCAGCAGGTCGCCGTGCGGTTCGCGGCCCAGGAAGCGGGTGGGGTCGAAGACGTAGGGCCGTTCGAACAGCTCCGGGTCGTGGTGGTGGCCGTACACGTCCAGGAGGACCAGGGTGCCCGCGGGAACGATGTCGCCCCGGTGTTCGAGGTCGTGCGCGGCGACCCCGCCCACGAAGGGGACGAACGGGTAGAACCGGCGGACCTCGTGCGCGAACGCCCGCGCGTACGTCCAGTCCCCCGCGCGCAGCCGTGCGCGCAGCTCGGGGTCGCGCTCCAGGGCGTGCGCGGCGAAGGCGGCGAACCAGGCGATCGCGACGGTGGGCCGGATGATGTTGAGCAGTTCCACGGCGGCGGTGTGCGGGTCGAGCGGCATGCCGTCGGCGTCGCGGTGCTCGGCCACCGTCTCCAGGACCGACCGGGACGGCCCCGCGCCGCCGCCCGGGAAGGTGAGGACACCGGGATGCGCGCGGCCGGCCCGTACGTCCGTCACGGCGTGCGCCAAGCCCTGCTCCTGTCGGGCGCGGGCCCGGCGGGCCTTCCAGTGCCGTGGCCCGGGCGTCGCGAAACCGTCGACCATGGCCACGCAGTCCTCGGCGATCTCGCGGGCCGCGTCCTGGGTCACGGGCAGGCCCACCCAGTCGCAGACCGCCTCGGCGAGCACCGCGGCCATCCGGTCGAAAAGCACGATCTCCCGGCCGCGGGCCCGCGCGAACGCCTCGTGCCAGTGCGTCCCGATCCGGTCCACCAAGGCGGCGACGCCCTCGCGCGACATGAGCAGGGACACGAACATCTCCTTGCGGACCCGGTGCGCCTCGCCGTCCAGGGTGTGGACGGCGCCGCGACCGAAGAGGGTGTCGAGCACGGGCCCCGGTAGGGCGTCGTGCCGCAGGACGTGCCGCTCCTCGTAGAAGAACGCGACATCGGCGGGACCGTGCAGGACGATCGCGGGCCGCCCGAGCACGCGGGTGCGCACCGGGCCGCCGTCCGAGCCCCGGCGTCGGCGCAGGTCGGGCAGCCAGGCGTAGCCCTGCGTCCACAGGGAAACGGTGCCGTCGATCATCGGGAGGGGCATGCCCGGCGCCTACCCGGCGATCCGGACCGCACGCGGGTTCGCCCCGGGGGCCGCTATCGGGTTCCCTGCCCGTGCCCCGTGCGCGCCCCGCCGCCACGAACGCGGTTTCCGTTCGTGTCGCCGCGCCCGCCGGCGCCCGGGACGTGGAACCGTCTCCGCATGACCGAAAGTTCGACGCCTCACATCTCCGCGGCCCGGGTCACCGTGCTGGCCGTGCAGCCCGGCAACCCGCCCTTCCGCCTCGTCGAGGTCGACGGGGAGTTCATCGGGAGGGCCACATCGATGACGGACGTGCTGCTCGTCGCCGCGGAGGCCGGCGTCACGGTCCACGACCTCGACGACCCCGAGGACGTCCACTGGGTGGGCGGCGGCAAGTTCACCTGGCACGTGCGCTAGGCCGGCGCGCGTGGCCGCGTCCCCGCCGGGCCCGGCCACCACCCGACCGGTCCCGCCGGCGGCCGGCCGGCGCGGGACGCGCCACCTCGGCCCCCGGTCCGACGCCGGTCGCCGCGCGCCGCCCGGACTCCGTTACGGGGAACCGAGGTCCGGGATCGTCAGGGCGCCGTCCTCGGCCAACGGGAATCCGGGATTGTGGGCGATCTCCCAGAGGTGGCCGTCGGGGTCGGCGAAACAGCCCGAGTAGCCGCCGTAGAAGGTTTCCTCCGCAGGCTTGCTGAGGGTGCCGCCGGCTCGATCCGCCGCGGCGAGGAGGGCGTCGACCTCCTGCCGGGACCGCAGGTTGTGGGCGAGGACGATGCCGCCGAACCCCGTGCCACGGCTGTCGGTGAGGCCGCAGTCCAGGGCGAGCTTGTCCCGGTCCCACAGGACCAGCCCGAGGCCACCGGCCTGGAAGAAGACGGTCTCCTCGACCTCCTGCCCGCGCCAGCCGAGACGCTCGTAGAACACCCGGGAACGCCCGAGGTCCGCCACTGCCAGGGTGATCAGACTGACGCGCTGCTCCATGACCGGAAGCTAACACGGGCTCCGGCGCGATCCGCGGAAGTCCTGCGGCGGGGACGACCGGCGGCCCGGACCATGGCGTGTTCCCCGTGTCGGCCACCGCGCGGAGGTTTCCCCGCCGGGGTGATCGTCCGGTCCACCGCTGCGGGCGGATGGCGCCGGCGCTCACGCCGCCGGGTCGGGCATCGGGTCGAACAGCCGCCACGTGGTGAGGGCGAACCGGTCCAGGAGCACCGGCGCGTGATCGGGGCCGGACGCCCGACGGTCGGC
Organism: Streptomyces sp. NPDC029836; assembly: GCF_055574495.1. Classification (NCBI taxonomy): domain Bacteria; kingdom Bacillati; phylum Actinomycetota; class Actinomycetes; order Kitasatosporales; family Streptomycetaceae; genus Streptomyces; species Streptomyces sp. NPDC029836. The sequence continues at coordinate 60,452 of NZ_JBVHZI010000010.1, read as the reverse complement.
GGGCGCGGGCCGGGGCGCGCGTCCGTACGTCCGCGCCGCGTCGGCCCTACCCGCGCGGGCTCCGGTCGGGCCGTCCGTGGCGGCCTTCCGGAGTCCCGGCGGTGGGTGGTGTCGGCTCAGCCTGCGAGCAGGGTGAGCGTGTCGATCACCCGGTTGGAGAAGCCCCACTCGTTGTCGTACCAGGCGACCACCTTGATGTGGCGGCCGTCGACGCGGGTGAGCTCCGAGTCGAAGATCGAGGAGGCGGGGTTGCCGGTGATGTCGGAGGACACCAGCGGGTCGTCCGAGTACTCCAGTACGCCGGCCAGGGGGCCGTTCGCCGCGGTCCGGTAGGCCTCCAGCACCTGCTCGCGCGTCACGTCGCGGGCGACGGTGGTGTTGAGCTCGACGATCGAGCCGACCGGCACCGGCACCCGGATCGAGTCGCCCGACAGCTTGCCGGCGAGGTTGGGCAGGACCAGACCGATCGCCTTGGCGGCGCCCGTCGAGGTCGGCACGATGTTGACGGCGGCGGCGCGGGCGCGGCGGGGGTCGCGGTGCGGGCCGTCCTGCAGGTTCTGCTCCTGCGTGTAGGCGTGCACCGTGGTCATGAAGCCGTGCTCGATGCCCGCCAGGTCGTCCAGTACGGCGGCCAGGGGCGCCAGCGCGTTGGTCGTGCACGAGGCGTTGGAGACGATGGTGTGCACGGCCGGGTCGTAGGTGTCGGAGTTGACCCCGTACGCGAGCGTGACGTCGGCGCCGTCGGACGGCGCGCTGACCAGTACCTTGCGCGCACCCGCCTTGATGTGGCCGCGGGCGGCCTCCGCCGAGGTGAAGCGGCCGGTCGCCTCCAGGACGAGGTCGACACCGAGCTCGGCCCAGGGCAGCCGCTCCGGTTCGCGTTCCGCGAGCACCGTGATGCGGTGGCCGTCCACGACGAGGACGTTCCCGTCGACGGTCACCGGGCGGCCGAGCCGGCCGGAGGTGGTGTCGTAGGCGAGCAGCCGGGCGAGGCCGGCGGGCTCCGTGAGGTCGTTGACGGCGACGACCTGGAGGTCGCTGTCGCGTTCCAGGAGCGCGCGCAGCACGTTGCGACCGATGCGGCCGAATCCGTTGATGGCGATGCGAGTCATGAGCGATGTCCCTTCGTTCGCCACCAGATTCGCTGCCGCTCCCCGCTGCGCGACAGAGGCGGGATCGCCATGGTTCACAAGGATCCCGCCAGAAGGATCTCGCCGTGGAATCCCCTCCCCCGAGCTACGGCCGCCGGGGTCCCGCCGCCCGGCGCGGGCGGGCGCCGCGCTCTCGCGTGTGCGCCGCGCGGGCGGGCGCCGCGCTCTCGCGTGTGCGCCGCGGCCTATGCGCCCCGGGTGAAGGTGCGCCGGTACTCGGTCGGGGTGGTGCCGAGGATGCGTTGGAAGTGGAGCCGCAGGTTCGATCCGGTGCCGAGGCCCACGTCGGCGGCGATCTGCTCGACGCCCCGCTCCGAGCGTTCGAGCAGCTCGCGGGCCAGGTCGATCCGGGCCCGCATGATCCACTGCATCGGCGTGTACCCCGTGTCCTCGGCGAAGCGCCGCGAGAACGTGCGGGGCGAGACCCCCGCGTGCCGGGCGAGGACGTCCAGGGTGAGGGGGTCGCCGAGCCGGTGCAGCGCCCACTCCCGGGTGGCGGCGAACCGCTCGCCGAGCGGCTCGGGCACGCTGCGCGGTACGTATTGCGCCTGACCGCCGCTGCGGTAGGGGGCCGCGACCAGTCGCCGGGCGGCGTGGTTGGAGGCGGCCACGCCGAGGTCGCCGCGCAGGATGTGCAGGCACAGGTCGATGCCGGAGGCCGCGCCGGCCGAGGTGAGGACGCTGCCCTCGTCGACGAACAGCACGTTCTCGTCGAGACGGACCAGCGGGTGCCGGGCCGCGAGGGCACGGGCGTAGTGCCAGTGGGTCGTGGCGCGCCGGCCGTCGAGGAGACCCGTGGCGGCGAGCGCGAACGCGCCCGTCGAGATCGCGGCGAGTCGGGCGCCCCGCTCGTGGGCGGTGATCAGGGCGTCGATGACGGGTCGCGGCGGATCATCACGGTCCGGGAAGCGGTACCCGGGGACGAAGACGATGTCGGCCCACGCGAGGGCCTCCAGCCCGTGGGTGACGTGGTACGAGAGTCCGTCGCCCCCGGCGACCAGCCCGGGCGCCGCCCCGCACACCCGTACCTCGTACGGCATGCTCGCGCGGGTCGTGAAGACCTGTGCGGGGATCCCGACGTCGAGCGGCTTGGCGCCTTCGAGGACGAGCACGGCGACGCGGTGGAGGCGAGGAGCGGACACGCCCCCGACCCTACGCGCCGCCCCGGCGCCCGCCCGAACTCCTCGGGGCGCCGTCGGCGCTCGTTCCGGCCCGGCCCGTCAGTGGCCCGGCGTAGGCTTCCGGCAGGCACGGACGTCGTGGGGGGCGGAGCGGATGACTGCTGGAGTGGGACAGAGGTGGGGGTCGGAGCTCGACTCGGTCGTGGTGTACGCGCGGGGCGCGCTGTGTCGGCGCCTGGCACGGGGCAGTGTGCCGTCCGACGGCCGGGTACGGGTGAGCGGCCTGCCCCGTTCGCTGGACCCGGGTTCGCTGCGGGCCGCGGTGCTGGGATCGCCCGGCGTGCGGGTCACGGAGGCCCGGGTGGAGGTCGAGGCGCAGCCGCACGCCGCCGACGCTCCGGACGCGTTGCGCCGTGAGGTCGAGCGGTTGGCCGCGGAGCACGCGGCGGCGCTGGCCCGCCGGGACCGGCAGTTGGGCCTGATCGAGGAGGTCCGGGCGCTGCACCCGGTGCCGCCGCCGCGCGGCGAGGAGGATCCGCACCGTCGGACGCCGGTCGACGCCTGGTTGGACCTCGCCGACTTCGTCGACGGGCGACTGGTCCGGCTGCACGCCCGCCTCGTCGAGCTGGAGGAGGCGCTGGCGCTGGTCGGGCACGAGTGGGCCGTCGCCTCGGACCGGCTGGCCCGCGCCTCCACCGACGCCCCGTCGGCGCACCTGGAGACCACGCTCTGCGCGGTGCTGACCCTCGACGGCGCCGCCGCGGAGGCCGAGGTGGAGCTGGAGTTGGAGTACGGGGTACCGGGCGCCGTCTGGGTGCCCGCCTACCGTCTCACCCACCGTCAGGGCGACGGGACGGGTCGTCTGGTGCTGCGGGCCTCGGTCGCCCAGCGCACCGGCGAGGACTGGTCCGGCGTCCGCATCGCGCTGGCCACCGCCGACCTGCGTCGCCGGACCGACCTGCCGAAGCTCCGGTCGGTGCGGATCGGCCGCCGGCAGGGCGACCTCGCGCCGTCCGGCTGGCGGGAGCCTCCGGCCGGCCTCGCGGACCTGTTCGCCGGGTACGCGGCGGCAGGCCCCCGCCCGGCCCCGGTCCCCGCACGCGCCACGACCGTCGCCGCTCCCGTAGCGGCTCCCCCGCCGCCGCCCGTACCGTCGCCACCACCGCCGCCACCGGCGCCGCAGGCCTACGGGGGGCCGCCGCCGCCCGCTCCCGGCGGCGCCCCCCAGTCCCTCGCCGGCGGGGCACCGGCCTTCGCGCAGCCGGCCCGGGCGCGTAGGTCGGCCGGGCCCGGCGGGCCCCGGCCCGGCGCGGCCGGCGCCATGGCTCCGGCAGCGCCGGCGGCTCCCGGCATGGCGGCGCCGCCGCCGGCGCGGCCCGCGGGTCCGCCGCGGCCGAGCGGCGCCGAGCTGGACTACGCGACCCTCGTGCTGCGCGGGCCTGAGGAGCCGGTCGGCCGCCGGGGCCGGCTGTTCCCGGACCAGCCCGTCGACCCGGTTGGGGCCGAACACCGCCGCCGCGCCGAGGCGGTGGCCGCGCTGCCGCTGCCCGGGCACGCCGTACGGCCCCGCGAGTCGGCGGGCTCCTTCGACCACCGCTTCGACGCGGCCGCCCGCGCGGACGTGCCGTCGGACGGCGGCTGGCACACCGTCACCGTCACCGAGATCCCGGTCGGGCTGCGGACGGAGTACCTCTGCGTGCCGTCCGTCGAGCCGACCGCGTACGCGACGCTCGTCCTGTCCAACGCCACCGAGCAGGCCCTGCTGGCGGGCCCCGTGGAGGTCACCGTCGATGACGAGTTCCTGCTGACCGCCGCCCTTCCGACGCTGGCCCCCGGCGCCACCCGCCGGGTGGGGCTCGGCGCGGCCGAGGGGATCCGCGTCACCCGGCGGACGAACCTGCGCGAGTCGACGGCCGGGCTGCGCAACAACACCACCGTCCTGGACCACCGGGTGCACGTGGAGGTGGCGAACCGGCTTCCGGGAGCCGTCACCGTCGAGGTCCGCGAGCGGGTGCCCGTCACCTCCGAACCGGACGTCCGCATCGAGGAGCGGGCCGACTGGACCGCCCCCGAGGAAGGCGCTCCGGAGCACCATGCTCCGGGCACCCGGGTCTGGCGGGTGGAACTCCCCGCCGGCGCCACCACCGCCCTCGAAGGCGGCTACGAGATCCGCATCCCGGCCGGCAAGGCCCTGGTCGACGGCAACCGCAGGAGCTGAAGCACACCATGTCCACGGACCCGAAGCCGATCGCCCTGCCCGTCACCGCCGTCACCTGTCTGGAGGACCGCGCCCACGTCGAGCGCACCGCCGTCCTCGATCTGGAGGGCGGGACCCAGCGGCTGCGCCTGGGACCGGTCACCGCGCTGGCCGTCGACCGGACCCTGCACGCCGAGTTGATCGCCGCGCACGACGCCGCCGTGCTCGACGTACGGATCGTGCGTGCCTGGACGCCGCGCGGACCGCTGCCGCCCGCCGCGGACGATTCCGCCGTGCGGCACCGCGTGCACGCCATGGAGCAGGAGCGGACCGCCCTGGAGCAGCGCCGCGACCGGCTGGGGACCCGGCTCGCCGTCCTCGGCCGGCTCGCGACGGACCTGCTGCGGGAGATCGGCGAGGGCGCCGGCTCCGGGGAGAGCGAAGGGGAGCGCTGGCACCGCGAACTGGACCGCGTCGACGCGGAACGCGACGCGTACGGGGAACAACTCCGCGCGGTCGAGACACGACTGGACACGCTGTCCGTCGAACTCCGTTCCTTCCGCACGGCCTTGGACCTATCCGAGGAACAGCCCGCCGAGCTGGTCGCGCACGTGGAGCTGACCGTGGACGCCGCGGTCGCCGGGCCGGTCCGGCTGCGCCTGACCCACCTCGTTCCGTGCGCGTTGTGGCGGCCCGCCTACCGGGCGGTGCTCGACGGGGACTCCCTGACCCTGGAGACGGACGCGATGGTCTGGCAGCGCACCGGGGAGGACTGGTCCGACGTACGACTGACGTTGTCGACGGCCCGGTCGGCGCTCGCCACCGATCCGCCGCGGCTGGCCGAGGACCGGCTGACGCTCAAGGACCGCTCCGCGGCCGAGCGCCGCGTCGTGGACGTGGAGCTGCGCGAGGAGGAGATCGGCGACCTCGGTCCGGCCCCCGTGCTCGGGCTGCCGGGGGTGGACGACGGCGGTGAGCCCCGCGTACTGAACGCCCCCGTACCGGTGTCGGTACCGGCGGACGGCCGCGCCCACCGGGTGCCGGTCTCCGCCTTCACGGTGGCGGCGAGCAGCGAGTACGCCTGCTCGCCCGAGTTGTCCCCGCTGGTGACGCAGGTGGTGCGGTGCGACAACCGGTCGGGGCACGCGCTGCTCGCGGGCCCGGTGGACCTGGTGCGCGGCAGCGGGTCCAGCGGCCGCGGCACGCTGGACTTCACCGCTCCCGGCGCCCCGCTGGAGTTGGCCTTCGGCAGCCGGGACGACCACAGGGTGGTCCGGTACGCCGAGGAGTCCCGGGACTCCGTCGGCATCTCCCAACGGACGGTGGTCACGCGCACGGTGCGGCTGCACCTGTCCAGGTTCTCGGCGCCCGGCGACCAGGACGACCGGGTCGTCACCGTGCGGGAGCGGATCCCGGTGTCGGAGGTCTCGGCGGTGGAGGTGCGCCTGCGCCGGGAAGCGTGCTCCCCGGCGCCCGACGCGGTCGATGCCGAGGGCATCGTCCGCTGGGACGTGACGCTTCCGCCCGGCGGTCGCCGTACGGTCACCCTGGCCTACGAGCTGTCGGCGAGCGCGAAGGTCGTCGGGCTCTGAGGCCGGGCCGCGCGGGCCATGAGGCGGGCCCGTCAGGCCGGGTCGACGGTGCCAACGCGGCTCGGGTCGGTCGTGTCGTGGACGGCGTGGCGGGCCGAGCGGGTGGCGCCGGTGATCGACGTGACGCAGAAGAACGAGTCCTCCGGCTTGGCCGGGACCGGCGCCCGTTCCAGGGTGACGGCCGGTCCGGGAAGGGGGTCAGTTCCGGCCGCTGTCGGTCCACGGGCGGAGTTTCTCCGGGTTGCGGATCGCCCAGATGTGGGTGATCAGGCCGTCGGCGAGGTTGAAGGCGGCCACGGTGACCGTGGTTCCGGCGTGTTGGGCGACCAGGCCGGGCCGGCCGTTGACCGTGCGTTCCAGCAGCGTGAGCCCGGGGGCCTTGCCGGCGATGTGGATCAGGTAGGCGGCGATGTTCTCGCTGCCCTCGACCGGGTGCAGGACGGTGCCGACCATTCCCCCGCCGTCGGCGGTCATCACCGCTGCGGGATCCAGAAGGCCGACGAGGGCCTCGATGTCCTTGGCCTCCCAGGCCTCCTTGAAGTCGCGCACCAGAGCGGCCTGCCCGGCCGTCGCGGCCGCCGGCGCCTGCGCGGCGCGAATGCGGCGGCGGGCCGAGGTGGCCAGCTGCCGACAGGCCGCCGGTGTCCGGCCGACGATGGCGGCGACCTCGGCGAACGGGTACCGGAACACGTCGTGCAGGACGAACGCCACGCGTTCGGCGGGAGTCATGGCCTCCAGTACGACGAGAAAGGCCATGTTCACGGACTCGTCCAGGGTGACCCGGTCCGCGGGGTCCACCGGTTGGCCCGTGCCGCCACCGGTGGATCCGCTGATCCACTCCCTGCGGTCGGGCAGCGGCTCCGGTATCCACGCGCCGACGTAGCGCTCGCGCCGCACCCGCGCCGAGCGGAGCAGGTCCAGGCAGATGCGGCCGGCGACCGTGGTCAGCCAGGCGCCGGGCGCGGCGATGGCTTCCTGCTGCTCGCGTGACATCGCGTACCAACGGGCGTAGGTCTCCTGTACGGCGTCCTCGGCCTCGGCCAGCGAACCGAGCAGCCGGTAGGCGAGGTTGATGAGCTGGCGCCGCTCGCCGACGACCGCGCTCAGGTCCGGCTCGGGCCGCTCGGGTGCTGCCTCGGATGGGGTGCTCATGGTGGCGGCCTCTCCTCGGTTCTCTCGTCCGGTTCCGTTCTCGGCGGTTCGACGAAACAGCGCATCGGATCGTGAGGCCGTCGGGGCGCCTCACATGTCGCGGGCCCATCTCGTCGGGCCAGCAGGACAGTACAGATCCACCGCCGCGAGGCAGAAGAGGGGACCCCATCATGGCCATCACCCGGACGACGACGACACATCAGCGCCTCACCACGTTCCTGCGCGTCTCCGTCGTCCTGCAGACCGCGGCCCTGTTCTTCCAGGCCGTCACCGCCGGAATGTTGCTGTCCTCGTCCGTCGGTGGGGTGTTGCACGATGTCGGCTCACGCGTGATGTACGGCGCCTCGATGTTGTACGTGCTCGCGGCGGTCCTCGCCTGGCGGCCGGGCGGCAGATCGCCGCGTCCCATCCTGTACGCGTCCGGCTTCCTGGTGCTCGCCTCGGTCCAGGTGGTGCTGGGCATCGCCCACATACCTGCGGCCCACGTCCCCCTGGGCGTCCTGATGTTCGGCCTCAGCGTGCTGGCGCTGGGCGCGGTGGTGGCCCCCCTCCTGCCGCGACGCTCCGTCGAAGCCCGGGCGTAGTCGCCGGAGGACGACCGTCCGGGAAGTCCCGGACGGTCGCCCTCCGGTGCGGGCGGCGAAACGGTGACATGCGCCACACGGGACGCCCGGGTCACGGAACCATTACGGCCGCATGCTGGTCCGTGACATGTCACCATTTTCCCGTCCGCGGTCGACATTCCCCTCTCCGGCGAAATGGGCATCTCGCATGCTGGGACGCAACCGAGCAATGCTCCTCGTCAGCGCGATTTCTGAAGGTACGTCACCCGTCTCACCCCGGCCCCGGCCCGCGCGGCCGGCACGATCTCCCGGCCATGACAAGCCCGGCGCGCACCGCCACCGCTCGGGCCGGCGGCGAGACTTGCCGGCCCGTTGGGGGGCTTCTAAGAATGGCGGCCCGTCCGGCGCTCCGGCGGCAGGGGACGCAGGACGCTTCGCAGAAACCGAGTGAGGTCAGGTCACGTATGCAGAGGCACCGCAAGACGACGCGCTACCGGAAGATATCGATCGCCGCAGTGACGCTGGGCGTCGTGGGCATACCCACCGCCGCGATGGCGTGCCTGGACACGGGCGGCAGCTCGTCCGACGCCTCCCGGAAGCCCTCCGCGCGCCCCTCCTCCAGCGCTTCGGTCCCCGACGTGCCCCTCCCCGGGATCGCCTCGCCCACCCCGTCGACCCGGACCCAGGGTCCGGGCACGAGCCCGACGGCCCCCGTAGGTGAGGGCGGCAACGGGTCGACCGTGCCCGTCGCCCGGACCTCCCCGGCCACGCCGCCGGCGCGGCCGAGCAGCCCGCCCGCTTCGACCCCGACGGCGACGAAGCCCCCGGCACCGGCCGAACCGTCGAAGCCGGCGCCGGCCGAGCCGACGAAGCCCGCCGGCGGGCAGACCCCGCCCACCGTCCCGGGTTCCGGGCCGACGGCGCAGGTGGTGGCCCTCGTCAACCAGGAGCGCGCCAAGGCCGGATGTTCGGCGCTGACGGTCAACGACAAGCTGACGGCGGCCGCGCAGAACCACAGCCAGGACATGGCCTCCCACAGCAACATGTCGCACACCGGATCCGACGGCTCCGACCCGGGCCAACGCATCACGCGCGCCGGCTACGCCTGGAGCACGTACGGCGAGAACGTCGCCTACGGATACGGCTCGCCCGAGCAGGTCATGAACGGCTGGATGAACAGTCCGGGCCACAAGAAGAACATTCTGAACTGCTCGTTCAAGGAGATCGGCGTCGGCCTGGCCCGGCCGAACTCCTACTGGACGCAGGCCTTCGGCGCCACGCGCTGACCCGCCCCACCACCGGGGCGGGATGCCGACGGGTGTCCCGCCCCTGCCCGATCAGTTGGTGCCGGTCCCGCTCCGCAGGCGGTCCCGCAGCTCCTCGATGTCGGCGAGGAACCAGGTCTGACGGCCCCGGTTGCACTCGCGGACGAAGTCGCGCAACGCCGAACTGGCCTCGGTGTGGGGGGTGATGTCGCCGAGCACGACGAGGCCCATGCCGTAGGTGGCGAACTTCTGGACGATGTCCCCCGCGACGCGGCTGCTCAGTCGGAAGAACGTGTCGTCGAGACGTTCGGCGGGGATGACGACCCAGCGGGCGCCCTGGTAACCGGCATTGCCGATGAGGTCGAGGGCATCGGCTTCGCAGCGGATGGCGTCGCCGTCGGGGGCACAGGTGAACACGGGGACGTCATGGATGGTCAGCAAGGTACTCATGGACTCCGAGGGTAGTTCCGTCCCGCGCCGTATGCCCACCGATTCTCACCGGGACCGCCCGACGGGTACGGGAGCCTCCCACCCGGCCCACGCTCCTACTCTCTGACCAGGCAGAACGGATGCCCCGCCGGATCGGTGAGGACCCTCCACCTCTTCTCGTCCGGCTGGTGGACCGGCTTGCCCGCCCCCAGTGCGAGCAACCGCGTTTCGGCTTCGTCCAGGTCGTGGACCGCGAAGTCGAAGTGGAACTGTTGCGGAACGCTCTGGTCCGGCCAGCGGGGCGCCCGGTAGCCGGCCACCCGCTGGAAACCGATGAAGAGGCCGCCCTCACCGCCCAGCCCCGCGAAATCGGCATCGGATCGCGGATGCGGTGGGAGGCCGGTGGCCTGCTCGTAGAACGCGGCCAAAGCCTGCGGATCCGGGCAGTCGAGGGTGATGGCGCACAACTTCATCGTGACGGGCATGAGGGCAGCATGCGGGAAACGGCGACCGGTCACCGCCGAATACCGGGGGCGAGGGCCGTGACCGGCGGTGGCGGAACGTACGTCAGCAGCCGAGTGCGACCGGGGGAAGGTACGGCGGGAGACGGCGTACGGCCGCGGACACCGCCTCCGCCGGCGTGGGGAACACCGGATCGTCCTCGTTCGGAAAGCCTTCGGCCACCGAGTACCGGACTGGCGGCGTGTCGACCACCAGCGATGCTCCGACGGGCCTCAGGCGAGGGCGCGTCCTCGTGGAGAAGCGCAGGGACCAGTGACTGGTGAACGGGTAGAGCCGGCGCAGTGCCGGTTCGGCGTGGGCGGCCTCGATCAGGGCCTGGTAGAGGGGCCGCCAGGCGTACTCCAGCTCTCGCGCCTCGGTGCGCAGGTGCTGCCAGGCACTGGCCACCAGGCCCGCCGGGTCGAGGTCGGGGACCTCGAAGCGGCCGGTGAGGTGGACGAAGGGAGTCGCGCGTCGGATGTCGCCCAGTTCCACCCCGTCGTGCCAGGCCGACGCGGCTTCGGCGACCGCCGCGAGGTCGTCCGTCGTGCCGTCGATGAGCGTCATGTCCTCGAAACCGTCGCCGCCGCGGATCGACCACTGCCGCGCGTGGTGTCCCGCGCTGATCCGAAGGGGTCTGCGGTGCGGCAGCGGGCAGCCGACCGTGACACCGCGCAGCGGGGCGAATTGGCGGGAGGTGAGCCGTACGGAGTCGAGACGACCGCCCGCCGCGGCCCGGAGGGCTGCGGCCAGGGTTCCGTGCGCGGCTATGTCGGGATACAGGACGGCCGGGTCGGGGGGTGTCGTCACGGCTCTCGATTCTGCCCGAACCGCCCGGGGCGGTGCGGCGCGTGGGGGGGCTCGGGTCGGCCGTGGGTGGGCCCGGCTGCCGCGGCGGGCGGTACGGGTCGCGGCCAGGTCCGGTTCTCGTCGGTGACGGGTTCCGTTGCGGCGTCGGTGACGTTCGCGCGGGGGTCGGCCAACGCCGCGAGGGCGGGTCCGATCGGCGGGAAGATCGGCAGGGCGGCGCTCTCCCGGTAGTCGACCCGTTCGACGATCCCCACCTCCTGGCTGCCGTCGGGAAGTTCGTCGCACTCCCGCTCGGCGAAGCCGGCACGGACCTGCGGGGTGATGTGCAGTCGGTGGATCAGGTGGAGCTCGCGCGGCGGCGGCGCCCGCTACGGCCCGGCCGCCGCGACCGGGATGACGACCGGTGACTCCTGCGGCCCGTCGGGCCAGAGCCACAGGCTTCCGGGCGGCGCGCTGCCGGTCAGAGAGGCCAGGACGGGTTCCCGACGCCGGCGGGACGGGTGGGCGGTGATCCGCGCCCGGGCCTCGTCCAGCGGGACCCAGGCGGCCTCCAACACCTGCTCATCGGGGTCGAGGGGGGCGAGCGTGCCCGTCGGTCGCTCCGCGCGGAAGGTGATGACGGTCCAGGTGCCGTCCCAGCCCGGATCCCCGGTGACCGCGTGCTGCGAGACGCAGGCCAGGCTCGTCGGCCCGGTGAGGGTCAGTCCGGTCTCCTCGTGAACCTCACGTACCAGGGCGTCGTGCGCGAGCTCGCCCGGTTCGACGACCCCGCCGGGGAGCACCCACTGCTCCTGCTCGTCCCCCAGGCGCTCGCGCACCATCAGCAGGCAGCCATCCTGTTCGACGAGGGCCGACACTATGGTCCTGGACGTTCCCGACATCCGACTCCACTCCCCTGATGCGCTCCACGTCCCCGCGACGTCGACCGGACGAACTCCCGTCGCGCATGGAACGGTCGACGGAGGGACAGGCGGGTATCCGTGCACCCGTCAGTCCACCGAAGCGTAGTCGGATCATGGATCCACGCCCACGGCACCGGCGCGTTCCCGCCCGTCACCCGGACGTGGGAAGCCGCCCGGAACCGCTGCCGGCAGCGCCGGCCGTACGCGACCGTTCACCGGTCGGGTGACAGTGCGCTCGCGCCGCGCCGGAGGGGTGGGTCGCAGCGCGATCATCGGAGGTCGCATCCTTGGACCGAACGACCTCGCGTACCCGCGCGACGCACCCGAGCGAAGAGGAGCAGCCGATGAACACCGCCGGAGCAGGTCCGCAGCTGCCGGACGCGGCCAGCGTCGCCAATGCGAAGACGACGCTCCTCCAGCTCCTGGCCCGGGCGGGCGTCTTCACCGGCGACGCGGAGGAGCTGATCGGGGTCGTCGAGGCCGGCGCCATCGCCCGCGCGTACGAGGAGATCACCGGCGGGCCGGCGGGTGCTGCGGGCGGGACCGGGGGCGCCCCGGACGGCTCGGGCCGGGCCGGCGTCGGCGACGTCGTCCACGAGCTCGGGGGCATCGCCGAGCGGGCCCTGCGCCGCGCCGTCGGCTCCGACGCGTCGGTCTCCTCGCCCGAGGAGCGTCCGCGGGTGCGGCGGATGGAGGTGGAGCGGGCGCAGGTGGCGGTCAGTCCGCTGTACCTGTCCCTCACCTCCGTGTCCGACTTCGACCCGGAGGTCACCACGGAGGTGCTCTCCGCTGTCCTCGGCACGATGGGCTACAGACAGCGGGCCATGTACGCCGGGCAGCTCACGGAGTTCGGCACGGCCCACCGGGCCCGCCTGGAACGGCTGTACGCGCAGTACGGGCCCGGCAGCGCCATCGCGATCCACGGCCGCTACTCGCTGATCCACTCCCCCACCAGCCTCGCCGTGCTGGAGCGGCTCGCGACGGCCCCGGCCGCGCTGCGCGAGGAATGGGACGCGGCCGAACTGCCGCCCGCGTGGCTGGACGGCCTGCTGACGGCGTGGGACTCCTCGGCCTGACCGGCGGGGTCGGCCCCGCGACGGGCTGGCGGTGATCGGGCCACCGCCAACGACGAGGGGGAAGGAGAATCCCTTCATCCCGGTGGTGTCACGAATGCGCCACAGCGCGGTCGTGGCGCGAACCGGGTGGGGCGCGGGGTCGTGTCCGTCGGCGCGAGAGCCGGTACGGGACCGGTCGCGAACCTCGGGGAGCTCCCATGCGCTGCACAGTGGCCGTACGACGCGGCACGTTGGTCCTGGCGACGGCGGCGGTGGCCGCGGCCCTGGTCACCGGTTGTACGCCGACGGGCGAGGACGGCGCGGCCACCGGCCCGTCGACGCCTCCGACGGCATCCGGCCCGGCGAAGCCCACCGCAGCCGCCACACCGACGGGTCCGGGGGCCGGTGGGGCCGCCTCCGGCGGAGGCGGCAAGGGGACGCCGAGCGCGTCGGGCTCCACTCCGGCAGCCGGGGCGAAACCCTGCACGAGTGGGCACGTCAAGGTGTCGGAGGGCCACCAGGCGGACGTCAGGCCGCCCGGCACGGGCACGGGGGCCGTCGTCGTCTCCGTCACGAACACCTCGTCGCAGCCCTGCGCGTTGACCGGCTTCCCCACCGTCGCGGGGGCGGGCAACGGCTCCCCCGACAAGAACCGACCGCTCACGGTCACCCGCGCCGGCGCCGCGGCCCCGGTCACCCTGGCCCCGGGGGCCCGCGCCTGGACGAAGCTCACCTTCGTCCAGGTGCAGGGCGAGGCGGACGGGTACTGCGTGTCCGGAGCCACCCCATCCAGCTTCCCCACGCTGGTCCTGGGCGTGCCGGGCGCGGGCGCGCACCAGATCGCCATGGACGACGGGGTGTTCGCCGAGTGCGACGACAAGGTGACGGTCACGGCGTTCTCCGCCACCAAACCGTCCTGATTCCCCGCGCCCGGGCCGGACTGTGCGTACCGCCCGATAGGCGGCATCGGTGTCCTTCCACCCTTAGGCCCCTCCCGGGCACCAGTCGGTCTTCGGCCGATCCCGTGGGTCGCCCTCCGGCCGCACCCCTTCCCGCGCCTCTCCCGGCCGACGCCGTCGTGGCTCCTCGACCGACAACTGCGCTGATGCGAAAGTCAACTGACGAGCCGTCCGGCACCAAGGGAGACCACGCCAGCAACAGGGGGGAACCGAATTGATCACTTTTGACGTCTCCCGACTCACCTGACCGCACAGAACTGACGAACCCTGATGGAAACTGACGGAAGAGGAGAAGCTGACGTGAAGACCCCGGGTACCATCCCGTCCCGTCGCTCACTGCTGACCGCGGGAGCGGGGGCGGCCCTGGCCGTGGCGCTGCCGGCGGGCACGGCCCGTGCGGCCTCGTCGCCCGGTCCGACCGATGTCGTGCCGCGGTTGCGCGAACTGGAACGCGCGTACGGGGCGCGGCTGGGCGTGTACGCGCGGGACACGGCGACGGGCCGGACCGTGCTCCACCGCTCCGACGAGCTGTTCCCCATGTGCTCAGTCTTCAAGACCGTCGCCGCGGCGGCCGTCCTGCGCGACCTGGACCGGGACGGCACGTTCCTGGCCAAGCGCATCCACTACACGCAGCAGGACGTCACGGACGCGGGCGGCGGCGAGATCACGAAGCTCCCCGAGAACATCGCGGGCGGTCTCACCGTGGCCCAGCTCTGCTCGGCGGCCATCGCCCAGAGCGACAACGCCGCCGCCAACCTGCTGCTCCGCGAGCTGGGCGGCCCCACCGCGGTCACCCGCTTCTGCCGCTCGGTGGGGGACCGTACGACCCGGCTCGACCGGTGGGAGCCCGCACTGAACTCGGCCGAGCCGGAGCGGGTGACCGACACCACCACGCCCCGGGCGATCGGGCAGACGTACGCGCGGCTCACCCTCGGCCGGTTGCTGGTGCCGCAGGACCGGGAGCGACTGACCGGCTGGTTGCTGGCCAACACCACCAGCGCCGACCGGCTGCGGGCGGGGCTGCCGCGCGACTGGGCCGTCGCGGACAAGACCGGCGCCGGTTCGTACGGGACCAACAACAACGTGGGCGTCGCCTGGCCGCCCGGGCGACCGCCGGTGGTCCTGTCCATCCTCAGCACCATGCCGGACGTTGACGCCGTCCGCGACAACACCCTGATCGCCAAGACCGCGAAACTGCTGGCGGACACGTTCGCATGAGGGCCCGGCCCACAAATGCGTTCGCGGTCCGGGGTGCTCGTGGAGGATCATTCGCCGCATGAGTGACCAACCCGCGCGATGGACCCAGGCGACCGTGTACGCAGACATGTGGGTCGACCCCGCCGACGACCCCCGTGACACGGGGCCCAGTCCGGAAGGCGAGCTCGCGACGCTGGGCGACTTCCTGTCGGGCTACCGGCTGACCCTGCGGATGAAGTGCGAGGGCCTGACCCCGGAACAACTGGCCCGTCGTTCGGTACCACCGTCGACGATGTCACTGCTCGGTCTGCTGCGGCACCTCGCCGAAGGGGAACGCGACTGGCGCAACTGGATCACCGAGGGTGATCCGCTGCCGAAGCTGTACGGGAAGCGCGACGCGGACTTCGACGAGGCCGTTGCCGACCAGGCCCAGGTCGACGCCGCGTACGTCGATCTGGAGCGCGAACAGGCCGCGACCGACGCGGTGTTGGCCGGCCATCCGGACCTGGGCGAGCGGCTGGGGAAGGACGACATCGCGGTGCGGGAGCTGTTGGTCCACCGGATCGAGGAGTACGCCCGCCACTGCGGACACGCCGACCTGTTGCGCGAGTGCGTCGACGGTCGGGTGGGCCAGTAGGACACGGGGGTCGCTCGGGAGCCCGGCCGAGCCCTACGGGGCTTCGGCGGGGCTCCCGGGCGGCCTCGTCCGCTCGATGACCGTGCCCGCCCGATGACCGTGCCCGCCCGATGACCGTGCTCACCCGGCGCCGGCCGGGGCGGCGGCCTCCAGGTCGTCGACGCTGCCGGACATGACGGTGCGCACGTGCCGGGTGAGGTGCTCGACCGGCCAGTCCCACCAGGCCACGGCGAGCAGGCGGGCCACGTCCGCCGCTCCGTAGCGGGTACGGATCAGTTCGGCCGGGTTGCCGCCGACGATGCCGTAGTCGGGTACGTCCGCCACGACGACGGCGCCGGAGGCGACGATCGCGCCGTGTCCGATGCGTACTCCGGGCATGATCGTGACGCCGTGGCCGAACCAGACGTCGTTGCCGACGACGGTGTCCCCGCGTCCGGGCAGACCGGTGATGAGGTCGAAGTGCTCGGCCCAGCCGCCGCCCATGATGGGGAACGGGAAGGTCGAGGGGCCGTCCATCCGGTGGTTGGCGCCGTTCATGATGAACCGGACACCGGTGCCCAGCGCGCAGTACTTCCCGATGACGAGCTTCTCCGGCCCGTAGTGGTGGAGCACGTTGCGGGTTTCGAAGGCGGTGGGATCGTCCGGGTCGTCGTAGTACGTGTACGCGCCGACCTCGATGAGCGGCGACGTCACCAACGGCTTCAGGAGCACGACGCGCGGCTGTCCGGGCATCGGGTGGAGAGTCGCGGGGTCGGGCGGACCGTCGGGTCGGTCGTCGCGCGGATCGGGATTCATGGTGGCACCACTCCGAACGGTCTGTGCGGGCGCGGACAGTGCGTCCATGATCCCGGACCCGGCGCCGGCGGGTCCGTCAGGGGGCGTCGCCGATCAGGTGGACCCGCTGGTCGGTCAGTTCGTACCGGGCCGGAACGACGGCCAACCCGCCGGCCTCGATCCGGGCGGCCAGGACGGGCTCGGCGAGCAGGCGCGCGGCCACCAGCCGTACGTTGGCGTCGACTGCGGCGTCCACCCGCGCGTCACCCGTCAGCGTACGGTCGATCGCCGGACGGATCTGATCGACCAGGTACTGCATGTGGCCCGGCAGCCCTCCACCGCTCTCGTCCGCGTGCACGGCCGCGGCGACCGCCCCGCACGACTGGTGCCCCAGGATCACGACGAGCGGAATGGCCAGCTCCACGACCCCGTACGCGATGCTGGCCAGCACGGCTTCGTCGAGGACTTCGCCCGCCGACCGTACGGTCAGCAGGTCGCCGAGGCCTTGGTCGAAGACCAGCTCCGGCGGCACCCTGGAGTCGACGCAGCCGAGGATGACGGCGAAGGGGTGCTGGCCGGTGACGACGGTCCTGCGCACCGCCTTCGTCGCGTCCGGGTGGCGCTCGTGCAACGTCCTCCAGCGCAGGTTCCCCGCGTCGAGCGCCCGCAGCGCGGACACGGGCGTCGTCGGGCGCGGCCCGTTCAGGCCTTGCGTCGGGGAGGGCCTGACGTCGGGAAGGCCCGCGATGAGCCCGGCGCCGACGGCGACCGTTCCCGTCAGCGCGGCCCGCACGAACCGGCGCCGGCCCCTGTCCTCATGACGTTCGACATCGGGAGTCATAGCGGACCAAAGTAGGCGCATATGCGCTCCGATACGGTGTTCGGCGCTCTTCTTTGATCGGCCTTGATCGAGCTTTGGATGAATTTCGACGAAGCGTCTTCGTGAAGCGCCTGGACCGTCGGCAGGACACGACCTCCGATGACGTCGTCCACCGTCGGCGCGGACGGCGTTCGCGGGGAGGGGGCCGGGGCGGCGGGGGCGGCGGGGGCGGCGGGGGCGGCGGGGCACTCTCCCCATGACCGCGTGCGAGGGTGGACCCGTGACGACTCTCGCCCAACTCCGCCGGACCGCGCTCGCCCTCCCCGAGGCCGTGGAACAGCCCGCCGCCGGCGGCGCCGGGGTCGTGTTCCGCGTACGGGACCGGTGGTTCGCCCGGACCGACGCGGACGGGGAACTCGGCCTCCACCTGCCCGAAGCCGAGGCCCGTCGGGTGCTCGACGCCCACCCGACGGCCCGTACGGTCAGCCGCGGCACCGCGGCGATCGGCGTCCGGATCCCGCTCGGGGACCTGGACGGCCAACAGCTGAACCACTGGGTACGCCGGGCCTGGCTCGGGCGGGCCCCCAAGGCGCTCGCGACAGCCCGGTCGGCCGCCGCGACCGTCACGGCCGGGGAGCTCGGCGACCTGCCGCGGGGCATCGGCAATCCCGCGACCCGGGCGCTCGCCGCCGCCGGTATCACCACCCTGGACGGGGTCGCCGGCCTGCGGCGGGCCGAACTGGCGGCGCTGCACGGCGTCGGCCCGAAGGCGGTCCGGATCCTGGAGGAGGCGCTGGCCGCCACCGGTCGGGCGTTCCGGGTGGCGTAGGGCCGGGGGCGTTCCGTGCGGCGTGGGGCCGGGCGCGTTCCCGGGCCGCCCTCACCCGGCCCGCCCGCCGCCCAGCCCGCCCGCCTCAGTCCGTCGGGGGTGTCGAGCGGGCGTAGCGGTCGGCGAGCCGGCGCAGGTGGGCGACCAGTTCCGGCGGCTCGATGACGTCGAAGTCGAAGTCGAGCATGCCCAGGTGGACGGCCAGGGTCTGCAGGGTGTCGGCGCCCGTGATCAGGGTGCAGTTGTCGGCGTCGACGGCTTCCACCGTGCCGACCGCGGGGTTGATCCGCTCGACCACCTCCGCCGCCGGCGCGTGGACGCTCACGCGGGCGTGGTGGCGCCAGGCCGCACTCGACACCCGTCCGGAGACGTAGGCCGCGAGGTCGGCGTCGGGCCCCTCGCGCGGGACGAAACGCGGGCCGGTCGGGGTGCGGGGTCGCATCCGGTCGATCCTGAAGGTCCGCCAGTCCTCCCGTTCGACGTCCCACGCCACGAGGTACCAGCGCCGCCCCCAGTTCACCGCCCGGTACGGCTCCACGACGCGTCGGGTCGATGAGCCGGCGTGGTCCAGGTAGTCGAAGCGCAGGCGTTCCCGGTCCCGGCAGGCGGAGACCAGGGTGGTCAGCACCTCCGCGGAGACAGTCGGCGCCGGGCGGTCCGCCGGCACGGCCACGGTGTACGCCTGGAGCGTCCGTACCCGCCGACGCAGCCGCGACGGCAGTACCTGTTCGAGTTTCGCCAGTGCCCGCAGGGAGGTTTCCTCGGTGCCGGGAACGGCGCCCCGCGCGGCGGTCCGCAGGGCGATCGTCACCGCGACGGCCTCCTCGTCGTCGAGCAGCAGCGGGGGCATCGCGGCCCCCGCACCCAGCCGGTAGCCGCCGGTAGCCCCGCGTGCGGCGTCCACGGGGTAGCCGAGTTCGCGCAGGCGGTCGATGTCGTTGCGGACCGTACGTCCGCTCACCCCCAGGCGTTCGGCCAGCTCGGAGCCCGGCCAGGAGCGCGGGGTCTGGAGGAGGGAGAGCAGTTTCAGGAGGCGTGCGGAGGTATCGAGCATGGGACCAAGCCTGTGAGGTCATTAGGAAGGCAACGTGCCTATATCGAGACTAACGTCTTGCCCATGGAGAACAGCAGCGACATCGACGTCCGGATCCACCCGTACCGCATCGACATCGCGCAGGAGGAACTCGACGACCTGCGGGACCGGCTGGCGTGCACCCGCTGGGGCAGCGAGATCCCCGGTGTGGGCTGGAGCCGGGGCGTGCCCACCGCCTACCTGAAGGACCTGGCCGCGTACTGGGCGGACGGCTTCGACTGGCGCGGGGCGGAGGCGGAGCTGAATGCGTTCCCGCAGTTCACCACCGAGATCGACGGCCAGAACATCCACTTCCTGCACGTCCGTTCGCAGAACCCGGCGGCCGTCCCGCTGCTCCTGGTGCACGACTGGCCCTGCTCGTTCGTCCAGTTCGCGGACGCCATCGGGCCGCTGGCCCGGGACTTCCACGTCATCGTCACCTCCACGCCCGGCACCGGCTTCTCCGGCCCGCTCGGCGAGGCCGGTTGGAACACCGGGCGGATCGCCGGCGCGTTCGTCGAGTTGATGGACCGGCTCGACTACGACGCGTACGGGGTTCAGGGCACCGGCGGCGGGGCGTGGATCGTCGCGGAGATGGGGCGCCGGGTGCCCGACCGGGTGATCGGCGTGCACGTCAACGGTCTGATCACCTTCCCCTCCGGGGACCCGGCCGAGTTCGAGGGGCTGACCGGGCCCGAGCAGGAGCGGCTGGCCCGGCTGGAGGCGTTCCAGCAGGAGAGGATGGGCTTCAACGCCATCCAGTCCACCCGCCCGCAGACCCTCGCCTACGGGCTGCACGATTCGCCCGTCGGTCAACTGGCCTGGATCGTGGAGAAGTTCAAGGAGTGGACGGATCCCGCGGCCGAGCTTCCCGAGGACGCCGTCGGCCGGGACCGGCTGCTGACGAACATCAGCGTCTACTGGTTCAGCGGCACGGCCGGCTCCTCGGCGAACCTCTACTACGAGGCCGGCCACGACGCGAGCGCCTGGGCCCCGAAACCGCGCGGCACCGTCCCGACCGGCGTGGCCGTCGCACTCGGCACCGACGTCGCCATTCGGCGTTTCGCGGAGCGGGACCACCACATCACCCACTGGACGGAACTGGAACGGGGCGGCAACTTCCTCGCCCTGGAACAGCCCGAGGCCTTCGTGACCGACGTACGCGCCTTCTTCACCACCCTCGGCCCTGACGCGTAAGCCCCCGCAGCCGCCCCCACCGCGCGCCGGCCCGGCGAGAGGTCAGGCGAACCGCGCCGACGTTCTCCGCTGCCATCCCCGGTCCGTCAGGGCCACCAGATGGGCCGCTTCCGCGCGGGCCGGGAGCGGCAGGAGTTCCCGTACCCGCTCGCCCACGCGACGGGCCTCCGTCCCGTCGCAGCCCAGCGCGACGGTGACGTGGGCGGTGGGCGACTCGCCGAAGCGACCGCCGTACGGGCGCAGGTCCGGCCAGACATCGCGGAACGCCGCGATGGCCGGGTCGAGTTCGCCAGCCCCGACCGCGACGAACCCGGGCGCGGTCACCAACCGGCGCAGCAGCAGGTCCGCCGCCGGGATCGACCCGGCGAGCCGGTGGAACTCACGCTCCGTGTCGTCGCCGAGGTCCGCGACGGGCACGAACGGGTACATCACCGTCACGTGGGCGGGCAGCCCCGTCCGCACGAGGCTCGCCCTCACACTGGCGGCCGCCCGCAACAACACCTCTGCGGGCGGCAGTTCGATCACCACGGCGGTCGTTCCGATGGGCGGCACGAACCCATCCTTCCACGCGCCCTCCAGGTCCTGACACCGTGAACGGACCAGGGCGGCCGGACCACGGGAACAGGTCCGGAACGGTCTCTCATACCGCCACCCTGCCCGGACCACTTCCAAGGCGCCACAGGATATGGAGCCTCGGCGCCGCGACCATGGTCCGATCGCTCTCCCGCTGGAACTACCGGGTCCAGCGGGCCACCGCCCAGGGCGTGGCGTGTCCGCGGAGCGCTGAGGTCGGTGAGCGGCCTTGGGCGCAGGCGCGCACGGGCGACGGGCCCCTTGCCGCGGCGGGCCCGCAAGGCCGTCGACGGTTTCGGCGACCCCGTCGGGTCGCCCTGCCCGCTCAGCCCGGGAAGGCGTCTTCCGGCCGTCCGACGGCGAGGGGCGGGAGGGCGTGGGGAGCGGGCGCGGTGGGGAGGCCGGCCGCGGCGGCGAAGGCGGCGAGGGTGCCCACCAAGGCGGTGCGTTCGACGGGGCCGAGTCGCGCGAGGACCGCCGAGGTCTCCGCCCGCCGGCGGGCCGTTACGGCTTTCACCAGGCGGGAGCCGGAGTCCGTGGCGGTGAGCACCGTCTCCCTCCGGTTCTCCCGGTTGGGCCTGCGGTCCGCCAGGCCCGCGGCGATCAGTCGGTCGACCATGCGCATGGCGGTGGACGGGTTGACCTCCATCAGACCCGCGAGGGAAACCAGTTTCACGTGCCGGCGTGCCACCAGGACATCGAGCATCCGGAACTGCGCGGGCGTGACTCCGTCTCCAGCTGCCGCCAGGGCTCGGGCGGAGATCGAGGCCAACAGGTCGGAGGCGGCCAGGACCGCGTGCGTCACGTCGTCGACCTCGGCGACCTCGTCGGCGCCGAGGACGGCACGGATGGCCTGGACGGTGTGGGCGTCTGCGGCGTCGTTCGCGGCGCGTGGGGGATCCGCGGGGCGCGTTTCCTCGGTCATACCTCTTTGTACCGCCTGACAGTTCGGGATACCCAGTGGCCCGGTGCCCCGGAGGGGACTCCGATGTGGGCGCGGGACGACCGTGCGACCGAGGGGGTCGTTTCACATGTCCCGTTCCCTCGAGTCGAAACGGGGGGACGGCCCAATGTCGTGGCTTCACACGGCAAATGTGGCACAGGGCAAAGACGTTACGATCTCGTGATCTTTGGAAATTTTGGGGTGGTTTATGCCGATGGATAGGCATTCCAGGCAAGCCCCTGAGGGGCTCGTCCGCATCCTGGACGGCACCGGATAACACGGACGTACGGCGTACGGAACCCCGTACGGGCATGTTTTTTGGGGAGATGGTCGGTAGCTTCGGCCCGCATGACCGCCGCCCATCCAGATCCGGCCACCCGTCCTCGACCCTCCGTCCCCACTCCCCCACCCGGGATCCGGGCCGACCGGCCCGACGTCTCCGACGGCCCCGACCTCTGGCGCATCGCCCGCGAGACGCGGACGTTGGACGTCAACTCGCCCTACAGCTACCTGCTGTGGTGCCGCGACTTCGCCGCCACCTCGGCCGTCGCACGCGACCGCGACGGCCGGCCGGCCGGCTTCGTCACCGGGTACCTGCGCCCCGACGCGCCGGCCACCCTGCTGATCTGGCAGGTCGGCGTGGACGCCGCGGCCCGCGGGAAGGGCGTCGCCGGGTACCTGCTCGACCACCTCACCGCGCGCGTCGCCGCCGAGCACGCGCTCGATGTTCTGGAGACCACCATCAGCCCGGGAAACACCGCGTCGGAGCGGCTGTTCGCGTCCTACGCCGAACGTCACGGTGCGCGCGTCACCCGGAAGGTCCTCTTCGCCGAGGAGCACTTCCCCGGTGGCGCCGGGCACCACGACGCGGAGGTGCTCCACCGCATCGGTACCCCCGGCGAGCCACTGACCACGTAGCTCGGCCCGCTCGTCCAGCCGTCATCACACACATCCCACACCACAGGAGAGTGCCGCTTGACCACGACAGCACCGGTCCCCACCGTCTTCGAAACCGTCGAATCGGAGGTGCGCAGCTACTGCCGCGCCTGGCCCGTCGTCTTCGACCGGGCGCAGGGCAGCCGCCTCCACGACGAGAGCGGCCGCAGCTACCTGGACTTCTTCGCCGGCGCCGGCTCGCTCAACTACGGACACAACAACCCCGTGTTGAAGCGGGCGCTGCTCGACTACATCGAGCGCGATGGCATCACGCACGCCCTGGACATGTCGACGACCGCCAAACGGACCTTCCTGGAAACCTTCCAGTCCACCGTCCTCGCCCCCCGCGCTCTGCCCTACAAGGTGATGTTCCCGGGACCCACCGGGACCAACGCGGTCGAGGCGGCGCTGAAGTTGGCGCGCAAGGCCAAGGGGCGTGAGGCGGTCGTCTCGTTCACCAACGCCTTCCACGGCATGTCCCTGGGCTCGCTCGCCGTGACGGGCAACGCCTTCAAACGCGCCGGCGCGGGTGTTCCGCTGGTCCACAGCACGCCGATGCCCTTCGACAACTACCTCGGGGGCCGGACGCCGGACTTCCTCTGGTTCGAGCGGTTGTTGGAGGACCAGGGTTCCGGTCTCAACAACCCGGCCGCCGTGATCGTCGAGACCGTGCAGGGCGAGGGCGGCGTCAACGTGGCGCGCGCCGAGTGGCTGCGCGCCCTCGCCGACCTGTGCCGGCGACGGGACATGCTGCTGATCGTCGACGACGTGCAGATGGGTTGCGGTCGCACCGGTGAGTTCTTCTCCTTCGAGGAGGCGGGCATCACGCCCGACATCGTCACCGTCTCCAAGTCCATCAGCGGCTACGGGCTGCCCATGGCGCTGTGCCTGTTCAAGCCCGAGCTCGACATCTGGGAGCCGGGCGAGCACAACGGGACGTTCCGCGGGAACAACCCGGCCTTCGTCACGGCGACCGCCGCCTTGGAGACCTACTGGCGCGACGGCGTGCTGCGCGAGCGCACCCGGGTGCAGGGCGACCGCATCGAGCGGGCCCTGACGGACCTGTGCGCGGAACACGAGCGGGACGGTGCTTCGTACCGCGGTCGCGGCATGGTGTGGGGCCTGGAGTTCACCCGCAAGGAGCGCGCCGGGGAGGTGTGCCGCAGGGCCTTCGAGAACGGCCTGCTCATCGAGACCTCCGGCCCGGAGAGCGAGGTGGTCAAGCTGCTGCCCGCGCTCACCGTGTCGGCGGACGAGCTCGACGAGGGCCTCGACATCCTCGCGCGGTCCGTCCGCGAGACGGCCTGACCGCACCACACCAGACCCCACCCCACCCCACCCCACCCCACCACACCCGACACCACGAAAGGCAGCCCCACCGTGATCGTCCGATCCTTCCGTGACATCGAGGGCACCGACCGGCACGTCAAGGCCGCGTCCGGTACCTGGGAGAGCAAGCGCCTCATCCTGGCGAAGGAACGCGTCGGTTTCTCGCTCCACGAAACCGTCCTGTACACCGGCACCGAGACGTCCATGTGGTACGCGAACCACATCGAGGCGGTGGTGTGCGTCGAGGGCGAGGCCGAGCTCACCGACGAGGAGACCGGCGAGAAGCACCGCATCACGCCGGGCACCGTGTACGTCCTCGACGAGCACGAGCGGCACACCCTGCGCGTCATCAGCGAGTTCCGCTGCCTGTGCGTCTTCAACCCGCCGGTGACCGGACGTGAGGACCACGACGAGAACGGCGTGTACCCGCTGCTCAACGAACCGGATCCGGTCTGACGTTTCCCCCGGTCCGACCCGGTCCGCACCCACCGAAACCGAGAGGAGAGGCAAGCAACGCCATGCTCACCGCAACCGAACGCACCCTCGCCGACCTGTACCCCACCCGGGGCTCCGAAGAAGTCCTCATCGGACGCAAGGACCCCGTCGTATGGTCCGAACCCGGCACTCCCGGGCCCTTCTGGGCCCGCGAGTTGGAAGGTTTCGAACGCGACGGATTCGTCACCGCGGAGCGGTTGATCAGCCCGCAGGAGGTCGAGGAGTACCGCGCCGAGATGGACCGACTGGTGTCGGACCCCGACGTGCGCTCCGACGAACGGTCCATCGTGGAGCCCGGTTCGGGCGAGGTCCGCTCGGTATTCGAGGTCCACCGCGTCAGCGAGGTGTTCGCACGCCTGGCCGCCGATCCCCGGCTGGTGGACCGGGCGCGGCAGATCCTCGGTTCCGACGTGTACGTCCACCAGTCCCGCATCAACGCCAAGCCCGGTTTCGGCGCGAGCGGCTTCTACTGGCACTCCGACTTCGAGACCTGGCACGCGGAGGACGGCCTGCCCCGGATGCGTACGGTCTCGGTGTCCATCGCCCTGACGCCGAACCACCCGACCAACGGCAGTTTGATGATCATGCCGGGGTCGCACCGGACGTTCCTCGGCTGCGCGGGTGCGACGCCGAAGGACAACTACAAGAAGTCCCTGCAGATGCAGGACGCCGGAACGCCCTCCCCCGAGGCCCTGACGCGGTTCGCGTCCGCCTGCGGCATCCAACAGTTCACCGGGGCGGCCGGGACGGCGACCTGGTTCGACTGCAACGCGATGCACGGTTCCGGGGACAACATCACCCCCTACCCGCGCAGCAACGTCTTCCTGGTGTTCAACAGCGTGGAGAACCTGCCGATGGAGCCGTTCGCGGCGCCGATCCGGCGGCCGTCCTTCATCGCCTCGCGGGACTTCACCCCGCCGGCCTGAGCCGCCGGCCCAACCCGCCGGCCTGAGCCGCCGGGCGGGCACGCCGCACCCGTCGTGCCCGGGCTCCGGTCCGGGCGCGGGGCCCGGTCCCCCCAGGCCCGTGCACGGGTCCGGCCCGTTCCGTACCCTGGCGGCATGCGCATGCGCCCCACCCTGAGCTGGACCCCCACCGAGGACCCGGAGCCAGGCACCACGGATCTGGAGCCGGTCTCCGACCTGCTGCGCGCCGGCGGGGTGCTGGTGCTCACCGGGGCGGGCATCTCCACGGAGTCGGGCATCCCCGACTACCGGGGGGAGGGCGGGAGCCTGCGCCGGCACACCCCGATGACGTACCAGGAGTTCACCGCGAGCGCCCGGGCCCGACGCCGGTACTGGGCGCGCGGTCACCTCGGCTGGCGCACCTTCGGCCGCGCCCGGCCCAACGCGGGTCACCGCGGCGTCGCCGCGTTCGGGCGGCACGGGCTGCTCTCGGGTGTGATCACGCAGAACGTGGACGGTCTGCACCAGGCCGGCGGGAGCCGGGACGTGGTGGAACTGCACGGGAGCCTCGGCCGGGTCATCTGCCTGTCCTGCGGCGAACTCAGCTCGCGCGGCGACCTCGCCCGACGGCTGGAGGAGGTCAACGCGGGCTACGAGCCCGTGGCCGCCGCGATGAACCCGGACGGTGACGCCGACCTCACCGAGGAGCAGGTCGGGGACTTCCGCGTGGTGCCCTGCGCGCGGTGCGGCGGCGTCCTCAAGCCGGACGTCGTGTTCTTCGGCGAGGCCGTCCCCCCGGAGCGGGTCGAGCGATGCCGGGCCCTGGTAGACGGGGCGTCCTCGCTGGTGGTACTGGGATCCTCGCTGACGGTGATGTCCGGGCTGCGGTTCGTCCGGCAGGCGGCTGGGGCGGGTAAGCCGGTGGTGATCGTCAACCGGGATCCGACCCGGGGGGACCGGTACGCCGCCGCCCGGGTCGAGCTTCCCCTGGGGGCGGCCCTGACCACGCTGGCCGAACGCCTCGACCTCCCTCTCGACGGCCCGTCCGCGCCCTGACCACGGCCCGGCCCCGACCCCGTCGGCAACGGTCCGATCAAGGCCGGCCCGCGAACGGGGGCCGGCGCCACCACGCCCCCCGTGCCCGCCGAGGTACGGTTCATGGTCGGCGTGAGCGGCTCGTCGCCCCACGCCCACCGACTCAGGGGGCCGATCCGACCCTCCGCTTCCATCCGCACGACCCGGCCTGTCGACGGGGTGTGCCCGAGCACGACAGGTCCCCTTCCTTGTCTTTCGCTGATGCGGTCGTGTCCCCCGCCGCGCGCCTGCGCGGGCTGAGGCCCGACTGGCTGTCCGACCCACGGGTGTGGCGCACCGAGGTGCTGGCCGGCCTGGTCGTCGCGCTCGCGCTGATACCCGAGGCGATCTCCTTCTCGATCATTGCCGGGGTCGACCCCGCGATCGGGCTGTTCAGCTCGTTCACGATGGCCGTGGTGATCTCCGTCGTCGGCGGACGGCGGGCGATGATCTCCGCCGCGACCGGGGCCGTCGCCCTGGTGATCGCGCCGCTGAACCGGGAACACGGTCTCGGTCACCTGATCGCCGCGGTCATCCTCGCCGGCGTCCTCCAGGTCGCCCTCGGGGCGCTGGGCGTGGCGAAGTTGATGCGGTTCATCCCCCGTTCGGTGATGGTCGGGTTCGTCAACTCCCTGGCCATCCTGATCTTCATGACGCAGATCCCCGAACTGCGCGACGTGCCCTGGCCGGTGTATCCGCTCCTCGCGGGCGGCTTGGCGCTGTTGGTGTTCCTCCCGCGGATCACCACCGCCGTGCCGGCGCCGCTGGTGTCCATCGCCGTCCTCACCGCCCTCACGGTCGGCGCGGCCATCGCGGTGCCCACCGTCGGGGACAAGGGCGCCCTGCCCACCTCGCTCCCGGTGCCCGGCCTCCCCGACGTACCGTTCTCGCTGGACACCCTGACCACCATCGCCCCGTACGCCTTCGCCATGGCGCTCGTCGGGCTGATGGAGTCGCTGATGACGGCGAAGCTCGTCGACGACATCACCAACACGCACTCCGGCAAGACCCGGGAGTCCATCGGCCAGGGCATCGCCAACATCGTCACCGGCTTCTTCGGCGGCATGGGCGGTTGCGCCATGATCGGTCAGACGATGATCAACGTGAAGGTCTCCGGCGCCCGCACCCGGTTGTCGACCTTCCTCGCGGGCGCGTTCCTCATGGTGTTGTGCATCGTGTTCGGCCCGGTCGTCTCCGAGATTCCGATGGCCGCCCTGGTCGCCGTCATGATCATGGTCTCGTTCGCGACCTTCGACTGGCACTCCATCGCCCCGAAGACCCTGGCCCGGATGCCCGCGGGCGAGATCGCGGTCATGGTCATCACCGTCGCGGCCGTGGTGGCCACCCACAACCTGGCCGTGGGTGTGGTGCTCGGGTCCGTGACCGCCATGGTCGTCTTCGCCAAGCGCGTCGCCCACCTCGCCGACGTCACCGCCGTCGCCGGCCCCGACGACGACACCCTCGTCTACCGGGTGACCGGCGCGTTGTTCTTCGCCTCCTCCAACGACCTCGTCGGCCGCTTCGACTACGCCACCGACGCGAGCAGGGTGGTCATCGACCTGAGCGCCGCCCACATCTGGGACGCCTCGTCCGTCGCCACGCTCGACGCGATCGGGACGAAGTACGCGCAGCGCGGCAAAACCGTCGAGGTCACCGGCTTGAACGCCCCCAGTGCCGACCTCCACAGCAGGCTCTCCGGGCAGCTCACCCGCCCCTGACACCGGGATCCGGGCCCCGGCACCCTCCCGCGGTCCGCCCACCGCACTCACGGACGAACCACATAAAAACGGATCGATCCATCCCATCCACGCCCCCCGGCGGCTTCGAATTACTTGTGTCACATCAACCACTGCTCTCACCACGGTGAGGGCGAGGAGGTGGGATCCATGTCCGTTCCCATCCGTGTCAGACACATGGCGGTGGCCGTCGCCTCGACCGGCATCCTGGTGGGCGGCGCGGCACTCGGCGCCGCGGCCCCCGCCATGGCGGCGCCCGCCGCGACGCAGACCGCGTCCGCGTCCGTCACGGGCGACCGCGGCGAGCGGTGCGTCTGGAAGAAGGGCCATTGGGACAAGCGGTGGGTCAAGGGCCACTGGGAGAAGCGCTGGGTCAAGAACCACTGGGACAACCACGGCAACGGGAACTGGAGCGGATACGGGAACGGGGACGGAAGCGGGGACCGTGACCGTGACCGTGACCGCGGTCGCGGCCACGGCGACTCCCAGTGGGGCAACAAGGGTCACTGGAAGTGGGTGTACGTGCCCGGCCAGTGGGACAAGCAGTGGGTCAAGGGCCACTGGGACTGCTCGTACAAGCACCGCTGGTAGCGGCTGCTCCCACCCGCAGCACACACGGTTCGACGAGGGCCCGCACCGCGGGCCCTCGTCGCCGTGGTACCCGTCCGCTCCGGATGCGCCCGGTCCACAACGGTGATGGGATCGGAAACCGACGCACGCACCCGAGGAGCACGGGGCCTCAGATGGCGGACAGCACGAACAGGGCGGTGAGCGCGGACGGTGTGAGCGCCGACCCCGACGACGGGCCGGACGCCTTGCTGCTCCGGGTCGCCCAGGGCGACGCGGAAGCCTTCGCCCCCTTCTACGACGCGCTGGTCGCCTCCGTGACGGGCGTGGTGTGCCGGGTCCTGCGGGACGAGGACCAGGCCGCGGAGGTCACCCAGGAGGTGATGGTCGAGGTGTGGAGGACCGCGGCCCGGTTCCGCCCGGAGATCGGGACGGCGAAGGCCTGGGTGCTGGTACTGGCCCACCGGCGGGCCGTGGACCGCGTGCGTTCGGCGGAGGCGCGCGTGGTGCGGGAGGAGAAGGCGGCCCTCCTGAACCTGCTGCCTCCCTTCGACGAGGTCGCGGACGAGGTCGAGGGACGGGACGAGTACGCCCGGGTCCGGCGCTGCCTGGACGCGCTCAGCGGGCCCCAGCAGGAGGCCGTACGGATGGCCTTCTACGAGGGGATGACCTACCGGGAGGTGGCCCGCTCCCTGGAGGCGCCCGAGGGGACGGTCAAATCCCGGCTGCGCGACGGCCTGCACCGGTTGCGCGGCTGTCTGGAGGCGTCCCGATGAGCATCGCGCCCGACCCCCACGCGTCCCTCGGGGCGTACCTGCTCCACGCGATGCCGGCCGACGAGGAAGCCGCCTTCGCCCGGCACCTCGCGGGCTGCGTGTCCTGCCGCCGCGAGGCCGCCGCGTTGGCTCCCGTCGTCGCGGACCTGTGCGCCACCCCGCCGGTGGCGCCGCCCGCGGAGTCACGGGCCCTCGTGCTGGAGCGGATCGCCCGGACTCCTCAGGAGGGCGCCGACTCCCCCACGCCGCCGTCCCACGCTCCGGGTGCACCCATCGGCCGGGCCGGTGCGCCGGTGGCCCGGGTCCCCGGCCGGGTGCGGCGCCTGCGCTGGGCCCTGGCCTGCTGCGCCGTCGCGGCGGCGGCCTTCGGCGGCATCGCCCTCTGGCAACACCAGGAGGCCGAGCAGGCCCGCACCGGCTTGTCCGCGTCCAGACCCGCAGGCCCCGCCCGGGAACTGGCGGAGGTACTGGCGGCTCCGGACGCCCAGGTCAACGCCGCGCGCTTCGAGGACGGGGCCACCGGTTGCGTCATCGTCTCCCGCAGCGAGAGCCGGGCCGCCTTCATCGCGACGGGCCTGCCGAAACTGCCCGCCGACCAGGTGTACGCGCTCTGGTACGACGACGACGGCACCACCCGTTCGGCGGGCACCCTGGCCGGTGGCGGAAGCTGGCACATCCAACTCCTGGACGGGCCGGTCGACCGGGCGACGGCCGTCGGCGTGACCGTCGAATCGGCAGCGGGGTCCACCGGGCCCACCACCGCGCCGGTCGGAGTCGTGGACATTCCCGCCTGACCTGCCGCACGCGGCGGGCCGGGCGGCCGGCCTGAAGTCCGCGGGTTCGGGGAGTGCCGGCCGCCGGTTCTGGGCAGGCGCGCCGAAAGCGGGCAGCAGCGGTGCTGCCCGCGCCCTTACCCCACAGCCGTGACCAGGAGGGTCCACCATGTCGCAGGTCAAGGAATCCATCGCCGTCGACGTCCCGGTCGGTACCGCGTACGACCAGTGGACGCAGTTCGAATCGTTCCCGCAGTTCATGGACGGTGTGGTGACGATCGAGCAGCGGAGCGAGACCCTGACCCACTGGAAGACGCGGATCTCCGGCGTGGAGCGGGAGTTCGACGCGGAGATCACGGAGCAGATCCCCGACACGAAGGTCGCCTGGGTCTCCGTCGGCGGCGACACGGAGCAGGCCGGACTGGTGACCTTCCGCCCGCTCGACCCCTCGCACACCGAGGTCACGCTGCGCATGGACTTCGACCCCGAGGGTATGGCGGAGAACCTCGGCGACAAGCTCGGGTTCGTCGACCGTCAGGTCAAGAGCGATCTGCAGCGGTTCAAGCACTTCATCGAGAACCGCGGTGAGGCGACCGGAGCCTGGCGCGGCCGGATCTGAGCAGCCGGACAGCGGACAGCCGGACACCACGGGCGCCGCACAC
Source organism: Streptomyces sp. NPDC029836 (assembly GCF_055574495.1). Taxonomy (NCBI): domain Bacteria; kingdom Bacillati; phylum Actinomycetota; class Actinomycetes; order Kitasatosporales; family Streptomycetaceae; genus Streptomyces; species Streptomyces sp. NPDC029836. The sequence goes on along the minus strand of NZ_JBVHZI010000010.1, from coordinate 29,460 downwards.
GCGCACGCCGAGCCCCCCGCCACGTCGTGGCGAGCCCCGCACCAGGACCCGGCCCGGGCGACTTCGGTCGCACCGGGCCGGTCCTGTTGTTCTTGTTCTTGTTCTTGCTTGTTGTTCCCCGTGGATTTCCCACGCCGTTGCGACGGAGCACCTCGTGCGCGGCGTCCGCCGTCGGGCCGCACCCGACGGTCACCCCCTGCGCGCGCCGGCTCCGCTACGCGCCGCGCCGGCGGCCCGCGTGCACGGCGAGCGCGGCGACGGCCGTCACGGTGAGGACGCCCGCCTCCAGGAACCCGTCACGGGAGCGCCAGGACAGGACGGACCAGCGGGACCGCGCGGACAGCAGCGAGCCCGTACTGAGCCAGGAAGCGGTGGAGAGCAGGGAGAGCGAGGACCCGATGGAGGCGGCGGACAGGGCGGAGCCCACCGAGCCGACGGACAGCACCGAGCCCACGGAACCGATCGACAGGACGGAGCCCACCGAGCCGATCGAGAGCACCGAGTCCTTGGACCAGAGGGAGAGGAAGGAGCCGTCACCCCGGCGGCACGACTTCGTCAACGTACGCGGTTCGATCACCCGTCCATCGTGACACGGGGACGGTCCTGAGGGCCTGTACCGAGCACCGGTCGTGGGACCGAACGGACGGCCGGAACGCGTCCCGCGTTCCTTACTGTGGGTAACTGGACGGCCGGAGGCAAGAATCCGGCCGACCTCCGCGTCCCGCGGCGCGCCCCCGGGACGAGTACGGCCGCCGGGGCTACGGTCACGGAACGCCACGCCGGCCCGGCGGGGTACGGCAACCCCGCCCGGGCGCCCGCGGGGCGGGGAACCGCGCTGCCCGAGCGCCTGCGCCGCCGGGCGGTGCGCCGGTGGCCGAACTAGGCCGTCCGCATCGGGACATGGGAGAAACTCCTGTTCAGGGGGGTTTCCCGCAGCCGGGACGGATGTCCTGGCCGCATGCGGCGCAGCCGACCGGGTGTGCGCGGGGTTGACCTCCCGCGGCACTTCGCACTCCTTCCCGGCAGGGCACAGGAGCAGGCCCGCCGGGGCCGGGCCGGACCAGTACGAGGGCATGGGGCACGACATGAACACCGACGCGATATCCCTGCGGTTCACGCTGCTGGGCCGCCTGCGGGCCTGGCGCGGCCCGCGGGAACTGGAGTTGGGTTCGCGCCAGCAGCGGACCCTGCTGGCCCTGCTGTTGTTGCGGCAGGGTCGACCCGCGCCCGTCGACACCTTGGTGACCGACATCTGGGGCGACCTGCCGCCGGCCCGTGCCGTGGGGTCGCTGCGCACGTACGTCTCTCGGCTGCGCAAGGAGATCGAGACGCCGGACCCGACGGGCGAGGGGCGGCGGGTGCTGGTCTCCGAACACGGCGCGTACGCCCTGCGGGTGGCCCCGGAGGCGGTGGACCTCGGGCTGTTCCAGCGGGACGTGACCGCCGCCGAACTCGCCCGTGCGGCGCGCAGGCCCGAGGAGGCACGCGTCCTGTTGCACGGCGCCCTCACCCTGTGGGGGGAGGAACCCCTGGCCGGGTTGGGAGGTCCGGGTGTCGAGGCCGAGCGGAGCAGGTTGGCCGGTCTGCGGCTCGCCGCCCTGGAGACACGGCTCACCCTGGACGTGGAACTGGGGCACCACATAAGGGCGTTGGCCGAGCTACGCGCGTTGACGGAGCAACATCCCCTGCGGGAGCGACTGGGCGCCCTGCTGATGCGGGCGTACCTGCTGAGCGGCCAGGACGGGGAGGCACTGGCCGTCCACGACCGGACGCGTCGGCTGCTGGCGGCGGAGTTCGGGATCGACCCGGGGCGCGAGATGGCCGCGATGGCCGAGGGCATCGCGCTCGGCGCGGGCGGGACGCATGGTGCGGGCGGCGCGGGCGGTACTGCCGGCTCGGACGGTACCGGCGGACCGGGTGACACGGGCGGTACGGGCAGTGCGGGCCGATCGGACGCGGGCACCAGCGGGAAGGGCCCGGCTGCGGGGGCCTCGGGGTGCGAGGGGCCGTGCGAGGGGGCCGCCGTCGGGACCGGACCGGCGGACACCCCGCGCTCCGGACGGCGATCGGCGCCGGAAGATTTCCGACGGCCGGCTCAACTGCCGCGCGCCCTGGCCGACTTCACGGGCCGCGAGGAGACGCTCGCGCGGGTGATCGGCGAGCTGACCGGTGCGCGGAGCGACCCAGCGGAGCCGGGCGCGGCCCGGCCGGCTCCGGTCGTCGTGGTGTCCGGCTCCACCGGCATGGGCAAGAGCGCGCTCGCCGTGCACGCCGCCCACCGGGTCCGCGGCCACTTCCCCGACGGCCAGCTCCACGCCGACCTGCGCGCCCCGGACGGCACTGCGGTGGCGCCGGCGACGGTCCTGGAGTCCTTCCTCCGCGCGCTCGGGGGCGCCGGCCGGGCGTTGCCCGAGCGGCAGACCGACCGGGTGGCGCTCTACCGGTCGGACCTCGCCGAGCGCCGCGTCCTGGTGGTCCTCGACAACGTCGAGGACCCGGCGGCGGTCGACGACCTGGTCCCCGGCGGTCCGGGCTGCTCCGCGCTCATCACCAGCACCACCCGGCCCTCCGGGCTGGCCGGGGCCCGTCACACCCATCTGGACGTGCTCTCCCGTGCCGAGGCGTTGACCTGGTTGGAGGCGGCGATCGGCGCGGCCCGCGTGGCGGCGGAACCCCAAGCCTGCTCCGAACTGGTCGAACTCTGCGGGGGGTTGCCGTTGGCGCTGCGGATCGTGGCGATGCGGCTCGCCACCCGGCCGGCCTGGGCCGTCGCCTCGGTGGTGGGCGCGCTGCGCGGCCGTCACCGGTTGGCCGTGCTCGGGATCGCCGACCTCTCCGTGCGGGAGGCGTTCCGGCGGGAATACGGGTGCCTGCCCGCTCCCCTGCGGTCGGTGTTCGCCCGGGTGGCGCTGCTGCGGGAGCCGGACGGGCGGTTCGGGCCGGGCGCGGTGGCGCCGGCCCTGGGGGTTCCGCCGGCCGAGGCCCGCGCCCTGTGCGAGGAGTTGGTGGACCGCAGCTGGCTGGAGTCCGCGCTGCCCGGCCGCTACCACGTGCACGGCCTGCTGCGGGAGTTCGCCGTGTCCGTCCACCGGGACGAACTGGCGCCCCGCGCCGACGGGGACCGGCCCGTGGCGATGCTCTTCGCCCCCGACGGGGCCGACACCCGCCTCGGCAGCCGGTCGTCGCGGCCCCCGCGCGGCCTGCGGGAGGGTTTGGCCTCCTGACCCGGGCGGGTGGCCCTTCCCGCCCGCCCGGGCGCCCCGTACGCGCCCACCTCACCCCCGCGTGCCGTTGAACGCCGCGTCCGCCGGGCCCGTGTCCTTCGTGGTCACCCGTACGCCGCCGCGGCCCGCGCCGCGAAGGCAACCGTGCTCCCGATCCCGAGCGCGGACCCCGACACCGACCCGGTCCGGCCACCCGGATCCCCGGGGACCCGGTCCGGCCACCCGGATCCCCGGCCCCGGGGCCCGCACGCCTCGACGGCACGCCCGTCGCGGCCCCTCCCGCAACCCCGTTGGAGAACCTCCCCCGTGCCTGCCGCTCACCGTCCGACCGCCGCTCCGTTCCACGCCTCCGACCCGGCGCCGCCCGCCCTGTCCTTCCGGGTGCTCGGCCCGCTGCGTGTGCGGACCGACGGGGTCGAGACCGACGTACGGCCGCCCCTGGCGGCGGCCCTGCTCAGCACCCTGCTGCTGCGGCACGGCCGCCGGGGCAGTACGCAGGCCCTCATCGACGCCGTGTGGGGCGACGGCGCCCCCGGCGGGGCACCCGGGGCCCTGCGCGGCCACGTCGCGGCCCTGCGCCGGGTGGTCGAGCCCGGGCGGGCGCCGCGTACCCCGGCGCGGGTGCTCGTCTCCCGCCCGAACGGCTACGCCCTCCACCTGCTGCCCGACGCCCTGGACCTGACCGTCTTCGACCGGAGGGCCGGCAGCGCCGCCCGGGCGGTGCTCGCGGGTCGGCCCGGGGACGCCCTCAAGCTGTACGACTCGGCGCTGGCGCTGTGGGACGGGGACGATCCCCTGCCCGGCGTGCCCGGTCCGTTCGCGGCGGCGCAGCGTTCCGCGCTGCGGGAACGGCGGCTGGCGGTCCTGGAGGACCGGTGGGAGGTGGTACTGCTGCTCGGCGGTCACGCCCGGGCCGTGGAAGAGCTGCGCGGGGCCGCGCAGGCCCATCCGCGGCGCGTACGGCTCCAGGAACTGCTGATGACCGCCCTGTACGAGTCGGGCCGGCAGACCGAGGCCCTGGACGTGCACGCCCGCGCCCACGAAGCCCTGCGCGGCGCGGACGGGCCGGGGGCCGGGGCGGGACTCGACCGGATGCGCCGGCGCATCCTGGCCGGCCCGGGCGCCACCGACGACGACGGCCCGGGCCGGGGCGGGCCGTCGAGCAACGAGCATCCGGCGATCGTCACGGTCGACCCGGCGGCACGGGAGCGGGGTTCGGGGGCCGGCCGGCCGGCCGCGCCCTTGCCCGTACCGGCCGCCGCACGTTCGATGTCACCGGCGCTGAGCCTGCCGCCCGACCCCGCGGACCTCGTCGGGCGCGACGCGGAGGTCGTGCGGTTGCGGCAGGTCCTGGAAGGCGGCTCGGTGGCGGCGTCCGGCGCGATCAGCGGCATGGGCGGCGTCGGCAAGACGGCCCTGGCCGTGCGCGTCGCGCACGAGGCGGCGGCGAGCTTCCCCGACGGGGTGTTCTTCGTCGACCTCTGCGGCATGGACGACCGGCCGGCCGACCCCCACGAGGTCCTGGGCGACCTGCTGCGCGCCCTCGGGGTGGCCCCGGCGCAGTTGCCGGCGGAGACCGTCGAGCGGGTCGCGCTCCATCGTGCGCTGCTCACCGACCGGCGCGTGCTCCTCGTCCTCGACAACGCCCGTGACCTGGACCAGATACGCGATCTGCTGCCGACCGCGCCGGGCTGCGCCCTCCTGGTGACCAGCCGGACGTGGCTCACCGGGTTCGGCAACCTCGGTGGGGCGACCCTGGTGCACCTGGAGGAACTGGCCGACGGGGTGGCCCTGGACCTGCTGGTCCGACTCGTCGGGGAGCAACGGGTACGACGGGAGGAGGAGGCCGCGCTGGCCCTGGTCGCCGACTGCGGACGGCTGCCGCTCGCCCTGCGCGTCGTCGCCGCCCGGATGGTCGGCTGCCCGACCCTGTCCGTCGCGGAGACGGGCCGTCGACTCGCGGACGAGCGGCGGAGGTTGGCGGAGCTCAGCGGCGACGGGGGCGCCGTGGAGGCCACCTTCCGGCTCGGTACGGCGCTGCTCACCCCGCACCAGCTGCGGGCGTTCCGGTTGCTGGCCCTGCCCGACCTGCCGGAACTGGGCGCGATGAGCGCCGCCGCGCTGCTGGACCGACCCCGGGCGGAGGCGGAGGCCCTGTGCGAGGCCCTCGTCGACGCCAGTCTGCTCCAGTCCCCGGCGCCGGGCCGCTACCGCTACCACGACCTGCTGCGCCTGTTCGCCCGGACGTCCGGGGCCGAGGAACTGCCCGCCTTCGACCGGGGGTCGGCGATGCTGCGGTTGCTGGACGCGTACACCGGCATGGCCCGCGAGGCCTACCGGACCGCGACCGCGGGCGACCCGTTCCCGGCCGACGAACCGCCGACCCCGCAGGCGCTCTCCCCGGCGGGGGCGCCCACGGGCCGTCCGGGCGGCGGTGGGCGGCCCGATCGCCGGTTCACCTCCCCGGCGGAAGCCACCACCTGGCTGTTCGACGAACGGCTGCACCTGCTCGCGCTCGTCGAGCAGGCCGCCGGTTTCGCGGAGGTCCCGGCGTCGGTCTGCGCGCACCTGCTGCTGGCCACGGACCCGTTGGGGCGCGACAGCACGGGCAAGCGGCACCTGGAGCGGGCCGCTCGCGCCGTGCTGGCGGCGGCGGAACGGTCGGACGACGCGGTGGCCGGGGGCATCGCGCACTTCATGCTGGGAGGTTCCTTCGCCATCCGCTTCGCGATGGGTCGGGCGCTTCCGCACCTGCGTACGGCGGCCGACGTCTTCCGTCGTGAGGAGCGGTGGCCGCTGCTCGCCCACGCGTTGAACGCCCTGGGTGGCTGCGCCCTCGCCCAACGGGACTTCCCGACCGCCGTGCGCCTCCTCACCGAGGCGCTTCCGCTCAGCCTGGAACCGCCCAGCCCGGCCTGCGAGTCCGTCACCCTCGGCTTCCTCGCCCTGGCCCAACTGGCCACCGGGCGCGCCGAGGAGGCCGTACGGTCGGGCCGCACCGCGGTCGCGTTGGCGCGGTCCTGCGGCGACGCCCCCGGTGAGGCGAACGCGTTGCGCTCGCTCGGACAGGTCCTGCTGTACACGGGGCAGCGGCACGAGGCGTTGGCGTGCATGCGCACCAGCCTGCGGCTGTGGCGTACGACGGGCTCGGCGTTCCGGGAGGCGCTGGTGTTGGGCGGGCTCGCCGAGGCGTTCAACCTGCTGGGCCGGTACGAGGAAGCCGTGGCCCATGCCACGGAAGCGCGCGACGTCGCCACGCTGCACGGGGACGCGTACCTGCTCGGTCGAGCGCTGACGCAACTGGGGGACGCGGTCGCGGCGTTGGGTCGGGCGGGGCAGGCGGCGTACTACCGCCGGCAGGCGTTGCAGCTCTTCCGGGACCTCGGCATGCCGGACGCGGCGGACGTCGAGGCGCGCCTCGGTACCGGCTGACCGGCGCGGCAGCGTGCCGCGCGTCCGCTTGGAACAGGGCGCGGCGCCGGCGGCGTTGACGTCCGGTTGATGCGCTGTTGACGTCGCGCGAGCAGGGCGGTGACAGGCTCTTGTCACCGCCCCCCGCACGGATGTCCTCTCCCCTTCGGAGGTCCCTGCCGGGGGGCGGCCCGGGCACACCGCGGCATCCCGGGACCGCACGCCGATCTGCTGAGGACTCCCCTTTGGACCCCCAGGCTCTGCTCTTCTCCTTGTTCACACCGGAAGGTCGGGAAAACCCGTTCCCGGCGCTGGAGGCGCTCCGCGAGAACTTTCCGGTCTACTACGACAAGGACCTCGACACCTACTTCCTGACCACGTACGCCGATTGCCAGGGCGTGCTGACGGACACCTCGTTCCGTACGCCCGACCTGAGTTGGTGCGAGGACAACCTGCCGGACTGGCGCGAACACCCGGCCGCCGACTTCTTCTACGCCTCGATGCTCCGCGCCAACCAGCCCGACCACACCCGGCTGCGCCGGCTGATCGGTGCGGGGTTCACCCCGCGCCGGGTGGCCGCGCTGAGTACGGCGGTCGAGCAGCTCACCGACTCCCTCCTCGACGAGTTCGCGGCGGCCACGACGGACGGCGCCGCGGCCAACTTCCAGGAGCTGGTCGGGTATCCGCTGCCCGTGGCGGTCGTCGGCGAGCTGATCGGCGTACCGGCCGAGGACCGGCTGCGGTTCCAGCGGCTGGGCGGCGACGCCAGTCGACTGCTGGAGCCGGTGCGCACCGAGGAGGACTGGGCCCGCGCCGATGCCGCGGTGACCGAACTGCGCGCCTACTTCGAGGACCTGCTCCGGCGCCGGGCCGTCGAGCCGCGCGAGGACCTCGCCACGGTGCTGCTGGAGACCGGCCAGGGCCAGGAGCGGCTCAGCCGGAAGGAGGTCATCGACACCCTGATCCTCACCTTCGTCGCCGGTTTCGAGACGACCGCCGCCATGCTGGGGATCGCCACCCACGCCCTGCTCACCCACCCCGAGCAGTTGGCCGCGCTGACCGCCGACCCCGCGCTCGCGGCGCAGGCGGTCGACGAGGCGCTCCGCTGGGACACGCCCGTCCAGATGACCGAGCGGATCGCCTCCGAGGAGACGGAGATCCGCGGGGTGACCGTACCGGTCGGCGCCAACGTGACCACCGTGCTGGCCGCCGCCAACCGCGACCCGGCGCAGTTCCCCGACCCGCACCGGTTCGACGTGCGCCGGACCGGGAGCAGGGTGCTGAGCTTCAGCGCCGGTCCGCACTACTGCCTCGGCGCGGCCCTGGCCCGGCTGGAGGGTTCCATCGCCGTCCGTCGGCTGTTCGCCCGCTTCCCCGACCTGGCCCTGGCGGGGACACCGGTACGGCGCGAGTCCTTCAGCCTGCGCATGTACGAGGACCTGCCCCTGACCACCACGGCCGGATCGGCGGCGACCCGTCCGCGGGCCGCGGTCGGCGCGACGACGACGGCGAAGGACTGAACCCATGGCATTCCTGGACACCGAACGCGCGGTGCTCGAAGCACTGCTCCCCGGCCTCGACGCCGAGCTGGCCCGCCATCCGCTGGCCGAGCTGGAGCGGCCGGGCAGCCCGGCCGTCGCCGCGTTCCGCGCGGCGGGCGGCGCGGCGCTGCTGGTGCCGCGGGCGAACACCGGCCTCGGCGCAGATCCGTTGCAGGCCGTGCGGCTGCAACGCGCCGTCGGCGCGCGCTGCCCGTCGCTGGCGGTCGCCACGACGATGCACCACTTCTCCGTGGCGAGCCTGGTGGAGGCCGCGAAGAACGGGGCCGGCTTCGAATGGATGCTGCTGGAGGCCATCGTCGGCAAGAAGATGCTGCTGGCCTCCGGGTTCTCGGAGGGCCGCACCGGCCAGTCCATCCTGCGGCCCGCCATCCGGGCCGAGCGTCGCGGCGGCGAGGTCGTGCTGAACGGCAGCAAGAAGCCGTGCAGCCTCGCGCACTCCATGGACCTGCTGACGGCCTCGGTGGTGATGACGGACGAGGACGGCGCCGAGCGGCTCGGGGTCGCGATCGTCCCCGCCGACACCCCCGGGGTGTCCGTGCGGCCCTTCTGGCGCAGCTCCGTACTGGCGGGCGCGGAGAGCGACGAGGTCGTCCTGGAGGACGTCGCGCTCGACCCGCAGATGGTCGTGCTCACCGAGGTCACCGCCGATTCGGTGCTGGACCCCCTGAACGTCGCGGGCTTCCTCTGGTTCGAACTGCTGATGTCGGCGGGCTACTTGGGTACGGCGAGCGCCTTGGTGGAACGCGTCCTGCTGCACGGCCGCGCGCCGGCCTCGGTGCGTGCGGCGCTGGTGACCGAGGTCGACGCGGCGATGCTCGCGGTGGAGGCGGTGGCGCGGACGATGGGCGAGTCCCCGCAATGGGGCGAACCCCTGCTGGTCTCCGCGCTCACCGCGCGCTACGCCGCGCAGGACGCCATCGCACGGACCACGGCGACCGCGCTGGAGGCGCTCGGCGGCATGTCGTTCATCGGCTCAGACGAGGGCACCTACCTGGCCTCGGCCGCCGCGGGCCTGAACTTCCACCCGCCGTCCCGGGCGCGGATGGCCGAGCCGCTGTGCGCGGTGCTCGACGGCGAGCCGCTCCGTGTCGGCTGACCGCGGGAGCGCGGCGCCCGGCGCTTCGGGTCGGGCCCCCTCCTCCCCGACCCCGACCCCGACCTCGGTCGCGGCCGAGGCGGATCCGGGGGATGCGGATGCGGTCTACACGGTCGAGCGGTTGGACCGCGCCGAGGACCTGCCCCGCCCGGTGTGGGACGAACTGGCCCCGTCCGACGACCCCATGTGGGGTCAGGACGTGTTCAGCGCCATGCAGGGCGCGCGGATCGGCCCGGACCTGTACGCCTACCTGCTGGTGCGCCGGGACGGCCTGCCGTTCGCGGTGCTGCCGCTCAGCGGGGTACGGGGACTGCGGCTCGACCAGGTCGTGGGGCCGCGCGAACGCCGCCTGATGGCGCCGGTGGCCCGGACCTTCCCGAGGCTCGTACGGGTGTCGATGCTGTTCTGCGGCAACTTCCTCGGGCAGGGCCACGTCATGGGCCGGGGCCCGCTCCCCGCCCGGGCGGCCCGGCTGCTGGTGCGGGAGGTCATGGACTACGCCCGCGAACAGCGGCTGGGCACCGTCGTCTTCAAGGACTTCGTCCCGCACGACCTCGAAGCGCTGGGCCCGGGTCTGGAGGAGGCGGGCTTCTTCACCGTCGCCTCCCTGCCGGACACCGAACTCTCGCTGGAACACGCCGACTTCGAGGCGTTCCTGAATTCACTGTCGGCCAAGCCCCGGCGCAACGCCCGCAACAAGATACGGAAGTTCCGCCGGCAGGAGGACCTGCGGATGGAGGTGCTCGACGACTTCGGGCACCTCGTCCCGGCCATGATGGAGCTGTACCGGCAGGTCATGGACCGGGCCGACCAGACCCTCGACGTCCTCGACGAGGAGTTCGTCCGCGCCCTGTCCGGCGGCGACCCGGGCGAGGACGAGGACGCCCGTACCGATCAGCGGCTCGTCGCCTGCTTCGAGGGCGACCGCCTCGTGGGCTACCTGCACTGCCTGTTCCGCGGCAACGGCGCCGTCGGCGCCCGGATCGGCCTGGACTACGGGCTGGCGCACCGGGCCGGCCTCTACCACAACCTGCACTACGCGGCGATCGAACTGGCCCTCGCGCGGGGTTGCCGCCACATCCGCTTCGCGCAGACCGCGTACGAACCCAAGCGCGAGTTCGGCTGCGAGCTGGTCGAGCAGTCGTACGCGCTGAACCACACCGGACGGCTGCTCCGCGCCGTTCTGCGGCTCCTGCTGCCGCCCGCCCTGGAAGCGGCCCGCGAACAGGCCCTGGCGCCCAAGTCCTGACGGGCCGCCGGCGGCCGTGCCGGAACCGCCCCGACCGCGCCGAAACCGTCCCGACCGCGCAGACCTCCCGCACGTCATCGACGAGCCCCACGGGCTCCCCCACCGGAAAGTGAGATCCACCATGCCCCTCGTCCAGGTCGAGATCCCCATCGCCGCCCGCCCCGAGGACAGTTGGAACGCCGTCATCGACGTCGAGAGCTACTCCTCCTGCATGGACAGCGTCCAGTCCGTCACCATCGTCGACCGCGCCGGCCCGGACGAGCGCACGACGGCCTGGTCCGTCCACCTGAAGGGTTCCGTCCTGGAGTGGGTGGAGGCGGAGAAGCTCGACCACGTCGCCCGGCGCTTCGACTTCCACCAGGTCAGCGGCGACCTCGCGCACTTCGTGGGCCACTGGGCCGTGCGTCCCTCCGAGGACGGCGGGAGCCACGTCTCCCTGACCGTCGAGTTCGAGATCGGCATCCCGCTGCTCGCCGACATGCTCAACCCCGTCGCCGCCACCGCCCTGCGGGAGAACGCCGAGCAGATGCTCCAGGCCCTTGAGCGGCGGCTCATCGGCGGCGCCGCCCGCTGATGGGGTCCCCGCCCACCGCGTCCACCGTTCCGCCGCTCCCCAGGAGGTCCCCCGTGGCCGACCCGTCCACGACCGTCCCGCCCACCGCCACCGCCACCGCCGCCGAGGTCTTCGACCAGCTCCGCCGGCACCAGTCCCCGAAACTGGCGCTGACCGGCAAGTTCGCCGGTCAGGGCGCCGTGGAGGCCAGTGCTCTGGGCTCCCGCGTCACCCTCTCCGACGGCCGTGCGGCACTCGACTTCGGTTCCTACGCCGTCGCCCTGCTCGGCCACCGCCACCCCGGTGTGGTGGCTGCCGTGGCCCGGCAGCTGGAGGTGATGCCGACGTCGACGCGCAGCCTCGCCAACCCGGTGGCGGCCCGGGCGGCGGCGCTGCTCTCCGCCTACCTCGGCGACCGGCTCCCCAAGGTGTACTTCGGCCTGAACGGTGCCGACGCCGTCGAGGTGTCGGTCAAGCTCGCCCGGCTCGCGACCGGCCGGGACCGGGTGCTCGCGGTGACCGGCGGCTACCACGGCAAGACGCTGGGCGCCCTGTCCCTGACGCACAGCCCGCTGTTCCGCGCCGGGCTGCGGGGCGCCGTCGTCGACGTGGTCCACATCGACCCGCAGGACCCGTACGCCGTCCGCGCGCAACTGGCGGCGGCTCCGGTGGCCGCCGTGGTGTTCGAACCCGTTCAGGGGGAGAACGGCGCGGCGCCGCTGCCCACCGACGTCCTGCGCCAGTGGTGCGAGGACGCCCACGCTGACGGCGCGTTCGCCATCGCCGACGAGATCCAGTGCGGGCTGCGCCGCTGCGGCGAGCGTTCGGTCGCCCTCGCCGACGGCCTGCCCGTCGACGCCGTGCTCGTGGGCAAGCCGCTCGGCGGCGGCGTGGTGCCGCTGTCCGCGGTGGTGTGCACCGAGGAGTTGTACGCCCCGCTGGCCCAGGACCCGTTCCTGCACTCGGCGACCTTCGGCGGCCACCCGTTGAGCTGCGCCGCGCTGCCCGCGGCCCTGGAGGCCGTCGAGGAACTCGCCGAACACGGGGCCAAGTTGTCGGCCCGGCTCGCGGACGGCCTGCGGGACCTCGGCGAACGCCACCCGCGGGTGATGGCCGGCCACCACGGCCGGGGGCTGCTGTGGGGCATCGACTTCACCACCCCCGCGGCGGCGGGCGAGGCCGTGGTCTCCCTGGCCAACAACGGGCTGCTCGTCTCGCCCTGCCTGGGCCGCCCCACCACGGTGCGGCTGCTGCCGCCGCTCGTCACGACCGAGGCGGAACTCGACGAGGCGCTCGACATCCTCGACACCGCACTGGCCGCGGCCGCCCCGGCGGGCCTGCCCGGCTGACCCCCACCGCCGCGGTCCCCCGTCGACCACGGCGCGAGCACGACCGTTCCCCACCCATCCACCACCCATCGGAGGACCCAGGTGAACCCCACCGAACCCACCACCGAAGCCCCCGTCGTCTCCCCCGAGGACCTGTTCGACCTCGTCCGCGAAACCATCGCCGACGTCCTCGGCACCAGTCCCGACGTCATCGTGGAGAGCACCGACCTGCGAACCGAGTACGGCATCGACAGCCTGGAGATGATGTCGATCGGCGCCCAGCTCGAACGCGCGCTCAACGTGCGGATCAAGGCCGAGGACCTGATGCGCGCCGAGACCGTCGGCCAGGCCGTCGCCTTCCTCGCGGAGCGTCGGGCGGGCCGTTCATGACCCGGCAGCACCCCGAGCCCGCCCCCGGCCCGGCGGGCGGACGCCCGCGCGTGGTCGTCACCGGGATCGGCGTGAAGTCCCCGGCGGGCCTCACCCTGGACGAGGTCATGGACACCGTCCTCGCGGCGCGCCCCACCGCCGCGGTGCACAAGGACCTGATCGAGTCCGGTTCGCCCGTGCACATCGCCTGCCGGGTACCCGAGTTCGACGTCACCTCGTACATCGCGCACCGCGAGCGCCGGCAGATCGACCGGCCGACGGAACTGGCCCTGTGCGCCGCCGCGGACGCCGTGCGGCAGGCCGCGCTGCCCGACCTGCCGCCCTCCCGGGTGGGCGTCCACCTCGGTACCGGCATCGGCGGACTCCCCACCATGGAGGGGCTGGTCCGGGACAACGACGCGAAGCCCACGTCCATGCCGGTGCACTCCGTGCCCCGGACCATGGCCAACTCGGCGGCGGCCCGCGTCGCGATGCGCTTCGGCTTCCAGGGCTCCTGCGTCACCTACGCCACCGCCTGCGCGAGCGGCGCCACCGCCATCGGGGAGGCCGCCCGCCGGATCCAGTACGGGGAGCTCGACGTCGCCGTGGCCGGCGGCTTCGACTCGGCGGTGACCACCTTCATGCTCAGCGGCTTCTCGCGGATGCAGGCCCTGTCCACCCGCAACGACGACCCGGACCGGGCGAGCCGCCCGTTCGACGCCGAGCGCGACGGGTTCGTCATGGGCGAGGGCGCGGCCGTGCTCGTACTGGAGCGGCGCGAGTCGGCGCTGCGGCGCGGAGCGACCATCCTGGGCGAGATCGCCGGCTACGCCACCAACGCCGACGCCCACCACATCGTGGCCCCGCACGCGGACGGCGCGGTCGCGGCGGCGTGCATGGCGCAAGCCATCGCGGACGCCGGACTGCTGCCGTCCGACATCGGCCAGATCAGCGCGCACGGTACGTCCACGCAGGCCAACGACCGGGCCGAGGCCGCCGCCATCCACCGGTGCTTCAACGGCCAGGCACCGCCGGTGACCGCCGTGAAGGGCGTCACCGGGCACCTCATCGGCGGCTCGGGAGCGTTGGAGGCCGCGATCGCCCTGGTCTGCGCCGAGCGGCGGCTCGTACCTCCGGTCGCCAACCTCACCACCGCGTCGGAGGCGGACCGGATCGACGTGGTCGCCGGAGCGCCGCGCCGGGTCGACGCCGCCCCGGTGCTCTCCAACTCCTTCGGCTTCGGCGGACAGAACGTCTGCCTGGTCCTGCAGCCCGCCACCTGAACCCCAGGAGCCTTGCCATGCGCATCCTCGTCACCGGCGCCTCGGGTGTCGTCGGCACCGAAGTGGCCGAGCGCCTCGTCGCGGAGACCGCCTCCACCTCGGGCCGCGCCGGACCCGCCATCGTCCGTACCGCGCGCCGTGCGGCCGGCGGCGCCACCGATCCGCTGACCGCGCCCGTCCCGTGGGACATCGGCGCCGCACCCGCCCCGGACCCGCTCACCGACCGGCCCTGGGACGTCATCGTGCACACCGCGGCGTCGACCCGGTGGACCATGACCCGTCAGGAGGCCACCGACGCCAACATACGGACGCTGCGGTCGGTGCTCGCGCTCGCCGGACCGGACACCCACGTCGTCCACGTCTCCACCGCGTACGTCGGCGGCGTACGCGCCCCCGAGGACCTCAGGGGGGAGGAGTTCGAGGGCTACCGCAACGGCTACGAGTGGTCGAAGGCCGCCTGCGAGGAGATCGTGACCGGCGAGCACCGCGGACCGGCGACGATCGTCCGCCCGCCGCTGGTCCTGGGCCGGCGCGGCGACGGCGCCATCGGCCGCTTCTCCGGCCCGTACAGCCTCTTCCCGGCGCTGGTCTCCGGCCTCGCGGCGGTCGTCGTCGGCGACCCGGACGGCTACGCCGAGATCGCTCCCGTCGACGAGGTCGCCGAGGTGGTCGCGGGCGCCGCCCTCGGCGCCCCGCCCGGGTCGCCGCGCACCGAGGTGATCTCGTCCGGGCAGGACAGCATGCGCCTCGCCGACCTGGTCCGCATCACCTGCGACACGCTCAACGCGTTCCGGGCCGAGCACGGCGTGGATCCGATCGCGCAGCCGCCGACCGTGTCCACGGACAGCTGGAACCGTTTCTTCCTGCCGTTGGCCGCGCAGTGGCTCTCCCCCGTCCAGCAGGAGGCCGTGAGGCTGCTGGCGATGTTCCAGAGCTACACCAGCATGAGCGAGCCGTTCGAACCCACCCACAAGGTCCTCGACCCGGGCGGGGTGATGGCGGCGTCGGTGCTGCACTGGGCGCGGAGCAAGCCCCGTCAGGCCCTCGGCCGTACCGTGCCGTGGACGTTGATCGACGCCGCATGAGGGACGGGGGCCCGCCGCCGGCGTCCCTGCCGCCACCCGCCCGAGGAAAGGACGACCGACCGTGCACGCCCTGCTGATCAGCGGAAGCCCCCGGGTGGGCTCCGGCACCACCGCGCTGGCCGCGTTGGTGGGCGACGCCCTGCGCACCCGGGGAGCCACCGTCACGTCCCTCGAACTGGCGCGGGCGGCGGGGCCGCGCCCGCGGGACCTGCCCCGGACCTACGACGCCGTCGTGCTGGCCAGCCCCGTCCACCACGGCAGCTACTCGGGCCTGCTCAAGGTGGCGTTGGACGAGGTGCCGGGCGACTGGCTGGCCGACACGGCCGTCGGCGTCCTCGCGCACGGCGCGGGCCCGCGGACCGGCAGCGTGGTGTGCGAGCACCTGCGTACGGTGGCCAGGGCGCTCGGGGGGTGGGTGGCCCCCACCCAGATCGCCTCGTGTCCCGCCGACTTCGTCCCCGGGCCGCACGGCGCCGCCCCCGCGCCGGACGAGCCCCTGCTGCGGCGCTGCCAGGCCCTCGCCGCGGAACTGCACCGCTGCGCGACGATGCTCCGCACACCGGTCGCGGAACCCGTCTGACCCCACGCCATCCGTGCGCGCCACGAAGCCCCGACGCCCCGACGCCCCCGCCAGGCCCCCGACCGGGGGCCTCGGGGCGCACGGCGTCCGAGCGGCTCCGCCCCGGCCGGACGCCCCCGAAGGGGTCGGTGTGAGGCCCGTCACGGCCCGGCCGTCCCGGGGTCGGCATGCGTGATCATGGCCGGATGGACGCTCGTTTCCTCGGCATCGGGGACCTGGCCGAGACCCCCTCCGTGGCGGTCGTGGTCGACGTCATGCGCGCCTACACGGTGGCCGCCTGGGCGTTCGCCCGCGGCGCGGAGAAGATCGTCCTCGCCGAGTCCCTGGAGGAGGCCCTGGCGCTCAAGGACCGGCATCCGGACTGGGTGGCGCTCAAGGACGGTCCGCCCGCGCCCGGCTTCGACGCCGTGAACTCGCCGGGCCTGCTGCGCTCCGTCGACCTCGGCGGGCGCACCGTCGTGCAGAAGACCACGGCGGGCACGGTCGGCGCCCTCGCGGTCAAGGACGCCTCCCTGGTGCTGTGCGCCGGTTTCGTGGTGGCGGAGGCGACGGCCCGGCTCCTGCGGACGCGCGGGGGCGACAGCGTCACGTTCGTGGTGACCGGCGAGGACGGTCGGGCCGAGGAGGACCTGGCCTGCGCCCAGTACATCGCCGGCCGGGCGAGCGGGGCCGCGACGGACGCGGCCGGGTACCTCCGCCGCGCCGCCGACTCGCGGGCCGCCGGCGAGTTGACGCGGGGGGTTCGTCAGGGCGCCCATCCCGACGACGTCGCGCTCTGCCTCGAACTCGACCGCTTCCCCTTCGCCATGGTGGCGACCCCGGAGGGCCCGCTCATGGTCCTCCGCCCGCTCGACGTGCCGGCGGGCACCGCCGGCAGCGGTGGCGTCGTCGACCGGTGAGGCCGGGGGGAACTCCGGACCGACAAGTTGCGCGTCGCCCGCGCCGACCTGCGCGCCGGTCGCATCGACACCGCCGCGCACGGGGTCCGCGCGGGCCTCACGACCGACGGCCCCTGACCCACCCGGTGGCCGGCCGGGGACGGATGCCCGTCGCGGTGTCCGTCCCCGGTTGGGCCGCACACCGGCGCGGGCCGACCCGGCCCGCGCCGGCGCTCCGACCCGGCCGGCACCGCCGCGGTACGACGGGTTCCGGCCGGTGATCCGCGGCGGGATAGGGTGCGGCATGTCCTCCGCGCCGCTCGACCTGTCCTCGCTGGAGCGCCTGCCGCTCCTCTCACGCGTGGAGGACGGCCGGGCGCTGCCGATGCTCCTGTGGGTGCCCGGCCGCAGCCGTCGCATGATCTCCAGCGCACCCCTGGGCGGGGGCATCGGCGAGCGCCGATGGGTGCTCAACGCCCAAGTGGCCCACGGATACCGCCGGATGGATCCGGACGTGCACCTCGCCGAACTCGCGGCGCGGGCCGGGGCCCCGGGGTCGGGTGTGGGGCTCATGACCGCCGCCTCGGTCGCCGATCACGGCCGCGCCTCCGACGGGGGCGTGCAGGCCGTGGCGTCCGCCGGACTCGGCGTACGCGGCTGGGCGCCGACCCGGCGCCGGGCGTGCCGGGGCCGAGGCCGGCGGGGACGATCAACATCGTCGTGTCGGTACCCGTCGCCTTCTCCGACGCGGCCCTGGTCAACGCGGTCGTCACGGCCACCGAGGCCAAGGTCCAGGCGCTGCGCGACGCGGGGGTGGATGCCTCCGGCACGCCGACCGATGCCGTGTGCGTCGCCGCGCCCCGGCCCTCCGTAGGGCGGCCGGGTGAACCCTTCGCGGGTCCCCGGTCGGTCTGGGGGGCGCGGCTGGCGCGGGCCGTGCACGAGGCGACGTACCGGGCGTGTCTGCGCAGCGAGGACCCCGGGCGGCTCCTGGCCGCGGGACGGGCGAGGGGCCGCTCGGGGGACGACCTCAGCGGTGGGTGACGTTCGGGGACCTCTTGTCGACGAAGGCGCTCATGCCCCCCCTTCCGGTCGGCGGTGGCGAGCACGGCGCGGAACGGGCGGCGGTCCGGGTTCGCGGTCGCACCGGAGACGGCCGACGCTCTCCACTGTCGTCGCTGCCGCAGGCGGCTCCGATCCGCAGGCCGGACGGCGCCCATTCTGCTTGCTCGTGCGCGCCGCTCACATCCGACGCGGGCGTACTGTGCGGCCCGGTTTACACTTAGTGCCCCCGGGTCGTGACGGCCCGGAAACGCGCTCTTCCTACGGTCCTGAACGTGGGAACCGTCCCACCCCTGCCGCAGCCGACCGGCACACCGGAACAGGGCCGTGTCCCAGGTGGGAGGAGCCTTCGTGACGACGTCGGATTCGAAGGCGGAGCGGGTGCGGACGGTCTGCTCGTACTGCGGCGTCGGTTGCGGCGTCGTGCTCGACGTCACCCGGGACGCGTCGACCGGGCGGCGTACGGTCGAGAAGGTCGTCGGCGACACGTCGCACCCGACGAACTTCGGACGGCTCTGCACCAAAGGAGCCACGAGCGCGGACCTGATGGCGGCCCCCGGGCGCGCGGCCACGGCGCTGATCCGGCCCGAGCGCGGCGCCGCGGCCGTCGAAGCGGACCTCGACGAGGCCATCACGACGGTGGCCGGGCGACTCCGGTCGCTGCTGGACGAGTACGGTCCCGACGCACTCGCGTTCTACGTCTCCGGGCAAATGTCCCTGGAGGCACAGTACTTGGCGAACAAGCTCGCCAAGGGCTTCGTCCGGACGAACCAGATCGAGTCCAACTCCCGCCTGTGCATGGCCAGTGCGGGCACCGGCTACAAGCTCTCGCTGGGCGCCGACGGGCCCCCGGGCTCCTACCAGGACTTCGACCGGGCCGACACGTTCCTCGTGATCGGCGCGAACATGGCCGACTGCCACCCGATCCTGTTCCTGCGCATGATGGACCGGGTCAAGACCTCCGGCGCCAAGCTGATCGTCGTCGACCCCCGGCGCAACGCCACGGCCGACAAGGCCGACCTGTTCCTCCGGATCGAACCGGGCACGGACCTGGCCCTGTTGAACGGCCTCCTCCACCTCCTGGTGGAGAACGGGCACACCGATGAGGCGTTCATCGCGGAATTCACCGATGGTTGGGAGGAGACGCGTTCCTTCCTGGCCGAGTACCCGCCCGCGAAGGTCGCCGAGATCACCGGAATTCCGGAGGCCGACATCCGGCGGGCCGCGCAGTGGATCGGCGAGGCGGGTGAGTGGATGAGTTGCTGGACGATGGGACTCAACCAGTCCGTCCACGGCACCTGGAACACCAACGCCCTGGTCAACCTGCACCTCGCGACGGGCGCGATCTGCCGCCCCGGCTCCGGACCGTTCTCGCTGACCGGTCAGCCCAACGCGATGGGCGGTCGCGAGATGGGATACATGGGCCCCGGTCTGCCCGGCCAACGCTCCGTGCTGGTGGACGCGGAGCGTGCGTTCGTCGAGGAGTTGTGGGGTGTCGAGGCAGGCACCCTGCGCACCGACGTGGGACGCGGAACGGTGGAGATGTTCGAGCGGATGGCCGCCGGGGACATCAAGGCCTGTTGGATCATCTGCACCAACCCGGTCGCCTCCGTCGCCAACCGCAAGACGGTCATCGCCGCCCTGGAGGCCGCCGAACTGGTCATCACGCAGGACGTGTTCGCCGAGACCGAGACGAACGCCTACGCCGACGTCACCCTCCCCGCCACCCTGTGGGCGGAATCGGATGGCGTCATGATCAATTCTGAACGGAACCTCACCCTGGTCCGAGGCGTCGTCGATCCGCCCGGGCAGGCCCTGCCCGACTGGGAACTCATCGCCCGCGTCGCGTGCGCGTTGGGTTTCGCCGACGCCTTCACGTACGCGAGCGCCGAGGACGTCTTCGAGGAGCTCAAGCGCGCCTGGAACCCGACGACGGGTTGGGACCTGCGGGGGGTCACCTACCCACGTCTGCGCGAGACCCCGGTCCAGTGGCCGGCCCCGCCGCCGCCTCCCCACTCCGTGGACAGCGGTACCGGTACCGAGACGGTCGCCGGTACCGGTACCGAGACGGTCGCCGGTGCCAGTTCCGACCTGGTCGCCCACACCGGTACCGACGACCGCAACCCCATCCGCTACCTCAACGACGGCATCAGCCAAACGCTCCTGGTGCGCGAGGACGGAACCCGGCCCCGGCTCGCGTTCCCCACCCCCTCCGGCCGCGCCCGGTTCTTCGCCCGCCCGCACCTGCCGGCCGCCGAACTCCCCGACGGTGAGCACCCGTTCGTCCTGAACACCGGACGCCTCCAGCACCAGTGGCACACCCTCACCAAGACCGGCAAGGTCGCCAAGCTCAACAAGCTGAACCCCGGCCCCTTCGTCGAACTCCACCCGGAGGACGCCGCCGCCATGGGCGCCGAGGAGGGCGACCACATCGAGGTCGCCTCCCGGCGCGGTCGCGCGGTGCTGCCCGCCGTCGTCACCGACCGGGTCAGCCCCGGGAACTGCTTCGCGCCGTTCCACTGGAACGACTTGTTCGGGGAGTACCTCAGCATCAACGCCGTCACCAGCGACGCCGTCGACCCGCTCTCGTTCCAGCCCGCGTTCAAGGCCTGCGCCGTGGCACTGCGGGTCGTGGCCGCCCCGCAGTCGCGGGAGACCCACCCCGGCCCGACGTCGCAGCGCCCCGGCACGCCGACGCCGCGACCCCACGACCTGCCCGCCGCGGCGCGGGCCGGCGAGGCGACCACCGCCGTCTCCGCACTGGCCACCCTGTTCGGCCTGCCCGAACTCACTGGGCCACCGTTGGCGGAGACGGAGCGCACCTACCTGGCCGGCTACCTGTCGGGGCTCTCCGCGGCGCCGCCCACCGGCGTCCCGGTCCTGCCCGCGGGCGCGCCCTTCGCCGCCGGTACGGCGCTGTGGGTCGACGGTGTGCTGGCCGGCATGTTCTCCCGTACGGCCGGCCCCGACGCTCCCCCGCCTCCCGCAGTCCCGGCGCGGTCCGGCGACGCCGGGTCCGGATCGGCCGCGCCCAGGAAACTGCTCGTGCTGTGGGCATCGCAGACCGGCACCGCCGAGGAGTTCGCGACCGCCGCGGCCGCCCGGCTCACCGAGTCCGGTCTCAGCCCGACGCTGCTCGCCATGGCCGAAACCGCACCCGAACAGTTCACGACCGATACCGATCTGCTCCTCGTCACCAGTACCTTCGGCGACGGTGACAGCCCCGACAACGGGGCGAGCTTCTGGCAAGCCCTCGCCGCACCCGGCACCGTCCTGCCCGACGGGCTGCGGTACTCCGTGTTGGCCTTCGGCGACTCCGGCTACGCCGACTTCTGCGGACACGGCCGCCGCTTGGACGAACGCCTCGCGGAACTCGGCGCCACCCGCCTGCACCCGCGCACCGAGTGCGAGCCCGACCACGACGAGAGCGCCGGCCAGTGGCTCGACCGGATCGCCGACGCCCTCACCGCCGTGCCCGACCTCCCGCCCGCGCCGCCCCGGGCTCGCCCGACCGCCACCACGGCGGGGTCCGCGAGCCCGCCTCCCGCCCCTGCGAATCCGTCGTCCGTGACGTCCGCCGGCGGTCCGGCGGCGGTCCGACCGCCCGCACCCGCCGGCCACTCGAAGGCGTCTCCCTTCGCGACCCTGCTCGTCGGAAACCGGCTGCTCAGCCTGCCCGGAGCCCAGAAGGAGGTACGGCAGTTCGCCTTCGACACCCGCGGGGGCGAACTCCCCTACGAGGCCGGTGACGCCCTCGGGGTGTGGCCGGTCAACGGCTCCGCGCTCGTGGCGGAGTGGCTCGCCCTCACCGGTCTCGACCCCGACGAGGTCATCACCCTGCCGAACAGCGGGGACACCCCCCTCGTCGAGGCGTTGCGGACCCGCTTCGACTTGGCCCGCATCACCCCGGACCTCCTCAAGTTCGTCGTCGCGCGCACCGGTGACCGCGGTCTCCAACGGCTCCTGCGGCCCGACAACAAGGACGAGTTGGCGAAGTGGAGCTGGGGCCGGCAAGCCGCCGACGTCATAGGCGCCTTCCCCGTACGGGCCTCCGGCGCCGAATGGGCCGGAGTCCTCAAGCCCCTCCGGCCCCGGTTGTACTCCATCTCCTCCAGCCCGCTCGCGCACCCGGGCGAGGTCCGCCTGACGGTGTCGGTCGTCCGCTACACCAACGGCACGGGACGGGACCGCAAGGGTGTCTGCTCCACCTACCTGGCGGATTCCGCCGACGACGGCCCGGTCCAGGTGTTCGTCCAACGCGCGCCGCACTTCCGCCCTCCCGCGGGCCCCACCACCCCGATGATCATGGTCGGGCCGGGCACCGGTGTCGCGCCGTTCATCGGATTCCTGGAGGAGCGGCGGGCCCTGGGGCACACCGGCCCCAACTGGCTGTTCTTCGGCGAGCAGCACGAGGCGACCGACTTCTACTACCGCCAGGACCTGGAGGACTTCCGCTCCGGCGGCCACCTCGCCCGCCTCGACGTCGCCTTCTCCCGCGACCAGCGCAACAAGATCTACGTCCAGGACCGGATGCGCGAGCACGGCCCGCGCCTGTGGCGGTGGCTCCGGGACGGCGCCCACCTCTACGTCTGCGGGGACGCCGGTCGCATGGCCAAGGACGTGGACCGGGCCCTGCACGAGATCGTCGCCGCCCACGGCTCGATGGACCAGGAATCGGCCGCCGCGTACGTCCGCCGGCTGGCCACCGACAAGCGCTACGTCCGCGACATCTACTGACCGGCCCGGCCCGCCCGGCCGAGGGGCTCCCGGCCCGGGGCGCGGCCGGCCGCGGTGGCCGCGTGGAGCACGGCGGACCGGCCCGCCCGGCCGAGGGGCTCCCGGCCCGGGGCGCGGCCGGCCGCGGTGGCCGCGTGGAGCACGCCGGGCGCGGCGGCGTCGGTCCCGGGGGCCGCGTCCAGGAGGGCCCGGGTGGCGTCGGCGGCTTCGGCGGGGGTGGGCGCGAACGGCACGTTCCGTACGGTGACGGTCGTACCGTGCGCCCTGCCCCAGTCCTCGGTCGCACTGACGCGGGGGCTCCGCTCCCCCGCCCTTCCCTGCTGCCGCACCTGCTCCGACCGTGCCGCAGTCCCCCTGCGCCGTCTCTCGACGAGGCGGCGCAGAGGGATACGCCGGTCCTTGCCCGAGCTCGGTTCAGCCGCGCGGCTCCGTGCGGTGGTCGAAGTACGCCCACGCGAAGATCCCGAGCAGCGCCACGACGCCCACGGTCGGGTACTGCACCGCTGCGTGTGTGTCCCGGGTGAGGAACCCGGCCAATCCCGCCGCCAGGGCGCCGCCCAGCATCACCATGCGGCTGGCGAGGAGCTGGCCCGGGTCCACGCCCTCGCGTTCGGAGAACAGCCCGTTCACCGCCGCCCTCGCCGGCCGGGCGTCGCCTCTGCGTTTCTTCGACCGGTACTCCAGCGCGTAGCCGATCAGCAGGTAGAGCGCGAAGATCGCTGCGATCCATGCCCAGTCGGACGGATCGTCCGAGCCCCGAGCCAGTGACACCTTCAACTCCGCATTCATCCCCAACTCCTCTCCGTACAGCACCGGATGCCCTTCCCTTGCGATCACATGTACGTGGGTTCACGCCCTGATCACACGGGTCCCCGACGATCCGCGGGGTGATCGGCCACGTGCCACGAGCCCGCTGGTGACGGGCTTTCCGGGGGAGGAGCGGCCGCTTCGGATCCGTCTCCGCCACGCTCAGTCGCTCATGGCCTGCGAGAGTGTCCAGGTGCTGGTTCCCGCACCCTCGTCGACCCGCGCGGGATGGCCGCTGCGGCGGCGCTGGAACGGTGCGCGGCAGGTGCGTCCGTCATCGACGCGGGCTCAGACCTACGCCTTCCCCGGCGCAGAGCGTTGCGCCCACCGCTGGTCGGGCTACGGCCGTACCGGCCGGGAGCGTCAGCGCCCGGTCGCGGGGTGCGCGCACTCCTGCAGCGCCGGGCGGTCCTTGGTGCGGACGGCGGGGAGCCACGCTGTCGGGGGTGTGGAGCCGGGCGGGAGGCGGACGTGGAACCAGCGGGTGGACTGCAGGTCCGCCTCGTCGATGACGACCCGGCCGTCGGGCAACTGGCAGTCGACCGCGAGGACGTCGCCGTGCCACACCCGGGACGGTACGACGTTGTCCGCGGTGTACTGGCGCATCGGGTCGATCGCCAGGCCCAGACTGCACTGCGGGTCCCGGTCGGCCCGCTCCTGGCAGCCCTTCTCCGCATTGAACACCCGGATCGTGCCGGCCGCCGCGCCCTCCGGGCCGTCCGGTGCGGAGGAGCTCGGCCGTGCCGCGTCCGACCACAGGGTCGTACCGGCGATCCCGCAGAGCGCGGTGGTGAGGATCGCGGCGCGGGCCCGACCCCACAGCCGCCCCGCGCCCCTCCCGCGCGCCTCCTGTTCGGCGGTGATGCGGGCGAGCAGGCTCCCGGCGGTGTGCGGGGCACGCGCCGCGTGGGTCGGGGCGAGGCAGTCGGCGGCGAGCTCGCGCCAGAACGGCGGCACGGCCTGGTCCATACGCAGCGGCGCGCGCCCTTCGCCGTACTCCTGGACAGCGGCGCCCCGTGCCATGGGCGTGGCGCCGGAGAACGGGGAGGCGCCGGAGCCGAACACCTCGTGGATGATGATGCCCAGGGCCCAGATGTCGGCACTGGGCCGGACCTTCACGCCCAGCTCCCCGAGGGGTGCCCGCCAGCGCTCGGGCGGAAGGTAGTCCAAGGTGCCCATGGGGGGCGCGTACCCGAACGTTCCCGTCATCCGGGTGGCCAGCCCGAAGTCCGAGAGCTTCACGGAACGGCTGCCGTCCAGCAGGACGTTCTCCGGCTTGAGGTCGGCGTGGACCCAACCCGACCGGTGGAGGTGGGCGAGTCCCTCGCAGATCCCCACGATCAGCCGGGCGCGGTCGGCGTCGGCCACGCCGGCGTCGAGGAGTTCCCGCAGGCTGCCCGCGGCCCGCTCCATGACCAGCACGATCGCCCCGTCCAGGGCGGGGCGGTCCGGCGCCTCCAGGACGAAGGAGTCCAGGAGGCGGATCAGCCGCGCGTGCCCGGCCCTGCGTCCCAGTTCGACCTCCCGGCGGGCGGACTCCACGATCCTGCGCGTCTGGCGCGGGGCATACCCGGCGGTCGGCATGATTTTGAGAGCGATCTCGGCGGGTGCCGCGGACGGGTGCGCGGGGGCCCGGCCGGTCCGGTCCGGGTACCGGTCGGCGGGCCGTGCGGCGTAGACCGTGGACCAGCCTCCGGCCCCGATCAGCTCGGTGATCGTCCAGTCCTGCACCCGGTGGCCGGGCGGGAGCAGGTCCGTGCCGTCGCATTCCGTGATGTCGCGCAGGGCGTCGGGCGTCGTCATCGCACGGCCTGCCGCTCCCGCCCGCCGGCCCCCGTCAGGGGTGGCAGCAGCGGCAGGTGCTCCTCGCGCACGAGCCCGAACCGCAGGGCGAGGCCGACGATCTCCTCCCGCTTGCCGTTGCGGCGGTCGCCCTTGCCGGGTTCGCGCGGGTCCGAGGCGCCGATGCGCAGCTTCTCCTCGGCGAGGTAGTCGATGTGCGAGCTGACCGCTCGCGCGGTCAGGGTGGCGCAGGCGACGTGGCCCCTGAGCCGTTCGACGATCTGGGGCGTGGTGGGGACCGCGATGCGGGACTGGTCGCGCAGGCGCGGTTCGCAGAGCGCGAGGAGGACCAGGAAGTAGGTGGCCGTCTCGTCCAGCGAGTAGGCGGTGACGGTCAGGCGGCCCCAGGGGGCGCCCATGTCCTCCGGGTCCAGGTAGACGTGATCGGGAGCGAACACCTGGAAGGAGACGGGGACATCGCTGCGGGTGGGCAGCACGACGCGCGAGAACTCGAACGGGACGGGTGCCCCGACCCGGCGGGGCGGGACCCTCAGGTACTCCCCGGCGCCCTCCGGGTTCTCCACGAGGTAGCTGTGGGTGGTGCTGTGGTTCGTCAACTGCCAGTGGTCGTCGATCACGCGGATCTCCCCGGCGAGCCGGGAGATCGCCGCGTCGGCGAGGCGGAGCTCCACGGGGATCTTCGCGGATCCGCGTCCGAAGCGGGCGACTTCGCCCGGTCCGAGGCGTAACGTCACCGCATCGCCGTACGGTTCACCGCCGTCGGCGCCACTACACCCCTGCGGCAGATGGACGACTACACCGCTCACCGCTCCCCCCGTTCCACGCGTCGTGCCGGACCGTGAGTGGAACAGTACTCATCTTTCAGTGAAGTTCATCGGCGCACTTCAGCCACTTCGGCCAGGGCGGTCCGCCGGGTCGGACAGCCCGCACCGGCTGCCCCGGGAGGCCCTCCGGGCCCCTTGTCGGGAGGCTCGCCGGCCCTCTCCTCGCGGGTGGCTCCCCCGGTGTCCCCGGTCACTCCGGCCCTCGTGCGGTGATGGTGGTTTGGGGTCGTTTTCGACTCTCCGGCGAGCGGTTCGGGGGAAGTTGCCGCGCCGCGGCGAGCGGGCGCGGCATACCGCCACCGCGGGCGGCTGTGCGGGATCGGCCCGTGCGCCCCCGGTCGCGGACGTCGCGTACGGGATGTGCCGGGGTGGGGAAGGTCACCGTGCCGGAGGGGGGCACGGCCCCGCGGAACCGCCCTTCCACCCCTTTAGCGTGGCGCGATCCGCACTCCGGGCCCTGCGCAGACGGTCGATGGGGACATCACGCGAGGTCTCCCCTTCACGCCTTGCGCAGGCGGTCGATGACGCCGTTGATGTCGCGCTCCAGCAGATGCCGGCGGACCCAGTGGCCGCCGTCCACCTCATGCTGCTCGTAGGGGATGCCCGCGCGGTCGAGGTGCCACTTGAACTCCCGCTGGGTGGCGAGCACCAGGGTCTCGTTGGCGTAACCCTGGATGTCCTGGGGGCTGGTGCCGGCAACCAGGAAGACCCGCTTGTGCCGGTAGCTCTCGACGCGCTCGCACGGGTTGTCCGCGCTGACCCGGGCCTGGTCCCAGAAGGGCGCGCCATAGATGCTGCCGCCGTTCAGTTCCACGGCGGCGGAGGAGAGGTTGGCCCAGTGGGTCACCAGGTCACCGTTGCCCCCGCGCAGGTTGGCCGGGCCGGAGTGGGCGCTGACCGAGGCGAAGTGGCCGTAGTACTTGGCCGCGTACTTCAGGGCGCCGAAGCCGCCCATGGAGAACCCGGAGACGGCGCGGCCGTCGTACTCGGCGTAGGTGCGGAAGTTCGCGTCGATCCACGGGATCAGCTGCCCGATGTGGAAGTACTCCCAGTTCCGGGCGCCGATGTTGGAGCTCACCGCGTTGGAGTACCAGCCGGCGCGCCCGCCGTCGGGCATCACGACGATGAGGTCCTTCCAGGCCGTCAGACCCCGGATGTCGTGGTGCGCGTCGAAGGTGATGAAGTCCTCCAGGCCACCGTGGAGCAGGTAGAGAACGGGGTAGCGGCGCCCGCTGGTGTGGTAGCCGTCGGGGAGCAGCACGTTGACGGCCGGGGTCCAGCCGCCGATGGCGGAGGTTTGGAACCGGTAGTACCACATCCGGTGATCCTGCTCGTTGCGTTCCGTGACGCGCAGGAAGTCGTCGGCCGCCGAGGCCGCCGACGTCGACGCGAGGACGCCGCCGGCTCCCAGGGCCGCCGCGGCGGCGAGCCCGCCCGCGGACGTGAGGATGCTCCTGCGGGTGGGGTTCTGCGTGGTCAAGGTGACCTCCTGTGGGCGAGCTGACGGGGGATCCGGTTGCCGTCCCGGCGGCACCGGCGGTTTGGAGGCTAGTGATCACCACCCGGGAGGAGTATCCGGAACCTTACGGACTGACAGAACCGGCTCGCGTCCTCTAGGGCCTGCGTGGTGCCGTGAGGGCAACTTGCCCGACGGACCCGACGGGCAAAGCGCGCGAGCCTTAGCGGGAGGGGCCGCGGGTGACCATCCGTAATTCTCCGGATCCCCGGGCCGTGTCCCTCTCGGTAGCTTTCAGCGCGATCACACTGTGACCCGGCGCGACCGCGACGGGTCCCTTTTCCGTAGTGCCTCGTACCGCTACCGACCAGGAGCACGTTGTGAGCGCACACCGTCCCTCCCGCAGAGCCGCCCGTCCCGTCCCGTCGGACGTGGGCGGCCCGATCACCCGCGACGAGATCCTTCTCCGTGCCCGGCCCGGGACTACGGCTGGATCGAACGCCAGATGCGGTCGGACAGGACACGGGTGGCCTCGGTGAGGTCGATGTCCTGCGGGGTGGCCAGCCAGCGGTGGGCGGCCACCGCCACCGGCCCGACGACCAGGACCTCCAGCAGCGCATCGGGCAGCGCCGCGATCTCACCCGCCTCGACCCACGGCCGCAAATGGTCGGCGACGCGCGGAAAGTGGTCCGGCTCGACCCCGCGGGCCGGGTCCGCGCGGACGGCCAGGTAGCTGGAGTAGGCCGAGCCGTGCAGGAACCGGGCCATCTCCGGGTTCTCCCTGGTGAACCGCAGGTACGCGGTCACCAGTGCGCGGATTCCGGTACGGGCGCTCCTGGCCCGGCCGAAGGCGGTGAGGACCTCGCCGTACTGCCGCTCCAGACAGCGCGAGTAGAGCGCGGCGGCCAGGCCGTCGACGCTGCCGAAGTGGTGGTACAGGCTGCCCAGGCTGACCCCGCTGGCCGAGGTGATCGCGTGGACCGTGAAGCCGGCCTGGCCCTCGGCTGCGTACACCTGGAGTGCCGCGGCCAGCAAGCGTTCGACGGTGATCTCGCCACGGGACTGCTTCATTGCCATGGGCGGAGAGTTTAGTGCGCGACCGGAAGTGTGCGCCGGGTGACGGATTTCGGGCCCCGCCGCGGTCGCGCGCCGGGGCGGGCCGACCAGTGAGAACCGCCCGGCCTGACGGCCGCTTCGGACGGGTCGGGCCGTGTTGCTCCGGCAGCGTCATCCCGCCAAACTAAAATACTTTTCTAGAAACTTGTTCCATATCCGGGCCCCGAGGAACCATACTGACGCCGTTCCGCGGCCCCGAGTCGTACGGCCTTCAGGGTCCATCCCACTCCGAGGAGACGCATGAGAATCACACGGGTCGGCCTCCTGGCAGCGGCGGCGGCAGCGCTGCTGCTCGCACCGATCGCGCCCACGCCCGCCTCGGCCTCCGCCCCGGCTCGACAGGTGAACGCGGCGGCGGACCGGCCGGACTTCTTACTTCCGTTCCCCTGTAGCAGCGTGATCGAAGTGAAGACCTACCGAGGTCACAACCCGGACGACAAGAAGATGGACATGTACCGGCAGGGCATGCGAGAGGGCAGCCCCGTCCTGGCCTCGGCCGACGGCTACGTGCACGAGACCTTCTCGCCGGGCGGGCTGGAGATCCGGCACGGCGGCGGATGGTTCACCACGTACATGCACATGACCGGCGTGGCGAGGGAAGGCACGTGGGTCAAGCGCGGCGACGTGGTCGGCTACATGGGGGACGTCGGTTCGGAAGGCAGGCCCCACCTGCACTACGAGCAGCTCTACAACCCCAGCAGCGACCAGGACGCCGACAACCAGCACATCGTCAACCCCGTCCTTCAGGGACAGGGGCCGCTGGTCCTGAACCCCGACAGCCCGATCACCATGACGAGCACGAACTGCGGTGTGTCCGCCGGCAGTAGCCTGTTCGCCCAGTCCCCGGACCGTTCCGCCGTGTTCCAGTGGTCCGGCAACGGGACGACCTGGAACAAGGTCGGCGGAGCAGCCGGAACACTCTTCGCCGGCGGAGCAGGCCTCTTCGCCACCAACCCCACCAACGGCGACCTCTACAAAATGAACGGCCCCAACAACTGGGCCAAGATCGGCGGACCCGCCAAAACCTTCGCCGTCAC